>JJOH01000018.1 GCA_000696115.1 Streptomyces olindensis
CGCGGTGAACTCGGGCGCGGCCGGAGCCGGACGCGGCGCGGGCTTGGGACCCGGCGTCGGGCGCGGGCCGGGGGCCGGCGCGGGGGACGACGGGGCCGACGGCTGCTGGGCCGCGGGCTTGGGGGCGGCCGGCGGCTTCGGGGCAGCCGGACGGGCCGCCTGCGCCGGAGAGGGCGCCGCGGGACGGGGGGCGGCCTTCTTGGGGGCGGCGGGCTTCGCGGCGGACTTGCCGTTGCCACCACCCTGGAAGGCGTCGGTCAGCTTGCGTACAACGGGCGCTTCGATCGTCGAAGACGCCGAACGGACGAATTCACCGAGTTCCTGGAGCTTGGCCATGACGACCTTGCTCTCGACACCGAACTCCTTGGCGAGTTCGTAGACCCGGACCTTAGCCACTTCGCTCCTTTGAGGTCCGGGTTACGTCCGGACCGTCGCTAGTTCATGGGCGTACTCATCGCGTACTCATCGAGTGCTCATCGCAATCTCGACCTGCTTTCGACTCGCGAGGTACCTAAGCCACACGGGGTTCCGTGCGGCACGTCTTACGGTGTTGCCTGCTCGGCAACTGTTGTCTGCTCGACGTATCGGCGCAACGCCTTTGTGTCGAGCGTTCCCGGGGCGCGCAGTGCCCTCGTGAACGCCCGGCGGCGTACCGCCTGGTCGAGACAGACCGGGGCGGGGTGAACGTACGCACCCCGGCCGGGCAGCGTACCGCGAGGATCAGGGACGCATGCGTCCTTGATCGCCACGATCCGCAGCAGTTCGGCCTTGGCCGCTCGCTCCCGACACCCCACACAGGTGCGTTCAGGGCATGCGCGGGCGCGCGTCCGGCCAGACACTGCTAAGTCTACCTCCCCGTACGCACCTCACCCCTGTGGGGCAGGTTTCGAACAGTTGCCGCGCATGAACCTGTCGTGATCTGAACGACCGGCGGCTTGGATCTATTCCCCGGAGCGGTCCCGGGCCTGTTCCCCGGAGGGTTCCGTGTCCGGGCGGATGTCGATCCGCCAGCCGGTCAGCCGGGCCGCGAGGCGGGCGTTCTGGCCCTCCTTGCCGATGGCCAGGGACAGCTGGTAGTCGGGGACGGTCACCCGGGCGGACCGGGTCGACATGTCCACGATCTCGACCTTGGAGACGCGGGCCGGGGAGAGCGCGTTCGCCACCATCTCGGCCGGGTCCTCCGACCAGTCGACGATGTCGATCTTCTCACCGTTCAGCTCGCCCATCACGTTGCGGACCCGGCCGCCCATGGGGCCGATGCAGGCGCCCTTGGCGTTCAGACCCGACCGGGTGGACCGGACGGCGATCTTCGTGCGGTGACCGGCCTCACGGGCGATCGCGGCGATCTCCACGGAGCCGTCGGCGATCTCCGGCACCTCCAGGGCGAAGAGCTTCTTCACCAGGTTGGGGTGCGTGCGCGACAGCGTCACGGACGGGCCGCGGACGCCCTTGGCGACCCGGACGACGTACGAGCGCAGCCGCATGCCGTGCGGGTAGGTCTCGCCCGGCACCTGCTCCTGCACCGGCAGGATGGCCTCCAGCTTGCCGATGTCCACGAGCACGTTCTTCGGGTCGCGGCCCTGCTGGACCACGCCGGTGACGATGTCGCCCTCACGGCCGGCGTACTCGCCGAGCGTCGCGTCGTCCTCGGCGTCGCGCAGGCGCTGCAGGATGACCTGCTTGGCCGTGGTGGCGGCGATACGGCCGAAACCGGACGGGGTGTCGTCGAACTCGCGGGGCTCCTGGCCCTCCTCGACGTCGTCGGGGTCCTCCTTCGCCCACACGGTCACATGGCCGGTCTCCCGGTTGAGCTCCACGCGCGCGTGGCGGCGGCTTCCCTCGGTGCGGTGGTAGGCGATGAGGAGGGCCGACTCGATCGCCTCGACCAGCAGGTCGAAGGAGATCTCCTTCTCCCGAACCAAGCCCCGCAGGGCACTCATGTCGATGTCCACGGCTACGCCTCCTCTTCCTTCTTGTTGTCCTTGCGGCTGAACTCGACCTGGACACGAGCCCGGACGATGTCGTCGAAGGCGAGTCTGCGCGCGGTGGCCTTGCGGCCCTTGACCCCGGGCACCTCGGTGTCGACGCCGTCGTCGTCGACCTTCAGGATCCTGGCGACGAGCTCGCCGCCCTCGGCCAGCTGGAACCTCACCAGCCGGTCCGTGGCGCGGACGTAGTGCCGGTGTTCCGTGAGGAGGCGCTCCGCGCCCGGGGTGCCGACCTCGAGGGTGTACTCCCCCTCGCCCATCGCGTCCGTCTCGTCGAGCGTCGCCGAGAGCGCGCGGCTCACATCGGCGATCTGGTCCAGGTCCGCACCGGTGTCCGAGTCGACGACGACGCGCAGCACACGCTTGCGGCCGACGGAGTCCACTTCGATCTCTTCGAGATCCAGGCCCTGGGAGGTGACGAGCGGTTCCAGCAGTTCTCGCAGCCTCTCGCTCTGGGTGGTGCTCATCCGGGTGACTCCTCGGCCGCGTGTGCTGTTGTGGGATGGGTCGCGTGTCTGGTCAAAGGGTATCCGGTCGCGGGGAGTGTTGCCGTCCACCCGGTCACGAACGGTGCCGCTGAGTGGTCCGGGGCGACGGCCCGGGTACCGTGATCACGGGCGTGCAGCCCTGCCATGCGCTACTTTCTCGCACCGAGCCCCCGAGGACGTCTGACGTGCCGTTCCCCCCATCGCCGCGCGCCCGCTCGGGACCGCGCAGAAGGAGTCTGCTCGCCCTCGGCCCGGCGGCCGTCGCCCTGGCGGGCTGCACCGCCGGCGGCGGGGACCCGGCCGACCCGGGCGACGGCCCGTCGGCGGCGGAGCGGCGGGCACGCGCGCGTGCGGCGCGGGACAGCGAGGGGCTGCTGGAGCGGTACGACGCGGTGATCGCCGCCCGGCCGGGGCTCGCGGGGCGCCTGGGACCGCTGCGGGAGAACGTCGTACGGCACGCGCAGGCGTTCGGGGGTGGCCGGAAAGCGTCCCCCTCGGTGTCGGGCTCGATCGCGCCGTCGGCCTCGCCGACGGCCGCTGTGCCGGGGAACGACGAGGACGCCCTGGCCGGTCTCGCCGCCGCGGAGCGCGAGCTCGCCGACCGGCGGTCCAAGGAGCTGCTCGGGGTGCCGGGCGAGCTGGCGCGGCTGCTGGCGTCGGCGGCGGCGGCCGGGGCGGCGCACGTGTATCTGCTGACGGAGGGGGACGCGTGAGCGAGGCGAAGGACCGGGAGCTGCGGGCCCTCCAGGCGGCCCTGGCGGCCGAGCACGCGGCGGTCTACGGGTACGGGGTCGTCGGCGGGAAGATCGGGCGAGGGGCAGCGCGTCGAGGCACGGACGGCGTACGACGCGCACCGGGCGCGCCGGGACGCGCTGGTGCGCGAGGTGAAGGACCTGGGGGGGCAGGCCCGCGGCGGCGGCCGCCGGGTACGCGCTGCCGTTCCCGGTGCCGGACGCGGCCGCGGCCGTGCGGCTCGCCGCCGAGCTGGAGGACCGGGTGGCCGGGGTGTACTCCGACCTGGTGCGCGCGGCGGGCGGCGGGCGGCGGGCCCTGGCCGCCGAGGCGCTGCGGGAGGCGGCGGTGCGGGCGGTGCGCTGGCGCGGGGAGAGCGTAGCCTTCCCTGGGCTCGCCGAGCGGGCCGGCACGGCCCCGCCCTCGGCGGCGCCGACGGCGTGACCGCAGGGCACGCACCGCGGACAGCACGAAGGGAACGACTCGCGCATGGTTTTCGAACCGCCGCAGCGCCTGGTCAGGGCGCTCGGTGAGACGGCGCCGGACGGTGACGACTGGCTGGCGAGGCTGCCCGAGGCGGCGCAGCGTGCCGTCGCGCTACGCGAGTTGACCGTGGAGCGGGTGCAGGTGCCGGGCGGGCGCAGCAGCCTGGTCGTGCTGGTGCGGACGGCCGACGGGACGCCCGCGGTGCTGAAACTGGCGCCGGGGCGGGCCCGGCCGGAGGCGGAGCGGGCCGCGCTCGCGCACTGGGCCGGGCGGGGCGCCGTACAGCTGCTGGAACCCGGCCTTCCGACCGAGGGTGTGCTGCTGCTGGAGCGGCTGCACCCGGACGTGTCGGTGCGGTCCCTGCCGGAGGCGAAGGCACTGCTGGAGGCGGCGGGGACGCTGCGGCGGCTGTGGGTCGAGCCGCCCGCCGACTTTCCCTTCGAGACGGTGGCCGAGCGGACCGGTCGGCAGGCCGAGGCGATGCGGGCCCGGGCGCAGGCCGATCCCGAGGTGGCCCCGCTGGTCGACCTGGCACTTGCGGCGCGCGCGGAGCTGCTGGCCGCTCCGCCCGAACACCGGCTGCTGCACGGCACGTTCCGGCAGAGCAAGGTGCTCGCCGGGGAGCGGATGCCGTGGCTGGCCGTGGGGCCCGACCCGGTGGTCGGCGAGTGCGCGTTCGACCTGGCCCGGCTGGTCCGTGACCGGGTGGAGGACCTGATCGCCCAGCCGTCCGGCGCGGCGACGACCCGGCGCCGGGTGAAGCGGCTGGCCGAGTCCCTGGACGTGGACCAGGAGCGGCTGCGCGGCTGGACGCTGTTCCGGGCCGTGGAGTCGGGTGTGCGGGCGGGACGGGTGGGGCGGCCCCGGGACGCGGAGCTGCTGCTGGAGTTCGCGGGCTGGCTGTGAGCGCCCCGGTCGCCCGGAGCGCTCACTCGTCCCGCGCTGTCGGCCTTACGCGGTGAGGCGGGCCACGGCCTCCTCGACCGTCAGTTCCTCGCGCTCGCCGGTGCGGCGGTCCTTGAGCTCCACGACGCCCTCGGCGGCGCGGCGGCCGGCGACCAGGATCTGCGGGACGCCGATCAGCTCGGAGTCCGTGAACTTGACGCCCGGGGAGACGCCGGCGCGGTCGTCGACCAGGACGCGGATACCGGCCGCGGCCAGCTTGCCGGAGATGTCGAGGGCCAGTTCCGTCTGCAGGGCCTTGCCGGCGGCGACCACGTGGACGTCGGCCGGGGCGACCTCCTTGGGCCAGCACAGGCCCTTGTCGTCGGCGCTCTGCTCGGCGAGGGCGGCGACCGCGCGGGAGACGCCGATGCCGTAGGAGCCCATGGTGACGCGGACCGGCTTGCCGTGCTGGCCGAGGACGTCGAGCTTGAGGGCGTCGGCGTACTTGCGGCCCAGCTGGAAGATGTGGCCGATCTCGATGGCGCGGTCGAGGACGAGGCCCGTTCCGCACTTCGGGCAGGGGTCGCCCTCCTGCACGACCACGACGTCGACGTAACTGTCGACCTCGAAGTCACGGCCCGCGACGACGTTCTTGGTGTGCGTGCCGGCCTTGTTCGCTCCGGTGATCCAGGAGGTGCCCGGGGCGACGCGCGGGTCGGCGAGGTAGGTGACCTTGTCCAGGCCCTGCGGTCCGACGTAGCCGCGGACCAGGTCGGGGCGGGCCGCGAAGTCGGTCTCGGTGACCAGTTCGACGGTGGCCGGGGCGAAGTGCGCCTCGACCTTGTCCATGTCGACCTCGCGGTCCCCGGGGACGCCGACGGCGACGATCTCGCCGTCGACCTTCACGAGGAGGTTCTTCAGCGTGGCCGAGGCGGGGACGCCGAGGGAGGCGGCGAGGGTCTCGATGGTCGGGGTGTCCGGGGTGGGGATGTCCTCGGCGGCCGGGACGTCCGCGGCGTCGACGGGCTGCAGCTCGTACGTGATCGCCTCGGTGTTGGCGGCGAAGTCGCAGTTCGGGCAGTCGGCGAAGGTGTCCTCGCCGGCCTCGGCCGGGGCGAGGAACTCCTCGGACTTGGAGCCGCCCATCGCGCCGGCGGTCGCGGCGCAGATGCGGTAGTCGAGGCCGAGCCGGGCGAAGATCCGCTGGTAGGCCTCGCGGTGCAGGGCGTAGGACTGCGCGAGGCCCTCGTCCTCGGTGTCGAAGGAGTAGGAGTCCTTCATCAGGAACTCGCGGCCGCGCAGGATGCCGGCGCGGGGCCGGGCCTCGTCGCGGTACTTGTTCTGGATCTGGTAGAGGATCACGGGCAGGTCCTTGTAGGAGGACGCCTGGTCCTTCACCAGCAGGGTGAAGATCTCCTCGTGGGTGGGGCCGAGGAGGTAGTCGCCGCCCTTGCGGTCCTGGAGACGGAACAGCTCCGGACCGTACTCGTCCCAGCGGCCGGTGGCGTCGTAGGGCTCACGCGGCAGGATGGCGGGGAGCAGCACCTCCTGGGCGCCGATGGCGTCCATCTCCTCGCGGACGATCCGCTCGACGTTGGCGAGCACCTTCTTGCCGAGCGGCAGCCAGCTCCAGATGCCGGCGGCGGTGCGGCGCACGTACCCGGCGCGGACGAGGAGCTTGTGGCTGAGGACCTCGGCGTCGGCCGGGTCGTCGCGCAACGTCTTCGCCATCAACTGGGACATGCGCTGGACCGGTGCGTTCGCCATGGTTCTGCTCCTGCTGCTGGGGGTCCCCCCGCTCGAGCGAAGCCGAGAGTGGGGGAGGGTGATGGCAGGAGGTTATCCGGGGGGCGCCGGGCGTCGGAAATCGGTTAACGGCGGCGCAGCGGGAGCGGGGCGCCCATCACCGCGTACGGCTTCGGCGCGCTCGGGAAGAGCACCTGGCGGGCCAGGTCCTGGTAGCCGAGGGAGCGGTAGAGGGCGCGGGCGGGGCTCTCGGTGTCGATCGCGGAGAGGATCGAGCGGGGTTCGGCGGCGCCGTCGGTGATGGTGGTGATCAGGGAGCGGCCGATGCCGCGGTTCTGGTGGGCGGGGTGGACGTGCAGCTCGGTGATCACGAAGGACTCGTCGAGCCAGTGGTCGCGGCCCTGGGCCCGGAGGTAGGGCTCGACGACGGTGGACCACCAGTGGGTGCGGTCGTTGGGCATGCCGTAGACGAAACCCACGAGGGTGCCGCCGACGGTCGCGCCGAGGGCACGAGCGCCCGGGTAGGTCATGTGGCGGAGGACGATCTGGCGGCGGACGGCGACTTCGTCGGGACCGAGGCCGAATGCCACGGCTTGGACTTCCAGTGCCTCGTCGACGTGGGCGGGGAGGTCGAGGGGGCCGATCACCAGGTCCATGGCGGGGAGCCTACAGGGGGCTTCCCGTTGTCAGAACAGCACGCTCATGAAGGCGCCGACCTCTTGGAAGCCCACCCTCTGGTACGTCCTGCGGGCCGCCGTGTTGAAGTCGTTGACGTAGAGGCTGACGACCGGGGCGACGTCGGCCAGGGCGTAGCGCAGCACGGCCGCCATGCCGGGGGCCGCCAGACCGGTCCCCCGGTATTCGGGGGCCACCCACACACCCTGTATCTGGCAGGCGCGGTCCGTCGCGGCGCCGATCTCGGCCTTGAAGGCGACCTTGCCGTCGGCGTCGAAGCGGGCGAAGGCGCGGCCGGAGCCGACGAGTTCGGCGACGCGGGCCTGGTAGAGGAGTCCGCCGTCGCCGGCCAGCGGGGAGACGCCGACCTCCTCGGTGAACATCGCCACGCACGCCGGCATGATCGTCTCCATCTCGTCCTTGCGGACGCGGCGGACGTAGGGATCCGGGGCGATGTCGGCCGGCAGACGGTCGGTGACCATGAGCGGCTGGTGGCGGCGGACCTCGCGGGCCGGGCCCCAGTGGGGTTCCAGCAGGCGCCACAGGTCGGCGGTGGCGCCCGAGGGTCCGACGATGGAGGAGCAGCGGCGGCCGGCCCGGCGGGCGCGGTCGGCGAAGGCCCGGATCGCGCGCGGGCCGGCGCAGATCGGGACCAGGTTGGCGCCCGCGTAGCACAGGGACGTCAGCATGCCGTCCTCGTACCAGCCCCACATCTCGCCGCCGAGCCGCCACGGGTCGAGACCGGCGATCTGCACCCGGGACGTCACGAAGGCGTTCGCGACCGGCTCGCGGTCGAGGACGGCGAGCGCGGCGTCCAGGTCGCTCGGTTCGAGGACCCGTGAGGTGGTCTGCGTCAACACGTGCGGGGCCTCACACACTGGGGTCGGCTTGGTCTCCGCACTATAGCTGCGCTGCTTGGGCGGGGCGCCTGGGAGCTCGGGGGGAACGGTCCGGCGGCGGGTGCGGGTCCGATGTGGCTGGGCGCGCAGTTCCCCGCGCCCCTGAAAGACGGGGCGCCGGGAAACCGCCAGTCCTGGGATGCTCAGCCCGCGACCGCCACCGACGGCTCGCCGGAAGCGACGCCGTCCGCCTCCATCTGCTCGGCCAGCTTCATGGCCTCCTCGATGAGGGTCTCCACGATCTTGGACTCGGGGACGGTCTTGATGACCTCGCCCTTGACGAAGATCTGGCCCTTGCCGTTGCCGGAGGCGACGCCGAGGTCGGCCTCGCGGGCCTCGCCGGGGCCGTTGACGACGCAGCCCATGACGGCGACGCGGAGCGGGACGTCCATGCCCGTGAGGCCGGCGGTGACCTCTTCGGCGAGCTTGTAGACGTCGACCTGGGCGCGGCCGCAGGACGGGCAGGAGACGATCTCCAGGCCGCGCTGGCGGAGGTTGAGGGACTCCAGGATCTGGATGCCGACCTTTACCTCCTCGGCGGGCGGCGCGCTCAGGGAGACCCGGATCGTGTCGCCGATGCCCTGGGAGAGCAGGGCGCCGAAGGCGACCGCCGACTTGATCGTGCCCTGGAAGGCGGGGCCCGCCTCGGTGACGCCGAGGTGCAGCGGGTAGTCGCACTGCTCGGCGAGCTGCTTGTAGGCCTCGATCATGATGACCGGGTCGTTGTGCTTGACGGAGATCTTGATGTCCCGGAAGTCGTGCTCCTCGAAGAGGGACGCCTCCCACAGGGCCGACTCGACCAGGGCCTCGGGGGTCGCCTTGCCGTACTTCTGCAGCAGGCGCTTGTCGAGGGAGCCGGCGTTGACGCCGATGCGGATCGGGGTGCCGTGGTCGCGGGCCGCCTTGGCGATCTCCTTGACCTTGTCGTCGAACTGCTTGATGTTGCCGGGGTTGACGCGGACCGCGGCGCAGCCGGCCTCGATCGCGGCGAAGACGTACTTCGGCTGGAAGTGGATGTCGGCGATGACCGGGATCTGCGACTTGCGGGCGATGGTGGCGAGGGCGTCGGCGTCGTCCTGGGTCGGGCAGGCGACGCGGACGATCTGGCAGCCGGAGGCGGTCAGTTCCGCGATCTGCTGGAGCGTGGCGCCGATGTCGGAGGTGCGGGTGGTGGTCATCGACTGCACCGAGACGGGGGCGTCTCCGCCGACGGCCACGGACCCGACCTGGATCTGGCGGCTCTTCCGGCGCTCGGCGAGCTTGGTCGGAACGGACGGCATGCCGAGAGAAATCGCAGTCATCTGCTGTGCAACCCCAAGTCGTGGATCAAGGTCCGGTCCCGTGAGCAGCGGGCTCCGAGCTTCGAGATTACGGCACATGCCCCTGCGCGGGCACATCCCGCCCGCGCTGCCACCCGATGGGAGGCGGCCCGGCACACAGTATGCCGAGCCGCCTCGAACTCCGTATGACTAGGAGATTCTCACCGGGTTAACCACGTCCGCGATCAGCACCAGGATCGTGAAGCAGATGAAGATCCCGGCGACCACGTACGCGACGGGCATGAGCTTCGCCACGTCGAAGGGGCCCGGGTCGGGCCGGCGCAGCACCTTGGCCGTGTTGCGGCGCAGCGACTCCCACAGGGCGCCCGCGATGTGGCCGCCGTCGAGCGGCAGCAGCGGGAGCATGTTGAACAGGAACAGGGAGAGGTTGAAGCCGGCGACCAGCATGAGGGCCATGGCCAGCTGCTGGGTGGGCGGGATGTCGAGGGTGAAGATCTCGCCGCCGACGCGGGCCGCGCCGACCACGCCCATCGGGGAGTCGGCCTCGCGCGGGGCGCCGTCGAAGGCCGCGTTCCACAGGGCCGGGACCTTGCCGGGCAGGGCGGCGAGGGAGTCGACGGCCTCGCCGATCCGGTCGCCCATCCAGGTCACGGACTCGCCGAAGTCCTGCTTGACCACGCCGGTGGCGGCGCTGAAGCCGAGGAAACCGGCCTGGACGTACTGGCCGTCGACGATCTGGCCGCTCGCGTCCTTCTTGGCGACCTGGTTGGTGGCGATCTTCGCGTGCAGGGTGACGTCCTGGCCGCCCCGCTCGACGACGATCGGCACCTCCTTGCCGGGGCTGGAGCGGATCAGGTCGGACAGCTCGTTCCAGTCGTCGGTCCGCACGCCGTCGAAGGAGACGATCTTGTCGCCGGCCTTGAGGCCCGCCGCGGCGGCCGGGCTGGCCGGGTCGCCCTTCTCGCACTTGTCGCGGTTCTCGCTCTGCGCGATGACGCACTGGGAGACCGAGCTGACCGAGGTGGTCTGCTGGGTGATGCCGAAGCCCATCAGGACGGTGAGGAACAGCGCCACCGCCAGGACCAGGTTCATGAAGGGGCCGGCGAACATGACGATCACGCGCTTCCAGGGGGCGCGCGTGTAGAACATGCGGTTCTCGTCGCCCGGCCGGAGCTCCTCGTACGCGGCCGAGCGGGCGTCCTCGATCATGCCGCGCCACGGGGAGGTGGAGCGGACCTCCAGCCGGCCGTCGGCGCCGGGCGGGAACATCCCGATCATGCGGATGTAGCCGCCGAACGGGATGGCCTTGATGCCGTACTCGGTCTCGCCCCTCTTGCGCGAGAAGAGCGTCGGGCCGAAGCCGACCATGTACTGCGGCACGCGGATGCCGAAGAGCTTGGCCGTGGACAGGTGCCCCAGCTCGTGCCACGCGATCGAGAACAGCAGGCCGACCACGAAGAGACCTATGCCGAGGATGAACATCAGGGTCGTCATGCACGGGCCTCCGCCGTCTGTGCCGCCAGTTGCCGGGCCCGGGTCCGCGCCCAGGTCTCCGCTTCGAGGACGTCCGACACGGTGAGTGAGGTTCCCGTACGCGGGGTGCCGTGCTCCTCGACGACCCGGGTGACGGTCTCCATGATCCCGTTGAACGGCAGTGCGCCCTGGCGGAACGCCTCCACGCACTCCTCGTTGGCCGCATTGAACACCGCCGGGGCGGTGCCCGCGAGCTCGCCGACGTGCCGGGCGAGGTTCACCGAGGGGAAGGCCTCGTCGTCGAGCGGGAAGAACTCCCAGGTCGAGGCCTTGCTCCAGTCGAAGGTGGGGGCGGCGTCGGGGACGCGCTCGGGCCAGCCGAGGCCGATGGCGATGGGCCCGCGCATGTCGGGCGGGGTCGCCTGGGCCAGTGTCGATCCATCCGTGAACTCAACCATCGAGTGGACATACGACTGGGGATGCACGACGACCTCAATGCGGTCGAAGGGAATGTCGTAGAGGAGGTGCGCCTCGATGACCTCCAGGCCCTTGTTGACGAGGGTCGCGGAGTTGATCGTGATGACCGGGCCCATGGCCCAGGTGGGGTGCGCGAGGGCGTCCTCGACGGTGACGTTCGCCAGCTCCTCCTTGGTCCGGCCGCGGAAGGGGCCGCCGGAGGCGGTAACGACCAGCTTGCGGACGTCGGCGCGGGTGCCGGCGGCCAGGGCCTGGAAGAGGGCGGCGTGCTCGGAGTCGACCGGGATGATCTGCCCGGGCTTGGCGAGGGCCTTGACCAGCGGGCCGCCCACGATGAGCGACTCCTTGTTGGCGAGCGCGAGGGTGCGGCCCGCCTCCAGGGCGGCGAGGGTCGGGGCGAGTCCGATGGAGCCGGTGATGCCGTTCAGGACGGTGTGGCAGTCGGACGCCGCGAGCTGCGTGGCCGCGTCCGGGCCGGCGAGGATCTCGGGGAGCGGCTCGCCGGTGCCGTACTGCGCGGTGAGCGCCTCGCGCAGGGCCGGTACGACGTCCTCGCGGGCCACGGCGACCGTGGCCGCGCGCAGCCGGTGGGCCTGCTCGGCGAGGAGGGCGACCCGGCCGCCGTTGGCCGAGAGGCCGGTGACCCGGAACCGGTCGGGGTTGCGCAGCACGAGGTCGATGGCCTGGGTGCCGATGGACCCGGTGGAGCCGAGGATCACCACGTCCTTGGGGCCGTCGCCCGCTACGGGGTCGTAGACGAGGTGCGGGTCGGCCAGGGCGCGGGCCGCAAGCACCGTCGTCCGCCCGGAGGGCGGGCCCTGCGGCGTCATGGGGGTCCCCCCTGCTCGAGCGAAGCCGAGACCTTGGGGGAGCGTGCTCTCGGCGTGCCGGGCGTCGACCCGTGTACTGGACGTACTCGGGTCGGCGCCCGGTGCGGCGAGAGTGCGTGCATGGCGTCGCGGGGCAGACGGGGCTTGCGGCCCGCGCCCTGAGGGGGCTGGACTGTCGCTCATTCCTCCATTGTTGCCGTAAGCATCGTGTGTGAGGACAGCGCGTCCCCTTCCTGGGGGCGCGCGCCGCAGCGGCTCGGGCCCCCAGGGGGCCGGGCTACCGGATCGGCCGGTGGACGTTCTCCTTCTGCGACGGTCCCGGTGTCGCGTCCGCGATCCAGGGGCCCTCGCCCGAGGGGTCGACGATGCCCCGCTCCAGCCACGCGTAGGTGCCGGACAGGACGCCCTTGACGACCGTGCGGTCGAGGTCGTCGGTGTTGGTCCACAGGCGGGTGAAGAGCTCTTCGATCCGGATGCGGGCCTGGCGGCAGAAGACGTCGGCGAGCTGGTAGGCCTCGCGGCCGTTCTCGCCCTGGCCGCGCAGGAGTTCGGCCCGTACGCAGGCCGCGCTCATGGCGAACAGTTCGGCGCCGATGTCCACGATCCGGCCGAGGAAGCCCTGCTTGGACTCCATGCGGCCCTGCCAGCGGGACATGGCGTAGAACGTGGAGCGGGCGAGCTTGCGGGCGGTGCGCTCGACGTAGCGCAGGTGGGCCGAGAGGTCCACCTCGCGCTTGAACTCGCCGTAGGAGGTGGGGAGCTGGCCCGGGCCCGCCACCAGCTTCGGGAGCCACTTGGCGTAGAAGGCGCCCGCGTTCGCGCCGGCCCTGGCCTTGTCGCCGAGGGACTTCTCGGGGTCGATGAGATCGCCGGCGACGGAGAGGTGGGCGTCGACGGCCTCGCGGGCGATGAGGAGGTGCATGATCTCCGTCGAGCCCTCGAAGATGCGGTTGATGCGCAGGTCGCGCAGCAGTTGCTCGGCGGGGACGCCGCGTTCGCCGCGGGCCCGCAGGGACTCGGCCGTCTCGAAGCCGCGGCCGCCGCGGATCTGGACGAGTTCGTCGGCCATCGTCCAGGCCATCTCGGAGGCGTACAGCTTGGCCAGGGCGCCTTCGATGCGGATGTCGTTGCGGTCCTCGTCGGCCATCTGCGAGGCCAGGTCGGTCACGGCCTCCAGGGCGAAGGTGGTGGCCGCGATGAAGGAGATCTTGGAGCCGACCGCCTCGTGGTGCGCGACGGGTTTGCCCCACTGCTCGCGGGCCGCCGACCACTCGCGGGCGATCTTCAGGCACCACTTGCCGGCCGCGACGCAGGACGCGGGCAGGGACAGCCGCCCGGTGTTGAGGGTGGTCAGGGCGATCTTCAGGCCCTGGCCCTCCTCGCCGACCCGGTTCGCGGCGGGGACGCGGACCTGGTGGAAGCGGGTGACGCCGTTCTCGATGCCGCGCAGGCCCATGAAGGCGTTGCGGTTCTCGACGGTGACGCCCGGCGAGTTCGTCTCCACGACGAAGGCGGTGATGCCGCCCCGGTGGCCCTCGGACTTCGGCACCCGGGCCATGACCACCAGCAGGTCGGCGACCACGCCGTTGGTGGTCCACAGCTTCACGCCGTCGAGGACGTAGTCGTCCCCGTCGGGCACGGCGCTGGTGGCGAGGCGGGCCGGGTCGGAGCCGACGTCGGGCTCGGTGAGCAGGAAGGCGCTGATGTCCGTGCGGGCGCAGCGCGGCAGGAAGCGTTCCTTCTGCTCCTGCGTGCCGAACAGCTTCAGCGGCTGGGGTACGCCGATCGACTGGTGGGCGGAGAGCAGCACGCCGATCGCGGGGCTGGCGGAGCCGGCCAGGGAGAGCGCCTTGTTGTAGTACACCTGCGTGAGGCCGAGACCGCCGTACCTGGTGTCGATCTTCATGCCGAAGGCGCCGAGCTCCTTCAGGCCGTCGATCACCTCGTCGGGGATCCGGGCGTCGCGCTCGATCCGGGCCGGGTCGACCTTCGTCTCGACGAAGTCGCGGAGCTTGGCGAGGAACTCCTCGCCGCGCTGGGCGGCCTCGTCGTCGGGGACGGGGTGGGGGTGGATGAGGTCGAGCCGGAAGCGGCCGAGGAACAGCTCCTTGGCGAAGCTGGGCTTGCGCCAGTGCTGTTCCCGGGCGGCCTCCGCCACCTCACGGGCCTCCCGCTCGGTGACGGCGGGACGGGAAGAGGGGGTGGAAGCGGACATGAGGGTCACCTCGCCGCATCTAGTGATGTTGAGGACCGTACGTTACCGATCAGTGCTACTGGATCGTTGGTACCCGAAACCGGACGCTCCCACCAGTCCTCGCGCGTCCGTTCAGCCGAAGGGGGCGGAGCGTGCGCGGCACTTGTCGCGCGCCCGACGACGGTGTTGCATCGAGGTACCTCCCAGGAGACCGGTGTTCGCCCCTGGAATTCGGTATCGAAGCGCTTCGACAACCTATGGACACCCAGGATCACTGGAGCTACTGTCGAACCACCCTCACTCGCCGTTATCAGCAATGCGCACTGTCGAAGCGCTTCACAAAGCTTGGAGAGCTGGATGGTCACCCTCGCCGAGGTCGCCCAGCACGCCGGAGTCTCGGCGAGCACGGTGAGCTATGTCCTCAGCGGCAAGCGGTCCATCTCCGCGACCACCCGGCAGCGGGTCGAGCGGAGCATCCGCGAGCTCGGGTACCACCCGAACGCCGGGGCCCGGGCCCTGGCAAGCAGCAGGTCGAACATCATCGCGCTGATGATCCCGCTGCGCACGGACATGTACGTGCCCGTGATGATGGAGATCGCCATCGCGGTGGCGACCTGCGCCCGCACGCACGGGTACGACGTGCTGCTGCTCACCGGTGAAGAGGGGCCGGACGCGGTGCGCCGCGTCGCGGGCAGCGGGCTCGCCGACGGGATGATCCTGATGGACGTCGAACTCGACGACGAGCGGCTGCCGCTGCTGCGCGCGACGGACCAGCCGTCCGTGCTGATCGGTCTGCCCGCCGACACCACCGGTCTCACCTGCGTCGACCTGGACTTCAGGGCGACGGGCGCGCTGTGCGTGGAGCACCTGGCGAAGCAGGGGCACCAGGACATCGCCGTCATCGGCGAGGCACCGGCGGTCTACGAGCGGCACACGGGCTTCGCCGAGCGCACCCTCGACGGGCTGCGGTCGCGCTCCCGCGAGCTGGGCGTGCGGCTGCTGCACCGGCCGTGCGACGGCGGGTACGACGCGATGGCGGTGACGCTCGCCCGGATCCTCGACGAACGCCCGGGGACCTCGGGGATCATCGTGCAGAACGAGTCGGCGGTCGAGCCGCTGCTCGCGCTGCTGCGGCAGCAGGGCCGGGCCGTGCCGGAGGACATGTCGGTGGTCGCGATCTGCCCGGACCAGGTCGCCACGCAGGCCTCGGTGCGGCTGACCTCGGTCGCCATCCCCGCGCAGGAGATGGGCCGGCACGCGGTGGAGCACCTGGTCGCCAAGCTCGAGGGGCGCGGCCGCGACGAGGTCGTGCTGATCGCCCCCGAGCTGACGGTACGGACGAGCACGGGCCCGGCGCCGAGCCGGTCGTAGGAACCCCTGGCGCCCCGCCTTCCTCGCAACGCCGCCCTCCTCCCAGGGCACCCCCATGTCTGCACTCCTCCAGGAGCACAGGAGCACGCCACGTGAATCAGCCTGCTGAAACCCAGCCCCAGGTGAGCCTGGCGCAGTCCTCCCCCACGGTCGGTACGTTCCGCGAGCGGGACGGCGCGCTGGAGTGGAGCGGCCGCCAGGAGACCGTACGGATCGAGCCGTGGGGGCCGGACGCGGTCCGGGTGCGGGCCCGGCTCGGCGGCCCGGTCCTCGAAGGGCTGCCGGGCGCCCTGCTCGACGAGGCTCCGACGACGCCCTCCACGGTGAAGATCGAGGACGGCGGCGGCCGGCTGACGGTGGGCGCGCTCACCGTCGAGGTGAACGCCGAGGGCCTGATCCGCTTCCTGCGGACGGAGGACTCCGCCGAGCTGCTCGCCGAGGACCGCGCCCACTTCTGGTGGCCCGGCTCCCGCCTCTACACGGCCGTCGGCAACGGCCACCACCGCCTGGAGCAGCGCTTCGCCGCCTACGACGACGAGAAGCTGTACGGCCTCGGCCAGCACCAGCACGGGCGGTTCGACCAGAAGGGCCTGGTGCTGGACCTGGTCCAGCGCAACGCCGAGGTCGGCATCCCGGTGCTGACCTCCAGCCGGGGCTACACCCTGCTGTGGAACAACCCGGCGATCGGTCGCGTGGAGCTGGCGCACAACGGCACGCGGTGGGTCGCCGACTCGGCCCGGCAGATCGACTACTGGATCACGGCGGGCGATCCGGCCGGAGCCCAGCGCCGGTACAGCGCGGTGACCGGCCGGACGCCGATGCTGCCGGAGTGGGCGGCGGGCTTCTGGCAGTGCAAGCTGCGCTACCGCACCCAGGACGAACTGATGGCGGTGGCCCGGGAGTACAAGCGGCGGGGCCTGCCCATCTCGGCGATCGTCTGCGACTTCTTCCACTGGACGCACCTCGGCGACTGGAAGTTCGACCCGAAGGAGTGGCCGGACCCGGCGGCGATGGTGCGGGAGCTGGACGAACTCGGCATCAAGCTGGTGGTGAGCGTCTGGCCGTCGGTGTCGCCGCTGAGCGAGAACCACCCGGTCCTGGAGCAGCGGGGCTGGTTCATCGGCACCCAGTACGGGCCGATGGCGCACGCCGACTGGCCCGACAAGGAGGTCGCCTCCACGGTCCAGGTGGCCTTCTACGACGCCACGAACCCGGAGGCCCGGGAGTTCGTGTGGTCGAGGATCAAGGAGAACTACCTCGACCCGTACGGCATCACGGCGTTCTGGCTCGACGCCTGCGAGCCGGAGCTGAAGCCCGGCTTCTCCGAGAACCTGCGGTACTGGGCGGGACCGGGCCTGGAGGTCGGCAACATCTACCCGGCCGAGAACGCCCGCACCTTCTACGAGGGCCTCGTCGCCACCGGCGAGGAGGAGGTCGTCACCCTCAACCGCTCGGCGTGGGCGGGCAGCCAGCGCTACGGCGCCGCCCTGTGGTCCGGGGACATCGGCACGGACTTCCCGACCCTGCGCCGCCAGATCGCGGCCGGGCTCAACACGGCCCTGTCGGGCATCCCGTGGTGGAACACCGACATCGGCGGCTTCCACGGCGGCGACCCGGACGACCCGGCCTACCGGGAGGTGATGGTCCGCTGGTTCCAGTTCGGCGCGCTGTCCCCGCTGATGCGTCTGCACGGCTTCCGCGACCCGGGCATGCCGCTGGGCCCGGAGATGACCGGCGGCCCGAACGAGGTGTGGTCGTACGGGGAGGAGGCCGGGGCCGTCCTGGAGAAGTACCTGCGGCTGCGCGAGCGGCTGAAGCCGTACGTCCTGCGCGTCATGCGGGAGGCGCACGAGGAGGGCCTGCCCGTGATGCGGCCGCTGTTCCTGGAGTTCCCCGGCGACCAGACGGCCTGGTCGGTCGACGACTCCTACCTGTTCGGCCCGGACCTGCTGGTCGCGCCGGTGCTGACGGCCGGCGCCACGGCCCGTACGGCGTACCTGCCGGCGGGGGCCACGTGGACGGACGCGTGGACGGGTGAGACGTACGAGGGCGGTCAGGCCGTGACGGTCGACGCCCCGCTGGACCGGATCCCGCTGTTCCTGCGGGACGGGGCGCGGCTGCCTGTAGCGGAGTAGCCGTGCCGAAAGGGGGTGGCCGGATCGATGGAGGTCTTCCGGCCACCCCTCTTCGCTTCTTCGGCCAACATCGGTGCAGCGCGGGCGGGTTGGAAGGGATAGGTTCCCTGCGTGTCCTCGTCTCCGCTCGCCCTCACCGCCGCCGATCTGCTGCTGCGGCCCGCCTTCGGCTCCCGCCGCGACCCCGGCCGGGTCTTCGACCGCATCGCGGCGGAGACCGGACAGGCGCCGGGCGACCGGGAGTTCCTCGACGGCTTCCGGGCCCTGCTGGGCTGGTGGGCGAAGGCCGAGAACCTCACGCCGGTCGGCTGGCAGTCCGCGCAGGCGCACGTCCGGCGGCACCTGGCCAACCGGGCCCGCGTGCGGCGGCTGATCGCCGAGCATCCGGAGATCGAGCGGGAGCCGATCGAGAAGCCGGTGTTCGTCGTGGGGCTGCCGCGCACGGCGACCACGGTCACGCACGCGGTGCTGTCGATCTCGGACGATCACCGGTGCCCGCTGCTGTGGGAACTGCTCCGGCCCGACCTGGAGTTGCCGCCCCGGCAGCGGCGGAAGGCGATCACCGCCGGGCACCGGATGGTGCAGGGCACGAACCTCTTCGCGCCGCGCTTCCGCGACATCCACGCGATGGCCGCCGAGGGCCCCGAGGAGTGCACGTTCGCGTTGCCGCACGCCCTGATGCCGTTCTCGCAGGCCCGGATCCCCGAGTACCTGGCGTGGCACTGCGCGCGGGACTTCGTCGGCGACTACCGGTACCTCAAGCAGGTCTACCAGGTGCTCCAGTACGGCCGTCCGCGGCGGCGCTGGATGCTGAAGTCGCCCATGCACCTGGAGAACCTGGACGCGTTGCTGACGGTCTTCCCCGACGCCACGCTCGTGTGGTGCCACCGCGACCCGGTCACCGTCGTGGCGTCCTTCTGCAGCCTGATCGAGCACGGCATGGCCGTCAGCACCCGCCCCCTCGATCTGCACGGCATCGGCACCACCTGGCTCGGTCTGCTGAGCCGGGCCATGACGCGCGGCCTCGCGGCCCGGGCCGCCGTCCCGCCGGAGCAGCTGGTGGACGCCCCGTACTCCTGGCTCGGCTCCGACCCCGCCACCGGCGCCCCGAAGCTCTACGCCGCCGTCGGCGCCCCCTGGACCGAGGCCGACGCGGCCCGGCTGCCCGCGGCCGTCGCCCGCCCCAGGGGCACCCGCAGGCACACCTACGACCTGGCCCGCTACGGCCTGACCCGGGACGAGGTCGAGTCGGCCTTCGCCGGGTACGAGGCGCTGCGGGCCGAGGTCGACCGCGCCTGACGGCACGGCCGGCCCCGGCCCCGGCGCCCCGGGATCAGCTGCTGCTGACCGTCAGGTTGTTGGTGGTGAAGTTCAGACCGCCGGACGACGAGGTGATCTCGTAGCCGAACTGCACGTCACCGATGGTCTCGTTGCCCATCCACCTCTTGGTGTCCTTGATCCACTTCAGGATCGGCAGGATGTTGACGCTGCCGGAGTTGGAGTCGGACGTCCGCAGGAACGAGAAGACCTCGTTGGCCCCGTTGTTGCCCTTGTAGACGTTCCAGGTGTGGCCGCCGAGGGTGACGCTGCCCTGGGAGGTGCCGAGCGGTCCGACGGCGCCGTTGTAGTTGACCCAGAGCATGATCTCGTAGTCGTAGTCGGTGTCCCAGATGTCGTACGACGTGTTGTACGCGCCGGACGACGGGACCGTGACGTTGTAGTTGCTCGTGAGCGAGCCGAGGGAGGTGATCGTCTTGTTGATCACCTTCTTGGAGTTGGGGTACGACTTGATGCCGCCGGTGTTGGGGTGGTCGGCCCAGACGCCCCAGTTGGTGCCGGAGTTGGCCCAGACGCACTGGCTGCCGGCGCCGGAGCCCCAGATGTTGTTGTAGAGCGTGTAGCCGTTGAGGCTCGTGTTGCCCCACTGGTCGCAGGAGTTCCAGACGGCGGCGGAGGCGGGGGCGGAGGCGAGGCCGACGGTGACGCCGAGCGCGAGGGCCGGGGCCAGCAGGGCCTTGGTGATCCTGCTCATGGTGCGTGTTGCCATGGTGTCCCTTCCATGGGTGGGGGGATTGCGGGGGGATCACCGCGCTCTCAAGGTGAGCGCGCGGTCTTCTCCGGCGACGAGGTCGAGGGGCTCGGCACCGGAGGAAGTCCTGAATTCGACGCGGACGGTACGGCTCGGCCGGAGGACGGCGGTGGCGGCACCGTCCCGGCTCCAGGTGAGGTCGATCTCGGCCCCGAACCGGGTGCGCACACCGCGCAGCGCGCCGCTGGGGTACGCCGCCGGGAGCGCGGGCAGCAGGACCAGCCGGTCGGGGGTGGACTGCACGAGCATCTCGATCAGTACGGCCGGCAGGGTGTGCGCCGCGTCGGCGTTGTAGACCTGGCGCTTCGGATAGTGGGCGCTCATCAGGGAGGCGTGGAAGAAGTCGCCGTCCAGGACCTGGCCGAGGGCGTGGGCGACGCGGTCGGCGTCCCGGAGCCGGGCGGCGACGAGGGCGTGGTGCAGGTGGCCGTGCGCGGAGTCGTTCTCGGCGCCGCGCAGTTCCAGGGCGCGGTGGGCGGCGGCCGCGAGCTCGGGGGTGTCGTAGGGGGTGATCTCGTCGAGGGGCCAGACGCCGTAGAGGTGGCTGAGGTGGCGGTGGTCGTAGGAGTCCTCCAGGCCTGGCCAGGCCCATTCGGCCAGGGCCCCGTCCTCGTTGATCCGGTGCGGCGGCAGCCGGTCGGCGAGGGCGTGCCAGCGGTCGGCGTCGGGGCCGGGGTGGTAGGCGGCGGCCGTGCGCAGGGCGTGGCGGGCCGCGGAGAGGTCCATGGCCGCGTTCAGGGTGCCCCAGCTGGCATTGGCGGGGCGGTTCTCGGGTGAGTAGGACGGGACGACGACGAGGTGGCCGTGCTCGTCCGTCCTGGTGAGGAAGTCCTCGTAGAAGAGGGCGACTTCGGCGAGCGCCTCGGCGGTGCGCGGGTCGCGGGTGCCCTGCGTCTCGTCGTGGTCGACGAGCGGCTTGAGCAGCCAGTCGGCGCCGGCGGTCCACAGGTGCAGCGGGTATTCGCGGTTGTAGTGGTACGCGTGGCCGGACTCGCCGTCGGTGTGGGCGGGGGCGACCACGCCCCGGGCGCCGAAGACCGCGCGGGCGTTGTCGCGCCAGTCGGGGAGCTGGCGCCGGACCAGCCGCGCGTGGGCCTCGGTGACCTCGGGGAGGGCGGCGGCAGCGGCGGAGGCGGTCTGGAGGTTGAGGTTGGCGTCCTGGGTGAACGCGCCCGACCAGGCGGTGTTCCAGTCGCCGGTCCACAGCCCGGTCAGGCGGGGCGGGAAGAGGCCGCTCGCGGAGAGCAGGTGGTAGCGGCCGGCGGCGAAGAGGCGCTCCAGCAGGGCGGCGCCGCGCGGCCGGGTCAGCAGCTCGGAGCCCGGCAGGGCCCGTTCGGCGGGGTCGGCGCCGAGGTCGAGGGTGACGCGCTCGTAGGCGGTGCGGTGCAGCGCGGTGTGGCGGTCGAGGAGCTCGTCGTACTCCTGGGGCAGGTCGCGCAGGGCCCGGCCCTCGGCGACGACGTCGAGTTCGCCGGTGTGCCGGTGCACCCGGGTGAGGAGCAGCACGGACCGGGCGCCCTCGACGCGCACGCCGGGGGGCACGAGGGTGGTGGTGCCGCCGGTGACGGTGACCTGGGTGACGCCGGTGCAGGCGCGGTCGCCGTCCGGGTAGCGGGCGCGCAGGTTGAGCAGGGCGCCCTCGGGGGTGAGGACGGCTCCGTGGCCGACGCCCAGTCCGGTGGGGGCGCCGGGCAGCCGGTGGTCCAGGTCGATGTCGAGGGTGAGGTCGGGTCCGGTGACGTGGTGGACGATCACGTCGTCGGCGCGGGAGACGAAGAGGCGGCCGGTCCAGCCGGCGCAGGCCGCGCCGACCACGCCGGTGGTGAAGTCGACGTCTCGGCGGTAGTCGGGGCAGTCGGCCGGCGGCCGGCGCAGCCGGACCTGGAAGGCGGGGTGGAAGGGCTGCACCCACTGGAGCGGGCGCCCGTCGGTGAAGCTCTCGGCGGCCGTCCGGTCGCCCGCCAGGAGCCGGTCCTGGAGGGCGGGGAGGCCGTCGGCGAGCTGCGGGGGCCGGGGGTCCCGGCCGTTGGGCCGTACCAGGGTGTGATGTGTGACGATGACCCGCTCGCTGTTCGGGTCACCGAACACAAGGGCGCCGTGGTGGCCGTTGCCGCTGAGGAAGGCGTCCTCCCAGCGGGCGGCCGGCCGCGGTTCCCACGTGCCGTGGACGGGTGCGGTGGCGGTCATGGCCGGAGCACCGCCACCTCGTAGCGGCCGAGGGTGAGCCGGTCGGTGACGGCCGTGTCCGTCAGCAGGTCATGGTGGGTGCCGGGCACCTCGACGGTCACCGGCTCGCGGCCGTGGTTGAGGACGAACAGCACCTCGCCCCGGCGTACGGCCTCGACGTGCTCGGGGAGGCCGTCCAGCACCGGGCGGACGCCCGCGCCCTCGGCGATCCGGGCCAGCAGGTCGCGCAGCGCCTCGGGCTCCGGGAGCGTGGAGACGTACCAGGCGCGGCCCTTGCGCAGGACGGCGGGCATGCCGTCCAGCTCGCCGCCCTTGTAGCGGATCGTGTGGTCCGGGTCGGCGGGCTCGATCTCCTCGGACCACAGCGTGCCGCGGAAGCCCTCGCACGCGGCGGTCTCCTCGGCCTCCAGCGGCCACCACTCGTGCAGCGTGCGGATGCCGAACAGCTCCCGCAGCCGGGCGTCCATGCCGCCGGGGCGTACCCGGTCGTCCTCGTCGGCGACGCCGGTCAGGAAGCCGCAGACGAGGGTGCCGCCCTGCCGGACGTAGGCGAGGAGGTTGTCGATCGACGCGTCGGTGAGCGCGTACAGCTGGGGCACGACGACCACCGGGTACGGCGTCAGGTCGTGCTCGGGGTGGGCGAAGTCGGTGGTGAGGTGCGCCTGCCAGAGGGCGCGGTGCCAGGCGCGCAGCACGTCCGGGTACTCCACCCGGCTGGACAGGCGGCCGTCGTGGGCGCCGGCCCACCAGGCGTGCCAGTCGTGCAGGACGGCGACGCCGGCGGTGATGTGCCGGCCGGTCACCTCGGGGGCGATCCGGGCCAGGTCGGCGCCGAGCCGCTTGACCTCCTGGTACGTCCGGCCGTCTTCCCCCGCGTGGCTGACCATGCCGGAGTGGAACTTCTCCGCGCCCTGCCGGGACTGCCGCCACTGGAAGTAGCAGACGGCGTCGGCGCCCCGGGCCACGGCCTGGAGCGACCACAGCCGGTTCATGCCGCGGGGCTTGGGGTGGTTCACGCCGCGCCAGTTGACCGGCCCGGCCGCCTGCTCCATGAGCATCCACGGCCCGCGTGCCTGGGAGCGGGTCATGTCCTGGACGAGGGCGCCGTGCTGGGCGCCGAGCGGGTCGCGCGGGTCGGGGTAGAGGTCGACGGAGACGACGTCCTCCTCCTCGGCCCAGCGCCAGGCGTCCTGGCCGAACCACAGGGGCATGAAGTTGCTGGTGACCGGGATGTGCGGGGTGTGACGCCGGACGATGTCCCGCTCGGCCGTGTAACACTCCAGGAGCATGTCGGAGGTGAAGCGCCGGAAGTCCAGGACCTGGCCGGGATTGCGCAGGTAGTGCGGCAGGCGGGGCGGCAGGATGCCGTCCCAGGTGTCGTAGCCCTGGCTCCAGAAGGCGGTGCCCCAGGCCTCGTTGAGGGCGTCGAGCGTGCGGTACCTCTCGCGCAGCCAGCGGCGGAAGGCTGCCGCGGCCTCGTCGCCGTGGTCGTAGGTGCAGTACTCGTTGTTGATGTGCCACATCGTCAGGGCCGGGTGGCCGCCGTAGCGGGCGGCCAGGTCCTCGGTGATGGCGGCGGCGTAGCGCCGGTAGGTGGCGCTGGAGTGGGAGAAGTGCTGCCGGCCGCCCCACCACTCGGTGCGGCCGTCCTCGGTGACGGGCAGGGTGTCGGGGTGCAGCCGGCCCATCCACGGCGGGGGCGAGGCGGTCGGGGTGGCGAGGACGACGCCGATGCCGTTCGCGTGCATCAGGTCCATCAGCGTGTCGAGCCGGCCGAACTCGCGTGCGCCCGGCTCCGGTTCCAGCGTCGACCAGGAGAAGACGCCGAGGGTGACCGAGTTGACGCCGGCGGCCTTCATCAGCCGGACGTCCTCGTGCCAGGTCTCCTCGGGCCACTGCTCCGGGTTGTAGTCGCCGCCGTAGAGGAGGCGGCCCCGGGTCGCGTCGGCCAGGCCGGGCCGTTCTCCTGCGGTCATCAGGCGGGCTCCCCGTACTGCACACCCCGTCCGTTGGTGGCGATGTAGACCCGGCCGTACACGCGCGGGTCACCGGTGATGGTGGCGCCGATCCAGCCCCACTGGTGCCGGTCGTCGTTGACGCGCACCCAGGTCTTCGCCTCGTCGTCCGAGCGGTACACGGCGGTGATGCTCTCGGTCGAGCCGACCATGTAGATCGCCGGGTAGGAGGCGCCCTCGGCGGCCTTGCCGAAGCCCAGGGTGTACGAGGCCCGGCAGCCGGCGACCTTGGTGAAGGTCGCGCCGCCGTCCGTGGAGCGGTACAGCCCGTTCCACTTCAGGCTCAGCCAGAGGTCGCCGGAGCGGCCCGGGGCGGCGACGAGCTGGAACTCGGTGTCGCCCGAGTTCAGACCGCCGGTCCGCGCGGTGAAGGTCGCTCCGCCGTCCGTGCTGGCGAAGAGCGTGCCGGTGGTGGTGTCGAAGGCGTAGAACCGCCGCGGGTCGACCGGGTCGGCGACCGGGACGGCGCCCTTCGGGAAGGAGGAGACCTCCGACCAGGTGGTGCCGTTGTCGACCGAGCGGAAGCCGGGATTGCTCGTGCCGAAGGACCACAGCAGCACGCTGCCGTCGGCGTTGGTGGCGATCGGCCCCGGTGCGCTCTTGGCCATGCTCGGCTGGGCCTTGAAGGGGGCCCAGGTTTTTCCTCCGTCGGTCGACCAGGCCCCGTTGCCGTGGTCGCCCCAGCCCGCCCGGACCACGTACGACGGCTTCGCCGCGGCCAGCGACAGGCCGGTCGACGTGCCGAACACCGGGTTGGACGCCATGCCGCGCGACGGCGACGCCGTGAGCCGCTCGTGGTACATCACGCCGATGTCCCCGGAACCGCTGAGCAGGTGTGCCTCGCCGGTCGGGGGCGAGACCAGCTGGCGGATGGAGGCCTCCTCCAGGCCGCGGATCTGCGGCGCCCAGTGCGTGAGGTCGCGGGTGCCGTAGAGGGTCGCGCCCGTGCCGTACACCACGTGCTTCGAGTCGTACGGGTCGAGGGCGAGGGCCTGGATCCACCAGCCGAACTTGGGCTCGTCGCCGCCCCACTTGAGGTAGGGCGTCTCGGAGACGTCGAGGACGGCCGTGTCCTTCAGGGAGGTCCAGGTGCGGCCGCCGTCGGTGGAGCGGAACACGGTGTCGATCTCGGCCCAGCGGTTGTTGGTGGAGACGACGAGCGTGCCGGGGCGGCGGGCGTCGACGGCGACACCGCCGTAGCCGAAGGCGTCCCGCCCGCCGTCGCTCGTGGTTCCGCCGGGCTTCACCGGTGTGACCTCGGTCCACTTCCCGCTGCCGGTGCGCAGCTTGTGCACGCTGCCGTCGGACTGGCCGTTCGGGCCGGGGGCGTCGGCGTACGTCACGTACAGCTCACGGGTGTGCCGGTCGTACGCGGCGCGGATCGGCACCTTGGCGGCGGTGCCCGTGGGCTGTCCCGGGACAGCCTCCCAGGTGATGCCGTCGGTGGTGCGGTAGAGGTTCGCGGAGGTGCCGTCGGAGTCGCCCCAGCCGGCGTAGACGGCGCGGCCCGCGGCGACCAGGAGCGTGACGCCCTGGCCGGTGGCGCTCGGCGCGGCGGGGAAGCTCACGGCCTTCCAGGTGGCGCCCCGGTCGGTCGACCTGAGCAGCCCGTCGTGCCGGGTGCCGAGCCACAGGGTGTCGCTGTCGCGCGGGTCGACGAGCAGCCGCTCACCGCAGCCGCGCCCGTCCTCGTTGGCCCCGAGCTTCACGGTGAGGTCGGTGCGCTTCCAGGTGGCGCCGCGGTCCTCGGAGCGCAGCACGGCCCCGTTGCCGGCCCAGGGCTGGGCGTACGTGCCGAGGGCGAGGTAGACGCGGTTCGGATGGGCCGGGTCGACGGCCATGGCTTCCACGCCGAGCAGGTTCCAGTCGTCCCAGCCGATGTGGTCGACGAGCGGGATCCACCGGGCGGTGCGGTCGTCCCAGCGGTAGGCGCCGCCGATGTCGGTACGGGCGTAGGCGAGGCCGCGGACGGCGGGGTGGAAGAGGACGCCGGTGATGAAGCCGGTGCCGCCCTGGACGACGTTGCGCCAGCGGTAGGCACCGCCCGCGGCGGGGACGGCGGCGTGCGCCCGCCCGGGCAGGAGGGGGACGGTGGTGAGCGCGGCGACGGCCGCGGTCCCGGCGAGAACGGCACGTCTGCTCGGGCTGGACGCATGCATGACACATACCTCGTGGTTCTGGGAGGGGGGAGGAGAAGCGCCCCGGAAGGGGCGCGGGGAACTGCGCGATCAACCACGACGCGGCCGCGGACGACGATGGCCGGCAGCCCTACGGCGAGAGGGCGTTCTCAGCCCTTGACGGCTCCGGTCAGCATGCCCTTCTTGAAGTGCCTCTGGACGAAGGGCGACAGGACGGCGACCGGCAACAGAGCCATCACCATGACCGCCATCTGTACCGCGAGTCCCGACAACTGACCGGTCTTGATGGCCTGGCCCAGGCCGACCGGCGCTTCCTGCTTCTGCACGAGCTGGATCATGACGTTCTGCAGCGGCATCATGTCCTGGTCGTTCAGGTAGAGCGAGGCGTTGAACCAGGCGCTCCAGTACCCGACGGCGTAGAACAGCGTGATCACCGCGAGGACCGCCCGGGACAGCGGCATGACGATCTTCCAGAGGATCCGGAAGTCCCCGGCGCCGTCGATGCGGGCGCTGTCGATGAGTTCCTGCGAGATCTCCATGAAGAAGCCGCGCAGCACCAGGATGTTGAAGACGCTGATCGCGCTCGGCAGGATCAGCGCGAGGTAGCTGTCCGTCAGGCCGAGGGACTGCACGAGCAGGTACGTGGGGATGAGGCCGGCGCTGAAGAACATGGTCGCCAGCAGCGTCATCAGGATCCAGCGGTGGCCGAGGGACCCGCTGCGGGAGAGGCCGTAGGCGCACAGCACGGACACCGCCATGGAGAACAGCGTGCCGACCAGGGTGACGAGGATGCTGATGATCGCGGCGCGGGTGACCTGGCCGCCGCTGAGCAGCTCCTGGTACGCGATGAAGGTGATGCCCTTCGGCACCATCACCAGGCCGCCCGCCTCGTCGATGGTCTTGCGCGAGGAGAGGCTGGTGACGACCACGATCCACAGCGGGAACAGGATCGCCAGGCAGGCCAGGAACAGGGCGATGGCCTTGCCCGCGAGACCGGCCTTCGAGGGCTCCTCCTCCCACGCGGGGCGGGGCGGGGCGGCCCACGGACGCGGCTTGTTCGCCGGTTTCTCGATGACGGCGGTCACTTCTTGTACACCCCCTGCTCGCCCATGAGATGGGCCACCTTGTTCGCGGCGAGGACCAGGCCGATGCTGACCACACCCTTGATGAGACCGGCGGCGGCCGCGTAACTGAAGTCCTGGTTGCGCACGCCGTTCCACCACACGAAGGTGTCGAGGACCTCACCCGCACCCGGCCCTACGGCGTCGCGTTGCAGCAGGATCTGCTCGAACCCGACGGTCAGGGCGTCGCCGACGCGCAGCACCAGGAGGAGGGCGATCACCGGGCGCAGGGCGGGCAGCGTGACGTGCCACATGCGGCGCCAGCGTCCGGCGCCGTCCATCGCGGCGGCCTCGTAGTGGTCCTGGGACACCGAGGCCAGGGCGGCGAGGAAGACGATGATCCCCCACCCGGCGTCCTTCCACACGCTCTGCGCGGTGAGCAGGAAGGGGAAGGTGTCCGGGTTGGTCATGATGTCGATGCCGTCGTACCCGTTCTGCCGCAGCAGCTGGGAGAGCATGCCCGCGCCGCCGAACATCTGCTGGAACACGGCGATGACCAGCACCCACGAGAAGAAGTGCGGCAGGTACAGAACCGCCTGCGCGACGGCCCTCACTCGCGGCCGGATCACGCTGTTGATGAGCAGCGCGAGCAGGATCGGGATCGGGAAGAACAGCACGAGCTGGACGAAGAACAGCACGAGCGTGTTCTCGACGGCGTTCCAGAAGGCGGAGTCCTCGAAGATCCGCTGGAAGTTCTCCAGGCCCACGAAGGGGCTGTTGAGGATGGAGATGATGCCGTTGTCGCTGATGTAGGGGTCGTAGTCCTGGAAGGCGACGACGTTGCCGAGGATGGGCAGGTAGTTGAAGACCAGCACCAGCAGGACGGCCGGCAGCGTCATCAGGACCAGGACGCGATCGCGCCGGAACCTGTGCCGGAGGCTCAGTTTGCCCGCAGGTGGCTTCTTGCGGGAACCGGTGGCGTCCGGTGACGCCACCGGGGTCTTCTCGGACGTTCCGGCCTCGGTGCTGCTCCGAGGCACCGTGCTGTGCGACACGGCTGTTCTCCTTGCCTCAGGGCCGGGTCAGCTCGCCGCCGAGCCGTTCTCGTCGAGAAGCTTCTGGTACCAGTCGCGCAGCTTGTCGCCGCCCTTGCTCTTCCAGTCGGAGACGAACTGCTGCATGTCGCTGATCTTCTTCCGGCCGCGGACGATGTCGTCCTCGAGCTGCTCGGCGTCGTTCTGGAGGTTGGTGTACCGGGCGGGCTCGGTGATCTGCATGCCCCAGAAGGAGGACTTCTTGGCGAAGGCGCCCATCCGCTGCTGCCACTCGACCTGGCCCTTGGCGACCTCGGGGAAGTCGGGGTGTGCGATGGTCGCGGCGGGGCTCGCGACCATGACGTAGGCGTTCATCACCTCGATGTTGCCCTTGTCGGTCTTGACGGGGACGCCGTCCTTGACGGTGTAGTGGGTGCCTTCGACGCCGTAGTTGGTCATCATGTACTCCTTGGTGCCGTACGGCGCCGCGGTGACGTTGGCGACGGCCAGCACGTCGCGGATGACCGACTCGGAGGCCTTCTTGTTGACGAAGGCGAAGATGCCGGCGGGCTGGTCGGCCCACAGGGTGGGGTCGCCGCCGTCGTGACCCCAGATGTCCATGCCCCAGATCTTGAAGTCCGGGTTCTGAGTGGCCTGTTCAGCGGTGCGGCCCCACCACTGGGAGATGTTGTTGGGATAGATCAGGAACTCGCCCGCCGCGAACTTGGGGCCCGGGTCGGGGGCGTTCTTGCCCATCTTGGAGTCGGGGTGGACGACCCCGGCGGCGAAGAGCTTGCGCGACCACTCCAGCGCCTCGAGGAACTCCTCGGTCTCGATGCGGTTGACGAGCTTGCCGTCGACGAGGTTCCAGCCGAGCGGCTTCTCGCTGCCCGAGAGCACACCGAAGGCCTGGAAGGCGGTCCACTTCATGTCCAGGCAGGCCCACCTCCGGGCCTTGGCGTTGGTGATCTCCTTGGCCAGGGCCATGAACTCGTCGCAGGACCTCGGGACTTCGTAGCCCTCCTTCTCGAAGATGTCCTGCCGGTACAGGGGCACCATGGAGGGGGCGGACGGCGCCGGCATGGGCAGGCCGCGCAGCTTGCCGCCGAAGATGGAGCGCCGCCAGGCGTCGGTCGGGATCGCCGCGAGGTTCGGGTACTCCTTGACCTTGTCCCCGGAGAGGTACGGCCCGAGGTCGGCGAACTTGCTGATGATGGCGCTGGGTATCTTGCCGCCCATGTTCCACCCGGGGACGATCACCACGTCCGGGACGTCGCTGGAGGCGAGGACCG
Source organism: Streptomyces olindensis (assembly GCA_000696115.1). Classification (GTDB taxonomy): domain Bacteria; phylum Actinomycetota; class Actinomycetes; order Streptomycetales; family Streptomycetaceae; genus Streptomyces; species Streptomyces olindensis. The sequence continues at coordinate 29,476 of JJOH01000018.1, forward strand.
CGCCGAGTTTCTGGTCGTAGGTGTTGCCGTCCTGGTTCTGCCAGACGACGTCGACGCCGATCAGGTCGTTCATCGCCGTGTAGTAGGCGTTGTTCTGCTTCGGCGGCGAGCCCCAGAACGGCGACATGACGGTGACCTTGCCGCCCTTGCCGAGCTTCTCGGGGACCGAGGTCTTGAGAGTGGCAAGGTCCAGCTTGCTGGCGAAGCCGATGGCGGAGCCGTTCCTGGACGGGATGTCCGGCGTCACCACGTTGCTGGCCACGTAGGCGGGCAGGATCTTCTTGGCGTCCTTGCCCGACGTGGTGCCGTCCCGCGATCCACTGTCCGACCCGCCGCACGCGGAGAGCAGCGGCATCCCGCCCGCGACCGCTGCGGTGGCGACCGCCGTGGAGGCGAGGAAGCTTCTCCGGCTCGGTCCGGAGGAGGCGGAGGCGGCGTTCGGCGTCATTGCGTCAACCCTTCATGGCGCACCAGGACACCCGGCGGAGGGCCGTCGGCTGCGGTGTCTCGAGTGGAACTGGCTGAGCTGAAGCGAGACTTCGACCATGCACCGGGACATCCCCAGTCGAAGCGCTTCGATGTTGCTGTGAGGTTAAGTGAACGCCCCAGGGTGCACAAGGGTCGTTCCCAAACTTCCTCCCAGGCATGAGAAGGGACCTTTCCTCATGCACCGCTTGAAGTGATGGCGTCGGTCTCTTGACACCCGCCCCGTCGTCGAATGAGCATCGAAGCGCTTCGAAAGAGCCTCGCCGCTCCACCGCAAAGGGAATCCCACGTGACCGCACCCACGCCGTCCAGTCCGCCGTTCCGCGATCCGCGTCTGTCGTTCGCGCAGCGGATCGACGACCTCCTGTCGCGGCTCACGCTGGAGGAGAAGACCGCTTTCCTGCACCAGTTCGCGCCCGCCGTCGAGCGGCTCGGCGTCGCCGCCTTCCGCACCGGCCAGGAGGCCCTGCACGGCGTGGCGTGGATGGGCCCGGCGACGGTGTTCCCGCAGGCGGTGGGCCTCGGTGCCACGTGGAACCCGGAGTTGGTGCGGCGCGTCGGCGACGCCGTGTCCAAGGAGATCCGCGCGATGCGCGCCAAGGACGACCGCGTCGGTCTCAACGTCTGGGCGCCGACCGTCAATCTGCTGCGCCACCCGCTGTGGGGCCGCAACGAGGAGGGCTACTCGGAGGACCCCAGGCTCACCTCGGCGATCGCCACGGCCTACACGCACGGCCTGCGCGGCGACCACCCCACCTACTGGCGCACCGCGCCCGTGCTGAAGCACTGGCTCGCCCACAACAACGAGACGGACCGCTCCACGACGTCGAGCTCGGTGCGTCCGCGGGTGCTGCACGAGTACGACCTGCGGGCCTTCCGCGCGGCGGTGGAGGCGGGCGCGGTGGCCGGGGTGATGCCGGCGTACAACCTGGTCAACGGACGCCCCAACCACGTCTCCCCGTACCTCGCCGAGCACCTGCGCACCTGGACCGACCAGGACCTGCTGGTCTGCTCGGACGCGGGCGCGCCGAGCAACCTGGTCGACTCCGAGCACTACTTCGACACCCACGAGGAGGCCACCGCGGCCTCGCTCGTGGCGGGCGTCGACAGCTTCACCGACCACGGCACCGACTCCTCGCAGATGACCGGGCGGCTGCGCGGCGCCCTGGAGCGGGGCCTGCTGACGGAGGCCGACGTCGACACGGCCGTCCGCCGGCAGCTCTCGGTCCGCTTCCGGCTCGGCGAGTTCGACCCGGAGTACGACCCGCACGACGCGACCGGCGAGTTCGACACCCCGGCGCACCGCGCCCTCGCGCGGGAGGCCGCCGAGCAGGCGATCGTGCTGCTGAAGAACGACGGGGTGCTGCCGCTGGCCCCCGACACCCGCGTCGCGGTGGTCGGGCTGCTCGCCGACGAGTCCAAGCTCGACTGGTACAGCGGCACGCTCCTGCACCGCTCGACCCCGCTGGAGGGCCTGTACGAGCGGTTCGGGGCGGAGCGGGTGGAGTTCGCCGAGGGCGTCGACCGGGTCCGACTGAGGACCGCCGCGGGCGCGTTCGTGCACGTGCCGGTGGCCGAGGACGCCGCCGACGAGGTGCGCGGCGCCGAGGGGGCGCTCGACCCGGCGCTGCTCGCGGGCCGCACCGACCTGCCCGCGCTCACCACCGACGCGACCGGCACCGAGCTGGCGCTGGTCGACTGGGGCGAGGGCGTGCTGACCCTGCGCGCACCCGACGGCCGCTACCTCTCGGTCGCCGACGACGGGTACGTCCGCGCCTCCGCCGACCAGCCGGGGGGCTGGATCGTCCAGGAGACGTTCAGCCTGGAACCGCACGGGAACGGGCACCTCCTGAAGCACCGGGGGACGGGTCGCCACGTCTGTGTCTCCGCCGACGGCCTGAAGGTTGCCGACGAGGATCCCGAGGTCTTCGAGCTGGTCGTCACCGAGCGGGGCGAGGAGGCGGTGGCGCGTGCCGCCGCGGCGGCCGACGTGGTCGTGGTGGTCGCGGGCAACGACCCGCACATCAACGGCCGTGAGACGGAGGACCGGACGACCCTGCGGCTGCCCGCGCAGCAGGAGCGGCTGCTGCGGGCCGCCCGGGCGGCGAACCCGGCGACCGTGCTGGCGCTGGTCTCCGCCTACCCGTACGCCGTCGACCCGGCGGACCTCCCGGCCGTGCTGTGGACCGCGCACGGCGGCCAGGCGGCCGGCACCGCCCTGGCCCGCGTGCTGGCCGGTGACGTCTCCCCCGCCGGCCGCCTTCCGCAGACCTGGTACGCCGACGACGCCGACCTGCCGGGCCTCCTCGACTACGACGTGATCGGCAGCCGTCAGACGTACCTGTACTTCGAGGGCACGCCCCTGTTCCCCTTCGGACACGGCCTGTCGTACACGTCGTTCACGTACGGCGGCCTGACGGCCGGGGTCGAGGACGGGGCGGTGCGGGTCTCCTTCTCCGTCACCAACTCCGGTGCGGTCACGGCCGACGAGGTCGCCCAGCTCTACGCCCGGGCCGTCGAGGCGTCCGTGCCGCGTCCGCGCCGCGAGCTGCTGGACCACCGGCGCGTCACCCTCGCCCCGGGCGAGACGGCCGAGCTCGGCTTCGAGGTCCCGCTGTCCGCCTTCGCGTTCTGGGATGTCGCCCAGGACCGGTGGCGCGTGGAGCCGGGGGCGTACGAGCTGCTGGCGGGGGCCTCCAGCGAGGACGTCCGGCTGCGGACGGCCGTCACGCTCGACGGCGAGCCCACCCTGCCGCGCGCCGTCGTCGCGGACGGCCTGGCCGCCGCCGGCTTCGACGAGCAGCGCGGCATCGAGATCGTCGACCGGACGAAGGTGTCGGGCGACGCGGTGACGCCGGCGGACGCGGCCTGCGGTGAACTCGTCTACCGCGCCTGCGACTTCGGGAGCGGCATCACCGGGGTGACGGTGGAGGTGGCCGGCGGGGGCACGGTCGAGCTGTCCCTCGACGGCGGCCCGGCGCTCGCGGTGCTGTCGCCCGCGACGCCCACCTCGGGCCCGTACGACTACGTCTCGCTCGGCGCGCCCGTCGTCGCCGCGGGCGTGCACGACGTGCACCTCAGGCTGCGCGGCCCGCTGCGGCTCGCGCACGTCGGCTTCTCCGGTTGAGGGTCCGGAGGAGGCCGGCGTAGAGAAGGGGCCCGGCACCGGAAGGCATCGGTGCCGGGCCTCTTCGCAGAGCCTACATGAAAATGGTTCCCATAAGCTAGAGGCTGATTCCGGTCAGGACCATCACGCGCTCGTAGGTGTAGTCCTCCATGGCGAACCGCACGCCCTCGCGGCCCACGCCGGACTGCTTGACGCCGCCGTAGGGCATCTGGTCGGCGCGGTAGGACGGCACGTCGCCGATGACGACACCGCCGACCTCCAGGGCCCGGTGGGCGCGGAAGGCGGTCTGCAGGTCGTGGGTGAAGACGCCCGCCTGGAGGCCGTACTTGGAGTCGTTGACGGCGGCGAAGGCCTCGGCCTCGCCCTCCACCTTCTGCACGGTGAGGACCGGCCCGAAGACCTCCTCGCAGGAGATCGTCACGTCGGCCGGGACCTCGGCGAGGACGGTCGGCGCGTAGGAGGCGCCGTCGCGCTTGCCGCCGGTGAGCAGCCGGGCACCGGCCTCCACGGCCTCCTGCACCCACGCCTCGACGCGCTGCGCGGCGTCCTCGCTGACCAGCGGCCCGACGTCGGTGGCGTCGTCGCTCGGGTCGCCGGTGACCTGGGCCTCGACGGCGGCGACGATGCGGGGCAGCAGCCGGTCGTACACCGAGGCGTCGGCGATGACCCGCTGGACGGAGATGCAGGACTGGCCGCCCTGGTAGTTGGAGAAGGTGGCGATGCGGTTCGCCGCCCGGTCGAGGTCCTCGTCGCTCGCCCAGTCGGCGAGGACGACGGCCGCGCCGTTGCCGCCCAGCTCCAGGGTGCAGTGCTTGCGCGGCACCGAGTCCATGATCGCGTAGCCGACCTTCTCGGAGCCGGTGAAGGAGATCACGGGCAGGCGCTCGTCCCGTACCAGGGCGGGCATCCTGTCGTTGGCGACCGGCAGGATGCTCCAGGAGCCCGCGGGCAGCTCGGTCTCGGCCAGCAGGTCGCCGATGATCAGGCCGGACAGCGGGGTGGCCGGGGCCGGCTTGAGGATGATCGGGGCGCCGGCGGCGATGGCCGGGGCGACCTTGTGGGCGCAGAGGTTCAGCGGGAAGTTGAAGGGCGCGATGCCCAGCACGACGCCCTTGGGGAAGCGGCGCGTGAAGGCCAGCCGGCCCTGGCCGCCGAGGTCGGTGTCGAGGCGCTGGGCCTCGCCGCCGTTGAACCGCCGGGCCTCCTCGGCCGCGAACCGGAACACGGAGACGGCACGGCCGACCTCGCCGCGCGCCCACTTCATGGGCTTGCCGTTCTCGGCGGAGATCAGCCGCGCGATCTCCTCGGTGCGCTCGGCGAGGCGCTTGCTGACGTGGTCGAGGGCGGCGGCGCGCACGTGGGCCGGGGTGGCGGCGAACTCGTCGCGCACGGCGTGGGCGGCGGCCACGGCCTCCTCGACCTGCGCGTCCGTCGGCACGCTCACCTTGCCGACGAGCCGCCCGTCCCACGGGGAGGTGACGTCGAAGGTGTCCTCGCCGGTGGCCTGGCGGCCGGCGAGCCAGAAGGCGTGGGTGGAGGTCATGTTCGTTCCGGCCCTTCGGCGTTGGGGGTGATCCAGGGGTACGGCACCAACCGTAGGGGCGCGGTGGCCGAAGGGCGTTTGTCCGGGACGTAGCAGTGGCAGCCGGGGACAGTACGGTTTGGCTAGTCGGTGGTGGTCGCCTTCAGGGCCAGCCAGAGCTCCATCCGCGCGTCCGGGTCGTCCAGGGAGCGGCCGAGGATCTCCTCGACCCGGCGCATGCGGTAGCGGAGGGTGTGGCGGTGGACGCCGAGGTCGGCCGCCGCCGCGTCCCACTGGCCGTGCTTGGACAGCCAGGCGCGCAGGGAGGCGACCAGGTCGCCGCGGCCCGTGGCGTCGTGCTCGTACAGCGGGCGCAGCATGCCGTCGGCGAACGCCCGTACGGCGTCGTCCGCGAGCAGCGGCAGTACGGATCCGGCCGCCATCTGCTCGTGCTCCACGAGCACGCGCCCGCGCCGCCTGGCCACCGACAGCGCCTGCTCGGCCTGCTTGTACGCGGCCGACGCGGCGATGGGTCCGGCCGGTGCCGACAGGCCCACGACCAGCTCGTCCTCCTCGCCGACCGGCACCTTCTCGCGCATGCCGGTCCGCGCCGTCTCCAGGGCGGCCGCGTACTCGGCGCAGGCCGCCACCGCGGCACCGCCGTCCGCGGCCAGCACCACCAGCCGCTCCCCCTCCGGCACGACCAGCACGGCCTCGCCGGCCCGGGCCGCCGCGGACTCCATGACGTCGGCGAGCGCCGCGAGGGGGTCGCCGTTCGTGTCGGCCGCGGCGAGCGCGGCGGCCGAGGGCCGGTCCGCGGCCCGGGCGGGCGTTCCGGCCTCGGCGCGGGCCAGTGCCGCCGAGGCCGACACCGGCACCCGCTCGGCGACCATCATCCGGAACGGCGCGTCCAGCAGCCCGCCGTACAGGTCCCCGGCGACCGCCCGCGCGTGGTCCGGCTCCCCGGCCAGCAGCATGCGCAGCACCGCCGAGCCGATCCGCTGTTCGGCCGCCTGGAGGGACCGGGAGCGTTCCGTGGTCAGCGTCAGCAGCGCGATGGCGGAGTGGACGGCGTAGCGCTCGGCGGTACCCAGGGCGGCGGCCGTGCCGACGGCGAGAGCCGCCCGGGGGCGCCGGCCGGTGCCGATGGTGTGCAGTTCGACCCGGTCCTCGTTCTCCGGCCCGCCGACCACCGACGAGGCGGGCGCGGGGCGGTCCCGCAGCCGCTCCACGTCGGCGGTGAGCCGCGCGGCCCGCCGCCCGGCCCACTCCGGTGCCGTGGCGACGACGGCGCCCGAGGCGTCGTAGAGCGCCGCCCAGCCGTCGACCTGCGAGGCGAGGGCGGCCAGCAGCCCTTCCGGGCCACCGGTCTGGGCCTGCCGGGTCAGTTCGCGCTGGGCGGCGAACCCGGCGGTGACGGCCTTGTACTGGTCGGCGGCGATCGCCGCGGACACGGCCTTGCTGATGGCGAGGAAGGGGGTGCGGCGCGGCACCTCCAGCAGGGGCAGGCCCTCCTCCTCGGCCGCGTCGACGAGCGCCTTGGGGATCTCCTCGTAGTTGACGCCGACGGCGAAGCCGAGCCCGACCACTCCGGCCCCGGCCAGCCGCCGCACGTAGCGGCGCATGGCCTCCGGGTCCTCGGCGTCCAGCTTGAGCGCGGTGATCAGCAGCAGCTCCCCGCCCTCCATGTAGGGCACGGGGTCGGCGAGCTCGCTGACGTGGGCCCAGCGGACCGGCACGTCGAGGCGGTCTTCGCCCGCTCGCACGGTCAGTTTCAGCGCGGAGTGGTGGACGAGCGAGGCGAGCGTCGGGGGCATGAGGCCTTCTGCGTCAGGGCTGTGTGATCTTTGTGGTCTTTTGGCCGCCACGTATGAACGACCTGTGACGATTCTGCCTCACCGTACGGTCCCCGCGTACCCGCACCGGCGGGAAGCCGTCAGCCCCGGAGGTCCACCAGCAGCGGCGGCGCGTGCTCGCCCTGCACATTGGTCAGCGACAGCACCGCGTGTCCCGCCGGGACGCCGTGCGCCAGCTCGGACGCGGACCAGCGTTCCCGCTCGACCTGCCGCACGGTCACCGCCCGCGCGGTCGGGGCCTTGCCGGTGATCACCCGCCGCACCGCGTGCAGCGCCTTGCCCGCCGGGGTCTCGGCGATGATCTGCCGGTCGGTGACGTCCCGGGCCTCGGTCCACTCCTTGCCCCACACTTCGGCGAAATCCTGCCCGTCCCAGGGCGTGACCCCGGACAGCGCCATCCGGCAGCCGGTGGCCCCGAGCAGCGGCCCGCGCAGGGGCCGGGCCACGTCGTCCAGGGTGCGCAGGGTCAGGACGACTCCGGCGTTGCCGGACCGCAGCCGCTGGATGCCGCGCACGGACTCGGGCGTGACCACGCCGGTCGCGTCGTCGAGCACCAGGCAGGCGAACAGCGACCGGTCCTCCCGTACGGCGACGCTCGCCGTGAACTGCGCGAGCACCAGCCGAGCCAGCATCCGGGAGGCGTCGGCGTGCCCGCGCTCGGGCAGGTCGATGCGGACCCGCACGGGGTGGTCGAGGGCCTTGAGCGTGAACGGCCGTGACTGGCCGGAGGTGTCGAAGAACCCGGCGAACGCGGGCCGGTCGAGCAGCGCGACCCGGTCGGCGAGCACCCCGCCGACGTCGCCCGGCTGCCCCATCTGCCGCTCCCGGGCGTCGAGCTCCCGCAGCAGCGAGTCCTGCCCGGCGTCCTGCAGCCCCTGCCGCAGCGTGGCGAACGGCCCCGGCGCCCCGTCCAGCAGCTGCCGCAGCTCCGGTACAGAGGGGAAGCGGCCGTGGACGGCGCGGAACGGTCCGAGCAGCTGCGCGAGGACGGTGGTGGACCGGCGGCTGTCACTGCCCGGGTGCGGGTCGGCGAGATCCCCGACGAGCGCCTCGGCGAGCACGGCCGCGGCCTCGTCCGGGTCGGCGGTCCCGCCGTACAGGTCGAGGTCGTACTCGGACTCCTGGTTCCCGATCCGTACGACGACGTCGTACGCGTCGGCCGACCCGAGCCCCGCCCCGGCCGCCCCGACGACGACCACGGCGGCCCGTCCGGCGAGAGCGTGCAGACACAACGACTCGGCGAGCGGCCGGACGACGGTACCGGTCTTACCGGAGCCGGCGGGGCCGACGGCCACGAGCGAGGTGCCGAGCAGGTCGGGCCCGAGGGCCAGCCCGGCCCCGCGGTAGGCGTAGGGGTTGCGGGCGTCGTCCACGGTGGTCCCCAGCCGGACCTGCCCGGTGACCAGGTCGTGCCGGGCCAGCCGGGCGGGCAGGTCGCGCTCTCCGGAGGGGTGCAGGCAGGCGGCGGCACCGTCCTTGAGCACGGCACCGCTGAAGGTGGCCAGGCTGTGCCGGCCGGTGCGCACGCCCTGCCAGGCGCGGAGGATTCGGGCGTGGTCGACGTCCCGCATGAGCCCGGCGCGGGCGTCGGCGGCGAGCCGCTCGGCGGCGTCGGCGGCCCCGGCGGCGCGGAGCTCGTTCCACTGGGCCGGGTCGTCCTCGGGGGCCGGCTGCGCCGCCTGGGCCTCCGGCCGGCGGAAGCGGGGGACGACGAAGCGGCGCCACACCTCGCCCCAGCGGCCGAGCCGGGCCACCCCGACCATGATCGCCAGGGCGACGAGCAGCTCGTACCCCCGGTACACCAGGAACGTTCCGGTCTCGCCGAGATCGCTGTCGGCGCCGCGCCAAGCGTCGGGGACGATCAGGTCGAACGGCACCCACCACCAGTTGCCGAGGTAGCCGTTCTGCAGCAGGGACCAGATCAGCCATCCCACCAGGAAGGCGATCAGCGCCCCGCTCAGCAGCTGCCGGGTGGGGATCGCCTCGGGTTCCTCCGCGGGCCGCGGCCGGTGCCCGAAGCGCCACACGCCCGGCGCCGCCTCGGGGCGGGGCGCGCGCAGCCAGGTGAGGAAGGCCGACCCGTCCGGCAGCGGGGGCGTCTCCGGTGCCCGTGGCGGCATCGGAGGCATCGCGGGCACCTCCGGCGGCCCCGCAGGGCGCGGCACTGGATGCGCGTGCGTACCCCGGGCCTCCTGCGTCCCGTCGCTGTCCATCGCCCTTGCCCCCTGACCAGCCGCTCCGTCCACCATCAGCGAGCCAATCTAACGCCCTCCCCTGGGGAGTTCACCGCTTACATGGCCGGGTCGTGGGCAGCAGCCCACCAGACCGCCATGTCCACCCCGGACAAGCCGCCGTGCCGACACCGCCCACATGGAGCATGCCCACCCTCCTTTCCCCGCCCTAGCCTGCGAGAAAAGAAGCCAAGCGTCCGTGAACCACCATCCGCACCACCCCAGGAGCCCCGCATGACCGCACTTCCGCAGGAGCGTCGCGTCGTCACCGCCATCCCCGGACCGAAGTCGCAGGAGCTGCAGGCCCGCCGCACCGCCGCGGTCGCGCAGGGTGTGGGCTCGGTGCTGCCCGTCTTCACGGCGCGTGCGGGCGGCGGCATCATCGAGGACGTCGACGGCAACCGCCTCATCGACTTCGGGTCGGGCATCGCCGTGACCTCCGTCGGCGCCTCCGCCGAGGCCGTCGTACGGCGGGCGTCCGCGCAGCTCGCCGACTTCACCCACACCTGCTTCATGGTCACGCCCTACGAGGGGTACGTCGAGGTCGCCGAGGCCCTCGCCGAGCTGACCCCGGGCGACCACGCCAAGAAGAGCGCCCTGTTCAACTCCGGCGCCGAGGCCGTCGAGAACGCCGTGAAGATCGCGCGGGCGTACACCAAGCGGCAGGCCGTCGTCGTGTTCGACCACGGGTACCACGGGCGGACCAACCTGACGATGGCGCTCACCGCGAAGAACATGCCGTACAAGCACGGCTTCGGGCCGTTCGCGCCCGAGGTGTACCGGGTGCCGGTGGCGTACGGCTACCGCTGGCCGACCGGCCCGGAGAACGCGGGCCCCGAGGCCGCCGCGCAGGCCGTCGACCAGATCAGCAAGCAGGTCGGCGCCGAGAACGTGGCCGCGATCATCATCGAGCCGGTGCTCGGCGAGGGCGGTTTCATCGAGCCGGCCAAGGGCTTCCTGCCGGCGATCCGGAAGTTCGCCTCCGACCACGGCATCGTCTTCGTCGCGGACGAGATCCAGTCGGGCTTCTGCCGCACGGGCCAGTGGTTCGCCTGCGAGGACGAGGGGATCGTCCCCGACCTGATCACCACGGCCAAGGGCATCGCCGGCGGTCTGCCGCTCGCGGCCGTGACCGGTCGCGCCGAGATCATGGACGCCGCGCACGCCGGCGGCCTGGGCGGCACCTACGGCGGCAACCCGGTCGCCTGCGCCGGTGCGCTCGGCTCCATCGAGACGATGAAGGAGCTCGACCTCAACGCCCGGGCGAAGAACATCGAGACGGTGATGAAGGCCCGTCTGTCCGCCATGCAGGACAAGTTCGACGTCATCGGCGATGTCCGCGGACGCGGCGCGATGATCGCCATCGAGCTGGTCAAGGACCGCGCCACCAAGGAGCCGAACCCGGAGGCGACCGCCGCACTTGCCAAGGCCTGCCACGCCGAGGGGCTGCTGGTCCTGACCTGTGGCACCTACGGCAACGTGCTCCGCTTCCTGCCGCCGCTGGTGATCGGCGAGGACCTTTTGAACGAGGGCCTCGACATCATCGAGCAGGCCTTCTCCCGCATCTGAACCGGTCGTTGCCCGCACCCGGACCCGCCGGACCGCGCATCTGAGCCGCCGTCGGGGCAGGTGAGCCGCTCCGGTTCCGCTACCGGGGCGGCGAGCGGCAGAGCCTGTGAAGAAGGTGTGCGAGGTGGATGACAGGGGGCCCTGCGGCCTGTCCTCCGCCCTGCCCCTGTCGTAGGTTCTACCCAGATGAGAGATACACCCCGCCCACAGGGGACCGTGGGTGACATCAGGCCGGGGCCTCCCCAGCTTCGACCTGGTCGTGCCCTCGCGCACACAACCGGAGCCTGAGGCTCTGGATCTCCTCACCGATCGGACAGTCGCCCGCCCCAAACCCCCCGGGGCGCGCGACGTTCCGGTCCGGACGGCCGCCTCGGAACCACCCCCCCTGTTCCGGGGCGGCCGACCTCCCTCTACGCCCCCTTCCTGAGCACTTCGGTCAGGGCCGCGATGCTGTGCCCTCCGTGGCCCGCCTCGGCCGCCCGTCGCAGCAGGTCGTGCAGGGGAGCCAGCCAGGCGGTGTCGACGTTCGTCTCCTCGGCCAGGTCGTCGTCGTGGGCCGCGCCCGCGAGGAAGAGGTCCACCGAGCTCGCGGCGTCGGTGTAGTCGCCGCTGTCGATCTCCGCGGCGTAGACCGGCAGCAGCGTTTTGATCATGTCCAGCCACTTGCCGGCGAACCGGACCATCGACTCCGCCCGCAGTCCCCGCGCCTGGACGGCGGCGGCCCCCTGGAAGAAGCCGACGAGCGCGGGCAGCAGCATCGCGCCCACCGCCATCTCGTACAGCGCGGCGAGATCGGGCTCCTCCCCGAGGTGGACGGTGTCGCCGCCCAGCGCTCTGAGGGTCGTCTCGTGTGCGTCGAAGACGGACCGGTCGCCGCTGTAGTAGAGCAGGGTGTCCGGTGCTCCCACGGCCGCCGGCACGTTCTTGACCGCTCCGGCGAGCAGGCGGGCGCCGAGCGCGGTGGCCCACGCGGCCGTCTCGCGCGCGCCGGACGGGGAGCCGCTGTTCAGGGTGACGAGGGCCCGGCCCCGTAACGCCCCGGCAGCCGGTTCCAGGGCCGCGCGGGTGTCCTCGAAGGTGGTCAGGCAGGTGACGACCAGGCCGCTCGCGGCGACGGCGTCCGCGACCGACTCGGCGGGCACGGCCCCCTTCTCCACCAGCGGCCCGGCTCGGCCCGGGGTGCGGTTCCAGACGGTGGTCGGGTGTCCCGCCGCCAGGAATGCCCCGGCGAGCGCCCGGCCCATCGAGCCCAGTCCGACGACGGTCACGGGTGTGGGACTGTCCCCAGCCATGTTTCTCTCCCTCGGTCTTCTTTACGGGAGTCCATGCTGGGTGGTCGCGTACATTCCCTCAAGTACCTACATTTTTCTCGGGTACTGACAGTTTTGTTCGTGCAGTCCTGTTCCTGGGGAGGGCCGGATGGCGAAGCGTACGTATACGTGCGGGCTGGATGCCGCCATAGCCGTGATGGGCGGGAAGTGGAAGGGGCTGATTCTGTTCTCGCTGGGTGAAGGGCCCTTGCGGTTCGGCGAGTTGCGGCGGACGGTGGCCGGTATCAGCGAACGGATGCTCATCCTTCAGCTGCGGGAGATGGAGAACAGCGGTCTGGTGCACCGCGAGGTGCACCAGCAGGTTCCGCCGAAGGTGGAGTACTCGCTGACGGAATTCGGTCATTCCCTCAATGCCGCGATGGCGCCGCTCGGGGAATGGGGCGAGGAGAATCTGGAGCGGATCGAGGCCATTCCGTGAGCCGGGGTCAGGAACCGGACGCTTTCCCCGCGGTCGGGGCCGGTTCCGGGCGGTGGATGCCGCGGGGGCGGTAGCCCAGGACGTCGGCGAGGCCCAGCACGTCCGCGAGCAGCCAGATGATCGCGAGCCACATCTCCGTGCCCTGGAGGCCGGGTTCGCGGCCCGGGCCGCTGCCGTCGGGGGTGGGGCCGAAGGCGAGGCCGCGGCCCGGGTGCCAGCGGCGCAGGGCGGCGGTGAGCTGGGCCGCCGCCCACGCGCGGGTCTCCTCGAAGCGGTGGGTGGTCTGCCGGGCGCAGAGCCACAGGGGGTGGATCACGTCCAGGACGTTGCAGGCGTTCTCGCGGCCGGGGGCGAAGTGGCGGGGGTCGCGTGCGTGGTCCAGGACGGTGTCGATCACACGCTCCGCGTACGGCACGGGCAGGCCGAACTGGGCGAAGGAGCCGCGGGTGAGCCGGTAGTAGCCGTTGACCATCTGCAGGCGTCCGGCCTCGGGGGTGGGTGAGCCCCACATGCCGGTCCAGGGATCGGCGTGGGTGTGCAGCCAGCCGAACAGTGCCTCCAGCGCGCCGGGCGCGGCCGCCTCCGCCCCGAGGCGCAGGTTCCAGTGCGCGGCGGTGGCCCAGGAGTCGACCCAGGCCCCGGCGTGCCAGGCGCGGTCGCGCCAGGGCAGGTCGGCGAGGTGCCGGACCAGCCGGTCCGCGGTCGTGTTCCGCACCGCGTGGACCGGGTGGGCGAAGGAACTGCCGAGCAGGTCGAGCGCGTAGCCCACGCACAGCACGTGATAGGCCGCGGCACCGTCGTCGTCCGGCACCCCGGCCGGGCCGGGGAGCGGCGGCGCCGCGCCGATCTCGGGGACCAGCCCGGTGCCGGGGTCCTGCAACGCCCGCAGCCGCTGCACGTGCTCGGCGGCGGTCAGCTGGGGCGGCACGTCCCGGAGCAGCAGGTCGGCGATCTCGACGGCGTCGCAGTGGGCCCGCACGGTCGGCTGGGCACCGGGCCGGTCGACGTAGTGCCCGCTGCCGGGCTGCCGACACCGGTCGAGCAGCTCGGGGGCCTGGGCCCGGGCGGTTCCGACGAACGCGACGAGCTCCTCGGCGAGGTCCGCGAGGGCGAACCGCTGCTCCACGCTGCCGCGCGGATCGCGGTGGGGCTTGCCGAGCACCTTGGCAGGCCGCTGCTCCGCACTGCCGCCCGGACCGCCGTGGGACTCGCCGAGCACCTCGGCAGACCGCTGGCCCGCGCCGCCGCCCGGACCGCCGCGGGACTCGCCGAGCACCTCGGCAGACCGCTGGCCCGCGCCGCCGCCCGGACCTCCGCGGGACTCGCCGAGCACCTCGGCAGACCGCTGGCCCGCGCCGCCACTCGAAGCACCACGGGACACACCGCCCACCTCGCCAGGCCACTGCTCCGCACTGGCGCCCGGACCGCCCTGGGACTCGCCGCGCCCCTCGGCGGGGCCCTGCCCCCCACCCCCCGGCTCCCGTCGGTCCCGGATGCGTCGGGCCGGGTTGCCCGCCGCCACCGTCCATGCCGGCAGGTCCTTCGTCACCACCGCTCCCGCCCCGACGACGCAGTGGTCCCCGATCGTCACGCCGTCCACGACGACCACGTGCGAGCCGATCCACACGTCGTCGCCGACGGTGATCCCACGGCTGGTGACAGGCTGCCGGTGGACCGGCAGGTCGGGTGCGGTCCCGTGGTTGAAGCCGAGCAGGGAGGTGTGCGCGCCGACGCGCACCCCCTCCCCCAGGGTGACGGTGCCGCGCACCACCGTGAAGGGGTTGATCGTGCAGTCGGCGCCGGTGCGTATGTCGCCGGTGACATAGGCGTGGGCCGCGATGTACGAGCGGTCACCCAGGTCCAGGACGTCCGGGTGCACCGCGGCCGTCTCCGCGACGAAGCAGTCCGCCCCGAGCCGGACCTCGCCCGGCCCCGCGAGAAGCCGCTTCCGCCGCTGTTCCTGTACCGCGCGCTGCTCCTCGGACGCCTGCGCGGCGAAGAGCCACGGGCAGTGGTCGAAGAAGCCGTCGTCGTTCGCCGACTGGTTCACGTGATCCTCCGCAAGGGGCCGCGAGTGGGCGTCTGTGCTCGTGCCAAGCTGTGCCCCATGCCGATCCCCGCCAACCAGGAGCGCGCCACGTCCCCCACGCGGGGCGGGAGAACCCGCCCGGGCGCCCTGACCCTCCTGCTCGGCCTCCCCGCCCTGCTCTTCGCGCTGATCACCTGGCAGGTCGTCGCCGACGGCCCGCTGATCCGACTCGACGCACGCGTCAGCCGCGGCCTCGTCGACCCCGACCGCGGCTCCGAACTCCTCGCCGACCTGGGCAACATCCAGGTCGCGGTGCCGGTCCTCGCCGTCGCCCTCGGGTACGTCGCCGTACGCGCCCGCCGCGCCGGCGGCGACCGCTGGTGGCTGCCGGTGGCCGCCGCGGCCCTGCTCATGGCCCTGGTTCCGGCGCTGGTCGTCCCGCTCAAGGAGCTCACGGACCGCCCGGGCACCCCGGCCGTCCCGCCCGGTACCGGCTACTACCCCTCGGGTCACACCGCCACGGCCGCCATCGCCTACGGCTCCGCGACCCTGCTGCTGCTCCCCCGGCTCCGCACGGCCCTCGCCCGCCGCGCCCTGGTCACCGCGTGCCTCGTGCTCGTACTCGGCGTGAGCTACGGCCTGGTCCGCCGGGGCTACCACTGGCCACTGGACGTGGTGGGGAGCTGGTGTCTGTGCGCGGTGCTGCTGTCGTCGCTGTGGCTGTTCCTGCGGCGGACCAGGCCACCCGAGCCGCGCCGGTAGGGCCTGATCGTCGTTCCCCGTGGCCGGCCCTGGTGGTGCCTAGCCATCGTTCTCCGTGGCCAGCCCCGCCGCCGCCTCGTGCATCGCGAGTTCCAGCAGCGCCGGGTCCGTCATTGTGCCCGAACCGTCCGGCGGGACGAGCCAGCGGACGCCGCCGGGTGAGGAACGGCCCGGGTACGGCACGACGATCCACGTGCCGGCGCCCGCCGTGCGGATGCCCGTGCCGAGCCAGCGGGCCGCGGTGCCCGGTGGCACGAAGAACCCCATGCGCGCGTCGCCGAAGTCGACGAGCACGGGCCCGGGCTGGTCGAGGACACGGCTCAGCACATCGAGTGTGGCGTAGCCGAGTTCGCCGGGCAGGATGAGCACGTCCCACGCGCTGCCGGCCGGCAGCAGCGCGACCCCGAGCGGGTTGCGCTCCCACTCCCAACGGCAGGCCTCGGGATCGGGTGCGACGGATGCGAGCCACTCGACCGCCGTCTTCGCCCCTGTCATGAGGAAGACCCCCTTCTCTCGTGAACCTCATGAAGCTCATGAAGCCCACGAAGCTCATGAAGCTCTTCTCGCGGACGCGCGGTGCGTCCACGAGGGCGTCACGAGGGAGAAGGGGGTCTGCCCGGGGTCATTACGCGGGTTCCGGCACCTCGTCGGAGTGAACCGGCTCACACGTCACCGGTTCCACCGGTTCAGCTGTCGAAGCCCAGCCCCAGCCGGTCCATCGTCCGCAACCACAGGTTGCGGCGTCCGCCCTGCGCGTCCGCCCGCGCCAGGGACCACTTGGTGAGGGCGATGCCCGTCCAGGCGAACGGCTCGGGCGGGAACGGCAGCGGCTTCCTGCGGACCATCTCCAGCTCGGTCCGCTCGGTGCGCTCCCCCGCCAGCAGGTCCAGCATCACCTCGGCGCCGAACCGGGTGGCCCCGACGCCGAGGCCGGTGTACCCGGCCGCGTAGGCCACCTTGCCCTGGTGGGCGGTGCCGAAGAACGCCGAGAAGCGGGAGCAGGTGTCGATGGCGCCGCCCCAGGCGTGACTGAAGCGGACGCCCTCCAGCTGCGGGAAGCAGGTGAAGAAGTGCCCGGCGAGCTTGGCGTAGGTCTCGGGCCGGTCGTCGTACTCGGCGCGGACGCGGCCGCCGTAGGGGTAGATCGCGTCGTAGCCGCCCCAGAGGATCCGGTTGTCGGCGGAGAGGCGGAAGTAGTGGAACTGGTTGGCGCTGTCGCCGAGGCCCTGGCGGTTCTTCCAGCCGATCGACGCGAGCTGGTCGGCGGTGAGCGGCTCGGTCATGAGGGCGTAGTCGTAGACCGGGACGGTGTAGGAGCGGACGCGTCTGACCAGGTTGGGGAAGATGTTGGTGCCGAGGGCGACCCGGCGGGCGCGGACCTGGCCATAGGGGGTGCGGACGGCCATGCCGGCGCCGTACGGCTTGAGGGTCAGGGCGGGGGTGTGCTCGTAGACGCGGACGCCCAGTCGCACGCACGCCTGCTTCAGGCCCCAGGCGAGCTTCGCGGGGTGCAGCATGGCGACGCCCCTGCGGTCCCACAGGCCCGCCTGGAAGGTGGGTGAGTTCACCTGCTCCCGTACGGCGTCGGCGTCCAGGTACTCGACGTCCTCGGCCAGGCCGCGGCGGGACATCTCCTCGTGCCAGTCGCGCAGTTCCCACGCCTGGTACGGCTCGGTGGCGACGTCGATCTCGCCGGTGCGTTCGAAGTCGCAGTCGATGCCGTGCCGGACGACCGCCGCCTCGATCGCGTCGAGGTTGCGGGCGCCCAGCCGCTGGAGTGCGCGGATCTCGTCCGGCCAGCGGGCGAGGCCGTTGGGCAGGCCGTGGGTGAGGGAGGCGGCGCAGAATCCGCCGTTGCGGCCGGAGGCGGCCCAGCCCACCTCGCGGCCCTCCACCAGCACCACGTCCCGTCCCGGGTCGCGTTCCTTGGCGATCAGCGCCGTCCACAGTCCGCTGTAGCCGCCGCCGACGACCAGCAGGTCGCAGGTCTCGGAGGTGGTGAGGGCGGGTTCTGGGCGGGGCCGGCCGGGGTCGTCCAGCCAGTACGGGACCGGCTGGGCGTCGGAGAGCGATCGGGTCCACTGATTCATGGCGCTCGGGGCCATGATTTCAACTCCCTACGGTTATGCCTTTTGTCTGCTGCGGCGATTGCCGACGGCCATGGAAACCAGGACGAAGAGTACGGCGACGACGAACATGGCCGTGCCGATGACATTGATCTGAACGGGCGTTCCGCGCTGCGCCGAGCCCCAGACGAACATGGGGAAGGTGACAGTCGAGCCCGCGTTGAAATTGGTGATGATGAAATCGTCGAAGGAGAGCGCGAAGGCGAGCAGCGCGCCCGCCGCGATTCCGGGGGCGGCTATCGGCAGGGTGACGCGGACGAACGTCTGGAACGGGCCCGCGTACAGGTCCCGCGCCGCCTCCTCCAGTTTCGGGTCCATCGACATCACACGTGCCTTGACGGCCGTGACCACGAAACTCAGGCAGAACATGATGTGCGCGATGAGGATCGTCCAGAAGCCGAGCTGCGCGCCCATGTTGAGGAACAGGGTGAGCAGCGAGGCGGCCATGACGACCTCGGGCATCGCCATCGGCAGGAAGATCAGCGAGTTCACGGCGCCCCGGGCGCGGAACCGGTAGCGGACCAGGGCGAAGGCGATCAGCGCGCCGAGGAGCGTGGCGCCGAGGGTCGCCCAGAACGCGATCTGGAGGCTGACCGACAGCGAGCCGCACAGGTCGGAGACCCCGCACGGGTCCTTCCAGGCGTCCAGCGAGAACTGCTGCCACTCGTAGTTGAAGCGCCCCTTCGGTTTGTTGAAGGAGAACACCGTCACAATGATGTTCGGCAGCAGCAGATAGGCGAGGGTGAAGAGCCCCGCGAGGACGACGAGATTTCTCTTGAGCCAGTTGACGAAGGGCATTTAGACCAGATCCTCCGTCCCGGACCTGCGGATGTAGAAAGTGACCATGAGCAGGATGGCCGCCATGAGGATGAAGGAGAGCGCCGCCGCCGTCGGATAGTCGAGCACCCTGAGGAATTGCGTCTGGATGACGTTGCCGACCATGCGGGTGTCGGTCGAGCCGAGCAGGTCGGCGTTGACGTAGTCACCGGCCGCCGGGATGAAGGTCAGCAGCGTGCCGGAGACGACACCCGGCATCGACAGCGGGAAGGTCACCTTGCGGAAGGTGGTCCAGGGCCGGGCGTACAGGTCGCCGGCGGCCTCGTGCAGCCGGCCGTCGATGCGCTCCAGCGAGGTGTAGAGCGGCAGGATCATGAACGGCAGGAAGTTGTACGTCAGACCGCAGATGACCGCCAGCGGGGTGGCCAGCACACGGTCGCCCGCGGTCAGGCCCAGCCAACTGGTCACGTCCAGGACGTGCAGCGAGTTGAGCGCGCCGACGACCGGGCCGCCGTCCGCGAGGATCGTCTTCCAGGCCAGGGTGCGGATCAGGAAGCTGGTGAAGAACGGCGCGATCACCAGGATCATGATCAGATTCCGCCAGCGGCCCGCCCGGAAGGCGATCAGATAGGCGAGCGGGTAGCCGAGCAGCAGGCACAGGACCGTGGCGGTACCGGCGTAGAGCACCGAGCGGACGAACTGCGGCCAGTACGCCGACAGCGCGTCCCAGTAGGTGGCGAAGTGCCAGGTGACCTCGTAGCCCTCCTCCAGGGAGCCCGTCTGCACCGACGTGGAGGCCTGGTAGATCATGGGCAGCGCGAAGAACACCAGCAGCCAGAGGATGCCGGGCAGCAGCAGCCAGTACGGGGTCAGGCGGCCCCGGCGCCTCGGCGGCTTCGGCCCGGGTGCGTCCGGTGCGAGCGGCGGTGGCGCCTCGGTGAGCGTCGACATCAGGCCGCCTCTTCCACTCCGGCCGAGCCCTCTGTCCCGGCGAACACGGACTGGGCGGCGTCCAGGCCGAAGGTGTGGGCCGGGTTCCAGTGCAGGACGACCTCGGCGCCGGGTACGAGTCGGGGGTCCCGGTCGATGTTCTGGGCGTAGACCTCGAAGTCGGAGCAGACCGGGCTGTCGACGACGTACTGCGTCGAGACGCCGATGAAGCTGGAGTCGGCGATCCGGCCGGTGATGCGGTTGCGGCCCTCGGGGATCTCGCCGGCGTCGTCCGCGTGGGTGAGGGAGATCTTCTCCGGGCGGACCCCGACCAGGACCTTGCCGCCGGTGCTCGCGGGCGCCGAACAGCGCGCCTCGGGCAGGACGAGCTTGCCGCCGCCCGCCTTCAGCACGATGTCCTCGCCGCCCTGGGAGTCGACCTCGGCCTCGATGAAGTTGGAGGTGCCGAGGAAGTTGGCGACGAACGTGGTGCGCGGGTTCTCGTACAGGTCGGCGGGTGTGCCGAGCTGCTCGACGCGGCCGCCGTTCATCACGGCGACCGTGTCGGCCATGGTCATGGCCTCCTCCTGGTCGTGCGTAACGTGGATGAAGGTGATGCCGACCTCGGTCTGGATGCGCTTGAGCTCCAGCTGCATCTGGCGGCGCAGCTTCAGGTCGAGGGCGCCGAGCGGCTCGTCGAGCAGGAGCACCTTGGGGTGGTTGATCAGCGCGCGGGCCACGGCGACGCGCTGCTGCTGGCCGCCGGAGAGCTGGTGCGGCTTCTTGCGGGCCTGCTCGCCGAGCTGGACCAGCTCCAGCATCTCCTCGACCTGCTTCTTCACCGACTTCAGACCGCGCCGGCGCAGGCCGAAGGCGACGTTCTCGAAGATGTCGAGGTGCGGGAAGAGGGCGTAGGACTGGAAGACCGTGTTCACCGGCCGCTTGTAGGGCGGCAGGGCCGTCACGTCCTGGTCGCCCAGGAAGACGGTGCCGGCGGAGGGTTCCTCCAGCCCGGCGATCATGCGCAGGGTGGTGGTCTTGCCGCAGCCGGACGCGCCGAGCAGGGCGAAGAAGGAGCCCTGGGGCACGGTCAGGTCGAGCGGGTGGACGGCGGTGAAGGCGCCGTAGGTCTTGGCTATGCCCGTGAGGCGAACGTCGCCGCCCGGGTCGGTGGTGTTCGTCATGGTGGTCACGCCCCCGTCAGCTTCGCGAACTTCTCTTCGAACTCGGTCTCTTCCTTCGAGCTCAGCGAGCGGAAGGCGTGCGACTTGGCCGCCATGGCCTTGTCGGGGATGATCAGCGGGTTGTTCGCCGCGTCCTCGTCGATCTTCGCCAGCTCGGCCTTCACGCCGTCGACGGGGCACACGTAGTTGATGTACGCGGCGAGTTCCGCGGCCGGCTTCGGCTCGTAGTAGAAGTCGATGAGCCGCTCGGCGTTCGTCTTGTGCCGGGCCTTGTTGGGGATCAGCAGGTTGTCCGTGGACGTCATGTAGCCGCTGTCCGGGATGAGGAAGTCGATGTCGGGGCTGTCCGCCTTGAGCTGGACGACGTCCCCGGCCCAGGCGACGCAGGCGGCGAAGTCGCCTCTGGTCAGGTCCGACGTGTAGTCGTTGCCGGTGAAGCGGCGGATCTGGCCCTTGTCGACGGCCTTCTGCAGGCGGGCGATGGCCGCGTCGTAGTCGTCGGCGGTGAAGTCCGCCGGGTCCTTGCCCATGTCGAGCAGCGTCATGCCGACGCTGTCGCGCATCTCCGACAGGAAGCCGACCCGGCCCTTCAGCTTGGGGTTGTCGAGCAGGTCGGAGATGGACTTCACCTCGACGCCGTCGAGGGCCTTCTTGTTGTACGCGATGACCGTCGAGATGCCCTGCCAGACGTACGAGTAGGCGCGGCCCGGGTCCCAGTCGGGGCTGCGGAACTGGGACGACAGGTTGGCGTAGGCGTGCGGCAGGTTGGACGGGTCGAGCTTCTGCACCCAGCCCAGGCGGATGAGGCGGCCGGCCAGCCAGTCGGTGAGGACGATCAGGTCGCGGCCGGTGTCCTGGCCCGCGGCGAGCTGCGGCTTGATCTTGCCGAAGAACTCGTTGTTGTCGTTGATGTCCTCGGTGTACTTGACCTTGATGCCGGTGCGTTTCGTGAACTGCTCCAGCGTGGGGTGGTGCTTGCCGCTGTCGTCGACGTCCATGTACTCGGTCCAGTTGGAGAAGTTCACGGTCTTCTCCTTGGCCGAGCGGTCCTCGGCGGGGACGCCGCCCTGCGACCGACCGGCCGCCGGGATGCCGCAGGCGCTCAAGCTCCCGAGGCCGCCGACGGCGAGCGCGCCGCCCGCGGAGGCGCGCAGCAGGGACCGCCGGGTGAGGGCGGCCCTGCCGTTGGTGAAGCTGCGCCGCATGGCGGCCACTTGGGCCGCGGACAGGCGGTCGGGCTCGTACTGCTCCATGCGCGTGGTTGCCCTTTCGGAGGGTGGGCGGCCGTTGGTCAGGCGGCCTGCGTACGACTATCGGTCCCCGAAGACGGTGCGGTGCCAGTCCTTCGCGGCGACCGCGGTGTTGTCGAACATGACGTGCTTGATCTGGGTGTACTCCTCGAACGAGTACGTTGACATGTCTTTGCCGTAGCCGGAGGACTTGTAGCCGCCGTGCGGCATCTCGCTGATGATCGGGATGTGGTCGTTGACCCACACGCACCCCGCCTTGATCTCGCGCGTGGTCCGGTTGGCCCGGTAGACGTCCCGGCTCCAGGCGGAGGCGGCGAGCCCGTACGGGGTGTCGTTGGCGAGGGCGATCCCCTCGTCGTCGGTGTCGAAGGGCAGCACGACCAGGACCGGCCCGAAGATCTCGGACTGGACGACCTCGCTGTCCTGCGGCGCGTCGGCGATGAGGGTGGGACGGTAGTAGGCGCCCTTGGCGAGCTCCCCCTCAGGGGCCTCGCCGCCGGTCACCACGCGCACGTAGGCCCGCGCCCGGTCGACGAAACCGGCGACCCGGTCCCGCTGGACGTGCGAGATCAGCGGCCCGAGGTCGGTGCCCGGGGCGAAGGGATCGCCGAGCCGGACGGTCTCCATGAGGGCCGCGGTCCGCGCCACGAACTCCTCGTACAGCGGCCGCTGCACGTACGCGCGCGTGGCGGCCGTGCAGTCCTGCCCGGTGTTGATGAGTGCCCCGGCGACGGCGCCGTGGGCGGCGGCCTCCGGGTCGGCGTCGTCGAAGACCACGAAGGGCGCCTTGCCGCCGAGCTCCAGGTGGAGGCGCTTGACGGTGGCGGTGGCGATCTCCGCGACGCGCTTGCCGACGGCGGTGGAGCCGGTGAAGGAGGTCATGGCCACGTCGGGGTGGCCGACGAGGTGCTCCCCGGCCTCCCGGCCGGTGCCGGTGACGATGTTGATCACGCCGTCCGGGATCCCGGCGTCGGTGGCCGCCCGAGCGAAGAGCAGCGAGGTCAGCGGGGTGAGTTCGGCGGGCTTCAGGACGATGGTGTTGCCCGCGGCGATCGCCGGGAGGATCTTCCAGGCGGCCATCTGGAGGGGGTAGTTCCAGGGCGCGATCGACCCGACGACCCCGATGGGCTCGCGGCGGACGTACGAGGTGTGGCCCCCGGAGTACTCACCGGCGGACTGCCCCGGCAGGTGGCGGGCGGCTCCGGCGAAGAAGGCGGCGTTGTCGATGGTCCCGGGGACGTCGAACTCACGGGTCAGCTTCAGCGGCTTGCCGCACTGGAGCGACTCGGCGCGGGCGAAGTCCTCGGCCCGGTCGGCCAGGATCGCGGCGAACCGGTGCAGGGCGTCGGACCGCTCGCCGGGGGTGGTTCCCGCCCAGCCGGGGAAGGCCGCGCGGGCGGCGGCGACGGCCCGGTCGACGTCGGCCGTGCCCGCCAGCTCGTAGCGGAGGACCTCCTCGCCCGACGCCGGGTCGACGACCGCGTGGGTACGGCCGGAGGTGCCCCTGGTCGGACGGCCCGCGATGTACTGCGCGCCCTCCTCGAAGCGCTCCTCGGCCGGGAAACGGTCCGGGGTGGCGGTACCCGGGTTGTGCATGTCGCTCTCCTCCGTGTCCCCGCGAGGGGGGCCGGCGTGGCTCAGGCTCGATTTGAGTGCCGATCCTGACAGAGGGATGGCACACCAACAAGGGATTCCGTTGTTGATTTTTGGTTACGCGACGGAATCTGTCGACCAGGTGTCGAGTCCGCCGGGAAAAGGCAGGACGCTGTGTCAGTGGTGCGTGCCAGACTCGCGTGCATGAAGAGGATCACGGGGGCGGCCGCCTCGCGGGAAGCCCTGATCGAGGCGGTCCGTGCGGGGGCCAGGGCCAAGTATCTGCACTTCTGGGGGCACCGGCCGCGGCCGGACGGCCGGATCGGGCCGAGCTGTCTGAGCCAGTGGTGGCCGTCGCCGTTCACGGTGGACGGCGTGGCGTACGCGACGGCCGAGCACTGGATGATGGCCGGCAAGGCCCGCCTCTTCGAGGACGCGGCGGCGGAGCGTGCCGTGCTGGCGGCCGGGCATCCCGCCGAGGCGAAGAAGGCCGGTCGGCTGGTGCGCGGGTTCGACGAGGCGATATGGGCCCGGGAGCGGTTCCGGATCGTCGTCGAGGGGTCCGTCCACAAGTTCGGCGCCCACCCGGACCTGCGGGAGTTCCTGCTGAGCACCGGCGACCGCGTGCTGGTCGAGGCGAGCCCCGTGGACCGCGTGTGGGGCATCGGGCTGGCCGCGGACGACGAGGCGGCGATGGACCCGCAGCGGTGGCGGGGGCCGAACCTGCTGGGGTTCGCGCTGATGGAGGCCCGGGAGCGGCTGCACACGGCATGAGCGAGGGGCCGGCCCCGGGACCGGCCCCCGTGCGGAGCTTCGTTCAGGCCGCCGCGCCGAGTCCGCCCATGATGCTGGCGAACAGCAGGAAGCCCAGCAGCGGCAGGATCACGGTCGCGATGATCCCGCAGACCAGGCCGGCGGTCGCCGCGCCCTTGTTGGTGGCCTCACCGCGGGTGGCCTTGCCGCGGCCGATGGCACCGAAGATGATCGCCAGGATGCCCAGGATCACGCCGAAGAACCACAGCAGGAAGGTCACGCTGCACACCACGCCGATGATGCCCAGCACCAGCCCGGTGGTCCCCATGCCGTTGCTCGGCTGCGGGGGTATCCCGTAGCCGGGGGCGTGCGCGTAGCCCGCGGGCGGTGCGGCCGGGTAGCCGGGGCCGCCCTGCGGATAGCCGTAGCCGGGGCCGGACTGCTGCGGGTAGCCGTAGCCGGGGGCCGGCTGCTGCGGGGGCTGGGACGGCGGCCCGAACCCACCGGGCGGGGGGTTGGTGTTGGACATGGACGATCTCCCCTCGTTGTCAGACCAGGGAATCGTAGTGGCCAACTCCGGCGCGGCGTACGGGAGTTTCAGCGGTGGTACGCGGCGGTGGCCACCGGGGCCCGGGCGCCGTAGTACGGGTCGTCGTCGTACGGTTCGTCGCTGTTGATGGCGGCCGTGATGCCGACCGCGATCAGGACGATCACGGCGATGCCGAGGATGATCCCGATGATGCCCATGATCAGGCCCGCCTGGGCCTGGCCGTGGTTCGTGGCCACACCGGCCTCGGCGCGCTTGCGCCCCTTGATGCCGAAGACGACGGCGAGGACGCCGGTGACCAGGGAGACCACGCCGTAGAGGCAGAACAGCGTGCAGGAGACGATGCCGAGCACCATCGCCGCTATGCCCATGCCGTTCTGAGGGGCCACGGGCATGCCCGGCCAGCCGTAGCCGGGCCCGGCCTGGTAGCCGGCCCCGCCCTGGGGGTAGCCGGGGTAGCCGTAGCCGCCGGGGGCGACGGGCGGGGGCGGGACGGCACCGGCGCCGTCGAACTGCGGCGTGCCGGTGGGCGGGGTGAAGCCCGCGTTCGGCATCGAGGTGACCGTGGCCTGGTCGTGCACGGACGGCGGCCCCTGGGTGGGCGGCTGGTCCTTGTCGAGCGACGGCTTGTTCTCCGGGGGCGCCCACGGGTCGTGGCCGCCGCCTCCGCCGGGCTGCGTCGGGTCCGTCATCTGTGCATCCCCCCTGGGTCGATCGTGCCGCCATGCTACGGGGCCGTCCGGCGCGCGTCGCAGCGCGGGTGGGCGGAGCCGGCAGCGCGGCCCCACGGGCCCCGCGAGGGCGCTGCCCGCACCACCTAGGATGAACCCGAGTCACCGATCAGCCGATCACCCGCGCCCGCCCGAGCCATGCTCCGGCCGGGGCGCCGTTCCGGGGAGGAACCCTTGACCGAGCATCTCGTCGACCCCCAGGCCCCGCGTGACCTGAAGGCGTTCATCGCCGGACTGCCCAAGGCCGAACTGCACGTGCACCACGTGGGCTCCGCCTCCCCCCGGATCGTGTCCGAGCTGGCCGCCCGGCACCCCGACTCGAAGGTGCCGACCGACCCCGCGGCCCTGGTCGACTACTTCACGTTCACCGACTTCGCGCACTTCATCGACGTGTACCTGTCGGTCGTCGACCTGATCCGCACCCCGGAGGACGTCCGGCTGCTGACCTACGAGGTGGCCCGGGACCTCGCCCGGCAGCAGGTGCGGTACGCCGAGCTGACCATCACGCCGTTCTCGTCCACGCGGCGCGGCATCGACGAGCGTGCCTTCATGGACGCGATCGAGGACGCCCGCAAGGCCGCCGAGACCGAGTTCGGGACGGTGCTGCGCTGGTGCTTCGACATCCCCGGCGAGGCGGGCCTGGAGGCCGCCGAGGAGACGACCCGGCTCGCCACCGACGACCGGCTGCGCCCCGAGGGCCTGGTCTCCTTCGGGCTCGGCGGGCCCGAGGTCGGCGTGCCCCGGCCGCAGTTCAAGCCCTACTTCGACCGCGCGATCGCGGCCGGGCTGCACTCCGTGCCGCACGCCGGCGAGACCACCGGCCCCGAGACGGTCTGGGACGCGCTGACGCACCTGCGGGCCGAGCGCATCGGGCACGGCACCAGCTCCGCGCAGGACCCGAAGCTGCTCGCGCACCTCGCCGAGCACCGGATCCCGCTGGAGGTGTGCCCGACCTCCAACATCGCCACGCGCGCGGTCCGCACCCTCGACGAGCACCCGATCAAGGAGTTCGTGAAGGCGGGGGTCGTCGTCACGATCAACTCCGACGACCCGCCGATGTTCGGCACGGACCTGGAGAACGAGTACGCGGTCGCCGCCCGGCTCCTCGACCTCGACGAGCGGGGCCTGGCCGACCTGGCGAAGAACGCCGTCGAGGTGTCCTTCCTGGACGAGGCCGGCAAGGCCGGGATCAAGGGCGAGATCGACACGTACACCGCGGGGTGGCTCGACCGGTGACGTCCCCTGCGCAGCGCCCCGGGCGGGCCGTGACCGCCGTGGCCCACCGGGGAGACCCCTACCGCGTCCGCGAGAACACCGTGGCCTCGCTCAGGTCCGCGCTCGCCCGGGGCGCCGACGCGGTGGAGATCGACGTACGGCTCACCCGGGACGGCGTGCCGGTACTGCTGCACGACGCGACGCTCAAGCGGCTCTGGGAGCACGAGCGGCCGGTGCTCGCGCTGTCCTTCGACGAGGTGCGCGAGCTGACCGGCGGCGGGGTGCCGACCCTGACGGAGGCGCTGGCCGCGGCCGACGGGCACCGGGTGATGATCGACCTGCCCGGCTCGCCCGACGTGCGGGCGGTGCGCCGGGTCACGGACGCCGTCCGGGAGGCCGGGGCGGCGGACCGCGTCTACTACTGCGCGGGCGCCGACGCCATGCTCGCCGTACGCGCGGCGGACCCGGACGCCGAGATCGCCCTCACCTGGACGACACTGGCCCCGCCACGGCCCGTGCTGCTGGAGGCGATCCGCCCGCGCTGGCTCAACTACCGGTTCCCGCTGGTGGACCGCGCGCTCGCCGACCGCGTCCACCGCGACGGCTACCTGCTGTCGGTCTGGACCCCCGACACCCGCCGCTCCATGCGCCGGCTCCTGGCCACGGGCGTGGACTCGATCACGACCAACCGCGTCGACGTGCTGTGCGCTACACGCGCGAGCGCTGCGGCACCGTCGCCGGATCGGCCGGGGTCGAGCGGGTGACGTACTGCGGCACCGGCGCGCTGTCCGTGCCGGTGTCGCGGACGAGGCCGTAGCGGATCGCGCCCTGCTCGGGCCCCTCGTTGACGTCCTTGTCCACGGCCTCCCAGCTCGACGGGAACACGGTCAGGCCGTAGTCGCAGCCCCGCTCGTTCTGGGTGAGGGTGACGGTGCCGTCGAGGTAGAAGTACTCGTTCTGCCACATCTGCTGGGTGCCGGGCGGCAGGACGGCCCAGCCGATGGCGGGGCCGCCCATGCCGGTGGCGTAGCCGTTCGGGGCGCCGGGCAGCGGGTCGTCCATCCGGCGCCAGCCGCCGGACGCCACGTGGAACAGCCTGCCCTTCAGGCCGGTCCAGCTGGGCATGACCAGTGCGCCCGGCCGGTACTTGGGCGAGATCTGCCAGCGGACCAGGACGTAGCCCTGCCCGGTGAGCGTCACGCTGTCGCCGCGGTGCTGCATGACCGCCTTCGGTCCGCCGGTGCTGGTGAGGCCGGACTCGGGGCGGCGCGGCAGCGCGGCGGGCCGGGCGTCCGGGTCGGGGGCGCGGTCGACGGCGTCGACGACCGTGCCGTACTGGTCGGCCTTCTTCGTCACCGACGGCGAGGGCTCGGGGGCGGGCGGGGCGGAGGACGGCGGTCGTTCCGAGGTGGCCGTCGCGGTGGGGGTGACCGCGGCCCGGGGCGGCGGGGCGTCCGGCGGCTGGGTGACGACATAGGCGCCGCCGGCGACGATCGTCGCCCCCGCCGTCATCGCGACGGCCGGCTTGGTGAGCGCGCCCAGCAGCTTGGCGGACCAGCCGGCGGACGTGGCGGCCACGGCCGTCTTCCCGCCGAAGGCGAGCGACAGCGTGAACCCGACCGGCAGCGGGACCAGGGCGATGCCGACGAGGAGGCGTTCCGCCGGTACGACGGACTCGGGGGTGTCGCCGCAGTAGCCGCAGCCGCGGATGTGCCGGGCGAGCCGCTTGCGCCACACCGAGTCGGGCCTGCCGTCCCAGCGGCCGGTCAGTTCGCGCAGGTCGGGGCAGGCGCCGTCCAGGGCGCGGACGATGCCGCGCGAGGTCTCCAGACGCTCCTTCATCCGCTGGACGCGCACGGCGGCGTGCTGCCGGGTGATGCCGACGGCGGCGGCCAGCTCGCGCCGGGTCAGTTCGCCCGCGACCTCCAGCCACCACAGCGACAGCAGCTGCCGGTCCTCGTCGTCCAGCCACCGCGCCGCCTCGGCGACCTCGCGCCGCTGGCCCTCCAGCTGGAGGCGGAGCACGGTCAGTTCGGCGAAGTCGGCGGCGGGTGCCTCCGGAAGCGGGTCCGCCGTCCGGCGCCGGGCCCGGTCCCGGATCTGCCGCATGGCGATCGCCACCAGCCAGGACCGGAAGCTGTCCGGGTCGCGCAGCGAGCCGAGGTTGTCGACCGCGCGCAGCATGGTCTCCTGGACGACGTCGTCGACGTCGGCGTGGCCGTTCAGGGCCCGGCCCACGATGTTGTAGACCAGCGGCAGCCAGCCCGCGACCAGCTCGTCCAGCGCCTGCCGGTCGCCGGACTGCGCCGCCGTGATGGTGGCGCGCCAGTGCTGACTGTCCACGGTGCCCTCTCGACGCCTGGGTTCACTGATGTTCCGCACGCACCCTCTCAGCCGGTACCGGGGTCCTCGCCATGTCGGGGATCACATGTGCGGAGACGGTGGAGAGTCTGCGGGGATAACAGTTTTTGCGCACCGGGGTCTCCGGGCGCCCCGGACGCACGAGCGGCCCCGGACGGAGAGGAACCGTCCGGGGCCGCTCGGCAGTGCGGGGAGGGTTACGCGTCCAGCGACGTCATCACGTGCTTGATCCGCGTGTAGTCGTCGAAGCCGTACGCCGACAGGTCCTTGCCGTAGCCGGACTTCTTGAAGCCGCCGTGCGGCATCTCCGCGACCAGGGGGATGTGCGTGTTGATCCACACGCAGCCGAAGTCGAGCTTCTTGCTCATCCGCATGGCGCGGCCGTGGTCCTTGGTCCACACGGAGGAGGCGAGGGCGTACTCCACGCCGTTGGCCCACTCCACCGCCTGGTCCTCGTCGCGGAAGGACTGCACGGTGATGACCGGGCCGAAGACCTCCTTCTGGATGATCTCGTCGTCCTGCTTCAGGCCCGAGACGACGGTCGGCGCGTAGAAGTAGCCCTTGTCGCCGACCCGCTTGCCGCCGGTCTCCACGCGCGCGTGCGCGGGCAGCCGGTCGATGAAGCCCTCGACCTGCTTGAGCTGGTTGGGGTTGTTGAGCGGCCCGTAGAGCACGTCCTCGTCGTCCGGCTGCCCGGTCTTCGTCTCGGCGGCGGCCTTCGACAGCGCGGAGACGAACTCGTCGTGGATGGACTCGTGAACGAGCACGCGCGTGGCGGCCGTGCAGTCCTGGCCGGCGTTGAAGTAGCCCGCGACCGAGATGTCCTCGACGGCCTTGGCGATGTCGGTGTCCTCGAAGACCACGACCGGCGCCTTGCCGCCCAGCTCCAGGTGGACGCGCTTGACGTCCTTGGAGGCGGACTCGGCGACCTGGATGCCCGCCCGCACCGAGCCGGTGATGGAGGCCATCGCCGGGATCTCGTGCTCGACCATCATGCGGCCGGTCTCGCGGTCGCCGCAGATGACGTTGAAGACGCCCTTCGGCAGGATCCCGCCGAGGATCTCCGCGATCAGGACGGTGGAGGCCGGGGTGGTGTCGGACGGCTTCAGCACGACCGTGTTGCCCGCCGCGATCGCCGGGGCGAACTTCCACACGGCCATCATCATCGGGTAGTTCCACGGCGCGACCTGCGCGCAGACCCCGACCGGCTCACGGCGGACGATGGAGGTGAGGCCCTCCATGTACTCGCCGGCCGAGCGGCCCTCCAGCATCCGCGCCGCACCCGCGAAGAAGCGGATCTGGTCGACCATCGGCGGGATCTCCTCGGAGCGGGTCAGCCCGACCGGCTTGCCCGTGTTCTCCACCTCGGCCGCGATCAGCTCCTCGGCGCGCTCCTCGAAGGCGTCCGCGATCTTCAGCAGGGCCTTCTGGCGCTCGGCGGGCGTGGTGTCGCGCCAGCCGGGGAAGGCCTCGGCGGCCGCCGCCATCGCGGCGTCCACGTCCGCCTGCCCGGACAGCGGAGCGGTCGCGTACGCCTCGCCCGTCGCGGGATTGACCACCTCGGTGGTCCGTCCGTCGGCGGCGTCCCGGAACTCACCGCCGATGTAGTTGCGCAGACGACGCAGCTCGGTGCTCACTGCCGGCCCTCCAGTTCGGATGTCCAGTACTTGAGACACCCACCCTAGTCGGCCGACCCACGTTTTCAACACCCCCGCTCCCATCGTTCATGCGGAATCCGCAGCACTGGACGATAAAAACAACGGATTTCATCGATCACGGCTTGCGGAAGTGTCGAGACCTCGTGCACAGTGACCTCGTGGCCAGTCGAAGCGCAGACCAGAAGGACTCGCGGGAGCACCGCGAGCCCTCCCGAGAGTCCAGGAACGGCAGCTCGCCCCAGCTGGACGCCGTCTCCCTCGCCATCATCGAGCAGCTCCAGGAGGACGGCCGCCGGCCGTACGCCGCCATCGGCAAGGCCGTGGGCCTGTCCGAGGCGGCCGTGCGCCAGCGCGTCCAGAAGCTGCTCGACCAGGGCGTGATGCAGATCGTCGCCGTCACGGACCCGCTCACCGTGGGCTTCCGCAGACAGGCGATGGTCGGCGTCAACGTCGAGGGCGACGTGGAGTCGGTCGCCGACGCTCTGACGGCCATGTCCGAGTGCGAGTACGTGGTGATGACCGCGGGCTCCTTCGACCTGATGGTGGAGATCGTCTGCGAGGACGACGACCACCTCCTGGACGTCATCAACAAACGCATCCGGGCCGTCCCAGGAGTGCGCTCCACCGAGAGCTTCGTCTACCTGAAGCTCAAGAAGCAGACCTACATGTGGGGAACCCGATAACCGTGAGGACCCGATAGCCGTGAGCAAGGACCTCTCCCAGTCCGCGTACGACCACCTGTGGATGCACTTCACGCGCATGTCGTCGTACGAGAAGGCCCCCGTCCCCACCATCGTCCGGGGCGAGGGCACGTACATCTACGACGACCAGGGCAAGCGCTACCTGGACGGCCTCGCCGGCCTGTTCGTGGTGCAGGCCGGGCACGGCCGCGTCGAGCTGGCCGAGACCGCCTTCAAGCAGGCGCAGGAGCTGGCGTTCTTCCCCGTGTGGTCCTACGCCCACCCCAAGGCGATCGAGCTCGCCGAGCGCCTGGCCCACCACGCGCCGGGCGACCTGAACAAGGTCTTCTTCACGACCGGTGGCGGCGAGGCCGTCGAGACCGCCTGGAAGCTCGCCAAGCAGTACTTCAAGCTGGTCGGCAAGCCCACCAAGCACAAGGTGATCTCCCGGGCGGTCGCCTACCACGGCACCCCGCAGGGCGCCCTGTCCATCACCGGCCTGCCGGGCCTGAAGGCCCCGTTCGAGCCGCTGGTGCCGGGCGCGCACAAGGTCCCGAACACCAACATCTACCGCGCCCCGCTCTTCGGCGACGACCCGGAGGCCTTCGGCCGCTGGGCCGCCGACCAGATCGAGCAGCAGATCCTCTTCGAGGGCCCGGACACGGTCGCCGCGGTCTTCCTGGAGCCGGTGCAGAACGCGGGCGGCTGCTTCCCGCCCCCGCCCGGCTACTTCCAGCGGGTCCGCGAGATCTGCGACCGGCACGACGTGCTGCTCGTCTCGGACGAGGTCATCTGCGCCTTCGGCCGCCTGGGCACGTACTTCGCCTGCGACAAGTTCGACTACGTCCCGGACATGATCACCTGCGCCAAGGGCATGACCTCGGGCTACTCCCCGATCGGCGCCTGCATCATCTCCGACCGCCTGGCCGAGCCGTTCTACCAGGGCGACAACACCTTCCTGCACGGCTACACCTTCGGCGGCCACCCGGTCTCCGCGGCCGTGGGCCTGGCCAACCTCGACCTGTTCGAGCGCGAGAACCTCAACCAGCACGTCCTGGACAACGAGGGCAACTTCCGCGCCACCCTGGAGAAGCTCCACGACCTGCCGATCGTCGGCGACGTCCGCGGCAACGGCTTCTTCTACGGCATCGAGCTCGTCAAGGACAAGGCCACCAAGGAGTCCTTCGACGCCGACGAGACCGAGCGCGTCCTGTACGGCTTCCTCTCCAAGAAGCTGTACGAGAACGGCCTGTACTGCCGGGCCGACGACCGCGGCGACCCGGTCGTCCAGCTCGCCCCGCCGCTGATCTCGGACCAGTCGACGTTCGACGAGATCGAGCAGATCCTGCGGGCCACCCTCTCGGAGGCGTGGACCAAGCTCTGACCGGCCGACGCGCCCCGCGTCGCTCCGATCGTCTGCCTGGATGATCAACACCGGCCCCGGTGCCGCCCGTTCGAGTGAGAAACGGCGGCCCGGGGCCGCGTGCTGTCCGGAGCCGAGCCGCCTTTCTGCCTAGCGTGCCCAGTGACCGATCGGCCCTGCCTTCGTTCCCCCGCACGGGGGATGGCACGGGAACTACGGATCTGAACCGAGGTGTACGCCCATGGAGGCCCCGCCGGACAACGACGTGCTCTGGGCACGTGCCCTGCACTTCCAGCACGACGACGGCTCGCCCGCGCTCTGCGGCGTCTCGCTCGGCGTCCGCGAGGGCGAGATCCTCGCCGTCAGCGGCCCGCGCGGCAGCGGCAAGACGACCCTGCTGCGGTGCCTGTCCGGCCTGGTGCCCGTGCGGCGCGGCGAGGTCTGGTTCAACAGCGTGCCCGTGCACACCATGGGCCCGCTCACCCGGGAACGGCTGCGCCGCGACCGCTTCGGCTGGATCGACCCGGCCCCCTCGCTGGTCCCGGAGCTCAACGCCTGGGAGAACACGGCCCTGCCGCTGATGCTGCGCGGCACCAGCCGGCGCCGCGCCAAGACGGCCGCGCTGGAGTGGCTGGAGCGCCTGGACATCGGCGACGGCGCCCGCAAGCGCCCGCACCAGCTGGTCCAGGCCGAGCGCCAGCGCGTCTGCATCGCCCGCGCGCTCGCCCCCGCCCCCTCGGTGCTGTTCGCGGACGAGCCCACGGCCCCGCTGCACCGCGCCGACCGCGCCCACGTCCTGCGCACCCTCACCACGGCGGCCCGCTCCCACGGCATCACCGTCGTGCTGGCCACCCACGACGCGGAGACCGCGGCCCTCGCCGACCGCACGGTGTCGTTGCTCGACGGGCGGCGCGTGCAGACGGTGCACCTGCCGCCGGTCGCCGAGACCACCGAGCCGGAAGGCCGGGCCGCGTGCTCGCTCTCCGTCTGACCCGCGGCGCCCACCCCGCCGTCCAGCTGCGCCGCCTCCTGGTCGCGGCGGCCTCGGCGGGCACGAGCTTCCTGGTGCTGTGCACCCTGGGCCACGCCCTCGGGCACCCCGGCACCACCGGCGAGTCCCTGACGCGTCTGGCCTGGTGCGCGGCCCCGCTGGCCGCCACGATCTACTTCGCCGTCGCGGTGGCCCGCACCGACCCCGCCACGCAACCCCGACCCGGCCTCTCCGCGATCGGCCTCGGCCCGCTGCGCCTGCTGGTCGTCTCGGCGGCGACGACGGCCCTGTCCTGCACGCTCGGCTCCATGCTGGCCCTGCTCGTCTTCCTGCACCTGCGGGGCGATCTGTCGGGCCTGCCCTTCGACGGGGCGGCCGCCGGGCCCCTCGCCTCCGGCCGACCCCTGCCGCTGGCGGGCACCCTGACGCTGCTGGCGATCGTCCCCGTCGGCGCGTCGGCGGCCGTGGCGCTGGCGCTGCGGCCGCGGGAGACCGGACCGGCGGCGCCCCGGGCGTCCCGGACGTACGGCCGCTTCGGCGCGTACCGCCGCGACAGCAAGCGCGAGACCTTCGGGGCGTACGGCCGGTTCGGACGGCAGAACGTCCGGCCCGCGCACGGCGGCTCCACCGGCTCGGCGCCGCAGGGCAGCCCTCCGCAGGCCCGCACCGGCGAACCTGCCTCGGTGACGACCGTCGCCCGCACCCCCACCCCGACCGACACCGACACCGGCTCCGGCTCCGGCTCCGGCTCCGGCTCCGGCTCCGGCTCCGGCTCCGGCGGCACGGTGAGCGCGCTCGCGGATCCCGCGGCCCGCGACACGGTGAGTGCGGTGATCCCGTACGGCGACCCGGCCCGCCACCCGGCGGAGCCGGACTCGGGGGGCTCCGCCCGGCCCGACGGTGATCCCGTACGGCACCCGGCGGCGCCCGACCCCGGCGGCTCCGACGGCGCCCCGGCCCGGCACCCGGCGCCGTCCGCCCCCGAGCACCGCGACGGCGGCCCGACCCGGGATCCGCTGAACACCGCCCACCCCACCCGGCCTTCGCAGGCGCCGGACCCGGTGAGCGCGCCCCGCCCCGACGGGACGCCCGCCCAGCGGTCCGCCCCGAGTCCGGCCGCAGCGCGTGGCGCCGACGACCCCGCCGCCCTCGCGGCGGCCCTGCCGGACCCGCCCGGCACCAGCGGCTCCCCCACCACCGCCCCGACCGGTCTCCCCTGGGGCATCACCCTGCTGGCCGCAGGCCTCGCCGTGGAGACCTACACGAGCCGCACCGCCCCGACCGCCCCCGACCTCACCTTCTCCGGCGCGTCCCCCGGCGTCCTGGCGGGCTGGGCGCTGGCCGCCGTCGGCCTGGCCCTGGCCGGCCCGGGCCTGACGCACCTGTGCGGACGGCTCCTCCAGTCGGCCCGCCCCGGCGCGCTGCGGCTGCTGGCCGGGCGCATCCTCATGGCCGAGGCCCGCCGCATCGGCCGTCCCCTGGGCGTCGTCAGCGCGGTCCTGTCGGCCGCGTGGGCCATGGCACTGCTGCACCTCCCGGACGGACTGTCGCTCGGCCCGCTCACCACCCTCGGCGTGCTCGTCGTGACCGGATGCACCGTGGGCACGCTCCTCACGGCCGCCGTCGAGGCCCGGCAGGCCCGGGCCGACATCACCGCCGCGCTGCTGCGCCTCGGCGCCCCCGCGACGATGCTGCGCGGCGCCGCCGCCCTGCGCGCGGGCGCCCTGCTCGCCCTGTTCGGCCCGCTCACCCTGACGGTCGCCGAGTTGGCGGCACTGCCGCTGGCCCGCTGAAGCGCGCCGGAGCCCGCCGGGAAAAGCCGGAACCCGCCGGGAAAACCCGTGCGAAAAAAATCTCCGAACGCCGATGAGTTCCGCGCCGTACCCAGGTCTATCCCCGCGTAACGACACGGACCCGATGGGAGAGACCCCGCATGTACCAGCAGATGATCTTCGTGAACCTGTGCGTCAACGACCTCGA
The DNA here is from genome assembly GCA_000696115.1 of Streptomyces olindensis. Classification (GTDB taxonomy): domain Bacteria; phylum Actinomycetota; class Actinomycetes; order Streptomycetales; family Streptomycetaceae; genus Streptomyces; species Streptomyces olindensis. Next base: position 64,946 of record JJOH01000018.1, read on the forward strand.
CGCCTCCAAGAAGCTCTTCACGGAGCTCGGCTACTCGATCAACGAGCAGTTCAGCGACGAGTCGACCGCCTCGGTCGTCATCAGCGACACCATCGTCGTGATGGTGCACACCAAGGACAAGTACGCGCAGTTCACGAAGAAGGCGATCGCGGACGCGACGAAGACCAGCGAGGTGCTGATCGCGCTGAGCGCCGAGAGCCGCGAGAAGGTCGACGAACTGGTCGAGAAGGCGGTCGCGGCGGGCGGCTCCCTCAGCGGCGAGACCCAGGACCACGGCTTCATGTACGGCCGCGCCTTCGACGACCCGGACGGCCACACCTTCGAGGTCGTGTGGATGGACCCGTCGGCCGTCGAGGGCTGAGACGTGGCTGTGCCAGCATGGGCGGGTGCAGACGATGCCCGCCCATGCGGCCCACCACGACGACCGTGAGATCGAGACGCTCGAGGAGTTCGACGCCACCGTCTCGGCGCGCGGCACACTCGCCGGCCACCGCGTCCAGGCCGTCGACCTGACGGACCGCACGCGCGAACTGCTCGGCACGGACACCGCGGGCGCGGTCTTCCTCGGCTGCGCGATGCGTGAGGAAGCGGCCGCGAAGGTCCGCGCCGACGGCGCCCTGGTCTTCCCGCCCGTCCCCGACCTGCCCTTCGACCCGTACCGCGGCCACGTCTACGCGCCGGACGAGCTCTTCGCGTCGCTCGCGGACGGCTACGAGGCCACCCCCGACGCGCAGGCGTACGCCTGGTTCCAGCGCACCAAGGCCGACCGGGACATCTACGCCTCCATGCTGCGCTCGGTCCACGACGACTCCGTCTCCGACGCCCTCGACGAACTCCTGTCCGGCGCCCGGGTGGTGGGCGTGATGGGCGGCCACGCGATGGCCCGCGGCACCCAGGAGTACGCCGGTGCCGCGCGGCTCGGACGCGAGCTGGCCCGGGCCGGTTTCACGGTCGCCACCGGAGGCGGCCCGGGCGCGATGGAGGCGGCGAATCTCGGCGCGTACGCCGCCCCGTTCGGCGACGACATGCTCACCGAGTCGCTCGAACTGCTCTCCAAGGCACCGCGCTTCACCCCGTCGATCACCCAGTGGGCGACGGCCGCCTTCGAGATACGCGGCCGCTGGCCGCAGGGCGGCCGTTCCGTCGGCATCCCGACCTGGTTCTACGGCCACGAACCGCCGAACGCCTTCGCGTCCCACATCGCCAAGTACTTCGCCAACGCCACCCGCGAGGACGGCCTGCTGGCCCGGTCCAACGCGGGTGTGGTGTTCCTGCCGGGCGCCGCCGGGACCGTCCAGGAGATCTTCGACAACGCCACGCCCAACTACTACGAGTCGCGCGGCGAGCCGACGCCCATGGTGCTCGTGAACCGGGCGCACTGGACGGAGAAGCTGCCGACGTGGCCGCTGCTGCGGTCGCTGGCCAGGGGGCGGTCGATGGAGGCGCGGATCGCGCTGGTCGACCGGATCGAGGAGGCGCCCGAGGCGTTGAAACGTCTCGGCGGTTAATAAGCTGGCAAAGCAACTGCTTGCATCCTGCATATGCGTTGACACTACTTATGCGGCGCTTATAGACCTGGGAGCCTCCCGGTAGTGCTGATGTCCAGTCAACACTGCCTCCACCCCCCGCATTTGCGCATCCCGTAAAGGACAAACGTGGCAGTTCTGTCCGTATCCCGCCGTACGACTCGGCGCCGCACCGTCGCCCGTTCCGTGCGGATCCTCGGTGTCGCCTCGGCCTCGGCCGCCCTCGCACTCGGTGCCGCCGGCAACGCGCTCGCCTGCAACATCAACGAGTTCTCCGCCGAGGCGAAGTGCGACGGTGACAAGGGCGTCATCACCGTCACCGACGTGGACCCCGCCGGCATCCCGGCGACCGTCACCGTGTACCTGGAGAACAACGGCGCCGACGTGAAGAAGGTCGGCGAGCAGGTGGTCAAGGGCTCCCGCAAGGGCACCACCATCACCTTCGCCGAGAACTGGAAGCCGAACGCCGAGTACCGCATCCACGTCAAGGCCACCCCGTACGTCGACGAGGACATCAAGCCGAACCTCGTCACCCCGGCCACGGCCTGCAAGAAGGAGGAGGAGCCCCCGGCTTCGACTCCGCCGGCCACGCCGACCCCGTCGGCCTCCCCGTCGAATCCCGCCGAGGACACCGACACCCCGGCTCCGGCGCCGTCGGAGAGCGAGAGCAGCACACCGGCGGGCAACGCGCCCGCCCCCGCGGCCGGTGAGTCGAACCTCGCCGAGACCGGTGCCGACTCCAACACCGGCATCATCGCCGGCATCGCGGCGGCCCTGGTCGTCGTCGGTGGCGGTGCGGTGTTCTTCGGCATGCGCCGCCGTGGGGCGAAGAGCGACAGCTGACGCCCCCGCACGCCGTAACGTGGCCTGTCCCCGATCCCCGGGGGCGGGCCACGTCCCGTCTCAGCCGAGCACGACGGTCTCGGCCGCGTCGAACTCCACCCCGACCTCGCCCCCGACCTCCGGCGCGGACCGCAGCGCGCAGGCCGCCTCCAGGCGCGGGGCGTCCTCCGGCTGGAGGTGGACGGCCACGTGGGTGCCCTTGAAGGTGCGGGCGGTGACCGTGCAGCGCAGCCCGGCGTCGGCGGACACCAGCCGCACCCCGGCGGGCCGGACGAGCAGGGTCCGTGTGCCCTGCGGGGCCCCCTCGGGCACGGGCACCTTGCCCCACGGCGTGTCCGCCGCCTCCGCCCCGACGGTCGCCTCGACGACGTTCTCGAAGCCGAGGAAGCGGGCCACGAACGCGTCGGCGGGCCGCTGCCACACCTCCAGGGGCGTACCGGACTGGGCGATCCGCCCGTCCCGCATCACCACGACCCGGTCGGCCAGCGCGAAGGCCTCCCCCTGGTCATGGGTCACGGCGAGCACGGTCGTGCCCAACCGGCCGAACAGTTCCTTGAGTTCGACGACGAGCCGCTCCCTGAGCGACCGGTCGAGCTGGCCCAGCGGCTCGTCCAGCATCAGCAGCCGGGGGCTCGGCGCCAGGGCCCGGGCCAGCGCGACCCGCTGCTGCTCCCCGCCGGACAGCGCGGCGACGGACCGGCGGGCCGCGCCCGGCAGCCCGACGAGGTCCAGCAACTCCTGGACGCGCTCGGCCTGTTGCCGCTTCGGCGCCCCGTGCATGCGCAGCCCGAAGGCGACGTTGCCGCCCACGTCCCGCTGCGGGAACAGCTGGTGGTCCTGGAACATCAGTCCGACGCCCCGCCGGTGCGCGGGCACGCCCGCCTGGTCCCGCCCGTCGAGCGACACCCGCCCGGAGTCGAGCGGCTGCAGCCCGGCCACCACCCGCAGCAGGGTCGACTTGCCGCTGCCGCTGGGCCCGAGCACGCACACGATCTCGTGCTCGGCGACCTCCAGATCGACGGCGTCCAGCACGGCCCGCCCGCCGAAACGGACCGTCGCGCCCCGCAGACTCAGCAGCATCTAGAACTCCCCGGTCCGGTCCGTCCGCAGCCTCTCCAGTACCAGCAGGGCCACGGCGCACACCACCATCAGAATCGTCGACAGGGCCATCGCCTGCCCGTAGTTGAGGTCCCCGGGCCGCCCCAGCAGCCGGGCCACGGCCACCGGCAGCGTCGGGTTGTCGGGCCGCGCGATGAACACCGTCGCCCCGAACTCCCCGAGCGACACGGCGAAGGCGAACCCGGCCGCGATCAGCAGGGCCCGCCGGACCATCGGCAGGTCCACCTCCCGCCACACCCGCGAGGGCGAGGCCCCCAGCACCGAGGCCGCCTCCCGCAGCCGTACGTCCACGGCCCGCAGCACGGGCAGCATCGTCCGGACCACGAACGGCACCCCGACCAGGGCCTGCGCGAGCGGCACGAGGATCCAGGAGGACCTCAGGTCCAGCGGCGGCTCGTCCAGCGCGATCAGGAACCCGAAGCCGACGGTCACCGCGGACACCCCGAGCGGCAGCATCAGCAGCGCGTCGAAGCCGCGCACGAACCGCCCGGCGTCCCGGCGGGTGAGCGCGACGGCGGCGAGGGAGCCGATCACGACGGCGATGGCCGTGGCGGCGACGGCGTACGACAGGGAGTTGCCGATCGCCTCGATCGGCGGGACGAGGAACACTCCCCCGTCGTCGCTGGTCAGCGCCCGGTAGTAGCCGAAGCCGGGCGCGTCAAGGGACCGCTGCACCAGTACGGCCAGGGGCAGCAGGAGCAGCACCACGACGGTGACCAGGACCCCGGCCAGCAGCGTCCACTGCCCGGCGCCGCGCGGCCGGCGCGCGGTCCCGGCGGCGTCCACCAGCCGCAGCGCGGTCTCCCGCCGCCGCACGGTCCAGGCGTGCAGGGCGAGGATCGCCCCCACGGCCACGAACTGGATCAGCGTCAGCACGGCCGCCGTGGACAGGTCGAAGATCTCGGACGTCTGCCGGTAGATCTCCACCTCCAGGGTGGAGAAGGTGGGCCCGCCGAGGATCTGGACGACGCCGAAGGAGGTGAAGGTGAACAGGAAGACCATGAGCGCGGCGGCGGCCACGGCCGGTGCCAGCGCCGGGAGTGTGACCCGCCGCCAGGCCTTCAGGGGTGACGCCCCGAGCATCCGCGCGGCCTCCTCCTGCCGCGGGTCGAGCTGCGCCCACAGCCCCCCGACCGTCCGGAGGACGACCGCGTAGTTGAAGAAGACGTGCGCGAGCAGGATCGCCCACACCGTGGTGTCCAGCCGCACGCCCCACAGCTCGTCGAGCAGCCCGCCGCGCCCGACCAGCGCCAGGAACGCCGTACCGACGACGACCGTCGGCAGTACGAACGGCACGGTCACCACCGCCCGCAGCACCTGCTTGCCCGGGAAGTCGAAGCGCGCGAAGACATACGCGCCGGGCAGGGCGACGATCAGGGTGAGCGCGGTGGAGACGAGCGCCTGCCAGGTGGTGAACCACAGGACGTGCCGGACGTCGGACTGCGCCAGCACCTCCCCGATCCGCCCGAGGTGCCAGACCCCGTCGACCTTCAGGCCGCGCGCGACGATCGCGGCGACCGGATAAGCGAAGAAGACCGCGAAGAACGCGACGGGCGCGGCCAGCAGACCGAACCGCGCCGCCGCGCCCCGCCGCCGGACGGCTACTTCAGGACGAGTGAGGTCCACGACTTGACCCACTGGTCACGGTGGTCGGCGATCTTCGCCGGGTCCATGGTCTCGGGATCCTTCGCCTGCGGCCCGTACTTCGCGAACTCGGGCGGCACCTGGGCGCCCTCGGTCACCGGGTACACGAACATGTTGAGCGGCATGTCCTGCTGGAACCGCTCGCTGATCAGGAAGTCGAGGAAGGCCTTGCCGCCCTTGGCGTTCTTCGCGTTGCTCAGCAGCCCCGCGTACTCGACCTGCCGGAAGCAGGTGCCCTCGGCGACCCCGGTCGGGGCGGCGGTGGGCTTCGGGTCGGCGTACAGCACCTCGGCGGGCGGCGAGGAGGCGTACGACACGACGAGCGGCCGGTCGCCCTTGGCCTTCTTGCCGCTGCTGGAGCCGGAGAACTCCTCGTTGTAGGCCTGCTCCCAGCCGTCGACGACCTTCACGCCGTTGGCCTTGAGCTTCTTCCAGTAGCCCTCCCAGCCGTCGTCGCCGTACTTCGCGGCGGTGCCGAGCAGGAAGCCGAGACCGGGCGAGGAGGAGGCGGCGTTCTCGGTCACGAGGAGGTTCTTGTACTGCGGCTCGACCAGGTCGTCGAAGCTGCGCGGCGGTTCGATCTTGTGGTCGGCGAAGTACTTCTTGTCGTAGTTGACGCAGATGTCGCCGGTGTCGACGGGCGTGACGCGGTGCTTGTCCTGATCGGCCCGGTACTCGGCCTTGATCCGCTCCGATCCCTTCGCCTCGTACGGCTGGAACAGGCCGTTGTCGAGGGCGCGGGACAGCAGGGTGTTGTCGACGCCGAAGAAGACGTCGCCCTGCGGGTTGTCCTTGGTCAGGACGGCCTTGTTCACGGCCTGCCCGGCGTCGCCGTCCTTGAGGACGCGGACCTGGTAGCCGGACTCCTTCTCGAAGGCCGCGATGACGTCCTCGGACGCGGCCCACGAGTCGTGGCTGACGAGCGTGACGGTCTTGGAGTCGCCGGCCTCCTGGGAGCCGTCGGACGACCCGCACGCGGACAGCGTGCCGACCATGCCGAGCCCGACGGCCACCGCCGTCAGCCGCTTGATGTTGATGCTCACTGGATTCCTCCTGGAGTGACCAGGAGAAGACGCGGCCCTGCCCGGGACTTCCGGGGTCCCGGGCAGGGCGCAACAGCTCGAGTGGTGACCGATCTCCCTACCCAGAATGACCTGGGCCAGGTTCGGAGGGTCTGCGGCCGTGTGCCGCACTCTCAGCGCTGTGGCGCTCCCCTGTCGGAATATGAAGGTGTATGTACGACGGTCAGACTACCGTTCGGTGGCCGCGAGCTGACCACACGCCCCGTCGATCTCCTGTCCACGGGTGTCCCGGATCGTCACCGGCACACCATGCGCGGCGATGGCCTCCACGAACGCCTTCTCGTCCTCGGGCCGCGAGGCGGTCCACTTCGACCCGGGCGTCGGGTTGAGCGGAATCAGGTTCACGTGCACGGGCTTGCCCTTGAGCAGCCGTCCGAGCCGGTCACCCCGCCACGCCTGGTCGTTGATGTCCCGGATCAGCGCGTACTCGATCGACAGCCGCCGCCCGGACTTGGCGCTGTACTCGAAGCCCGCGTCCAGCACCTCCCGCACCTTCCACCGCGTGTTCACGGGCACGAGGGTGTCGCGCAGCTCGTCGTCGGGCGCGTGCAGCGAGATCGCCAGCCGGCACTTGAAGCCCTCGTCGGCGAACCGGTGGATGGCCGGCACCAGACCGACGGTGGACACGGTGATCCCGCGCTGCGACAGGCCGACGCCGTCGGGCTCGGGGTCGGTGAGCCGCCGGATGGCGCCGACGACCCGGTTGTAGTTCGCGAGCGGCTCGCCCATGCCCATGAACACGATGTTGCTGAGCCGCGCGGGGCCGCCGGGGACCTCCCCGTCGCGCAGGGCCCGCATCCCATCCACGATCTGGTGGACGATCTCGGCGGTGGACAGGTTCCGGTCCAGCCCCGCCTGCCCGGTCGCGCAGAACGGGCAGTTCATGCCGCATCCCGCCTGCGAGCTGATGCACATGGTCACCCGGTCCGGGTAGCGCATCAGCACCGACTCGACGAGCGTCCCGTCGAACAGCCGCCACAGCGTCTTGCGGGTGGTGCCCTGGTCGGTCGACAGATGCCGCACGACGGTCATCAGCTCGGGCAGCAGCGCCTCCTGCAACCGCCCCCGGGCACCGGCCGGGATGTCGGTCCACTGCTCCGGATCGTGCGCGTACCGCGCGAAGTAGTGCTGCGAGAGCTGCTTGGCGCGAAACGGCTTCTCCCCGACAGCGGCGACGGCCTCCTTGCGCTCGGCAGGAGTGAGGTCGGCGAGATGCCGCGGCGGCTTCTTGGCTCCGCGCGGGGCGACGAATGTGAGTTCTCCGGGCTTAGGCATGGCTCAACCAGTGTCGCAGATCGTTCACGGTGGCCCGTGCCCCGCCTGCGGCACCGGGAGTGAGACCCCCTACTCGCCCGTGTGCTCCAGCCGGTCCTTGAGGAGCTGCTCGTTACGCGGGAGTTCCTTGCGGACCTGGGGGCGGACGACGAAGGGGACGAGGACCTTGCCCATGCCGTGGCCCTCGAAGTCGACCTCGATCGTCACGTGGGAGCGGCGGCCCTCGTCGAACGGCTCGACCTCGCCGTGGACCCGTGCCCGGACGGGGCCGTCGATCCCGCGCAGGCCCCAGCTGTGCGGCGGGTCGTACTCGGTGACCTCCATGGTCATCGGCATCGTGCGACGACCGATGTGCCGGGTGACCCGGACCTTGGAGCCGATGCCGACGGGCCCCTCGTCGAGGCGCTCCGCGGACACGGCGCTCAGCTGCCACTCCGGCATGCGCGGGGTGTCCATGACGTAGTCGTAGACGTCCGTGGGAGCGCGGTCGACATCGATGGACTGTCGAATGGCGGACATGATGACCCCCTTTGCGGCGTACACCTGAATCGTCCCACTCCGCGAAGCCCGCCGCCTCCCCGAGAAAGACGGCGAGCCCCCGCCGTGGTGGACGGGGGCTCACCGGGGCGGATCCGCTCAGCCGGATCCCACGAAGAGCACGAGCAGCAGCCACACCACGGGGGCCGTGGGCAGCAGCGAGTCGAGCCGGTCCATGATGCCGCCGTGGCCCGGCAGCAGCGTGCCCATGTCCTTGATGCCGAGGTCCCGCTTGATCATGGACTCGCCGAGGTCGCCGAGCGTGGCGCTGACCGCGACCGCGAGGCCCAGCAGCAGGCCCTGCCACCACGCACCGTCGTCGATGAGGAACTCCAGGCACAGCGCACCCACGACCATGGCGAAGGCGACCGCGCCGAGCAGGCCCTCACGGGTCTTGCCGGGGCTGATGCGCGGGGCGAGCTTGGTCCGGCCGAAGCGCCAGCCGACGGCGTAGGCACCGGTGTCGCTGACGACCGTCAGCAGCAGGAAGGTGAGCACCCGCTGCGGCCCGTCGTCCGCGGTCAGCATCATCGCGACGAACGTCGCCAGGAACGGCACGTAGAACGCCGCGAAGACGCCCGCCGTGACGTCCCTGAGGTAGTTCTCCGGCGGTTCCGTCATGCGCCAGACCAGCACGGCCAGTGCGGTGAGCGCCATGGCGACCCAGGCGCCCTCGGCGCCCCGGACGTACCCGGCGACGACCATCGCGGCACCGCCGAGCGCGAGCGGCACGAGGGGCGCCCGGATGCCCTTGCGCTCCTCCAGCCGCTTGGTCAGTTCCCACAGGCCCACCACGACGGCGACCGCGACGACGCCGACGAACACGGCCTTGACGACGAACAGCGACGCGACGATCACCGCGCCGAGGCCGACCCCCACCCCTATCGCGGCGCTCAGGTCGCGACCCGCGCTCTTCTTCTGCGGCTTGGGTGCCGGCTGCGAGGCGTCGGGCATGGGCTCCGGATTCGTGTCGTTCCGGACCGGAGGGCCGCTGCGCCGAGCGGCCCCTCGGTCGTCATCCTGGTTTTCGCCGTATGCGGCCACGTCGGGCACGATGGGCATGGGCCGAGTCTGAGGCGCGTCATGCGCATCGTATGCGGGACCCGCCGGGGCGGCCCCTTGGACGTGCCCCTGGCCGGGGGTGTGGACCTGCCCGTGGCCATGCGGGTGGTCGGCGGGCCCCCAGTACCCGGCCTGTGGCGGCGCCCCCCAGGAAGAGTCGTTCATCAGACCTCGAGCAGCTCCGCTTCCTTGTGCTTCAGGAGCTCGTCCACCTGCGCGACGTACTTCGCGGTGGTGTCGTCGAGCTCCTTCTCCGCACGGCGGCCCTCGTCCTCGCCGACCTCGCCGTCCTTGATCAGCTTGTCGATGGCGTCCTTGGCCTTGCGGCGCACGGAGCGGATGGAGACCTTGGCGTCCTCACCCTTGCTCTTGGCGACCTTGATGTACTCGCGGCGGCGCTCCTCGGTCAGCTCGGGGAACACCACCCGGATGATGTTGCCGTCGTTGCTCGGGTTGACGCCCAGGTCGGAGTCGCGGATGGCCTGCTCGATGTTGCGCAGCGCGCTCTTGTCGAACGGGGTCACCACGGCCATGCGCGGCTCGGGCACCGAGAACGAGGCCAGCTGGTTGATCGGGGTCGGCGCGCCGTAGTAGTCGGCCACGATCTTGTTGAACATCGCCGGGTGCGCACGGCCGGTGCGGATCGCGGCGAAGTCCTCCTTGGCGACCACGACGGCCTTCTCCATCTTCTCCTCGGCCTCGAGGAGGGTCTCTTCGATCACCACTTGCTCCTGCGTGTCTTGAGTAGGCCCGGCTGCGGTTCCATGTGGGGCGGCGGCCGGCTGCGTCGCGTCTTCTTCCTGCACGGTTCCCGACCGGCAGGACATTGTCCATCCCCCGGCCCGGCTCCGTCCCGTCCGTCCCCCGGACGGGGTTGTTCTCGGGGTGTCAGTCCCGGCTGCCGGGGTCCCCCACCAGCGTGCCGATCTTCTCACCCTTGACGGCGCGTCCGATGTTGCCCTCCGCGAGCAGCTCGAAGACCACGATCGGGAGCTTGTTGTCGCGGCACAGCGTCACGGCCGTGGCGTCGGCGACCTTCAGGTCGCGGGTGATGACCTCGCCGTAGCCGAGGTGGTCGAACTTCACGGCGTCCGGGTTGGTCTTCGGGTCGGAGTCGTAGACCCCGTCCACGCCGTTCTTGCCCATCAGCAGCGCCTCGGCGTCGATCTCCAGGGCGCGCTGGGCGGCGGTGGTGTCGGTGGAGAAGTACGGCATGCCCATACCGGCGCCGAAGATCACCACGCGGCCCTTCTCCAGGTGCCGTACGGCGCGCAGCGGGATGTAGGGCTCGGCGACCTGGCCCATGGTGATGGCGGTCTGCACGCGGCAGTCCACGCCCACCTTCTCCAGGAAGTCCTGGAGGGCCAGGCAGTTCATGACGGTGCCGAGCATGCCCATGTAGTCGGAGCGGGCCCGGTCCATGCCGCGCTGCTGGAGTTCGGCGCCGCGGAAGAAGTTGCCGCCGCCGATGACGACCGCGATCTGCGCGCCGTCGCGTACGACGGCCGCGATCTCGCGGGCGATCTTGTGCACCACGTCGGGGTCGACGCCCAGGCCGCCACCGCCGGAGAAGGCCTCTCCGGACAGCTTCAGCAGAAACCGGCCGCGTACTTTGCCGTCGTCACTCTTCTGGGCCTTGGTGGTCATGGGGGATCCCGCCTCTTTCACGTGGTGCGCATACGAGGAAGGCCATTGCCGGTGGGGCGTGTTTCGCATCCCATACGGCAATGGCCTCCTCGTCAGATCTGCTGTCGTCCGTCACCCCTGTGACGGCGTACGCGGACGACTGCTGTCGACCCTATCGGGGTCGGGCGTCGATCGCGGTACGGACTCAGATGCCGACCTTGATGCGCGTGAAGCGCTTCAGGGTGACACCGGCCTCGTCCAGGATCTTCTGGACGGACTTCTTGTTGTCGAGCGCGTACGGCTGGCCGAGCAGCGTGGCGTCCTTGAAGAAGCCGTTGAGGCGACCCTCGACGATCTTCGGGAGGGCGGCCTCGGGCTTGCCCTCGGCGCGGGTGGTCTCCTCGGCGACGCGGCGCTCGGACTCGACGACCTCGGCCGGCACGTCCTCCTTGGAGAGGTACTTCGGCGCGAAGGCGGCGATGTGCTGGGCGACGCCCTTGGCGATCTCGGCGTTCGGCTTGTCCAGCTCGACGAGGACACCGATCTGCGGGGGCAGGTCGGGCATCGTGCGGTGCATGTACGCGGTGACGTAGCCGTCGGCGAACTGCGCGAAGCGGTCCAGGACGATCTTCTCGCCCAGGTTGGCGTTGGCCTCGTCGACGAACGCCTGGACGGTCTTGCCGGCCTCGATCTCGGAGGCGAGCAGGGCCTCCAGGTCGGCCGGGGAGGTCTTGGCGACGTGCTCGGCGATGGCGGTGGCCACGGCCTGGAACTTCTCGCCCTTGGCGACGAAGTCCGTCTCGCACTTCAGCTCGACGAGGACACCGGAGGAGTTGTCGTCGGCGATGATCGAGACCACGGCGCCGTTCTCGGCGGAGCGGCCCTCGCGCTTGGCGACGCCCTTCTGGCCCTTGATGCGGAGCGCCTCGACGGCCTTCTCGACGTTGCCCTCGGCCTCGTCCAGCGCCTTCTTGCAGTCCATCATGCCGGCGCCCGTGAGCTCGCGGAGCTTCTTGACGTCGGCGGCGGTGTAGTTCGCCATGAGTCTGTGAATCTTTCTCGAAGTCTGGAAGATCGAAGATCTGCGGATGCGCCCATGGAGCCGGGGGGCGCTGTCCTTCCGCTGACCTACGGGTGAACGGCGGGAGCGGACTTCATGTCAGCGCTCCCGCCGTCAACTCGGACGCTGACGGGTCAGGCCTGCTCGGCCTCGGCCGGCTTCTCGCCCTCGGCCGGCTTCTCGGCCTCGGCCTCGGCGGCCGGAGCAGCCTCGGCGGCCGGAGCGGCCTCGGCGGCGGCCTCGTCGGCCTTCTTCTCGCCCTCGAGCAGGTCGCGCTCCCACTCGGCCAGCGGCTCGCCGGCGGCCTTCTCGCCCTTGCCCTCGGTGGCGACACCGCTGCGGGCGATGAGGCCCTCGGCGACGGCGTCGGCGATGACGCGGGTGAGCAGGGTGACGGAGCGGATCGCGTCGTCGTTGCCCGGGATCTTGTAGTCGACCTCGTCGGGGTCGCAGTTGGTGTCGAGGATCGCGACGACCGGAATGTTCAGCTTCCGGGCCTCACCAACGGCGATGTGCTCCTTCTTGGTGTCCACGATCCAGACGGCGCTGGGCACCTTCTGCATCTCGCGGATACCACCGAGGGTCTTCTCCAGCTTGGCCTTCTCGCGCGAGAGCACGAGAAGCTCCTTCTTGGTCAGACCGGACGCGGCGACGTCCTCGAAGTCGATCTGCTCGAGCTCCTTGAGGCGCTGCAGACGCTTGTAGACGGTCGAGAAGTTGGTGAGCATGCCGCCCAGCCAGCGCTGGTTGACGTAGGGCATGCCGACGCGGGTGGCCTGCTCGGCGATGGCCTCCTGCGCCTGCTTCTTCGTGCCGACGAACATGACCGTGCCGCCGTGGGCGACGGTCTCCTTGACGAACTCGTAGGCGCGGTCGATGTACGACAGCGACTGGAGCAGGTCGATGATGTAGATGCCGTTGCGCTCCGTGAAGATGAAGCGCTTCATCTTCGGGTTCCAACGACGGGTCTGGTGACCGAAGTGGACGCCGCTCTCCAGCAGCTCCCGCATCGTGACGACGGCCATGGCCGTATCTCCTTGAATTTCTCGGTTGTGCCGCGGATGCCGGACGGCTTCCGCGCCTGACGCCCACTGCGCGCCGTGCCACGAGGGACCGAGGGGCGCTGATACGGCCCGTTGCCGGGCTGCGTATCGGGGCGTGCGAAGTCGACCCGGTGACCCGGATCGCCACCAGAAGTGTACGGGACCCGCGGGGCACCGGGTGACGCCGTTGTCCACAACCGGGCGGTGGTCCACAGCCACGGTCCGGAAGGGGCGGCGGTCCGGGACGCTTTCGGCATGCGAGCGAAGCGATGTGTGCGTGGGTGTACGCGGCTGGTCCTGCTGCTGGTGTTCACTGTGACGGCCCTGCTGTCCCCACCGCCGAGCCTGTCCCTGACCGGTACGGATGCGACCGTACCCGCCCTCGGCCGCACCTGGCCGGTGGGCTTACGTCCCCCGGTCCTGCGCGGCTGGGAACCCCCCGAGACGGTGTACGGCCCGGGCCACCGGGGCGTCGACCTGACGGCAGCGCCCGGGACGCCGGTGCGGGCGGTGGCGGCGGGCCGGGTGGCCTTCGCGGGCCGGGTGGCCGGCAAGGGGGTCGTCTCGGTGGACCTGGCGGGGACCGGCGATCCCCCGCTCCGCACGACCTACGAACCCGTGACGGCGTCCGTCGAGGAGGGCGCGGAGGTGGAGGCGGGCGAGGTGATCGGCACGGTGGCGGCGACCGGCTCGCACTGCACGGCTCCGTGCGTGCACTGGGGCCTGCGCCGGGGCGGGACGTACCTGAACCCGCTGTCGCTGCTGCCACCGTGGCTCCTCAACCGGGGCCCGTCGAGGCTGCTGCCGGTCCTCACCTAGGGCGCGGCTCGCCTAGGGCACGGGGAGTCGCGCCGCTCGGGCGGCGCGGGCGGGCGCCTTTGCGCCGTGGGTGGGCGATGGGCCTCCGCCTGAGCAAAGCCGAGAGCCTGGCGGAGGCGCCCGGCAGCACCCCGCTGCACCCCGCGACGGCGGGCTGCTCACCCACCCGGCCCCAGCCCCGGCTCCGGCTCCGGCCCCGGCTCCGGCTCCGGCTCCGGCGAGGCTCAGCCCCGCACACCCCGCAGAGCCATGGAGACGGCCGCCTCGGTGACGACCCCGGGCTCCTCCGCGGCCCCCAGCTCGATCCGCCGCACCGCCGCGTCCACGACGCCCTGCACCAACATCGCGGCGAGCCGGGGCTGCTCGTGCCCCATCTCGGCCAGCGCCTCGACGATCATCGCGACGAGCCCGCCGTGCGCCGCCCGGATCTTCTCCCGGGCCCCCGCGTCCAGCTCACTCGCGGAGATCGCCACCACGGCCCGGTGCCGCCGGTCCCCGACCAGTTCCAGCTGCTGCCGCACATACGCCTCGACCTTGGCGTCGGGCGTCTCCGCCCGCTCCATCGCTGCCGACACCTCCGCCGCCCAGACAGGGAAGTCGACCTCGCACAGTTCCTCGACCACGGCCGCCCGTGACCGGAAGTACTCGTAGACGGAGGACCGCGCGAGGCCCGTCCGCTCGGCGAGGGCCGGGAAGGTCAGCGCCTCCGTACCGCCCTCGGACAACAAGGAACGAGCCGCGTCCAGCAGGGCGGCTCGCTGCATCGACCGGTGCTCGGCCACGGAGGCCGCTCGAATCCTTGGCACATCAACACTCTACGGACGCGCCGGGCCGGACGGGAGTGGCTCCCGCCGGGCCGACGCCATCCGGCCAGGTCAGCGGCCGAAGCTCGCCAGTTTCGCTCTGAGCTGGAGCACGGACTTGGTGTGGATCTGGCTGACCCGGCTCTCGGTCACACCCAGCACGTTCCCGATCTCGGCCAGCGTGAGGCCCTCGTAGTAGTACAGCGTGACCACGGTCTTCTCCCGCTCGGGCAGCGTGTTGATCGCCCGGGCGAGGAACCTGCGCAGCTCCCGGTCCTCGGCGACCTCCACCGGGTTGTCGGCGGCGGTGTCCTCCAGCGTGTCCATGACGCTCAGCCCGTCGCCGCCCTCACCGCCCCCGTGCAGCAGCTCCTCCAGGGCCACCACGTTGGCCAGCGACAACTGGCTGAACACCGCGTGGAGTTCCTCGACCGCGATACCCATCTCGGAGGCCACCTCGCCCTCCGTCGGCGTGCGCCGCAGCCGCGCCTCCAGGGTGGCGTACGCCCGCTCCACGTTGCGCGCCTTCTGCCGCACCGAGCGCGGGATCCAGTCCAGCGCCCGCAGCTCGTCGATCATCGCGCCGCGGATCCTGGTGATGGCGTACGTCTCGAACTTGATCTCCCGGTCGATGTCGAACTTCTCGATCGCGTCGATCAGCCCGAACACCCCGGACGAGACGAAGTCCGCCTGCTCGACGTTGGACGGCAGGCCCACGCTGACCCGGCCCGCGACGTACTTCACCAGCGGCGAGTAGTGCAGGATCAGCTGCTCCCGCAGCCGCTCGTCCCCCGTCGCCTTGTACGACCGCCACAGCTCGTCGAGCGTCGAGGGAGCGGGCGGCCGCACGCTGCCACCGTCACGGGCGGCTGGGGGGATCGCCGCCCGGTCGGACCCGGAGGTGTGCTGGGGCATTCGTCGCCTTGTGCCGTTCTGCTGCGAAGTGGTGCTGCTGGGGTGAGCTGTCTGTCTGATGTCGAGTTGCCTGTCCGTGTCGGTATGCTCGTGAGCGTAGCGTGACTGTGGTGTCGCGGTGCGCGAAGGACGGAGGTCGAAGGGGGCGCAGATACGTTCCGGAAGGCGTCCGGCCGAAGCGCCGCGCTCGCCCGGCGTGCTCACCGCAGACCCCCAACTGGGCGCATTCCAAGGGGTGTCGGGGTTCCCCCGGACGGCCGAACAGGGGCGGTCCTCATGGCTCGGGACCGCCGCGGACCGACATCACCGCCTGGCGTGTCAACTTCCAGCCGTCGCCGTGTCGTTCGACGTAACCGAGTGCTCGGAGTTCGTACAGTCTCGCGATCGCGTCGTCCGGTGTGGTCTGTGCGCGGCGCGCGATCTCGTCCGGCCGGGCGGCCCGGCGCCCCGGCAGCGCGGCGAGCACCTGCCGGGCGGCCGGCTCCAGCAGGTCCCGGGGCAGGACGGGGCCGCGCCGGTCGGGGGCGAGCTGTCCGATGTCGCCGACCAGCTCGACGACGTCGGCGGCGTCGGTGACCAGGGCCGCTTCCGCACGCAGGAGCTCGTGCACCCCGGCGGACAGGGCGCTGGTGGCGGGGCCCGGTACGCCCATTGTGTGCCGGCCCAGGCGCTGGGCCGCCCGGGCGGTGACCAGGGAGCCGCTGCGGTGGGCGGCCTCGACGACCACGGTGCCGCGGGTGAGGGCCGCGATCACCCGGTTCCGCAGAATGAACCGGCTCGGTGTCGGATGATCGCCGGGCGGCAACTCACCGATGACCAGACCCTGTTCGGCGATCCTGCCGATCAGCTGGGTGTGTCCGCGCGGGTAGGGCCGGTCGACGCCGCAGGCGAGGACGGCGACGGTGGCTCCGCCCGTGCCGAGGGCTCCGCGGTGGGCGGCGCCGTCGACGCCGTAGGCGCCGCCGGAGACCACGACCCAGCCCTGCTCGGCGAGACCGGCGGCGAGGGTGGCCGCCATGTGCGCCCCGTACTCGGTGCAGGCCCGGGCGCCGACGACCGCGACCGACTTCAGCGCCCACATGCGCAGGCTGGGCCTCCCTCGCACCCACAGGCCCAGGGGCCGGGCATCCCCGAGATCGTCGAGCTGCCCCGGCCACTCGGACTCCCCGGGGCACACGAACCGCACCCCGGCGTCGCGGGCGACCTCCAGATCCCGCCGCGGCCGGGCGACCGCGGCCCTGGCCAGCAGCCCGGCCCACCGCTTCGCGCTCACGCCCGGCAGAGGCGCCCCTCCCTCCACCAGCCGCCGCACCACTCCCCCGACCCCGACCTCCCGCACCCACCGCCCACCGGCTTCGTCCCCAGGCTCGATGACGCGGGAGAGGAAGACGCGGGCGAGGAGTTCGTCGTCCGGGTCGTCGAGGACGCTCACGTCAGTGCCCCGATGGCCATGGGCACGCCCCTCGGCACGCCGGTGCGCAGCTGGAGCGCGAGTGCGACGTCCGTCGCGTCGGGCCGGTCGTGGCCCACCAGATCGGCCACGGTCCAGGCCACGCGCAGGACGCGATCGAGTCCGCGGGCGGTCAGGACGCCCCGCTCCAGGTTCCGCTCGGCCTCGTCCATCGCGCCGGAGGCGGCGTACCAGCGGCTGCGCAGCTCGCGGCCGGGCACCTCGCTGTTCGTCCGCCAGGGAGTGGCCGCCAGGCGCTCCGCAGCCCGTTCCCGGGCCGCCCGGACCCGGTCGGCGACCGTCGCGGTGGACTCGCCGCGGGCGCCGCAGGCAGTCAGCTCGGTGCGGGTGACGCGGTCCACCTCGACGCGCAGGTCGACGCGGTCGAGCAGCGGCCCGGAGAGCCTGGCCTGGTATCGGCGGATCGCCGAGGGCGGGCACTCGCAGAGGTCGTCCCGCTGGGAGAACCGGCCGCACGGGCAGGGGTTGGCCGCGAGCACCATCAGGAACTTCGCCGGGAAGCGCACGACTCCCGCGCTGCGCGCGATCACCACGTGGCCCGCCTCCAGCGGCTGGCGCAGCGCGTCCAGGGCCTGGCTGTTGAATTCCGGCGTTTCGTCCAGGAACAACACGCCGCGATGGGACAGCGACACCGCGCCGGGCCGCGCGACGCCGGGGCCGCCGCCGACGAGTGCCTGCATGGTGGCCGAGTGGTGCGGGGCGCAGTACGGGGCGACGTCGATCAACGGCTTGCCGGGTGGCAGCAGGCCCGCCACGGAGTGGACCGCGGTGACCTCCAGCGGCTCCTGCCGGCCGAGCCGGGGCAGGATGGTGGGCAGCCGCTCCGCGAGCATCGTCTTGCCGGCCCCGGGCGGCCCCTCCAGGAAGAGGTGGTGCCCGCCCGCCGCAGCCACCTCCACCGCCGTGCGCGCCGACAGCTGTCCCACGACGTCCGCCAGGTCGTGGCCGTGGTCGTGCTGGGCGGCGCCGACGCTGTGCATGCCGGTGGCCGCGCCCGCGCCCGGCACGCGCAGACCGGCGAGGAGTGGATCCGGGCGTCCCAGCTCGTCCTGCTCCTCGTCGGGCACGGGTTCGTCGGCCAGGATGGCGATCAACTGCCGCAGGCTGCGGACGCCGAGGACGGAGACCCCGGGTACGAGGGACGCCTCGGCGGCCGCGCACTCCGGCACCACCACCTGCTCATACCCCGCGTCCGCCGCCGCCAGCACCGCCGGCAGCACCCCCCGCACCGGTCGCACCCGTCCGTCCAGCCCCAGTTCGCCGATCATCACGATGTCGGCGAGGACCCGCGGGTCGATGCGTTCCGCCGCGCCGAGGACCGCCGCCGCGACGGCCAGGTCGAAGCCGCTGCCGGACTTCGGTACGGAGGCCGGGCTCAGGCCCACCGTGAGCTTCTTCTGCGGCCAGGCCGCTCCCGAGTTGACGACCGCGGCGCGCACCCGGTCGCGGCTCTCCGTGAGGCTCTTGTCGGGCAGCCCCACCAGCGTGAACGCCGCCACGCCCGGTTCGAGGTCGGCCTGCACCTCGACGACCACGCCCTCGACGCCCACCAGCGCCACCGAACACGTACGGGCGAATGCCATCAGGCCACCCCCCGCACGTGCTCGACCACGGCCGCGCCGCGGGCGGGCAGCAGGACCCCGACGACGTCGATGCGGACCCCGCCGGGCGGTGCGCCCCCGTGGGTCTGGATCCACCGCTCGGCGAGGTCCCGCAGCCGGTCCGCCTTCTGCGGGGTCACGGCCGCCATCGGATGCTCGAAGGGACCTTCCCTGCGGGTCTTCACCTCGCAGACGACCAGGACGTCCCCGTCCCGGGCCACGATGTCGATCTCACCCTTCCGGCCCGAGCGCCAGTTGCGCTCCAGGACCGTCAGGCCCGCCTCCGCCAGCCGCCTGGCCGCCAGGCTCTCTCCGTACCTGCCCATCGCACTGCGTGCGTTCATGTCGGCACCACCTCCGGCGCCAACGATCACGCAGCCGCGACCGAGAAGTGGATCTTGGTGGACAGCTCAGCGGTTGTGGACAACCCGGTCACCCGCCGGGGTGAACGTCACCCGCTCGGCAGCTCCAGGTCGCTCTTGTTCAGCTCCTCAATGTTCACGTCCTTGAACGTGAGGACCCGGACCTGCTTCACGAACCGCGCCGGCCGATACATGTCCCACACCCAGGCATCGGCCATGGACACCTCGAAGAACACCTCACCCTGGACCGAGTGCACCTGCATCTCGTAGTCGTTGGTCAGGTAGAAACGCCGCTCGGTCTCGATCACGTATTTGAACAGACCGACGACATCGCGGTACTCCCGGTAGAGCTTCAGCTCCATCTCGGTCTCGTACTTCTCGAGGTCCTCGGCGCTCATGGCATGTTCCCCTTCAGCCGTGCGATCCCACCATTGTGCGCCAGTCCCGTGAGCCCCTAGACGATTTCCGGGTCAAGGATCACGGGCCTGGCCGGGGGACCTTCGTCGAGCAGCGTGCGCAGCAGCCCGGCGAGTCTGGTCGGATACACCGTCTCATGTGCCCGGGTCAGTTCCGGACAGGTCCACCAGCGCGCTCCGGCGACGCTGCGCCGTTCCAGCTCGGTCAGCCCGGCGGCGGCGACCGCCGTACGGTCCGTACGAGCCAGGTAGTACCACTCGTCCTGGTCCCAGCGGCGGCCCGCGAACGGGAACGAGCACACCCGCCGCCACAGCACCGGGCCGAGCTCGACCTCGGTGATGCCCGTCTCCTCGGCGAGTTCCCGCAGGGCGGCCTCTTCACGGGTCTCGTCGCCCTCCACGCCGCCGCCGGGGGTGAACCACCAGTCGTCGGCCGGATCGTCCGGCTCGTGCCCGTGCAGCAGCAGGATGCGGTCCTGCGGGTCGAGCAGCACGACCCGGGCGACCTTGCGCAGTCCGCCCTCGTAGCCGTCCTGGCCCGCGTCCACGGCCTCAGCGGACACCCGCGGGCTCCGCGTTCGACCGCCGCGCCCGGGCCGCGTCCGCGCGCTTGGCGATCGGGCCGTAGGCGCCGCCGCCCAGGACGAGCACGGCGCCGGCGATGATCAGGGCGGTGATCGTGCGCAGCGGTCCGGGCGAGGAGAGGGCGCCGAGCGGTTCGAAGCCGGTGGGGCGCTCCAGCATGCCCTTCATGGGCCAGACGACGGCGTCCACGCGCGCGTCCACGGCGGAGCGGGCCACCGTGCCGCTGGCGGCGTCGGTCAGGTGGGCGGTGGAGTCGACGGAGTTGCCGCGCTCGTCGCCGAGCAGGAACAGCCGGCCCTTGGGGACGGTCACGGTCGGGAAGTTGCTCATCTCGGCCGGTGTGCCCTCGGGCAGGTACGTCTCGTCGATCTCCTTGCCGTTGACCTTGAGCTTGCCGTCCTGGCAGCAGGAGACCGTGTCGCCGCCGATGGCGACCACGCGCTTGACCATGGGCGCGTTCGCCCAGGTCGCGTCCTTGAAGACGACGACGTCGCCGCGGCGCACGTCGGCGCCGTCGACCCGCTGCGCCAGGATCCGGTCGCCCGCGTCGATCGTCGGCGTCATCGAGCTGGTGGGCACGGTGTACGGCCGGTAGACCACCGCTCCCCAGGCGAACCCGCCGAGGAACAGCACGAGGCCCAGCGCGACGGCCAGCCCGGACAAGCGCTGTCCGGTCCGGCTGCCCACCGGGCCCGTGCCTGTGCCGCCGCCGCGCGGGGCCGTGTGCGTCCTGCTCTCGCCACCCATGGGTCCGCACCCTACCCGGGGGTACCGGCCGGGGTCAGCAGACGGGTGGGATCACTGCCGACCGAGCGGCGCCGTCTGCTTCCCACCCCGGGTCGCCGCCCTCCTGGGCCGTGCTACTGCTTCCTGCGGCGCCACCACACCACCGGCACCACACCGGCGAGCGCCAGCCCCTGCGGCGCGACCGCCCAGCCCGCTGCGGCCGGCTGGGCGTTCAGACCGGCCTGGTCGAAGGTGTCCGGCACCGGCAGCGTGTCCCAGCGGTTGATCGGCCAGGCGATGACGATGGCCCGTCCGACGACGTCCTTCACGGGGACCATGCCGTGGTGCTTGTCGGACTGGTTGTAGCGGGAGTCCCGCGAGTTCTGCCGGTGGTCGCCCATGACCCAGATGTAGCCCTTGGGGACCTTCACCTTGAACTGGCCGCCCTGGTCGTCGACGCTGCACGGCGTGTTGCCGGCGTAGACGTACGACCGCTCGTCCAGCGCCTTGCCGTTGACCGTCAACGGGCCGGTGCCCTTGCACTCGATCGTGTCACCGCCGACGCCGATGACGCGCTTGATGAGGTCCTTCTCCTCCGCGGACGGCATGAGGCCGATCCAGCTGAGGAACGTCTGCAGGGCGTTCGGATCCGTCGTCGGCTCGCCCGCCAGCCAGTTGTCCGGGTCGTGGAAGACGACGACCTCGCCACGCTCGGGCTCGGAGCCGAACCAGGGGGTCAGCTTGTCGACCAGGACGCGGTCTCCCTGCTGGAGGGTGTTCTGCATCGAGTCGGAGGGGATGGAGAACGCCTGCACCAGGAAGGTCTTGATCAGCAGCGCCAGTACCAGCGCGATGCCGATCAGGATGGGCAGCTCCTTCCAGAAGGAGCGTGGTTTCTTCGGTGTCCGGGCCGTACCGCCCGGCCCCTGGCCCTCGGCTGTCGTGTGCTCGCCTGTCACCCTGTCGTCCTCGGCTGCCCCGGAGTCACTCCCGGAGGTCACGGCGCTGTCCGCGGCCGGGACGGCGGATTCCGCGGGGCGTCCGCGGTGCTCCTCGCCGTCGTGTCCGGACCGTGCGCCAACCGCCACATCCCCCACGCCAACTCCTCACTCTGTGCCGCCGCCTGCCCCATACACGACGCAGGCCCACCACTCCCATAACGAGCGGGAGTTCCGCAGGGGTCGGGAGCTGGATCGTTCCGTTCGAATCGTCGGAGGCAACCCTATGCGACAGCGGAGGAGCAGCGGTCGACCCGGTGGCCGAGTCGGACACGGAGGCGTACGTGTTCGGCTCCTCGAGCATGTTCCAGTGGCCGAGGGGCCAGGCGATGACCATGGCACGGCCCACGACCTCCTCCTCGGAGACCGTGCCGCCGTAGTCGGTGTCCTGGTGGGCGCGGGAGTCCGCGGAGTTGTTCCGGTGGTCGCCCATCACCCACAGCCGCCCCGGGGGCACCGTGATGTCGAACTGCGTGTCGGACGGGGCGATGCCGGGGTACAGGTAGTCCTCGTTCAGCGGGATGCCGTTGACGGTCACGCGCCCTTGCGCGTCACAGCACTTGACGCGGTCGCCGCCGACGCCGACGACCCGCTTGATGAGGTCCTTCTCGTTCTCGGACGGCAGCAGGCCGATGAAGGTGAGCCCTTCCTTGATCTGCTTGATGACGACGGGGTCGTCCTTCTGCGTGGTGGGCTGCTCGTCCTGGAGCCAGCCGCCGGGGTCCTTGAACACGACGACGTCCCCGCGCTGCGGCTTCGAGCCGAACCACGGGGTGAGTTTGTCGACCAGGACGCGGTCGCCGATCTGGATCGTCTGCTCCATGGAGCCGGACGGGATGACGAAGGCCTGGACGAGGAAGGTCTTGAGGACGAGGGCTATCAGGACGGCGACGCCGACGAGGAGGGGTATCTCCTTGACGGCACCGCGCCTGCGGCGCCGCTTGACCTTCTTCTGGAGTTTGCGCCGCTCGGCGCGCGTACGGCCGCCGGACGGGCTGGCGGCGCGCCGGGCGCCGGTGGGCAGCAGGTTGTCCGCGGGGCTGGCGGGGACGCCGCGCGGTTTGCCGCGGTTACCCATGGGCGCCCGCCTCTCCGGCGGCGGGGGCGGGCACGTGTGCGTAGGCGTCGGGGCGCTGCAGCCGGGTGGCGTGGCCGAAGGGCCAGACGATCCAGTCGGCGCGGCCGATGACGTCGTCGACCGGGATCATGCCGCCGCCCGGTGAGCCGAGGTGGTTCCGGGAGTCGCTGGAGCTGCTGCGGTGGTCGCCGAGGACGAACAGGGTGCCGTCGGGCACGACGACGTCGAAGGGCACCGAGGACGGGCTGTCGCCGGGGTACAGGAAGCCCGACTCGTCGACCGGCCGGCCGTTCACCTGGATCCTCCCCTCCTTGTCGCAGCACACCACGTGGTCTCCCCCCACGCCTACAACGCGCTTGACGTAGTCCGCGTGCCCGAAGTAGCCGGTCCCGTCGAACACGACGATGTCTCCCCGCTGCGGATCGGCACCGAAACGGTACGCCAACTTATTTACGAGAACCCGGTCCCCGATCCTCAATGCCTGCTCCATGGATCCGCTGGGGATCTGGAACGGCCGCATCACGAAGGTGCTGAGGAACAGCAGGAACAGCAGGCAGGTCAGCAGGGTGAGAGTGATCCGGCCGCCCGGGATCCATGCGCTGACACGCGACACCAACGCGAAACGCGACCGGCCCTCCGGCCCTCCCGGGTCCGAGGTCTGCTCGGAGTCGGAAGGGCGGGAGGAGCGGTCGCGCTCCGTCGGCTGTGCTTCGGTGTCCATCGGAGCCAGATGCTATCCGGCCCCGGTGTGAACCCCGGAGAGCGCTCAGCTCTCGCGCTTCTCCTTGATCTTCGCGGCCTTGCCGCGCAGCTCGCGCAGGTAGTACAGCTTGGCGCGACGGACGTCACCCTTGGTGACGAGCTCGATCTTCTCCACGATCGGGGTGTGCACCGGGAAGGTGCGCTCGACGCCGACGGAGAAGGAGACCTTGCGGACCGTGAAGGTCTCGCGCACGCCGGAGCCCTGGCGGCGGATCACGACGCCCTTGAACTGCTGCACACGGGAGCGGTTGCCCTCGATGACGCGGACGTGCACGTTGACCGTGTCGCCCGGGCGGAAGGCGGGGACGTCGCTGCGCAGCGACGCGGAGTCGACGGTGTCGAGCAGGTGAGACATGTCGTCTGCTTTCCTCGCTGATGCCACAGGTCATCAACGGAAACTAGGTGTTTCGGAATCAGGGCTGTGCGGGTCGGGGCGGGCGTCGTCTCCCCCTGTGGCAGGGGCGCACGCCGGACGGACGCACAACAGCTGGCTATTCTTCCACGTCGTCGGTCCTGCGCCAAAATCGGCCGTACGGCTCCCCCTCCGGGTCGGGTGCCCAGCCCAGGATGGAGAGCATCTCGCGGTCCTTCTTGTCGAAGGCCTTGGGGTCGCACCGCTCGATCAGGTCGGGCCGGTGGGCGGTGGTGCGCTTCAGGGCCTCGTCGCGGCGCCAGCGGGCGATCTTCCCGTGGTGGCCGCTGAGCAGCACGTCGGGGATGTCCCGGCCGCGCCACTCGGGCGGCTTGGTGTAGACGGGGCCCTCCAGCAGGCTCGCCATGGCGCCGGGCGCGAAGGAGTCGTCCCGGTGGGACTCGGCGTTGCCCAGGACACCCGGCAGCAGCCGCGCCACGGCCTCCGTGACGACGAGGACGGCCGCCTCGCCGCCGGCCAGCACGTAGTCGCCGATGGACACCTCGTACACCGGCATGCGCGTCGCGTACTCGTCGACGACGCGCCGGTCGATGCCCTCGTAGCGGGCCGGCGTGAAGATCAGCCAGGGGCGCTCGGAGAGGTGGACGGCGAGTTCCTGGGTGAAGGGGCGTCCGCTGGGGGTGGGCACGATGAGGGCGGGCTCGTGGGAGCCGGTCTCGTAGCCGTCGGCCAGGACGGAGTCAAGGGCGTCTCCCCAGGGCTCGGTCTTCATGACCATGCCGGGGCCGCCGCCGTAGGGGGTGTCGTCGACGGTGTGGTGGCGGTCGTAGGTCCAGGAGCGCAGGTCGTGGACGTGGACGTTCAGCTGTCCACGCGCGCGTGCCTTGCCCACGAGGGAGACGTTCAGCGGTTCCAGGTACTCGGGGAAGATCGTGACGACGTCGAGGCGCATTACGACTCTTCCCGGCTGGACGCGATCTCGGCGCGGTCGTCGATCAGGCCGGGAGGCGGGGTGATGACGGCCCTCTGCTCCTCCAGGTCGATCTCGGTGACGATCTCCTCGACGAAGGGGATCAGCACCTCGCTGCCGTCGGGGCGCTCCACGATGAACAGGTCCTGGGTGGGCAGGTGCGAGATCTCCGTGATCCGCCCGACCTCGGTGCCGTCCGCGGTGACCACGTCGAGGTCGATGAGCTGGTGGTCGTAGTACTCGTCCTCGCCCTCGGGCAGTTCGTCCGGGTCGACGTCGGCGATCAGGAGGGTGTTGCGCAGGGCCTCGGCGCCGTTGCGGTCGCTGACGCCCTCGAAGCGCAGCAGGAGACGGCCGCTGTGGACGCGGCCCGTCTCGATGGTGAGCGGTCCCGCGGAGGCGGGATCGGTGGCGAGTACGGCACCGGGGGCGAGCCTCAGTTCCGGCTCGTCCGTACGGACCTCGACGGTGACCTCACCCTTGATGCCATGGGCACGGCCGATCCGTGCGACTACCAGCTGCACGTGTCCAATCTCCTGTCATACGACTGCGGGCCGGGGACGGCCCAGTGGCCCTCCCCGGCCCGAGCCGGTTGCGCGATAAGCGTCAGCGGACGTGGTCCACGTCGACGAGGTCGACGCGGACTCCGCGACCGCCGATGGCGCCCACGACGGTGCGCAGGGCGCGTGCGGTGCGGCCGTTGCGGCCGATCACCTTGCCGAGGTCGTCCGGGTGGACCCGGACCTCGAGCACTCGCCCGCGACGCAGGTTGCGCGAGGCGACCTGCACATCGTCAGGGTTGTCGACGATGCCCTTCACGAGGTGCTCGAGAGCCTCCTCGAGCATGCTCAGGCCTCGGTCGACGCGGACTCAGCGGCGGCCTCGTCCTTCTTCTCAGCCTTCTTCTTCTGGGTGATCGCCTCACCCTTGCCCTCGTCGTCACCGCCGAGAGCCTCGAACGACGGGCGCGCGGCCTTCTCGGGCTGCGTCAGGAGCGGGGCCGGAGCGGGCTCGCCCTTGAACTTCTGCCAGTCGCCGGTCTTCTTGAGGATGGCGAGCACGGGCTCGGTCGGCTGGGCGCCGACACCGAGCCAGTACGCCACACGCTCGGCGTCGACCTCGATCACCGACGGGTTGTACGTCGGGTGGTACTTGCCGATCTCCTCGATCGCACGGCCGTCACGACGGGTACGGGAGTCGGCGACGACGATGCGGTAGTGAGGCGAACGGATCTTGCCCAGACGCTTCAGCTTGATCTTGACTGCCACGGGAGTGGGTTCTCCTGGATTTGACGTGGTTGGGCACGGCGAGAAGGCCGCGTGGGGTTGCGGTACCCGAGTGCCCGATGGACGCGTCAGCCGGAGGAGAGAGGGGTCCTGTGCGGCTGTCGAGTACAGCTAGCCATTGTGCCACACCCTGCGGGTCGCTCCGGCCGGGGGTGCGCCGCGTGCGGGCAGGCCGGAGCGGCACCCGGCGTGGAGGTGAGGTACGTCGGGTGCCGCACCGCCCCGGCGTCCGTCTCGACCGGCAGCCACGAGATGCCGGTGGGGGACGTCAGCCGACGACCGCTCCCGCCCCCACGACCTCCGGGATCCGGAACGGCTTGCCGCAACCGCCGCAGACGATCGGGGCCTGGGCGAGGACCGACGGCACCACGCGGACGTTGCGGCCGCAGTCGCAGACCGCCTTGACGCGGACGCCGCCGCCGGAGGAGCCGTGCCGGGCGGCCGGGCCCCGGAAGGTGCGGGAGGTGTCGGAGGAGGTGGCCGCGGTGTGGGCCTTCAGGGCGCGCTGGAGGCGCTCCATCGTCGGGCGGTAGCGGCGCTTCGCCTCGGGGGTGAGCGTGACCAGGGAGAAGCCGCTGCTCGGGTGCGGTTCCTCGGGGTGGTCCAGGCCCAGCTCCTCGGCGATCGCGAGGAATCTGCGGTTGTGGTAGCGGCCGGCACGGGAGGTGTCGCGGACGCCGCGCGCGGCGGCGATGCCATGGACTGCCTCATGGAGCAGTCGCTCGAAGGAGAGCTCGTGACCGCACGCGGACGACGACTCCCCGATCAGGGACTCTGGCGCGGCAAGGTCGGGCAGCTCGGGGTGGTACCGCTGAATGTCGGCCCACGCCTGTGCCAGCTCTGCGGCGAGAACAGGTGGTGTCTGTGTCGTGCTCACGTAATGACAACGAGCCGGGGTGCCCCAGTGTTCCGATTCCGGGCCATCCCAAATAATTTGCACGTACCCGTCAGTTGCCTCTGATGCGTCCCGACGAGGGCGCCTGCGCTGATCTGGGGAGAAGCCTCACAGCTCACCACAAGGTGGTGCGTAGCCCCGCGTACGCCCCGGCGCGTAGACGATGTCCGCGCGCCGGGGACGCGGGGGCCCGCCGGTGCGCAAGAGGCGTTTCGGCCGCCTTGCGCCCCACCGGTGGCCGCGTGCCGCGACTCAGTAGGCGCGTGCGACGACGGCGACGTTACCGGGTGCGTCGTCGGCGTCCGGCACCGACCCGTCCTCGGCAACCAGACACCGTACGGTCACCGCGTGGTCGGCCAGCTTGGCCTCGCCCTCCTCGCCGAGCACCGACCAGGGGATGCGCGCCCAGCCGCCGGCCGTCGCGGCCTCGACGGCCTCGTCGATCGTGGAGACCTCCGCGGTCCGGGACCGGCGGCGCTCGCGCGCCTGCTCCAGCAGCAGCGCCTGGTCCTCTTCCAGGACCCTGGGGAGCAACTCGACCAGGTCGTCCAGGGACACCGGCTCCTTGCCCCCGGGGATGCGGCGCGCGAGCATCGCCGTGCCGTTCTCCAGGTCGCGCGGTCCGACCTCGACGCGCACGGGGACGCCCTTGAGCTCCCAGTCGACGGCGCGGCGACCGAACGGGGTGTCGCTGCGGTCGTCGACGTGGACGCGCACGCCGGCCGCCTTCAGCCGGTCGCCGAGCTCGCGGACCTTGGCCAGAACCGCCTCATCGCCCTTGATCGCGAGCACCACGGCCTGGATCTGCGCCAGCCGGGGCGGGACGCGCAGGCCGTGGTCGTCGCCGTGCATCATCACCAGGGCGCCGATCATGCGGGTGGTGGAGCCCCAGGAGGTCTGCCAGACCAGTTCCTGCCGCCCCTCCCTGGACAGGTACCGGGTGTCGAAGGCCTTGGCGAAGTTCTGGCCCAGTTCGTGGCTCGTGGCCATCTGGAGGGCCTTGCCGTCGCCCATCATGCCTTCGAGGGTGAGGGTGTTGACGGCGCCCGCGAACCGTTCCTTGACGGTCTTGCGGCCGGGGACGACATCCATGGCGAGGACGTTCACCATGAAGTCCTCGTAGACCCGCCGGTGGATATGCGCGGCGAAATCGCGCGCCTCCTCGTACGTGGCGTGCGCGGTGTGGCCCTCCTGCCAGAGGAACTCGGTCGTGCGCAGGAAGAGGCGGGGCCGGAGTTCCCAGCGCACGACGTTCGCCCACTGGTTGATGAGCAGGGGCAGGTCGCGGTAGCTCTGCACCCACTTGGAGAAGTAGTCGTTGATGATCATCTCGGAGGTGGGCCGGACCACGGCGGCCTCCTCGAGTTCCTTGCCGCCGCCGTGCGTGACCACGGCCAGCTCGGGCGCGAAGCCCTCGACGTGGTCCGCCTCCTTGGTCAGGTACGACTGCGGGATCAGCAGGGGGAAGTACGCGTTCTGGGTGCCCGTCTCCTTGATGCGGGCGTCCATCTCGGCCTGCATCCGCTCCCAGAGCCCGTACCCGTACGGTCGGATGACCATGGTGCCGCGCACCGGACCGTTGTCGGCGAGTTCCGCCTTGGTGATCAAATCCTGGTACCAGCGCGGGAAATCGTCCGCCCGGGGAGTGAGAACAGGTGCTTTGGCCATGGCGCGATGGTACGGGCCCAGGTTGCCGGAATGTGAAATCTCGCCATAGGCACATGACAACTCACAAGCCGGGGCCCATTCCACTGGACGACAGGTCGAGGGGGGAGTTTCCTGGCATACGGGGGTAGTGCGAGCGCACTGTCACGGGGGCCATGGAATCGGGCAAGAGGCAACTCTCGGCGGATTGGGGCGCTTACTTATGACACCTACGCTCGTGCGGCAGCACCTGCCTCACGCGGGGGCCGCACCCCGCGTGGACCTGCGTGCACGCGCGCGTGACTGGTCCGAGATCCAGGAGCGGATGCTCGTACCGCTCTACGAGGCCGTCTACGAGCGACTGGACGTGGGTCCCGCCACGCGGCTGCTCGGCCTGGGCTGCGGTTCCGGGCTCGCCCTGCTGATGGCCGCCGCCCGGGGAGCGGCGGTCACCGGTGTCGACGCTTCCCCCGAAAGAATGGCTCTCGCACGGGAGCGGCTGCTGCCCGAGGCGGGGAGCACGCGCGGGCGTGCGGGCACCCGGCTGGTCGAGGGCTCGCCCCGGGACACACGGGAGCCGGGCGCTCCCGCGTACAGCCTCCTGACCGCCTTCGAGCCGATCGGGTGCCTCGCGGGCGACGCGGAGGGGCTGGGCGGGCTGCTCGCGGAGGCGACGCCGCTCGCCGAGCGGGGTGCGGCCGTGGTGCTGGCGGGCTGGGGCCCGCCCGAGCGCTGCGCCACGACGTCCGTGCTGCGGGTGGCCACGAAGCTGGCGGAGCCGCTGCGCGCCTCGGGCAGCTGGCGTCCCGCCCTGCGCGACGACCTGGAGGAGGTCGCCCAGCGGGCCGGGCTGAAGCCGGACGGCTCGGGGCGGGTGGCGTGCCCGTTCGGGTACGCGGACGTGGACAGCGCGGTGCGCGGGCTGAAGTCGACGGGGCTGTTCGACGCGGCGATGACGGCGACGGACCAGGTGCAGGTGGACAAGGAGCTGACCGAGGCGCTCCATCCGCACCAGCGGCGGGACGGGACGGTGTGGATGCCGAACGTGTTCCGGTATCTGATCGCCCGGACGCCGTGACGCCCGGAGCCTGACGGAACGGCCGCGAGGGCACCCCTTGGGGCAAGGGGCGCCCTCGGTGTCGTGCGGAGCGGGCCGGTGGCGTGCGGCGGGGACCGTCAGCCCATGAACTTCTTGAACTCGTCGGGGAGTTCGAAGTCCTTGCCGCCCTGCTGCGGCAGCCCGAAGGCGCCTCCGGCCTCGGCGGCGGCCGCGCGGCGGGCGGCGGCCTCCTGCTCCTGCTGCTTGCGCTTCATCGGGTTGCCGGAGCGCTGCTTGCCCTTGGCCTGCTTCTGCTTCTTCTTCGTCCGGCCGGGACCGCCGCCCATGCCCGGCATCCCGGGCATCCCCGGCATGCCGCCGCCCTGGGCCATGCGGGACATCATCTTGCGGGCCTCGAAGAACCGCTCGACCAGGTTCTTCACCGCGCTGACCTCGACACCGGAACCCCGCGCGATACGGGCGCGGCGGGAGCCGTTGATGATCGTCGGGTCCTGGCGCTCGCCCGGGGTCATCGACTTGATGATGGCCGCCGTGCGGTCGACGTCCCGCTCGTCGAGGTTGTTGATCTGGTCCTTGATCTGGCCCATGCCCGGGAGCATGCCGAGCAGCTTGGAGATGGAGCCCATCTTCCTGACCTGCTCCATCTGGGCCAGGAAGTCGTCGAGGGTGAAGTCCTGGCCCTTCTTGGAGGCCAGCTTCTCGGCCATCTTCTGGGCTTCGGCCTGGTCGAAGGTCTTCTCCGCCTGCTCGATCAGGGTGAGCAGGTCACCCATGTCGAGGATGCGGGAGGCCATCCGGTCCGGGTGGAAGGCGTCGAAGTCCTCGAGCTTCTCCCCGTTCGACGCGAACATGATCGGCTTGCCGGTGATCTGCCGGATCGACAGGGCGGCACCACCGCGGGCGTCGCCGTCGAGCTTGGAGAGCACCACGCCGTCGAAGCCGACGCCGTCGCGGAAGGCCTCGGCGGTGTTGACGGCGTCCTGACCGATCATCGCGTCGACGACGAACAGGATCTCGTCCGGGGAGACCGCGTCGCGGATGTCCGCGGCCTGCTGCATCATCTCCTGGTCGATGCCGAGGCGGCCGGCGGTGTCGACGATGACGATGTCGTGGACCTTGGATTTCGCGTGCTCGATGGAGTCCTTGGCGACCTTGACGGGGTCGCCGACGCCGTTGCCCGGCTCCGGCGCGTAGACGCCGACGCCGGCGCGCTCGGCGACGACGCTGAGCTGGTTGACGGCGTTGGGGCGCTGGAGGTCACAGGCGACCAGCAGCGGGGAGTGGCCCTGCTCCTTCAGCCAGCGGCCGAGCTTGCCCGCGAGGGTGGTCTTACCGGCACCCTGCAGACCCGCCAGCATGATCACGGTGGGCGGCTGCTTGGCGAAGCGGAGGCGCCGGGTCTCGCCGCCGAGGATGGTGACCAGTTCCTCGTTGACGATCTTGAGGACCTGCTGGGCCGGGTTCAGCGCCTTGGAGACCTCGGCGCCGAGGGCGCGCTCCTTGACGTTCTTGATGAACGTCCGGACGACCGGAAGCGCCACGTCCGCCTCGAGGAGCGCGATGCGGATCTCGCGCGCCGTGGCGTCGATGTCCGCCTCGGAGAGCCGTCCCTTGCCGCGCAGGTTCTTGAAGGTCGCTGAGAGGCGATCGGAAAGAGTATCGAACACGGCGCTCGCGGTCCTCGGGGTCGGAGACAGACTGGGGAATCGCCCTCCAGGGTATCCCGGCGTGACAAGTCGCCGGGTCGCCCTCACCCACGCAGTGTCTCCTCCAGCTTCCGCGCCACCGCCGCCGCCTCGTCGGCGGGCAGCGGCGCGCCCTCCGGACCGGTCACGTAGAAGGCGTCGACGGCGTTGGCGCCGAGGGTCGAGACGTGCGCGCTGCGCACCCGCACGCTCGCGTCCTCCAGGGCGCGGCCGATGCGGAACAGCAGGCCGGGGGCGTCCTGGGAGCGGACCTCGATGACCGTGGCCAGCCGGGAGGCGGCCGGGTGGACCGACACCCTCGGCGGCGGCGCGACGACGCCCCGGCGGCGCGGATAGGCCGCGTCCCGTTCGGCGAGGCGGCCGGCGATGTCCAGGGAGCCGTCCAGGGCCCGCACGAGGTCGGCGCGGAGGCGGGCGGCCTGCGGCAGGGAGCCGTACTCGGCGGCGACCCGCCAGTCCAGCAGCAGGACGGAGCCGTCGACGCCGTCCGGGAGGGTCAGGGAGCGCAGCTCGGCGGTCCGCACGGTCAGCCGGTGCATGGCGAGGACCCCGGCCACCGCGGGCAGCACGCCCGGCTGGTCGGGCACGGCGATGAGCAGTTCCACTCCGAGCGGCTCGGGGTCGCCGGACGGTTCCTGCCCGGCGGGCGGCTCGGTCTGGGCCCGCAGGGCGAGGACCGGGCCGCCGGTCGCGACGGCCTCGATGGCGAGCCGCTCCTGCTCGGCGGTCGGAGCGGCGTCCTCGGGGTCGTCCGGGGCGTCCCCGGCGAGCACCGCCGAGACCCGCTTGACGAGGTCCGCCACGAGCGAACCCCGCCAGGACGACCAGGCGGCCGGGCCGGTGGCCAGGGCGTCGGCCTCGGTGAGCGCGTGCAGCAGTTCCAGGGTGCCCGGCGAGCCGACGGCCTCGGCGACCGAGCGCACGGTGGCCGGGTCCTCCAGGTCCCGGCGGGTGGCCGTCTCGATCAGCAGCAGGTGATGGCGTACGAGGGTGGCGATGACGGTCACGTCGTGGCGGTCGAAGCCGATGCGGGCGGCGACGTCCTTGGCGATGATCTCGCCGGCCACCGAGTGGTCGCCGGGCCAGCCCTTGCCGATGTCGTGCAGCAGAGCGGCGACCAGCAGCAGGTCGGGCCGGCTGACCCGGCGCGTGAACTCGGAGGCGCGCACGGCGGTCTCGATGAGGTGCCGGTCGACGGTCCACAGGTGCACGGCGTTGCGCTGCGGCCGGCAGCGGACCCGCTCCCAGTCGGGCAGCAGCCGGGTGATCAGCCCCTCGGCCTCCAGCGCCTCCCAGACCTCGACGGTCGGGCGGCCGGAGCCGAGCAGGGTGACGAGCTGTTCCCGGGCCTCGGCGGGCCAGGGCGTGGGGATCGGGCGCACGGTGGCCGCCATCCGCCGTACGGCGTGCAGGGAGAGCGGGAGTCCGGCCTGCGCGGCGGCCGCGGCGGCGCGCAGCGGCAGGACGGGATCGCGCTCGGGGCGGGCGGCACGGGCGAGCACGACCTCGCCGTCCTGCTCGACCACGCCCTCCGCCAGGGGCGACCGCTCGGGGGCCGGTTTCCCGCCGCCCAGCATGGCGCGCAGCCGGGGCCGCACGGCGCGCGACCGCAGCACGCGCCCCACCTCGCGCCAGGTGACGTCACTGGCGTACGAGACGACCCGGGCCGCCTCGTAGACCTGCCGCAGCAGCGTGTCCGCGTCGAGCAGGCCGAGTTCGGCGGCGACCTGGTCCTGCTCCTGGAGGGCGAGCCGGTCGGTGGCCCGCCCGGTGGCCAGGTGCAGGGCGTCCCGGACGTCGAGGAGGCGGCGCCGGGCGTCGGCGAGACCCTCGCGCGGGGCGTCGGCGAGCCAGGAGGCGGCGACGGCGCGCAGGGCGGTGGCGTCCCGCAGCCCGCCGCGGGCCTCCTTGAGGTCGGGCTCCAGCAGGTACTGCAGCTCGCCCTGCCGCTCGGCGCGTTCGGCGCACAGTTCCTGGAGTTCGGGCAGGCGCTTGGGCGCCTGGTTGCGCCAGTCGGCGAGGACGGCCGTGCGCAGTCCCGCCGTCAGACCGAGGTCGCCGGCGATGTGCCGGGCGTCCAGCAGGCCGAGCTGCACCTTGAGGTCCTCGCCGGCCGTCTTGCGGGCCTCGGCGGGCGTGCGGACGGAGTGGTCGAGGTCCAGTCCCAGGTCCCACACCGGGTACCAGAGCCGGTCGGCGAGGGCGGCGACCGCCTTGGTGTCGCTGCCGTCGTGCAGCAGGAGCAGGTCGAGGTCGCTGCGGGGGGACAGTTCACCGCGGCCGTAGCCGCCGACGGCGACCAGGGAGGCCCCGCGCAGCCCCTCGGCGCCCGCGGTGAACAGGCCGGAGAGCCAGTCGTCGGTCAGTTCGGCCAGGGCCGCACGGCGCGGCGGCCCGGACCGCGCCTCCTCGGTGAGGAGACGCAGCCGGGCCGCCGCGTAGCCGCTGGGTCCCGAGTCCTCTGCTTCCTTCTGCACGTCCGTACCCGTCACCCAGCGACTCCTGTTCTGTTTGCCTGCCTCAGAGCGCGTCGGGGCCGCGCTCGCCGGTCCGGACCCGTACGGCCGTGTCGACCGGGATGGACCAGACCTTGCCGTCACCGATCTTGCCGGTGCGGGCCGCCTTGACCACGACGTCGATCAGCTGCTCGGCGTCGTCGTCCTCGACCAGGACCTCGATGCGGATCTTGGGGACCAGGTCGACGGTGTACTCGGCACCGCGGTAGACCTCGGTGTGGCCCCGCTGACGACCGTAGCCGCTGGCCTCGGTGACCGTCAGGCCGTGCACTCCGAAGGCCTGCAGGGCCTCCTTGATCTCGTCGAGCCGGTGCGGCTTGACGACGGCGGTGATGAGCTTCATGCGTCCACCTTCTTGCTCTCGGCGCCGGCCGCTGCGGCCGCCACGGCTGCGGTCTTGGCGGCACCGCCACCGGCGCCGCTGAAGTCGTATGCGGTCTCGGCGTGCTCGGCCTGGTCGATGCCGGCGACCTCGTCGTCCTCGGTGACCCGCATGCCGATGGTCTTGTCGAGGATGAAGGCGAGGATCGCGGAGACGATCAGGGAGTAGGCGAGCACCGCGAAGACACCGGCGCACTGCTTCCAGAACTGGGTCAGGCCGCCGCCGTAGAAGAGGCCCTCGACCTCGGACTGGCCCTTGCCGCTGGCGAAGAAGCCGATGAGCAGGGAGCCGACGACACCTCCGACCAGGTGGACGCCGACGACGTCGAGCGAGTCGTCGTAGCCGAACTTGTACTTCAGGCCGACGGCCATGGCGCACAGCACACCGGCGATGACGCCGACGGCGATCGCGCCGAGCGGGGTGACCGCGCCACCGGCCGGGGTGATGGCGACCAGACCGGCGACCGCGCCGGAGGCGGCGCCCAGCGTGGTGAACGCGCCGTGGCGGATCTTCTCGTAGGCGAGCCAGGCCAGCATGGCGGCGGCGGTGGCGATCTGCGTGTTGACGAACATCAGCGCGCCGACGCCGTCGTCGTTGCCGAGCCAGGAGCCGGCGTTGAAGCCGAACCAGCCGAACCACAGCAGACCGGCGCCGAGCATGACCAGCGGGAGGCTGTGCGGGCGCATCGGGTCCTTCTTGAAGCCGACGCGCTTGCCGATGACCAGGATCACGCCGAGCGCGGCGGCACCGGCGTTGATGTGGACCGCCGTACCACCGGCGAAGTCGATCACACCGAGCTCGAAGGCCCAGCCGCCGGCGCCCCAGACCCAGTGCGCGACCGGGAAGTAGACGACCGTGGCCCACAGGGCGATGAACAGGGCCCAGGCGCTGAACTTCACGCGGTCCGCGAGGGCACCGCTGATCAGGGCGGGCGTGATGATCGCGAACATCAGCTGGAACACCAGGAACACGAACACCGGGATGGTGTAGCCGTCCCACAGCTCGGTCAGGCCGATGTTGCCGAGGCCGACCCAGTCGGAGTTCCAGCCGATGAGGCTGCCGGAGTCGGTGCCGAACGCCATCGAGAAGCCGTACAGCACCCACAGGATGGTGACGATCCCGAGGCTGATGAAACTCATCATCAGCATGTTCAGGGTGCTCTTGACGCGGACCATGCCTCCGTAGAAGAAGGCCAGGCCCGGGGTCATGAGCATCACCAGGGCGGAACAGATGAGCATGAACCCTGTGTTGGCGGCAGACAGCTTGGGTGCTTCTGCGGCAAGGGTGATGGCTGGTGCCATCGGCGTCTCCTCGTCGTTGGTACGGCCCCGTGCGGGCGAAGCCTCGAGCGGAATGAGGGGTGGGCCGGTTATGCGCCACGAGATTGGCGCAGCGCGGTTTCGGTGGAAGCCCCTCGTTGTTTCGCGGCCGTGACGAAGGCGCCTGCTGTGTTACGCGTCGATGAACTGCCGGATTGCGGGCGCGCCGATCGTTATCGTGGCGCAACCTTCCGTCCGGGCGGCCCTGGACACACGGGCCGGCCGCGGTCGGCCTTCCGATGACCTGGCATGGGGGAGCCGAGTCGGGCAGTTCGGGAGGGCCGGCCGCGGCCGGGGTTCGGGGGCCGGGTGGTCTCAGACCGCCTCGGCGGTCTCGGGCAGCTCGGCGGCGAGCCGCTCGGTGAGGTCGACGACCTCGCCGAGGTCGCCGAAGTCGCGTGCGGCGGTGTCGACCGTCTTTCGGATACGGGTGTTGACGCGCTCGGAACGCACCTTCTTGGCCACCTGCATGGCCTGGGCCGCGTAGACCGTGCTCTGCTCGGGCTCGCGCTGGAGGAGGTGCACGGTGGCCATGCCGATCAGGTTCAGCGCATACGACCGCTGGTGCTCGTCGTCCTCGGCGAACTGCTCCACGGCCCGCTTCATCAAGGGCTCGGCCAGCGAGGCGTAGGTGGGGCTGCGGCCGGCCACGTAGGCCAGGTCGCGGTACGAGTGGGAGTTCTCGCCGTAGAGCTCGGCTTCGGAGAAGAAGCGGATCCAGTCGGGGTCCGGCTCGTCCCACTCGTCGGCCTCGGCGAAGGTGTCCTCGGCCATCCGGACCGCCCGCTTGCACTTCCCGGGCTGCCCCATGTTGGCGTAGGCGCGGGCCTCCATCGCATACAGCATCGACTGGGTGCGCGGGCTCGCGCAGTCCCGGCTGCCGTACTGCGCGAGGTGGATCAGCTCCAGCGCGTCGTCGGGCCGGCCGAGGTGGATCATCTGGCGGCTCATGCTGGACAGGACGTAGGAGCCCAGCGGCCGGTCACCGGCCTCCTTGGCCGCGTGCAGCGCGAGGACGAAGTACTTCTGCGCGGTCGGCTGCAGCCCGATGTCGTACGACATCCAGCCCGCCAGCTCGGCGAGCTCGGCGGCGACCTTGAACAGGCGCCGGGTGGTGGCCTCGGGCTGGGGTTCCTGGAGCAGGTCGGTCACCTCGTGCAGCTGGCCGACGACCGCCTTGCGGCGCAGGCCGCCGCCGCACTGGGCGTCCCACTGCCGGAACATCACCGTCGTGGACTCCAGCAGGTCCAGCTCCGGCTTGGAGAGCCGGCCGCGGGCGCGCCCCGCACCGACCGCGGGGTCGGGCTCGGACCGCGGCGCCGGGGGCGAGGGGACGAGCCAGCGCTGCATCGGCTCGATGAGGGCCGGGCCCGCAGACAGGACCAGCGAGCTCCCGAGGAAGCCGCGCCGCGCCAGCATCAGGTCGCTGCGCGAGAACTCGCTGAGCAGGGCCACGGTCTGCGGGCCCGTCCAGGGCAGGTCGACACCGGTCGCGGAGGGTGACTGACGCGCCGTGCGCAGCCCCAGGTCCTCGACGGAGACGACGACGCCGAAGCGCTCCGAGAACAGCTCGGAGAGGATCCTGGGGATCGGCTCGCGCGGGTTCTCGCCGTCGAGCCAGCGGCGCACGCGCGAGGTGTCGGTGGAGATGTGGTTGGCGCCCAACTGCCGCGCCCTGCGGTTGACCTGGCGGGCGAGCTCGCCCTTGGACCAGCCGCTGCGCACGAACCAGGAGGTGAGCAGCTCGTTCGGGCGCTTGTCAGTGTGCGTCGCGTGTGCAGCGTTCGTCCCGCTTCCGCCGTTGCCGCTCACTGGAACGCCCCCATCCCTGAGACCACTTGTCGCCGAGTGCGCCAAGCCCTATCAGCATGCCGGTTCGTACGGCCGTCCGTCCGGCCCTTGTCACCCTTCGAACGGAAAGACGACTTGCCTCCGGCATACCCACGAGCGCATGTGCCCCCAGGCCTCGTGCACACAAAGTAATCCTACGATCACCCGTCCAGCCATGGCTCACACGTAAACGCCACCATTCGCCACCCCATCGAATGAACTCACGTACGCCTGCGCGCGATTCACTTGACACAGGACACCCAGGAGCGGGTGCAGCGATGCACTCGGGGGCGCGCGTCGTCAGGCACACCACCCTGGACACTTCCGGGCGCCGAGTGAACCGGCCTCCGTCGGGAAGGCGGAAACGGAGAGTCACATGTCGCGTCCGCTGCGTAACCGTGGGTGCGTCGGACCCGTTGGAGGGGGTATGGGCTTCACGATCGGCATCAGCCGGGGCATGCGCGACATCCGGACCGGCTCCCGCCGCCGCGGCCGCACGTCGGACGGCACCGCCGTGGCCGAGTACACCGGGCTGTGGGGCTGGGACGTGGTGCCGGGTGCCCGGGCGTCGGCGGGCGCCTGCTCCTGCGGCCGCCGTGACTGCCCGGCGCCCGGCGCGCATCCGCTCGACTTCGCACCGGTGATCCCGGCCGGGGCGACGCTGGACGAGGTGACCGAGGCCTGGAGCGAGTACCCCGGCGCCTCGGTGATGCTGCCGGTCGGCCGAGCGTTCGACGTCATCGAGGTGGCCGAACCCGCCGGCTGCCGCGCCCTGGCCCGGCTGGAGCGCATGGGCCTGCCCGTCGGCCCGGTCGCGGCGACCCCGGACGGCCGCGCCCACTTCTTCGTCGCCCCCGGTGCCGCCGCCGACCTGCCCGGGCTCCTCTACCGCATGGGCTGGGACGACCCGGACGCCCTCGACCTGCGCGGCCTCGGCCCCGGCACGCACATCACGGCACCGCCCTCGGACCGCGGCGGCCTCGGCCCGGTCCGCTGGCTGCGCTCCCCCGCCCTGGACTCCGCGTCCCGCCCGCCGGAGGCCCGCCTGGTGCTGGGCACGCTGGCGTATGTGGCGCACCGGTCACGGGCGTAGGCACGGCAAGGACACAGAGCGAAGCGCCCGTCCCCGACTGCACCTCGGGGGCGGGCGCTTCTCGCGCGCGGATGCGGTTCTTCGGAGGTCCTGCCTCGGCGGGTGCCGGGCTCACTCCCCGATCAGGGCGTCAACGAACGCCTCCGGCTCGAACGGCGCGAGGTCGTCCGCGCCCTCGCCGAGCCCGACCAGCTTGACCGGGACGCCCAGCTCCCGCTGGACCGCGACCACGATGCCGCCCTTGGCGGTGCCGTCGAGCTTGGTGAGGACGATGCCGGTGATGTCGACGACCTCGGCGAAGACCCGGGCCTGGACCAGGCCGTTCTGGCCGGTGGTGGCGTCGAGCACGAGCAGCACCTCGTCGACCGGGGCCTGCTTCTCCACGACCCGCTTGACCTTGCCGAGCTCGTCCATGAGGCCGGTCTTGGTGTGCAGCCGGCCGGCGGTGTCGATGAGCACGACGTTCGCGCCCATCTCCTTGCCCTCCTTGACCGCGTCGAAGGCCACGGAGGCCGGGTCGCCGCCCTCCGGTCCGCGCACGGTGTAGGCGCCGACGCGCTCGCCCCAGGTCTGGAGCTGGTCGGCGGCGGCGGCCCGGAAGGTGTCGGCGGCGCCGAGCACCACGCTCTGGCCGTCGGCGACCAGGACGCGGGCGAGCTTGCCGGTCGTGGTGGTCTTGCCGGTGCCGTTGACGCCGACGACCATCACGATGCCGGGCTTGCGGTCCTCGGGCTCGGTCTTGACCGCGCGGTCCATGTCGCGGCCGACCAGCGTGACGAGCTCCTCGCGGAGCAGGGTGCGCAGTTCCTCGGGGGTGCGCGTGCCGAGCACCTTCACGCGCTCGCGCAGCCGCTCGACCAGCTCCTGGGTGGGCTGCACGCCGACGTCGGCGGTGAGCAGCGTGTCCTCGATCTCCTCCCAGGTGTCCTCGTCGAGGTGCTCGCGGGACAGCAGGGTGAGCAGGCCCTTGCCGAGGGCGTTCTGCGAGCGGG
This sequence comes from Streptomyces olindensis, assembly GCA_000696115.1. Classification (GTDB taxonomy): domain Bacteria; phylum Actinomycetota; class Actinomycetes; order Streptomycetales; family Streptomycetaceae; genus Streptomyces; species Streptomyces olindensis. The sequence goes on from JJOH01000018.1 coordinate 104,365, forward strand.
AGAGCCGGGCCCGCAGCCGGACCAGGCGGCCCGCGGTGGGCTCCGGGATCTCGATCTCGGGAGCTTCGGCGGGGGGCTCCTCGACGACGACCGGAGCCGAGCCGTCCGGAAGATCCACCTCCTCTATCGTGCGCCGCGGTTCCTCCCGCGGCGTCTCGGCCTCGTCGCCGACGTGCGGCTCGGCCGGTGGGGCGGTGATGTCGGGCGCCGCGGGCGGGGGCGGCGGCAGCTGCTTCTTGCGCCGGCTGCCGACGATGAGCCCGCCGAGCGCGCCGAGCACGACCACGGCGATGACTACAGCAAGGATGACGATGTCCATAACGCGTCCAGTATCAGTCATGGGGCCCCGGGTCACCCTGCGCGCACCGCCCCGAAGGATCGAGGCCCGCCGGATCTCCACACCCCTGGATGTCTGACGCCCCGTCAGCTAACGTCCCCCGGACACCCGCCCGGTGAAGGGAGACGCCGCCATGCCCGTCACGGTCGCACGCTTCAACCTCGTCGCCCCCGGGGCCTCCCCCGCCGAGCTCGGCGCCCGGTACCGGGCGGCCCTGGAGATGGCCGCGTACGCCGACGACCGGGGCGTGACCACCGTGCAGACGGAGGAGCACCACGGGGCCGACAACAACTGGCTGCCGTCGCCGTTCGCCTTCGCGGGAGCCGTCTTCGGCGCGACCCGGCGTGTCGTGGTCACCGTCTCGGCGATCATCGGCCCGCTGCACGACCCGCTGCGGCTGGCCGAGGAGATCGCCGTGCTGGACCTGCTGAGCAAGGGCAGGCTGGTGACGGTCGCCGGGATCGGGTACCGGCCGGAGGAGTACGAGCAGTTCGGCGTGGACTTCACCCGGCGCGGGAAGCTCCAGGACGAACTGCTGGAGACGCTGCTGAAGGCCTGGACGGGTGAGCCGTTCTCCTACCGGGGCCGCACGGTCCGGATCACCCCGCGCCCGTTCACCGACCCGCACCCGCTGCTCCTGGTCGGCGGCTCCTCCAGGGCCGCCGCCCGCCGGGCCGCCCGGCTCGGCCTGCCCTTCTTCCCCAGCGCGCACCTGCCGGAGCTGGAGGCGTACTACAAGGAGCGGCTCGTCGAGTACGGCACCGAGGGCTGGGTCATGATGCCCGCGGCCGAGACACCCCTGCTGCACGTCGCCGAGGACCCGGACCGAGCCTGGGCGGAGTACGGCCGGCACTTCCTGCACGAGGCGCGGACGTACGCCGCCTGGCAGTCGGGCGGGGTGCGCTCGGCGGTGAAGTCGGCCGCGACGACCGTCGAGGAGCTGCGCGGGGAGGGCGTGTACCGGATCCTCTCGCCGGAGCAGTGCGCGGGGCTGGGGCTGGACTCCTACGTCCTGCATCCGCTGGCGGGCGGGATGCCGGTGGAGGAGGGGTGGCGGAGTCTCCAGCTGTTCTGCGAGCGGGTGCTGCCGGTCCTGGAGGGCTGAGGCCGGCGCATGACCGGTGGTCCGTCGCGCCCGGCCGGTGATCCACTGGGGCCATGAGCTTGTCGGTCGACGTGTTTCTGCGCGAGCCGGACGGACGGCTGCGGATCCTCGACGTCCCCGAGGGGCGCGACGACTCGGCCGGGTTCGAGTCCTGGCGGACCGTGGTGTGGGGGTCGGAGGCGGTCCGTGCGGCGGGTTGCCCGCTTCCTCCCGGTGCTGGCCTGCGACGACCTGGAGGTCGAGGTCGACGACGTCGCGGCGTTCCTGCGCGAGGTGGCCCTGCTGCGCGACCGGCTCGACGCGATCACCGAGGCCACCCGGGGCCCGCGGGATTTCGAGGAGCACCGGCGCGGGCTCGTGAGACGGCTGCGGAACCTGGAGGTGGCCGCCCTGCACGCCCGGATGATCGAGGGCGGCGTCATCGTGTGGTGAGACGACGGACCGCCGCCCCGGCTCGGGCAGTGGCCGAACCGGGGCGGCGGCGGGTTACGGGGAGAGGGGCAGCGGGGACTTTGGCCCTCCTCCCCGAGTGCGCGGGACGGGCTCAGCCCATCTCCTCCAGGGCCTTGCCCTTCGTCTCCTTGACGAACTTCAGCACGAACGGGATCGAGAGCGCGGCGAACGCCGTGTAGATCACGTACGTCACGGAGAGGTTCCAGTCGGCCAGCGACGGGAAGCTCGCGGTGATGGCCCAGTTGGCGATCCACTGCGCGGCGGCGGCCACGCCCAGGGCGGCGGCGCGGATCCGGTTGGGGAACATCTCGCCGAGCATGACCCAGACGACCACGCCCCAGGACAGGGCGAAGAAGAGGACGAAGACGTGCGCGGCGATCAGGGCGATCCAGCCCTGCGTGGCCGGCAGCTTGCCGTCGACCAGGTGGTGGGAGAACGCCCAGGCCTCCAGCGCCAGGCCGACGACCATGCCGACCGAGCCGATGATCGCGAGCGGCCGGCGGCCGATGCGGTCGACGAAGATCATCGCGATGACGGTGCCGACGATGTTGATGATCGACGTGGTGAAGGAGTAGAAGAACGAGTCCGTCGGGTCGACGCCGACCGACTGCCACAGCGTCGAGGAGTAGTAGAACGCGACGTTGATGCCGACGAACTGCTGGAAGACCGAGAGGCCGATGCCGATCCAGACGATCGGCTTGAAGAAGAAGCTGCCGCCGAGCAGGTCCTTGAAGCTCGACCTGTGCTCGCTCTTCATGGCGCCCTCGATCTCGGCGACACGGGCGTCCAGGTCGATGTCCTTGCCCTCGACCTCGGTGAGGATCTCGCGGGCGCGCTCGTGCTTGCCGACGGAGATCAGGAAGCGCGGGGACTCCGGGATGGCGAAGGAGAGCAGCCCGTAGAGGATGGCCGGGATGACCATGACGCCCAGCATGACCTGCCAGGCCTCCAGGCCCATCAGCTTGCCGCGCTGGTCGCCGTCGGCGGCGTTCAGCAGGCCCCAGTTGACCAGCTGCGACACGGCGATGCCGATGACGATCGCGGCCTGCTGGAAGGAGCCGAGCCGGCCGCGGTAGGCGGGTGGGGCTACCTCGGCGATGTAGGCCGGGCCGATCACGGAGGCCATGCCGATGGCGAAGCCGCCGACGACGCGCCAGAAGGCGAGGTCGTACAGCGCGAAGGGCAGCGCGGAGCCGACGGCGCTGACGGTGAAGAGGATCGCGGCGATCTGCATGCACCGGATGCGCCCGATGCGGTCGGCTATGCGGCCGGCGGTCGCGGCGCCGACGGCGCAGCCGATGAGGGCGATGGCGATGACCTGGGCGAGGGCCGCGGAGCCGACGTCGTAGCGGTCACGGATGGCCTCGACGGCGCCGTTGATCACGGAACTGTCGTAGCCGAAGAGGAAACCGCCCATCGCGGCCGCCGCCGCGATGAAGATGACGTGCCCGAGATGCTCGGGATGAGCCGTCCTGGCTCCTGACTGGGGTGCCTGCGCTGTGCTGGTCACGTGTACTCCTCGGGCCACCGGCAACGCTGCCGGAGAGGGTCAGCCCTTCGAGGTGCCACCTGAAGGTACCTGAAGGTAAAAGGAACGTTGCCGAGACTATGCCTTCAAGTTTCGAAGTCAATAGGGCAGCCGCCGTGAATCTGAGGCAGGGATGTGTCAGTGATGTGTTCAAGAAATGAAGTCATCGAGAGCCGCAGGTGAGACCGGTGTAGACCACATCCATCTAGCGGAGGCGTTGCGAGATGACCTTCGACACACCGTCGCCCTGCATGGAGACGCCGTAGAGCGCGTCGGCGACCTCCATCGTCCGCTTCTGGTGCGTGATCACGATCAGCTGGGAGGCTTCCTGGAGCTCCTGCATGATCCGGATGAGCCGCTGGAGGTTGGTGTCGTCGAGTGCGGCCTCGACCTCGTCCATGACGTAGAACGGGCTGGGCCGCGCCTTGAAGATCGACACGAGCATGGCCACGGCGGTCAGCGACCGCTCCCCGCCGGAGAGCAGGGACAGCCGCTTGACCTTCTTGCCCGGCGGCCGGGCCTCGACGTCCACGCCCGTGGTGAGCATGTTGTCGGGGTCGGTCAGCACCAGCCGCCCCTCACCGCCGGGGAACAGCCGACTGAAGACGCCCTCGAACTCCCGTGCGGTGTCCCGATAGGCCTCGGTGAAGACCTGCTCGACCCGCTCGTCGACCTCCTTGACGACCTGGAGCAGGTCGGCGCGGGTCTTCTTCAGGTCCTCCAGCTGTTCGCTGAGGAACTGGTGGCGCTCCTCCAGCGCCGCGAACTCCTCCAGCGCGAGCGGGTTCACCTTGCCGAGTTGCTGGTAGGCGCGCTCGGCGGCCTTCAGGCGCTTCTCCTGCTCGGCCCGGACGAACGGTTTCGGCCGGTTGCGGGGGTGCTCGGGGTCCTCCGGCAGCTCCTCCCCCTCGGCGGGGGGCGAGGGCGGCACGAGCTGGTGCGGTCCGTACTCCGCGACGAGCCCGGCCGGTTCCACACCCAGCTCCTCCAGCGCCTTGGTCTCCAGCTGCTCGATCCGCAGCCGCTTCTCGGCGCCGAGTACCTCGCCGCGGTGGACCGAATCCGTCAACTTGTCGAGTTCGGCCTTGAGGTCGCGACCCTCGGTGCGGGCGCGGGCGAGGTCCTGCTCGCGCCGGGCCTTGGCGGCCTCGGCGGCGGTGCGCTCCTCGTCGGCGCGGGCGACGGACACCTCGACGTGCGCGAGGAGCTGCCGGGCGCCGGACGCAACGGCTTCCGCCACCGCCGCCTCGTGCCGCAGCCGGGCCCGCCGCTGCTCGGCACGCGCGCGTGCCTCGCGTTCCGCGCGGGCGGCCCGGTCGAGGGAGTCGGCCCGGCCGGCGAGGCCCTTGACCCGTTCCTCGTGCGTACGGACCTGGAGCCGGGCCTCCATCTCGGTCTGGCGGGCGTTGGCGCCGTCGGCGGCGAGCCGGTCCCGCACGGCGGTGTCGGGCTCCTCCTCGATCGGCATCTCCTCGGCGACGGCGAGCCGCTCGGCGAGTTCCTCGACCTCCTGGAGGGCCTTGTCGAGAGCCTCCTGGGCCCGGGCCGCGGCGGCGGTGGACCGCTCGGCCTCCCCCGCCGCGCCACGTGCCTGCCCGGCGAGCCGGCCGAGCTGCTGGGCGACGGCCGACTTCTCCCGGTCGGCGGCCCGGCGCCGCTCCCCCAGCTCCTCGACCAGCGCGGCGCACTCCTTGCGCCGCTCGACGGCCTCGTGCTGGGCCTCGGTCAGCTCCTCGCAGCGGACGGCCAGCTCCTCCAGCTCGGCGGCGGCCTCGTCGACGGAGGCCTGCACTTCGAGGAGGCTGGGGGCGCCCGCGGAGCCGCCGTGGGCGAAGTGGGCGCCGAGGAGGTCGCCCTCGGCCGTGACGGCGGTGAGGTCGGGGTGGGCGTAGACGAGGTCCTCGGCGTCTTCGAGGGTGCCGACGACGACGATGCCGTGGAGCAGCCGCCTGACGGCAGGCATGAGGTCCGTGGGGCCGCGGACCAGGTCTGCGGCGTAGGTGTGGCGGGTGTCTGCGGCGCCGTTGTGGCTGGTCGCGCCCACGCGGCGGCAGCCGCACGTCTGATGCGGCCCCGCGCCCCTGAGGGCGTCATCTCCTGCCAGGAGCAGGGTGGCCCTGCCACCGTCCTGTTTGCGGAGGAGTCGGATCGCGTCGGCCGCGGATGCCGGGGACGTGACCGCGATGGCGTCCGCCGCCGCCCCGAACGCGGCGGCCAGGGCGACCTCGTGGCCCTGGGCCACCGTCAGGAGCTCCGCCGCCGGGCCGAGCAGGCCGGAGAGGCGGTCCTTCGCCGCGAGCAGTGTCCCGGTGCCGTCCTTGCGGCGCAGGCCGAGTGCCAGGGCCTCGTGCCGGGCCTGGGTGGCGGCGCGCCGACGTTCCGCCGAGGTGGCGGCCTCCCGGGCTGCCGTGAGGGCGGCCTCGGCCTCGGCGAGCTGCTGTTTCGCGGCCTCGTGCTGCTCGGCGAGTGCGACGTCGCCGGCGTCGAGGCCGTCGACCTCGGCCTTGAGCGCCTCGTATTCCTCCTGGGCGGTGACGGCACGTTCCTGCGCCTCGTCGCGGGCGGCGGCCAGGCGTTCGATCTCGGCCTGGGCGGAGGCGGCGCGGGAGCGGGCCGCGTTGACCTGGCCGCTGAGCCGGGCCAGGCCCTCGCGCCGGTCGGCGATGGCGCGGGCGGCGTCCTTCAGGCGCCGCTCCTCCTGGGCCAGTTCGCGCTCCAGCTCGGCACGGTGGGCGACCGTGTCCTCCAAGGCGCGTTCGGCGGCTTCAAGGGCCGCCTCGAGTTCGGCCTCCTGCTCGCGGATGCGGGCGGCCTCGCGCTCCATGTCCTCGGGGTCGCGGCCGCGCCGTTCCTCGGGAGGTGCGGAGGTGGCGCTCTTCACCCGGGCGTCGGCCAGCGAGATCGTGCCGCGCACCCGCTCGGCGAGCTGGGAGAGCTCGTACCAGGTCTGCTGGGCGCGCTGCAGGCGCGGCGTGAGCTGCCGTACCTCGTCCTCCAGGAGGGCCTCGCGCTGGAGCGCCCTGCGCAGCTCCTGCTCGGCGGCCTCCTTGCGCTCCTTCAGCGCGGCCTCGTCGGCGACCTCGGCCTGGAGGGCTTCGCGGAGGCGGACGAGGTCGTCGGCGAGGAGGCGCAGGCGGGCGTCGCGCAGATCCGCCTGGATGACGGCGGCCCTTCTCGCGACCGCCGCCTGTCGGCCCAGCGGTTTGAGCTGGCGGCGCAGCTCGTCCGTGAGGTCCTGGACGCGGGCGAGGTTGGCCTGCATCGCGTCCAGCTTGCGCAGCGCCTTCTCCTTGCGCTTGCGGTGCTTGAGGACGCCGGCGGCCTCCTCGATGAAGGCGCGGCGGCCCATGGGGTCGGCGTGCAGCACGGAGTCGAGCTGGCCCTGCCCGACGATGACGTGCATCTCGCGGCCGATGCCGGAGTCGGAGAGCAGTTCCTGGATGTCGAGGAGGCGGCAGGTGTCGCCGTTGATCTGGTACTCGCTGCCGCCGTTGCGGAACATGATCCGCGTGATCGTGACCTCGGCGTACTCGATGGGCAGGGCCCCGTCGGAGTTGTCGATGGTCAGGGACACCTCGGCGCGGCCCAGGGGCGGGCGGCCGGTGGTGCCGGCGAAGATGACGTCCTCCATCTTGCCGCCGCGCAGCGACTTGGCGCCCTGCTCGCCCATGACCCAGCTGAGCGCGTCGACGACGTTGGACTTGCCCGAGCCGTTCGGTCCGACGACGCACGTGATGCCCGGCTCGAACCGGAGTGTGGTGGCCGAGGCGAACGACTTGAACCCGCGGAGGGTCAGGGCCTTGAGGTGCACGCCGCCGGACTCTACCGCCCGGGTTGGTCTCACTCCATGAACCCGCGGTTTCGCCGGTGAACGCGCAGGGCACACCAAACGTTAAAGACGGTGAAAGGATGCGTGGGGAAAGAAAGAAGGGACGCCGAGGGCGTCCCTTGCACTTCTGACAACTCAGCGGTTGTGACGGGCGGCCCGACCACTGCTGTGCTGTTGTGGAGCGATGCAGTGATCAGGTGAGCGCAGGCTCCGCCTGGTGTGCGTCAACGCTCTCCATGATCCTGTCGTGAGAAGCGGCAGCCGTCAGCGCTTCGTTCTCCGCCTGGATCCGTACGAGCTCGGATTCCAGGTCCTGGACGCGCTGCTGGAGCCGTCGCATCTCGGCGAGGAGTCGAGGGTCGGAGCCGCCGACGTAACCGAGAAGCGCCTTTGCCATGATGGATGGTCCTCCACAATGAGTGACCGACCGATGCGGTGTGGGTCGTGAGGGATTCGCACCCGCCCTGCCTGGCAGGCCTGGAGTTGTGCTGCCGTTCAGCCATGCCAAACAGCTAAGGTGCGCGGGGTGCTTTCAGCGTCTCACCAAAAAGTTTGACGGTCAACACGATCACGCCCCGTATTGGCGGGCGACCCGGGCACACACGGCCGGGAACGGCGGTGCGGCGGCTTCTGCGGGGCCCTCGGGGCGTGGCGATCATCCTTGCGTGCGGAGCCTGCCAAGGCAAGCGGTTCTGGCAATCACCAGCGAGTTTCCGTCCGGGGCGGCGTCCCGCGGCCTGTCCGTGGGCGGCCCGCGTGCCCGCCCGGCGGTACGGGGTCAGCGGATGGCGAAGCCGTCGTAGCCGCCGCGAGGTGTGTCCCAGATCTCGGTGACACCGTCCACGCGGCCGGGCGTGTCGTCACTCTGGAGCCACTCCAGCAGGCCTTCACAGCCCTCTCGCGCGCCCTCGGCGACCACTTGGACCCGTCCGTCGCCCAAATTGAGAGCAAAACCACTCAGGCCGCCGATCTCCAGGGCCTTGGCCCGGGTGAACCAGCGGAAACCCACACCTTGGACGCGTCCCCGCACCCAGGCGACCAGTCGCACATCCTCGCTCATGACTGCAACCTAACCGCCTGATCTCCCTCCGGGCACTTCCTCCACTTGCGCCATGCGGTACCGTCCCCCCTCAACGAATCTCATATGAAACTCACACGATCGAGTGAGTTTGGTGTTGATCTCGAGGACGAGTCGACCGCCAGGACGAGGAAGGCCAGGACATGGGACGCCACCGACGCTCCGCCGCCGGCCGCGCCGCCACGGGGATCACGCGGGCCGACGGCGCCGCGGAGGGCCACGAGCCGCTGCACTCCACCGCGGGAGACGCTCCGACGATGGGCATCGCGCCCTATCTGAACCCGGAGGCGTACGCCGAGAGCTACGCGAAGAGCGAGGCCTACCTGTTCGGGGCGGAGGCGTCCGCGGCGGGTGACCGCTACGAGGACACGGCCGTCTTCGCGAGCGACGGGTTCGCGAACGACCGCTTCACGAACGACCGCTTCACCACCGACGGGTTCGCGAGCGACGGCTTCACGCCCGATGGCGGTGCCCGCCGCGCCGGCGCGCACCGCCGCCGGAAGAAGGCCGCGCGTCCGATGCGCACCGGGCTGCTCGGCGTGTCCGCCGCGGTCGCCCTCGGCACGGTCGCGGTCGCCACGGGCGCGGTGCCCGGCCTCGAGAACTACAAGCTCGGCGGCAACGGCGGCGCAGACAAGGTGCAGGCCGGGGACACGCCGACGAACACCCCGATCGAGCAGGGCGGCACCTCCGGCAGCGCCGACAGCCGGGGCGACGCCCCCACCAGCCGGGACGCGGAGCGCTCCGCCTCCCCGTCGCCGTCCGCGTCGAAGTCCTCCGCCGCGCCGACGAAGACGCCTCAGAAGCCGGACAAGACGCAGGAGAAGACCCCGGAGAAGAAGCAGCCGGCGGCCACCCCCAGCGAGAAGCCGGCCGACCCGCCGTCCCGCACGGCCACCAAGGCGCCGCGGAAGCCCAGCGCCTCCGCCGCGCTCTCCGGGGAGTCCGCGGCGGCGGCCCAGGTGCTCGCGCTGGTGAACGAGGAGCGCGCCAAGGTGGGCTGCAGCCCGCTCGCCGCGAACAGCGCGCTGGCCGAGCTGGCCCGGAACTACAGCGAGGACATGGCCGCCCGGGGCTTCTTCGACCACACCGACCCGGACGGCAGGACGCCGTGGGACCGGGCCGAGAAGGCCGGGATATCCAACCTCGGCGGCGAGAACATCGCGCGCGGCCAGGCCGACGCCGCGGCTGTGATGGACGCCTGGATGAACAGCCCCGGCCACCGCGCCAACATCCTGAACTGCGACTTCAAGACGCTGGGCGTCGGTGTCGAGTTCGGGTCCGGCGGTCCCTGGTGGACCCAGAACTTCGGCTACTGAGGCCCGGCACGGGGCTCAGGCGGCGGCCAGGCCCCTGAGGAAGACCCTGGCCGTCTCCGTCACGCGGCGGCCCAGCTGCTCGGCCGTGGCGATGTCGGCCTTGTGGACGGCGTCGGGGCCCTCGTCGGCGTTGGTCTGGGCGGCGGCGCCGGTGAAGACGCCGAGGCGGTTCAGGTCGTGCTCGGAGCCGGTGCTGCTGTTCCAGCCCGGGAGCAGGCCGAGGTTGACCCAGTGCATGCCGAGCTGCGCGGCGAGGATCTGGAAGTACTGCAGGGTGTGCAGCTTGTCGCCGCTCTTGGAGGCGGAGTTGGTGAAGCCGGCGGCCAGCTTGTCCTTCCACGCCTGGGTGGCCCAGCGCTTCGAGGTGGCCTCCGCGAAGACGTGGAAGGCCCCGGACGCGGTGCCCATGTAGGTCGGCGATCCGAACACGATGGCGTCCGAGCGGTCGAGGATCGCCCACTGCTCCTCGGTGATCTCGTCGACCTTGATCAGATGCACCTCGGCGCCGGCCGCGACGGCACCGGCCCGGACGGCCTCGGCGATGACGGCGGTGTGGCCGTAGCCGGAGTGGTAGGCAAGGGAGACAACAGGGGTGGTCACGTGCGTACTCCTGAAATAGGCAGGCCGGAAGCAATGACCAAAGGAAAGCACTAACTTTTGGTTAGTGCAACCTGTTGGTTAGCGCTGTGCTGGCGTAGGCTGGGCATATGACCACCACCCAGGAGCGCGGGGAAGGGCTCGACGACCTCCCGTACAACGTGTTCGCCAAGGCCTGTCCCTCGCGCGGCACGCTGGAGCACGTCACGGGCCGCTGGGGCGGACTCACGCTGGGCGCCCTGTACGAGGGCTCGCTGCGCTTCAACGAGCTGCGCCGCCGCGTCGACGGCGTCAGCGAGAAGATGCTCTCCCAGACGCTGCACGCGCTGGAGCGCGACGGCCTGGTGCACCGCGAGGCCCAGCCGACCAACCCGCCCCGCGTGGACTACGAACTGACGCCGCTGGGGCGCGGGATCGCCGAGCGGCTGCTGGACCTCATCCACTTCGTGGAAGGCCGGATGGACGACGTGCTCGCCGCGCGCGAGCGCTACGACGAGACCCGCGGCGCCCGCTGACACGTCGGGCAGAAGTAGCTCGACCGGTTCATCCAGGCCCGGCGGCGCAGGGGCGTGCCGCAGCGCCGGCAGGGCAGGCCCTCACGGCCGTACGCGTCGAGGGACCGGTCGAAGTAGCCCGACTCGCCGTTGACGTTGACGTAGAGGCTGTCGAAGCTGGTGCCGCCCACGGCGAGGGCCGCGTTCATCACGTCCCGTACGTGGCCCAGGAGCATCAGGGTGCGCGGGCGCGTGAAGGTCGCGGTCGGGCGCTCGTAGTGGATGCGGGCGCGCCACAGGGCCTCGTCCGCGTAGATGTTGCCGACGCCGCTGATCAGCGACTGGTCGAGCAGGGCCCGCTTGATCGTGGACCGCTTGCGGCGCAGCGCCTGGTGGAAGGCCTCGTCGTCGAAGAGCGGGTCGAGCGGGTCACGGGCGATGTGCGCGATGACGTCGGGCAGCCCGTCGGGGGTGTTGTCGTGCAGCGACAGGCCGCCGAAGGTGCGCTGGTCGACGAAGCGGAGTTCGGTGTCGAGGGCGTCGGTGAAGCGGACGCGGATGCGCAGGTGCTTCTCGTCCGGGGCCGTGTGCGGCTGGACCAGCAGCTGGCCGCTCATGCCGAGGTGGGCCAGGATCGACTGGTCCGTGTCCTCCAGGGGCAGCCACAGGTACTTGCCTCGGCGGCTCGGGACGCCGATGCGGTGGCCCTTGAGCCGGTGCGCGAAGTCGTCGGCGCCACCGAGGTGGCGGCGCACGGCGCGCGGGTGCAGCACCTCGGTCTCGGCGACGGTCCGGTGGGCGACCCACCGCTCCAGGCCGCGCCGTACGACCTCGACCTCGGGCAACTCGGGCATGGGCATCCCCCGTCACGAACCTGCGGACGACCCGAGCGCCCGCCCCCGGGCAGGGGCGGGCGCTCGGGTGCGCTGTGCTGTGGCCGGACGCCCGGTGCGGGCGGCCGGCTCGTCTCAGCCGTCGACGGTGCTGCCGTCGACGGCCGTGTGGGCGGCCTGCGCGGCTGCCGTCTGCGTCGCCTCGGCGTCCTTCGCCGCCTTGGCGCGCTCGTCCGCCGCGGCCCGGATGGACCGCCAGGCGGACTCGGCGGCCTGCTGCTCCGCCTCCTTCTTGCTGCGGCCGGTGCCGGTGCCGTACGAGACGCCTCCGACGCGGGCGGCAGCAGTGAAGGTCTTCTCGTCGTCGGGGCCGGTCTCCGTGACCAGGTACTCGGGGACGCCGAGCCCCTCGGTCGCGGTGAGCTCCTGGAGACTGGTCTTCCAGTCCAGGCCGGCTCCGAGGTTCGAGGACTTCTCGATCAGGGGGTCGAACAGGCGGTGCACCAGCTCCGCCGCCGAGTCCAGGCCCTGGTCGAGGTAGACCGCGCCGATCACCGCTTCCAGGGTGTCGGCCAGGATGGACGCCTTGTCCCGCCCGCCCGTGCCCTCTTCACCGCGGCCGAGCCGGATGAAGGAGCCCAGGTCGAGCCCGCGGCCCACCTCGGCGAGCGCACGCGAGTTCACCACCGCGGCCCGCAGCTTGGCCAGCTGGCCTTCCGGCAGGTCGGGGTGGGTGCGGTACAGCGTGTCCGTGACCACGAGGCCGAGGACGGAGTCCCCGAGGAACTCCAGGCGCTCGTTGGTCGGCAGACCGCCGTTCTCGTATGCGTACGACCGGTGGGTCAGTGCGCGCACCAGAAGGGCGGACTCGACCTTGTAGCCGAGCCGCCCTTCCAGAAGCGTGTGGGACGAGGCCTGGTTGTCCGCCGGAGCACTCCCGCTGACGCGGGAAGACTTGTTCTTAGGCGTGGACACAGTGCCTCTCACCAGCCGCTCAGACCTCGAGGACCTGGCGCTTGTTGTAGGTGCCGCACGACGGGCACGCGATGTGCTGCAGCTTGGGCTCGTGGCAGCGCTCGCACGCAACCAGGGTGGGGACCGCAGCCTTCCACTGCGACCGGCGGTGGCGCGTGTTGCTGCGCGACATCTTCCGCTTCGGAACAGCCACGGCTACTTCTCCTGCTTCTCGTCGACGCCCGCTTCGGCGCCGCTCATCTCGTCCTTCTCGCCGTCCGACATGGTGTCGGCGAGTCCCTGCAATGCCGCCCAACGGATGTCGACGGCGTCGTGGTGGTGGTCCGGGTCGTCCGCCAGCCGCGCGCCGCACTCGGCGCACAGACCAGGGCAGTCTTCCTGGCACACCGGCTGCATCGGCAGTGCGAGCACCACCGCATCACGCAGCACGGGCTCGAGGTCGAACAGGCCGTCCTCGAGGAAGAGCCTGTCCTCGTCGTCCTCGGCGTCGTCGCCCGGTTCCGCGATCACGCGGCCCCGGTCGTCGGCGTCAGGGTACGAGAACATCTCCTGGAAGTCCGCTTCGAGCTGCTGCTCCAGCGGCTCCAGACACCTTACGCACTCCCCCTCGGCCGTGGCACGGGCGGTGCCTGTGACGAGCACCCCTTCCATGACCGACTCCAGGCGGAGTTCCAGCTCCACCGGGGCGCCTTCCGGCACTCCGATGACTCCCTTGATACCGAGGTCCTGGGGAGCGTCGACCGTACGGGTCAGGCGCTGCAGCGCACCAGGCCGCCGACCCAGCTCGTGCGTGTCGAACACGAGGGGGTTGCGGTGGTCGAGGCGGGCGTTCAGGGCCATTCCTGCTTTCGATCTGCTGAGCTCGGGGGGACGCCGCCCTTCGGTGTTCCCGGGCAGCGGTGATCGCGGACGTACTCGCGACCGAAGAGCCAGGATACTGGACCTTTCGCCGTCGGCCCAATCCGGTGCTCAGCCCTGGCCGCGGCCCTGCTCGTAGGCCCGCAGCTGCTCGGCGCTGATCATGCTGGTGTCGAAGAGGCTGGTCTCGTCCAGGGCGTATCCCTGGTGGCCCTGGTGGCTCTGGTGCCCCTGCTGCGGCTGCTGCTGTGCCTGGTTCGGGTCGTAGCCGCCCTGCTGGGGGTCGTAGCCCTGGTAGGCGTAGGGATCGGCCTGCTGGTAGCCGTACGGGTCCTGCTGGGCGGCGTAATCCGGCTGCTGGTAGCCGCCGTAGGGGTCGGGCTGCTGCTGGTAGCCGTAGGCAGGCTGGGGCTGTGCGTAGTCCTGCTGCTGGGCGGGCTGCTCGGCCGGGGGCTTCTCCTCCGCGAGGGCGGCCAGGCCGGCGAGGTAGTCGGCGTCGCTGGAGTGCTGGACGGTGCTGGTGTCGTCGGCGAGGGCGCCGAGGTCGTCGGTGGCGATCCGGCCGTGCAGCTTCTGCCGGCCGCGGCCGACGGCCTCCAGGGTCTTGGCGAGGACCGCCTCGAACGCGCCGAGCTTGGCGTCGACGTACTCGTCGGCGGTACGGCGCTGGGTCTCCGGGTCGTGGCTGCGCTCGGGGGCGTCCTCGTCCTCGTAGCCCTGCTCGTCGGTGCCGGGGCCGGTGCCGAGGAGCTTCTCGCGGCCGCGGCCGACGGAGCCGAGGGTCTTGGTGAGGACGACCTCGAAGTTGGCGAGCTTGGAGTCGACGTAGTCGTCGGCCTCGGCGCGGATCTCCTCGGCCTCCTGGCGGGCCTCGGCGAGGATCCGGTCGGCCTCGGCCTGGGAGCGGCGGGCGACCTCGGTGTCGGAGATCAGCGAGCCCCGCTCGGCGTGCGCGCTCTCGATGATCCGCTGGGCCTCCTGGCGGGCCTGCTCGACCATCTGCTCGCGGCCGCCGATCAGCTCCTGGGCCTGGGCGAGGGAGTCGGGCAGCGCCGCGCGGACCTCTTCCAGCATGGAGAGCAGTTCGGCGCGGTTGACCACGCACGAGGCCGACATGGGCATGGACCGGGCGCCGGAGATCGCGGTGACGATCTCGTCGAGCTTCTTCTGCACGTCCACCGTGTGCTCGCCACTCTCTACAGATGCGTTGGAGACGGACGGGACGACTGTACGGCCACGGGGTCACCGGCGGACACCGGGTGACGGCTTGTCAGGCTCCCGGGGGGCGCCCGGGACGCGTTCAGTCCTTCCGCAGGCGCTCGGTGAGGGCCTGGAGGACCTCGGCGGGCACCAGGTGGGAGACGTCGCCGCCCCAGGTCGCGACCTCCTTGACCAGGGAGGACGACAGGAAGCTGTAGGTGGGGTTGGTGGGGATGAAGAGGGTCTCCACGCCCGAGAGGCCGTTGTTCATCTGGGCCATCTGCAGCTCGTAGTCGAAGTCGCTGACCGCGCGCAGGCCCTTCACGATGGCCGGGATGTCGCGCTGCTTGCAGAAGTCGACGAGCAGGCCGTGGAAGGCCTCGACGCGGACGTTGCCGTACTCGGCGGTGACCCGGCGGATCAGGTCGATCCGCTCGTCGATCTCGAACAGGCCCTTCTTCGACTGGTTGATCATCACCGCGACGTAGACCTCGTCGTACAGCCTGGAGGCGCGGGAGATGATGTCGAGGTGTCCGTTGGTGATCGGGTCGAACGACCCGGGACAGACGGCGCGGCGCACTTGTGATCCCTCGCTCTCCGGTCCGGTCATCGTGCGTCTTCGCACGTAGAGGCGGCGCGACCGTACCAAAACGTTCCCTCGCCGTAGCGACGGGCCCGGAGGGGTTCGAAACCCTCGGGCCATCGGAATTCGCCGCCTCTGGTGCTGCGCTCCACGGTGACGAGGGCTTCCTCGGCGAGCCAGCCCTCCGAGCGGAGTGTGAGGAGGATCTCCCGAAGATCGTCGTCCGTGACGGCGTACGGGGGGTCGAGGAAGACCAGGTCGTACGGGTCGCCGGGTGGTGTGGTGCGGATGATCTGTTCTGCTTTGCCCGCTCTGACCTCGGCGCCGGGGAGGCCGAGGTTCCTGACGTTCTCCCGGACCGTGCGGACGGCTTTGGCGTCGGCCTCGACGAGGAGGGTGTGGCCGGCGCCGCGGGAGAGGGCCTCCAGCCCGACGGCTCCTGATCCCGCGTAGAGGTCGAGGACGCGTTCGCCCTCCAGGGGGCCGCCGAGGAGGGACTGCCAGGTGGAGAAGAGGCCTTCGCGCGCGCGGTCGGAGGTGGGGCGGGTGCCTGTCCCTGGCGGGACGGCCAGGCGGCGTCCGCCGGCCTGGCCGGCGATCACGCGGGTCATCTTTGGTCCTTGATGGTCGGCGGCTTTCCGGTATCAGTGTGGCCGGTCGCGCCCGCGCGGCGGTAGCCGAATACGAGGTACAGCCCCGCGCCCCTGGGGCGCCGTCACTCATCCCTTTTCCAGGTACTGCTCCCTCTCCTCGTCCAGTAGGGCGTCCAGAGCCGTCCGGAGGGCCGGGAGGTGGGTCAGCTCCGGGTCGGCGGCGACCACTGCCGTCGCTTCCTGCCTCGCCTCCGCGATGATCTCCTCGTCGTCGATGACGGCGAGCATGCGCAGGGAGGTCCTGGCGCCCGACTGGGCCTGGCCGAGGACGTCGCCCTCGCGGCGCTGTTCGAGGTCGATGCGGGAGAGCTCGAAACCGTCGAGCGTGGAGGCCACGGCGTTCAGGCGCTGGCGGGCGGCGCTCGCCTCGGGCATCTCGGTGACGAGGAGGCAGAGCCCGGGCGCCGAGCCACGGCCGACGCGGCCGCGCAGCTGGTGGAGCTGGGAGACTCCGAAGCGGTCGGCGTCCATGATCACCATGGCGGTGGCGTTCGGGACGTTGACGCCGACCTCGATGACCGTCGTGGCGACCAGGACGTCGGTCTCGCCGGCGGCGAAGCGGCGCATGACCGCGTCCTTGTCGTCCGGGTGCATACGGCCGTGCAGGATCTCGACCCGGAGGCCCTGCAGGGGGCCCTTGGTCAGGTGGTCGGCCACGTCGAGGACGGCGAGGGGCGGGCGCTTCTCGGCGGCGTCCTCCGGGGACTCCGGGGGCTTCTTCTTGCCGGGCTTCTTCGGGTCGTCCTCCTCGTCGCCGATGCGGGGGCACACGACGTACGCCTGGTGGCCGTTCTCCACCTCCTCGCGGACCCGTTCCCACGCGCGGGTCAGGAAGTGGGGCTTGTCGGCGGCCGGGACGACATGGCTGGCGATCGGGGAGCGGCCGGCCGGGAGCTGGTCGAGGACCGAGGTCTCCAGGTCGCCGAAGACCGTCATCGCGACCGTGCGCGGAATGGGCGTGGCCGTCATGACCAGCAGGTGCGGGGGCTGTTTGCCCTTGCCGCGCAGGGCGTCGCGCTGCTCGACGCCGAAGCGGTGCTGTTCGTCGACCACGACCAGGCCCAGGTCGTGGAACTGCACCTTGTCCTCGATCAGCGCGTGCGTGCCGATGACGATGCCGGCCTCGCCGGTGGTGAGGTCCAGGAGGGCCTGGCGGCGGGCGGCCGTGCCCATGGAGCCGGTGAGCAGCACCACCTTGGTGGCCTGCTCGGCCCCGCCCAGCATGCCGCCCTCGGCCAGCTCGCCCATCATCTCGACGATGGACCGGTGGTGCTGCTGGGCGAGCACTTCGGTGGGGGCGAGCATGGCGGCTTGCCCGCCGGCGTCGACCACGGCGAGCATCGCGCGCAGGGCGACCATGGTGTTGTGTGTGACCGTGAAGTTGTCGGTGACGTAGGCATGGCTCGGGTGAGCGACGCTGATGCACTGGACGGGCTTCCGCCCCACGTACTCGACCGCCCGGATACCGCGTCGGAACGTGTCGTACTTCGGCCTCGGACGCACGCGCTCCGCTTTGCGGGTGAGCCGGAAGGGGGCGTGATCGTCGGGCAGGGACACCTGCACGTTGTACGCGGCCTTCTTCGGCAGTACTCGCGCCCGGCCGCCCAGCGAGCGCACGAGCCATGCGACGTCCTCCGCGAGCCGGCGCGAAGCCGAGCAGAGGGAGACACTCATGCCGTCGGCTTGGATAGTGCCGTCCGTGTCCAGAAGTCCCTGCAGCACGGCGAGACGGTCCTTGATCGGAGCGTTCTTGAAAGTTTGAGGGACGAACTTGTCGTGGGACGTCCTTCCCCAGAGTCCCAGGTCGCGCAGGACCTGGATCACCGGGTTGCGCACGCCTCCGGCACGCTGCTTGAGCTGGATCGTGTAGTCACAGTGCGATCCCTTCACCGGTACCAGTCGGCATTCGGGCGCTACTGCCGCTGCTACCGCGTCACGGATCTCGTCGTCGATGGTGGAAAGACGGAGATTGTGCCGAAGCGAACCGCCCCCCAACAGGAGCCCGAACAGGTACGGGTCTAGGGGCAGCCCGGCGTCGCTGCCGAGATCGACCGGCTTCGCCGGCGGGATGTACCACTTCGAGGACCCGTTGGCCTTGAACGTGTCGAAACGGATCTCCCGGGTCGTCATGACCTTGGGAGCCTGACCACGGTGCCAACCACAGCTCGTGCCGACGATCCAGAGATGCTCGTCGTCGCACTCGACGGAACTCCCGTCGGACAGGACCAAGCGCCACACATCGCGCTCGCCCTGAGGAAAGACGCCATCGATCAGGGCGATGTCCCCGTCCGGCACCACCACCTCGTCGCCAACCCGCAGATCCCCCATGGGACGGAAGCCCATCGGGGTGAGCACCAGCGAGTCGAGCGGCTGGGCCTTGCCCGATCCGACCTCTCCCTGCAGCAGCCGGTGCATCGGGTGCTCGGTCGCCAGGTCGGCGAAGATCTCGCGGGAGACCCGCTGCTGGCCCTCGGTGAGGGTGAACGGGAGGCGGGCGTCGAAGGCCGTGAGGAGGCCGTCCGGGGTCGGCTCGCGGGGGACCGCCGGGAGTTGGGCGTCCGCGTGGCGGCGGCGGGCGAGGGCGACCTGGAGGACGAAGGCCTCGTCCCACTTGAGGCGGGAGCGGGCGTCCTCGATGTCGGACTTGGTGTGCGGGCGGTGGATCTTCAGGAGGGCCTCGGGGAGCGGGACCAGGCCGCGGCCCCGGCGCAGGGAGTCGGGCAGCGGGTCGACGGCCTCCTGGGCGGTGGGCAGGACCGTCTGGATCGCCTTGCCGATCTTCCAGGACTCCAGCTTGGCGGTGGCGGGGTAGATCGGGATCAGGGCGCCCGCCCAGGTCTCCACGGACTCCTCCGGGTCACCGCGCAGCAACTCGTAGGCCGGGTGGGCGAGTTGGAGGCGGCGGTTGAAGACGGAGACCTTGCCCGCGAACATCGCGCGGGTGCCCGGCAGGAGCTCCTTGTGGGGCTTGTGAACGCCGTTGCCGAAGAAGACCAGTTGGAGCCGGCCGCTGCCGTCCGTGATCGTGACCTCCAGGCGCTGGCCCTTGCCGCGCGGGGCCTTGGCGGAGGCGAAGGTGTGCAGGCGGGCGTCGGCGACCTGGGCGACCACCGTGACGTGCTCGTCCATGGGGAGGTCGGCGAGGTGGGTGAGCTGGCCGCGCTCCTCGTATCTGCGCGGGTAGTGGTGCAGGAGGTCGCCGACGGTGAGCAGGCCGAGGTGCTCGGCCATCACCTTCGCGGTGGCGGGGCCGAGCACCGACTTCAGCGGTTGGCGCAGGGGTTCTTCCAGTGCGGGCACGAGATCCATTGCACACCACGCCACTGACAATGGCGCCCGGGCCGCGGCGGAGGCCGCCGTATACGTCCCCGGAAAGCCCTGGTCGGACGGCCGGTCCGGGCCTTAGGATGACGCGCCCCCGGCCTTTCTCGCGGTCACCGCCTCCCCGGGACCGCCCGACCCCGCGCCGTCGCGAGTCCCCCACCGGCGCCGTGATGATGGACTCCCAGAGCTCACAGGCATCCCAGGCACCCCCTTCCCCTCGATCACCTCATACGTTCCAGGTCGACCTGCGTGGTCTCGTGGACCTGCTCTCCCACCACCTCTACTCCAGCCCCAAGGTGTACCTGCGCGAGCTGCTGCAGAACGCCGTGGACGCCATCACGGCCAGACGCGCGGACGAGCCCGGCGCCCCGGCCCGGGTCCGGCTGTACGCGGAGGGCGGCGCGCTGCGCGTCGAGGACACCGGCGTGGGGCTCACCGAGGCGGACGTGCACAGCCTGCTGGCCACCATCGGGCGCAGTTCCAAGCGTGCCGTGGGGCTTCAGGAGGCCAGGTCCGACTTCCTCGGGCAGTTCGGCATCGGCCTGCTGGCGTGTTTCGTCGTCGCCGAGCGGATCCGGGTCGTCAGCCGCAGCGCCCGTACGCCCGGGGCGCCGCCGGTGGAGTGGACGGCGTCCGACGACGGTTCGTACACCGTGCGGACCCTGCCGGACGCCGAGCGGCCCGAACCGGGCACCACGGTGCACCTGGTGGCCCGGGCCGGAACCGCGGAGTGGCTGGCGCCCGGGCGGGTCGAGGCGCTGGCCCGGGACTTCGGGTCGCTGCTGCCGTACGACGTCCGGGTGGGTGACGAGGCGGTCACCGACCTGCCCGCGCCCTGGGACCGTCCGTACCCGGGCCCGGCCGCCCGCCGCATCGCCCTCGCGCGGCACTGCCACGACCTGTTCGGGTTCACGCCGCTGGACACCATCGACCTGTCCGTGCCGGTGGCGGGCATCCGCGGGGTGGCGTACGTGCTTCCGGCGGCCGTCAGCCCGGCACAGCGCGCGGGGCATCGCGTCCACCTCAAGGGCATGCTGCTGACCGAGCAGGCCGAACAGCTGCTGCCCGACTGGGCGTTCTTCGTGCGCTGCGTCCTCGACACGGACAGCCTGCGACCCACGGCCTCGCGCGAGGCGCTGTACGAGGACGAGACGCTGGCGGCCGTGCGCGAGGCGCTGGGCGAGCGCATCCGCGGGTGGCTGACGGGGCTCGCGGCCGGTGATCCGGAACGGCTGGCCGCGTTCCTGGCGGTGCACCACCTGGGCGTGAAGTCCCTGGCCCGGCACGACCGGGAGATGCTGCGCACGATGCTGCCGTGGCTGCCCTTCGAGACCACCGACGGTCGGCTGTCCCTGGAGGAGTTCGCGCAGCGGCACCCGGTGGTGCACTTCACGCGGACCGTCGAGGAGTACCGGCAGGTCGCGCCGATCGCCTCGGCACAGGGCATCGGCGTGATCAACGGCGGTTACACGTACGACAGCGAGCTGGTGGAGGCGCTGCCGTCGGTGCGGCCGGGGACGGTGGTCGCCGAGCTGGACGCCGAGACGGTGACCGCGCATCTGGACGCGGTCGACCCGGCCGAGGAACTGGCCCTGTCCGGCTTCCTGGCCGCCGCGCGGGCCCGCCTCGACCCGCTGGGCTGCGACGTCGTCCTGCGGGCGTTCCATCCGCTGTCCGTGCCCGCGCTGCACCTCGACGACCGGGACGCCCGGCACGAGCAGGCCCGGGCGGACGCCGAGGCCCAGGCCGACGACCTGTGGGCGGGCATCCTCGGGTCCCTGCGCGGCAGTGCGCCCCGCGCGCGTCTGGTGCTCAACCACCTGAACCCGCTCGTGCGGCGGATCAGCGCCCTGCCCGACGCGGAGCTCATCGGCACGGCCACGGAGTCGCTGTACGGGCAGGCGCTGCTGATGGTGCAGCGACCGCTCAGGCCCGCCGACTCGGCGCTGCTCAACCGCGCGTTCATCGGCCTGCTGGAGTGGGCCACGCACCCCGAGGACGGCCGGGCATGACGGAGATCACGGATGTCGACGCCCTGCGCCGGGCGATGGCGGAGAACGCCGAGCAGCCGGAGGGACCGGCCCGCAACGCGCGCGCGGAGGAGTTGCTGGCGGCGGCCGAGAAGCTGAACGTCCCGCTCGCCGTCATCGAGGCGCTCGGACACCAGCTGAAGGTCTACAACTACAGCTCCGAGAAAGGGAAGATGTTCGTCCCGTTCGCGCGTCTGCTGCGCATGTGGGACGAACGGCCCGAGGACTTCGACGAGTACGAGGCGCACTCGCTGCACTGGGTCTTCAAGTGGGTGTCGTCCGGCATGCTCGACCAGCCGCACATCCCGCTCGCGTCGATCGAGAAGTGGCTCGGCGAGATGGAGCGCCGCTACCGGCTCGCCGGGTACTCCGAAGCGGCCGTGCGCAGCGCCGAGCACAGTGTGGCCGCGCATGTCGGGGACGTGGCGCGCGCGGAGCGGGCCTACGCCGCGTGGCTGGCCGCCGACCGGGACGCCATGTCCGACTGCCACGCCTGCGAGCTGCACGGGCAGGGCTGGTGGCAGGCCGAGCTGGGCCGGGACGAGGAGGCACTGGAGCTGTGGCGGCCGGTGCTGGAGGGCCGGTACACCTGCGCCCACGAGCCGCACACGGCCCTGGCCTCCTCCCTGGTGCCGTTGCTGCGGCTGGGCCGCCTGGACGAGGCCCGCGCCAACCATCTGCGGGGCTTCCGGCTCGTCCGGGCCATGGAGAGCATGCGCGGCGCCTACGCGGAGCACGTGGAGTTCTGCGCGCTGACCGGCAACGAGGCGCGAGGGCTCGAACTGCTCGCGGAGCGCCCGGCGTACTTCACGGACGACGGGCAGCCGCAGAGCAGGCTGGACTTCCTGAGCGTGGTGACCCTGCTCATGGACCGCCTCACCGCGCTCGGTCTCGGCGACCGGCTGGTGCCGGGCCCGGTCGGCCGGGAGTGGACGGCCCGGGAACTCGCCGCCCACGCGCGTGCGGACGCCCTCGCGCTGGCGGCCCGTTTCGACGAGCGCAACGGCACGGCCCACGTGGGCGACCGGGCCCGCGCCCGCATGGCGCGGAAGCCCCTGGTCGAGCGGCTGCCGCTGGGGGTGCGCTCGGTCGGTCCGGCCCCGGTGCCCGCTCCCCCGCCGCCGGCCCCGGCCCCCGTCGACGGGCAGCCGGACCTGCCCGCCCTGCTGGCCGAGGCGCGGCGGCTGTCGGACCACCTGCGACCGCACGCCGTGGAGGCGTGGGCGGCGGTCGCCCGGGCCGCGGAGGGCGTCGAGCTGGACCCGCGCGACCGGGCCGAGATCGCCGACCACGAGGCGATGGGCCTCGGCCCCGCCGGTGCCGAGCTGTTCGAACAGGCCGCCGTGCTGTACGCGGAGGCGGGCGACCCGGGCGAGGCGCTGGCGGCACGCGCGCGTGCCGCCTACGTGCGGGCGCTGGGGGGTGCGGTGGCGGAGGCCGTCGCGGCCGTGGAGGAGCCGTACGAGGAGGTCCTTGCGCTGTACGCCGCCGGCGGTACGGGGACGCGGCAGACGGCGGCCGTCCTGATGGGCCGGGCCCGGATCCTGCTGCGCCGGGCGCACGCGGCGGAGACGGCCGGGGCAGCGGAGGGGCCCGGCGCGGAGGCGGTGCACGGCGCGGAGGCGGTGTACGGCGCGGCCGAGGCCGCCGTGCGCGAGGTCCTGGCGCTGGTCGAGGGGCGCACCGGGGAGGACGTGCGGCTGGCCGCGCGGGCCGCCGAGGCGCAGGCGATGCTCGCCGAGCTGGCGGGACTGCGCGGAGACCTGCCGGCGGCGGTGCGGCTGTTCGCGCGGGGCGCGGCGGCGTTCGTCGCGGCGGGGCTGCCCTGGTTCGCCGTGGAGTACGAGGCCCGGCTGGCGTCCCTCGCGCACCACCTCGGCGACATGGCCGAGGCGGAACGGGCCCTGCGGGCCGCCCTGGAGCACGGCGGAGCGCACCTGGAGGCGCCCGGGCGGGCCCAGCTGCACCTCCAGCTCGCCGAACTCCTCGGCAACCGGGACGAGGCCGTGGAGGCCGCGCGGCACGCGCTGGAGGCCGCGCACTGGGCCGACGAAGCCGGCCAGAGCGCCACGCTGGGCGCCTGGGCCCGGCAGCAGCTCGGCGGGTTCCTGCTGCGGCAGGGGCGGTGGGCCGAGGCGGCTGAGGTGCTGGAGTCGGCGCTGCCCGACCTGACCGCCGAGACGCACGGCGACGGGGCGATCGTGCAGACGCAGTGGTGGCTCGGCGACTGCCTGAGCGAACTCGGCGAGCACCGCGCGGCCGCCGAACGACGCCTGCAGGCCGCCGAGATCGCCCGCACCTGGCCCGAGCAGCAGGACCACGCGACCCTCGCGCACCTGGCCGGGGAGTCCCTCGGGCAGGCGGGACTGACCGCCGAGGCCGACCGGGCCTACGCGCGCGCGGGCGAGCTGTGGCGGGCCCTCGGCAACCCGCAGGGCCTGGTCCGCTCCCTGCGCGCCCGCGCCTGGCTGGCGTTGCGCACCCAGGACGGCATCGCGGCGGCCCGCGCGCTCATGGCGGAGGCGTTCCAGGAGTGCGCGACCGCGCGGGACGAGGCGCCCGACGAGGAGTCCCGGCAGCGGTTCGTCACCGAACTCGGCCACACCCACCGCCAGTTCGGCGACCTGCTGGCCCGGGCCGCCACCGAGAGCGACACCGGGGCCCCGCCCCCGGCCCTGTTCGACGAGGCGCTGTCCCAACTGCGGCGGTCGTCCCGGGTGTTCGCCTCCCTCGGGGACGGCGCCCTGCACAGCCGCACCGATGCCGAACTGACCGCGGGATGGCTGGAGATCGAGCTGGGCCGCCTCACCGAGGCGAGGGCACGCGCGCGTGCGGTGCTGACGGCGTACGACGGATACGACGGCGAGACGGTGCGGTCCCGGCGGGCGGAGGCCGAGCACCTGCTCCGCGTCGCGGCGGATGACCGGGTCTGAAACGCCCGGCACCGCCCGCTCGGCCTGTTCGGCCCTATTCGACGCCGATGAGCAGCAGGGAGCCCTGCCGTCCGCCCCGGTACACGACCGTGTCGACGGCGAGGTACCCCTCGCGGACCCGGCCTTCGAGGTGCTCGGCGACGGCGTCGGGGGCCTCGTCGCCGAGGACCAGGGTGACCATCTCGCCCCCGGCCGCGAGCATGCGGTCCAGGACGGTCTCGGCGGTGGCCGTGACGTCCGAGCCGATCACGGCCACGTCGCCGTCGATCAGGCCGAGGACGTCGCCGGCCTGGCAGATGCCGGCCATCGTCCAGGACTGGCGTTCGGCGACGGTGACCTCGGCGTAGCGGGTGGCGCCGGCGGCCGAGGTCATCGACACGACGTCCTCGTCGAAGCGGCGCTCGGGCTCGTGCACGGCCAGTGCCGCGATGCCCTGGACCGCCGAGCGGGTCGGGATGAGGGCGACACGGACGCCCTCCGTGCGGACCTGCTCGGCGGCCGCCGCTGCGGTGTGGCGCAGCTCGGCGTCGTTGGGCAGCAGGACGACCTCGCGCGCGTGGGCCCGCCGTACGGCCTGCACGAGCTCGCCGCTCGCGGGCGGCTCCCCGGGCCGCGCGAGCACGGTGGTCGCGCCGGCCTCGGCGTAGAGCCCGGCCAGGCCCTCCCCGGGCACGACCGCCACCACGGCCCGCTGGGCGCGCTCCCGGGGCTGCCGCTCGGCGCCGGTGGTGTGCACGTCGCCGGCGCCGAAGTGCGTGATGCGGATCCGGTACGGCCGCCCGGCCTCGATGCCGGCCTCCACGGCGGCGCCCGCGTCGTCGACATGGACGTGGACGTTCCACAGCCCGTCGCCGCCGACCACGACGAGGGAGTCCCCGAGGGCGTCGAGCCGCTCCCGCAACCGCGTCACGGCGGCGTCCTCGGCCTCCAGGAGGTAGATCACCTCGAAGGCGGGTCCGTCCTGCCCGGGCGCGGCGGCGCTGTCGGCACCCTCGCCGGGGTCGGCGCACGCCGGGAGGGGCTCTGCGACGGGCTCCACGCGCGGGTGCGACGCGTCGACCGTGACACCCCGCGCATCGGACGCCCCGTGATCGACCAGGCCGGGACCGGCCGGACCGTGATCGACCAGGCTGGAGTCGGCCGGACCGGGGTCGGCCGAGCCATGATCCACCGACAGCGCCCCGACCGAACCGTCGGACGTCGCCCCGGGCACCACGCGCGCGTGCGCCCCCACCGGCTCCCCGGCCCCGGGCCCCGCCCCCCGGGCCTCCGGCACCCGCCCCGCGCTCGTCACCGGCCCGCGCGGCCGCTCCCCCGTGAACGTCTCCACCAGCGCCCCGAGCACGGCCACCAGCCCCCGCCCGCCGGCGTCGACCACCCCGGCGCGTCCCAGCACGGGCAGCTGCTCCGGGGTCGCGGCGAGGGCCTCACGCGCTCCCTCGTAGGCGGCCCGTGCGACGTTCCCGCAGTCATCGTCGGCACCGGCGGCGGCGTCCGCCGCGTCCGCCGCGGCCGAGGCGACCGTGAGGACCGTGCCCTCCACGGGATGGGCCACAGCCTCGCGGGCGGAGTCGGCCGCGTGCCGCAGGGCGAGCCGCAGACCCCGGCCGTCCGCGTGCGCGCTCGCGTCGTCCGCCAGCACCTGGGCCATACCGCGCAGCAGCTGGGCGAGGATCGTCCCGGAGTTCCCGCGGGCACCGATCAGCGCCCCGTGCGCCATGGCCCGTACGGCGTCGGAGAGCGTCGGCCGGTCCTCCGGTCCGGAGCCCGCCGCGTGCCCCACGAACACCGCCTCGACCGCCGCGACCGCCGACTCCACGGTCAGGTACAGGTTCGTGCCGGTGTCCCCGTCCGCTACGGGATAGACGTTGATCGCGTCGATCTCCTCACGCGCCCGCCCCAGCGTCTCGAGCGCGAGACCGCACCAGGTGCGCAGCGCGACAGCATCGAAGAATGTCTGCGGCACCTGCGCCACTGCGCCTCCCTGAGCTGCTGGACGTGGCAGGCAGCGTAGACCCCGGGACGGTGTCCACCGGAAGAGGGCCGGGGCGGGGCCCTGAGCTGCCATGGTAGTTTCGCTCTACGGGTGCAGCCGTTGTATGCTGCTCCGGTTGCCCGATCCTGATCGGGCCTTCCCCCTGGCAGCGCCACTCAGATCTCGACCGGCTCCTGGAGCCACAAGATCTCGATCCCGGCATGCCGGGATTAACCGTAAGTGCATCTGAAGTCTTTGGAGTGACCCGTGGCTGCCAACTGCGACGTCTGCGGCAAGGGGCCGGGCTTCGGCAACAACATCTCGCACTCGCACCGCCGTACGTCCCGTCGCTGGAACCCGAACATCCAGCGTGTGCGTACCGTGGTGGGCGGGACGCCGAAGCGCGTGAACGCTTGCACCTCGTGCATCAAGGCCGGCAAGGTCTCGCGCTGACGCTCAGCTAGCGCGCGGCCACTGCTGGTTCGCTGGAGGAGCCGGTCCACCCAGGTGGACCGGCTCTTTGGCGTGCCCCCGGTGGTCGGCCAGCGGTCACGAGCCGCCACGGAACCGCCACCCGTGGTCCACCGGACCGATGCCCCCACCGAGCGCGAAACCGGCCGCCACGGCCCCGGTGACGTACTCCTTGGCCGCCGCCACCGCCTCCGGCACGGAGTCGCCCTTCGCGAGCTGTGAGGCGATCGCGGAGGCGAGGGTGCAGCCGGTGCCGTGGGTGTGGCGGTTGTCGTGCCTCGGCGCCCGCAGCCAGTGCTCCTCGGAACCGTCCGTGAGCAGGTCCACGGCGTCCCCGGAGAGGTGGCCGCCCTTGATCAGCGCCCAGCGCGGTCCGTAGGCCAGCACCGCCGCCGCGGCCCGCCGCATCTCCCCCTCCGACGCGACGCGTACACCCGTCAGCTGGGCCACCTCGTCGAGGTTCGGGGTCGCGACCGTCGCCGCCGGCAGCAGCTTCGTACGGACGGAGTCCAGCGCGGAGGCGGCCAGCAGGGAGTCGCCGTGCTTGGAGACCCCGACCGGGTCGACGACCGCCGGGGCGTCCGTCCCCGCGATCAACTCCGCGACCGCCTCGACGAGTTCCGCGGAGGCGAGCATGCCGGTCTTGACCGCCTGGACGCCGATGTCGTCGACGACGCTGCGGTACTGGGCGCGCACGGCCTCCACGGGCAGTTCCCAAGCCCCCTGCACGCCCAGGGAGTTCTGCGCGGTCACCGCCGTGACGACGCTCATGCCGTGCACGCCGAGCGCGAGCATCGTCTTCAGGTCGGCCTGGATGCCCGCGCCTCCGCCGGAGTCCGAGCCCGCCACCGTGAGGACGTTGGGGATCATGAGTCCGTGTCCCCGAAGTGGTCCCAGCCGCCCTTGTTGGTCCACGGCGCACCGTCGACGGTCACCTGCGGCAGCGCCGAGGGGTTGAGGACCTCGCCGATGACCTTCCAGCGGGCGGGCAGCTTCACGTCCGGCGGGAAGGTCGCCACGATCGCGTGGTCCTCTCCCCCGGTCAGCACCCACTGCATGGGGTCCACGCCGACGGCCTGCCCGATGTCGTTCATCTGGGACGGGATGTCGATCGCCTGGGAGCGGATGTCGATGCGCACCTTGCTGGCCTCGGCGATGTGCCCCAGGTCGGCGATCAGCCCGTCGCTCACGTCGCACATCGCGGTCGCCCCGAGCCCGGCGGCGGCCGGCCCCGCGTGGTACGGCGGCTCGGGGCGCCGGTGGGCCTCCACGAACGCCCGCGGCGAGCGGAACCCCCGGGACAGCACGGCGAACCCGGCCGCCGACCAACCCAGCCAGCCCGTCACCGCGACGAGGTCGCCGGGCTGCGCACCCGCCCGCGTCACCGGCTCCTGGTTGCGGAGATCGCCGAGCGCGGTGATCGACACCATGATCGAGTCGCCGCGTACGACGTCACCGCCGACCACGGCGGCGCCCGCCACCTGGCACTCGTCGCGCAGGCCGTCCATGAGCTCGCTCGGCCACGTCACCGGCAGCTCGGCCGGGACGACCAGGCCGAGCAGCAGCGCGGTGGGCACGGCGCCCATGGCTGCGATGTCGGCGAGGTTCTGCGCGGCCGCCTTGCGGCCCACGTCGTAGGCCGTCGACCAGTCGCGGCGGAAGTGCCGGCCCTCCACCAGGATGTCCGTACTGGCCACGACCCTGCGGTCGGGGGCGGCCACCACGGCGGCGTCGTCGCCGGGGCCGACCCGGACCGCCGGGGTGGTGGTCAGACGGGAGGTGAGCTCCCTGATGAGCCCGAACTCACCGAGCTCACCAACAGTGCCCTTCATTGCCCTTTCTCCCCTTCTGTCCCTGTCCGTGCCCGGTCGCGAGGCATCTCAGTCCTCGCTACGGTCGAAGTGACCGTCACGTTCTGCCGGACCCGCGCCCCGGCGCGCAAGACCCGGTGCCCGCAGGTCTCCCCGCGGCGAGCGGCGACGCGATACCGTGGCGTTCCTTTTCCCCACATGATCCTCGTGGCCGCCCTGGAGGTTCCGTGGTACAGGCGTACATCCTGATCCAGACGGAGGTCGGCAAGGCGTCGACCGTCGCCGAGACGATCAGCAAGATCCCTGGGGTCATCCAGGCCGAGGACGTGACAGGACCCTACGACGTGATCGTGCGGGCCCAGGCGGACACCGTCGACGACCTCGGCCGCATGGTGGTCGCCAAGGTCCAGCAAGTGGACGGCATCACCCGCACCCTGACCTGCCCGGTCGTGCATCTGTAGCCCCCGTCTACCCTGTGCCGGTGAACTCTTTCCGTCACCGGCACCGTCGTGTCTTCCGCGTGTTCCGCCTGCCCGTTCTGGCGCTGTTGATCACTGCCGCGGGCTGCTCCTCAGCAGACGACAGCGCGTCGGCGGCGGTTCCCGAACCGGACGCGAAGGCCACGGAACTGTGCCGGAACCTGGACAAGGTACTGCCCGCGAAGGTGGACGGTGAGCGTCGCCGGGATCCCGATCCCGCGTCGGCGCTGACGGCGGGCTGGGGCAGCCCGGCGATCATACTTCGCTGCGGTGTGCCGCAGCCGCCGAAGATGGTCGATCCGAAGGTGGCGGAGGGGCGGGACGCGGACGCGGTGGCCGGGGGTGTGAACGGGGTCGACTGGCTGATGGAGAAGCAGGGCGACGGCGGGTACCGGTTCACCACGGCCAACCGCGAGGCCTACGTGGAGGTCTCCGTGCCGGAGGGCGTGGACAGCTCCGGCGTCCTGATCGATCTGGCGTCGGCTGTGAAAAAGGCGATCCCCGAGGGGATCGCCTCCTGACCTTCCGGTCGCTCTCGGAGCCCGGTCAGCGCAGGCCCGTCGACCGGCGCAGCGCCGCCCGCACCAGCCGGTCGATCAGCTCCGGGTAGCTCACCCCGCTCTCCTGCCACATCTTCGGGTACATCGAGATGGGCGTGAAGCCGGGCATCGTGTTGATCTCGTTGATCACGAACTCGCCGTCCTCGGTGAGGAAGAAGTCCGCGCGGACCAGGCCCTCGCAGGACGCCGCCTCGAAGGCGTCGACCGCCAGGCGCTGCACCTCGGCCGTCTCCTCGGGCGTGAGGGGCGCCGGCACGATCCCCGGGGTGGAGTCGATGTACTTGGCCTCGAAGTCGTAGTACGCGTGCGCCTCGGGTGAGGGGATCTCCGCGGGGACGGAGGCCCGGGGGCCGTCCTCGAACTCCAGGACACCGCACTCGATCTCGCGGCCGAGCAGGGCCGCCTCGACGAGGATCTTGGGGTCGTGCCGCTGGGCCTCGGCGATCGCCTCGTCCAGGCCGGAGAGGTCGTCGACCTTGGTGATGCCGATCGAGGAGCCGGCGCGCGAGGGCTTCACGAACAGCGGCCAGCCGTGCTCACCGGCGAAGTCGACGATCTTCTTGCGGGCGGCGGCCTCGTCGCGCTCCCACTCGCGCGGCCGGATCACCACGTACGGGCCCACCTTGAGCCCGAAGGAGGTGAACACCCGCTTCATGTACTCCTTGTCCTGGCCGACGGCCGAGGCGAGCACGCCCGAACCCACGTACGGGACGCCGGACAGCTCCAGGAGGCCCTGGAGGGTGCCGTCCTCGCCGTACGGGCCGTGCAGCACCGGGAAGACCACGTCGACCTCACCGAGCGCCTTGGGCACCGATCCCGGCTCGCTGTAGACGACTTCGCGGTTGGCGGGGTCGACCGGGAGGATCACCCCGCCCTCGGCCGACTCGGCGAGCGCGTCGACGCTCGGCGGGCGCCGGTCGACGATCGCCATCCGCTCCGGTTCGTCCGCCGTGAGCGCCCAACGGCCGTCCTGGGTGATGCCGATCGGGAGGACGTCGTACTTCGTCCGGTCGATGGCCTTGAGGACGGCGCCGGCCGTGACCACGGAGATCCCGTGTTCGGAGCTGCGCCCGCCGAACACGACGGCCACACGCGGCTTGCGAGGCGGCTGCTCGGGGCTCTGGGGGAGGTTCTCGGTGCTCATATCGCGTTGAGAGTACCCGTTGGTAAGGCCCGGAGACAGCGCCCGCCGCCTCGCGTCGCTCAGCGTCGTTCGGGCTTCGCGCTGCGCGACATCAGCTCCTTGAGCGCCACCACCGGAGGCTTGCCCTCGTGGACGATGCCGACGACCGTCTCCGTGATCGGCATGTCGACGCCGTGCCGGCGGGCCAGATCCAGCACCGACTCGCAGGACTTGACGCCCTCGGCGGTCTGCTTGGTGACCGCGATGGTCTCCTGGAGGGTCATGCCCTTGCCGAGGTTGGTGCCGAAGGTGTGGTTGCGGGACAGCGGCGAGGAGCAGGTGGCCACCAGGTCGCCCAGGCCGGCGAGTCCGGAGAAGGTCAGCGGGTCGGCGCCGAGCGCCATGCCGAGCCGGGTCGTCTCGGCGAGGCCGCGCGTGATGAGGGAGCCCTTGGCGTTGTCGCCGAGGCCCATGCCGTCCGCGATGCCGACGGCGAGGCCGATGACGTTCTTCACGGCTCCGCCCAGTTCGCAACCCACCACGTCCGTATTGGTGTACGGGCGGAAGTAGGGCGTGTGGCAGGCGGCCTGGAGCCGCTGGGCGACGGCCTCGTCGGTGCAGGCGACGACGGCGGCGGCCGGCATCCGCGCGGCGATCTCCCGGGCCAGGTTGGGCCCGGTGACGACGGCGATCCGGTCCGGGCCGACCTTGGCGACGTCGTCGATGACCTCGCTCATCCGCATCGCGGAGCCGAGTTCGACGCCCTTCATCAGCGACACGAGGACCGTGTCGGGGGCGAGCAGCGGGCTCCACTCGGCGAGGTTGCCGCGCAGGGTCTGCGAGGGGACCGACAGGACCGTGAAGTCGGCGTCCGCCGCGGCTTCGGCGGGGTCCGTGGTGGCCCGCACGTTCTCCGGGAGCTCGACGCCCGGGAAGTAGTCGGGATTGGTCCGCGTGGAGTTGATGGCCTCCACGACCTCCGGGCGGCGTCCCCACAGGGTGACCTCGCAGCCCGCGTCGGCGAGCACCATGCCGAAGGCCGTGCCCCACGAACCGGCGCTCAGGACCGCCGCCTTGACCGGTGTGCTCACTTGCCCAGCCCCTCTTCCTGCACGGTCTGCCCGGACTTCTGGTGCGTCTCCGTCTGCTGCGTCTGCTGCGTCTGCGCCTGGGTGCGGCGCCGCTGCTCGATCCGCTCCCGCCGCGGGTCGTAGGGCGTCGCGGGCGCCTTCTCGCCGCGGATCTCCTCCAGCTGGCGGGTGATGGCGGCCATGATGACCTCCGTGGCCTCCTTCAGCAGGTCCGCGGTCATCTCCCGGTCGTAGAACCGCGTGAGGTCCACCGGCGGTCCGGCGAGCACGCGGTGCGTCTTGCGCGGCAGCAGATGCGGCTTCTTCGCGTACGGCGGCAGCAACTCGTTGCAGCCCCACTGGGCGACGGGGATCACCGGGCACTTGGTCTGCAGGGCGACGCGGGCCGCCCCGGTCTTGCCGGTCATGGGCCAGCCGTCCGGGTCGCGGGTGAGGGTGCCCTCGGGGTAGAAGGCGACGCATTCCCCGCGGTCCACGGCGTCGATCGCGGCCCGGAAGGCGCTCAGCGCGTCCGTGCTCTCGCGGTAGACGGGGATCTGCCCGGTGCCCCGCATGGCGGCCCCGACGAATCCCTTCTTGAAAAGCCCGCTCTTCGCGAGGAATCGCGGGACGCGCCCGGTGTTGTACTGAAAGTGCGCGTAAGCGAAGGGGTCGATGTGCGAATTGTGGTTCACCGCGGTGATAAATCCACCCTCGGCCGGAATGTGCTCCATTCCGCGCCAGTCCCGCCTGAGCAGAACCACCAGCGGCGGTTTGCAGATCACCGCGGCGAAGCGGTACCAGAAGCCGATTCTGCGGCGGGGCACGCGGACACCTTCCTCTAGGGCCTGAAGCGGGGGCCACCGGGGGGCCGCACAAGTGTCGCCCCAGGCCGCCGGTCTGTCGAGAACACCGTACGCCCCGACACGCCGACCGCCCGATGCCCCGGGTGACAATGACCGCGACAAGAGGAGGACGGAACACCCGTGCAGTGGACCCTGGTCGTACCCCTGAAGCCCCTGGCCCAGGCCAAGAGCAGGCTTGCGGACACCGCGGACGACGGGCTGCGGCCGGACCTGGCGCTGGCCTTCGCCCAGGACACGGTGGCGGCCGCGCTGGCCTGCCCGGCGGTGCGTGATGTGGCAGTCGTCACGGACGACGCCCGGGCGGGCCGTGAGCTGGCCGCTCTGGGCGCGGCGATCATCCCCGACGAGCCGGGCGGCGGCCTCAACGCCGCGCTCGCACACGGGACGGGCGTCATACGGTCCGCGCGTCCGGGAAGTCCGGTGGCGGCGCTGAACGCCGACCTCCCGGCGCTGCGCCCGCAGGAATTGTCCTGGGTCCTCGATTCCGCCGCTGAATTCCCGCGCGCATTTCTCCCGGACGCGGCCGGGATCGGCACGACCCTGCTGGCGGCCGCCCCGGGCCTGGAATTGCGTCCGGCCTTCGGCACCGATTCCCGGGCCCGGCACCGCACGTCCGGCGCGGTGGAACTGTCCCTCACCGCCGTGGATTCCGTACGCCAGGACGTGGACACCGGCGACGACCTGCGCAGCGCCCTGGCCCTGGGGGTCGGCCCTCATACGGCCGCGGCCGCCGCGCGCTTGCTGATACCCGGGCAGTAGGCTGCGGCCATGCAGGCGACCGCGTACACGTACGACCCCGAAAGCCGCAGTGGGCAGGTGCTCCTGGACGACGGCACCCCGGTGCCCTTCGACGCGGCGGCGTTCGACGCGGGGGGCCTGAGACTGCTGCGTCCGGGGCAGCGGGTCCGGATCGAGGTGGAGGGCCCGAAGGAGAGCCTCCGCATTACTCTCGTGACACTCCAGACCCTCTGACCACTCCCTGAACACACCGCGGGCCGGACTCCGTGCGGGAGTCCGGCCCGGCGCGTGAATACCCCGGCGCCCCTACTTCTTGCGGGCGGTGGTCTTCTTGGCGGTGGTCTTGCGCGCCGTCGACTTCTTGGCGGGCGCCTTCTTGGCCGTCGCCTTCTTCGCCGGGGCCTTCTTGGCGGTGGTCTTCTTCGCGGCGGTGGTCTTGGACGTCGCCGTGGTCTTCTTGGCGGGCGCCTTCTTGGCCGTCGTCTTCTTCGCTGCGGCCGTCTTGGTGGTGGCCTTCTTCGCCGTGGTCTTCTTGGCGGTGGTCTTCTTCGCGGCGGCCGTCTTCGTGGTCGCCTTCTTCGCGGCGGCCTTCTTGACCGTCGCGCCGGCACCGCCGGTCAGGCTGCCCTTGGGTGCCTTCTTGACGGACACCTCACCACCACGCGGGAGCTTCTTCGAGCCGCTGACCAGGTCCTTGAAGCCCTGGCCCGCGCGGAAGCGCGGAACGGAGGTCTTCTTGACCCGAACCCGCTCGCCCGTCTGGGGATTACGGGCGTAGCGGGCCGGACGGTCGACCTTCTCGAAGGAACCGAAGCCGGTGACGGAGACCCTCTCACCTGCGACGACCGCGCGGACGATGGCGTCCAGTACATGGTCGACAGCGTCGGCGGCCTGCTGGCGGCCGCCCATCTTGTCGGCAATCGCTTCTACGAGCTGCGCCTTGTTCACGTCTTCCCCTTCGGAGACATCGCCAGAACGAAAGTGTTCAAGCTTTTTCGCACGTTAGGCAGATATATACCGCAAATCAAACACGAAACGGGCTTATCACCCTTGTGCCGCAACGAACTCGACGGTGTCGACGGGTTCAGCGTTCCTCGTCGGGGAGACACCCCTCGTCGAGGTCCGCGGTGAACCGCTCCAGCCGCCTTGCCGCGTCGGCGAGATCGTGCTTGGCCGCGGCCGTAATGACCAGCAGCTTCCGGGTCAGCGCCATCCGTACGCCCTCCGGGACTTGCAGTGCGCGCACCCTTGCGTGCGCTTCCTTGAGTTGGTCCGCGACTGCCGCATAGAGCTCGAGTTGGCCGTCGTGTTCCATGCACAGATTGTGCCATCTGGGGCGAGTTGTCGCCTGCGCAGGGGACAACTGCCGCCTCAAACGGCCTTCCGGGCGCACACGGAAGTCACGGCTGTACCACTCGCGTACCCCAACAACCACCGGCATAACGTGGGAAGTTGACAGCCCCGGCCCGGGCGTGCAGGGCCGTTCGGGTGCAGACACAGCTGTACCCCCGATCGGGCTGATCGGGGGTACAGAGAGGGTCTTGCCTTGGCCGAAAGTCGCCTTGCTCAGGGGCGGCGGATCGTGCTCCGGATCAGACCGGGAGCGTCCGCGGCTTGAACGACGGGCGCTTCGCCTCGTACGCGGCGATGTCCGCCTCGTTCTGGAGGGTGATCGAGATGTCGTCGAGGCCGTTCAGCAGCCGCCAGCGGGAGTTCTCGTCCAGCTCGAAGGAGGCGGTGATGCCCTCGGCACGCACCTCACGGCTCTCCAGGTCGACGGTGATCTCCGCCTGCGGGTCCTTTTCGGTGAGCTCCCACAGCGCGTCCACGATCTTCTGCTCCAGAACCACCGTGAGCAGGCCGTTCTTGAGCGAGTTGCCGCGGAAGATGTCGGCGAAGCGGGAGGAGATCACGGCCTTGAAGCCGTAGTTCTGCAGCGCCCAGACCGCGTGCTCACGGGAGGAGCCGGTGCCGAAGTCGGGGCCGGCGACCAGGACGGTCGCGCCCTGGCGCTCGGGCTGGTTGAGGACGAACGTCTCGTCCTTGCGCCAGGCCTCGAACAGCCCGTCCTCGAACCCGTCGCGCGTGACCTTCTTGAGCCAGTGGGCAGGGATGATCTGGTCGGTGTCGACGTTGCTGCGGCGCAGCGGGACGGCCCGGCCGGTGTGGGTGGTGAATGCTTCCATGACTGATCAGACTCCAGCGGGCGTACGGGTCTCGGCGTCGGACAGGTCGGCCGGGGAGGCCAGGTGGCCCAGCACCGCGGTCGCGGCCGCGACCTGCGGCGACACCAGGTGCGTACGGCCGCCCTTGCCCTGCCGGCCCTCGAAGTTGCGGTTGGAGGTGGACGCGGAGCGCTCACCCGGGGCCAGCTGGTCGGGGTTCATGCCCAGACACATGGAGCAGCCCGCGTGCCGCCACTCGGCGCCGGCCTCCTTGAAGACGACGTCCAGACCCTCGGAGACGGCCTGCAGACCGACCCGCGCGGAGCCCGGGACGACCAGCATCCGTACCCCGTCGGCGACTTTGCGGCCCTTGAGCAGCTCGGCGGCGGCGCGCAGGTCCTCGATGCGGCCGTTGGTGCAGGAGCCTACGAAGACGGTGTCCACCTTGATGGACCGCAGCGGCTGCCCGGCCTCCAACCCCATGTACTCCAGGGCCTTTTCGGCGGCGTAGCGCTCCGAAGCGTCTTCGTACGAAGCAGGATCGGGGACGGACGCCGAAAGCGGTGCGCCCTGCCCCGGGTTGGTGCCCCAGGTGACGAACGGCGACAGCTCGGCGGCGTCGATGACGACCTCGGCGTCGAACTCGGCGTCCTCGTCCGTCCGCAGCGTCTTCCAGTACGCGACGGCGGCGTCCCAGTCCTCGCCCTCGGGGGCGTGCGGGCGGCCCTTGAGGTACGCGAAGGTGGTCTCGTCGGGGGCGATCATGCCCGCGCGGGCGCCGGCCTCGATCGACATGTTGCAGATGGTCATCCGGGCCTCCATCGAGAGCTTCTCGATGGCCTCGCCGCGGTACTCCAGGACGTAGCCCTGGCCGCCGCCGGTGCCGATCTTGGCGATGATCGCGAGGATCAGGTCCTTGGCGGTGACGCCCTCGGGCAGTTCGCCGTTGACCGTGATCGCCATGGTCTTCGGGCGG
Source organism: Streptomyces olindensis (assembly GCA_000696115.1). Lineage (GTDB taxonomy): Bacteria > Actinomycetota > Actinomycetes > Streptomycetales > Streptomycetaceae > Streptomyces > Streptomyces olindensis. The sequence goes on from JJOH01000018.1 coordinate 140,728, forward strand.
CTCATGGGCAGCGTCTGGGTGGCCAGCACGTGCTCCACCTGGGAGGTGCCGATGCCGAACGCGAGCGCGCCGAAGGCGCCGTGCGTGGAGGTGTGCGAGTCACCGCAGACGACGGTGGTGCCCGGCTGCGTCAGGCCCAGCTGCGGGCCGACGACGTGCACGACGCCCTGCTCGACGTCGCCCAGCGGGTGCAGGCGCACCCCGAAGTCGGCGGCGTTCTTGCGCAGGGTCTCCAGCTGGACCCGGGAGACGGGGTCGGCGATGGGCTTGTCGATGTCAAGGGTGGGGGTGTTGTGGTCCTCGGTGGCGATGGTGAGGTCGAGGCGCCGCACCTTGCGCCCGCTCTTGCGGAGACCGTCGAAGGCCTGCGGGCTGGTCACCTCGTGCAGCAGGTGCAGATCGATGAAGAGAAGGTCGGGCTCGCCCTCGGCGCGCCGGACGACATGGTCGTCCCAGACTTTCTCCGCGAGTGTCCTACCCATCGCTGTTCCCTCCGGCCGACGGCGATCGCCGACCCAACTAGAGATCTTGAGGAGGCGGGCCCGCGCCCCTGGTTCCGGGCATCCGCCGCCAGGCCCGTACGTCACGGGCCGTTGTGACTTCGTGTCTTCCAGAGTGGCGGGTTCCACGGAAATTTGAACTTGCGTTTCACAGAGTGAGACGCGAGTATCGTTTCATGGACAACAGTAGCGGCGTCGGCGTTCTGGACAAGGCGGCCCTCGTCCTGAGCGCTCTGGAGTCCGGTCCGGCCACCCTCGCGGGTCTGGTCGGTGCCACCGGACTGGCACGACCCACGGCCCACCGCCTGGCCGTGGCGCTGGAACACCACCGCATGGTGGCGCGCGACATGCAGGGCCGTTTCATTCTCGGCCCGCGTCTGGCCGAGCTGGCCGCGGCCGCGGGTGAGGACCGTCTCCTCGCCACCGCGGGCCCGGTGCTCACGCATCTCCGTGACGTCACGGGCGAGAGCGCGCAGCTCTACCGCCGCCAGGGCGACATGCGCATCTGCGTCGCCGCGGCGGAGCGCCTGTCCGGTCTGCGGGACACGGTCCCGGTCGGCTCGACGCTCACGATGAAGGCCGGCTCCTCGGCGCAGATCCTGCTGGCCTGGGAGGAGCCGGAGCGGCTGCACCGCGGTCTGCAGGGGGCGCGCTTCACGGCGACGGCCCTGTCGGGCGTACGGCGGCGGGGCTGGGCGCAGTCGATCGGTGAGCGGGAGCCGGGGGTCGCGTCGGTGTCCGCGCCGGTGCGGGGCCCTTCCAACCGTGTCGTGGCGGCCGTGTCGGTATCCGGCCCGATCGAGCGTCTGACCCGTCACCCGGGCCGGATGCATGCGCAGGCTGTGATCGATGCGGCGGGGCGCCTGTCCGAGGCCCTTCGGCGCACCGGCTGAACGGTTCGGGGGAGGTCGGCCTCAACGCCGCGGCAGGCTTTCCCCGACCAGGCGCCATGGCAGTTTGGGGTTCCGTGTCGGCAGCCGGCCGTCTGTGGTTGTTCGCGCAGTTCCCCGCGCCCCTAACGGCACGAGGCCCTCCACCCGAAGTGGAGGGCCTCGTGTATGCGTACCCCCGACCGGATTCGAACCGGCGCTACCGCCTTGAGAGGGCGGCGTGCTAGGCCGCTACACAACGGGGGCGTGGACTCTGCGTTTCCGCAGGTCCGAGCTGGTCTACCTGGACTCGAACCAAGACTAACTGAACCAGAATCAGTCGTGCTGCCAATTACACCATAGACCAATGTGGTTTAGACCAGTCAGTACCCCCGACCGGATTCGAACCGGCGCTACCGCCTTGAGAGGGCGGCGTGCTAGGCCGCTACACAACGGGGGCCCTAGCGATCCCGACAAGATCGGAACCAGTACCCCCGACCGGATTCGAACCGGCGCTACTGCCTTGAGAGGGCAGCGTGCTAGGCCGCTACACAACGGGGGCTTTGCAGATGAGCTCTGCGAGCTGGCCTACCTGGACTCGAACCAAGACTAACTGAACCAGAATCAGTCGTGCTGCCAATTACACCATAGGCCACTGGAACGCAAGCCCCCGAGGGGGTTCTTGTTCTAGTTCGCTCCCCCGGGCTCCGGCCTTTCGGCCCGCTCCCCGGCGGCGCAGGAAGAACATTACCCGAAGGTGGACGGGGCTCCAAAACGAGTATCCGCGCCGAGGAGCGAGGGCAGTTCGGCGAGGGAGGCGATGCGGTGCGGCCCGGCGGGCGGGTCGATCGTGGCGTACAGGCCGCCGCGGTCGATCCACACCGACAGCAGCCCGGCCTCGGCCGCGCCCCGCCCGTCGATCTCCGGGTGGTCACCGACGTACGCCACCTGGTGCGGAGCCAGGGCGAGGGTCTCGCATACGGCGTGGAAAGCGCCGGCCTCGGGTTTGGAGACGCCGAGTTCCGCCGCGCACAGGATGGCCTCGAAGCGGTCGTGGACGCCGAGGGCGCGCAGTTTGCGGTCCTGGACGTGGAGGCTGGAGTTGGAGAGCACCGCGTGCCGGTGGCTGGCGGCGAGGGCGTCGAGGACGGGCAGGACGTCCGGGAACAGCGTCCAGACCGCCTCGTAGTGGGCGATGTACCGCTGGAACCAGGCGTCGGCCTCGGCGTCGGTCAGTTCCTGCCCGAGGAACACCCGCACGCGGTCGCGCCGCTGGTCCTCGAAGGTGGCCTCGCCCGCGGCGAAGCGCGCCCACTGCAGCTCGGTGATCTCCCGCCAGCGGGCGAGGGCCTGCTCGACGGTGCCGTGTTCGTCGAGCAGGCCCTCGGCCGCCAGGTGGGCGCGCATGCCGAGGCGGTCGGCGGTGGTGTAGTCGAAGAGGGTGTCGTCGACGTCCCAGACCACGGCTTGGATGCTCATGGTCGGACCGTACCCACCGCGACCGGTCCTCAGCCCAGCGTCATCGTGCCGGAGAGGGTCAGGTCGGGGCCCCGGTCGTCACGGGGGTGGGCGGTGAGCTTCCAGGTGTAGGTGCCGCCCGTGACTCCGGCGCCGCTGTCGGTGGTGCCGTCCCAGGCGGGGCGTACGGCGGCTCCGGTGGAGGCGCCGGTCAGGGTGCGCAGGACCGTGCCGGAGGCGGTGGCGAGGGTCAGGGTCCAGGTGGATGGCTTGTTCAGCTGCCACACCGGCGCCCAGGGGAACGACCTGCCGATCACGGACGGTGAGTAGACCTGGGCCTCCATCTGCGCGAGGGGTGAGGCGGGGACGCCGCTGGGGACGATCGACACCTCGCCGTACGTGCCGTTGAGGTAGGCGATGTGGCCGCCGAAGCGGTCGACGGCCCAGCGGCCGTTGCTGCCGCCGGTGTTCTGGTCCGTGGTCGGCAGCTTCACCAGGGTGCGGGTGGCGGCGGCGCCGGTGTGGAAGTCGGTGAGCAGCAGTTCGTGGGTGGTGCGGTTCTCGCGGAGCAGGAAGCCGTCGGCGAGGCGGGCCGGGGCGTGGTCGGCCGGGACCGTGATCCTGCGTTGGGTGGCCCGGTCGTAGACGCCCGCGGTGGTGCCGCAGGACCAGTACAGCCAGGTGTTGACGGCTTGCAGGTCCGTAGGGGTGCAGGGGGCGCCGGTGGTGACGGTGGTGGTCGTGCCGGTCTTGAGGTTGCGGCCGGTGGCCGTCCCCGGGGTGCTGCCCGGGGTCCACAGGGTCTGGCCCCACACCGCGGCGGCGGTGCGGTCGCGGGTGAGCACGGTCGTTCCGTTCGTGGCGCCGCGCGGGAAGTCGACGACCCGCTGCTTGCCGGAGCCACCGTTGTAGAGCACGTAACGGCCGGTGCTGCCGGCGATACGGCCGCCGGAGTCGCCGTCGGTGGGCGCGCTGAGGAGGGTGGTGGTGTCGAGACCGGCGTTCACCACGGACTCCTCCCCGTTCGCGTTGGTGTGCAGGTGGCTGACGCGGCCGTCGCCCAGGGCCTCCAGCTGGGGGCAGGCGGCGTCGCCGCCGAGGCACGTGGGGGCGGCCAGACCCGGACTGCGGGGGGTCTGGGGGCCCGTGGGTCGGCCGGTGGCGTCCAGTTGGAAGCCGCTGTAGCGGAGCGAGGCGCCCGGGGTGGCGCCGTGCAGGAGCAACTCGCCGACGGCGACGGCCAGTCCCTGGACAGCGGTCGCGGCGGCGGGGACCCGGGCCACCTGGGTGGTGGTGAGGCCGCCGTTGTGGTCGAGGCCGATGCGGTGGATGTTCCAATCGAGGCTGGAAGGGCCGGCGGTGGCCAGGGCGCCGCCGTCCAGCGTCGGGCCGATCCCGCCGAACGATGAGGTCAGCACGGTGTTCGTGGCGCCGGTGGCGAGGGAGCGGGCGGTCAGTGCCGCCTCGGTGCCGCCCAGGACGAAGTCCGGGTTGCCGAGCAGGAGCTGGTCGCCCACGACCGCTTCGAGCTGTACGCCCGTCCTGGTGAGGGCGGTGGGCTCGGTGCCGGGCTCGGAGTCCACCCGGATCGCCTTCCAGTCGGCGACGAGCCAGCGGTCGTTGAAGGCGAGCTCCGGGGTGGCCTGGTCGGCGGTGACGTACGTGCGGAAGGCGCCGTCGGCGAGGTCGACCAGGCCCACCGAGGTCTTGCCGTCCAGCACGTAGACGATCGCCAGGCGGGTGACCGAGCCGCCGGTGCGGTAGAAGACGGGCCGGGCGCCCGCGGGGAAACCGGTGACGGGTCGGTCGGCGGTGACCGTGCCGTCGGTGGCGCGCAGGACGTGCAGGGCGCCGGTGGAGTCCAGAGTCAGCACGCTCCAGCCGACGGCGGCCCGGTAGGCCTGGTCGGAGGGGAGGGTGACGGTGGCGGTCGCCCCGGTGGAGCGGTGCCGCTGCACGACCTTCTGCCCGTCGCGGGTGGTCATGACGTCGGTGCCGCTCGCCAGGTCGTCGGGGCCGGCGTGGGCGGGCGGGACCGCGTCGGGGTAGTCCACCGTGGTGACCGAGGTGGTCCCCGGCCGGTACTGGAAGCCGGACGCCCCGGCCCACGGGTAGTCGACGGTCACGCGCTTCTCCGTGACGAGTCGTACCGTGCCGACCGGTTCGCCCGCCGCCACAGCGGCCTGCGCGGGTGCGGTCAGCACGGTGCAGGACAGGGCCACCACCCCGCCGACGGCCGCGTGGACGAGTCTTCGTGAACGGCTCATGTTCCTCTCCCCCTGTACCAGGGCGCACACGCGCACCGTGCGCACAGGGGCATCCAACATCCCCGTCCGGGACGGGAGTTGGCCGGAACGGTGAACTCCGGGTGACGGCTGGGCGGACACGGCGAGGGCGGCGTCCGAACCGGACGCCGCCCTCGTGGGAACCGTGTCGTTACGCGGCCAGCTTCGCCAGCGCCGCGTCGATCCGGGCCAGGGTCTTCTCCTTGCCCAGGACCTCCAGGGACTCGAACAGCGGCAGGCCGACCGTGCGGCCGGTGACGGCGACGCGGACCGGGGCCTGGGCCTTGCCGAGCTTGAGGCCGTGGGCCTCACCGGCGGCCAGGACGGCCTCCTTGAGCGACTCGGCGGAGGTCCAGTCGGCCGCCTCCAGCTTCTCGCGGGCCGTGCGCAGCAGGGCGTCCGAGCCCTCCTTCATGGCCTTGTTCCAGGACGCCTCGTCCTCGACCGGCTCCGGCAGGAACAGGAAGTCGACGTTGTCGGTGATCTCGGAGAGCACCTTGAGGCGGGTCTGCGCGTGCGGGGCGATGGCCTGCCACTGCGCCTCGTCGAAGGCCTCCGGGGCCCAGGGAGCGAACGGCGCCTGGAGCCACGGGCGGCAGCGCTCCGTGAAGTCCTTCACGTCCAGCATGCGGATGTGGTCGCCGTTGATGGCCTCGCACTTCTTCAGGTCGAAGCGGGCCGGGTTCGGGTTCACGTCGGAGATGTCGAAGGCCGCGATCATCTCGTCGATGGAGAAGACGTCCTGGTCGGCCGAGAGGGACCAGCCGAGCAGGGAGAGGTAGTTGAGCAGGCCCTCGGGGAGGAAGCCGCGCTCCCGGTAGAGGTTCAGGCTGGACTGCGGGTCGCGCTTGGAGAGCTTCTTGTTGCCCTCGCCCATGACGTACGGCAGGTGGCCGAACTCGGGGATGCCCTTGGCGATGCCCAGCTCGATCAGCGCCTTGTACAGGGCGATCTGGCGGGGAGTGGAGGAGAGCAGGTCCTCGCCGCGCAGGACGTGGGTGATCTCCATCAGGGCGTCGTCGACCGGGTTGACCAGCGTGTACAGCGGGGCGCCGTTGGCGCGGACGATGCCGTAGTCCGGGACGTTCTCCGGGGTGAAGGTCAGTTCGCCGCGGACCAGGTCGGTGAAGGTGATCGTCTCGTCGGGCATGCGGAAGCGGACGATCGGCTCGCGGCCCTGGGCCTGGTACTCCTCGACCTGCGCGGCGGTCAGCTCGCGGCAGTGGCCGTCGTAGCCGGAGGGCTTGCCGGCGGCGCGGGCGGCCTCGCGGCGGGTGTCCAGCTCCTCCTGGGAGCAGTAGCAGTGGTAGGCGTGGCCGGCGTCGAGCAGCTTGGCGGCGACGTCCTTGTACAGGTCCATGCGCTGCGACTGCCGGTACGGCGCGTGCGGGCCGCCGACCTCGGGGCCCTCGTCCCAGTCGAAGCCCAGCCAGCGCATCGAGTCGAGCAGCTGGGTGTACGACTCCTCGGAGTCGCGGGCCGCGTCGGTGTCCTCGATGCGGAAGACCAGGGTGCCCTGGTGGTGCTTGGCGAACGCCCAGTTGAACAGGGCGGTGCGCACCAGGCCCACGTGGGGGTTACCGGTGGGCGACGGGCAGAAACGGACGCGTACGGAGGAGCCGGGTGCGCTAGCCACGCTTGACAACCTTGTTGGTGAGAGTGCCGATGCCTTCGATGGTGACGGCGACCTCGTCGCCGACGTTGAGGGGGCCGACCCCAGCCGGGGTGCCCGTGAGGATCACGTCGCCGGGGAGCAGCGTCATGGCCTCGGAGATGTTCACGATCAGGTCCTCGACGGAGTGGATCATCTCGCTGGTGCGGCCGAGCTGGCGCTGCTGGCCGTTGACCGTGAGCTGGATGGTCAGGTCGGAGGGGTCGAGGTCGGTCTCCACCCAGGGGCCGAGGGGGCAGGAGCTGTCGAAGCCCTTGGCCCGGGCCCACTGCTTCTCGCGCTTCTGGACGTCGCGGGCGGTGATGTCGTTGGCGCAGGTGTAGCCGAAGATGACGTCCTTGACGCGCTCGCGCGGGACCTCGCGGCACATCCGGCCGATGACCACGGCCAGCTCGGCCTCGTGGTGCACCTCGGAGGAGAAGGACGGGTACTGGATCTCGTCGCCGGGGCCGATCACCGAGGTGGACGGCTTGAAGAAGGCGAAGGGGGCCTCGGGCACCTCGTTGCCCAGTTCGCGCGCGTGCTCGGCGTAGTTGCGGCCGAAGGCCACGACCTTGTTGGGGAGCACCGGCGGCAGCAGCCTCACCTTGCCGACCGGCACCTTCGTGCCGGAGAGCTCGTAGTCCGCGAACGGGATGCCCTTGATGATGTCCAGGACGAGCTCGTCCTGCTTCTCGCCCTCGATGGCGCCGAAGGCGACGTTCCCGTCGATGGAGAATCTGGCGATGCGCACGGGATGCTTGGCCCCTTGACTGAAGCGGCTGGAGTCTGACGCTCCAGGCTAACGCGGGGAGGTGCCCGCGCCGCGCGCATGACGAAGGGGCGCCCCGGTCGGTGGGGGCGCCCCTCGGAGTTCGTATCCTGCCGCCGTGAGCATCCGGCGGCCGGCACGCGTACTACTTGGTGTCACTCCGCGGCCGCGGCGGCCGCGACGGGGATCTCCATGAGGACGGTGCGCTTGGGGTTGGCGGTCTGGGCCGGGAGTTCGACGGGGTGCTCCGGCTGTTCCGGCGTCTGCAGTTCGTCGGCGCCGTCGAGGTGCGCCAGCGTCGTGCGTCGCGGGTTGGCGATCTTGTGGAACATCGTCGTCGTCTTCACTGTTTACTTGACCCTGTCCTGTGACGGGCACCCCGAGGGTGCGAGAGCACCGCGGGGGCGCGGGTTGTCGGTTTTGCCATCTCTGTAAAGCGTCAGGCTAAACACGAGATTCCCGGCACAGCCGCCGGGGGTCCATGATCAGCATGTGAGTTTTCTCACGGATCAGGGGTCGAATCGGTCAATCCGGACTCGCGAGTAGCCCCAACGAAACGGACATTGACCCACTGAAGCCCTCATTCCGCTCCTGATCATGGCGACTGGGACACCCGTCGCGGCTCGGCGACTCGCGGGCATACGTCCGAAATGGACGAACTCTCTTTCTACGACCGGTGATCCGGCCCTCACGTGGTGTCACCTATGTCACGGCCTGGCCTACGAGCCTTGTTGGAGATCCTGTGCTGTGCTGGAATGCCACGGACCGCCGCGGGATCGAGCCGGCGCACAGGGGGCGCACAGACGCGCCGAGTGGCGGCCAGAAGGGGGAGCCAGCGCCGGTCACTCACGACCACCACGGGGGCGTACTCAGGGCGTCCCCAGAACGCCGACACCGTGCTCCGCCGTTCTGACGACGGAGTGCCTGGTCCAGAGGTTGCGACGCTAGTGCAGGGACGTTTCAAGAGGGATGGCAGCGCTTCGGCGGAGCCGGAGCCGCACGGCGGGACCGACCGAGGTCCCTCGCCCCAGCACGCCCAGAACCCGGGCCCGGCCGGTGACGGCGGTGAGCGCTCCGGGCGCCCCGGTGCGTCGGTCCCCTCGGGGTCCGCGAGCCCGGCCCCGCCCCTGAAGCCGCCGGCGGGCCCGACCGGCCCCGGCCCGCGAATAGCCCTGCGCAACTGGCGCATCTCCACCCGACTGGTGTCGCTGCTCGCGCTCCCGGTGGTCGCGGCCACCTCGCTGGGCGCGCTGCGCATCAACCAGTCCATGGACGACATCCAGCAGCTCGACAACATGAAGCTGCTGACGGACATGACCAAGCAGGCCACCGAGCTGTCCGCCGCCCTCCAGGAGGAGCGCGACCAGTCGGCGGGCCCGCTCGCGCACGGCGGCAAGGCCACCGACTTCACGGTCAAGGGCCTGCGCGAGAAGACCGACCGGGCGATGAAGAACTTCCTCGACAGCTCCGAGGAGATCGACAGCGCCAGCAAGGACGGCAACCTCAAGGGCGTCCGCGAGTACCTCATCCAGATCGCCGGTGAACTCGGCGACCTGGCGCAGATCCGCAAGAGCGCCTACGCCTCCGAGGGCAACTCCACGCAGACGATCGAGGCGTACCACCGTCTGATCGAGAACCTGATCGACCTCTCCCAGGACATGGCCGAGGCGACCAGCAACCCGGACATGATCCAGCGCACGCGTGCGCTGGCCGCGTTCTCCTCCGCCAAGGAGTACTCGTCGATCCAGCGCGCGGCCCTCGCCGCGGCGCTGCCCGCGAGCAACACCACGACCGGCAAGCTCTCCCCGAACGACCGGCTCTACGCCCAGTCGGCCCTGGAGAGCCAGAAGTCCGAGATCCGCAGCTTCAAGAGCATCTACGGCGAGGACGCCGCCGCCGAGCTGCTCAAGCCGATCGAGGACGGCGGCAACTCCACGATCAAGGCGACCGACACCTACGCGGGCCGTGCCCTGGTCTCCGCGAGCGGTCTCGCGCAGCAGGACAAGCGGTCCTACCGCGACTGGCTGGACGACAGCTCCACCAAGATCCAGCAGATGAAGAACATCGAGCACACCCTGCTCGAGGAGATGGAACAGAAGGCCCGCGAGCTGCGCAGCGCCACCGAGCGCGACGCGATCATCTCCGGTGCGCTGATCCTGATCGTGCTCGGTGTGTCGCTGGTCGGCGCCTTCGTCGTGGCCCGCTCCATGATCCGCTCGCTGCGCCGCCTGGAGGAGACCGCGACGAAGGTCGCCTCCGACCGCCTGCCCGAGCTGGTCAAGCAGCTGTCCGAGTCCGACCCGCAGGACGTCGACACGTCCGTGGAGTCGGTCGGTGTGCACTCCCGGGACGAGATCGGCCGGGTGGCCGCGGCCTTCGACGACGTGCACCGCGAGGCGGTCCGCCTCGCCGCCGAGCAGGCCCTGCTGCGGGGCAACGTCAACGCGATGTTCACCAACCTCTCGCGCCGCTCCCAGGGCCTCATCCAGCGTCAGCTGTCGCTCATCTCCGAACTGGAGTCCCGCGAGGCCGACCCGGACCAGCTGTCCTCGCTGTTCAAGCTCGACCACCTCGCCACGCGCATGCGCCGTAACGGTGAGAACCTGCTGGTTCTCGCGGGTGAGGAGCCCGGTCGCCGGTGGACCCGCCCGGTCCCGCTGGTCGACGTGCTCCGCGCCGCCGCGTCCGAGGTGGAGCAGTACGAGCGCATCGAGCTGGCCGCCGTGCCGACGACCGAGGTCGCCGGACGCGTGGTCAACGACCTCGTGCACCTGCTCGCCGAGCTGCTGGAGAACGCGACCTCGTTCTCCTCCCCGCAGACCAAGGTCAAGGTCACCGGTCACGCCCTGCCCGACGGCCGGGTGCTGATCGAGATCCACGACACCGGCATCGGCCTGTCGCCCGAGGACCTCGCCGCGATCAACGAGCGGCTCGCCTCTCCCCCGACGGTGGACGTCTCCGTCTCCCGCCGCATGGGTCTGTTCGTGGTCGGCCGGCTCTCCCAGCGGCACGGCATCCGCATCCAGCTGCGCCCGTCCGACTCCGGTGGCACGACCGCGCTGGTCATGCTGCCCGTCGACGTCG
>JJOH01000019.1 GCA_000696115.1 Streptomyces olindensis
GGTGACCGCGGTGACCTGGGCTCCGGTCACGGTCTCGGTCAGTCTGCGGATGTGTTCCTGGCCGATCCAGCCGGCCCCGATCACTCCTACGCGCACGGTCATGGGTCTTTCCTATTCCTCGGAAGTGAGCGTCCTCGGCCCGTGCGGGCCAAGGGCAGGGGCAGGGGAAGGTCAGGAGAAGCGGGCCTTGAGTTCGTGTTCGAGGTGCTCGAGCGTGCGTCCACGCGTCTCGGGCACGTACCGCTTGACGAAGGCGACCGCGAGCAGACCCACCGCGACGAAGAGGAAGAACGTGTTGGACACGCCCACCGCGTCGACCAGGACGGGGAAGACCAGCCCGATGGAGAAGTTGGTGATCCACAGGGCGAAGGCCGCGATGCCCAGGCCGAGGCCGCGCATCTTCAGCGGGAAGATCTCGGACAGCATGAGCCAGGTCACCGGGGAGATCGCGCCCTGCTGGAAGGCGAGGAAGGTGACGGTCATGGCGAGGACCGCGTAGGCGCGGGCGTCACCGGCGGGTAGCGTCAGCGAGAACACGCCAATCAGCAACTGGGCGCCGATCGTGCCGATCTGACCGATAAGCAGCATCGGCCGCCGGTCGACGCGGCCGAGCAGCCAGATGCCGGCGAAGGTGGCGAGCACCGAGATCACGCCGTTGGCGATGTTCGCGGTGAGCGCGCTGTCGGAGGCGAAACCGGCGTCGGTGAGGATCTCGGTGCCGTAGTACATGATCGTGTTGACGCCGGTGATCTGCATGACGATCGCGATGCCGATCCCCACCAGGAACAGCCTGCGCACCCACGGCTCCCGCAGGTCGCTCCACCCGCCGAGCTTGGCCTTGTCGTCCTCGACCGCCATCGCGGTGACCTCGCTGAGCTCGGCCTCCGCCCGCTGCTGGGAACGGACCTGCTTCAGCACGGCCAGCGCGTCCGCGTACCGGCCCTTGGAGGCGAGCCAGCGCGGGCTTTCTGGCATGACCAGCATGCCGAACCAGAGGACGACCGCGGGCAGGGTCGCGACGACCAGCATCCAGCGCCAGATGCCGCCCGACTCACCGCCGACGTCGGCGATGATCGCGTTGAAGGTGAACGCGGCCAGCTGACCGCTGACGATCATCAGCTCGTTGCGGGTGACCAGACGGCCGCGGCGCTCGGCGGGCGAGATCTCCGCCAGGTACACCGGCACGGTCACCGAGGCACCACCGACCGCGAGACCGAGCACGAAGCGTGCCACGACCATCAGTTCGGTGTTCGGGGCCAGGGTGCAGCCGAGCGTGCCGACGAAGAACAGCACCGCGAGCAACAGGATGTTGCGGCGCCGTCCGCGCACGTCCGAGAGCCGCCCGCCGAGCAGCGACCCGAACGCCGCGCCGAGCAACAGAGAGCTGGTGACCAGGCCCTCGGTGAACGGGGTGAGGCCGAGGTCGTCACTCATGTACGGCAACGCGCCGTTGATGACACCGGTGTCGTAACCGAAGAGCAGTCCACCGAAGGTGGCGATGACGGTGACGACGCGCAGCCGCTTTCGGACGGGCGGCGGAGCGTCGTCGATGAGGGGGGATGGCGTGCGGGCCTGGGTCACGTCGTCGTCCTTGACGTCCATGGCCGGTCTCCTGTCGCTGAGGGAGGCGAGGTGCTTGTACGGGGATGAGCGCGGGACTCAGCTGGACGTGGGGAAGGTGAACCCGGCGGTGACCTGCTGCTTCGGCTGCGGCCAGCGGGTCGTGACGACCTTGGGGCGGGTGTAGAAGCGGATGCCCTCGGGGCCGTGGATGGGGTTGTCGCCGATGAGGGAGTCCTTCCAGCCGCCGAAGGAGTAGTACGACATCGGGACCGGGACGGGGACGTTGATGCCGATCATGCCGACCTTGATCCGGCGCTGGAAGCGGCGGGCGGCCTCGCCGGAACCGGTGAACAGGGCGGTGCCGTTGCCGTACGGGTTGGCGTTGATCAGGTCAATCGCCTGGTCGAGGCTCTCGGCGCGGACGATCGCCAGGACCGGACCGAACAACTCCTCCCGGTACGCCTCCATCTCCGTGGTGACGTGATCGAGGAGGGACGGGCCGGTGAAGAAGCCCTCCTCGTGGCCCTCGATCTTCAGTCCGCGTCCGTCGACGACGACCGTGGCGCCCTGCGCCTGAGCGGTGCCGACGGCGTTCTCGACACGTTCCTGGGCGGCCTTGGTGACCAGGGGGCCCATCTCGGTGCCCTCGGCGTCGCCGGGGCCCACCTTCACCTCGTTGGCCTTGCGCTTGAGGACGTCCACCAGGGCGTCGGCGGCGTCACCGACCGCGACAGCGACGGAGACGGCCATGCAGCGCTCACCGGCCGACCCGTAGGCGCCTGCGGTGATGTGGTTGGCGGCGAACTCCAGGTCGGCATCCGGCAGGACGACGGCGTGGTTCTTGGCGCCGCCGAGGGCCTGGACCCGCTTGCCATGGGCGGTGGCCTGCTCGTGGACGTATTTGGCGATCGGGGTGGAGCCGACGAAGGACACCGCCTCGATGCCCGGGTGGGTGAGGATCGCGTCGACCGCGTCCTTGCCGCCGTGCACGACGTTGAAGACGCCGTCGGGCAGACCGGCCCGCTTGTACAGCTCGGCGACGAAGTTCGCGGCCGACGGGTCGCGCTCGGACGGCTTGAGGATGAAGGTGTTGCCGGTCGCGATCGCGATCGGGTGCATCCACAGGGGCACCATCGCCGGGAAGTTGAACGGCGTGATGCCCGCGACGACGCCGAGCGGTTGGCGGAAGTTGTGCACGTCCACGCCGCGGGAGACCTGGTCGGAGAAGGAGCCCTTCAGCACGTCGCCGAGGCCGCAGGCGAACTCGACGACCTCGCGGCCGCGGGTGATCTCGCCGCGGGCGTCGTCGACGGTCTTGCCGTGCTCGGCGGAGATGATCCGGCCCAGTTCCTCCTCGTGCTCCACGAGGAGCTGGCGGAAGTTGAACATCACCTGGGTGCGCTGCGTGAGCGACGACTCCGACCATGTCTCGAAGGCGGCGCTCGCGGCCTGGACGGCGGCATCGATTTCCGCGTTGCCGCCGAGGACGACGCGGGCCTGCTCGGCGCCGGTGGCCGGGTTGAACACCGGCTGAGTGGTGGCGCCGGAAGTGAGGGTGCCGTTGATCCAGTGCTGGATGGTGGTCACGGTGGGATTTCCTTACAGGTAGTGGCGCTGGGCCTGCTTGTGGGCGGCGTAGGTCTCATACGCGCTCTGGGTGGATTCCAGGGCGGAGACCTCGCTGACGGGGACATCCCACCAGCCGTGGCCGGGCGGGTTGGGGCCGTACAGGTCGGTCTCGACATGGACGACGGTGGTGAGGGTGGCGGCCTTGGCCTTCTCCATCGCCGAGCGAAACTCGTCGACGCTGGTGGCGTGCAGGACGTCCGCGCCGAGGGAGGAGGCGTTGGCGGCGAGGTCGACGGGGAGGACGTCGCCGTCGAGCTGACCCGAGTCGCCGTTGCGGAAGCGGTACTTGGTGCCGAACCGCTGTGAGCCAAGCGACTCGGAGAGGGAACCGATCGAGGCGAAGCCGTGGTTCTGGACCAGGACGATGATGACCTTCAGTCCCTCGGAGACCATGGTCACGATCTCCTGCGCCATCATCAGATAGGAGCCGTCGCCGACGAGGACGACGACCTCGCGCGTGGGGTCGGCCATCTTGGCGCCGACGCCGGCGGCGACCTCGTAGCCCATGCAGGAGTAGGCGTACTCGACGTGGTACGCCTTCGGGTCCCTCGCGCGCCACAACTGCTGCAGGTCGCCGGGCATGGACCCGGCCGCGTTGATGACCACGGCACGGTCGTCCAGGACGTCGTTGAGGGCGCCGAGGATCTGGGTCTGGGCCGGCAGGTCGCCGGTGTTGCGGTCGGGGGCGAAGCACTCGTCCTCGATCTCCCGGGTGCGGGCGATGAGTTCACGGGTGCGGTTCCGGTACGCGGGGTCGACCTCCCACTCCGACAGCGCCCCGGCGAGGGCCTGGATGCCGAGCCGGGCGTCGGCCACCAGCGGCTCGGCGGAATGCTTGACGGCGTCCAGGCGGGCCACGTTGAGGTTGATGAACGTGACGTCCGGGTTGCCGAACACGGTGTGGCTGGCGGTGGTGAAGTCGCTGTAGCGGGTGCCGATACCGAGCACGACATCGGCCTCGCGGGCCAGCTCGTTCGCCGCGTAGGCGCCGGTGGAGCCGACACCACCGACCGCGTAGGGGTGGTCCCACGGCACCGCGCCCTTGCCGGCGTGGGTGTCGGCGACCGGGATGCCGGTGGCTTCGGAGAAGGCGCGCAGCGCGGTCTCGGCACCGGAGTAGACGGTGCCGCCACCGGCCACGATCAGCGGCTTCCTGGCGTTGCGCAACAGCGCGACCGCCCGCTGGACGGCGGCTGCCTCCGGCACCGGGCGGCCCACATGCCAGACCCGGCGCCGGAAGAAGGAGACGGGCCAGTCATAGGCCTCGGCCTGCACGTCCTGCGGCAGCGCGAGGGTCACCGCACCGGTCTCGACCGGGTCGGTCAGCACCCGCATCGCGGCGAGCGCGGCCGGGATGAGCTGCTCGGGACGCTGGACGCGGTCGAAGTACTTCGAGACCGCGCGGAAGGCGTCGTTGACGGTGACGTCACCGCCGCGCGTGTCCTCCAGCTGCTGGAGCACCGGGTCGGCGGCGCGAGTCGCGAACATGTCCGAGGGCAACAGTAGGACCGGGATGCGGTTGGTAGTGGCCAGTGCCGCGCCCGTGATCATGTTGGTGGAGCCGGGGCCGGTGGAGGCGGTGCAGGCGAAGGTGGCCAGCCGGTCGCGCATCTTCGCGTAGGCGACGGAGGCGTGCACCATGCCCTGCTCGTTGCGGGCCAGGTAGTACGGCAGATCGGCCTCGCGGGTGACGGCGGCCTGGAGGAGGGCCTGGCCGATGCCTGCCACGTTGCCGTGCCCGAAGATGCCCCAGACACCGGGGATCAGCCGCTGCTCCTGGCCGTCGCGCTCGCTGTACTGGTGGGCGAGGAAGCGGACCAGGGCCTGGGCGGTGGTCAGTCGGACGGTGTTCATCAGTTCTCTCCGAAGGGCAGGCGATCATCCACGTCCTGCGTGTCCCAGGTGCCGCGGACCCAGCCGTGGGCGGGGTCGTCGCAGATCAGCCAGGCGCGGTCCTGACCCGGACCGGCCATGACGTTGAGGTAGTAGAGGTCGTAGCCGGGCGCGGCGATGGAGGGGCCGTGCCAGCCGTGCGGGATCAGCACGGTGTCGCCGGAGCGGACCTCGGCGAGGACATCGATCGGCCGGTCCTCGGTGCCGTACACCCGCTGGTAGGCGAAACCGTTCTCACCGGAAACCTGGAAGTAGTAGATCTCCTCCAGCTCCGACTCCTCGCCGGGGCGCGCCTCGTCGTGCTTGTGCGGCGGGTAGGAGGACCAGTTGCCGCCGGGCGTGAGGACCTCGCACACGAGCAGCTGCTCGGCGTCGAAGGTTCCGGGCAGGCAGTAGTTGTTGACCTGCCGGGAGCAAGCACCAGCCCCCCGCAACTCGACGGGGACATCCTCCTTGCGCCCGTACCGAGCCGGTTGACCTCCCTGCTCGGTACGGGCGGAGGGCAGCGCGAATCGACCTCCCGATGCGCTGCTGATCAGTGCCTCCGACTCGCGCGGGACATACGCGAAGTCGGTGACGGAGGCGAACACGTCTGCCCGGCCGGCGAGTTCGAAGGCCCTGCCGTCCGTGGTGACGGTGCAGGAGCCCGTCAGCGGCAGAACCAGGAACTCCGAGTCACCGGTGGACAGGGCGTGCGCCTCACCCGGGCCCAGGGTCAGGATCCTGAGCCCGGAGTATCCCCAGCCCGCCGACTCCGGCGTGACCAGGAGGTCGTATGGACCGTCGGCCGAAGTCCCGGCCTTGAGGTGGTACTTGCTCGTGTCGCTCACAGCAGGCTCACCGCCTTGTCCACCGCACCGGCGACATCACCGTTCGACGGGTAGAGCAGCGACCGGCCGACGACCAGGCCCTGCGCGGTGGGCAGCTTGAGCGCCTTGCCCCAGGAGGCGAAGGCGGCATCCGCGTCCTTGACCTCGCCGCCGAGCAGCAGCGCGGGCAGCGTGGAGGAGGCGAGGACGCGCTCCATCTCCGCTACGACGGGCAGCTTCAGCCAGGTGTGGGCGGTCCGGCGGCCGAGCCCGGAGGCGATGGTGATCGACTTGATGACCGCCTCGGTCGACAGGTCGTTGCGGAGCTTGCCGTCCTGCCACACGGACAGGAACGGCTCAACCATGGCGATGAGTTGGCGGTCGTTGAGCTCATTGACGGCACGGGCTGTGTCTTCCAGTGCCGACGGCGTCGCGGGGTCGGACAAGGCGATGCGGGTGAGCATCTTCCCGCCGTCGAAGCCCATCGCAGCGATGGTCTCGGCGTCGTACCCGGTGAACCGGTCGTCGATCTCGAACACCGACCCGGCCAACCCCGCCCGGTTCATCGAACCGAAGACGGACTTGCCGTCCAGGACACCGAGGAGCAGCAGGTCCTCCAGGATGTCGGCGGTGCCCAGCACCCCGGTCACGCCGGGCCGTTCCAGGGCGGTGCACAGCCGGTCCAGGAGCTCGAAACGGTCGGCCATGGCGGTGGGATCGCCACCGACGCCGTTGGCGCCGCGGGCCGGGTGGTCGGCGGCGATGATCATCGCCTTGCCGTGCTCGCCCAGCAGAGAGGTCGGCTTCACGCGGCGGGCGGCGGCCTCCACGACGGCACCGGGGTTGCTCACCCGGGCGGACACGATCCGGTTCAGCTTCTCAGACAGCACGGGGCACCTCATCCAGCTTGGCGTTGACTTCGGCCTCGGTCGGCATCGCCTCCGAGCAGGCCAGCCGGCCGGCCACGATGGCCCCGGCGGCGTTCGCGAAGGACACCGTGCGCCGGGTGTCCCAGCCGGACAGCAGCCCATGGCACAGGGCGCCGCCGAAGGCGTCACCGGCACCCAGGCCGTTGACCACGTCCACCGTCACCGGCGGGATCTCGGCGGCCGAGCCGTCCCGGTCCATGGCGAGGACACCCTTGGGGCCCTGTTTGACGACGGCCAGCTCCACACCCGCCGCGAGCAGCGCCTTCGCGGCGGCGTACGGGTCGCGCTCGCCGGTGGCAACCTCGCACTCGTCGAGGTTGCCGACCGCGACGGTCGTATGCCGCAGCGCTTCCTTGTAATACGACCGCGCCTCGGCCGGGTCCTGCCAGAACATCGGCCGCCAGTCCAGGTCGAAGACCGTGGTCCCGGCCTTGGCCCGGTGCTCCAGGGCGGCCAGCGTCGCCGCGCGGCTCGGCTCCTCGCTCAGCCCGGTCCCCGTGACCCAGAACACCTTCGCCTCGCGTACCGCCGGCAGATCCAGCTCATCCGGCTGAATGTCCAGGTCAGGGGCCTTGGGCAGGCGGTAGAAGTACAGCGGGAAATCGTCCGGCGGGAAGATCTCGCAGAACGTCACCGGCGTCGGCGCGATGTCCGACGTACCGACGAAACGGCTGTCCACGCCATACCCGTCCAGAGCCTTGCGCACGAAGCCACCGAACGGGTCCCGACCGGTCTTGGTGATCACAGCGGCCGAGCGCCCGTACCGCGCCGCCGCGACCGCGACGTTCGTCGGGCTGCCGCCCAGGTACTTGCCGAACGAGGTGACGTCCGCCAGCCCCACGCCGGTTTGGAGCGGATACACGTCCACCCCCACACGGCCCATGGTCAGCACTTCGAATGACATCAGGCTGGCTCCCCTTTGCTCCGGAGTCCCGTCATGGAGTCCGGAGCAGACGGCGACGGATGATTTAGAGCGCTTTAAAGAGCGGCTCTAAGTCCAGAACCATGCCGTCAGGTAAATGTCATGTCAATAGGTTGTTGCTGCGAACCTTCACTCACTTGCCGACTCGGGCATCGAAGGACTTCCAGATCGATCCGGTCACCGGCGGCAGGTCGCCGCTCAAGTCACCCTTTGCGTAAGTGAGCCTCTTTTCGTGCGCCCAGCAGGACAGGCGGTGGCACCGTGACGGAGCGGTGCTCTTGCTGGCCGGAAGCTCCTCGTCGCCCGCCGGTGGAAGTCCGTTCGCCGAAGTCTTCGATCCCGACACCGGCCGGGCACGAACTCGCGTACCGCACGGAGACCGCGGCGGTGTTCGCCGATGCCGAGCAGGCGCAGACGGAATGGGCGCGCTGGAATCCGCAGCGCCGGCCTCTTGGCGCGCCCAGGGGGCGACGCGGGCGGGGAGACCGGCGAGGGGCCTGGACATGGGGCCGCTCCCAGGTGAGGGCCGAGGGCCTGGTCATCGTTCGACACGTATGAGCGGCCGGTCGGTGCGACAGTCCGACCGGCCCTGTCGGAGATCAGCGGTCGAGGGCCTTGGCGAGCCACCGGGCCGTGCGGTGTCCAGACCGCGGGGCACCACACCGGGTTCGTCGCCCTCCGGAGGTGTGGGGTGATGGGACATGAGCCCTTCTTCCGGGCCGCGCGGGCTTTCGATGTGACATTCAGCGAATTTGCTACCTGGAAGTAGCGTGTTAGAAGTTTCAAGCACATCGGAGTGATCCGAGGGCCCGGTTGCGATCCCCCCACTTGTCACGCACCCGTATGGAGACGCTGTGCCGTTCGACCTCACTGTCCCGTCAGAACCTTTTGCGTCGAGTCGCTGACCGTGGCTCTGGTCAGCCGTCACGGCGTCCGGCCGCCCCTTCTGGCCGACCTCGACAGCCGACTGGTCAAAGTAGCCGCGCGAGATTCGCCCCGATGACGACGTCGTCCTGTTCTACGGCTCCGGACCGGCACGGGAGCTGACCCGGTTCCTGGCCGCAGCGGAGGACAGTCTCCCGCCGGCCGCGATGCTCGCGCACTCGCTCGACTGGCAGGACGTCTGGCAGGCCCTGGACCACGGAGCCGCCAGCCACCTGCTGGAGAGCCCTCATGCGGAGCTGTGGCTCCCCTGGGTGTTGCTGCGCACAGCGCACGGGGGCAGCTGCCTCGATCCGGAGATCGTCGCCACTCGCGATCGGCTTCGCCGGTGGCCCGGCGTCACCTGGGGCGGCGTCGTAACCCTGATGCTCATGCATGTGGCCGTGGCCGCAGTGGCCGTGCCGGTGTACCGGCTCTTCCTTCCGCTGCGCTGACCCGGGGTGCGGGCACGTTTTAATGTTCAATCGTGCAGATATCCTGAGGGGATGCCCACGAAGCCGCGGTGGCTCACCGCCGAAGAACAACGGGCCTGGCTGGCCTACGTCAACTTCTCCACCCTGCTCGCCGACCATCTGAACCGGCAGCTCCGGCGCGACGCCAGCATCACGCATGCAGACTACTCACTGCTGGCCCACCTCTCCTCGACTCCCGACCACACCCTCGGCATGTCCGAGCTGGCCCATCGGCTGAAGATCACGCGCAGTCGGCTCACTCACGCCGTGAACCGACTGCGCGCGACGGGTCTCGTGGACCGACGGGAGGATCCCGCCGACGGCCGGGTCCAGCTCGCCGTCCTCACCGACGACGGGGTGGCCCTGCTGGAGCGGGCCGCCCCCGGGCATGTGGAAGCGGTACGCCGCGCGGTCTTCGACACCCTCACGCCCGAGCAGGTGCGCGAGCTGGCAAAGATCGGAGAAGCGATCGCCGAAGCCCTGCAGCGCGAGGAGAGAGCCGACGCGGATCCGGCGGGGCTGCCGTGGAGGCGTAGGTAGTCCAACACCTTCTCCGACAGTTGGCGCGGGGGCGCTTCCAGCGCGAGCCAGCAGGCAAAAAGGCAAAGCAGCCCCGCCCAGGTGGACCGGTGGGTGTGAACCGCTTCGGCGACGGTTCTCTGCAGTGGGGCATCAGCGTCATCGCGTCCGCCGGCCTGATCGCGTCCGCACCTCCATGCGCTGGCAGGCATGCCGTCGCGCGGCGGTGCCTGGGCGGGGCTGCTCCAAGCCGGAAGCGGAAGCCGTCCACAGCACCGGACGTGCCCGACCGGCGGGCGGTGCAGAAGGGCCGCGAGAGGCATACCTCCCTCGTGGCGGTGCGGAGCGACGGCTCCTCGCTCGGCGCGGAGCTGCTCCGCCGCGCGACAGCCTCGCGGCCGCCCACCGGGGCCATTCCAGGCGTGTCTGAGGAGTACACGCAGCCGTTCCTGGACACCGTATCGGGCGCCACCAGCAAGGAACTCCTCGTCCCCGACGAGGACCTCCAGATCCTCCGCGGCTTCCGGACGGCGGCCGACGCCAGGGCGCTCCTCACGAGTGACCTGTCCGTCAGTCCGCCGTCTGCACCGGACCCGCCGTCACCCTCCGCAGCAGCGGCCTGCTGCCGGCGATCGCGCCGAGCATGGCCAGCCCGCCGACGGCCAGGCAGAGCACCAGTTGTATGGCGCCGGAGGTGTTGATCGTGGTGCCGGCCGCCTTGTTGAGCTGCATGGCGCCGAAGACACCCATCGCGGTGGTGCCGCCGGCCAGGACGGCCAACGGGATGACGGTCTCGCGAACCCGGGCCCGGTCCAGCACCTGAAGCGGGGTGCCAGCGAGTCGCAGCAGGCCGTACGTCCGGCGCCGGTCGAGGACGTTGGCGGCGGCGGTGAGGCCGGCGGAGGCGGCTGCGACGAGGAAGCTCAGCACCAGGGTGGCGGTGCTGACGGTGGCGACGCGGGCGGTGGCCGTGTCGTCTGGCGCGGACACGTATTCCTGCGTGATTGGGTATCTGCCCGACCCTAGGGGCGTCAGGGCCGTGATGGCTGTATCGACGTGTTCCTCGTCGCCGGAGACCTGGGCTGTCACCCCGGGCACACCGCCCGGCAGGCTGTCGTACTCGTCCTCGCTCGTGACGGCGACGGTCGCCGTGACGCCCGCCTTGTGCAGGAGCGCGCGGGCCTCGGTGGCGGTGTGCCGGGCGTCGGAGGCGTTCGCGGTGATCACCGCCACCTGGCCCTCGTGGCGCGGGCCTTCGGAGCCCAGCGTGCTGACCGAGAAGAACCCGGCCACGAACCCGGCCAGCACCAGGCCGCTGACGGTGCGCCAGGCTGCGCGCGGGTCGTCGCTGAGGCGGCGCGCTGCCAACAGCGTGGCCGGGCGCTTGGCGCGGCGGCCGACGATCCGCCCCAGCCGATCCACGACCCAGGGACCCAGCAGCCAGAACGCGCCGTAGAAGAGCGCCAGCAGGGCGAGCAGTTGGCGGGTCTTGAGCTGGCCGCTGTCGCCCGTGGTCGCCCAGATGTAGAGCAGGACAGCGACGAAGAGCAGCAGGCGGATGACGCGGGTGCGGCGCGGGTGGGCCTGCTGGGCGACGCCCAGGGGTGCCTTCGCGACCTGGCGCAGCATGGTCACCGCGCTGACGGTGATCAGCGCGGTGACGGCCAGCACCACCGCCGCGAGCCATGCCAGCCCCACCCAGAGCTGACCGGTGTACCATGCGCCGACGCCGTACGGCAGCTCGGCGAGCGCGGGCAGCAGCGCCGTGTAGGCGAGCGCGCCCGCCAGGGCCCCGGCCGCGCCGACTCCGGCCGCCTCGACCGCGGTCATGGCGAGGATCTGCCGTGGCGTCGCCCCGGCCAACCGCAGGGCGGCGAGCCGTTGTTCGCGCCGGGCGGCACCGAGCCGTCCGGCGGCCGACGCCAGCACGACGACCGGCATGACCAAGAGCACCACGCCCAGCAGCACGGTTCCCTGGTCGATGCCGGTGAACACGCTCTCCTTACTGCCGGAGAACCCGGAGATCGGGGCGCGCTCGGTCAGCCCCTCGTCGTAGTAGTTCTGCTCCCCGGCCGTCTTGGCGACGGCCGCGTCGTCGGACGCCCGTCCGACCACCGCGACGAGCTCGTCGGGCGAGGCGAGACCGGCGACGGCGATCGTGCCGTAGGACTTCACCGTCGGGAATCGGTTGGCGAGTTGGTCGGCGGGCAGTTCGTGCAGCAGCTCGGCCAGGGCGGGAGAGACGTACACCTGACCCTGCTTCGGGAAGCCGCTCAGGCCGGGCGGTGCGGGGGTCTGCTTACGGCCGGGCAGCTGGGCCAGGTTCACGACGGTTACGGGTTCGTGGCGGACGTACGTCGTGGTCGTGGCCTGGACGGCTGTCGCTTCCTTGGCCGGTACGGCGTCGGGGGTGCGCCACGTGGTGTGGTCGGCGCGGGTTCCGGCGCCGAGGGCGGCGGCGATCATCACCAGCATGAGGAACGAGCCGACGGCGGCGGCCCCGGCCGCGAGCAGCTGGGACTGCAGGCCACGGCGGCCGGAGGACCTGGCGAGGTGCCAGGTCAGGGGCAGAACAGGGGAACGCATGGGAACTCCGCGGAGCTTCGGAGGGCTTCGGGCGAGGGCGGGAGGAGGGCGTCTCAGGCGACGGTGAACTGGCTGTGGCCGCTGATCCGGCCGTCCCGGACCTGGAGGATCCGGTCGCAGTGGGCGGCGACGTCGGCGTCGTGGGTGACCATCACCAAAGCGGCGCCCGTGTCCCGGGTCGCGAAGGTCAGGAGCTGGACGACCTCCGTGCTGGTGCGCTGGTCCAGGGCGCCGGTGGGCTCGTCGGCGAAGACCACGTCCGGCTCGATGACCAGCGCGCGGGCGATGGCCACGCGCTGGGCCTGGCCACCGGAGAGCTGGCCGGGGCGGCGCTGCTCCAGACCCTCCAGGCCGAGGGGCGCGAACCAGCGGCGAGCGCGTTCGACGGCCTGCCTGCTCGGCACGCCCTCCAGCATCAGCGGCAGCGCGACGTTCTCCTCGGCCGGCAGCTCCGGCAGCAACTGGCCGAACTGGAACACGAACCCGAACCGCTTGCGGCGCAGTGCACTCAACCGGTTCTCGCTCAGGTTGTCCAAGCGCTCACCGCGCAGCAGCACCTGGCCGCCGTCGGGGCGGATGATCCCGGCGAGGGTGTGCAGCAAGGTGGACTTGCCGGACCCGGACGGGCCCATGATCGCCAGCGAGTCGCGCTCACCGACCTCCACGTCGACGCCCGCCAGGGCGGTGGTGGAGCCGTACTTCTTGACGAGGCCGTATCCGGCCAGAACGGTGCTCATGATGCGTGTACCCGGTCCCTTCTCAGCGCTCGCATTTCCAGGTGATGCCCTCGGCGGCGAGGGCGGCTCCGGCTACGGGTCTGAGGCCGGACGGGCTGGTGGCGAGGAACGTGCTGCGCTGCATCGCGTACTCCTGGGGTCCGTGGTGAGGATGCGGCTCCACCCTCGCCCGCGGGCCCGGGCACCCGCCTCGGCCGAACGGCCGGATTCAGAGGCCGGTCTCCTCGGCCGTTCGGTCGATCCCTCCGCCGGAACTCTGGCCTACGGTGACCGCATGAAGTCCGTTTCCGCCCGGGGATGCACCCGTGGCCTCGCCGTCGGCGTCCTTCTCGCCGCTTCCGTAGCCGACGTTGTTCTCTACGCGGGCTCCGACGGGTCGAGTGTCCTGCCGATGGCAAGCCCCGTCTGGCAGACCCTGGCCGTGGTGCTGGTCGGGCTGGCCGCCGTGCTGTGGCCGGCCGGGCGGCGGCCCCAGTGGCTCACACCGCAGGTGCGCACCGCCGTGCCCGCTCTCGCCTCGGCCCTGCTCACCGCTGCTTCGCTGCTGGTCCGAGGGCCGGTCGTGTTCGGCCCGGGCGAGGTCATGATCCTGCTGAGCCTGCTCTTCATCGCGGTACGGCACTGCCCGTCGCGCTGGGCCTTCGTGTGCGGCGTCCTCGACGCGGGAGCGCTGCTCATTCTGCCGGTACGTGGCGACGTGAGGCTGAGCAGTGACGTGATGGGCCTGGAGATGATCGGCCTGGTGCTGGTCGGCCTCGTCGCCGGGCTTGCAGGCTATCTGCGCACTATGGACTACCGGCGTACGCTCGCCGTCAGCGAGACCCGCCGCAGCGAACGCCTCGCCATCGCAGCCGACCTGCACGACTTCGTCGCCCACCACGTGACCGGCATCCTCGTGCAGACCCAGGTGGCCCGCATGATGGCGCAGACTCAGCCACAGGAGCTGGACCCGGTCCTGGCCGGCATCGAACGCGCCGCGACCGAGGCCCTCGCCTCGATGCGCCGCACGGTCGGCGTGCTGCGCGACACCGGTCCCGAAGCGGCCGGCCACCGCCCGGTCGGCGACCTCGCGGGCATCACCGAACTGATCGAGGGCTTCGCGACCCCCGGCCAGCAGGTCGTCCTGCGCCGCGACCCCGCCGTGTCCGCCGACCTTCCCCACGAGGTGCAGGCCGCGGCCTTCCGGGTCGTCCAGGAAGCCCTGACCAACATCCGCCGACACGCGGCCGACGCCGCCCACATCAAGGTCCGCCTGCGGGACGACGCCGGCCGACTGGAGGTATCGGTGGCGGACGACGGCCGCGGCGGCACACAGCTTCCGGCAGCCGCCCACGGCGGCGGCTTCGGCCTCGTCGGCCTGAAGGAGCGGGTGACCGCGGCGGGCGGCGAACTGCACGCCGGGCCGCGGGGCGACGTGGGGTGGGAGGTGCGGGCGGTCTTTTCGGCACGGAAATCCTGAGAGCGACCCCGCGGTCCATCAGGTGGTGAGGCCCTGAACGAAGATCCGGGTCTGGCTACGAAGACGCAGACCATGATGGCGGCGGCAGCGGCGATGACCCGCGCGGTCTGCACACTGCTGATCAACATCTGAGGTCCTGGGCGAGACTCCATTCCCTGTCCCCACCTGTACGACCTCGCCATCGAGCCGGTCGGGCTCCTGGGGGCGTTGGACGGCCTGCTGGGGCAGGCCCGATCGAGCCCCCCGCCAGATCTTTCAGTCCGGCACCAACAACCGGCAGTGTGTGATCGACATGGAGGCCACCTGCCGCTTCCTCGAGGACAGCACCGGGTACACGATCTGCGTCAACTGGTTCTCGTTCCACAGCTGGTTCATCGAACTGCTCACCGAGCAGGCACACCGTCTGCACCACACACCGACAGGGCTGCCACCGCGGCACAGCCACCGGCCTTTCGAGCGACGGCCGGAGCTTGGCGGGTCCGTGCCAGCCCAGCAGGGCTCGTTGCGCTGGATCCGCGCCGCCGGTCCGATGACGCACTGTGGATCCTCGTGGCCCCGGCGCCGGGTCGAAGCCGCGAGCAGATCGCGAGCCCTCGGCTCCGGTCGCCAACTCCGGTGTCGGCCTTTCGGCCGAGGGCAGTGCCGGGTCTCTGGCCGTTCGGCCGAGGCGTCGTGGGCCCGGGCCATCGGAGAGTGAGGACGACGCCGCCGCCCTCCTGTCCGTGGCGGTCCGTATCCGAGAAGGACACTCCATGCCCCGTGCCACCCGTGTAGCCGCCTTGGCCGCCGCCGGCCTCCTTGCCGCCCTCGCTCTGCCCGTCGCCCAGGGCGCAACCGTGTCCACCGCGCGGCCCCCGGCCACGGACCACCCCTCCCGTCTCGACCGGTACTACGGCCAGCGCCCGGCATGGCACCGGTGCGACATCCCCGACGCGCCCGCCGCCTTCCAGTGCGCCACCATCACCGTCCCCGTCGACTACGCCCACCCCGACAGCCGGACTCTGCGCCTGCAGATCTCGCGGCTGCGCACCAGCACGCCCGGCAAACGCCACGGGGTCCTGCTGTCCAACCCGGGCGGCCCGGGCAACCCCGGACTGGGGAACCCGCTCTCGCTCCGGGACGCCCTGGCCAAGAGCGTCCGCCAACGCTACGACCTGATCGGTTTCGACCCCCGCGGTCTGGCCGCCAGCAGCCCCCTGCGCTGCGGTCTGACACAGGACGAGGCGAACTCCACAGAGCCCTACCGCCCCTACCGCGCCGCCACCTTCGCCAAGGACACCGCGCGCGCCCGTGACATCGCCGCCAAGTGCACCGCCCGCAACGGAAGCCGACTGCTGCCGTACATCAACACCCGCAACACTGCCCGGGACATGGACGTCATCCGCGGCATCCTGGGAGAGAAGAGGCTCTCCTACCTCGGGTGGTCCTACGGTACGTATCTTGGCGCCGTCTACACCCAGCTCTTCCCCCGGCACAGCGACCGCATAGTCCTCGACAGCGCAGTGGACCCGAACCGGTCCGGCAGGGGAACAGCCCTGGCCATGGCCGCCGGGGCCGAGCCCGCGTTCAGGGACTGGAGCCGGCTGATCACCCGCCGCGACCGCACATACCACCTCGGCAACACACCCGCCAAGGTCCGCGCCGCCTTCTGGCAGCTGATCGCCCGCGCCGACCGCACACCCGTGCTGTACCAGGGCGACGACCCATTCCACCAGGGCGAAGCCCTCACCGGCGCCGACATCCGCTCCTGGCTGCGCCAGTCCTTCGCCGCCGAGCCCTACCAGGCCGCCCGTGAGATCGTCACCCTCCGCAAGTCCCGCACCGCCCACAGCACCACCCGCCCGGACACCAGCCCTGCAGACCCGATGACCGACAACACCGTCGGCCTCAACTGGGCCATCACCTGCGCCGACAACACCGCGTCCTGGCCCCGCGACCCGGCCCGCTACCAGCGCGACGCCCGCCGCGAGAGCGCCCGCCACCCCCTCTACGGCGACTTCGCCGCCAACATCACCCCGTGCGCCTTCTGGCCCCGCGGCGCGGAACCGGCCACCCGCATCGACAACGCCGTTGGCGCCCTCGTCGTACACAACCAGTGGGACCCCCAGACCCCGCTGCCCGGCGGGCGTGCCATGCATCGCGCCCTGCACGGCTCACGCCTGGTCTACGTCCGCGGCGGCCGCGGCCACGCCGTCTACGCATTCCCCGGCGCCCCCGTCTGCGTCACCCGCGCCGTCGACGCGTACCTCACGGACGGGCGTCTGCCGGCGACCGACATCACCTGCGGCTCCTGAGTGGAAGGCGGGGCGGGCAAGAACCGTGGTTCTTGCCCGCCCCGCCTTGCACGTCAACGGCTCATGGCTTCGGGATCACGGGCGCGTCGGTGCGGGCGGCGATGTCCGCGATGGTCACTCCCGGTCCGCATTCCACGAGAGCGAGGCCCTCGGGTGTGACGTCGAGGACAGCGAGGTCGGTGATGACGCGGTGGACACACCGTTCGCCGGTGAGCGGAAGGGTGCACTCCTTGAGGATCTTCGGCGAGCCGTCCTTGGCGGTGTGTTCCATCAGGACGATGACACGGCGGGCGCCGTGTACGAGGTCCATGGCACCGCCCATGCCCTTGACCATCTTCCCGGGGATCATCCAGTTGGCCAGGTCACCGTAGGCGGAGACCTGCATCGCGCCGAGCACGGCAGTGTCGATGTGGCCGCCCCGGATCATGCCGAAGGACAGGGCCGAGTCGAAGAAGCTCGCGCCGGGCAGAACGGTGACGGTCTCCTTGCCCGCGTTGATCAGGTCAGGGTCGACCTCGGCCTCGGTCGGGTAGGGGCCGGTGCCGAGGATGCCGTTCTCGGAGTGCAGGACCACCTGGACGCCGGGCGGGAGGTGACCGGGGATGAGGGTGGGCAGGCCGATGCCGAGGTTGACGTAGGAGCCGTCGGTCAGTTCGGCGGCGGCGCGCGCGGCCATCTGCTCGCGGGTCCAGCCCGGCGAGGTACGGACATCGTGGCTCATGCGCGTACGGTCCCTCGTGTCGAAGACGCGGAAATCGAAAGGCGTTCGATGTGCTTGTCGGCCGCCTCGGCCGGGGTCAGTTCCACGACCCGCTGGACGAAGACTCCCGGGAGGTGCACGGCGTCGGGGCTCAACTCGCCCGGCTCAACGAGTTCTTCGACCTCCGCGAGGGTGATGCGGCCGGCCATGGCCGTGAGGGGGTTGAAGTTGGCGGCGGCCTTGCGGAAGACCAGGTTGCCGTGGCGGTCGCCGCGCCAGGCCCGTACGAGCGCGAAGTCGGTGGTGATGCCGTGCTCCAAAACGTGCGGGCGACCGTGGAAGGTGCGGGTCTCCTTGGGCGGGGAAGCGACGGCGACCGTGCCGTCGGGGGCGTAGCGCCAGGGCAGGCCGCCATTGGCCACCTGGGTGCCCACGCCAGCGGGGGTGTAGAAGGCGGGGATGCCCGCTCCCCCGGCGCGCAGCCGTTCGGCCAGGGTGCCCTGCGGCACCAGCTCCACCTCCAGTTCGCCGGAGAGGTACTGGCGGGCGAACTCCTTGTTCTCGCCCACGTAGCTGCCCGTGACGCGGGTGATCCGGCCGTCGCCCAGCAGGACGCCCAGTCCGCGCCCGTCCACGCCGCAGTTGTTCGACACGATCTGCAGACCGGTGGCGCCCTGCGCGTGGAGGGCTTGGATGAGCACCTCGGGGATGCCGCTGAGGCCGAACCCGCCGACGGCGAGTGACGCGCCGTCGGGGATGTCGGCCACCGCCTCCGCAGCGCTCGAACAGACCTTGTCCATGAGTGAGAGAGCCTTTCTGCTCCTGCTAGTTGTCCTGCTGGTTGCGTACGGCATCCGAGATCGGCTTGGCGCCGCCGTGCGCGGTGAGGCCGCCATCCACGGGGATCTCGGCTCCGGTGATGAAGGACGACTCGTCGGAGAGGAGGAAGGTGACGAGCGGGGTGATGTCGTCGACGGTTCCGGTACGGCCGAGGGGTGTCCCGGCGAGGTTGGCCTCGCGGAAGGCGGGCGCGGCGGAGGCGGTCATCTCGGTCTCGATGAAGCCGGGGTGGATGGTGTTCACACGGATGCCGCGTGGCCCGAGTTCCATAGCAGCGGTGGCCGACAGGCCGCGCAGAGCCCACTTGCTGGCGGTGTAGGCGACCGGATAGTGGGCGGTCAGTGCCGCGGAGGAGCCGACGTTCACGATCGACGCCCCGGGGCGCATCAGCGGTGCCAGGTGCTGGATGCCCAGGAGCGGCCCGGTGACGTTGACCGCGTGGACACGGGCCATGTCCTCGGGACCTACGGCGTCGAGGCGGGCGCGCCAGGTGATGCCGGCGTTGTTGACCAGGCCGTGTACCTGTCCGTACGACTCTCCCAGTTCGGCGGCGAGTTCGGCCCAGTCCTTCTCGCTGGTGACGTCGAGCCGGCGGCAGCCGGGGGCGTCGGTCACGTCGGTGGCGATGACCCGGGCGCCCTCGCGGGTCAGCGCTTCGGTCTCTGCGGCGCCCTGGCCGCGGGCGGCGCCGGTGACCACGACGACCTTGCCGAGCAGCCGCTTGGGGTGGAGGTCGGTCACGGCCGCTCCCGGGAGCGGCGTCGGCCGGTCGGCAGCGGGATCGGTGCGGCTCCGGCGACGACCATGTTGGAGACGCTGCCGATGCCCTCGACGGTGAGGGTGACCGTGTCGCCGGGCTTCAGCGGGGGCGGGTCCTGTCTGCCGCGTACGCCCCACAGTTCGGCGAGGCAGCCGCCGTTGCCGCAGGTGCCCGAGCCCAGGACGTCGCCGGGACGGACGAGGGTGCCGCGGGAGGCGTAGGCGACCATCTCCTCGAAGGTCCAGCTCATGTTGGAGAGCAGGTCCGTGCCGACTACCTCGCCGTTGACCGAGGCGGTGAGCGCGAGGCGCAGGAAGCCGTCCTCGTCGCGGTACTTCTCCAGTTCGTCGGCGGTGACCAGGTACGGGCCGAGGGTGGTGGCGGTGTCCTTGCCCTTGCAGGGGCCGAGACCCACCCTCATCTCCGCGGACTGCAGGTCACGGGCCGACCAGTCGTTGAAGACCGTGTAGCCGATGATGTGGTCGCGGGCCTGCTCGGGGGTGAGGTCGCGGCCCTCCTTGCCGATCACGGCGGCCACTTCGAGTTCGAAGTCGAGCACGTTCGAGCCCGGCGGCATGGGGATGTCGTCGTGCGGGCCGTACACCGCGTACGGGTTGGTGAAGTAGAACGTCGGAGCCGCGTACCACTGCTCCGGTACGCCTGCGGTGCCGTCCACGGAGCGCCGTACGCCCTCGACGTGTTCCTCGAAGGTGACGAAGTCCCGCACGGTGGGCGGCTGGAGCGGGGGCAGTAGCCGTACCTCGGAGACATGAGGGCCGGCCGGGATGTCCAGCGTGGCGGAGCCCGCCTCCAACAGCTCGGGCAGGCCGCCGCCCTGGGCGAGCAGGCCGGTCAGGGAGCCGACACCGGGCAGCGGGTAGAGCGTGCCGTCCTCTTCGACGACGGCCACGTGGCGTCGGTTTCGGTACTGGTACGCGGCGAAACGCATGGCAGTTTCCTGTCGGCTGTCGGCGTGAGGGGTGGGCGCGAAGGCCGGGGGCGCGGCGTGGGAGTCAGGGCGTTGACAGGGCCACCGCGCCCCCGGGGACCGAGGGCTTCGCCGATCAGACCGGCGGGGCGACGAACACGCCGCGGTCGACGTCGTTGAACGACTCCTTGGCGACCAGCTCGTTCATCGGGTTCGCCGTGCCCCACTGGTCGGTGACCTCGGGCTGCGAGAAGTCGTAGACGTGCGGATGCCAGGTGTCCTCGTCGAGGTTCTCCAACTCCGTCGTGTACTCCACGGTGTTGCCGTGCGGGTCGAGGAAGTACGTGAAGGTGTTGTCGCCCGCCATGTGCCGGCCCGGACCCCAGACCTTGCGGGCCCCCGAGCGCATCACACGACCCGAGCCGCGCATGTACTCGTCGATGCCGCGCATCTCGAAGGACACGTGGTGCAGCGCGGTGTGCGGGCCCTGCGCGATCGCCATCGAGTGGTGCTGGTTGCTGATCCGCATGAAGTGCATGACCTCACCCATGTGCGGCGAGCTGAGCGTGTCGGAGAGACGGAAACCCAGATGGGTCTCATACCACTCCCGAGTGCGGTTCAGGTCGGGCGAGTTGAGCACGACGTGCGACAGCTTGACCGGGATCGACTCCTTCTCCTCGATCCTGCGGTGCTGCCTGACCTCGACGTCCGCCGAGACCTCGATGGTGCGCCCGTCGACGTCGAAGAAGCGGAAGCCGTAGCCGCCTCCAGGGGTGTCGACCTTGCCCGGCTGGGAGATCAACTGCACGCCCTCGGCGCGGAGTTGCTCGGCGAGCGCGTCCACGTCCGCCGCGTTCGCCGCACCGTAGGACACGAGGTCGAGACGCTTCTCCTCGGCCTTGCGCAGCCGGATCACATAGCGCTCCGGGCTGCCCTCGGCGGCCAGGAACGAGATGCCGGAGTCCTCCTCGACCTTGGTCAAGCCCCAGACGCCGGAGTAGAAGTCGAGCTGCTTGTCGTAGTCGGGCACGGCGAGGTCGACGTGCCGCAGATGTGTGAGCAGACGGTTGGACATGTGGGGGCCTCCTCAGGAGAGGTTGAGAAGCGAGGCGGCGTTTCCGCCGCGGATGGCATGGAAGTCCGGGTCGGGCAGCCGGGCGGCGCGCAGGGCGGCC
Source organism: Streptomyces olindensis (assembly GCA_000696115.1). Lineage (GTDB taxonomy): Bacteria > Actinomycetota > Actinomycetes > Streptomycetales > Streptomycetaceae > Streptomyces > Streptomyces olindensis. Next base: position 21,138 of record JJOH01000019.1, read on the forward strand.
AGCGGGTCCTCGGTGCCCATGTCGAAGGCGTAGTCGGAACCGAGCAGCACGCGGTCGGCGCCCGCGACCCGGACCAGCTCGCGCAGCACGTACGGGTCGTGGACGAGGGAGTCGAAGTACAGGCGCTTGAGATAGCTGCTGGGCAGGTGGGCGCAGCCGGCGCCCGCGTCGGAGCGGGCGGACCAGGCGTGGTCGGAGCGGCCGATGTGGGTGGGCAGGTAGCCGCCACCGTGGGCGGCGATCAGCTTCAGCCCGGGATGACGGTCCAGCACGCCGGAGAAGATCAGGTGCGACAGCGCGACGGCGTTCTCCACCGGCTGGCCCACGACGTTGGACAGGTACCAGCGATCCAGGCGCTCGTCGAGCGTGCAGCCGAAGGGGTGCAGGAAGAGGATCGCGCCGGTCTCCTCTGCGCGTGACCAGAAGGGCTCGTACGCCGCGTCCGAGAGCTCGCGGCCAGGGGCGTGACTGGAGATTTCGACGCCCAACAGGCCCTGCTCCAGAGCGTGTTCGAGGGCGCGTACGGCCAGCTCGGGGTGCTGCAGGGGGACGAGGCCGAGTCCGTGCAGCCGTCCGGGAGCCTGCGCACAGTGGGCGGCCGTCGCCTCGTTGGCGCGCCGGAAGACCTTCTCGGCCGTCTCCTCGTCCGCCCAGTAGTGGTAGTGCGAGGGGGACGGGCTGACCAGTTGTACGTCCACCCCTTGGGTGTCCATCGCGGCGAGCCGCGCGGTGACGTCGATCATCCTCGGGGCACGCTCACGGACCATGGGGCCGCTGACGGCGAGGGCCGCCGGACCGTTGCGGCGGGCGTCGAGGGCACGGGCCTCGGCCAGTCCCGGCAGGTCCGCCACCAGGGCGTCGACATCGGGCAGCAGGACGTGCGCGTGCACGTCCACGGTGGGCACTGTCACGGCAGTTCCTTGAGGGAGTTCATCGTGCGGCCGATCAGCCCGGGGAGGTCGGCGTCACGCACGCCGTCCAGCTGCCACTGGCCGATCTGCATGGACGCCTCGACGACGGTCCGCACCCGGGGGATGCGGCGCTCGTAGTAGCTCTGGAGCAGTTCGCCGTCCCAGTCCCGTCCGCTGGTGAGCAGCTCGGCGAGCACCAGGGCGTCCTCCAGGGACATGGCCGCGCCCTGGGCGATGGTGGGCGGGCAGCAGTGGGCGGCGTCGCCGATCAGCACGACCCGGCCGCGGTGCCAGGAGCCCTCCAACAGCAGTCGGTCGAACCAGGTGTAGTTGACCTTCGTCGGGTCGGTGATGTGCTTGGCGATCTCCGGCCAGACTCCGCCGTAGGCCTGCGCCAGGCGGGCCATCTCGTCGGCGTAGGTGGCCGGGTCGATGGAAGCGCGGTCACGGCACGCTTCGACGAGGAAGGCGTAGATGGTGTTCTCGCTGGTGGGGGTGTATCCGGCGATGTAGGCAGGGCCGCCGTAGGCGAGGTCGGTGCGCTCCAGACCTTCGGGGCGCGGGGCGGCGATGCGCCAGATGGCCATGCCAGTCGGCTCAGGTCTGTCGGTGATGCCGATCGCGGCGCGGGTGGCGGAGTTGAGGCCATCGGCTCCGATCACCAGGTCGTAGCGGCCTTCGGTGCCGTCGCTGAAGCGCACCAAGACGCCGTCGGCATCCTGGTCCAGCGCCTCGGCGGTGGTGCCCAGGCGGACGGTTGCGCCAGAGGTACGGACCGCGTCGATGAGGATCTGCTGGAGCTGGGGGCGCTGCATGCCGAGGGTGGCGGGCATGTCGTCGCCGCCGGTCTTGATGTCCTCGGCGATGTGCAGCACGGTGCCGTCGGGGGTGGTGATGCCCAGCGTGCCGAAGGGGAATCCGGAGGCCTCCACCTGCTCCCACACGCCGAGTTCGCGCAGGACGCGCAGGGCGTTGCCCTGGAGGGTGATGCCGGAGCCGGTGGTGGCGTTCCAGTCGGGCCTGGCCTCGATCAGGTCGACGGCGATGCCGGCGCGGCTCAGCAGAATGGTCACGGCGTTGCCGGAGGCACCGCCGCCGATGACCAGGACTCTGCGAGTGGGGCTGTCTGCCATGTCGGGATCCTCCCGAGGTTGGGCCGCGCGGCTTCGGGCGGCGGGGGTGCGGCTCGCCCGCCGGGAGGGCGGGCCAGGCTCTGGTGAATCACCCGTGGCGGGTGGAGCGGGTAGGGGCCGGATGCGCCGCTGCTGTCCGGGGAGGACGCATCCGGCCCGGTTCTGCGATCTACTTGACGGCGATGGGGTTGACGGGTGAGCCGACGGCGCCGGTGATGGGCAGGGGCGCGGCGGTGAGCCAGAACTCGTACACGCCGTCGTCCGCGCAGTCGGCGGCGAGGTTGTCGAGGTCCCACATCTCGCCGATCAGCAGCCCCATGTTGGGGATGACGACCTGGTGCAGCGGCTGGAAAGCGTGGTCGAACTCGTTGGGCCGTACCTCGAAGCCCCAGGTGTCGGTGGCGATCGCGGCGATCTCGGTGCCGTGCAGCCAGCCGGCGGTCGTGAACGACAGCCCTGGTGCCGGTCCGCCCGCGTAGTCGCCCCAGCCGTCGCGCCGGACACGAGCCAGCTGCCCGGTCCGAACGAGGACGATGTCCCCGCGGCCCACACTCACCCCGTGCGCCTCGGCGGTGGCGGTCAGATGCTCTTCGGTGATCGCGAACGCGTCCGGCAACTCGCCGTCCGTGCCGAGGACCTGCCCCACATCCAGCAGCGCCCCGCGCCCGGCGACGTACGGCGCCATGTGCTCGATGCCGGTGACGAGGTCGCCGTCGGAAGTGACGACCTTCTCGGCTGCCCGCCCGTTCCACGCTTTGCCGTGGTCGAAGATGTGCCCGAGCCCGTCCCACTGCGTGGAGCACTGCAACGGCATCGCGATCACGTCGTCCGCGCCGCCGATGCCGTGCGGGAAGCCCTGGTTGCCGAGGGCCGCGTCCGTGCCGGTGTCGAGCATGGTGTGCACGGGGTTGGTCCGCCGGCGCCAGCCCTTCTGCGGCCCGTTCATGTCGAACCGCTGGGACAGCGAAAAACTCACGCCCCGGCGCACCAGCGCAGCGCCCTCGCGCCGCTTGGCCTCATCGAGGAAGTTCAGCGTGCCGAGGACATCGTCCTCACCCCAACGCCCCCAGTTCGAGTACTTCTTGGCGGCCTCGGCGATCGCGCCCTCGGGATCCGTACGGTCGATCATGCGTCTGCCTCCTCGGCGACACAGCGGGTGCGCTGGACGCCCAGCCCGGTGATCGAGCCCTCCATGACGTCGCCGTCGCGCAGCAGCCGCCCCCAGTGGATGCCGTTGCCCGCCGGGGAACCCGTGAGCACCAGGTCACCGGGCAGCAGCCGGGCGGTCTGCGAGACGTACGACACCAGACGGGCGACGCCGAAGAGCATGTCCTTGGTCGACTCGTCCTGCATGGTCTCCCCGTTGAGCTTCAGGGTGACCCGCAGGTCGCCCGGGTCGGCGATGGACTCGGCCGGCACGATCCACGGGCCCAGCGGCGTGAAGCCAGGGGCATTCTTGCTGCGCAGCCAGTCAGTGCCGATAGCCGGCATGTCCCGGCGGAAGACGGTGGCGCGGTCGGTGAGGTCGTTGGCGATGGTGTACCCGGCGACGTAGTCCAGCGCCTCTTCGACGGAGACGCGGTGGGCGGGTTTGGCGATGACGGCCGCCAGCTCCAGCTCCCAGTCCGGCTTGTGCGCCCAAGCGGGCAGGACGACATCGTCGTACGGGCCGGTGACCGCGCTCGGCAGGCCGATGAACACGTACGGCAGATCCTCCGCCGCCCTCCGGTCCATCACGGCGGCGATCTCCTCCCGCGCCTCCTCGACCGTGCGAGGGTCGTCCGGGGAGCGGTGGGCGACCTCCAGGTCGATCACGTGCTGCCGGTAGTTGGCGCCGGACTGGAAGATCTGACGGGGCTCCACCGGGGCATGCACCCTCAGACCGTCGAGCCGCTGCCACTCCAGGGCGTCTTCGCCCGCGAGGGTGTGCAGAACGGGAAGGGCCTCCTCCCACCGTTCCAGCACGGAACGCACATCGGTCGGCTCCCAGGCCAGAGCCTGGCTCAGGTCCAGCACCCGGTCCCGGACGACCAGGCCGGGAAACCGCCTCCTGTCAGGCGCGGAGAGCGTGCCGAGCGCGAACGGGCCGACGGGTTGCGCGTGCGTTGCCATGAGATTTCCTCCCGCTGAGTTGCGGTCTACTCTGACCTGGATCATCAGATCGCGGAAATGAATCCCGTGGATGACGCACATCCACGCTACAAATACCTCTCTCTTTCCAGGTGGTGCCCGGTGAACCTGTCCCGTCTCGACCTCAATCTGGTCGTCGCCCTCCGCGCACTTCTGGAGGAGCGCAACGTCACCCGGGCCGGCGAGCGCATCGGACTCAGCCAGCCCGCGATGAGCGCGGCACTGTCCCGGCTGCGCCGCCATTTCGACGACGAACTGCTCGCCCGAACCGGAAACTCCTACGAACTGACCCCCCTCGGCACCGCCCTGCGCGACCGCAGCGCCACCGCGTGCGACCTGCTGGAGCGGGTCTTCGCCAGCCAGGCCGACTTCGATCCGACGGCCGAGACCCGCGAGTTCACGCTGCTCGCATCGGACTACGGCGCGGCCGTGTTCGGGGCCGCCCTGGCCCGCGCCCTGCACCGTGAGGCACCCGGGATCAGGCTCACCTTCCAGCACCCTTCGCCCTCCGTCGTGGAGAACGCCGCAACAGTGCTGAGCACCGTCGACGGACTGCTGATGCCGCACGGCGTCATCGACGGTCTGCCCGCGGTCGACCTCTTCAGCGACCGCTGGCTGTGCCTGATGGCCGAAGACCACCCCGAGATCCGCGACGCACTCACCCTCGACCATCTGGCCCGGCTGCCCTGGGCCGTATACCAGCGCCCATACGACGCCCCGGCCGCGCGCCAACTGAGCATGCTCGGCATCAGCCCCCGGGTCGAGGTCTCCGTACAGACCTTCCAACTACTGCCGCACATGATCGAGGGCACCCACCGGATCGCGATGATCCAGGAACGCCTGGCCCGCACAGCAGTCCGATCCGCCGCAGTACGCGTCCTGCCCTGCCCCTTCGAGGCCGTACCGGTGCAGGAGGCGATGTGGTGGCACCCGGTACACGCCCAGGACGCGGCTCACATCTGGCTGCGGCGGAAGGCGGAGGAGGTGGGGGCGACGTTGATGGCCAACGGCGACGGCGACGTCCTCAAGGGGCGCGCAGACGCGTCGTATGCGGCTCTGTCGCGCTGATACGACCGGCCATGACAGCGCCGCGGCCGCGCCACGCTCCGCATGGCAGCCCTGATGGAACGATGCCCGTCAGGTCGTCTGCTCCGGCAGCAGCCGGGCGTCGACGGCACCAGCGCGACGACGGGCCGCGAGGAGCCCGACGGCGACGAGGGCGGCGGCCAGCCCCAGCACACCAACCGCACCGGCGAGACTGCCGACCGCCGACTCCACGGCCAGCAGGACGAGCGGGCAGACGAACTCACCGCCGAAGAAGGCCGCCATCCACAGCCCCGTGCCCCGGCCGCGATCCTCGAACGCCAGACGTGACATGGCGCTCGTCAGGAGGGCGGGCAGCAGCATGCCCGTGCCCACGCAGTTGATCACGGCCCCGACGACCAGCAGCGGGGCGTTGCCCGCGAGGAACATCACGCCGAAGCCGGCCGCGCAGAGCGCGAGGACCGCGGGCACCAGCGGATCCGGGGAGCGCTGCAGCCGGGCGAAGGTGATGGCTCCGCCCACGGTGGCGGCACTGGAGACCGCGGTGGCGAGGCCGATGACACCAGAGTTCTTCACCCCGAGGTCGTCCAGCAGGTACGACATCTCGACCGGGACGGTGTAGAAGACCATCGCCCCGAAGAAGGTGAGGGCGCAGATGCCCCGCAACTGCCGCCACGGGAAGCGGCGGCTGACTTCCGCCTCGGCCGGGAGCTCGTCAACGGTGGGGCGGGCAGCAGGGTTGGGCAGAGCGGTCGCCATCAGCGGGGCGAGCGCCAGGCTGACGGCGTACGCCCAGAAGGGCACCCGCCAGCCCGCCGACCCGGCGGCCCCACCGATCACGAAGAAGACGGTGGCCGACGCTGAGGCGCACATGGTCTGAAGGGCGAGGTACTTCATCCGCTGATGACCGGAGTAGTAGTCGCCGATCAGTGTGGTGCAGCACGTCATGATGGCGGCCTCGGCGATACCGACCAGGGCACGGCTGGCGATGATGGCGGCCAGGGAGTCCAGATAGAGCGGGGCCGTTCCGAACACGGCGTACAGGAGAGTCGTCACGATCAGCAGGCGCTTGCGCCCCAGCCGGTCGACGATCACCCCGGCGAAGGGGGCCAGCAGCGCCAGCGCCAGCGCCGGAACGGTCAGCGCCAACGGCACCAGCGCCTTGGCACCCGGAGTCGACTCGAAATGGTCCTGCATCTTCGGCAGCACCGGGGCGATCAGCACCGCCCCGAGGATCGGCAGGCAACTGCCCGCCATCAGCAGGGACACGCGCAGCAGATGGGCCGGGCCGGAAACAGCGACGGCAGGCGACGCGAATTCGTCGACCGCGGCCGCGGACGGCGGGACGGAACCAGGCATGGCGACTCCAGGGGACGGCGTACGGAAGCGAACGTGCCTTAGGGGCACCGACGGCGCACGGCATGTTGGGAATGGCCGCATGTCGGCCGATGATCTGGACAGCGGCGTACGAGCACGTGCAGGTCGGGACGACTATGGGCTTGCCCGCGGCCCCGCGGCCATCCCTCGAGCGATCCGAATCTCATATCCGGCTCATCCACACCGTGGATGACCATGGTGACAGCACCGTTCAGGGCATGCGCAGACAGCCATGTCCCGGGAAGCGTCAAGGGACAGGCTGCGGCAGGACGTGCCGGTAAGCGACGACGGCTACGCCCCCGAGCAGGGCCAGGTCGGGCCGAACGAGACGACCATGACGACGGACACCAGCCATCGCAGCAGTCCCGCGGGGTTGTTGCTCGCGCGACGGACGGCCGCCCAGCCGATGGCTCCGAAATGCGAGCCGGACCAATCTCATGGACTGCTCCGGGCATGTCCTCGCTCACCGGACAGTCTGGCGCCGCCTGGTCAGCAGCTCCATGCCGACGTCGGTGCCTGCACCTACCCGTCCGCCCTGCCGTGGCACCGCCGCTGACCCGCAGCAGCCCTCCCCGGCGCGTCTCTCCGGTCTGTCGCCCCCCTGACCATGACCATCCTCGGCGTGGATGTGCAGCGAGCGGCACGGCCCTCCCCCAGAGCCTGAGACGTCGGGGCCGGCCGCGAGGGAGATACCGACCGCGTACCGCCCACCCCCCGACAGCCGGACCGCATACCCGACCCCAGGCCGCGGCCACGGCGATCACGCCGCCCGCAAGACAGCGCGGCGGCACGCGTCATGCGGCCCGGCAGAGCACCGCGGTCAGTGCCTGCCGCAGCAGATCGGTCGCCTCGGTAATGGCGGTGGCGCCATCCGGTGTACGCCAGGCCACGTATCCGTCCGGGCGGACCAGCAGCGCGCCCTCCTCGCCGATCTCCGCGCGGCGGCTCCACTCGCCGTAGGCGTCGTGGGCGTCGCGGTCGATGACGACACCGCGCAGGTCGAGGCCGAGTTCCCCGGCCAGGATGTCTGCCGGCTGATCCGTCGGCTCATCGATGACTGCCCCAATATCGCCGTCATCAAGGCCGAGGGTGGGTTCCCCTCGTTCCAGGGTGCCGTGGAGTACCACCGGCTCTTCGGCAGCGAGGTGGTCATCTCGGTGCCGATCGAAGGCGACCTGATTCCGCTCGGCCAGCTCATGCCGATCCAGCTTTCGGCGACCAGCGACCATGAGTACTACGGCCCGACGATCCCGCGAGTCGTGGAACAGGTCCGGGACGAGAAGTACGACGCTGCCACAGAACTGTTCTGGCGCATCCACCCCGCCAGGAAGGCCAAGGGCGCCATGGCGGCGCAGCTCAACGGAGGTGCGTTCATCAACCGGCAGGCGTGGAAGTTACAGGGTTGGCTCCAGGGCTACAACGGCGGGCCGCTGCGCCAGCCGATTCAGCGCATCCACGACGCACAGATGAAAGCGCTCCGCAAGGGGCTGATCGACTCCGAGCATGGACCCGTTCCGGGAGTTCCTCATCGGCCGCAACCCGGTGTGATCGCTGATGCCGACGAACAGCCGGCCACAGACCGGCGCACGCCACTCGCTTCGGAAGCATTCGGCGTAGCGGCCCCGGACGGCGGCGAACCGCTGCCCTGCGGGGCCGTTACCGCTGCACGCGTCCCTACGGTTCAGCCACGGCGAAAATCCTCGTTCGGCATGTACAGCCGAATCCGCACGTGGGTGTGGCCGACCTGGGAACACCTTCAGGAGCGAGCGGACGGCTCAGGCTGCGGAGTGGGGCCGTCCGACGTCGCGGCCGGAAGCGGTTCGTCCGGCGGGTCGACGGAGAGGTGCGGCATGCTGCGGTCCAGCCAGGCGGGGAGCCACCAGTTCGCCTTGCCGAACAGGTGCATGACGGCAGGGACCAGGACGGTGCGCAGGATGAAGGCGTCCAGGGCGACGGCGGCGGCGAGGCCGATGCCGAACTCGGCGATCACGCGCTGGCCGCCGAAGACGAAGGCGACGAAGACACAGACCATGATGGCGGCGGCAGCGGTGATGACCCGGGCGGTCTCCACCTGACCGACGCGCACCGAACGGGCGTTGTCCTTGGTGTGCACCCATTCCTCGTGCATCCGGCTGACCAGGAACACCTGGTAGTCCATGGACAGGCCGAACAGGATGGAGATCATGATCACGGGGATGAACGCGTCCACGGGTCCTTCCTTCCCGAGCCCGAGCGCCTCCGAGCCCCAGCCCCACTGGAACATCGCGATCAGGATGCCGAAGGAGGCCCCGGCTGCCAGCAGGTTCATCACCGCCCCGGTGGCCGGTATCAGCAGGCTGCGGAAGGCGAGCATGAGCAGCAGCCCGCCGAGGACCACGATGACCGCGATGAACTGCGGCAGCTTGTCGGTGAGCACGCTCGCGAAGTCGTCGAAGACCGCGGTCTGGCCGCCGACGTGAACCTTCAGGGTGGTGCCCTGCTCGGCGGCGGGGATCACCCTGTCGCGCAGGTGGTCGATCAGATCGGAGGTCTGCTTCGCCTGGGGGGAGGTGGTGGGGACGACCTGGACGATGCCCACCGTGGCACCGGGCCGGATGGGCACCGCGGCGACACTCGCGACGCCGTCGACGCTCTCCAGGCGGGTGGACAGTTTCACCAGCGCGGCCTTGTCCGCGGCCGTAGGGGCCTGGGCGACCAGTTGCAGAGGCCCGTTGAAGCCGGGGCCGAATCCGTCGGCCAGCAGGTCGTACGCCTTGCGGGTGGTGCTGGACTCCGGGTTGTTGCCCGCGTCGGAGGATCCCAGGCGCAGGGAGAACACGGGGATGGTGAGCGTTGCCATCACGACCAGGGCGACCAGCGACAGCGCCCGGGGACGCCGTTGCAGCACAGCGGCCCAGCGGGACCACAGACCGGATGCGGTGTTCTCGGCCAGAGGTTCGCCCGCGGCCAGCCGGCGCCGGGTCCGCCGGCCGAGCACGCGCGTCCCGAGCATGCCGAGCATGGCGGGCAGCAGGGTGACCGCGGCGAGCACGGTCATGGCCACGGTCAGCGACGCGGCCACGGCGACGCCATTGAGGAAGTTGACCCGCAGGACGAACATGCCGAGGAGGGCGATGCAGACGGTGGCGCCGGCGAACAGGACGGCACGTCCTGAGGTGTTCACCGCCCTGGTCAGGGACTCGGGGACATCGAGTCCTGACAGCAGGCCCTTGCGGTGCCGGGTGACGATGAACAGGGCGTAGTCGATGCCCACACCGAGGCCGATCAGGGCGGACAGGGTCGGGGCGACGTCCCCCATGGTCATGGCATGGCTGAGCAGGCCCGTGGCGAGGATGGCGGTGCCGACCCCGGCGATCGCGGTCAGGATCGGCAACGCCATGGCGAACAGCGAGCCGAAGGCGAGGAACAGCACGACGGCGGCGGCGAGCACGCCGACCAGTTCGCTGGTGGCCGGCGGTGCCTGTTCAGTGTTCTGGATCGCCTGGCCGCCCAGTTCGACTTGTAGGCCGTCGGTCCTGGCCGTCTTGGCGGTGTCGATCACCCGGTTGATGTCCGACTTGTCGAGTTCCGGCCCGGGCTTGGCGAAGGTGACCTGCGCGTAGGCGGTGCGGCCGTCCTTGCTGATCTGGGCGGCACCTTGCGCTCCGTAGGGGCTGGTGACGGCGCTGACCTCGGGCAGCGTGGAGATCTTGTCCAGGGTGCCGGTCATCCGCTGCTTCGTCGCGGCGTCGCGGACGGAGCCGGTCTCGACATGCCAGACCACGGTGTCCGTGTCACCGGACTGGCTGGGGAAGGCCGACTTGAGCAGATTGAGGGCGCGGGTGGATTCGGTGTTGGGCAGCGAGAAGCTGTTGTTGTAGGCGCTTCCGGCGCTCTGCGATGCGACGCCGAGTCCTACGAGCATGCACAGCCAGAGCAGGACGACGACGAGCCGGTGCCGGTAACACCAGCGGGCGAGAGTGGACATCGGGGCTCCAGGGCTCCACGTTCAGGGATGGGGCAGTTCGGCAGGCGGCGAAACACGAGAACGGTCCGGCCTGGTGCCGAAGTCACGGACGTCTTCGCTTCGTTGCGCGAGGGCCCGTTGCGCGAGGGCTTGACGTTCTCGTCCAGGACGCGGACCTCTCACCACGCGCGCAGAAGCAGAAGGGGGCGCGGTCAGCGAGTGACTTCCGTCGACAGGTCGGCGAGACGCCGGGTCTCCTCGTCGCTCAGGGTGATCTTCATCGCCCCGGCGGCCTCCTCGCCGTGATGCGGCTTGGAGGCTCCCGATGTGGCGACGACGGTGTCGCCGTAGTAGGTGACCAGCCATGCCAGCGCGACCTGGCCGACGGTGGCCCGGTGCGCTTCGGCGATCGTGCGGAGTTCGTCGATCAACGGGGTGGTGCGGTGCAGGCTCTTGTGGGAGATGCCGGTGAGCATGCGGCGCTGGCGCGGGAGTTTGTCGACCAGCGTGGGGTCGGCGTGGAGTTTGCCGGTCAGCATGCCGCTGCGCAGGGGTACGTAGGCGATCAGGGTGATGCCGAGACGTCGGGCGGTCTCCAGCACGCCGTTGGTCTCGATCTTGCGGTGCAGCAGGTTGATCTGCACCTGGTTGGCTGCCAACGGGCTGCCGTGCTGCGCCAGTTCGGCATGTGCGGCTTCCATCTGCCGGGCCGAGAAGTTACTGACGCCGACCGAGCGGATCTTCCCTAGTTCGACCAGGTGTGCCATCGCCCGCGCCTGGGTTCGGATCGACGACCAGCTGCCGTAGGGGACATGGATCTGGTGCAGGTCGACGGGGAAGGGCGTCAGATTCGCGATGCGGTCACCGATGGTGCCCTCGATGCTGCGTGCGGTCCGGCCGAGGGGTGTCCACTTGGTGGAGACGGTCACGTCGCCGGGTTGCTGCCCGGCGCTGCTGAGTGCGGCGCTGAGGCTGCGTTCCGATCTTCCCTTGCCGTATCCCTCAGCGGTGTCGAACCAGGTGATACCGCTGTCCAGTGCCGTTTTGACGATGGTGTCGACCTGCGACTGCGGCAGGGCCGGCCAGAACGTGCCGGAGCCTCCGCCGGAGAACTGCGCGGCACCAAGACCTATGGGTGAGATGCGGACGCCGGTGCGTCCGAGCTCTCGGAGAGTCATGAGGGGCATCGTACACCCATGACGAGACAGCCATGTCTCATCATGGGCCGTTAACATTACGGGGTGGTCAAATCTGATAGCGGGATGCAGCGGACCCGATCGGCGATCCTCGACGCCGCCGCCCGGGTACTTGGCCGACGGCCGGACGCGGCGATGGCAGAGATCGCGGACGAGGCCGGCGTGGGGCGCGCGACGCTCTACCGGCATTTCCCGACGCGGGAGTCGCTGCTGCGAGGCCTGGCCCAGGCAGGGATCACCGAACTCGTGGAGGCCTTCGAGGCCGCTCACCTCGACGAGCTTCCGGCCGACCGGGCAATCGCCCGGATCGTCTCGGTGTTCCTGCGGGAAGGCATCAAGTACGCGGCTGTCATCAGACAAGCCGACGAGTACTGCGAACCAGATCTCATGAAGCGCACGGTCGGCCCCGTCCGCGAAGTGATCGACCGCGGGGTCCGCGACAAGGTGCTACGCGACGATCTGCGCGGTGACGCGATGTTCGCGATGTTCTCCGCGATCGCGGAACGCGCGCTCTGGTTGACGATCGACGATGCGATGCCCCCCGAGGACGCCACAGAGGCCGCCGTGGCGATCTTCCTCAACGGCGCACGGAGGCCCGAGCGGCCCTGAGGCTCCGGACGGGTTGGAGTGGAACGGCGTTGTGGGCTCACTGATCACAACGCCGTTCCGTATGTGGGCGGTTAACAACGAGCCGGACTTGACCCGCGCTACCCGCAGGCCCATGACGAAGTCATGTGGGGGTCGCGGCAGCAGCGGGCGCTCCGGCGCCGAGCCGCTTGAGTTTGACGACAGGAAGACGGTGATTGACGGCTACGGCAGTGGCCGTAGCCCCGTCGTGGCGCCATCGCAGCAGTGCGCTGCGGTCGGCCACCGATCCGGCGAGGACTTCCGGGGGTCCGGTGAGCGGCAGTTCGCCGCTGATCTTGATGTCGAGTCCCGACTGCTCAGTCCAGAAATAGGGGTCCGGTCGGTACGGCCGTGCGGACGCGCCGTGCAGCAGACCGGTGGCAGCCGCTCGTCCCTGCTCGACTGCGTTGGTCCAGTGAGGAGTTCGCCGTCCTTCTCGTGTCACGACATCCCCGGCGGCGACCACGCCCGGAGCGACGCGACAACACGCGTCGGCAACGAGCCCACCGCCGGTGTCCAGGGGCAGGCCGGAGTCCCGCAACCAGTCGGTGTTCGGCAGGTCACCCACCGCGCACACGATCACGTCAGCCTCCAGGACCGACTCGCCACAGCGCAGATAGTGTTCGCCCGCGATCTCGACTCCGTCCGGCGCGACGCGGACGCGGATGCCGTGATCACGCGCGGCGGCGACGGCGAGGTCCGCCAGCCATGGCCCGAGCAACCTCAGCAGCGGCGGGACGAGGTCGACCACCGTGACGTCCAGGCCCAGGGCGCGGCAGGTCGTTGCGACCTCCATGCCGAGGAAGCCGCCGCCCACCACGATCACGCTGCCGGCGCCGGCGAGCCGGGAAGCGAGGGCCGCGGCGTCGTCCAGGGTGCGCACCACCAGGTCGTTGCCGCCGGTCAGGCGGCGTGCCCGGGCCCCCGTGGCGACCACCAGCCCGTCGTACGGCACCTGAGTGCCGTCAGCCAGCGTCACCATGCGGCCGGGGACGTCCAGCCGTACGGCACGCGCCCCGGTGCGGAACTCGATGTCCTCGCCCGGCGGGGGAAGCATGGCCGATTCCGCGTCCTGCCGGCCGGCGAGGACGCCCTTGGACAACGGGACGCGCGAGTAGGGATGGTGAGCTTCTTCGGACAGGACGGTCACCTGTCCCTCGAAGCCCTCCGCCCGCAGACTCTCCGCCGCTGTCAGCGCGGCGATGGAGCCGCCCACCACGACGATCCGCCTCACGGCTGGAGCCTCAACGCCGCGACGGGGCACACGCGTACGGCGGCGGCCACGGCGCTCTCGCGCTCCGGGGCCACCTCCTCGTGGGTCAGGTGCAGCTCACCGTCGTCGTCGAGCCGGAACACCTCGGGCGCGGTCTGCTCGCACAGCCCGTGTCCCTCGCAGCGCTCGACGTCCACCACGATCCTGGACATCTCACTGCCCTTCCGTGCGTACCGTGACCGGGAGCGAAGCCATGCCCCGAATGACGTTGTTGAGCTTGCGGACCGGTTCGCCCGCGAGCTCGATCGACGACGCGCGCCGCACCAGCGCGCCGAGTACCGCGTGCGCCTCCAGTCGGGCCAGGCCCTGGCCGGCGCAGCCGTGTACGCCGTAGCCGAAGCCGACGTGGTCGACCGGGTTGCGCCGGACCAGGAATTCCTCGGGGCGCTCCCACTTGCGTTCGTCGCGATTGGCCGAGGCGTACGACAGCAGGACCCTGGTGTCGGCCGGGATGGTGATGCCCTCGATGTCCACCGGCTGGGTGGTGCGCCGGAAGAAGCCCTGTGCGGGGGACTCCAGTCGCAGCGACTCCTCGAACGCCGGGCCGACGAGCGCCGGTTCCGCGCGGACCTCTGCAAACGCCTTGGGATTCCGGGCGAAGAGCAGGATGGTGTTGCCGATGGCGTTGATCGTGGTGTCCATGCTGGCGACGACGTAGGCGCTCAGCAGCGGAACCACGGAGGCCGGTTCGATCTCGCCCCGATCCGCCGCCTGGTAGACGGCGGCGGCCCAGCCGTCCGGGCGCAGGTTCTCCGGCACCATCGCGGTGTTCAGATACCCGAACATCTGGGCGATGAAGGGGATGGCCGCCTCGGAACGGGCGTTGAACGGACCGAACGTGTTGAAGGCCGCGTCCGCGAACGACAGCAGCGGGCCCCGAGCCTCCTCGGCGAGCCCGATCAGGTCCGCGACCACCGTCACCGGGAACACCGCGGCGAGATCCGCCACCGCGTCGAACTCGCCCTTGGCCACGGCGTCGGCGACCAGGTCGTCCGCGAGGGCGGCGATCCGGGTGCGGAGCTTGGCCAAGGCTTTGGGAGCGAGCTTGTCGGACAACAGCGCGCGCAGCCGGGTGTGGTCCGGCGGGTCGCTGGCCAGGACCGTGCCCTTCATCTGGGCGTTGAACCCGTCCTCGTACCCCACGCCCTGCGCCGACGAAAACCGTTCATGGTCGGCCAAAGCCGCACGGACGTGCTCGTAACGGGGCAGGACCCAGGCGTCGTACCTGGTCAGCCGTACCGCGGGACCGGCCTCCCGAAGCTCGCGCAGAGCCGGGTACGGGTCGTGCAGTACGTCGTCGGCGAACAGGTCCACGCCGGACGTGGGCGAAGGCAAGGTCGCATGCATCACAACCGACTCCCCTTGGAAGAGAGAAACCGTAGCGTCCACTACGATTACGAGGAGCATCGACTCACGACGGATCGCTGTCAACAGATGCGGCGATGCTTCCGCGGCGTATACGCAAGCCGAATAGCGCGCATCCGCAGGGAGAATGGTCTGGTGGCATCAACCGACATGAACAACGAGTTCGCCATACGTCCGCCACGTCAGGAACGGACCCGGCAGGCATGGACGCGGATCCTCGACGCGGGCGTCGCGATCATCGAGGAGGGCGGGTACGAGGGCTTCACCATCGCAGCCGTCTGTGAACGCGCCAAGGTCGCCCCGCGCGCCATCTACGACCGTACGACCAGTAAGGACGCTCTCTTCCTCGCCGTCTACGAGCATGGCCTCAGCAGCATCCGCGCCGACGAGGAGGTCTTCGACCGCCCGGAGCACTGGGCCGGCCTGGACGCGCGCACGCTGGTGGTGGAAGCCGTCGCCGAAGTCGCCGGCATCTTCGAGCGCCACGCGGCGTTCCTCAGGCCGATCGTGCTGCTGTCCGGAGCCCATCCGGAGGTCTACCGAAGGGGGCGCTCCTACACCGCCCGGACGGCGGACCGGTTCACCGTCGTGGTCCTCGGCGCCAGGGACCAGATCACCCACTCCGATCCCGAGTCGGCCGTACGCCTCTGCTTCAGCACGGTCTTCGCCTCTCTCGTACTGCGGATCGCCTACGGCCCGGGCTTCGCCGCTCCGGCCGTCGACACGGAGGCGTTTACGCTGCACCTGACCCAGACAGCGGTGCGGTACTTGTTCGGCCGCGAGTGAACCACCCGGCGAAGCCAGGCTGTGGCCAAGCCGACGACCGCAATGCGGGGTTTTGTCTCATTCGGGACGAGCTCCTCCTGAAACGCTTCCCCAGCCGAAGGGCCGGATACAGATCGAGTGGGGGTTAGACAGTGCGAATCGGAGGGTGAGCGAGGGACGACACGAGGCGGCAGCCGCACGGCACCGATGCGTCCGCCAGGTGCGCGTCCACTGCCGCTACGGCTGCTCCTACGACCGTCTGCCGCTCGAGCGTCAACCACCATACGCACGCGACACCTCGTCGAGCCGCGCCAGTTCCTTGTCCGTGAGGCTGAGGCGCAAGTCAGCCGCCGCTTCTTCGGCCTGGTGCGGCTGCGAGGCGCCGTGGATGGCCACCACCGTGACGCCGTAGAACTAGACCAGCGAGGCGAGGGCGACCTGCCAAGGGGTGGCGCCGTAGGCGCGGGCGACGGCGCGCAGTTCGTCTCAGCAGCCGGGTGCGGGGCAGGACGGCGACCCGGCCGGAGTCGTCGTGGAACTTGCCGGTGAGGATGCCCGACTTCAGCGGCATGTAGGCGATCAAGGTGACGCCGAGGTGGTGGGCGGTGTCGAGCACGCCGTTGCGTTCGATCTTGCGCTGCAACACGCTCAGTTGCACCTCGTTACTGGCGAGCGCCAGCCCCGCAGGACGGCATGCGCCTTTATCTCGCGCGCAGTCCGCCTGATGTCAATCCCCGCGCGCGGCTCGCGCCGCATGCTCGCGCGGGAAGGGTCGGCTCCAGATGAGGGACGCGGGTCCTCAGCCTGGACCACCTCATCACCTTGATCACCCCGGGCGAGCGGGCGGCGGAACTGGTTGCGGCTGTTGAAGATGCTTGCTCAATGAGGTCGATATGGCGACGGGCGAGTGAACGACGGCGTACACGCACGTCAGGTAATTGATCGCCCCGCGGAGAGGGGTGTCCGAACAACTCCTCGGCGACGAATCTCGGTGCTCGGACGCCGGGCGCACGCTTCCGGCTCACGATCACCGAGCACGTCGCATAGGAGACAAGAGTGAAGATCAAGAAGCGGCCCGCGGGGAGAAAGTGGACGGGGCTGCTGGCGTTCACGCTGGCCCCCATGGTGGTGCTCGCCTCTCCCAGCGTCGCCTCCGCGAGCAGCCAGGAGTGCCTGGGGAATTCGTCGACCCCGGCGAACGCCGATATCGCCGGCAACTGGTCGACCCAGCACCAGACGCGGTCAGTGACCGTGCAGCAGGCACGCAAGACCTGGCAGGACTGGGTGTACCGGGGTGACCTGGACCACAAGACGTTCCAGTGTCCCTGGAACGTCCCCAGCTGCTCCTACGCCTGGCAGCAGTCGAAGACGACAGGCTGGAAGTGGTCGGTCGGCCTCAACGTCAAGGTTCCGAGCGTCCTCAGCAAGGCAGTCAGCGAGCTTGCTGCTCTCACCCCGTCGTACGAGCGCAACGGCTCCATCACCACCGCGTTCACCTGGACCATCACCTTGAAGCCCGGGCAGAAGGCCGCGCCGATCCAGGTCGTGGAGCGTCGCTGGACGCAGGGCGTCTACCAGGGCATCTACCACTCCACCGGCAAGTCCTGCCTGCCGACCACGACCGACATCAACGCCAAGCCGCACTTCTACACCTGGGACCCCAACGCACGCTGGGGCAGCTGGACGACCAACATGGCCGTCAGCGACTGGGCGACGTACAACGTCTGGTCCTGACCGGTCCGCCGAAGGCACCCCGTCCGCCAGCGGGGTGCCTTCGGCACAAGCACAACAGTCCCGAAGCAATCCGACCACACAGGATCTGATCGCATGATGGTGCGCCATCTCTCCCGTGCCGCCGCAGGTTCGATCGCGGCGCTCGCCTGCGCCCTGCTGACCGCCTGCAGCGCCTCGACCCACTCAACGCCCTCCGCCGTCCACGACAGCACCGCTCGAGGCGCCGGTTCAACGAAGGTGAAGGTGAAGACACTGCCGAAGTCCCACCTGTGCACCGTCCTGACCACGGACGTCGCCGAACGGCTCCTCGCCGACCCCCGGTTCACGGCCCAGGTCGGCCCGGACAAGGGGGGCGCCCCGGATGTCTGCAACTACGCCTCCGCCGACGGAAAGGCGGCCCTCTCCCTCACCCCGGCCTCCCGCGCCTACGCCGCCGAGCTGTCCGCCGCCCACGCCCTGCGCGCCGACCCAGCCTCTGCCGGAATGCGCGACGTGCGGGTCGAAACCGTGAGCAGCCTGGGCCAGCGGGCCTTCCGGGAGACCTCCTATCAGACGCAGGCGCGGCAGCGCATCACCTTCGTCGTGTGGAACGCGGGATACCGAACCTGGGTGCTGACCCACGCGACGATGGCGGACACCCCGACGACAGCGGCTGCGGCGTCGGACGACAAGGCCGTCCAGGTGGCCCGGTCCATCACCGCGAAACTGCCCACCAGCCGGTGAGCCCGCCTACGCCCGTCATCCGCAGATCCGCCGGTACGGGGCGTCCGGTACGTAGGTGTGCCACTGTTCCGGCGTCAGGCCTACGCCCCCGGCCCGGGCGCACACCAATGCCACCGCCCGGCCGGGATCGACGGTGTACCGCTGGAGCGGGACGTGCGCACTGCCCGCGTACAGGGTCGTGCCGTCGGCGCTGAAGGCCACCGAGTCGATCTCCTCGCCCGGTGTGGTCAGTTCGCCGCCCAGGCGCTGCTGGGTGGCCACGTCCCACAGTTGCAGGCCGCCAGCGTTGCCGGCGACCGCGAGGGTGCGGCCGTCGGGGCTGAACGCGACGGCGCTGACGCCTTCCGGGTCGGTGCCGAGCGGGCGCGGGAAGACGTTGCGCAGGATGCCCAGGCGGCGGCCGAGCCGTCCGTCCCACAGGGCGACCCGGCCCGTCTGGTCGCCGGCCGCGAACAGGGAGCCATCTGCGGCGAACGCCAGGGCGCCGACCTCGTCGCCCTGCACCAGGTCCTGCGCGGCGGCCCCGCCGGAGGGCAGCCCGGCCACCCGGCCGTCGCCGACCAGCAGGGAGCCGTCCGGGCGGACGGCCAGGTGGCCGGCGGTCACGCCGATGAGCACGGTCTTACGGCGCCGACTGCCGGTGTCCCACACTTCATCCACCACATCGCCGGTGTCGGTGTTACGGGCGACGGCCAGGGTGCGGCCGCGCGGACCGAGCACCGCCCCGATCGCCGCGCCGCCGGGCAGGTCCAGCGAGGTCACGGGGCGTGCGTGTGACACATCCCAGACCGCGAACGGCTGGTGCGTCACGGTGCGGCCAGGCGCCGAGACTCCGTAGGCGAACTGGGTGCCGTCGGGGCTGAACGTCTCCAGAGGCAGGGTGTCACCGGGCACCACTGGCAGGGCGGGGTCGGTCGAGACGGGGATGGGGACCGGGGAGAGGATGCGCAGGAGGCGGTTGTCCGTCGTCGACCGCAGCCGGAACAGGTAGTGGTCGCCGAGGCGCTGAGCGGTGGCGTAGGTGCGGCCGTCGGGGCTGAGGCGTACGTCGTCCAGCGCGCCGGAGCTCCAGGCGGGGGTGGCCGCCGGCCCGAGGTCCAGGGTGTGGACGGTGCCACCCTCCAGGTAGCGCAGCGTGCGGCCGTCCTGGTCCCAGTGCAGGCCGCCGTAGAGGTACTGATTGTCCAGGGAGTACCGCAGGACGGGTGCCTCTGGGGTTGTGAGCCGCCATACGCGTATCTCTCCGAGGTCGGCCGTTGCCAGGAAGGAGCCGTCAGGGCTGAAGGACGCGTACTGCGCGGCGGAGGCCCGCAGGTCGGCGATCTGCCGGCCAGTCGTGGTGTCCCAGACGAGAACGTGGCTGCCCCGGGCGGCGGCCAGCTGGCCGGGGCCGAGTGCGACGAGCGCAGTGTCGGCGGCGCACACGCGGTCCTGCTGCCAGGCTCCGGGAAGCTCGCGGCGGCCGGCGGTGTCCCACAGCTGAGGGGCCTGCCCGGTGGGGCAGACGGCGGCTCGGCGTCCGTCCGCGCTCAGCGCCGTCACCGCCGCGTTCGCGGCCGGGGTCTCGAACAGCACGCGGCCGTCGACGACCGACTGGAGCCGTACCCGGTCTCCCTCGGCGGCCAGCAGCGCGCGTCCGTCGTCAGTGAAGTGGAAGTCCTCGGTCCGCAGCGGCGTGGCGCCCCCGGTCCAGCGGCCGGTGGCCGTGTCCCACAGCCGTACTCCGCCGTCGACGGCTACGGCGAGCACCCGGCCGTCCGCGCCGACGCCGGTGGCGATACCCGACGGCAGCCGGCCCGCGCCGATGCGGCGGCGGGTGGTCACGTCCCACGTGCTCCAGCTGGTCCCGCTGGAGCTGAGCAGGACGTGGCCGCCGTGGGCGAGGGACCGCCGGGGGCCGTCGCCGGGTGCGGGGTCGGTGAAGGTGTCGGTTTCCGGCTGTGCGAGGGAGCCGAGCAGGGCTCGACGAGTCTCGGGCAGTTCGGCGACGCGCCAGGCGGCAGCACCGAGCAGCAGTGCGGTACGTGGGTCGGTGGTGCGCAGGGCGTCGGCAACGTCGGCGATCCGGCGTGCCGCGTCCTGGGTACGTCGGCGCTGGTTCTCGTCAGCCGCGCGGCAGACCGCGAAGGCTGTCAGCAGGGCCACGGCCAGGACGGCGGACAGCGACACGGTCAGGATCCGGTGTCTGCGCACGGTCCGGACAGCGGCACGGCGCTCCGCTTCACGGGCGTCCAGCGCGGCGGTGAGGAACGCCCGCTCGGGCTGGGTGAGCGCAGGGTCGGCGCGGTGGTCCGGGAAGAGTTCCTCCGCGCGGGCCAGGCGCGTGCCCCGGTACAGGGCGCCCGGGTCGCGGCCGTGCTCCAGCCAGGTGCGGACGGCGTCCTCGAGCATCCGGTGGTGCCGCAGCCGTTCACGGTCCAACTCGATCCAGCCGTGCAACCGGGGCCAGCCGGTGATGAGCGCCTCGTGGGCGAGTTGGACGCCGTCCTCGTCGGCGGTCAGCAGCCGGGCCCCGGTCAGCCGCTCCACCACGACCGGCACGTCGGGGTTCGCCCAGTCGTCCAGTTCGGCGCGGGTTAGGGGGCGACGAGTGTCGGGGGTGCCCTGGCCCGGTGCGACCATCCGCAGCAGCAGATGCCGGGCGGCGCGCGCTTGGTTCGGGGTCAGGCCGTGGTACGCCTCCTCGGCACTCGCCGCGATGGCGCCACGCACCGCGCCGGCCGCCTCGTATCCGTCGAGGGTGAGTACGCGGCCTTTGCGGCGGCGCCAGCTTTCGAGGAGTACGTGCGAGAGCATCGGCAGGCCGCCTGGCTCGTCCAGCACCTCGTCCACCAGGCGGGAGGTCAGCGTCCGCTCCACGAAGAACCCGGCCGCCTGGGCGGGTCCGACAACCGCTTCGCGCAGTTCGTCCGCGCTCATCGGGCCCAGCAGCAGCGCGGCGCCGTTCAGAGCGTCCGCCAGGCCCCGGTGCTCGGCGCAGCGGGCGAAGAAGTCGGCGCGTACGCCGACCAGCACACGCAGCCGGTTGTCTGGTTCGCGGGCGGCGAGCAGCAGATCGATGAACCGGGCGCGCTCGCGCGGGTCGCGGCACAGGGTGAAGACCTCCTCGAACTGATCCACCACGACCCAACTCTCCGGCTCATCCTCGGCCGGGGCGAGAAGGTGGCCATAGGTCGTGGCGGGCGTCGGCCCCGGGGTCAGGATCCGGAGTGTCGCCGGGCAGGCGCGCGCCGCGATCTCCTCCTGCAGCCTCGGGATCAGGCCGGCCCGCAGCAGCGAGGACTTTCCGCTGCCGGACGGCCCGAACAGCACCGCGAACCGGTGCTCGCACACCAGCTCGCCGAGTTGGTCGACCATCCGCTGCCGTCCGAAGAACAGGTGCCGGTCGTCCGGCTCGAACCGGACAAGCCCGCGATACGGCGCGGGCATGTCCGTCACGTCCTCGGTGGAGGCCCGGCGTATCTCGGCCTCGGCCTCCTTCCAGCGCAGCTCCCACTCGGCCGGGTCGCCCGCGCAGGCGCGTACATAGCCTCGCATGACGGCGAGGGAGGGCAGCCGTTCGCCGGCGGCCGCTTGTGACAGCGTTGTCGCCGAGAAACCCGCAGCCTTGGTCATCGCCCGGTACGAAGGGCTTCCGGCAGCCTTGCGCAGTTCCCTCAGCTCGTAGGCGAGCCGCTGAACGGGCCCTGCTGTCGGGTCCAAGGGTCTCTCGGGACGCCCCATGCGCTCGTACCTCTCGTACTTCTGATTGAAAGTTGCAACAAAAACGACGTTGGGGCGGACCATACGGTTCCGCTGGAGACGGTCGGGTTGACCACAGGTGACGGGCGGATGACGCGGCACGTTTCACTCCGCCCGCGGGGTTGATTGCCCTCCCGGTCGCGCGCAACGCCGTGGTCGCGACGCCGCGTGCCCTGCGGGCCTGCAGGCCGGAGGCTCGCGAGGCACTGTTGACCCGTTCAGCCACCTCTGACGGACAGGCTCGGCGGCCGGGCGTCGGTAACCGCCGCCTACGACGAGCCGGTGATCAGCGAAGGCATCACCGTCACCCCGGTCGCCGAGGTCGGCTCGGGGGTTCGGCGGCGGGGCAGGACGCGAAATCGGCAAGGACAAGACCGGCGAGGGAGGAGGCGGAGCTGGGGCCCGACCCGTCGGGTTCATCGAGATCAAGGAGGGCACCGCGACGTCCAAACCGCTCCGGGATTCCTGAGTGGACGTGGTCCTCCCCCTCGCGGCGCTTCTGATCGGCGTTGCCGTTCCGCGTCTCGCTCGCCGCCTCGCCAAACTCCGCGTTCACTGAATCGCGCGCCGGCGCCTTCACCCAGGGCAGTGGCCCTTGCGGAACCGGTCGCCCGCTCCGGTCAGACGTCTCCGCAGGCACCCCCATGGCGACCTACCGGCGGCCATACGCACCGCTTATATCTTGATTCAACGAGATCCTCTACCGGGCGCCACAAGGATTGCCTAGTTTGGCTGGCACATCGCGGAACCTACCGCATAGCTCCATCCCTGCCGATCGAGCGAGGCATAACCATGGCATATCTTCAGATCACGCTTCAGGTGGACCCGGCCAACCGCGTAGCGGCCGCGGGTGTATACGAGAAGTACAAGCAGCCGTTCCTGGACACGGTACCGGGCGCCAACAGCAAGGAACTCCTCGTCCGGGACGAGGACGTCCAGGTCCTCCACGGCTTCAGGAGCGTGGCCGACGCGAAGGCGTACCTGGAGAGCGACCTGTTCACCCGCGATGTGGTGGGCGGTCTGTCCCCGCTTCTGAAGGCGGCACCCGAGGTGCGCCTCTACGACACGGTCTGAGCGATGAGCGACCTCACCGCGCTGCTGCGGGAGTACGACCGTGCCCGCGCCTATACCGACGATCTGTGGCGGGACCTCACGCCGGACGAGGTGACCTGGCGTCCGCACGAGGACTCCAGTGCCATCGGCTGGCACCTGGGCCACCAGGCGCATGTCGCCCACTTCATGATCCGCAACCTGACCGCGGCCGAGCCCAGCCCGGACCCGGAGCTGGACGGGCTCATGGACTCGGCGAACCCGGAGAAGTTCCGCGGCGCGCTGCCCACCGTCGAGCGGCTGACCGCGTTCCGCAACACCGTCGCTGAACGCGTCCACGCCCGAATCGGCGACATCGCCACGGGCAAGGTCGGCGCCCCCACCCAAATGTCCGTCGTCGGGGCCCACTTGCTGACGGCACTGATCAATCACGAGTACCAGCACGACCAGTGGATCAGCGAAGTGCGCGCCGAAAACCTCGGCCACGCGCTTCCGCCCGATCCCGCCTCCGACCGGCTGAGCCTCAGCCGTGTCGACGGCTACCTCGTCCTCAACCCCTACGCCTGACCAACACACACAGGAGCACTACATGTCCAGCACCACCACCCTCGACTTCACCGGCCAGAAGGTCGTCGTCATCGGCGGCACCAGCGGCATGGGCTACGCCGTCGCCCGCCACGTCCTCGACGCCGGCGGCACCGCCGTCGTCACCGGCCGCACCCAGGCCAACGCCGAGGAGGCCGCCGCCGCGCTGTCCACCCACGGCAAGGCCGTCGGCCTCGCGGCCGACCTGACCGACCCCGCGGCCCTCGACGGCCTGCGCGAGACGCTCACCCGGGACCACGCCGACGCCACCCTCCTCGTCAACGCGGCCGGTGTCTTCGCCCCGAAGTCCTTCCTGCAGCACACCGGCGCGGACTACGACCGCTACCAGGCCATCAACCGCGCCTTCTTCTTCATCACCCAGACCGTCGTCAGCAACATGATCGACCGCGGCGCCAAGGGCTCGATCGTCAACATCGGCTCCATGTGGGCACACCAGGCCATCGCCGCCACGCCCTCGTCGGCGTACTCCATGGCCAAGGCCGGCCTGCACTCGCTGACCCAGCACCTGGCGATGGAGCTCGCCTCGCACGGCATCCGCGTCAACGCGGTCGCCCCTGCCGTCGTTCGCACCCCGATCTACGAGGAGTTCATCCCCAAGTCGGACGTCGACTCCGCCCTCGACGGCTTCAACGACTTCCACCCGCTCGGCCGCACCGGCACCCCCGACGACATCGCCGCCACCGTGGTCTTCCTCCTGTCGAACCAGACGGACTGGGTCACCGGCGCGGTCTGGGACATCGACGGTGGCGTCATGGCCGGCCGTAACTGACCTTCGACCAGGCAGCACAGGCCACACAGGCTGTCGCGGCGCTGTAGCCACGTCTGCCCCTGGTGCTCGGCGAGAGGGCCCAGCGGTCGCGCTGCCGGCCACACGTCGGCCGGGCGACTCGTCGTCGGCGCCCCGTCCCCGTCTCGCGGAGGCGAGGGACGGCGCCATCGGACCGGCCCCGACACCGCCGCCCTCCTGCCGACACCAGGGAGCAGGAGCACCTCGCCCCACAGCACTTCGGAGATCGTCGCCGATGGGCAACACCCCTCGGTGCCGCCGGGTCGGCCCGACCACCTCGGTGACCACACCCCTCAGCGCACCGATCGCCCCGCGGTCTCCCACACATGCAAGTCCCACGCCGACCGCTCCGAGTGAGCGATACCCACGCATCACGTCAACAAAGGAATCAGCACGCATGTCCCTGATCAACGACATCGACGTCCAGGCCCTGCGGGACACCAAGGAAGCCGTCCGGGCCAACCCCGAGCTCGGCCATGCCAAGTTCTCGGTCAACGGATCCTGGCAGGGCGGCTGCCGGCTGACCGCACAGACCGGTGCGCTGACCGCGGGTGGCGAGCTCGATGAGAAGCGCGTCGCGCGGTACACGATGAGCAGCGACGAACCCGTCGCGCTGCTGGGCTCCGACACCGCCGTGTCCCCCGCGGAGTACCTGTTGCAGGCCCTCGCCGGCTGCTACACCGTCACGCTCGCCGCGCACGCCGCCGCCCGGGGCATCGAGCTCAAGGACTTCCGCCTGGAGCTCGAAGGCGACGTCGACCTTCGCGGGTTCCTCGGCATCGACCCGTCGGTCCGTCCGGGCCTGCAGCAGGTGCGGGTCCGCCTGCACATCGACGCCCCGGACGCCCCCCGCGAGCAGTTGGAGGAGCTCGTCGCCCTCGTCGAGAAGCACTCGCCCATCCGCGACACCCTGGTCAGCCCCGTCGACGTCGTCACCTCGCTCGCGTGATCGCGCCCGCCGGCCAGGCATGAGCCACGGCCCCGCCCGAACGCCGATCGGACAGATCGCGCCCGGGCGGGGCCATTTGTCGATACCGATCGGACGCCACAGAGATGGAAATGGAAGAGGAACGACCCATGGTCGAGCAGGACGAGCGATTCGATGTTGTCGTACTCGGCGCCGGCCCCGGTGGCTATGTGGCCGCCGTCCGCGCCGCCCAGCTGGGCAAGCGTGTCGCGGTCGTCGAGGAGAAGTACTGGGGCGGCGTCTGTCTGAACGTCGGCTGCATCCCCACCAAGGCTCTGCTGCGCAACGCAGAACTGGCCCACCTCTTCACCCATGAGGCGAAGACCTTCGGCATCAAGGTGGACGGCCAGGTCTCCTTCGACTACGGCGAGGCCTTCCGCCGCAGCCGCAAGGTCGCCGACGGCCGGGTCAAGGGCGTCCACTACCTGATGAAGAAGAACAAGATCACCGAGATCGACGGCCGCGGCACCTTCCTCGACCCGCACACCCTCCAGGTGACCGGCTACGACGGCAACACCCGCACCATCGGCTTCGACCACTGCGTCATCGCCACCGGGGCCACCCCCAAGCTGTTGCCCGGCACCAAGCGCAGCGCCCGCGTGGTCACCTTCGAGGAGCAGATCCTCGCCGGCGACCTCCCCCGGTCGATCGTCATCGCGGGCGCCGGCGCGATCGGCATCGAGTTCGCCTACGTCCTCCACAACTACGGCGTGAAGGTGACCATCGTCGAGTTCCTCGACCGCATGGCACCCCTGGAGGACGCCGAGGTCTCCGCCGAACTCGCCCGCCAGTACCGCAAGCTGGGCATCGACGTCCTCACCTCCACCCGCGTCGACGCCATTGACGAGTCCGGCCCCCAGGTCCGCGTCACGGTCACCGGCAAGGACGGCTCCCAGCAGGTCCTGGAGGCCGACAAGGTCCTCCAGGCCATCGGCTTCGCCCCGAACGTCACCGGCTACGGCCTGGAGAACACCGGCGTGACGGTCACCGAGCGAGGCGCGATCGACGTCGACGGCCGCTGCCGCACCTCCGTCCCGCACCTGTACGCCATCGGTGACGTCACCGCCAAGCTGATGCTCGCGCACGCCGCCGAGGCCATGGGCATCATCGCCGCCGAGACGATCGCGGACGCCGAGACCATGGAACTGGACTACGCCATGATCCCGCGGGCCACGTTCTGCCAGCCGCAGATCGCCAGTTTCGGCTACACCGAGGCCCAGGCCCGCGACCTCGGCCACGACGTCAAGGTCGCCAAGTTCCCGTTCACCGCGAACGGCAAGTCCCACGGCCTCGGCGACACCACAGGCTTCGTCAAGCTCATCAGCGACGCCAAGTACGGCGAACTCCTCGGCGGCCACCTCATCGGCCCCGACGTCACCGAACTCCTCCCCGAACTCACCCTCGCCCAGCAATGGGACCTCACCGTCCACGAGGTCGCCCGCAACGTCCACGCCCACCCCACGCTGAGCGAGGCCGTCAAGGAAGCCGTGCACGGCCTGGCCGGCCACATGATCAACCTGTGAGCCGCCGACAGTCGTTCGTGGCTGTCCCTCGACGAATTGGCCCAGCGGCTCAACACTTTGCCGCTGGGCCATCGGCATGGCCGCCGACCAATCGCGCTCGGAGACGGCTTCGAGCCCTCAGCCGTATGTCTCGTTCCGGCCGGTTGCCGTCAGGTCAGGACGGCGGCCCGTTCACGAGCGGCACGGACGGCGGCGGACAGGCTCGTGATGTCGTAGGCGCCGTGGTGTCTGCGGCCGTTGACGAAGAACGTCGGCGTGCCGGCCACGCTGCTCAGGTCCGCGGACTCGACGTCCTCGGCGACATGCGCGGCGCCGGCGTGGGCGTGCATGTCCCGTTCGAAACGGGCCGTGTCGAGGCCGATCTCCTCGGCATAGGCGACCAGGTCCTCGAATCGCAAGGCACCCTGATGGCTGATCAGCACCTCGTGCATCTCCCAGTAGCGGTCTTGCAGCGCGGCGGCCTCCGCAGCCTCGGCGGCAAGCTGGGCATGAACGTGGACGTCGGTCAGCGGCAGGTGACGCCATACGTAGCGCACGTCCCCGAAGTCGGCGAGGAGTTCACGGACGACCGCCTCGGCCTTGCCGCAGTGGGGGCACTCGTAGTCGCCGTACTCCACGACGGTCACCGGGGCGTGCCACGGTCCTCGTACGTGGTCGCGGTCGGGGTCGACGGGCACGGCGAGGTCGGTGATCGTCTCGGCCTTGCCGAGCAGTGCCCGTCGCCGTGCCGAGGTCGGCAGCAGGCCGATCACGGCGGTGACGAGGCCGGAGGTCAGCAGGGAGAGGATCAGCGTGCTGAGGATGCCGATCTTGGCTTCGTCGAGCCGTGGGCCGTCGAAGGCGAGCGTCGCGATGAGCAAGGAGACGGTGAAGCCGACCCCGGACAAGGTGCCGCCGGCGGTCGCGGCGCCCCAGCCGACGGGGAGGCGGATCCGCCCGCGGGAGGCGAGGGTGGTCAGCGCGGAACCCGCGACGATGCCGAGCGGCTTGCCCACGACGTAGGCGATGAGGATGCCCAGGGTGACGGACGAGGTGAAGGCGCGGGCCAGCTGGTCGCCGGTGATCTCGATGCCGGTGTTGGCCAGGGCGAACAGCGGGACGATCACGTAGCTGGTCCACGGGTGGTACAGGCGCTGAAGGCGCTCGTTGGGCGAGATCGCGGAGGCCATGCCCGCGCGTACGTGCCGCTCCAGCTCGGACGTGGGCTGCTCCCGGAACTGCCGGAACAGGCCGCTGGCGTGCTCCAGAGCGACCCGGCTGGCCGGGCGGGCGTAGGTGATCAGGCCCATCGCGAGGCCGATCACGACCGGATCCACCCCGGATTCGAGCAGCGCGACCCAGGCGACGATGCCGAGCAGCGCGTACACAGCGCCGTGCCGCACGCTGAGCTTCCCTATGAGCAGGATGACCGCGAAGATGCCGACGGCGGCGAGCAGCGCGGGCACGGCGATCCGGTCGCTGTAGGCGAAGGCGATGACGCCGAGGGCGAGAAAGTCGTCCACGACAGTGATCATGAGAATGAAGACCCGCAGTCCCGGAGGCATACGGCGGCCGACCACAGCCAGCAAGCCCAGCGCGAAAGCGGTGTCGGTGGACATCGCCACGCCCCAGCCCCCCGCCGTCCCGTTCCCGGCATTGATCGCGAGGTAGAGGGCGATGGGGACGACCATGCCGCTGAGCCCGGCGGCGAGCGGCAGGGCCAGCCGCTTGCGCTCCCGCAGCTCGCCCATGTCGAACTCGCGGCGGGCTTCCAGGCCGATGACGAAGAAGAACAGTGTCATCAGACCGCCGTTGACCCACTCCCGCAGGTCGAGCGAGATCCCGTGCGAGCCGGCGTTGACCGACAGGTGAGTGTGCCAGAACGACTCGTACGCCGACGGCGCCGCGCCTGCCCAGACGAGTGCGGCGAGCGCCGCCATCACCAGGACGGCGGCGCTTCCGGTCTCGGTCCGAAGGAAGGTGCGCAGCGGGGAGTGGGAGTCACCGCCGGAGCCGGTCTGCCCGGTGTAGTCGGTGGCTTCGAAGGACATCGTCGGTCTCTCGTTCGGTGATCGGCGCGAGGCGATCGTGGATCTGCGGGGTGTTCGTGAATCTGCGGCTGGGCGGCTGCCGTCAGGAAGGTGATCGCGGATCGTGTTCGTTTGTTCGTGACGCGACCGGCTGCTGTCAGATGAACTCGGGTGTCATGGCGGCGGCCACCTTCAGGTGCACGGCTGCTTCCTCGCCTCGTCCCAGGCGTTGCAGGGTGCGGCCGAGCATGAGCCGCGTGTACGAGTCGTCCGGGGCGTCCTCTACCAGCTGCCGCAGCATGTCGTGGGCACGTGACAGCTGGGCGGAGTGGAAGTAGGCGCGGGCGGCGAGCCGTCTCACGTTCAGGTCATCGCCGTGGTGGTCGAGCAGCGGGCGGAGCAGGGTGAGGACACCCAGCGGGTCGCGCTGCTGAAGCAGGGATTCCGACCAGCGCAGGCGCCTGACCTCCTCGGGTGTCTCCCGCGCGGGTTCGCCTGCGGCCACGGTGAGGAAGTCGACGATCACCTCCGGCAGTTGGGCCCCGGCGAGTGCCTGGCCGCCGACGACCAGGGTGGGTGAGGTCGCGATGCCACGGGCTTTGCCGATCAGGAGGAGTTCGCGCACCTCACGGTCGGCGGCACCGCCGTCGAGGAGCGCACCTGCGGCGGGAATGCCCGCCCGGTCGGCGATGCCGCGCAACAGGGGGCGGTCGCTGATGTCGGCGCCTTCGAGGAAGTGTGCCTTCATCACCTGCTCGACAATCTCGTCCTGCAGGGCACTTCCACCATGCTCGTGGGCCAGGGCGACGAGACGGTGCGCGTCATGGCTGCCGGCCCGCCAGGCCGCTCCCCATTCGGACCCGAATCCCTCTTGGGCGACGGCTTGGGCCAGGTGCCTCCCGTTCCCAGCGGCATCCTGCACCGGCGTGGCCGGTACGGGGGCGGTGGGGTCGATCCGGTACGGCCGCCACACCACCTCGACGCCGAGTCCGGCGATCACCGGGTCGGCCAGAGCCTTCTCCAGGCGCCGTTTACCGATGTACGCCCACGGGCAGACCACGTCCGCCCAGACTTCGATACGCATGACGTCCCTCATGGCGCTATTGCTGGTACCTCTCAACGGTGCGGGTGTCGCGGACGCGGGCCTGGTCCGGGTCCTGGCCGAACTCACGGCGGGCGGCCCGCTGGCGCAGCAGATCCCAGCACTGGTCGAGGGTCTGCTCCACGGTCGTGAGCCGGGAGCGGTCGGCCGAGTCCGTACGCTCGTCACGCAGGGCGTGCTCCTCGTTCACGAGTTCGGCGATGCGGCGGTGGATGTCCTGCTCCTGCATGGGCGTGCCCTTCTCTCCCGGTCTACTTCTTCTGTCCTTCGGCGATCTGCCGGCGCACCTCGTCCATGTCGACCTTCCGCGACTGTGCGATCAGGTCCTCCAGGGCGGACTCGGGCAGCGCGCCGGGCTGGGAGAAGATGGCGACCTTGTCCCGGATGACGGCGAGCGTCGGGATCGACTGGATGTCGAAGGCCTGCGCGAGTTCCGGCTGTGCCATGGTGTCGACCTTGGCGAAGACCAGGTCGGTGTGGCGCTCGGCCGCGGCCTCGAAGACCGGGCCGAACTTGCGGCACGGCGGGCACCAGTCCGCCCAGAAGTCGATCAGGACGAAGTCGTTGTTCGACACGACCTCGTCGAAGTTGTCCTTGGTGAGTTCCAGGGCGCTCATGGGTTACTGCCTTTCAGGGTCGAGCGGGAGGTCGAGCAGGGCGTTCTCGACCACTTCGGGCATGGCCGGGTGGATCCAGTACTGGCCCGTGGCCATGGAGCGGGCGTCCAGGCCGAAGGACATGCCCTGGATCAGCGGCTGGATCAGCGTCGGTGCTTCGGGGCCGATGATGTGCGCGCCGATCAACTCACCGGTGGCCGGGTCGGCGATGACCTTCGCGAAGCTGGTGGTGTCCTCCAGGGCCCAACCATGCGCGATGCCGCTGTAGTCCCGTGTCGCGGTCACGTAGGTCCGCCCGGTGGCCCGCGCCTGCTGCTCGGTGAGCCCGACGGAAGCGATCCTCGGGGAGGAGAACACCGCGTGCGGGACGTAGCGGTGGTCGGAGGCGCGGAGGTCGTCCGGGTGCAGCAGGTTGTGCTGGACGGTGCGGGCCTCGTGGTTGGCGACGTGCCTGAGCTGCCAGGGCGAGGAGACGTCGCCGAGTGCCCACACCCCGGGCACCGAGGTCGCCTGTCGTTCGTCCACCACGATCCGGCCGTCCGGATACAGGGCGAGCCCTCCCCTGGCGGCGTCCAGGAGGTCGGAGTTGGGCCGGCGGCCGGTGGCCACCAGCAGCTCGTCGGTCTCCAGCGTCTCCGCGCCCTCGGGGCCTTCGAGGTCAAGGAGCAGCTTGTCCCCGGCTCTCGCGGCGCGCAGCAGTTTGCGGTTGAGGTGGAGGTCCCAACGGTCGCCGGCCAGGTCGGTGAATCGCCGGGCCACGTCCGTGTCCTCCTGCCGCAGCAGTATGTCGCCGCGGGCGATCAGCGTGATCTCGACGCCCAGGGACGAGAACACGTGAGCCAGCTCGGTGGCGACGAAGCCTGAGCCGAGGACGGTCATGTGGCGCGGGAGCCGGTCCATGCGCATCACCGTGTCGCTGGTGTGGTAGCCGAGCGCGTCGTCCAGGCCGGGCACCTCGGGGATGTCCGGGCGACTGCCGACGGCCACCACGACCTGGTCGGCGGTGATCGTGACCGGCCCGTCGGCGGTCTCCACGGTCAGCCGACGCTCGCCGGTGAAACGGGCGGTGCCTCGGTAGAGGGTGACGTTGTCACGACCGTGCGCGCGGTACCGCTCGCCGCCGGAGGCCAGAGGGTCGATACGGCCGAAGATCCTGTCGCGCACGGCGGGCCAGTCGACACCACGCAGGGTCAGGTCGACGCCCAGTGCGGCGCCGTGCTCCGGAGCGCGGGCCGTGTCGGCGGTGTGCACGAACATCTTGGTCGGAATGCAGCCGACGTTCAGGCACGTGCCGCCGAAGCTGTCGAGGGGGCCGACGCCCTTCTCGACGATGGCGACCTTCCAGTCGGCGAACCGCTTGTCGACGATCGTGTTTCCGGAGCCGGAGCCGATGACGACGAGATCGAAGTGGTGGTCCATGGGATCCCTAACGGCTCGTGGTGGGAGCGATGACGCTGCGGCTGCCGCTACCCGGGACGCCGGGCATGGTCAGTACGGCCCGCGCCGCTCGCTCTCCGGCCGCGAGGGCGCCTTCGATGTGTCCGGCGTTCTCGGTCGCCGTCTCGGTCGACGCCCAGTGCAGGCGGCCGTCCAACGTCGCTTGCCGGTACCGGGGGTGGCCGAAGAGCGAGTAGTCGCCCAGGCCCTGCACGGTGGACGGGGATGTCCACCGCTCGGCGCTCCAGTTCTGCACGTGCAGGACGTCGGGCGTGGCCGCGGCCGGGCCGAAGAGCTGCACGAGCTGCGCGGTGACGGCCTCGTCGAATCCCGGGCGCACGGTGCTCGCGTGGGCGAACCCGAACAGGGCGGCGGGCCGACCGTCGGGGCCGGACATGTCATGGATCTCCTGCAGCGGCCCGGTCCTGCTGATCGCCGCACCGGCCAGTCCGTCCTCCCGCCAGAACGCTGTCGGGTAGTGGGCGACGACCTTCGCCACGGCTCCCATCCACACCGGCGTGGACCGGGCCAGGCGTACGAGGTCGGCGGGCAGCGCGTCGCCGAAGTCGATGCGCTCCAACGCCAGGGCCGGCGGGAGGGCCAGGACGACGTGCTCGGCACGCAGGCTTCCCGCCGCGGTGTGGACAGCGAGTCCGTCCTGTCCGTCCGGGTGGATGGCGGTGACGGGCGTGTTCAGCCGCAGGGACCCGGCCGGCAGCGCGGCGGCGAGGGCGGTCGCTATGCTCTGGGCTCCGGCGGCGAAGCGCCGGGAGGGTGCGTCGACCAGGTTGCCGCGCAGGCGGCGTACGTCGGTGGTCTCCTGGAGCAGGGTGTCGCCCACGAGGTGCTGCTCGAAGGTCTCGATGCCGCCGCGAGCGGCCAGGGCTCGTACGCGCTCCTCTCCGTCCCAGAACCAGGTGGCTCCCAGGTCGAGAGCCCGCTCTGGGTGCGCGGTGGGAGCGGAGAGGAGACGTCCGCCGATACGGTCGCGGGCCTCCAGGCAGACCGCGTCGCGGCCGGCCGTGTGCAGGGCGATGGCCGCGGCCAGCCCGGAGGCGCCGGCACCGACCACGATCACCTCGTGGCTGTCCTGGTGGGACATGGATGTCTTCCTTTTCAAGGCTGGGAGGGGTGGGGTGGTCAGGCGGCGTCGAGGACGATGCGGAATCGGGGGGCGCCGGAGCGCAGTCGGCTCACGGCTTCGCCGGCCTGCTTCAGCGGCATGCGCTCGATCATCGGCCGTACGCCGTTGGTGACGGCGAACCGCATCGCCTCTTCCGTCTCCGACGGGCTGCCGGTCAGGTGTCCGGTGAGGGTGTGGCCGTTCATGACGAGCCGAGCTGCCGGAACGGTCACGGAACCCGCGTCGACGCCGACGAGGGTGAGCTGTCCGTGCACGTTCAGCCCGGTGAGGAGTTCGTCCACGGGGGCGGTGGAGGAGGCGGTGTGCACGATGAGGTCCGCGCCGCCCCGGTCCTTCAGGCCGGCACCCGGGGCCTGGGCATTGCTGTCGATGTAGTGATGGGCGCCGAGGTCACGGGCGAGCTTCTCGCGCTCGCCGCCCCGGGCGATGGCGATGGTCTCGTAGCCGAGCTTCGCCGCGAACTGGACGGCGAGGTGCCCCAGACCGCCGAGCCCGAACACCGCCACGCGACCGCCGGCACGCGTGCCGGCCTTGCGGACGGCGTTGAAGGTCGTCACGCCCGCACAGCCGAACGGGGCAGCGTCGAAGAAGTCGAGCCCGTCGGGGATCCGCACGAGGGCGTCGGCGGGCACGGTGATGCTCTGCGCCCAGCCGCCCGGATAGGACAGGCCGGGAATCTTGCGTTCCGGGCAGTGGACGACGTCACCGGCCCGGCAGAAGGAGCAGTGCCCGCAGCTCCCACCGAACCACCCCACGGCCACGCGGTCCCCGACCGCCCAGCCCTCGACCTGGTCGCCGAGCTCGGCAATGACGCCGGCCACCTCGTGCCCCGGCGTGACCGGGAAGGACGTACCCGCCCCGTTGGCCGCGGCCGTCCCGAGATCGGCGTTGCACACACCGCTCGCCATGACGGACACCCGGACCCAGTTACCCGTCGGTGATGTCGTCTCGGCGACAGAGGGATGTACATGGCCGCGGGCCTCGGTCACGACCATGGTCACGGCGGTGTCTGACATGGTTCCTCTTCCCTTCGCGACGCGACGAACATATAGATGGTGGTTATGCTGAGTCAGCAGGACCCCAACCGTAGGCAGGCGAAGAACAGCCGGGTAGGGGACATCAGTGAATGGAGCGATAAGGCATGGCTATGATCGATCGCCTGAATCTCGAAGGGCTGCGGTATGCGCAGGCGGTCGCCGAGACGAAGTCGTTCAGCGCCGCCGCACGCGCGTACGGCGTCACCCAGCCGGCCCTGTCCAACGGCATCGCCAAGCTGGAGGAGCGCCTCGGTGACAGGTTGTTCGACCGGTCGCCGCGCGGGGTGACCCAGACGGCGTTCGGGACCCGGATCCTGCCCCTGATCGAGCGGGCCCTGGTCGCGCTCGACGCGGTCGCGGCGGAGGCCAGGCGGCTGACCGAGCCGGGCGAGCAAAAGATCCGCATGGGCGTCTCACCGCTGATCGGCTCCCACCTCATCGCCCGGGCATTCAGCAAGGTGCAGGACCTGCCCCAGCCCCGCGACCTCGTGCTGCGCGAGGCGAACATGCAGGACCTGCGCGAATGCCTGCTCGCCGGGCAACTCGACATCATCCTGATCCCGGCCGTCACCGCCATGCCGCGCTTCGAGCACCGGGTCATCGACGTCGAACCGATCGTCGTCGTCAGCCCCGATGCGTCGGACGCGGCTCCGCTCGAACTTCAGGAAGCCGGCAAGGAGCAGTTCATCCTCGTACCGGACACCTGCGGCCTGACCACCTTCACCACGCAACTCTTCCAGGCACACGAGATGCCGCTGTGCACCTATCCGGGAGAGGCCGCCAGCTACCAGGTCCTGGAAGACTGGACCAAGCTGGGCCTGGGCTCGGCCATGGTCCCGCGCTCCAAGCTCACCTCGCCCGACGTGCCCCACCGGCCGCTGATGGACGAGGGCCGCGAAGTACAGATCTCCTTCGAAGCGGTCTGGAGCTCCGACTCCCCCCTCGGCCCGGACCTGCGCCGTCTGGCGGACAGCCTCGCGGCCGCCCGCCTCCAGGTACCGGCCGCCGTAGGAACCAGCCCAGCCGCCCGACCAGAGCCGCACACGCCCTCGTCAACGCCGCACATCTCAAAGGAGACGTGACCGCAACAATTGGACGCGGCCGATGACACCTCTCCAACTCCGGATCCACCGCTCCCACGCTGATCACATCACGCAGCACAGTGGCGTTGTCGCACCCGCCCGCGTCCACGGTTGCCCACCCGCCCGCGCCAAGGCGAACGCCCCATGAGTGAGGGCGGGCGGCGCGTTAAGTCCCAGCGGACAGAGCCGCTCCTCAACAGAGAGCGCCATTGGCGCGGTGCCCGCTGACAATCATTCACCGAGTGTGCGACAAGCCGATAGCGGCGCGATCGGCCCTGGATGGCACGCACCGCTCCTAGGACTGACGAAGACCGTGGAAGGACCAGCGGCTGACAGTGGTGAGCATATGCCGAGGCAGTCGCCGAGCCACTGCCCTAGCAGGTAGGCGGCGCTGACCCCGGCGGCGCAGTGTCGATACCGAGGTATGCATGCAGGAGTAAGGCAGGTCGATCACCAAGCTGACAAGGCGGATTCCGGCCGCGACCGGTCGGCCGACGGCGGCAACGAGTAGAGGGGCGTGCTGGCGCATGGCCCGGCCGAAAACGCTGCCCATCGACATGATCAGTGAGCCCGGACACTGCGGTCACACCCATGGAGGCCGGCCGGGGGCGGAGCGTGTGTGTCTTGTACTCCCGTCGCTCGCCGCCAAGTCGTTCAGAACAGCGTTGACCGTCGACCAGCATAGATCGGCCGTGTCGAAGTCTGCGCTGTGCTTGGCTCGCTTTTCAGCGAGAGGGTGGACCAGGTTGCGGTAGGTCCTGAGCAGTTCTGAGGCCATCTTCGCGTCCTGGTCGATCCACCCATTGGTGTGGGCGTGCTGGACGAGATCCTGTAACCCGGTGGCGCGGAGTGGCTTTGGCAGCGGCACGCTTGCCGGCCTGACCTCGGCAGCATGGACCAGCACGCCTTCGAGGAGGCTGCCGAGCATGATGACCGCTGACGTGTAGGCGCCGTGTTCTTGGCAGATGTGTGCCTCATCGAGGCGCAGTTGAACTGCGCGGACCAACTCCGGGTCGGAGACGACGTCGGTGATGGCTACTTTGAGTTCCACCCTCTGCGGGCGTGGCGGGTTGTCAGGGTGGTACTCAACGAGGGCGGGCCAGCCGTTGCGGTAGTCGATGCGACGGCCCTCCAGGGCCAGGACCTCCTGAAGGCGTTCCAAGACGGGATCGTACTCGCTGGGCTGCTGCTGGTACTCCCGTCGGTCGGCCAGGCGCAGGACAACACGTTCGATGTCTCCGGCGTCGTCCTCCTTCCGTTCACGCAGGAGGTCCAGGATCCATCGCTGGCGCGGGCTGCCGTCGTGATCAGGGACGTCTTCCCAGCCGGCCCGCCGAAGGAAGAGCGCCAGCTCCCAGCCGCCCCGCCGCTTCATCCCAGGCTCATCACCACAGATCATGGCGGCGAGTTCGTCGAGTGTGCTGTCGTCGAAGTTCTCCATGTCAAGCTGCCTCACTCTCATCGTCCAGCTCGCCGTCGTAGGGGTCCAGGTCCTCGTCGTCAGGCTCGGCATCGGCCAGTCCGACCGGTGTCCATGACGTCTGAGGTTCGGTGTCATCCGTGGAGACCTCGGCCGTGCCGCGCGGGTGGATGCCCAGGTCCGTCAGGCGTTGCCACAAAGGGGCCAGAGCCTCTTCTGGTGAGAGCGCGAATGCGCTGCTGCGTACGCGCCAGAACGTCCAGCCGGCGCGGCGCAGTTCCCGTTCCCGCTCGGCGTCGTCGTGGATCTGCTGCCTGTCGGAGTGGTAGGGGCTTCCGTCGCATTCGACGGCGAGGCGCCCGTGGTCTCCGACGACGACGAGGTCGATGTACTTGCCGTTGACTTCCCACTGGGGTACCACGTCGTAGCCGCGTTCCTTGATGCTCAGGAAGACCCGCTGTTCGAAGAGCGAGTCGAAGGGCTCACAGTGATGGTCCGGGCTGACGTTGGTCGGTTGATGGGCGTGAGTGTAGGGAGGGGGCGGGCTCTGCATGTAGGTGAGCAGGGAGTGTCGCAGGTCTTTGCTGCTGAGCTGATCGGCGGTCATGGAATGGAAGAGCCACATCTGGTCGCGGGCTCGGCTGGCGGCGACGTTGAACCTTCGCTCGTGGTGACGCCCGGTCGCAGCGATGACGTTGGCGCCGTCGACGACCATCGACAGCAGGATGACGTCGCGTTGGTCGCCTTGGAACTCCTCAGGGGTACCGACAAGGATGTTGTGACGTTCGCGAGCAGGCATGTCGATGCGCTCGTTGACGAGGTCTTGTACGAGTCGTGTCTGGGCGCCCTGGCGCAGGATGATGACGCCCATGCTGCGGTCGGCGTAGGCCGGATCCTGTGTGAGGCGGTGGAGCTGCCCGACGACAGCTTCCGCTTCAGGGCGGTTGATCAGCTTGTCCCTGCGTCCTTCGCAGTGGCCCTCTTGAACGTGGACCACTTTCAGCGGGGGGAGCCGGTCCGAGCCATGCTGACGCAGCAGGATGAGCTGGTTGTCGGGATAGAACTGCATCGAGGACCACTTGATGATCTCGGGCATGCAGCGGAAGTGCTCGGTGAGGCGGATCACCTCCGTGAAGCGCGATGACAGCAGTTCATACAGGTTGGACTTGGGGTCGAAGCCTTCGCGCTGCCAGGGCTCGAGTGCGGCCATGCGTTCGTCGAAGATCTGAGTGATCCGGTCGTGCCTACTGCCGGTATAGAAGGGCGCGCACTGGCGGTCGTCTCCGACGACAATGATCCGCGGGGCGAGCCAGAGCAGCAGCAGGCCGTTCAGACCGACCTGGCTCGCTTCGTCTACGATCACGACATCGAAGGAGTCCGGTTCCGGGCTGATCGTTTCGGCAACCTGCCTCAGCGGCATGATCCACGCCGGTACGGCACCCTGGGCCGTCTGCATGGCTGAGCGGGCGTGGCGTTGATGACGCTTGCCGTAGTCCGTTGTCCCTTGACCGGCGTTGGCGATGGCGCTGGCGTACGCGGCCAGGGCTTGCTTGTGCTTTGTGGTCATCCGCCTTACGCAGTGGAGAGCCGCACGGTCGCAGACGAGTTGTTCCACCAGGCTCTTGAGTCGGACTTCGATCTGTGCCAGTTCTCCCTCCAGTTGGTCTTCACGCCCGGGAAGCAGATGCGTGTCGAGGAAGTCCTGTGCTTGCCGCCATGCCCAGGCTTGGGGCAAGTCCGTGAAGCGGGCGCGCCAGTGCGCTGTGAGGGGATCGGCTGCGAATGCCAGTGCCAGCTCGGGGTGGGCTTCGCTGAGGCGCTGGAAGAGTTTGCTGGTCTCGCGCCGGTCCGCTTCGCGCTGGTAAGCCGCTGCCAGAGCGTCCACTGCGCGCGCGTAGGCCTGTGCGTCGCGGGAAGCTGCTGCACTGGCGGCATGTTGGAGTTCCTCAACGGCGTGCGGTTGTGGCTCCGGCAGGTCGGCGAGGAGCTCCTCGAGTTGCCGGCCTGCCGTCCGAACCTGCAGGAGCTGGCGCGCTCGTGCCGTGGCGTGGCGGATATCCTGCCATTGTTCAGGGGTGGTGACCGAGGCTGGGATGCCATTGGCCAGCACGGTTGTGTGGACTTGGCGGATCACCTCGACACACGTGTCGACGGCCTGCAAGACAGCTGCCCTGTCCAGGAGTTCCGATACCAGCAACTCGGCCGTGTCTTGCCCGACGGTCGATCCGACGCCTGCCCATCGGCCGCGCAGGGTACGGGCATGGGCGCGCATCTCCAGATGGCGCACCACCGCT
Organism: Streptomyces olindensis; assembly: GCA_000696115.1. GTDB lineage: Bacteria > Actinomycetota > Actinomycetes > Streptomycetales > Streptomycetaceae > Streptomyces > Streptomyces olindensis. Next base: position 60,178 of record JJOH01000019.1, read on the forward strand.
GCGATCTGATCTCGGCCTGTGGGCGCCATGCCTTCAACACGGCACTGTTCCAGCAGGACACGGGCTTGTTTGAGAACGGCCGGCCGTGGCCAGCGCTTTTTCAACGCCCCGCCCTGCAGGACGTACTGCTCGACGTTGCGCCCGCTCACCAGGAGCTCTTTCTCCTCGCTTTCAGAAAGCTGCGGTATTTCCACCTCAAGGAACGAGGCGGCGGCTATCTCCTTCTGTGTCTGCTGGGCGCGCTGTGAGGCATTGCGGATGCTGTCCCACATTTGCTGCCATCGGCGTGCGATGCCGTCCTGAAGTGCGCGAGTGGACCACACCTCTTCGTGCCATGAAGCAGGGTCCGCGGACAGTCCCACACTCTGCAGGGCCTGCTGGGCCTGCTCGAGCAGCGTTTCCAGGACCGAGAGTTCTGCGTCGCCGTGGTCGGCCAGCGTCTGCGCCAACAGGGTGACGGGCTCCGGCCCAAGAGATCCCTCGGCCGCTTCCAGTTCCTTGATGCCTCGGGCGACATCCGCGGGATTCGGCAGGGTGGCGGGATCAGGGCAGTAGTGGACATGCGCGTCGAGGATTCCCGGGCCATGCATGGTGACCAGCAGCCACAGTCGTTGAGCCTCATCCGTGTTCAAAGGCGGCAGCTGCTCCGGCTGGGCGGGGAGCCGCGGCATCCACTGGTATTCGGTGGTGCCGCGCTGGACTGCCTGCACGATCTCGTCGAGTCGGCCCCGATATCCCGGCGCGATCTCGGGGTGTTCGTACCACTCGACTTCTCGCACCGCCCGCAGTCGTTCCCGCAGCTTGGCCTGTTCCGCCATGAGCTGGTGCCGCTGGGCATGCTGGGCTTCAATACGCTGCTGAAGTCTGTCGGGGTCCGTGGTGGCGTTCAGATGTGCAAGGGCTCCGAGCGACTGGCGCAGATCAGAGCTGCCGCCTTGCCAATGATCTCGCTGGATGACGCACATGCTGCGCAGCTTGGCGGGCAGCTGGTCTCGCAGCACCTTCAAGGCCTGACCCTTTTCGCTGGTGACCAGGACTCGTTTCCCGTCCGCGAGGAGCGCTGCGATCAGGTTGCTGATCGTGTGGGTCTTTCCGGTCCCCGGCGGTCCCTGAACGACCACACTGGTGTCGCGCTGCAGCCTGTGTAGGACATCCAGCTGCGCGGTATTGGTGACCATCGGGAACAATGGTTCGGGACCGAGTGCCGGCGGCACGGCACCGCTCCTGCTCTGCCAGGCCATACGCTGCTCTGGTTCGAGGTCGTACAACAGCTGCGCCAGTCCCAAAGGAGCCTGAGTTCCGGGACGCTTCAAGGTGCGGGCCATGCTTTCGAAGAAGCCCAGTACCGAGCGCTGGCCGTGCTCGCGCAGGATGAGCGCCGGCGCATGATGCAGTGTGCGCGCCTGCGGCTCCGCGGTGAGGTCGGGGTGCTCCCCGCTCGCGTCGAACGGAAGCGTTCGTTCGACTCCGAAGGCTCGCTGTGACCAGGAGCGCAAGGCTTCGATCGCCCGGTCCGAAAGCGGGTGGAAGGCGGCGTCATCCACGTCGGAGCGCACGACCCCCAGCAGCTCCGAGGTGTAGCCGTCAGATTCGCTGAGGAACTCCGTGTCTTCCAGGCGGCCGGACTGTCCCGGCACCAGGGACACAGCAATGTTGACCGAATTCGGGTCAACCGTGAGGGTAACGGGTGCGGTCACTATGTGCCTGCGCACCCGAGCCGAAGGGCGCTCGGCACCCAACTGCAAGAGCCCGACCGCAAGGACGACTTCGAACGTGTCACCGTCCTGCTGGATCTTCTTGGCCATCCGGTACAGCTGCTGATGCAGACGGCGCTGAGGCTCGGCCTCCAGCTCCTGCTGCGCCCAACGCCTCCATCGGCGGGCCCAGGCCTCGTAGGCCGTGCGCGCCTCCGACGTGCCGATGTCCAACGCCTTTGGGACCTCACCATGGTCGGCTGCGGGAACTTCGGCCTGCTCGCCGTCGATCGAAATGTCGTCAGTCAGCTCGGGAGGCTCCGCTGCGGGAGTGGCTGCGGCCTCGACCGATACCCGGCCCTCCAGCACGGCAGGCAACCGTGGTGGTTCAAGCGGCGGACGGTGCTTGACCACCATGATCCGTGAGTCGGCATCCTGGGAACGGCGGACGAGTCCTTGAGGCACCTCCGCGAACCACACCATCTCCGAGTACTTGGCGCAGTTCCTGACGGGCCGGGAAGCGGCGCCCCGCACCAGCTCCTGCAGACAGTCGACCAACACACGAGTGTCGCGAATGGCCTTGGGATCGCTGCCATCGCGTACCGCCGGGCGGGCCATCACATCCCCCAAACGCCTGCCACCGTGACAAGCCTTTCAGAATCCGTGACCTCCATAAGCCAGGCAATGCGGCAAGCTTCAACTACGGCCGTTTCTGGCCATGCAAGCAGCACATCTTGGGTCACCGAGCAGACGGCGCTGAACGTGATCCTGCAGCCGCCGTTCGGGTCGTCCTCAGGATGGTTCACGGCAGCTGGGGAGGTGTGCCGTCGCCTCACTTGCTCTGGTCAGGGGTCACAGCGGTACCACTCCTTTCGTGATCCGGTCCGGTTCACCACCAGCTGCGACGACTTCGCTCGTGAGACAGGCCACGATCTGGTCGCCAGCCGCCTCCCCCTGGCCGACAGGCAGTAGTCCCGGTCATCGGGTTCGCCCTCGGCCACCCGGCCACCGCGTCCTTGGCCGCCGTACTCGCGCAGCGCCTCCCATGGCACCACCGGCGGCGTACCGGACAGGGCACCGACATGGGCGGCCGAGGCAATGCGGCACAGTCGCACCCAGCGCACACTGTTCTGCGCGAGCAGCACGACGCGCAGCGGTGGTTCAATCAAGGGACCACATCCGAACGCATCAGCGATCCTCAAGGAGGCTGGACGGCGTCCAAAACAGGGCACCATCCCCTCAGCTCCCCACTCACACGGGGCAGTTAGAAGAGATCGCCTCTGCACGCCGCAGCGATTCGAGCCGAGTGGACGACTGACGACCTGAAGATCGAACGTCACTTCTCGTAACGGCCGAGCCTCTTGTCGGTCACTGTCAGCTCTCCGAGCTCAGCAACATCGTCCGGTCGGCCGTCGGCCGCTGTCGCCGACCCCTCTTCGGTAGCAGCTCCCAGTAAAGATCTCCAGAAGCGAGAGCCACCCCCCAGGAGGAGACCAACGCCGCCAGCCGATCGAGCACGTGGGACAGAGCAGCAGGAGCAAGCCCGCATTCGTGTGCGATCCGGTCCACCTCGACGCACCCACGCCCGGTCGAGGAATCCGCGTGCGCCGCAAGACAGAGGGCGACCAGTCGCAGACTCGGATCACCATCGCCCACACAGCCGTCTCCCGCCATACGCAGCGCCCAGTCAGCCGCGCGCCTGCGGTCCGGTCGTGCGGGTGCGAGCAACACGTCGTCAAGGATCCGGGCAACCACCACCCTGCCACCGGCACCCGGGACAGTCGGCGCTCTGTGGAGCCACCGCGCCTGCTCCAGCTCCTTCCACGGGCGCGGATCGCGATCGAGGCGAAGACTGCGCAGGACTCCGACCGGCAAACGCACCCGTCCCTCGGAGTCCATACGCAGCACGCACTGCACAGCAAGGAGCCGGGCCGCGGCCCCGGCGTGGCTCGGCAGGGTTGCCGCCAAATAACTGAGCATCTCGCGTACCCGAATCTGGTCACCCGGCCCCTTGGGACGTCGGCCGCGACGACGACTCGAAGCCCCGTCCGGCAACGTCGCGGCCGCAGACAGGAAGGTTTCCGGAACCACGGCCGCCTGCTCGGTCGCCGACGCGCAGGCCGTACACGCGTCCGCAAGGCGCCAGAGCCGTCCGCCCCGCCCGCGCGCGAGAAGCAGACGGATGGGGCCGGCACAGCCGCGGTGACGGGGGTGCCAACGACAGCCTCGTTCGTGGCACTGACAGGTGCGCAGATACGGCGGCAGAACGTCGCGCCTGACATGCCCAGCCAGATGCTCGATCACCGCGGAGCGCGGGGATACGGCAGCTAGCAGCACGCCCCGGTGACCACACTGCTGACACACGAGCTGCGGCCCGCCAGAACCAGGCCGCAGCTCCACGATCCAAGCACGCCGCGCTGTTGGGCGTGCTGTGCAGAGCCTCATGGGCGCGCGCTCCTTCCGATTCCGTCCCGCGCCGCCGTCCGCCAAGAAGCGCGGCGGGCGCACACGGTAGTGCAGACCCCTGCCCTCCCGCCCGGCGTCACCACCTGCAGAAATAGGGCAGAGGTCTGCACTGACAGGGCAGGGGTCTGCCCCGTCGGATGGTCAGGTGACGATCTTTCCGCCCGATCCGGACTTCGAGGCACTCCGCCTGGAGCTCGCACGCCTGAGGGCGGCGAAGGGATGGACCTACGACGAGCTCGCCGACCGAAGCGGCCTTGCCAGACGGACTCTGATCGAGATCGAGCAGGGCCGGACGATCGGCACCGTGAAGACCTGGCACGCCCTCGCGCACGCACTGAGCACCCCGCTCGACGAGCTCTTCGCCACCCTGTGCAACGGTCACGAGCCACCTGAAAAGACAGACGACTGAATGCCCTCGGGATGGCAACCGCCAACCGCCCGAATCAGTGACTCGATCCGAACATGCGATCGCGCGATCGAAAGTCAGTCTCGCCCGATGCGGCAGTCCGGGGGACATCTGCGGTAACGACACCGGTGGAGCGGCGTGTTGGTTGGCAAGTTTGCCCCATGCGCTCCACACCCCTTTCTCCATGCCATTGGGACGGCAGCCCCGTTCGTATCCGTACGAGGCGGTCTCTACGCGTAAGCAACGACAGCGCCAGTCGCCTGCTGCGATGCGGTCAGAGCGACCGCTGTCGGGAGTGCGGCAACCGAATCGAGTGGTACCACCGGCTCAACGAGCGGCCCATTCGCCTGCATCCTCACGAACTACCCGCCGAGAAAGTGCCCATCGCATGCCACTGGCACGTCAGCTGCGGTGTTGCTTATCCAGCGAGCGACGGCAGTAGATGGTGTCGCCTGCCTCACGGCATGCTGTGCCCTGCCCACGAAAGCGAACCGGTCGTGCCTGAACTGGTAGGACTGCGCCGCGCTCTCGCCGTGAACACCCGGCGCTTGATCGACAGCGGCAGGTTCGTTCCCTCCTCCGCTCTGCCGAGCGCCGACGCCTCACCTAGGACCGTCTGTCGGCCGGCCCGGCCCGTCGTGCAACTCCTCTACATCCGCTACCTCGCCAACCGCCCGGTGGACGAAATCCAGTGCGTCGCCCAGACCCGACGCCGCCACCGCTGCACAAGCCCCGTGCTCACACCGGAGACTCCGGCAGGCACCTGGACCCTCCTTCCCGTCACGACGGCACAGGGCCAGCTCCCCTTGCCCGGCGAGGTCATGGCCGTCTACGCCCTCACCAGTCTGCCGTATGCCGAGCAGCTGCGCTGGAGGGCTCAACGCTGTCCCGAGCACTCCGCGGCTTCCACCGCCGCCGACGTAGCGGTGACCGAGTGGGAGCCCTTCGACCCGCTCCTCCACCACGAGCACGTCCACACCCGGATCCCGACGCTGACCAGACGTCAGGGACTCGCCGGACGGAGCAGGAAGGCGGCACAGTCGTGACCGCGCAACACGCGATCGAGATCACCCTGACTCGGCCGGCCACCCCTTGTGAGATGCGTCGTGCACGCCGCGCCATCCCTCTGGGCGCCAACACCGACCTCACCCGACTGCTGGCCCTCCAGCGCGCCAAGACGCCTGGACGCGCGTTGCGAGTTCTTCGGCATCGACTCGACGCCCTGCTGCCCATCGACGTCCTGACCACCCATTACCCCGACCGACAGGGCTACGTTCTGCAGAATGTCGCCTTCAGTCGCGCCGCCCACACCGCCGTCCGGCAGGCCGCTGCAGCCCGCGGCCAGCGGCCCCGTGACTTTCTCAGGCGGACCGTGACCGCCGCTGTCGCCCACCACCAAGAGGAGCACGCCCGCCATCTGACGAACCAGTTGGAAGGGCTGCTGGCCCAGTACAACCCGGAAGAGCTCTTGCTCTGCGCAGCGAGCATTCTCCTCAAGCACAGCCGCCGACCGAGCGGCGAGACTTCCTCCACTCCGTCCCGAGGAGGCTTTGTGCCCACCCCGACCGACGAACAAGTCCAAGCCGCCGACGCCTTCCGAGCAGGAGACCACCTCGTCCTGCAAGCGGGAGCCGGTACCGGCAAGACCACCACCCTCGCAATGCTCGCCGCCAGTACCCAACGACGAGGCCGCTACCTCGCCTTCAACAAGGACATCGCTCGCGACGCCGCAACCCGCTTTGCTCGCACGGTGACGTGCAAGACAGCTCATGCAACCGCGTACGCAGCACTCGGCCACCGCTATGCCAGCCGACTCAATGGCCCCCGGCAGCCTGCCTGGAAATCCGGCCAGGCTCTCGGCATCACCCGCTCGATCCGCATCGGCGATCACGAGGTCAGCCACAAGACGCTCTCCCACACAGCACTACGTGCTGTGACTCGCTTCTGCCACTCCGCGGACCGCACGCTGAACCATCACCACGTGCCGCGCCTACGCCGCCTCGGAACGCCCGCCGAACACACCCAACTCGCCGATGCCGTACTGCCGTTCGCGGCCAAGGCCTGGGCCGATCTGCAAAACCCTGACGAAGGTGTGGTCCGCTTCGAACATGACCACTACCTGAAGATGTGGGCCCTGACCGAACCCAAGATCGAAACGGACTTCCTCTTCCTCGACGAAGCCCAGGACACCAACCCAGTCCTCGAGCAGGTCTTCAACGCCCAGCGCGATCACGCTCAACTCGTCATGGTCGGCGACTCGGCGCAGGCCATCTACGGCTGGCGCGGCGCCCTCGACGTGATGACCAGCTTCCACGCCACTGCGCTCACTCTGACGTGCTCCTTCCGCTTCGGCCCTCTCCTCGCCGAACAAGCCAACCGCTGGCTCGAACTGGCCGAGGCTCCCATCCGTTTGATCGGGAGCGAGACGATCCCCACCAAGGTCGGTGCCGTTGATACTCCGGACGCGGTGCTGTGCCGTACCAACATTGGCGCCATGGCCGAGGTCATGCGGCTCCTCTCCGAGGGCCATCGCGTCGCTCTCACCCGCGGCGGACACGCACTCGCCGCTCTGGCGTTGGCAGCACGCGACCTCAAGGCAGGCCGCCGAACCACCCACCCGGAACTCGTCCTCTTCTCTTCCTGGGGCGAAGTGCAGGACTACGCCGCCTACGATCCGGCTGGCGGCGACCTCCAGCCTTTCGTCGACCTCGTCGACACCCATGGTCCCGATGCCATCCTTGCTGCGGTCGAGGAGCTCACCGACGAGGAACATGCCGACGTAGTCGTATCCACGGCTCACAAGGCCAAGGGGCGCGAATGGCCAACCGTCCGAATCGGCGACGACTTCCCACCTCCCAAGGACACCGATCAACGCGACGCGAAGGGGCAGCCAATCCCAGAGCCTGTCAGTGACACCGACGCCAGGCTCGCCTACGTCGCAGTCACGCGTGCACGACAGCAGCTTGACCTTGGAGGACTGTCTTGGATCGACAGCCATCCGTCCACGAGCGAGACTTCCCCGCGCCTTTGATCCAAGCCCCCGCGTGGAGGCTTCGACGGACGTATACCGGCATGCCTCACTCGCCGCAAAAAGTCCTAATCAACCTGCACTACCGGGGGCCACCAACCGCAGACCTTGAAGCATCGTCGGCCCGAAAGAAGGCTGTTCGCTAGAGGTGCCCACCAAGGCCCACCGAGCGCGGAGCTTGATTTCACTGGAAAAGGACTCAGTCGCCAGCCTGCTGCGAGACCATCGCCTTATGACTATCGAGGACACTCCCGCCGCCATCGCCCGCGCTCTTCGTGCCTGCGCAGAGATTCGATGCTCGAAGTGCGGCGTGGAGCCCTGGCAGCATTGCCGGAACAAAACCGCAGGCGTACTGGTGAATGCTCGGTTCCATAAGCCCCGCCAGGTCGCTGCCGGAGCCCACGCGATCCTCGCGCCGGTGGGTATCGCCCATCTCCGGTGGCAACCTGCGGTCAGCGGGAATTGGACCGGCGCGCGCATTCATACTCCTCAATCGGCAACTTCCCCATGAGCTGTGCCCAGACTCCGCTTTCGTGTGGGCAGCCTGAAGACGCGGATGACCTGTCTCGGGTCGTACGGCGTCCCAACAACGTCTCATCCAGCGCTGGCGCCCGTCGGCGTCCCCCAAAGAGGGGCTGTTACGTGGCAGCTTTCCTCAAGTGCAGGACAAACTCGCGGATGACGACGGATCCGGCAGCGCGCTCCGACAGAACGTCCTGCAGGTCCGGACGAACGACTACTGCGCAACCGGTAGTACGCGGCCAAGCAAGGGAGTAGGCGCTTCGTTTGTACTCGGTGCGCCAGCAGATGAGTTTGAGAGCTGGCCCGTTGTCGTCGTCCAGGCTGAGGGGAGCCGCTGGTCGCAGATTCAGAGCCGTCCGAAGCAGCGCTGTCGGTGCCAGCGTGAAATCGGGAAGCCCCAACCCATATGAAGCGTCCCCAGCAACGATCATCTCGTGGTCGATGCCGAGGAGGGGTTGAGTTTCCAGAGGCAGCCCCTGGAGAAGTTGCTGCTGCCCTTGGAACCATTCGGCAAGATCACCATCTGTGAACGGAGGCACCTTCAGCTGCGCTAGGTTCTGCCGCTCGCCCACTTCTGGACCAGAAAACCTCCAGGTGACGAATTCAGTTGTTCGATTGTGTCGTGACAGAAATATGCGCTTCTCGGCAGAACCAAGGACACGCCAGCCCGCGAGCGGCTGTCCGACCATCACATGTGACTCGTCCATTGAGCGTATGGCGATGATCTGCGCGGATCTGCCTGAGCTGGGCAGAGAGGTGTCGGGGGCAGGCGGTGGCTGCAGACCGGGGCGCGGCCAGCGCGCTGTCTCTAGGGCTATGGGCAAGAAGGGATCATCCGTGATTGCTTCGGCCAACTGGTTTTCCCACGCGAGCAGGTTGGGCAGAGCTAGGCCAGCTGTGAGCCGATAGGCGCGGCTGCCGGCCGCTGCCCTCTGAAGGACCTCTTCGACGGCTTCCTCAGTAGCAAGGTAAGCATCTGGATCCCGCTCTTCGTCCGTGCTTCTGTAAGCACGGAGTTGACTTGTCAGTCTTCTACGTGAGGGATCGCTGTCGAGCTTGCTTCGGGTGCCCGCGAGGACGGCTTCGGTCAGGCCTGGCTGGAATGGCTCGGCGTTGGAAAGCCTTGTCCCAGCCACCTGCTGTACGAGTCCTTCAAGGGCTCGATCGCGCTGGCCGTCTTCTTGCACCCCAGGTGTCCAAAGCCGGGCTGGTCTGGTCAGGAGACCTGGGTCCGAAGGCCCCAGAGGGAGATCCTTGGCGTCAGGGAGAAGTCGGCGGGCGACCGCACGGGCAGCTAGCAAGGGCCCCTGCGCTACCGCCTTTACCTCGTCCAGGCACTGCCCAACAACCAGCTGGCCGGCCTGCCCTTGATCTTCGATCATGGACAACAACCATGTCAGGGTCGCCGCGTCGGAGATGTGGGCTAGCGCCAGTGCCGTAGCGGGCGCGGCCGCCTCGCTGCGCAGAGAAACGAGCGTCTGCGCCGCGATCATTGACCGCCGTTTACCTTCCCGGTCAGCGCAAGCCAAGCCAGCCAATGCGGCTGTGGCGAGGGCACGGTTCAGGTCGCCGGGTACCGCTGCACCGGTATCAGGGTGGGGAGCGCAGTAGGGGTGATCGGGATCATCGCTATCGTGAACTCTGGGCGCCCTGGCTTCGATGATCGCTGCGGCTTCGTCCCACAGGGCGAATCCGAGATCAATCGCGCTGCGCCCGGGTACGTCGAGGGCTTGGTGAGCGAAGGCATAGATGAGGGCCTGGGTGACACCGTAAGTGCCGTACCGGCCAGCACCTACGATGACTTCAGCTTCTTCGGCAACGACTTGCAGGGCACGGGCAGGGTCGATCTCCGACGCCTTACGCAAGGAATCAATAGATGTCTCTCCGCCGAAATTCAACCACCCGCCATGGCCGCGGGTCCGCACCCACGTCAGTGCGAATGCTTCAGCCGCCAGGGCATCTTGGCCATGGCGTTCGAGGCCTTCCGCAAGCTGCCGCAAGAGAAGAGGACCGTCACGGAAGTCCCACGGTCCAGCGATGGCGCGTAGCAGTTGCGCAGCCTCGGTAGCGCGTCCCTCGTTGGCAAGGTCAAGCAGTCTGTAGCCAATGAGGTTGGTCATGCGGTCGAGGACTTGTTGTGGTGCGCTATCGCCGTAGGGTCTCAGACGCCATGCTCTCAACGCTCGAATCAAGCCTGCAGCCCCAGGAGCAACAATCGGCACGATCATGTCGGCCAGCCGGTTTTCGAGCGTGGGTGGCCTTGACCTAGGCGAAGCGCTCACGCGGTCAGAGACAGGCGCGGTCGTTGATTCGGGGAGAGGCAAAACCTGAGGGGCGCCGACGCCTTCAGCTACGCCATTCAGTTCCGCGACGCGCTGGTCATCCACCGTCCTCATCTCGTCACCGTTGGAATAGTCGTAGCGATCGTGCCGTTCGTCTGCACGGCTTAGCACGAATCGAAGGAGCTGCAATCTGTCTTCCGTCGGTGACGGTGCAGACGACCGAACGAGGCGATCCAACGCCGTCGCGTCCTCGGCGAGAAGCGGAGTCTCGAGCGTCAGACGAAGCGCCGTCGCGATAACTGGGTCTGCCTCGGCGTTCCATCTCCTCCAAAGGTCTTCCCGTGCCTCGTGCAGGAGGGCATTTGAACCATTGCAATCACACAAGAGCCCTCTAGCGACGAGGTCGGCAAGAGCTGAAGGATCCGCTTCTGCAAGTACTCCCCACCATTGAGGCTCTGCACCACGCGTCTCCTTACCATCAGTGTGAAGAACCAGGCGTTCGCACAGTGGCTGCACCTGCGCCACGCGCACCCTCGCTCGACCTGGATCGGCAGCGATGAGAGCAGGTAGCGGGTCAAGGATCTCGTAGATCGTGATGTCCTTGTGCCAGCCGTAGGCAACCAGAAAGTGACAAGCCTCCAGCCACAGCGACTCAGCTCCGGCCAGATCGGAGGCGGCGATAGCAAGGCGCGCGTGAGTGAGCAGGTATACGGCCAAGTCGCTGTAGTACCGGCCGCCAGCGTGGTTCTCGAATTCGCTGCGGATCACTGCGTCCACGCTGGAGCGCCGCTCAGGTGTCGCGTATTCAACAGCGATCGACAGCAGCAGGTCGGCAGGCAGTGGGCCGCCGAGTTCACCGCGCAGGGTAGTGCTGACGGCCTCGCTGACGCGGGTCAGTGTGTCCCAGGCCTGTGACCAGTCAGTGTCGGTAACAAGCGCGACCGCACGACGTACTGTCACACTGATGTATGGCTGGATTGCATAGAGGTCACATGCACGGGGATTGCCTGCGAAAGGCCTGAGATCCTCGGTCAGAAGCCTCAGAGCTTCCACGGTCAAACCGGATTGCAGACTTGGGTCGGCTGCTTCCGCGCGCGCGAGCATGATCACGAACCGCAGCCAGCAGGGATACCAGCCATCATTCTGAATGAGTGCCTCTGCTGCGCCCAGCGCAACGGGATCGACTCTCGCCTCTATTGCCACCATGTCGAGCCATTGAGCAACAGCGTCAGCACTCCACTGGACGCGTTCCAGTTGCACTTCACGAGTCAGCGCGAGAAAGGCATCGCGCCGGGCCTGGGGGTCCTGTCCAGCGAGATCGTCCGCGCGGACACCCAAGCCGAGAAGCCGGTGGACCGTTCCTGACACATAGCCCTCACCGACCGCTGCCTGCGCCCAGTGCAGCGCGCTGCCCAGACGGTCGGGCGCAGCACCGAGCGCGATCTTCTCGGCCAGAGCGAGGCACGCCGGACCGGCATCTTCCAGTTGGGGAATCAGGTCAACGACGGCTTCAAGCCCGTGGGTATCGATCAGCGAGTCAACCACGACATCGACAGTGGACTGCTCACCCTCCTCGTTCAACCATTCCACGATGGCAGCAAGCGACACGGGCTTGCTGAGTCCGTCCTCCGCATCCCCGTTCCCTGTGACCCGGTGCCCTGCAGACAGACGGAGTCGGCCACGGAGATGAGCCAGGCTGACTGCCCGGTCGGAGTCATCTCCGTAAGAAGTGTTGTCCGATTCGGCCTCATGCTGCAGTGCCGTCAAGTATTCACGCCAAGGTGCCACGGCGCCGGCCATGTCGAGGGTAGCGCACATCTGTATGCCTGCCCTGGCCGGCATGACGGTCCTTCCATCTTGCAGAAGTCTGTCTGCCATGGCCTGAGCACCGATCAGGGCTATGGGTACGTCGGCGAAGTCCACGAGGACCGAATCAAAGCGCTCATTCTGGTACGCGTCCGCGGATCGCGCGAGCTCGATACAACGCACGACGAGAGGCCAGTTGCCCAACCTCGCAGCGCACTGCAATCCAATAGCCAAGTTGTCCCGGATCGCGGAGGCTGGGAACGCTGCTGAGACGGCACGGACGACGAAGTCCCGACCGATCTTGTCCAGTACCTCCGTGTCACGGCCTGCCTCCGCGAGGATGCGAAGCAGACAGCGGAAGGCCCTTGGATCGTCAAACATACCTTTCTGGGAAAGCCAGGAAGAAATCAAACCCAGCGTGGACGCTAGCGCGTCGGGGTGCTCTTCGTAACTAAGGCGCAAGTAGCGACCAAACGATTCATGATAAACACGAATACCCCCCTGGCCGGTCTTCTCGGAGAGCACTGGAGCCAAGACGTTCAGCGCACCATCAATCCGGTGTTCGCGATCCGGAATTATCTGCCCGATCTCCTCGCGTGTAACCGGCATGTCGAGCAAGGCGATAATGTCCGCGACGACGTCGGCATCGGCGCCGAGAGTGTCATATAGGTGCGCGTAATAGTCCTCCAAGGAACCGTTGTATGGAGGGAGCGCACGAACAGTCGCCGCCGCATCCGCGATCGCACCCGGACGGAAGGTAACCTCACGACAGAGGTAGGTCGCATACAGGGCGTTGCCCCTGGAGCGCTCTTGTAGCACTTTGAGGAAGCTGACGACTTCTTGACTGTCGGTCAGCAGGGCCTCAGCACTGTCTGCCTCTGCTGCTGGAACAAGCCCCAGCCGCATGGCCATTCCCTGCATTTCTCCTGGCGACAGTGGCGGAACAGCAATTGTGGCTGACCCTGACTCCTCCAACGGGTGGAGGTGGGTCCCGGGCTGGCTGAGGACAATGAGAGCACTGCCAGGGGGAAGTTGCAGAGAGCTGAGGGCCTCTGCAAGAGCAAGGGACGGATCCGATCTCCTGGTTCTTCCTCCGAGCACTCGGGTGACGTGGTCCAGGCCGTCCACGACGAGCGCTACTCTCCGGGCAGGGTCGTTGCGCAGGGCGGTCGTTATCGCGTTCGTCAGCGCTTCCTCGTCGGCTGCAAAACGCGGTCGTTGTTCGTGGACAAGTCTGGGATCTGCTTCAGCGAGACGGCCGAGCAAGCTGCCGAAGACCGATTCGCTCATCACCCGGGCCAGCCGGTCACCGTCGGCGTCGCCCAGGTAGCAGTAGTGCTCAGCAACCAACCACCCGCTGGTTGCGAGCCGGTCCACCAATTGCTGGCACGCCCAAGACTTTCCCTGCCCCGGCGGGCCGACAGCAAGCAGAACTCCGCCTTTGGCGGCAACGGTCTGTGCGGCCTCAACGAGGTCGCCGACTGCGCCAGCTCTCGGTACTTCGCGAGTCCTGTCCACGGGATGAGCGCGTGTGACTGCGCCGAAGTCATGACGCAGTTGTGTACGACGAAGGAGCTCCTGCGGCGTGACCCTGAGGCCGCGCTGGCGGGCAGCCCGCACCGTGCGAATCAGCGCTTCCGCCACATCGACCACCGAGCGGTTTTCGTTGGGGTAGACACCAGCGCCGAGTTCGCTCTGAACCCGGTGGACGAGAAGCTGCTCAGCTGGCCCTGGACTCAGGAGGTCCGCAGTCATCTGGGGTGCAGAAAGCTCTACCAGCAAATGCTCACAGAGCCAATCAAGATCCTCCTTCTTTACTGCCGTATTCCCTTCGTGTAGGAACGCGAAGACGTTCCCCGCTTTGCGTCTTCCCTGTGCTGGGACCTGGACTCCCTGCCAAAGGGCGTCGGCGTCGAACCGCAGGAGGTTCGTGTTCATGCCAGCCACGAAGGGGGAGTCGGATGGGCGGGCCGACGCCAGGACTGACGGCAGAACCGCATCGTTCGGTGGGGCATCCCGCATCACAATGCGCAGGCGGATTGCGCTAGCAACGGCTCCAGGACCGTCTCGGTCGGCGACCGCAGCCGCAACGAGACGATCCAACCTCAGGTCGCGCTCGTCCGACGTGAATGCTTGGTAGGGCAGAGCGTGGTCGTCGTTGTCGGTGTGTTTGAACTGCGTGCGTTCACGACATCCCCCTGCGTCGATGACCGTGAGATCATCGAAGCGATCATCTGCTACCAGCTTTTCGTCGATGTGCACCGTTGCAATGCCTCCTAGGAGCACGTCCACCAGACGGCATGCCTCTAGAAGGTCCTGGTACTCGTACCCGCGGTGCGCGGCAGTCAGATCGCCCATGTCTCGCGCATTATCGCCGGTTGGGCCGTAGGCGCGGTCAATGTTCTGAAAGCGGGCGACTCATGGGCGTGGCAGCGCTTCTGTGGAAGGCAGTGTGAGGTCTGTCGTCGATGTCGCACGTCATGCCGGTGTCCGGAGTCATCCGGTCCGCTCCGGCCAGATCATCTTGCCTTTGGCCTGCCCACCTCACGCAGTGTAACGACCTAGAAGCGGGGACATTCGCCGGTTGCGCATTTCCTCCGGACGACCGGTCCCAGCGCGTTGCGCACACCGTCTGGAGCTGCAGCTCAGAGCCTCGGCACTGCGCATGAGGTGCCGCACCCTACAGACGGAGTGCCGGCGAAAGCGCGGGGCGTGCGGGCCCCGCGCTTTCGCACGTCCGCGGCGGGTCAGCGGCGGGTGAGCTCGATCCGGTACTCCCGCGCCTGCGAGCCGTCCTCGCCGGTGATGGAGACGACGTGGGCCGTCCCGCCCCGGGAGGTGTCCTCACGGACCGTCACGTCGGCGTAGGGGTCACGCGGGGTGGCGGTGACCCGGGCCCGCTCCGGCCGGTCGACCGCCGTCCGGTAACTCGTCCGGTCCGGGTCGAAGCCGCTCAGCGGCACACCGTCCACCTCGATCGAGGCCGCCGCGGCGTCGGCGGAGGTACCCGGTGCCTTGGCGTACACCTCGATCTCGCCGAGGGTGATGTAGCCGCCCGGGCGTGCCGTCATGACCACGCGCACGCCGGTCACCGGGCCGCTCGCGCGCACCGGCACGTCGGCCACGGGCGTGCCCTCGGCGCCCACGGGGACGGTGTCGCTCGCGTCGGCCCAGGTGCCGTCGGCGCCGCGCACCTGCACCTTGAGGGACTCGGCGAAGCTGACGTTGGTGCCGTCGCGGTGGAAGTGGGTCACGACCCGGGTCAGATCGCGTGGCTCCGGCAGGGTCAGGGTGATGGTGTCGGACGGGTTCTTCGTGCCCGACTTCCAGTTCGACCAGGCCTTCTCGGAGGTGTTCCCGTTGCGCAGGCCCTCGGCGGAGTACCCGCTCTCGGTGTACGTCGCGCCGACCGTCACGCCCTGGTCGCGCGCGGCGTTCGTCTCCCGGGGTGCGGTGACCTGGACGCGTACGGTCGCCGCCGCCGTCGTCCCGCCGGGGACCCGGGCGGTGCCGCGCAGGGTCACCACCCCGGCCTCGTCGAACGCGCCCTCGGGTGCGGCGTCCCAGGTGACCGGGAGGTCGGCGGTTCCGCCGTGCCGTCCGACGCCGGTGACCGTGGCGGGCAGTGCGGGCCGTCCGCCGGTGTAGGTCTTGGCGCGGGCGGGGCGGGTGGCGGCGACGGTGTCCACGGTGACCAGCGCCTCGGCGGGGAGGGTCCGGCCCAGCGCGTCGGTCGCCCGGCCCTTCACCCGTACCGTTCCGGGTTCGCGCCAGCGGGACGGCGAGGGCAGTGTCCACGCGACGGGGAGCGCGCCCCGGGCCCCGTCGCGGAAGACGGGGGTCACGGTCGTGGGCAGTTCGGGGGCGTGGCCGGGGACGGTGAACGCCTTGGCGGGCTGTGTGCGGAGCACCGTCTCGTCGGTGACGCCCCACCGCTGGTTGGCCGCGGAGGTCGGCAGGAACGCCGACACGCGGGCGCCGTCCGCCGTGGACTGCCCGACGACGTCGAGCAGACGGCCCGTGGCGGCGTTGACGAAGGTCCAGGTGCCGTCCCCGGTGGTCGACATGATCCACTGGGCGGCCGGTGACGCCGGTGTGCCCGCGTCTTCGAGGGTGGCGTCGTCGTCGCGCACGGCGAGGCGTCTGTCGTCGGAGGCGTTGACGAGGGCGTAGCGGTCGCGGTTGCCCTCACCGCGGGTCAGCCGCTGCACGGACCACAGCTGGGACCTGGCGGCCGGGTCGTTCGTGCGGACGACGACGCCGTCACCGTCGGCGGACGGGGCCAGGGACTTGCCGCTCTGGGCGCCCTGGAGGCGGTAGACGTGGCCGGGCTGGACGAGTGCGGCCTCCGCGGCGGTGCCGGACACGCCGTCGACGAGGAGTGTCGTGACCGACTTCGGCGGCACGGTCAGCGTGGCGGAGTCGTCCTTCACCTTCACGGGCGTGCCGCGGACCAGTGCGCCCTCGGCACTGGTCACCACGGGGGTCACGGTGGCGCCGGGGGCGACGCGCCGGAACTTCGAGAGGTCCAGGGTGACGGCGCGCGGGGTGGTGCCGTTGTTGACGTGCACCACGGTCGCTCCGCGGCCCGACTTGCGTACGGCGGCGACGCTGGAGGGGTCGTCGGCCTTCACGAAGTGGTCACCGGGCCGGATGTGGTGGGTGAAGTTGCGCAGGGTGTGGAACTTGGTGTTGGCCCTGATCGGGCAGGTCTCCAGGGTGTCCTTCGCGGTGCAATTGAACGGGATGTGGATGCTGCCCCAGTTCTTGCCCGCCTGGGCCTGCGGGATGGAGTCCTCGACGGGCTGCCACAACACCCAGGCGGAGGGCTCCAGTTCACGGATGTCGTCGACGACCCGGGTGGCGATGCCGAGCCCCGGTTCCATGCCGGTGAAGTCGGTGCCGGTCCCCCAGGTGCCCTCGACCTCGCTCATCCAGAACGGTTTGTCCGCGGCCTTGGCGCTGTCGCGGGCGCTGGTGCGCATGCCGGTGCCGTAGGTGTGGACGTTGAGCTGGTCGACGGCGGCGCGGGCGGAGGCGTCGTAGGCGTTCCAGTTGCGGACGAACGTGCCGGGGTTGGTCTCGTCCATGGCGGAGACGGTGGCGCGGGTGCCGGCGTCCTCCAGTGCGCGGTGCAGGGCCAGGACGACCTTCTGCTGGAGTTCGGGGCCGGCGTGCGCGCCTTCCTGGCGGCCGCCGGTGGGCTGTCCGTCGGGGCCGAGCTGGGTGCCCCAGTAGTTGGTGTTGGGCTCGTTCAGCGGGGCGATGGTGTCGAAGCGGATGCGGTGCTTCTTCTCCAGGTGCTCGGTCACCCTGACCAGGTAGGTGGCGAAGTCGTCGACGCGGTCGGCCCGGATCTGGTCGGTGTTGGCGTCGAAGCCGCCGGAGACGTAGCCGCTGACGGTCTGGAACCAGGGCGGGGAGTTGCTGAAGGCCTCCCAGCGGGTCACCTTGCGCTTGACCTGGTCCACCCACCAGCGCTGGTTCGCGTCGGCGGACCAGTCCCAGTGGTCGGGGTCGTCCGGGTTCCACCAGTCGGTGTCCTCCCGGGTGGTGCCCGGCGGGGCCTTCCAGAAGCCCTCCATGGTCGCGCCGACCTTCATGTAGTCCTTGCGGACGTCCGGGGCGTTGCCGCCGCCGATGTTGTAGCGCGCGATGTTCAGGCGCAGGCCGTCCTCGCCGAACAGCATGTCGACGAGCTTCCTGCGGATGGGTTCCGGATAGCCGCCGGTGATGTTGGCGAACCAGACGAGGCTCGTGCCCCACCCTTCGAACTCCTGCTGCCGGTACGACGGGTCGATCCGCACCGTGACCGCGCTGCCGGGAGGTTCGGCGGCAGCGGCGGGCGGCACGGCCACGAGCCCCGCGCCGAGCGCCAAGGGGACGGTGGCCGCCAGGGCCCGGGCGAGGCGATGTCTGCTGGACATGAATTCCCTTCGGGAGCGAACAGAACCGCGCAGAACCAATCGAGCTTCCCGAATGTTTTAGGACGGCAATCAACACGTCAAGAGGCAGGACGAGTTGGGGAACCGGCGCACGCCCCTTGACGCGTTCCGCCCCGCCACCCCAATAATGACCGTCCACATATCTAAACGACGTTCTCTGTTATGTACGAGAGCGAACGCGGAGGCACAGTGGCCGGGTCAGGCGCAGCCCGCAGTCGTCCGATCGTCACGTCCCTCGTCGTCCTGCTCGCCGCCTCCGGCTGCTCGGTCGCCGGGGCCGACCCCATCGGCGGCGGACCGGACGACTTACGCATCGTCCTGCCCGAGGAACCGCCCACGCTGGAACCCTGTGACGCCTCGCTGACCGCGACGGGCCGGGTGACCCGGGCCAACATCACGGAGGCGCTCACCGAGCGCGACGCGTCCACCGGACGCCTGGAGCCCGCCCTCGCCACCGAGTGGGCCCGGAATTCGGCCACTTCGTGGACCTTCACCCTCCGCAGGGGCGTCACGTTCCACGACGGCTCGGCGTTCACGGCGGCCGCGGCGGCGTTCTCGATCGAACGCGCCACGGACTCGGGGATCGACTGCAACGTCGACGGCTACATCTTCGCGGACGGCGAGCTCACCGCCACGCCCGTCGACGAGGACACCCTCCGGGTCACCACGGCCAGGCCCGACCCGATCCTTCCCCTGCGCCTCTCTTTCGTCGAGATCGTGCCGACGAGCACCGACCCCGACTCCCGCGTGCGCGAGCCGGTCGGCACGGGCCCCTACCGGATCGACGAGTGGAACCAGGGCCGTTACCTGCGGCTGAAACGCTTCCCCGGCTACTGGGGCAAGACCCCCGACTTCGCCGCGGCCACCTACGTCTGGCGTGCCGAGGGCAGTGTGCGGGCGGCGATGGTGACGAACGACGAGGCGGATGTCGCGATCGGCCTCGCACCCGAGGACGGGGCCGGTGACCGCGCCGTGGAGTTCGCCACCAACGAGGTCTCCTACCTGCGGATGGACGCCGGCAAGCCGCCCCTCGACGACATCCGGGTCCGGCAGGCCGTCAACTACGCCATCGACCGGGAGGGGCTGACCACGGCGGTCTTCGCCGGGCGGCCCAGCGGGCAGCTCGTGTCGAAGGGCGTCACCGGTTACAACGCGAGCGTCCGGCCGTGGCCGTACGACCCGGAACGGGCCAGGAAACTCGTCGCCGAGGCCCGCGCCGACGGGGTCCGCACCGACACCACCCTCACCATCGTCGGCCGCAACGGCATCTACCCGAAGGCCGCCGAGGCGATGGAGGTCGTCCAGGACGGCCTGATCAAGGCCGGGCTGAAGGTCAGGATCAGGATGCTCGACGTCAACGCCTGGCTGGAGTACCTGCTGCGCCCCTTCCCCGCCGACGACACCGGCCCCACCCTGCTCCAGGCCCAGCACGGCAACCAGGCGGGCGACGCCGCCTTCACGATGGGCCAGATCTACGGCAGCGAGGGCGCCCAGAGCAGCTACGGCACCGCCGAGTTCGACGCGCTCATCGAGCGGGCCGAACGCGCCTCGGGCGGCAACCGGCAGAAGGCGTTCGCGGAGGCGTTCAGCCACCAGAACGACAAGGTCGTACGGGACGCCGTGCTGGCCAACATGACCGGCCTGCTGGCCCTCTCCCCCAAGGTCCGCTACCGGCCCGACTCCGCCACCAACGACGAGATGCGGCTCGCCGACATGCGGCGCGCGGACTGAGGGAGAGGACCTCACGTGCTGACCCTGCTGCGCCGCCGCGCGGTCTCGAGCGTCATCCCGCTGCTGTTCGTGGTCCTCGGCGTGTTCTTCCTGGCCCGCCTCACCGGAGACCCCGCGAACCTGTACCTGCCGCTGAGCGCGACGCCCGAGATGCGGGCCGAGTTCGCCGCCCGCAACGGCCTGGACGACCCGCTGATCACCCAGTTCGGCGACTACCTCGCCCAGGTCGCCCACCTGGACTTCGGCGAGTCGCTGCGCACCGCCCAGCCGGCGGGCGAGGCCGTCCTGCGGGCGTTCCCCGCGACCCTGCAACTGGCCGGCTGGACGATGCTGCTCGCCCTCGCGGGCGCCGTGGTCATCGGCAGCCTGGCGGCCTACCGCCCGAACTCGGTCACCGACCGGATCGCGACCTTCCTGTCGTCGACGGCCGCCAGCGTCCCGGACTTCTGGATCGCCATCATGGGCGTACTGGTCTTCGCGGTGACTCTGGGCTGGCTGCCCACCTCCGGCACCAGCGGCGCGGCGGCCTGGGTGCTGCCCGTGGCCACGCTGCTCATCCGCCCGTTCGGCGTGCTGGTCCAAGTAGTGCGCGGCGCCATGGTCTCCGCGCTGTCCGCCCCGTACGTGAAGGTGGCGCGCGGCAAGGGGGCCTCCGAGGTCCGGGTGGTCTTCGGGCACGCCCTGCGCAACGCGGCCGCACCGGCGCTCACCGTCGCCGGCGACCTGGCCGTGGGGCTGGTCAACGGGGCGGTCGTCGTCGAGACGATCTTCGGCTGGCCCGGGATCGGCAAACTCATGATCGACTCGGTGCTCCAGCGGGACTTCGCGGTGCTCCAGGCCGCCGTCCTCGTGACCGCGCTGGCGATCTTCGCCCTCAACATCCTGGTGGACCTCTGCCACGCGCTCCTCGACCCGCGGGTACGGCAGCGGGCGGCGGCATGAGCCAAGGACGGGACATGCTTGACACTTCCGAGGCCGGCGGTCCGGCCGTACGGCGACGCTGGTTCGCCCTGCTGCTCCGGGACCGCTTCGCCACCGCGGCGGCCGTGGTCCTGATCCTCGTCGCGCTGTGCGCCGTGCTCGGGCCCGTTTACGCCGGGGACCTGGCGACCCGCCAGAACCTGCGCGCCCCGGGCCGGCCGCCGTTCGGTCTCGACCACGGCTGGGCCTTCGTGCTCGGCAGCGACTCCCTCGGCCGGCCCGTCGCCGCGCGGCTGCTGGCCGCGGCCGGGACGACCCTGGCGGTGGCGGTGCCCGCCGTGCTCTGCTCACTCGTCATCGGCTCGGTGTGGGGCATGTGGGCGGGGTACCACGGCGGTTGGCGCGAGAGCGTGTCGCTGCGGGTGGCCGACGTGATCCTCAGCTTCCCCTCCCTGCTGCTGGCCGTGGTGGTGCTGTACGTCTTCTCGCCGAGCGCCGCGAGCCTGGTGCTGGTGCTGGCCGTGGCCCGGATCCCGGTGTATCTGCGCACGGCCCGGGCGGAGGCGGCCGAGCTGCGCAGCCGGCTGTTCATGGACGCGGCCCGGACGTTCGGCACGGGCGGCTGGGCGGCCATCCGGCGGCACGTCGCGCCGAGCGTGCTGCCCACGCTGCTCACCGTCGCCGCGCTCGACTTCTGCTTCGTGATGCTGGCCGAGTCGTCGCTGAGCTTCCTGGGCATCGGCATCCAACCGCCGGACGTCAGCTGGGGGTTGATGGTGGCGCAGGGGCGGCAGGAGTTGCAGAGCGCGTGGTGGATCGCGCTGTTCCCGGGGCTGGCGATCGTCGTCACGACCGTTTCGGCGACCGTACTCGCCTCCTGGGCCCGGCTGACGACCGACCCGGGGCAGCGGTGGCGGGAGGGGCTGGGGCGGCGGTCCCGAGGGCTGCGGAGTGACCGGGGGTCGCGGGGTGATCGGGGGTCGCGGGGTGATCGGAGGTCGCGGGGTGACCGGGGGCGGTCCGCGGCGGGCGACGCGGCCACGGAAGAGGAGAGGGAGGAGGAGCGTTCGGTGCCCGGCAGCGCGGCCGGTTCCGGCGCCCGTCCTCCCGGTGAGGGCACCGAGGCCGATGTCCTGGTCGTGGACGACCTGTCCGTCGACGTCCACACCCCGACCGGTCCCGTGCACGTCGTCCGCCGCGTGAGCTTCGCCGTACGGTCGGGCGAGACGCTGGCGCTGCTGGGCGAGTCGGGCTGCGGGAAGAGCATGACCGCGCACGCCGTCGCCGGTCTGCTCGACCCGGTCGCCGAAGTAGTGGGCGGGCAGGTGCGCCTGGACGGCGTGGACCTGCTCGGGCTCGGGGCACGGGCCCGGCGCCGGCTGGCCGGCCCGGGGCTCGCCATGGTCTTCCAGGACGCGCTCAGCGCGCTCAACCCCGTCCACACGGTCGGAGCCCAGCTCGCCGAGCCGTTCCGCATCCATGAGGGCCTGTCCCGGCGTGCGGCGAGGGCCCGGGCGGTGGAGCTGATGGAACGCGTGGGCATCCCGGAGGCCCGCTCCCGGGCGGAGGCCTACCCGCACCAGTTCTCCGGCGGGATGCGGCAGCGCCTGCTGATCGCGACGGCGGTCGCCCTGCAGCCGAAGGTCCTGATCGCCGACGAGCCCACGACGGCACTGGACGTCACCGTGCAGGCCCAGATCATGGACCTCCTCGGCGAGTTGCGCGCCGAGCAGCGGACGGCGCTCGTCCTCATCACCCACGACCTCGGACTCGCCGCCGAGCACGCGGACCGGGTCGCGGTCATGTACGCCGGAACGGTGGTGGAGACCGGGCCGGTCGCCGAGGTGTTCGGCAGGCCCCACCACCCGTACACCCGGGGTCTGCTGGCGTCGGTCCCGGCCGAGCAGCACCGGGGCGCCCGGCTGACCTCCATCCCCGGGAGCCCTCCGGAGCCGGGCTCCGTACCGGCGGGCTGTGCCTTCCGCACGCGCTGTCCCATGGCCCGGGAGCGCTGCGCCACGCACCGGCCGGCGCTGACCGGCACCGGGGCCGGCCGGGCCGCCGCCTGCCACTTCGGGAAGGAACTGGCCGATGCCTGAGCACGCGGCACTGCTGGAGGCCACCGGTCTGGCCAAGAGCTTCACGGTCCGGCGGACCCTGCGGGGCGGCACCCGGCTGCGGGCGCTGGACGGTGTGGACCTGACCCTGGGGCGCGGGGAGACCCTC
Organism: Streptomyces olindensis; assembly: GCA_000696115.1. Lineage (GTDB taxonomy): Bacteria > Actinomycetota > Actinomycetes > Streptomycetales > Streptomycetaceae > Streptomyces > Streptomyces olindensis. The sequence continues at coordinate 83,205 of JJOH01000019.1, forward strand.
GGACTGGTCGGCGAGTCCGGCTGCGGCAAGTCCACGCTGGCCAGGGTCCTCCTGCGGCTGGAGCGGCCCGACGCGGGCAGCCTGCGCCACGACGGCGTCGACCCGTTCGCGCTGTCGGGTGCGGAACTGCTCGCCTGGCGCCGGAAGGTGCAGATGGTGTTCCAGGACCCGTTCGGCTCGCTGGACCCCCGCCTCACGGCCGCGGATCTCATCGGCGAGCCCTGGCTGACCCACCGCGGGCTCGTGCCCGCCGCGAAGCGGGCGGGGCGGGTGGCCGAACTGCTGGAGATGGTCGGCCTGCGCGCCTCGGACGCGGGTCGCCTGCCGCACGAGTTCTCGGGCGGGCAGCGGCAGCGGATCGGGATCGCCCGTGCCCTCGCGCTGGAGCCCGAGGTGATCGTCTGCGACGAGCCCGTGTCGGCACTGGACCTGTCGGTGCAGGCGCAGGTGCTCAACCTCCTGTGCGACCTGCGGGACGAGCTGGGACTGTCGTACGTGTTCATCTCGCACGACCTGTCGGTGGTGCGGCACCTAGCCGACCGGGTCGCCGTGATGTACCTCGGCCGGATCGTGGAGACGGGCCCCACCGAGGAGGTCTACGAGCGGCCGCGGCACCCGTACACGGAGGCGCTCCTGTCGGCGGCCCCCGCTCCCGTGGCCGGCGGCCGGCGCCGCAGGCAGCGCATCGTGCTCACCGGCGAGATCCCGTCGCCGACCGACCCGCCGTCCGGGTGCCGGTTCCGGACCCGGTGCCCGCGGGCGCGGGACCTGTGCGCCGAGGTCGTCCCCACGCCGGTGCCGGGCGCGCCGCTCCACGGGGCGGCGTGCCACTTCCCCCTGGAGGAGACCCGCGCGGTCACGGCGTGACGGAGGGTGTCAGTCGACGGTCTCCACCAGGAACTCCTGGTCCCGTGCCCCGGTGCACCGCTGCTGGGCGATCTCGGCGCCGGCGGCCCGGTCGTCGGTGCCGTTGACGCCGAGGCACATGCCGTTCTGCACCACGTGGATCCGGTAGCCGTCGCTCTCGGTGTCGCCTACGCGATCGAAGTAGAAGTGCTGGCTCGTGCGGTCCGCGGAGCAGCTCTCCCAGGGCCAGGGTTCGAGCAGTCCCTCGACCACGTGGCCGCTGCCCAGTGCGGTGAGACAGCCGTCGCCCTGCACGGGGTGCCGCCACTGGATGTAGTACGAGCCCGTGGTGCCGACCGACACCAGTGACAGGTCGGGCGGTGTTGCGTCGGCACAGGGCCGTTGGGCGGCGATCTGGCTGCGGTAGCGGCCCTTGCGGTCGTGGCCTTCGGTGAGGCACAGCTGCGGAGCGACGACCGGCCGGATCCGGGACCGTCCGGGTGCCGGTCCCTCGGGATCGGCGGTGGGATCGGGGGACGCCGAAGGGGCGGGGCGCGGGGCCACACCGGCCGCGCTCGTCGTCCCGTCCCGGTCGCCCCTCTCGTCGGGCAGCAGCGCCCAGGCTCCCACGGCGGCGAGCAGCAGCGCCGCGCCGGCCGAGGCCGCGAGGACCCGCCGGTTTCCGATCCGGCCCGCGACCGACGGCCGGGTGGCGGGTTCCGGCGCCGGCGCTCCGTCCGGGTCCGACGGCTCGGCGGCGGCCAGCCGGTTCCTGGCGTCCAGCCAGTCGGCGATGTCCTCGTCCCTGCCGCAGGCCCGGACGAACGCGGCGACCACTTCCGCGCGCGGCAGCGAGTCCCGGCGCAGCAGGTCGGCCACCGTGCTGCGGGCGAGCACATCCCCGCGCCGCTCCGCGTCGGCCTCCAACTGCCGGTAGGTCAGACCGGCCTGCTGCTTGAGCTCACGCATGCAGGCCACGAACTCCGCGGCGCTGCGCGCCTCGTGGGGTAACGGACCCTGCTGTCTCTCCATGTCCGGCCATCCTCGTCCTGCCACCGGCCGGGGACAATCCGGGATTCTGCCAATCGCCGTCCGCGGCGACGTGCCGTGGCCGGTGCCGCGCCCTTGCCGCACGTGACCGCGTGACTGGTGCCGCGCCCCACGGGAACGCGGCACCAGCACGCGACGTGGCGCCCTCAGCGCATGAAGACGCCCTCGGCAGCTCGAAGACGTCCTCAGCGCCTGAAAACATCCTCAGTGCTTGAAGACGTCCTTCGTCTTCTCCTTGGCCTGCCGGGCGTCGCCCTTCGACTGCTCCGCGCGGCCCTCGGCCTCCAGCCGCTCGTTGCCCACGACACGGCCGACCGTCTCCTTGACCTTTCCCTTGGCCTGCTCGGCCTTGGCCTTGCCCTTCTGCTCTCCAGCCACGGTTCCTTCACTCCAAGCCGTGTCCGACTTCGGGGTCACGGTCCGAGTGACCTCGAAGAGGCAGCGCAAACGTCTCCGACGGTCAGTTCAGGAGCTCACGGGTCAGCGCCCCGCACCACCACCGCTCGACGCGGTCGGGCGACCACCCGCGTTCCGCGGTCAGCTCGGTGTAGACGTCGATGTTGCGCAGCGCGGCGTAGACGTCGACGGCGCACGGCACGTCGAGACCGGGGCACAGGACTCCAGGCGGCCAGGCGGAGAAGACCTGCACCCGGGTCTGGTCGTCCCTCGTCGGCCTGCGTGCGGGGCTGATCCGGCCGTGGCACGGCCGTTGGGGGCTGGTGTCGGCCGCGCTGCTGTCCTGTTCGGCCGTGCTCACCCCCCTGGTCATCGACCACGACGGCCCGCTCATCGACCACGACGGCCCGCTCGGACTCCTCGGCCTCGTCGGCTGGCTGATGTGGGTGGTGTGGATCGTCGTCTACGGCATCGTCCTGATGCGCCCGGTGCCGGCCCCGCGTCGGCCGACCGGCCGCTGAGCGGCGGCCGGTCGGTCCGTGGGCTCGGTCGACCGGCATGAGACAGGGGCCCGGCCCCGGCTCCTACCGGGTCAGTGGCAGCAGCCGTCGGCCTGCTCGGGGCCGGGCGCGGTGTCCAGGCGGCAGAAGCAGGACGCCTGGATCGGCACGTCGGCCAGCGCCGTCGCCAGTTTGAGCTGCTGGGCCACGAGGGCCGCCTCGCCGGTCTTGCCCGTGCGCAGCAGGCACTCGTGGAAGCCGTGCAACGACCAGATGTTGCCCGGGTGCTGGAGGGCGCGGGGCAGGGTGTCGTCCAGGCCGAGGTCCGCGCGGTACACCGCCTCGGCCTGCGCCACCCGGCCCTGTTCCAGCAGCAGCGCCCCGTAGGCGTGGCGGGTGGGCTGCATCCAGCCCCAGGGCTCGTCGTAGGGGAGGTGGTCGTCGAGCTCGATGGAGCGTTCCAGGGCGGCGAAGGCGAGGTCGTGGTTGCCCCTGCGGTACTCGAGCTCGCCGTCCAGCATGGCCGCCGCGATGGCGAGGATGTCGTGGCAGGTGTTGTTGAACAGCATCCGAGTCCCGGGCACCCGGGTGACCGCCGCGCGGAACAGCTCGCGTTCGGCCTCGGCCCGGGCGACCTCGCCGGTGGCCGAGAGGGCGACACCGCGGGCGTAGTGCCGCAGGGCGGTGGTCACCGAGTAGAGCTCCGGGTCGGCGGGGGCCGGCAGGGCGAGGATGTCGGTCCAGCGGCCGAAGCGGATCAGTACGTGGACGCGCATGCCCAGGAAGGCCTCGAGCCAGTCGGCCATCGGCGGACTCTGCACGCGGAGCAGGTCCTCGGGCACGGCGGCTTCCAGCTCGGCGGCGGTGTCCAGGGCGACCCGCTCCTGGCCGAGGAACATCGCCCCGTAGATCTTGAAGTGGTAGTTGTGCACCCGGTAGAGGGTGTAGAAGTTCATCGCGCCGGACCGCCGGCGGAACTTCTCGTCGGCCGCGATCGCGTCGCTGTTGGCGGCCACGACCCGGCGGTAGTCGCCGCACAGGACGTCGAGGTGCGAGGGCATGTGGAGCAGGTGCCCGGCATCGGGCACGACGCCGCGCAGGCGGTCGGCGACGGTCAGTGCCTGCTCCGGCGTCGGGGACATCTCCATCAGGTGGATGTAGAGGTGCAGGACGCCGGGGTGGCCCGCCCCGGCGTCGGTGCCGAGCGCGCTCTCCAGTACGGCCCTGGCCTCCAGGGTGCGGGCGCCCTCGGCCGGCCGGCCGGTCTTCAGGTCCCACAGCTGCCAGGGGGTGAGGTTCATCAGGGCGTCGGCGTGGAGCGTGGCGATGTCCGGGTCGTCGGGAGCCAGTTCGTACACCGCGCGCATCGCGTCCGCGTAGGGCTCGTTCCACACCGAGCAGTCCTCGACGGCCTCCGGCTGCGGGTAGCGGGCGCGCAGCGCACCGATGAGGGCCTGTTCGACCGGGGTGGCGCCGGCGGCTCTGTCGTGGGCCCGTTCGACGGCCGTGTGGGTGCGTTCGACGGTGTCGGCCAGCTCCTCGTCGTCGAAGAATTCCCAGGGCTTGTTGTAGTTCGGGCCGAGCGCGTAGGCGATTCCCCAATGGGCCATCGCGCACTCGGGATCGGCCGCGGCCGCCTTTTCGAAACAGGCGACGGCTTCCTCGTGGTGGAAGGCGTACGTCCACACCAGGCCGCGATCGAACCAGAGTTGCGCTTCCGCCGAGGACGTGGTGACGGGACGGCTGTGGGTCCCGAGGTCGTAATAGTCGCCCATGGTTTTCTCCTCGGAACGCGGGCCGGGGCCAGTGAGAATAGCGGCCGGCGACAGGACGTCATCGACTTCCGATAAGTTCTCCTATTTCCACATTAAATCGAGTCGGCGTTGTCCACGCGGCAATTCGACCGGTCGGCTCCGAGCCTTGATCGCTGCGGCCGACCTGGCGGCCTGTTCGATCTTCGCGCGATGGGCCGCACGGGCTTCCTCGTCGATCTGCTTCTCGTGTTCGGCGCGCATCCCGGTCCGGCCGTCGAGGCCCTCGCGCAGGATATCGGCGTGCCCGGCATGCCGGACGGACTCGCTGAGGACATGGACCATGACGGCGAACAGGTTCGTGTCGGCATAAGGCTCCGGCCACCACGGCACATGGCCGGGGGCGTCGAGGGGAAGCTCGTTGATCGTCGCGTCCGAGTGTTCCCACGTGCGCCGGTAGAACCCGAAGATCTGATCACGGGTCTCGTCCTCGGTCGCCCACAGATCGCCGCCGTCGGAGTCCTGCCACTGGGGCAGCGGTTCCGGGGAAGGGCGGTCGAAGACCTCGCCGAAGTACCTGGCCTCGACGGTGGCCACGTGTTTGACCAGGCCGAGGAGGTTGGTTCCGGTCGCTGTCAGAGGTCGGCGGACGTCGTATTCGGACAAGCCGTCGAGTTTCCAGAGCAGCGCCTTGCGGTCCCGCCGCAGTCTCGCGTGCAGGTTGTCTTTGGCGAAGTCATCGATCATGCGGCAGGAGCCTGCCATGGGCTGCTCGTGGTCTCAAGATCCCGTAAGTGGCCCGCCGTGACCGGCACTTCCGCGGATCGTCCCCGGCGGTCAGACGCTGCTCAGCAGCTGCGGGGCCAGTTGCTTGATCATGGTGTTGGTCCAAGCGGGCGACGTCGAGGGGTCCGCGATGCGGTCGGCCGGGGTGTCCACGGCCCCACCTCCCACCGAGAGGGACAGTCATGCCCGGGGTATCCACGGGAGAGCCGGTGACACAGAGTGCGCGAACCGTGACATTCTCATGGTCGCGGCGGGACCTGGGCCGATCATCATGTCGTTCGATCGTGGGCACCTTCGCCGACAGGCTGGCACCGCCCAACTCCCCCTCCCTAGGATGTACTTCCTGTCCAGCCAGTCCGTTGGCGCGGCACCTTGCAGGGGGAACGATGCACTCCGAGAAGCAGCTGTCCACCGAGATCGACGCGAACGTGCCGACGGCAGCGCGCATGTACGACTACTACCTGGGCGGCAAGGACAACTACGCGGCCGACCGCGCCGCGTGCGAGGAACTCGACAAGGTCGTCCCCAGCACGCGCCGCCTGGCCCTGAACAACCGGCGTTTCCTCCAGCGTGTCGTGCGGACCCTGTCCGAGGAGTACGGAATCCGGCAGTACCTCGACCACGGCTCAGGTCTGCCCACGCAGGACAACGTGCACCAGGTCGCCCAGCGCATCGACCCCACGACCCACGTGGTGTACGTCGACAACGACCCCATGGTGCTGGTCCACGGCCGTGCGCTGCTGGAGCAGGACGAGCGCACCACCGTCATCCACGCGGACATGCGCGAGACCGACCTGATCCTCGACCACCCCGACACCAAGCGGCTGATCGACTTCTCCGAGCCGGTGTGCGTGCTCTTCAACTCGGTGTTCCACTGCATCCCCGACAGCGACACCGACGGGCCGCTCGCGGTGGCGCGCCGCGTCCGGGAACGGCTCGCGCCCGGCAGCTTCATGGTGATGTGCCAGCTGGTCAGCGAGGACCCCGAGGTCCGCGACTTCGTCACGAACTTCATGGACCAGGCGACCCAGGGGCACTGGGGCCGGGTGCGTGAGGAGAAGGACGTCGCCGCGTACTTCGAGGGTCTGGAGATACTCGAACCGGGCCTCGTGGAGGTGTCCACCTGGCGTCCGGACACGGAGGTGGCGCCCCGTCAGCTCACCCACGAGTGGATCGAGTTCGGCGGTGTGGGGCGGGTTCCGCTGGAGCAGTGACCGAGGTGTCTGTCGTGGGACGGAGGCCGTCCCACGACAGACACACGCATGTCACGGGTAGCGCTGCTCCATCGTCCGGCGCAGCATCTCGAGGGAGTCACGCGGCTTCAGCGCCTCGTCCGCGAGGCGGTCCAGCGCGATCCGGTACTCCTCCGTCTCGTCCCGGTCCTCCAGGAAGTTGGCGCTCCTGATGTGCTCCAGGTAGACCACGTCGGGAAGGTCCAGGCCGCCGAAGCGGAGATACGTCACCGGGATGGCGGGCGCCGAGGCGTTCGTGACGCCCAGCGGCACGATCTGCACCGTCACATTGGGGCGCCGCGCCATCTCGACGAGGTGCGCGAGCTGTTCCCGCATCACGTCGGTGCTGCCCAGGACGCGCAGCAGCACGGACTCGTCGATGATCGCCCACAGCTGCGGGGCGTCGGACCGCGACAGCAACCGCGCCCGGCGCATGCGGAGTTCGACGCGCCGCTCCACCTCGCCGGCCGGCGCGTTCGGCAGGCCGCGCTCCACCACCGCCCTGGTGTAGGCGGGGATCTGCAACAGGCCGGGCACGTACTGGATCTCGAACGTACGGATCGTGGCGGCGGCCTCCTGAAGTCCGACCAGGCGGTCGAACCACTCGGGCATCAGCCGCTTGTCGTACCGCTGCCACCAGCCCGGCTCACCGGCGCGCTGCAGCAGCTTGAGCAGCACCGAGGCTTCGTAGGCGTCGGTGCCGTACAGCTCCAGCAGCGCCCGGACATCGCTCTCCGTCGGCGGGCGGCGGCCCTTGCCCGCCTCGATGCGGGACAGTTTCGCGGCGCTGAAACCGACAGCGCGCGCCGCCTGGTCCTGGGCCAGCCCGGCGTCCTCACGGAAGCCTGCCAGCTGTACGCCGACGAGCATCTTCAGCAGAGTCGGCGCCGGCTCGGGCCTGTCCAGGTAGGGTTCCAGACGGGAGATGCGATGCGACGCGGCGGACATCCTGACTCCCAGCAGACCGGCACAAGGGCGACTTACACTATCGCACCCGGCCGGGCCTCTCCGCATCAGCCCGTACGCCCGCATGGACAGGGGAAGTTGGGTTCCGCTTCACCAGGGAGGCTCCACACCGCGGACGCGTCGGCACCCCCGCTCACACCAAGTGGTCGAACTCGCCGTCCTTCGCCCCGGCCAGGAACGCCGCCACCTCAGCGGCCGTGTAGACCAGGGCGGGTCCGTCGGGGTCGCGGGAGTTGCGCAGGGCGATCCCCCCGTCCACGAGAGGGGCCACCTCGACGCAGTTGCCCTCGGCGTTGCTGTGCCGGCTCTTGATCCAGCAGGCGTCCAACGAACTCGCCCGCACTCCGTTCCGCACTGGTGGCACCGCAGTCTCCTTGCTCTCCGGCCGTACTCGTCCCGGCTCGCGTACCCACAACGGCTTGTTTTCCACGCAATTTCTCGTGCAATTGCACGCGAGCGCCGTCAGCGTGGATAATAGCTGCGGCGTCAACCCCCGTGCTGGCGCCGCGTCCTGACGTCGCATCGGGGAGATGCCGTGTCATCACCTGCGCATCATGTGCTCCGGCAGCCGAGTGGGGCTGCGGCGCACGCAGGCGCATCGGCGACGGCCCACGACCTCCCGCCCGGCCCGCTCACGGCGACGCCGTACGGAACCCCGCCCGCGATGCCGGAGACGGTGCCGCAGCCCCCGGCCGCCCTGTCCGCCTCGGCCGCCCTGCGTGTCGAGTGCAGCCGGGAGGGCTTCGCGCGCGTCCGGTCCTTCACACGTGACACCCTCCACGTGTGGTCGCTCGACCACTGCTGTGACGACGCCACCCTCGTCATCACCGAGCTCACCGCCAACGCCGCGACGCACGCGGTGGCGGGCACACCGGGTGCGCCGGAGATCCGGCTCGGATTCCTCCTGGACCCGACGCACCTGCTGGTCACCGTCTCCGACCCCGACGACCATCCGCCCGTGTACGCGCCCGCCGGCTCCTCCCTGGAGGAGAACGGCCGCGGCCTGTGCATCGTCGACGCCCTGTCCGAGGAATGGGGCTGGACCCCCAGCCCTCCGGCGGGCAAGACGGTCTGGGCCAGATTGTCGACCTGTCCACCCCTCTGACACGACTGCCGCGGAAAGGCCCCCAGCCATGCGCAGCGCTTCGACGGAACACCCGAGCAGCGAGCGCCCCGACGCCCCGACCGGGGTGGCCCGGATCACGCCGCTCACGGCACTGGACCGCGTGCCGTGGGGCGACATCCAGGACTCCACCGGTTCGGCGGCGGCCATCCCCCTGCTGCTCAACGGCATCGCCTGGGGCGACGCCGACACGGCCCGGTCCGCCCTCGACGACCTGCGGAAACGGATCTGTCAGTTCGGCTTCGTCGTGGAGCAGGCGACCGCCGCCACGGTGCCGTTCCTGTGGGAGCTGGCGAAGCTGCCGCAGGTGACCTGCCGCGCCGAGATCATCCAGCTGCTCAAGAGCATCGCCGACGCCCGGCAGTGGGAGAGCACCGCCGCCGTCTATCCGAAGCTGATGAACCGCCGGGAGAACCCGGTGGTGTGGGAGCGCGCCGCACGGCAGGCGGTACGCGCCCGGCGCGGCGACCTCGGCCGGCTGATGGCCGACGAGGACACCGAGATCGCCCGCGCCACCACCGAGCTGGCCCGCGCCCTCGCCACCTGAGGCCATGGTGCGTTTCCCGGGGGCCGGGAGCCCATGCGGGTCCGGAGTCGTGACGAAACGGTGAGGGCCCCCTGTCACCATGGGTGATGCCCCTCGCCTCCCGGGGCCGGGCAGTGTAGACATGGCACATGGTCCGACTCTTGGGTCGATCCGGGACTCGATCGCCCCTGCGGCTCGGCGCTGCACCGTCCGCACGGCAGCGGCGGGAGGCGGGCCCGTCGCGGTGGCGTCCGGTGGCGGGGCTGCGGTCGGCGCTGGGCGGGCGCAGCGTCGCCGGACAGGTGTTCCTGCTGGTCGTGGTGATCGTGCTGCTGCTGGTCGTGGCCGCCGTGGTGGCGCTGGTCCTGCAGGTGCGGCACGACACGACACTGGAGGCCCGCAACCGTTCCCTCGCCGTCGCGGAGACCTTCGCCAACGCGCCGGGCACCGTCGAGGCGCTGCGCGGCCCCGACCCCACGGCCGTCCTGCAGCCGAGGGCCGAGGCCGCCCGTGAACGGTCGGAGGTCGACTTCGTCGTCGTCATGAACACCGACGGCATCCGCTACACCCACCCCAAGACGGACCGCATCGGCAAACGGTTCGTCGGGACGATCGCACCGGCGCTGGCCGGAAAGGCCGTGACCGAGGAGATCGAGGGCACCATCGGCCCCCTCGTGCAGGCCGTGGTGCCGGTGAAGGACCCGGACGGGCGGGTCGTGGGCCTGGTCTCCGCGGGCATCACGACGGCGAACGTCGGCGGGACCGCCGACGAGCAGCTGCCGCTCCTCCTCTCCGCCGCCGCCGCGGCGCTCGCCCTGGCGACGGCGGGTGCCGCGCTGGTGAGCAGGCGGCTGCTGCGGCAGACGCACGGCCTCGGGCCGCACGAGATGACCCGGATGTACGAACACCACGACGCCGTGCTGCACGCCGTCCGCGAGGGCGTCCTCATCGTCGACGTCGGCGGCACCCTGGTCCTCGCCAACGACGAGGCGCACCGGCTGCTCGGGCTGCCCGCCGACGCCGAGGGCCGGCACGTCCTCAGCCTCGGCCTCGACCCGGACACCGCCGACCTGCTGGCCTCCGGGCGCGTCGCCACGGACGAGGTGCACCTCGTCGGTGACCGGCTCCTGGCCGTCAACCAGCGGACCACGGACCACGCGGGCGGCCCGCCCGGCAGCGTCGCCACACTGCGCGACTCCACCGAGCTGCGCGCCCTGTCCGGCCGGGCCGAGACCGCGCGGGAACGGCTCAACATGCTGTACGACGCCGGCGTGGGCATCGGGACGAGCCTCGATGTGACGCGCACGGCCGAGGAGCTGACCGAGCTGGCCGTGCCCCGGTTCGCCGACTTCGCCACCGTGGACCTGTTCGACGCGGTGCTGGGCGGCGGGCAGCCGGACGCGGCCGCCGCGCTGAGCCGCACGGCGCTGAGCGGGATCCGCAAGGACGCTCCGCTGTACGCCGTCGGCGAGCGGATCAGGTTCGTCGAGTCCTCCCCGCAGGGCCGCAGTCTCGCCACCGGCCGGCCCGTCCTGGAACCCCGGCTGAGCAAGGCCCCCGGCTGGCAGGCGCAGGACCTCGAACGCTCGGCGCAGATCGTCGACTACGGCATCCACTCCCTGATCACGGTGCCGCTGCGGGCCGGCACCCTGGTGCTGGGCGTGGTCAGCTTCTGGCGCTACGAGAAGCCGGAGCCGTTCGACGAGGACGAGCTGGCCCTGGCGGAGGAGTTGGTCGCGCGGGCCGCCGTCTCCATCGACAACGCGCGCCGCTACACGCGCGAGCACAGCATGGCGGTGACGCTCCAGCGCAGCCTGCTCCCGAGGAACCTGCCCGAGCAGGGCGCGCTGGAGATCGCCTACCGCTATCTGCCCGCGCAGGCCGGCGTGGGCGGCGACTGGTTCGACGTGCTGCCGCTGTCGGGGGCCCGGGTCGCGCTCGTGGTCGGCGACGTCGTCGGCCACGGTCTGCACGCCGCGGCCACGATGGGGCGGCTGCGCACCGCGGTGCCACAACTTCTCCGCCCTCGACCTGCCGCCCGAGGAACTCATCGCCCTGCTGGACGAGTTGGTCGGCCGCATCGACCAGGACGAGACGGAGGCGGAGGGCAGCGCCCCGGTCACCGGCGCGACCTGCCTGTACGCCGTCTACGACCCGGTCTCGCGGCGGTGCACCGTCGCGCGGGCCGGGCATCCGCCGCCGGCCCTCATCCACCCCGACGGCCACGTCGAGTTCCCCGAGGTGCCGGCCGGGCCCCCGCTCGGCCTCGGCGGTCTGCCGTTCGAGACGGCCGAGCTGGAGCTGGCCGAGGGCAGCCGGCTCGTCCTCTACACCGACGGACTGGTCGAGGACCGCGAGCGGGACATCGACGTCGGCCTGGAGATGCTGCGCGAGGCCCTGGGCCGGTCCGGCCAGTCCCCCGAGGACACCTGCCGGACCGTCCTCGACTCACAGCTCACGGCCCGCTCCAGCGACGACATCGCCCTGATCGTCGCGCGCACCCGGGCGCTCGACGCCGGCCGGGTCGCCGAGTGGCCGGTGCCGGCCGACCCGGCGGCCGTGGGCGAGGTGCGGGCGGCGGTCAGCCGGCAACTGGCCGAGTGGGGGCTGGACGAGCTGACGTTCACCACCGAGCTCATCCTGAGCGAGCTGGTCACCAACGCGCTCCGGTACGGAGACGGCCCCATCCGCGTGCGGGTGCTGCGCGATCGCAACCTGATCTGTGAGGTGTTCGACAGCAGCAGCACCTCGCCGCACCTGCGGTACGCGACCATGACGGACGAGGGCGGGCGGGGCCTGTTCCTCGTCGCGCAGCTCGCGGAACGCTGGGGAACGCGTTATCTGGCCGCGGGGAAGGTGATCTGGGCGGAGCAGCCCCTGCCGTGAGCGGTCACCGGGCCGTGTCCGCCCGGGGCCGCTGCCCGATCCGGTCCACCACCCCCACCGCCACCAGTCCCTTGACCTCGGTGTACTTCCGGCCGCCCCGCAGCTCGCCGTCCACCCACCGGCCGCCCTGCGAGCCCTCCTGCCGCAGACCGAGGTAGGCGTAGGTCTTCGGGTCGAAGATGAAGGCGAAGGTCACGCCGGGGTGCGAGACGGCGACGCCGCGGCGGCCGAGCGCGTCCACCGCGTCGTGGTCCAACCTGATGCCGGGCAGCTTCGCGACGGCCTCGAAGGCGGCGGCCTGGAGGCCGGGCGGCATCACACGGGGGCCGCGCAGGAGCAGGCAGGCGTTCAGGTACGCGTCCTGGGCGGCTTCCGGGCTTCCCGGGTCCCGCAGGCTGAGGACGTCCAGGAGCTTGTCGGGGTCCGTGGGCCACTTCTTGAGCTCCGCGTACTCGGTGGGGGGCCAGCGCACCTCGTGCTCGCCCAGGGGAGGTTCGTCGAGGATCCGGCCGTAGTAGCTGTACCGGGAGGGCTTGGAGCCGTCGACCGACAGCCAGCTCTCGTCCGTGAACCGCTCGGTCCTGCCGCCCTTGAGGAAGGTACGGGTGGAGATCTCCTTGGTGTAGAGGTACTGGTCGTCGCGTGGGACCGGCAGGTGCGCGCTGTCGGAGCGCGACCGCTCGGCGGCCCCGTGCAGGAGCCGCGCCGCGCCGGCCAACTGCGGTGCCGTGGCGTCCCGTTCCTCCTTGTCGGTCGTCAGGACGACGGCTCCGGTCGCGACGGCCGCGGTGGCCGTCGCGGCGAGCGCCGTGCGGAGCGCGAGCCTGCGGGGGAAGGCTCCGGCACCGCGCGGGCGGCTCTCGCTGTGGACGGCCCGCAGCAGGCGGGCCCGGGCGTCGCCGCGGGCCCGGTCGGTCAGCGGGGCCACGTCGGTCTCCAGTTCGCGCACGGCGGTGAGGTCATCCACGAGCAGTCTCCTCGGTCTCGCCGGCCGGGCCGGCCTCGTCCGTCTCGTCGTAGGGGGCGGTGGGATCGGATCCGCCCAGTGCTTCGCGCAGCTTCTTCCGGGCCCGGTGCAGCCGGGAGCGGACGGTGCCCACGGGGATGTCGAGGGCTTGGGCGGCCTCCGCGTAGTCGAGGTCGCCCCAGGCGATCACCAGCAGCACATCGCGGTGGCGGGCGGGCAGCGCGGCGAGGGCGCCGGCCAGGGCGGCGCGCGAGCCCTCGGCGCTGACGCGGGCGGCGACCCGGTCCGCCAACGGCTCGGCGTCGCCGCTCCGTTCGGCCGGTGCCTCTGCGGCGACGCGGGACAGGGCGCGCAGCCTGCGTGCCTCGGCGCGCCGGTGCCGGCCGACGAGGTTGGTGGCGATGCCGTACAACCAGGGGCGGGCCGCCGACCGCGACAGGTCGTAGCGGCGGCGCTGCTGGAAGGCGGTCACGAACGTCTCGGCCATCAGGTCGTCGGCCGCCTCGGTGCCGAGACGCCGGGCGATGTACCAGTGGATGTCGTCGGCGTAGCGGTCGAAGAGCACCGCGAACGCGTCGGGGTCCTCCCGGGACCGCTCGATCACCGCCACGTCGGGCTCCTCGCACCGGTCGGGGGCGCGGCGGGCTCCGACGCCCGGGAGTGCGGTCACCGGTCGCCTCTCGGGCAGGGCCGATCGTCTGTCAGGTCCATGGGGCCTTCTTTCGCCGTCACGGGCATGGTCGACTGCTGTTCGCCGATGCCCGCGTTCGGGTTCCCCGGGGAGGGCGTGCGAGGGTGCCGCGACAGGCCGGACCCCTGCTCATAAAGTAGCTTTATGAGCTCATAGACCGGACCCGCATACCGACTTAGGCTTGCCTTAGTTTAGGCTTCCCGTCGAGATCGCTTGTCGCCGCTCGAAGGGAACCTGACCATGCCCCGCCCCCTGCGGGTAGCCATCGTCGGATCCGGCCCCGCCGGGATCTACGCCGCCGACGCCCTGCTCAAGTCCGAGGTGGCCGCCGAGCCCGGCGTGTCCATCGACATCTTCGAGCGCATGCCGGCGCCGTTCGGACTGATCCGGTACGGCGTCGCTCCCGACCACCCGCGGATCAAGGGCATCATCACGGCCCTGCACCAGGTGCTCGACAAGCCCCAGATCCGGCTGTTCGGCAACGTGGACTACGGCACCGACATCGGCCTGGACGACCTGCGCGCGTTCTACGACGGCGTGATCTTCGCCACCGGCGCGATGGCCGACCGGGCGCTGTCGATCCCCGGCATCGACCTCGACGGCTCCTACGGCGCCGCCGACTTCGTGTCCTGGTACGACGGCCACCCCGACGTGCCGCGCACCTGGCCGCTGGAGGCGGAGAAGGTCGCCGTGCTCGGCGTCGGCAACGTCGCGCTCGACATCGCGCGCGTGCTGGCCAAGACGGCGGACGAGCTGCTGCCGACGGAGATCCCGCCGAACGTGTACGAGGGGCTGAAGGCCAACCGGGCCAAGGAGATCCACGTGTTCGGCCGCCGGGGCCCGGCGCAGGCGAAGTTCAGCCCGATGGAGCTGCGGGAGCTGGACCACTCCCCCAACATCGAGGTCATCGTCGACCCCGAGGACATCGACTACGACGAGGGCTCGATCGCCACCCGGCGCGGCAACAAGCAGGCCGACATGGTCGCCAAGACCCTGGAGAACTGGGCGATCCGCGACGTCGGCGACCGGCCCCACAAGCTCTTCCTGCACTTCTTCGAGTCGCCGGTGGAGGTCCTCGGCGAGGACGGCAAGGTCGTCGGCCTGCGCACCGAGCGCACGGAACTCGACGGCACCGGCAACGTCAAGGGCGCCGGCACGTTCAAGACCTGGGACGTCTCCGCGGTGTACCGCGCGGTGGGCTACCTGTCCGACAAACTGCCCAAGCTGCCCTGGGACATCGACTCGGGCACCGTCCCGGACGAGGGCGGGCGGGTCATGCAGGAGTCCGGCGAGCACCTGCAGTCCACCTACGTCACCGGCTGGATCCGGCGCGGCCCGGTCGGCCTGATCGGCCACACCAAGGGCGACGCCAACGAGACGGTGTCGAACCTGCTGGACGACTACGCGAACGGCCGGCTGCACACGCCCGCGACTCCCGCGCCGGAGGCCGTGGACGCGTTCCTCGCCGAGCGCGACATCCGCTTCACCACGTGGGACGGCTGGTACCGGCTGGACGCCGCGGAGAAGGCCCTCGGCGAGCCGGAAGGGCGCGAGCGCGTGAAGATCGTGGAGCGCGAGGACATGCTCCGCGCCAGCGGCGCCTGATCTCATATGCACCCGCGGGGCGGGTTCGGTGGCCATGTCACCGAACCCGCCCTTATGCGTGCTTGAACCGTGTACGATCCAGACGCTTCACCGAACCATCACATCGCCTTCACCAGAGGGCCATGCAAGGGGGGACGAACGTCCATGCGTATACGCCTTGTCGCCGCCACGGCCGCCGCCGCCGGAGCCCTGACCGCCCTGACGGCGGCTCCGGCCCAGGCCGCCGAGTACAACTCCGCGCTGAAGATCGGCGGTGTCCAGTACGACGCCCCCGGCCGCGACTCCAACAACTGCCGGACGGGCAACACCGACGAGGAGTACCTGAAGATCAAGAACTACTCGCGGTCGACGACGGTGAACCTCAAGGGCTACGTCGTGAAGGACGCCGCCGGGAACAAGTTCACCTTCACCGCGAGCCACACGCTGCAGCCCGGCGACTACGTGAAGCTGCGCGGCGGCAACGGGACCGACTCCGACACGAACAACGTCGTGTACCGCGACAACTGCAACTTCATGTGGAACAACGACAAGGACACGATCTACGTGTACAAGCCGTCCGGCAGCCGGGCCGACGTGCACTCGTACACCAAGAGCGGCTCCGACAAGGACGGCAACGGGTACATCACGTTCCACGGCTGAGCCTTTTGCCGAACCGGCAACGGGCTTGGTGCGCGGCGCGGCGGGCGACGGATGATCAGTGGACCGAGTGTCCGATTCCGCCTCGCGGGAGGATCCATGCCGCAGACGTCCGCCGTCGACCGCACGCACCGCCTCGTGCCCTCACCGGCCGGCCGCACCCACCTCGTGGAACAGGGTGACGGACCGCTCGTGCTCCTGCTGCACGGGTTCCCCGAGTCCTGGTACGCGTGGCGCCACCAGCTGCCCGCCCTGGCCGCGGCCGGTTACCGCGCGGTGGCCGTCGACGTGCGCGGCTACGGACGCTCGTCCCGGCCCGCCGACGTCGAGGCGTACCGGATCCTCGAGTTGGTGGCGGACAACGTCGCCGTGGTGGAGGCACTGGGCGAGCGGTCCGCCGTGCTCGTCGGACACGACTGGGGGGCGACCATCGCCGCGACCTCCGCGCTGGTCCGGCCGGACGTGTTCCGCGCGGTGGGGCTGCTGAGCGTGCCCTACACGCCGCCGGGCGGCCCCAGGCCGAGTGAGGTGTTCGCGGCGATGGGCGGCGACGAGGAGTTCTACGTCTCCTACTTCCAGGAGCCCGGCCGGGCCGAGGCGGAGGTCGAGCCCGATGTGCGGGGCTGGCTCGCGGGCTTCTACGCGGCTCTGTCCGCGGACACGATGCCCGCGGCCGATCCGCACTTCGTGGCGCGGGGAGGCCGGTTGCGCGACCGGTTCCCGGTCGGCAGGCTGCCGCACTGGCTGAGCGAGGCCGACCTCGACGTCTACGCCGGGGAGTTCGAGCGCACGGGGATGACCGGCGCCCTGAACCGCTACCGGAACACAGACCGCGACTGGGAGGACCTGGCGGACTTCGCCGGCGCGCCCGTCACGCAGCCGTCGCTGTTCCTCGGCGGCGGCCTGGACGCGTCCACGATCTGGCTCGCCGACGCGATCGAGGCGTATCCGGCCACACTGCCCGGCCTGACGGCGTCCCACATCCTCGACGGCTGCGGCCACTTCCTCCAGCAGGAGCGCCCCGCCGAGACCAACCGGCTGCTGGTCGAGTGGCTGAGCGGGCTCCCCACCTAGGGGCGCGGCAGCCAGCGGTCGAGGTAGGCGCGCAGTCCCGTCAGGTCGGTGCCGCCGGCCGTGTAGCCCACGTATCCGTCGGGGCGTACGAGGGCGTGGCCGGTGCCCTGCCACGGGCTTCGCGCGCCGAGGTGGTGGACGCCGACCAGGTCGTGCGGCGGCGGGACCTCGGGCCAGGGGCCGGTGAGCAGGAGGTGGTGGCCCGGGCCGGCGGTCCGCTGCTGGAGGCCGCGTGGGACGTCGGGGAGCCGGTCTCCCGCCCGCGGGCCGCGGCCCGGCGTTCGCGGGCCGGTCGTGGACAGGGGGCCGCGGCGGTAGTGGATGGCGAGTTCGGCGACGGTACGGAACAGGCGTGCGCGCGGGACGGTGGTGCGCAGCAGCAGGGGTGCGAAGCGCGGGGCGAGGTGGGTGCGGGCCAGGCGCAGGGCCGGGTGGCTGCTGGTGCCGACGGTGAACGCGCGGTCGGTGAGGCGCCGTACGCGGTGGCCGACCGGGGCGCGTTCCGCCTCGTAGGTCTCCAGTAGTTCTTCCGGGGACGCGCCACGGCACACGTGGGCGAGTTTCCAGCCCAGGTTGAGCGCGTCCTGGATGCCGGTGTTCATGCCCTGGCCACCGGCGGGGCTGTGGATGTGCGCCGCGTCCCCGGCGAGGAAGAACGGGCCCTTCCGGTAGTGGGTGGCGCCGCGGTTGTGGAGGCGGAAGGAGGTCGTCCAGATCGGGTCGCGCAGGGTCAGCCGGTCGGTCGTCCAGTCGTCGGCGATCCGCTGGAGCAGCTCCGGTGTCACGTCGCCGGACCGGCTCCCCGGCGGGTGCAGGGCGATCATCCGCCAGGTGGCCGGGGTGCCGAGGGGGAAGAAGAACAGCAGGCCGGAGGCGGTCATGAAGGTGTGCGCGGCGCCCGGCTCCAGTCCGTCGACCTCCAGGTCGGCCAGCAGGAACGTCTGCGGGTAGGCGTACCCCTCGAAGGCGATGCCCGCCTGGGCGCGCACGGTGCTGTGGGCACCGTCGCAGCCGACGACGTAGCGGGCCCGCAGGGTCTCCTGGCCGCCGTCGCGGTGCCGCAGCCGGCAGGTGACGTACGCGCCGGTCCGCTCGGCGCTCACCAGTTCCGTGCCCCGCTCCACCGCCACGTCGCGTGCGGCCAGACGGGACGTCAGCACGTCCTCCGTCTCCGACTGCGGGAGGAAGAGCAGGTAGGGGTACGGCGTGTCGTCGCACCCGACGTCGAACAAGGGCACCTGGAGCACGCGCCGCGGCAGGTGCAGGTGCAGCCGGACGGCCGTACTGCCCCGGTCGACGAGGTCGTCGCTCACGCCGAGGCCGGCGAGTTGCTCCAGGGTGCGGGGCTGGATGGCCGGGGCGCGTGACTCCCGGGCGCGGTCAGGGGAGCGGTCGATGATCCGGAAGCGGGTCTCGTAGGCGCGCAGTTGCGTCGCGAGCGCGAGTCCGGTGGGGCCCGCGCCCACCACGAGCACGTCCAGGGGTGCCGTCATGGCATCCACCGTAGATCCGGCGGTCCGGCATGGCGGGGCCCTCCACGCCGGGTCCGTCGCGGAGGGCTCCCGTCCGGTGGTGCCGGTTCAGACCTCCAGCTCGGCTTCGATCCGGCGGAGCTGGTGGCGGGCCATCGCCAGGTTGGCCCGGCTCCCGTCCAGCACGAGGTAGAGGAACAGCCCGCTGCCCCCGCGCCCCTTGAGCAGGCGGATGAGGTGGTACTGGGAGTTGAGGGTGATGAGGATGTCCTCGATCTCCTCCTTCAGGCCCAGGTGTTCCATGGTGCGCAGCTTGGCCCGTACGACGTCGGTGTTGCCGGCGGCGGCGACTTCCAGGTCGAAGTCCTTGCTGCCGCCGAGGGTGCCGAGGGCCATGCCGCTGGTGTAGTCGACGAGGGCGGCGGCCGTGGCTCCCTCGATGGAGCTCAGGCATTCCTTCAGGCTGGTCTCCGTGTTGGCCATGCGGTCGTTCCTTTCGTTCGGTGTTTCTCGGGTCGGTCCGGTGGTTCGGGTGGCTCAGATGCCGGTGTGCGGGCGCGGCGGGTGGGTGGGCCGCTGCGGGGTGCGTACCGGGAGGGTGCCGATGGGGCGGGCCGTGGCCGGGGGTGCCGTGGCGAGGTGCTCTTCGGGCGGGGGCGTGGACGGGGACGAGGGTGCGGATGCCGGTGTCGGCCCCGGCGTCGGTGCGGGTGGGGGTGTGGGAGTCGGTGTCGGCCGGTCGGCGTGGCGGCCGGTGCCCGGGCCGACGCGCGTGGCCACGAGGTCGGCGATGCGGGCGCCGCCGCGGCGGCCCTCCAGGTGGAGGCGGCCGACGTTGACGCGGTCCTCGGCCAGGAGGGTGAGGACCGCGGTCGTCCCGGCCGCGTAGGTCGCGACGTAGCCGTCGGCGCCCCGTACGAGCAGTTCGCGGAAGTCGCCGCGGGCGGCGGCGTCGGTCATGCGGTACGCCACGCCGAGGGCGGCGGCGGTGAGCGCCGCGAGTCCCTCCGGCTCGGTCTCCGGTACGTCGTGGGCGAGGACCAGTCCGTCGACGGTGGCCGCGAGGGAGCCGGTCAGCCCGGGTACGCGGGTGCGGAGCCGGCGCAGTTCGTCCAGGACGTCGGTCTCGACGGCCATGAGCAGTCTCCTTTCGGCACGCTGTCGTCGCGCGCGGATCACAGTGCCTCCAAGGCGTGCAGGAGCCGTCGCAGCAGTGCGGTGTCGGGCTCGTCCGGTGCCGCCGGCAGGGGGGCGGGGCCCGGCTCGGCGGACGCGGTGGCGGGGTCTGCGGGGACGACCAGGCCGGCTGCGGCCAGACGGCGGAGTTCGACGAGGGTGTGGAAGGTGCGGCAGGCGAGGGCCGTCGCGATCTGGGCGGCGGTGCGGACGCCGTCGACCTGGGCGAGGGCCCGGCCGCGGCGGGCGGGCAGCTCCACTGGGTCGCTCGGCACGCGGGCGAGCGGGGCGACGTCGATGGCGGGTTCGGGCCATATGCGGTGCAGCAGTTCGCGGCGGCGGCGGGACTCGCGCAGGACGGTGTCCACCGGTACGGAGCGCACCGCGCCGAGCCAGTGCGCGACTCCGGGGCGGAAGCGGAGGGCCGGTCCGTCGTGGGCGAGGACGAAGTACGCCGCGTCGAAGAGGGCGCCGAGGTGGCACAACTCCAGCGCGCCGGCGGCGAGGTGGCCGCTGTCCACGAGCTGTCTGCCGACCCGGCAGCGGCGGCCGGCCTGGTCGATCGCCGCCCACCAGCCGTCCGGGGCGAGCGCTCCGCTGTGGGTGAGCAGGTCGCCGAGGTCGGGTGTGACGGCGGATTCGACGTGGACGACGTGTCCCGCCGCGAGGTAGACGATCCCCGACGCGGTGGACAGGGCGCCGCTCGCGCCCTGGGCCGCGAGGGTGGCGAGCAGGACCGAGGCCGGTTCGTCCGTGCGCGCGGTCAGCAGCGGCGCGATCATCCGAGCACCAGTCGGTCCGCCATCTCGGCCAGCCGGATGCGGGCGAGGGCCAGGTTGCCGTCCGCGCGGTCGAGCCATAAGTGCAGGAACACCGTGCTGTCGAAGGTCGTGGTGACGAACCTCAGCAGGTGGTACGAGTCGGCGTTCGTGATGATCAGGTCCTGCACGGGTGGTTCCTTGCCGGACGGTCCGCCCGCGTCGCCGCCGGCCGGCGCGAGGGCGCCGCTCTCCGTGGCGAGGCGGGCGAGTTCGGCGGTCTCCGCGGCCGTGGCCTCCGGGTCGCCGCCCGGTGCGTCGCCCACCGCGCCCAGGGCGAGACCACTGATCCAGTCGACCACCGACGCGCCGCGCGCACCGGGCAGCCGCATGGCTTCCAGCAGACTTTCGTCGATTCCGGGCACGCCGAATCCCCTCCCCCTGCACGGCCGTTCCCGCGAACGTGAGCACGAGACTACGGAAAGTGCTTGGTCCAGGTGAACGCTTTGGCATTTTCCAATGGAATGTGCAGCGGAGCGGGTAAGGGTGCGAACGGGATCGATCCGAAGCGATCAGGATCTGTGCTCGGTCCGTGCCGTCAGTCGAGGACGACGACGTGTTTGCCCGGTGTGCCGCCGGCCTCCAGGTCGGTGTGGGCCTGGGGGACCTGGTCGAGGCCGTGGTGGACCTTGGCGATGGCGGGTCGGAGGCGGCCTTCGGCGATGGACCGCAGCTGGTGGTCGAAGACCGCGGGCGGCAGGTCGGTGGCCCCTCCCCCGTAGACGGTGAGCCGGACTCCGATGGGGATGACGGCGAAGGGGCTGAAGTCGGGGATGGTCCATTCGCCCGACAGCGCGCCGGTGAAGCAGGCCGTGCCGCCTGGGCGGACGGCGCGCAGGGTGTCCGGCAGGGCGGGCCCGCCGACCAGCTCCAGGGCGGCGTCGACCCCGTCCGGGCACAGTTCGCGTACCCGGTCGGCGAGCCTGCCGTCGTCGACGAGAGCGTGGTCCGCTCCGTGCTCGCGCAGCACCTCGGTGCGGTCGGGGCGGCGGGTGGTGGACAGCACGGTGGCTCCCCGGTCCTTGGCGAGGGCCGCGGCGGACAGGCCGACGGTCGAGGTGCCGCCGCGGATGAGCAGGGTCTGGCCCGCCTGGAGGCCGAGCCCGGTGGTGAGGGAGCCGTGGGCGGTCTGGAACATCTCCGGCAGCGCGCCGACGGTCTCCCAGGGCAGGTCCGTGTCGAAGGGGATGATCTGGCCGACGGGGACGAGGGCGTATTCGGCGTAGCTGCCGTCGTAACTGCGGCCCATGCCGCCCATCATGGTCGCCGCCTTCTGGCCGGGCTCGAGGCCGCTGCCTTCCGGGGCGGCGTCGACGACGCCGACGCCCTCGATGCCGAGGATACGAGGGAACGTGAAGTCCGGGTCGGATTCCCCTTTCCTGCTGGTCACTTCCGACTCGTTGACGCCGAAGGCCTTCATACGGAGGCGGACCCAGCCGGGGCGTACGTCGGGGACGGGTACCTCGGTGACGGTGAGCTGGTCGGGGGCGACAGGGCGGGTCAGGACGATGGCTCGCATGGTCTTGGGCATGGTGGTGTGCTCTTCCGGTGCTCGGGGATCGTCCGGTGCTCGAGGGCGTGGAGTCAGGGGCGCGCGGGTGCCCGGGTGAGGTAGCGGCCGGTGACGCTGTCGGGGTGGGCGGCGATCTGTTCGGGGGTCCCGGTGGCGACGATGCGGCCGCCGGCCCGGCCGCCGCCCGGCCCGAGGTCGACCACATGGGGCCCGGCTGCGCGGGCCTCACCAGCCACTATTCCGCGGGGTCGAGAGCTTCTGGCCGTAGGTGACGGACACGAGATGGTCGACAGCGGACAAGGGAAAGCGGGCAAGCTGAAGCGGCATGGTCCCGGCTGTCACGCGGGCGCTGTCCGGCGAGCCAGTTCGCAGGCGAAGTCGACCGTTTCGGTGAGGCGGTCGTCGGCCGCATGGCGGCCGAGTTCGTCCCTGAGGGCGGCGTCGAACTCGGAGGCGTGATCGGCGAGCACGGAAGGCGGCAGGAACGAGGTGGACCGGATGTGGCCGGCGAGCTCGGGAATCGTCCAGTGATACTCGACGGAGAACTCGCGACGTCCGGCGGCGTCGAAGCCGGCTCGGGACAGTACTTCGTGGTCTGGGTCCTGCTGCCGTGCTCGGTCCCAGCCGGGCGGGACGCGGCCGGACGCGCCGAGGGTGTTCTGCCAGGAGCGCAGCAGCCTGTCGAGGGCCTGCTGCCAGTCCCGGGGCCCGGCCCATGGCGAGGTCGACCAGCACAACGCGAGGCAACCGCCGGGCTTGAGCCAGGTGTAGGCGCGCCGGGCCACCAGGGAGCGGTTCAGCCGGTGAAAGGCATTGCCGATGACGATCAGCTCGAAGCCGCCCGGCCCGGCATCGAGGTCCTCGGCACGGGCGGTGACCGCTCGGACGTGGTCTGCACCGACGGCGTAGGCCTTGGCACGGACCACCTCGGTCATGCCAGGTTCGGCGTCCACGGCCCAGACATCCGTGAACCGGTCGCGCAGGGGGAAGGCGAGTTGGCCGGTGCCGCAGGCCAGATCCAGCAGGCGTCCGCGCCCGGAGGGGGCGGCTCGGCGTACGAGGTCGGCGATCATCGCGTCGGGGTAGGGCAGCCGAAACCGCTCGTAGTATCCGGCCGTCCCCTGATAGAGGTGGGGGTCGAATGTCACCTGATCGTCCACGCGTTCACCATGCCATGCGGCCGCCCGGTCCAGGGGCCTGGCCGGAGGCCAGGGGCAGTGAGGCGGAACAGCCCTTCTACCCGGGCGCTGGGGCTTCGGTGGTCGGGGCGCGGGTGAGCTGGTCGGCGACCCGAGCGATCATCTGGGCCTCTTCGCCGTCGCGGGCGGTCGTCGGGTGGTACGCGAGGACGAAGCGGCGTCGCTGGTCACGGGTGGAGAACGCGGCGTTCTTGTAGCCGTACGTCTCGCCGGTCTTGCCCCAGAGGGTGACGCCGTTGACGGTGGCCTGCTGCAGGCCCGTGCTGTAGCGGGCCGGGGAGCCGTCCAGCATGCGCACGTCGTCCGGGGGCAGGGTGAACATCAGCCGGAGCAGCTCGGGTGGGAGCAACTCGCCGGAGAACAGCGCGGCAAGCATCCGGTCGAGGTCACCGGTGGTGGAGATCATGTCGCCCTCGCCCCGGCTGGACGACTGGTCATAGGCAGTGATGTCCCGCAGGCTGCCGTCGGCCATCGCCAGATAGCCGTGGACGTGCCGGCCACGGATGCGCCGGTCGTCGCCCGGCACGACGGTACGCGCCAGGCCCAGCGGTCGCAGGACGCGTGCGGCGACGGCCTCCCCGTACGGGCGGCCGGTCACCTCGTCGACGACCAGTGCGGCCAGGACGTAGTTGATGCCGCGGTACTCCTGCCGGGTGCCCGGGGGGAACTTCAGCGGTCCGTGCGTCGCCGTCGCCACCCACTCCTGCGGCGTCCAGCGGTCGAAACGGTGTCGGAAGACCTCTTCCGGGGTGGCCGGGTCCGGGATGCCGACGTGGTCGGGCAGTCCGCTGGTGTGGTTCAGCAGGTGCCCCACAGTGACAGCCGCGAACCGGGTCGGCAGCAGCCCCGGCAGGACGCGCCGCACCGGCGTCTCCAGGCCGACCCGGCCCTCCGCCACCAACTGCAGCACCACCGTGGCGACGAAGACCTTCGTGATGCTGCCGATCCGGACCTTGTCATGTGCCGTCACCGGACGCCGTGTCCGGATGTCGGCCACCCCCGACGTGCCCCACCAGCAGCCGGCCGTGCCGCCGACCAGCAGTTGGGCCGCGGTCGACGGCGGGTGCTCCAGGTCGTCGATCGCCGCCCGCAGGGCCCGGGGATCCAGCGGCGGGAGTGGATCGGTCAGGGCCCGGGCGCGGTGCATGGGAAGCCCTGCGGTGGCGCCCAGCGCGGCCGCCCCCGACAAGGCCACACTCACGAAGGATCTGCGTGACATGCGCGTTGAGGTCATGCCCCTCACCCTGTCTGCAACACGCCCCGCGGGCATCGGGGTTGGCCCCGGAGTGATCCCCGATCGCACCCTGACTCCATGCTGCCGGGGGGTACGCGAGACCCGGGCAGTCAGGGCGCCACGGCGGCTTCCGCCCGGGCCAGGGCGACCTCCAGGACGACCAGCAGCGCGTCGCGGACCGAGCCCGTGTTCCGTGCGTCGAAGACGATCAGCGGAACGTGCTCGGCGATGTCCAGTGCCCACCGCACTTCGTCGAGGTCGTGCTCGACCTCCCCGTCGAAGGCGTTGACGGCGACCGCGAAGGGGACGTCCTTGTGCTCGAAGTAGTCCACCGCCGCGTAGCAGTCGTCCAGTCGGCGGGTGTCCACGATCACCAGGCCGCCGAGGGCGCCCGCCATCAGGTCGTCCCACATGAAGCCGAACCGGTCCTGGCCCGGGGTACCGAACAGGTACAGCTTGAGCGTCGGGTCGATGGTGATGCAGCCGAAGTCCATGGCGACCGTGGTGGTGGTCTTGCCCGGAGTGTGCGTGAGATCGTCCACTCCTGCCGCGACCTCGGTGATCGCGGCCTCCGTGGTGAGCGGCCGAATCTCGGAGATCGAGCCCACGGTCGTGGTCTTGCCGACGCCGAAGCCGCCGGCGATGACCAGTTTGACCGGCGTCGGCGGCTGTTCAACTGGTGTCACGGAGTGTCCCCCGTGAGTCGGGGACGGCACGAAGACCATCGATAACCCTTCGCAGTACGGAGAGATCCTGGGCGGTCCCGGCGTTCGGCCGGTGGATCGCCAGATGCCCTGCGGCACGCAGGTCCTCGGCCAGCACGCGGACCACGTTGAGGTGCAGTCGCAGCCCGGCGGCCAGTTCGGCCACCGACTGCGGCCGCCGGCAGGCCGCGATGATGTCGCGATGTTCGAAGGTGAGCGAGTGCAGGACGGAGAGCCCCGCCGAGGTCGCCACGACCTGCGTTTCGACCGGGATCGGCAACGCCGCGCCGCCCCCCGACACCCGGCCCGCGGTCAGCAGGAACGGCCGGATCGCGGGGGCACGGCCGACGGCCGGATCCGGCGCGCCCCCGGCGTGCCCCGCTGCGTCGTGTGGTGGTCCGCCGACGGCCATCACGATCCCTTTCCGAAGTACCTGTACCCGTGCCCCGGGCGGGGGACGGTCAGCCGGCCGGGGCCGCGCCGACACTGTTCTTCAGCTCCAGCACCAACTGGGGGGTGAGCGCGGCCCCGGCCCGGTTGGCGAAGAGGGTCATCTCGTAGGCGATGTTGCCGAGCTTCGCCTCCTTGGAGGTCACCACTCCCAGGACGGCACCGCAGCCGATGGCCGACACCAGCACGTGACCGCCCTCCAGATCGATGATGACCTTGTTGAGGCCGCCGAGCCCATAGTTGCCGGAGGCGCCCGCGGCGAGACTCGTCAGGCCGGACACGATCGCGGCGAGCCGCTCCGAGTCGGCGTGTTCCCGCAGTTGGGAGACGGCGATCAGCAGGCCGTCGGACGACACGGCGATCGCGTCGACCACTCCGGCGGTCTCCTGGGCGAACCGGTCGAGGAGCCAGGTGAAGTCGGCTGCGGCGGCTCGCAGATCGGTGGGTTCCGGCCGCTCGGAACTGCTGTCAGCTGTCGACGTGGTCACTGCCGGACTCCTTCTGGGATTGCTGGTGGTGCGATGGTGCCGGTTCCGTCCGGGCGTGGGCGCTGTCCTGCTCCGCCCTGCGTACGGCTGCTTCGAACTCGTCGAGTTCCGAGCGGACGGCCTCGGCGTCGACGGGCTGCCGCACCGCCGGCGTCTCCCGGTCCGCCCGTGAAGTGGTCATGGCGAGCGTCGCGCCCCGCACCCGCCGCCGCAGCGGCCGTGCGTGTTCCGCGACAGGCTGTTCGCCGGATGCGGCGGTACGCTCCCGGGCGATGTCCGCCACGGTCCGTTCCGCGGTGGTCGATCCCGGGGTGGTCGATGCCGCGGCGGTGCGCGACGGGAGGCGCCGGGGAAGCGCGGCGGGCGACGCCGGGGCCGCCGAGCGAGCGGCGACGCCGGTGGCGGGGACCGGTCCGCGCGGCGACGCGGGTGCGGCGGTCTCCTGCCCGGTCCTCACCGGGAGCGACGCCACGGCTCCGATCGGGCCCGCGTCCACGGGCTGCTCGGAGTTCCGGAGGTCCTCGGGGTCCTCGGTACTCGTGGTCAGCAGGAGCGAGGCGGGGATCCAGACGGTCGCGGTGACCCCGCCGCCCGGCGTACGGCTCAGCGACACGCGCACACCCCACCGCCGGGCGAGACTGCCGACCGCGAAGAGACCGAGCACCCTGGTCGGCACGAGGTCGAGCCGTTCCCGGCGCACGAGCCGGGCGTTCTCCTCGGCGAGGCGCTCCGCGCTCATGCCGAGGCCGTGGTCGATGACCTCGATCAGCGCCCCGCCGTCCTCGGTGACGTCGGTCCCGGGGCGGACGGCCACTTCGACGGGGGTGTGGGAGGGCGAGAACGCGACCGCGTTCTCCAGCAGTTCGGCCAGCATCAGCGTCAGGTCACCGACGATGTCGGGCGCGACGGTGACCTCCGTCTCGGGCCGCAGGGACACCCGCTGGTAGCCCTCGATCTGGCCGAGCGAGGCCCTGATGACGTTGGCCAGGGGGGTCGGCCGGGCCTCGACGCCGGCCTCCCGGATGCCGGCGAGCAGCATCAGGCTGTCGGCGTTGCGCTGGAGGCGTACGGCGATGTGGTCGATGCTGTACAGCCGTTCGAGCAGCTCGGGGTCGGTCTCCTCGCGTTCGACGGCGTCGATCAGCATGAGCTGACGTGTCGTCAGGTTGCTCACGCGGCGGCCGACGTTGCCGAACATCTCGGCGACGTTGCGTCGGCTGAGCACCTGCCGCTCCAGCAGCTGGGCGGCGGTGACCTGAACCTGGTTGAACGCCTCGGCCAGTTCGCCGATCTCGTCGCGGACCGGGACCGGGATCGACCTCGGTCGCAGCGGGGTGCTGTCGGCGGACTCGTCGTCGGAGACCCGGGCGAGTTCCTCGCCCGCCACGTCGACCACCTCCTGGGCGGAGCGGGTCAGGGCCTCCAGGGGGCGTACGACCGAACGCCGGATCAGGACGCAGAAGGTCAGCCAGGCGGTGAAGCCGAGCAGGGTCAGCCCCAGCAGGTAGACGGCGTTCCGCAGGGCGTCCGCGGAGAGGGCGTCGGCCCGGGCGGCGGTCTGCTCGATCAGCGACCGGGTGATGCCGAGTCGGGCTTCGGACTGCCGGGCTCCGTCGGCGATCGCCTCGCGGAGCTGCGTCGGCGTCCGGCCCTGCAGGGCCCCGGGGTCGATCTGGAGCTCCGCGAACCGGGCTTCGACACCGTACTGTTCGGCGCTGCGCCGCATGCCGTCCATGCGCAGGACCTGCGCCGGTGTGGCGATGCGCTCGAACCGGTCCATCTGGTGGTCGTAGAGCTTCCGGGCGCCGACCGCCCGGCTGTACTCGGTGAGGGCGTTGGCGTCCCTGGTCTGGGCGGAGAACACGGCGCTCTCGAAGGCCGCGTGGGACGCGTCGGCACGCAGCACGGTGTCCAGGAGTGTCACGACCGAGGACGACGACGTGCCGGAGTAGCGCCCGAGGCCGATGCCGTCGATCAGGTAGTCGACCGCGGAGGCGTACGCGGGGTCGATGTTGGCGGCGGGGACATAGCCCCGTTCGAGCTTCTCGCGCAGGACGCCGAGGCCGCGTATGTAGTCGAGGGCCTGCGCTTCCTCGGGCGGCAGGCCGGCGGCGAACGCCGAACGCACGGCGGCGGCCTGCGCGTCGGTGGCCCGCTGGGCCCGACGGTAGTCGGTGGTCGGTGGCAGCGGGGCTCCGGGGCGGGCCGAGTCGTACTGCACGGAGAGCAGGAGCGCCTGCCGGTGCTCGGCCTGTACGTCGTTGATGAGCTTCGCGACCTGCTCACTGTCGCGCACCAGGTCCGCGACCCGGCCCGCGTCCCGGGCCTGCCGCACCTGCCCGTAGGCGCCGACGCCGAGCAGTACGCCGACGACGGCGATGGGCGCGATCACCAGGACGTTGAGCTTGCGTCGGAAAGGCCACCGGTCGAGAGCCGTCGCCGCCTTGCGGTGAAACCGCGGAGTCCGGCGGGCATGCCTGGGCGGGTCCGGTGCGTGCGGCGGGTTCCCTGTGGTGGCGGACACCCGGGCCTCCTTCGACGTGGTGCTGAGCGCTGACGGGGACGCCGTGTTCACGGACCGCCGACCGGCCGGCACCCGACGTGACACTTTCGCGGCCTTCATCGCTGACAGGAACGAAGAGATTGCGCCAGGTGTCTGGAACCAGCTGGGCGAGAGTATCGCCTTTACCATGACATGACAAAGTTTAGGTCATAAAGAATCCATGACGAAATGTTTGCGAAGTATCTCCCGAGTGCCATGCTTCGCGGACGGGCGCGCTGCGCGGCGAGTTCGGCGCGCATCCCGCATCTGGCCACCGCCGGGCGTCATCGCCCGCCGGCCTCGCGGCTCTCTCTTCCCGTCGCCGGCCTGACCCTCGCGACAGCGGCGACGCGCGTCGCCGGCCCCACGCTCGGCTCCCCGCCCAGCCCCGCCCTCTCTCGCACCGTGTTGGAGACCTCGTGCACCCCACCCGCAAGGCGGCCGTGACGGCCACCGCTCTCCTGGCCTCGGCCACCATCGCCCTCACCACCGGCTGCGAGAGCGCCTCCACCACGGGCGGATCCGTCGCCGCGTCCCCCGGCGGCTCGTCCGGTCCCGGCTGCCCCTCCGCCCTCGCCGAGGCCAAGCGGGCCGTCAAGACGGCCGAGGACGTCAACGCCCCCTGGTCCGGGCCGACCAGCGGGCCCCGGGCCGTCCCCGGCAAGACCATCGTCTACATCGCCCAGACCCTGACCAATCCCGGCGTGGCGGGCGTCGCCAAGGGCGTCCAGGAAGCCGCCGACGTCATCGACTGGCGCGTCCGCACGCTCAACGGCCAGGGCACACCAGCCGGAATCAAGGCCGCCTTCACCGAAGCCCTGGCCCTCGAACCCGACGGCATCGTCATCGGCGGCTTCGATCCCGCCCTCACCGCCGCGCAGGTCGAGCAGGCGAACGCGGACGGCATCCCGCTGATCGGCTGGCACGCCGTCGCGGCTCCCGGCCCCAGCGAGAACCCGAAGCTGTTCAGCAACATCACCACCAGGGTCGAGGAGGTCGCGAAGATCAGCGCCGACTGGATCATCGCCCGGTCCAACGGTCGCGCGGGCGTCGTCCTGTTCACCGACGCCTCGATCCCCTTCGCCAAGCGCAAGTCGGACCTGATCAAGCAGCGACTGGCCACCTGCTCCGGCGTCGAGCTGCTGAGCTACGAGAACGTCCCCATTCCGCGGGCGGGCAGCCTCACCACCAAGAGGGTCTCCGCCCTGGCCTCCCGCTTCGGGGACAGATGGACCCATTCCGCGGCCATCAACGACCTGTACTTCGACCACGCGGCCCCCGCCCTGCGCGCCGCGGGCAGACAGGGCGACGGCGTCCCGTTCAACATCGGGGCCGGTGACGGCGACCCGTCGGCATTCCAGCGCATCAACAGCAAGGAGTTCCAGGCCGCCACCGTGCCCGAACCGCTGTCCGAACAGGGCTGGCAGATCATCGACGAGTTCAACCGTTCCTTCGCCGGCAAGCCGGCCAGCGGATACGTCGCACCGGTCCACGTCACCACTGCCGCCACCAGCGGCGGCGCACTGTCCTGGGACTCCGAGGGCTACCGCGAGGCCTACCGCAGGATCTGGGAGAGGTAGGCACGCCGCGTGCGGCGCTGTTGCGCAGTCCCGCGGACACCGGGGCGCCGGAGACGAGGGCCTCAGCGCCGGGCGGGGCGGGCGCAGCGCACGTGACCGGAGGTGATCGCGTCCCGGGGCAGGGACAGGCCGAAGGCGCGTTCCAGTCCGGCGAAGAACAGCGCGATGCCGTCCGTCCAGTCGGTGTGCTCCTCCGCCCGGCGGATGTGCGGGTTGAGGAAACCCAGGGGCGCGTTGGGGGCGAAGGGCGTCTCGCCCGGGGTGTACCAGATGAGCTCGTACATGTCCCG
The DNA here is from genome assembly GCA_000696115.1 of Streptomyces olindensis. Lineage (GTDB taxonomy): Bacteria > Actinomycetota > Actinomycetes > Streptomycetales > Streptomycetaceae > Streptomyces > Streptomyces olindensis. Next base: position 113,706 of record JJOH01000019.1, read on the forward strand.
CCGCGTGTCGGCGCTGTCCTCGAGCGGGAAGGGGTTCTGGTACACCCCGTCCACGCTGTACCTGAAGTCGTAGATGGCCTTGGCCATGGTCGCGGTCAGCGTGATCTGCTGCCGGGGAGGCGGGTCGAGGCGGCGGGAGAAGGCGTTGTCGAAGTCGTGGTAGCCCAGCCAGGTCCACTCGCCGGCTTCGCCGAAGGCGAGCACGCGGAAGAGGTCGTCCGTGCCGTCGCGTGCGTCTCGCTCCCGCACCTGGTGCAGCAGCAGCCCGTCGGTGATGTCCTGGGCGTCGGCCCCGTAGGCGAGGGCGACCTCCTCGGGGGACGGGCCCTTGAGGAATTCGAGCACCGTGAAGGGGTCTTGCTCTCTCCATCCGCGGGCGATCCACGCCATGCCGTCGCCGACCGGGGGCTGGCGGGCGAGGAACTCCTCGAACGCGGCGGCCTGTTGCGGGTCCATGTAACCCTGGCGGCCGGTGCGCGCGTTGTTCTCCAGCCACTCCAGCTCGTCGACGGACAGCAGCTCGGCCACGGTCACACGGTCCCGGGTGAACGTCATCCGCACCCCGCCGGTGTGCGCGTACCGCACGTACGGGCCCTGCTGCTCCGGCCAGGCCGGGCGCTCCCGCACGGTTCTCGGCCGGGGTCTGGGACCGCCGTGGACGCGCTGCGCGAAGTGCTCCAGCTCGGCCAGCTCGGCCCCGGGGAGAAGCACGCCCGCCGGTTCACCGCCGTCGGTGACACCGATCCGCTCACCGGTCTCCTCGACACGGCCGATCAGACGCCCGAAGTCTCCTAAGACTTCGCTCAGTTCGACGTTGTTCATGGTGTCGGACACTACCGGGCACGCTCCCCGACCGGACCCCGGCTCTTGCACCGCCGGACATCCGGCCGCGCCCGCGCAGCCGCCGGTCCCGTCAGCCGACCCGGATGCCGACGATGCACGTGTCGTCGTCGGTGTCCGACTTGCTGTAGGTCAGCAGGCGGTCCAGTTGCTGGTCGAGGGTGCTGGGGGCCGTGCGGGCGGTGGTCAGCAGGTGGGTCAGGGACTCCTCCACGGGCCGGTCGCGGCGTTCGATCAGGCCGTCCGTGTACATCAACAGGGTGTCCCCGGCGGCCAGTTGGATCTCGTCCTCCTCGTACGCGACCTCCGGCACCGCGCCGAGCAGCAGGCCCTTCACCAGGGGCAGCGGCGCCGCCTCGCCGCCCCGGACGAGCACGGGCGGCAGATGGCCCGCCCTGGCCCAGCGCAGCGTCCGCCGGACCGGGTCGTACAGACCGCACACCGCCGTCGCGGTGACGGAGCCCGTCAGATGGTGCGCCACGATGTTGAGCCACGACAGCAGCTGTCCCGGCCCGGCGCCGGTCACCGCCAGCCCGCGCAGCGCGTTGCGCAGGACGACCATGCTGGTGGCGGCCTCGATGCCGTGGCCCGCCACGTCCCCCACGCACAGCAGCACGTACCCGGACGGCAGGACGACGGCGTCGTACCAGTCACCGCCCACCAGCTGCTCGGTCTCCGCGGGCCGGTAGCGGACGGCCACCTGGAGGCCGGTCACCCGCAACGGCGCCTGGGTGGGGGGCATGATGGCGTGCTGCAACTGCAGGGTCAGCCGGTTGCGTTCGGTTGCCTGCTGCTCGGTGTGCGCCAGCTGGTCGCGGGTGGCGGCGAGGGCCACCTCGGTCCAGTGCTGCGCCGAGATGTCCTGGCAGGCGCCGCGGACCAGCAGCAGCCGACCGTCGGTGTCGAGCACCGGTTCGGCGACGATCCGGATGTGGCGGGTCACCCCGTCGGGCCGCTGCAGCCGGAAGGCCGCGGCCGCCGGCCGCCGGTGGTGCAGCAGGGTGCGCAGGAAGCGGCGGATGGAGACGCCGTCGTCCGGGTGAGCATGGGACGGCAGCTCCTCCAGGGGCACCGGGGTGCTCGACTGCGGGCGCCCGTAGAGGTCGAACAGCTGCCCGTTCCAGGTGATCTCACCCGTCAGCACGTTCTCCTCGAAGCCGCCGATGCGGCCGAGGCGCTGGGCGTGCTGCAGCAGGCTCGCCAGGCGTGCCGTCTCGTCCTCGATCCGCCAGATGAGGAGCACCGAGCTGCCGTGCCGGCTGATGCTGATGTCCGCGACCGCCGAGAGGGGGACCTGGTCGACGAGCGCGGTGAGGTTCATGCGGCGGGCCCGGAAGGGCTCGCCGGTGGCGTAGACCCGCTCGACGCGCTGGAACAGTTCGCTGTCCCCGGCGGCCATCGGGTACGCCTCCAGCAGCAGCGCGCCGCTGACGACCGCCCGCGGCCGGCCGGCCGGATCCAGGAAGCGGCTGTTCACGTGCTGGATGCGGAAGTCGGCCAGGTGCCCGTCGCCGTCCAGGTGGGGCACCAGGACCAGGGCGGGGTCGTGCAGGCCGTCGGCCAGGTCCATCAGCTCCGCGGCGTCCGGCAGGACGCGCGGCTCCTGGGTCCCCGCCTGTGGCGGCGTGTACGTCTCCAGGGTGTGGGCGCACAGCTCGGCCAGGGCCTCGACCTGGCGGACGACCTGCGGGGGCTGCGGTGTCAGGGGCGCCGGCCAGGCGATCTCCAGCACGCCGTGGATGCGCCCTCCGGTGCCGGCGGGCAGGGCGACCCTGCCCCCGTCCGGGTGGTAGTGGAGGCCGATGCTGGGCAGTCCGGTCCGCCCGAGGGAGGTGATCCACTGGCCCTCGCGTTCGATGAGGCCCCGTCGCGCCACGGTCACCACGTCCGGTGGGACGTAGCGCCAGCGCGTGGCCTCGGCCGGTGAGAAGCCGGCGCTGCCCGCCAGGGTGAGCGAACCGTCGGAACCCGCGGCCCAGACGGCCACGGCGACCGCGCCGAGGGGGCGCAGCGCCTGCTCCAGCAGGGCGTCGGCGACGGCCTGGGTGTCGTCCGCGGCCAGTACGCCGCTCTCGGCCGCGCGCAGGCGTACGGCGGCCGACTCGGGCTCCGCGCCGTCGGCGGCCTTGGTGGCGGCGAGGAACGCGTCCGTCACCTCGGACATGCGGTCGCGGGCGGCCTGGTTGATGACGTCGACGGCGAGTTCCAGGGGGGTGACCCGGGCCTGCTCGGCCAGCTCGGCGAGCTGCCGGGCGGCCTGGACGGGTCCGCACTTCAGCCGTTCGACCAGGACGCCCTTGGCGAGTTCGATCAGGGCCCGGCCCTCGGCCTCCGCCTGGGCGGCCCGCACCTCCCGGCTGAGCCGTTCGACGGTGGCCGCCAGCCGGCCCACCGGGGAGGCGGGCGAGACTCCGCCGACTTCCGCGAACGGCCCACCGGCTTCCGCGAACGGCCCACCGGCTTCCGTGAGGAGCGCGTCGGCTTCCGCGAACGGCCCACCGGCTTCCGCGAGGGGCGCGTCGGGGGACATGAACGGCCCGTCGGAGAGCGCCCGCTGCTCGTCGGGAGTCGCCGACGGGGACGCGGACGTCGCGGACGGCCCGTCGGACGTCACCGGCGGGGAGGCGGACGCCGGACCGGCGGCGGCGCGCCGGGCCTCACCGTCCTGATCCGGTTCGCGCGGCTGCTCGGACATGCTCACGGTGTGGATGCTCCTCGGCTGGAGCGCCCTGGGGCGCGGAACGACGGGCGCTGCGGGGCGCCCGGCCCGCGGGTGTGCGGGGCGGGCGCCGGTGTCCTCATGCGGGCAGCCAGCGCCGGACGCAGGCGATGAGGTCGCGGGTGTCGACGGGCTTGGTGACGTAGTCGCTGGCGCCCGAGGCGAGGCTCTTCTCCCGGTCGCCGGGCATCGCCTTCGCCGTGACGGCGATGACGGGCAGCTCGGCGTACTGCGGCATCCTGCGGATCTCGGCCGTCGCGGTGTAGCCGTCCATCTCCGGCATCATCACGTCCATCAACACCAGCGCGATGTCCGGGTTGTTCACCAGTGTCTCGATGGCTCGGCGCCCGTTCTCGGCGTGCAGCACCCGGAAGCCGTGCAGCTCCAGGATCCCGCTGAGCGCGAAGAGGTTCCGCGCGTCGTCGTCGACGACGAGGACGGTGCGGCCGGCCGACGCCTCGTCGAGGAGGTCGGGCGCCGGACGCTGCGGTTCCTCGGGCCGGACCAGCGAGAGCACGTCCCCGGGCTCCTCGGCGGACAGGTGCAGGGCGATGCGCTCGCGCAGTTCGTCGAGGCTGGAGAGGAACTCCAGTGCCCCGCCCGCCGAACGGGACCGCAGCGTCTCGTCCAGGGAGACGTCCACGGGGTGGCCGCTGTGCACCAGGACCGGGACGCTGCCGAGTGCCGGGTCGCCCTCCAGGGCCTGGAGGAAACGGGACGCCTCGGCGTCGCGCATGCCCAGCTCCAGGACGACGCAGTGGCACGGGTCGGCCGCGAGGGCACCGGCCGCCTCCTGCGCGCCCACGGCGGTGATGATGTCGACGGCGGGCCGCTGCCCGCTGTCGGCGCGGCCGTGGGTCAGGTCGGCGACCACGCTCTCCGCGACGAGGGTCAGCAGGCCACGGGGCCGCTCCTCCACGACGAGCAGGCGCCGGGGCCGCGGTCCGGGCCCGGTCCGGGGCACCGGCACCGGGCGGGACGACCCGGCGGGCAGCTCGGCCGGGGCCCGTTCCGCAGTGCCGCGGTGGCCGAGCACCTCCTCGAAGTCGGGGCGGGCCACGGGCAGGAAGAGCGTGAACGTGCTGCCCTGGCCGGGTGTGCTGTGCACCGTCACGGCACCGCCGAGCAGTTGGGCGATCTCCCGGGTGATGGACAGGCCCAGGCCGGTGCCGCCGTACTTGCGGCTCGTCGTGCCGTCCGCCTGCTGGAAGGCGCCGAAGATCGTCTCCAGGTTCTGCTCCGGGATGCCGATGCCGGTGTCCTTCACGCGGAACGCCACCACGGCGCCGCCGCGGACCACGCCGTCGGGCACCTCGTCGTCCGCCGCGGGCTCGATGCTCAGTTCCACGCCGCCCTGTTCGGTGAACTTCACGGCGTTCGACAGGAGGTTGCGCAGCACCTGGCGGAGCCGGGAGTCGTCCGTGAGGAGGTCGGCGGGGGCGCCGGGAGCGGTCGTCACCGTGAACTCCAGGCTCTTCTGCGTCGTCATGGGCCGGAACGTGGCCTCGACGTACTCGATGAGCTGGCGCAGTGTCACGCGCTCGGGCGTGACGTCCATCTTGCCGGCCTCGACCTTGGAGAGGTCGAGGATGTCGTTGATCAGCTGGAGCAGGTCCGACCCGGCGGAGTGGATGATCTGGGCGTACTCGACCTGCTTGGGGGTGAGGTTGCGGGACGGGTTCTGCGCGAGCAACTGGGCGAGGATGAGCAGGCTGTTGAGCGGGGTGCGCAGCTCGTGGCTCATGTTGGCCAGGAACTCCGACTTGTACTTGGAGGCCAGCGACAGTTGCTGGGCGCGGGTCTCCAGTTCCTGCCGGGCCTGCTCGATCTGGAGGTTCTTCGCCTCGATGTCCCGGTTCTGCGCCGCGAGCAGGGAGGCCTTGTCCTCCAGTTCCGCGTTGGAGCGCTGGAGTTCCTCCTGCTGTACCTGCAACTCGGTGGAGCGGGCCTGGAGTTCGGCCGTGAGGCGCTGCGACTCGACGAGCAGCTCGTCGGTGCGGGCGTTGGCGACGATGGTGTTGAGGTTGACGCCGATGGTCTCCATCAGCTGCTCGAGGAAGTCCCGGTGGATCTGCTTGAAGGGGGTGACCGAGGCCAGTTCGATGACGCCGAGGACCTGGCCCTCGACGACGACGGGCAGCAGCACCAGCGCGGTGGGCACCACCTGGCCGAGGCCCGAGGAGATGGTGACGTAGCCGGGCGGCAGCTCGTCCACGGCGATGGTGCGGCGGCTGCGCGCGGCCTGGCCGACCAGGGTGCGGCCGAAGGCGATGCGGGTGGGGCGGCCGCTGTCCTCGGGGTAGCCGTAGGAGCCGACGAGCCGCAGTTCGGGTCCGTCGTCGCCGTCCTCGGCGAGGTAGAAGGCGCCGTACTGGGCGGACACCAGGGGCACCAGCTCGTCCATGATCAGCTCGGCGACGACGGGCAGGTCGCGGTGGCCCTGCATCAGGCCCGAGATCCGGGCGAGGTTGGTCTTGAGCCAGTCCTGCTCCTGGTTGGCGCGGGTCGTCTCGCGCAGGGACTCCACCATCGAGTTGATGTTGTCCTTGAGCTCGGCGACCTCCCCGGAGGCCTCGACGTTGATCGAGCGGGTCAGATCGCCCTCGGCGACCGCGCTGGTGACCTCCGCGATCGCCCGCACCTGCCGGGTCAGGTTGCCCGCCAGCTCGTTGACGTTCTCCGTCAGGCGCTTCCAGGTGCCCGAGACGCCCTCGACCTCGGCCTGGCCGCCGAGGCGCCCCTCGGTGCCGACCTCGCGGGCGACGCGGGTGACCTCGTCGGCGAACGCGGAGAGCTGGTCGACCATGGTGTTGATGGTCGTCTTGAGTTCGAGGATCTCGCCGCGGGCGTCCACGTCGATCTTCTTCGACAGGTCGCCCCTGGCCACCGCGGTCGTCACCAGCGCGATGTTGCGCACCTGGCCGGTGAGGTTGTTGGGCCATCGAGTTGACGTTGTCGGTGAGGTCCTTCCACGTGCCGGCGACGTTCGGCACGTGCGCCTGGCCGCCGAGGCGCCCTTCGGTGCCGACCTCGCGGGCGACGCGGGTGACCTCGTCGGCGAACGCGGACAGCGTGTCGACCATCGTGTTGATGACCTCGGCCAGCGCGGCGACCTCGCCCGCGGCCTCGACCGTGATGCGCTGCGACAGGTCGCCGCGCGCCACGGCGGTGGCGACCTGGGCGATGGAGCGGACCTGGCCCGTGAGGTTCGACGCCATCACGTTGACGTTGTCGGTGAGGTCCTTCCAGGTGCCCGACACGCCGCGCACCTGGGCCTGCCCGCCGAGGCGGCCCTCGGTGCCGACCTCGCGGGCCACCCGCGTCACCTCGTCGGCGAACGCGGACAGCTGGTCCACCATCGTGTTGATGGTCGACTTCAGCTCCAGGATCTCCCCGCGCGCGTCCACGGTGATCTTCTGCGAGAGGTCGCCCTCCGCCACCGCCGTGGTGACCTGGGCGATGGAGCGGACCTGGCTGGTCAGGTTGCCGGCCATGTGGTTCACGGAGTCGGTCAGGTCACGCCAGACGCCGGCCACACCCGGCACCTGGGCCTGCCCGCCGAGCCGTCCCTCGCTGCCCACCTCGCGGGCCACCCGGGTGACCTCGTCGGCGAACGCGGACAGCTGGTCGACCATCGTGTTGACGGTCTCCTTCAGCTGGAGGATCTCGCCGCGGGCGGGCACGTCGATCTTCTGCGAGAGGTCGCCCTTGGCCACCGCCGTGGCCACCTGGGCGATGTCGCGGACCTGGGTGGTGAGGTTGCCCGCCATGGCGTTGACCGAGTCGGTCAGGTCGGCCCAGGTGCCCGAGACGCCCGGCACCTCCGCCTGCCCGCCGAGCGTGCCCTCGGTGCCGACCTCGCGGGCCACCCGGGTGACTTCGGAGGTGAACACGGACAGCTGGTCCACCATGCCGTTGAAGACCTTGGCGATGTCGCCCATGAGGCCGTCGGCGTCGTCCGGCAGCCGGGTGCCGAAGTCCCCGTCCCGTACGGCCGTCAGGCCCGCCAGGAGCCGCCGCAACTCCTGATCGCCCGGCACCGCATCGACGACACCGGCGCTGTCGCTGGTCATGCGCACCCTCGTTCCGCTCCCCAGGAGTCCCCGCACGCCGAGGACTCGGAACTCCCCCGGGCCCGCTTGGTCGGCCCGGGTGTCGTGCCTGCATTTCCGTGGTCACGGATCTGCGCGACGTAGAAATACGCCGCAGGCTAACCCAGGTTTCGAGCCCGGAACAAAGCGTGGACGGCGGTTCGGACGGGTGCGCGACATCGTCGACGACGCGCCCCCTGCCGGTTCGCGTCAGGCGTCGGCGTCGACGCGCGGACGGATGCCGTCCGTGGCCGGTCCGGCGGTGTCCGCGGACTCCTCGGAGAGCCGCTCCATGCCGCTGGTGGTCTTCAGCGGCTTCTCCTTGATGAACAGCACGGCGATCAGCGCGAGCAGCGCGAAGGGCGTGGCGACGAGGAAGAGTTCTGCGGTGGCGACCCCGTAGGCGTGCTCCACGATGTTCCGCATCGGCTCCGGCAGGGCGGTCATGTCGGGCACGCCCCCGTGCCCGGCCTGGCCTCCGCCCGCGGCGGCACCCGAGCCCTCCAGGCTCCTGGTCATCTCGGAGGCGACACGGTTGGCCAGGATCGCGCCGAGCACGCTGGTGCCGATGGTGCCGCCCATGCTGCGGAAGAAGGACAACACCGAGGTCGCGGCGCCCAGTTCGGCCGCCGGGACGTCGTTCTGCGCGGCCAGCACCAGGTTCTGCATCAGCATGCCGACGCCGACGCCCATCACCGCCATGTAGAGGCTGAGCAGCGCGAAGGGGGTGTCGGCGCCGATCGTGGAGAGCAGGCCGAGGCCCGCGGTCATGGTGACCGCACCCACGACGAGGTACACCTTCCACCGTCCGGTCGCGCTGATGATCTGCCCGGCGACGGTGGAGGAGAGCAGCAGCCCAAGGATCATCGGCAGGCTCATCAGACCCGCGATCGTGGGGGACTTGCCCAGGGACACCTGGAAGTACTGCGACAGGAAGACCGTGCCGCCGAACATGGCCACGCCGACGAACAGGCTGGCGACGGTGGTCAGCGTGACGGTGCGGTTGCGGAAGATGCCCAGCGGGATGACCGGCTCGGCGACCTTCGCCTCGACGAACACGGCGGCGACGAGCAGCGCCACTCCCCCGCCGGTCAGCGCGGCGGTCTGCCACGACGCCCGGTCGAACTCGTTCCCGGCGAGCGTGACCCAGATCAGCAGCGCGCAGACGCCCGCGACGATCAGGAAGGCACCGAGGTAGTCGATCTTCGCCTCGCGGCGAACGGTGGGCAGGTGCAGGGTGCGCTGGAGCAGGGCGATGGCGAGCAGGGCGAAGGGCACGCCGATGAAGAAGCACCAGCGCCAGCCGAGCCACGAGGTGTCCACCAGGACGCCTCCGATCAGCGGACCGGCGACGGTGCCCACGGCGAACACGGCGCCGAAGACGCCGGCGTACTTGCCCAGCCTGCGCGGCGGGATGATCGCCGCCATCACGACCTGCGCGAGGGCGGTGAGGCCGCCGGCGCCGATGCCCTGGGCCACTCGGCTGAGGATGAGCAGCCCGACGTCGCAAAATATCCGACTGGGGATGGAGAGGGCCACGGTGCGGCGCGCGCCGCTCGATCCGCCCGGGTCGCGGCGTCTTCGGCCCCGCCAGGTGATCACCATGCACGAGGACCGGGCCGTGGCCGGAACAGCGGTCGTCCTGGAGGTTCTGCGTCCGTCCGCGTGACAGGAGAGAGGCCGGGCCCGCAATGAGTCACCGGAGGGTGGTTGTTCTACCCTCACGGGCAAGGCCGATGGTGCATTTTCGGCCTGCAAGGCGATCGAATCAGTCACGCGCGCCGTGGCGGACGCGGGCGGACAACCCCTGCCAGGAGGACCCTTGTACGACGACCAGCGGGCGGAGCGCCCCGGAAGCCACGGAGAGCACCACATACAGCGCGAGTTGGGCACCGTCGAACGCGCCGACCGCTTCTACGACGAACAGGTGCTGGACCGGCTCAACCCGCGGATGCGGGAGTTCGTGGCCCGTCAGGAGATGTTCTTCCTCGCCACGGCGGACGGTCGCGGGGAGTGCGACAGCACCTTCCGGGCCGGCCCGCCCGGATTCCTCCGGGTGCTCGACGACGCGACCCTGGCCTACCCGGAGTACCGCGGGAACGGCGTCATGGCCTCGCTCGGCAACATCCTGGAAAACCCGCACATCGGCATCCTGATGATCGACTTCTCCCGGGACCGTATCGGCCTGCACGTCAACGGCCGCGCCCACCTGGTCGCCGATGACGCCATGCGCCGGCGACATCCGGGCCTGCCGGTCGACCCGGTGCCCGGCCGCCGCCCCCAGATGTGGGTGGAGGTCGAGGTGGAGGAGGCGTACATCCACTGCTCGAAGCACATACCGAGACTCGTCCCGGCACCACTGCGGCAGAACACCGCCAGGGAGGGCGGCCCGGCCGCTGACGGCGAGCAGGCCTGGGGCACCGACGACGTCCGGCGCAAGGGCGGCGACTACTTCGGAGCGGCGGCACAGCGGCACGGGCTGGCGTCACGCTGACGGCCGGCGACCGGCCGGCCGTCGCCGGTCAGGCGTCTTCGGGGCCGGCCGGGCGTCGCCGTGACGGGTACACGCCGGTCAGGTCGGCCGCCGTCCGCGCCGGTTCCGGACGCGGGCCGATCCACTCGCAGATGAGGACGGTGGCATCGTCCTGAAGACGGCCGTCGTGGTATTCGAGGACGGCGTGGATGAGGCGGCGCAGCGTCTCGGGGACGGGCAGCCCGTCGGCGTGGTGGCGGATCAGAAAGTCGGTGAACCGGTCCAGGCCGAATTCCGGGCCGCCGGAGCGACGCGCCTCGGTGATGCCGTCGGTGTAGAGCACCACGCGGTCGCCGGGCTGGAGGTGCTCCTCGCACACCCTGCCGGGCAGGCCGAGGTCGGTGCCCATCGGGTGGGCCGGCGGGCAGGTGAGGTGGGTCGTCCAGCGGTTGCCGCGGATGATGATCGGCGGGTGGTGGCCGCGGTTGACCCACCGCAGGCCGCCGGTGCGGGTGTCGAGCGTGGCCAGGACACCGGTGACGTAGCGCCGGTGGTCGTACTGTTCGAGGAGGGCGGCTTCGACGGCCTCCGCCTTGGCGAGGAGGTCGGCGCCCTGGCGGCGGGCGTTGCGGCAGGCTCCCAGCGCGAGGGCCCCGGAGAGGCCGGCCGCGGTGTCGTGGCCCATCGCGTCGAGGATCGTCAGGTGGACCAGGGGCCCGTCGACGGCGTACTCGAAGACGTCGCCGCTGATGTCGTAGGCCGGTTCCAGGGCGGCCGAGATCGCCACCCTTCCGTCGGCGTAGGTCCGCGGCGGCAGCAGGTTCCACTGCATCTCCGCGGCCACGCTCATCGGTCGAGTGCGGGCCAGTCTGGCCAGCGCGTCGCTGGTGCCCCGCTTGCTGACGACGATCAACGAGACGAGGGCGGCCAGCGCCTCCATGTCCGCGCGGGTGCCGGGGTCGTCGCGCCCGGCGCTCACCCGCAGCAGCCCGATGCGTTCGGTCCCGTCCAGCAGCGGCACCCACCACTCGAACGTGTCGCCGCCCGGCGACCCGGCGGGCAGGACGTCGCCGTGCTGGAAGGCCCGCCCGGCGACCGTCCCCTCGACCTGCAGCACCGGCTCGTCCCCCTGGGCCGCCGCCTCGTCGCCGGGGAGGAGGCACAGGGTGTTGCGTTGCAGGTCCGCCAGGTAGATCAGCACGTGGTGGAAGTCGGCGGCCCGCGCGCACTCGGATGCCTTGGCGGGCAGCAGCTCGATCGGCAGGGTGTGACTGGCGTCCAGGAGGTCGGCGAGCATCCGCCGCCCGCCCTCGCCGCTCCGCTCGCTCACGGTCCACCTCCGTTCGTCGCACCGGACGGTTACCCGGGGTGGCGTCCGGGAAGCCGGCCCGCGGAACCCGGCGGCGCGGTCACCCGGTGCGCCACCCACCGGCCGAGTGCCCCGTCACGGCATCGTGCCCTGGCCGCTGATCAGGTCGGTGACCGCGGGGAGGCCGCCCCGCGCGAGGGCGGCGCGCTGCCGGTCCGCGCCGGTACCGTCCTGCAGGAGCCGGTGGATCAGGGACGTGACCTGCCGGGTGTCGCCGGAGGCGTCGAGTGCGGGGGCGACGTAGCGCAGGAACTCGTACAGCATGTCGCCGGCGCGGTGCGGTGTGCCGCCCGGGTCTACCAGGGTGTCGTCGAGACCGTGACGGGCGGCGTGCCACATGGCGGCCTGGAGCATCTCCGGGGCGCAGTCGGGCACGGGCGCGCCGGCGGCCGTCTCCGCGAGGGCGGTCTCCACCAGGCCCCGGGTGATCGCGGCGAGCATGACCGCCTCGTCCGCGTGCAGCTGGACGTCCAGGCACCGCACCTCGACGGTGGGATAGCGCGACGACAGGCGGGCCTGCCAGTAGAGCTGGCCGGTGTCGGAGATCAGCCCGGCCTCCACCAGCCGCTGCGCACGGCGGTCGTAGTCCGCGGCGTCCCGGAAGGCCGGGGGCATGCCGCTGACGGGCCAGCGGCTGAAGATCACCGTGCGCCAGCTCGCGAAGCCGGTGTCGTGGCCGTCCCACAGCGGGGAGTTCGCCGCCATGGCCGTCAGGGTGGGCAGCCAGGGCCGGATCCGGTTCAGGACCTGCACACCCGCCTCGCGGTCGGGCACGGCGACATGGACGTGGGTGCCGTTCACCAGCTGCTCCGCCACCAGCTGCGGTGCCTGCGTGACCATCGCCCGGTACCGGGCCTGGTCGGTGACGGCCACGGGACGGCCGTGACGCACCGGCGGTGTGCCGCAGGCGGCGATCCGACAGCCGTGCTCCTCGGCGGCCACCCCGACGGCGTGCCGCAGCCGCAGCAGATGCCCTCCGACCTCCTCCAGGGTGTCGCACACCGGCGTGGCCACCTCGACCTGCGCCTGCAGCAGCTCGTACTGCACCTCCTGGTCGGCCACGAGACGCCCCACGCCCGCGGCGGCACGCACCTTGTCCGCGTGGGGTACCGGCAGGCCCGTGACCGGGTCGAGCAGCAGGTACTCCTCTTCCACGCCGATCGTCGTCATCGACCACCCTCTGTTCCGCCCGGCCGACGGGCCGGACCTCCATCCGAGTGCCGCAGCCGCTTCATGACAAACCATGACACATCAAGCGAAACGGAGGGTCGACCGCTCGGACGAATGGATCATTCGGCCGTTCGGCCGAACGCCGCGCGAGGACACGTGAAGGGGACGCACCGCCGGGGCTAGGTTCCTCCGAGCCGGAGACGGCAGACGCCGTCACGCCCACACACCCTTGCTGCTGATCGAGGAACTCATGGCGACCTATACCGAGCCCGTCGCGCCGGTACCCGCGGCGGAGCGCCGCGGCAGGGGGAAGGTGATCGTCACCTGGGTGACGACCACCGATCACAAGAAGATCGGGCACCTGTACCTGATCACGTCGTTCGTGTTCTTCCTGATCGCCGGGGCACTGGCGATGGCCATCCGGGCGGAGCTGGCACGGCCCGGGCTGCAGATCCTCTCCAGCGAGCAGTACAACCAGGCGTTCACCATGCACGGCACGATCATGCTGCTGCTGTTCGCGACGCCCACCTTCGCCGGTTTCGCCAACGCCGTCATGCCCCTGCAGATCGGCTCGCCCGACGTGGCGTTCCCCCGGCTGAACATGCTGTCGTACTGGCTGTTCCTCTTCGGCGGACTGATCGTGCTCGGCAGTTTCCTCACCCCGCAGGGCGCCGCCGACTTCGGCTGGACCGCGTACACCCCGCTCAGCGGCGGCGAGCGCACGACCCACGTCGGCGGGGACCTGTGGATCATGGGGCTGGCGCTGTCCGGCTTCGGCACGATCCTCGGCTCGGTCAACTTCATCACCACGATCATCTGCATGCGCGCCCCGGGCATGACGATGTTCCGGATGCCGATCTTCACGTGGAACGTGCTGCTCACCTCGGTGCTGGTGCTGCTGGCCTTCCCGGTCCTGGCCGCCGCGCTGCTGGTGCTGGAGGCGGACCGGCGGTTCGGCGCCCAGGTGTTCAACGCCGAGAACGGCGGGGCGGTCCTGTGGCAGCACCTGTTCTGGTTCTTCGGACACCCCGAGGTCTACATCCTGGCGCTGCCGTTCTTCGGCGTGATCAGCGAGATCATCCCCGTCTTCGCCCGCAAACCGATCTTCGGTTACACGGGTCTGATCGGCGCGACCATCGCGATCGCCGGTCTGTCGGTGACTGTGTGGGCGCACCACATGTTCGCCACGGGCGCGGTGCTGCTGCCGTTCTTCTCCTTCATGACGTACCTGATCGCCGTGCCGACGGGCGTGAAGTTCTTCAACTGGATCGGCACGATGTGGAAGGGCTCGCTCTCGTTCGAACCGCCCATGCTGTGGGCGGCCGGCTTCCTCGTCACCTTCCTCTTCGGCGGCCTGACCGGTGTCATCCTGGGCTCCCCGCCGCTGGACTGGCACGTCACCGACAGCTACTTCGTGGTCGCCCACTTCCACTACGTGCTCTTCGGCACGATCGTGTTCGCGATGTTCGGCGGGTTCAGCTTCTGGTGGCCGAAGATGACCGGCACCCTTCTCGACGAACGCCTGGAGAAGATCCACTTCTGGACGCTCTTCGCCGGCTTCCACACCACGTTCCTGGTGCAGCACTGGCTGGGCGCCGAGGGCATGCCCCGCCGCTACGCCGACTACCTGGACGCCGACGGCTTCACCGCCCTCAACACCGTCTCCAGCATCGGCGCCTTCCTCCTCGGCCTGTCGACGCTGCCGTTCCTCTACAACGTGTGGAAGACGGCCCAGAAGGGCGAGAAGGTCGAGGTCGACGACCCGTGGGGCTACGGGCGCTCGCTGGAGTGGGCCACCTCCTGCCCGCCGCCCCGCCACAACTTCCTCACGATGCCCAAGATCCGCTCCGAGTCCCCGGCTTTCGACCTGCGCCACCCGGACCTCGCCGTCCTCGACGAGGCGGAGAACACCGGCGGGCAGCGCGATGTGATCGACGCCGACGGGCACAAGGGCGAACGGCCGTGAGACGCGGCAGACGCGAACCGTCGGCCGGCGGGCGGCCTCACGTCCTGGCCGACGAGGTGGAGGGCTATCTCCTGGCCCAGACCCATCACGACCAGGCGCGACGCGAGGCCGAGGACCTGTGCGCCCGGATGCCGTGGCTGACCGGCGCCCAGGCCGAGGAGATCGCCGGGCACTACGTCCGCACGCGCCTCGACGTCACCCGTCAGCTGCTGTTCGGCACGGTCCGGCGGGCCGAGCAGCTGCGGCACGAGTACGAGAGCCGCTACGCCGCCCTGCGGCACGCCCTGCTCAGACGCCACGCGGCCGGTGCCTGCGCCGTCCTCGCCTGCGCCGCCGGGGTGGGCGCCCTGGCGGGTCTGCCGACCCGCTGATGAGCGCCGACGCCCGACGAGCCTCCCGGGCAGCGAGCAGGACCCGCCCCGATGCGGATGGTGGGCGGGCCCTGCTCGTGCGCACCATTGTGAGGAACCCCGGGGGGCCGGGCCATGAGTGAGATCCCCGTGTGTGCGCGCGGCGCGCACACCCCGCGCGCAGGGCCCACTCCCCGCACGCTCGCCCCTGCCCCCGGGCGCCGCCCGGGGCCGCAAGGCGCTGCCCGCGTCCTCACATGGCACAGCTCGGCACGGGTACGCGGTGCCTCATGAGCGACGACAACACCCCAGAACCGAACGACCGCGGGAGTCGGCCGGAGAGCACCGAGGAGGAGCGGGCCGCCGCCCGTCCCTTCAGCTATCCGCACCCGGAGCGGCGCGCGGGTGTGCGCGCCACCCGCCACATCAGCCGCGACGAGGCCGACGCGGACAGCGTCCCCGGCGTGCCGGGCGGCTACGGCACCACCGGCGGCGGTCAGGCCGGCGGCCGGAGCACGCCCCGTCCCGGCGGGGAGGACACCGCCGAGGAGTCGGGCGTGACCGACGTCGTACCGGGCCGCGAGCCGCGTCCCGACCGGGGAGGTGACCGCTCGTAGGTACGTACGGGACGGGAGCCCCGACCCGGACGCGACCCCGGGTGATCCCCGCCGGCCTGCGGCGACGATACTGGCAGGCACACGTACCCCCGCTCACAGATGGACCCATGCCGACCTCCCCCACCGTCCGCCCCCTCACCCCCGCCACGGTGTGGCTGGCCCGCGGCCGCCGTACCGGAGGCGCCGCGGAAGAGACTCTCCGGCGCTCGCTCCAGCAGCGCAAGGACAGCCAGGACATCGACGACTTCGTGGAGTTGCCCGCCGACGAGACGGCCCCCTCGGAGCGGGTCTTCGAGGCCCGCTGGCGGGTGGACGACGCGGTGACCGTGCGCGCCCGGCTGAGCCTGACGCCCGGTCCGGGCGACGGGCAGGAGTGGCTGCTGGTCGCGGAGGCCGAGCAGCCGTGGCGGGAGGCGTGGCCGTCCCCGGCGGGCCTGTTCTGGCCGGAGGAGCCGGACACGGCGTGGGTCCAGGACGCCGCCACGGGCCTGTCCCTGCGGGAGATCAACCCGCTCCCCCAGGACGACAAGGAGACCCGTCGCCTGCTGCGGAACGCGGTGCGCGGCGGCTGGCACATCCACGTGGTCGTCCACGAGGCGATGACCACCGACGACCGCGGCCGGGTGCCGCTCGCGCGGTGGCTCCCGCCGGGCCTGCGGCACCGCGTGGTGGAACACCGCGCCGCGCCCCAGCAGCACCGGGGCCTCAACTGGGCCCTGCGCGACCTCGGTGTCCAGGTGCCGCGCGGCGGTGCCGTGGTCCTGCCCGGCACGCCGGCCCCGGAGGGCTACGACGCCCCGGACTTCTCCGTGCGCGCGGTCTTCCTCGACGGCTCGGAGCCGACTGACCTCGTCGACGCGGTGAAGCGGTTCGCGGCGCTGCCCAGACCCCTGCCCGACGGCGCCGAGGCCGCCCTCACCGCGCTGCGGGAGGACTGGCACCTGCTGACGCTCCAGGAGGAGCTGGAGCGCCAGCGCGGTCTGGTGGCCATGTACGCCGAGGCGCTGGAGGCCATGACGAAGTCGCGCGACCTGTACCGGGAGGCGGCCGAACGCGCCCACGAGGCCCTGGCCGCCTACCAGGAGTCCGCCGGGGCCGCTCCGGCCCGGGAGGAGTCGTCCGGTGCGCCCGCCGCGTCCCCGCTCCAGCAGCTCACCCGGACCCTGGAACGCTTCAGGAGCAGGCGCCCGGCGGCAACGGCCCAGGACGCGGGGAGCGCGGACGTCGAGCAGGTGAAGTCGGAGCCGTAACGCCCGCCTCGCGAGGCGCACGTGTCAGTCGAGGGCTCGTGGATACGCGTTCCGTACGGCAGTACGGCCCGCCCGGAAAGGTCCCCGACGACATGGGCAACGACCAGCACCACTCGGAGACGACACTCCGCGTCAACGGCAAACCCCACACGCTCACGGTCGACCACCGACGGGTCCTGCTGGACCTGCTGCGGGAGGATCTCGGTCTCACGGGCGCCAAGAAGGGCTGCGACCACGGCCAGTGCGGCGCCTGCACGGTCCTGGTGGACGGGCGGCGCCTGAACAGCTGTCTGCTGTTCGCGGTCGCCCTGGACGGCTGTGACGTCACCACCGTCGAGGGCCTCGCCGGCGACGGGGAGGAACCGCACCCGCTGCAGCGCGCCTTCCTGGAGCGCGACGCCTTCCAGTGCGGCTACTGCACCCCGGGCCAGATCTGCTCCGCGGTCGGCGTGCTCGCCGAGGCGGCGGCCGGACACCCCTCGCACGTCACCGATCCCGGGGCGCCCTCGGGTCAGCCGGTGCCGCTGGACCGGGACGAGATCCGGGAGCGGCTGAGCGGCAACCTGTGCCGGTGCGGTGCGTATCCGCGGATCGCCGAGGCGGTGGAGGACGTGATCCCGTGAAGGAGTTCGCCTACGTCCGCGCCGGGAGCGTCGAGGAGGCGACCTCCGCGTACGCCTCCCACGCCGGGGCCCGCTATCTCGGCGGCGGCACCAACCTCGTCGATCTGATGAAGCTCGGCGTCGAGACGCCCGCCGCGCTCATCGACGTCACCCGGCTGCCGCTGGACGCGGTGGAGGAACTGCCCGACGGCGGGCTGCGGATCGGGGCGATGGTCCGCAACAGCGACCTCGCGGCCCACCCCCTCGTACGCGACCGGTACCCGGCGCTGTCGCAGGCGGTGCTCGCGGGTGCCTCCGGGCAGTTGCGCAACGCGGCGACGACCGGCGGCAACCTGCTCCAGCGCACCCGGTGCCCGTACTTCCAGGACCTGTCCAAGCCGTGCAACAAGCGCGAGCCGGGCAGCGGCTGCGGCGCGCGGGACGGCGTCCACCGCGACCACGCGGTGCTGGGCCACTCCGCGCACTGCATCGCCACCCATCCCTCGGACATGGCGGTGGCGCTGGCCGCCCTGGACGGGCGTGTCGAACTGTACGGCCCCGAGGGCGCCCGGCGTGTCGCGGCGGCGGACTTCCACCGGCTGCCCGGGGACCGGCCCGAGCAGGACACCGAGATCCGGCCGGGCGAGCTGGTCACCGGCGTGGTGCTGCCGGCCGCGTCGGCAGGGCTGCCGTCGGCGTACCGCAAGGCACGCGACCGGGCCTCGTACGCCTTCGCGCTCGCGTCCGTCGCGGTCGTGCTGCGCGTGGCGGACGGTGTGGTGGGCCACGCGGGCCTCGCCTTCGGGGCGCTGGCGCACCGGCCGTGGCGGGCCCGGCGGGCGGAGGAGGCGCTGCTGGGCGCGGCTCCCACCCGGGCCGCGTTCGAGCACGCCGTCGACCTCGAACTCTCCGCCGCGCGGCCGCTGCGGGACAACGCCTACAAGGTGCCGCTCGCCCGGAATCTCGCCGTGGACGTGCTGTCCCGGCTGACCGACACCGCGCTCACGAGGAGGGCGTCATGACCGGCAGCGTGGGCGCTCCCGCCGAGCGCCGGGAGGGACGGGAGAAGGTCAGCGGCACCGCCCGCTACGCCGCCGAGTACCACGTGCCCGGGCGGGCCCAGGCCTGGCCCGTGCCGGCGGCCGTCGCCCGGGGGCGGGTGACCGGCGTCGACACGGCGGCCGCCCTGACCGTGCCCGGGGTGCTCGCCGTCCTCACCCACGAGAACGCGCCGCGGCTTCGGGAGCCGGACGACGCGACGCTCGCCGTGCTCCAGGACCCGCGGGTTCCGCACCGGGGCTGGTTCGTGGCCCTGGTGGTGGCCGAGACCCTGGAGGCGGCCCGGGCCGGTGCCGCCGCCGTCCGCGTCGCCTACGACGCCGAGGGGCACGACGTGGCCCTCACCGCCTCGCACCCGGGTCTGTACGTGCCCGAGGAGGCCAACGCCGGTGCGCCGGGCCTGCGTGAACAGGGCGATCCCGATGGGGCGTTCGACTCCGCGGCCGCCCGGGTCGACGTGGTGTACCGGGTGCCGCCGCTGCACAACCACCCCATGGAGCCGCACGCCAGCACCGCCCGCTGGGAGGACGGCCGGCTCACGGTGCACACCTCCAGCCAGGGCACCAACGCGGTACGGGCCGCGCTCGCCGGGCTGTTCGGGCTGCCCGAGGAGCGGATCGTCGTCACCGCCGAGCACGTCGGCGGCGGCTTCGGCTCGAAGGGGACGCCACGGCCCGACGTCGTCCTGGCCGCGATGGCGGCCCGGCAGACCGGGCGGCCGGTCACCGTGTCGCTCCCCCGCCGGTACCTGCCCGCCGTCGTCGGGCACCGCGCGCCGACGCTGCACCGGCTGCGGCTGGGGGCCGACGAGGACGGCCACCTTTCGTCCCTCACGCACGAGGTCGGCACGCACACCTCCCGCATCAAGGAGTTCGTGGAGCACGCGGCGGTCCCCGCACGCGTGATGTACGCCGCGCCCCACCGCCGCACGGTGCACCGGGTCGCCGCGCTGGACGTGCCCTCGCCGTCGTGGATGCGGGCGCCGGGCGAGGCTCCGGGCATGTACGCGCTGGAGTCCGCCATGGACGAACTCGCGACCGAACTCGACATGGACCCGATCGAGTTGCGCGTCCGCAACGAGCCGGACGTCGAGCCCGACAGCGGCCTGCCGTTCAGCAGCAGGCACCTGGTCGAGTGCCTGCGGGAGGGTGCCCGGCGCTTCGGATGGGCCGGGCGCGATCCCCGGCCGGGGACCCGCCGGGAAGGGCCCCTGCTGCGGGGCACGGGCGTGGCGGCGGCGACGTACCCCGTCATGGTGGGGCCCTCCACGGCCGCGGCCCGCGCCCTGCCCGACGGGACGTACCTGGTGCGGGTCAACGCCACCGACATCGGCACGGGGGCCCGGACCGTGCTCGCGCAGGTGGGCGCCGACGCCCTCGGGGTGCCGCTGGAGCGGGTGCGGATCGAGATCGGCAGCAGTGAGCTCCCGTCGGCGCCGCTGGCCGGCGGCTCGTCCGGCACCGCCTCCTGGGGCTGGGCGGTCCACGAGGCCTGCGCCCGGCTGGCCCGGCGGCTGGCCGAGCACACCGGGCCGCTGCCCGAGCAGGGCGTCGAGGCCCGCGCGGACACGACCGGGACGGCGGACGCCGAGAGCGAACGGGCGCGGCACGCCTTCGGGGCGCACTTCGCCGAGGTCGCCGTGGACACCGTCTCCGGCGAGGTACGCGTGGGCCGGCTGCTCGGGGTGTACGCGGCCGGGCGCGTCCTCAACGCCCGCACGGGGCGTTCCCAGTTCGTCGGCGGCATGACGATGGGTCTGGGCATGGCGCTGACGGAGGGCAGCACGATGGACGCCGCGTTCGGTGACTTCACCGAGTCGGACCTGGCTTCGTACCACGTGCCCGTGCATGCCGACGTCGGCGAGATCGAGGCGCACTGGCTCGACGAGGACGATCCGTGGCTCAACCCGATGGGCAGCAAGGGCATCGGGGAGATCGGCATCGTCGGGACGGCCGCGGCGATCGGCAACGCGGTCCATCACGCCACCGGCGTCCGCTTCCGTGAACTCCCGCTCACGCCGGACCGGGTGCTGACCGGGATGCTCGGCGCGCGGGCGTAGCCCGCGGGCGGGACCGGATCCACCCGTGGATCCGGTCCGGCGCGGTGACCACGGGAGTCACTCCGCCATGGAGCCCGCCTCGGGCGCCGGGGCGGGCTCCCACTGTCGGCTCGCGATGGGCGCCAGCACGCGGAAGACCAGCGCGACGAGGGCCAGCAGTGTCGCGCAGACGGCGACCGCGGCGGCGAGCCAGGGCGGGGCGAGCGCGAGGTCCACGGCCCGGGACAGGGACGCCGCCGGGAAGGAACTCCCGTACGCCTGGGCCCCCGCCGGCACCGTGGGCACCAGCACCGACCCGGCCAGCACCACGGCGACGGGGCGCAGGGCCAGCAGCAGCACCAGCACCGTGCACAGCACCGACAGGCCGAGGGCGAACGCGTGCAGGCGCAGGGAGGCGTCGCCGCGCTGGAGCGGGAAGTGGGCCACCGCGCAGACGGCGAGGGCCAGGGCGGCGAGCCGGCCCGACCAGGACACGGAGCGGGCGAAGCGGTCCTGGGCGCGGTCGCGGTCCGAGGGCGGGGCGTCGAGGGTCCGGTGGGCCGCGGCCTTGCGTGCCGCTCGGCGCTTGCCCGGCCGGGCGGGCGCCCCGGGGGTCCGCGGCCGTGCCGCCGGGGCGCGACGTCCCGTTCGGCGGGCGGCCGGTGCGGTCCAGGCGCTCCAGGCCGAGGCGGTCGATCAGCTCGACCAGTTCACCGACGGTCCGACCGGTGGCGGCCGCCCGCAGTGCCTCCTCGCGGACGTGGGGCTCCTGCGGCTCCTTGTGCAGCAGGGTCACCAGCCGGGTCACCTCCTCCACGGGACGGTGGGCGGCCGCGGCCCGGATGGCCTCGTCCGCGCAGTCGGCGTCGCGCGGGGGCTTGGTCAGAGCGGGGTGATGAAGAGCAGGTGGTCATACTCGCCTCCATGGGAAGAGTGCGGCCGCTCCTGCGCCCCCCGTCGTGTGACGAGCGATGTAACGGTGACCATTACCAGGCGCCCCCGTCACACCGTGCCACTCGGGTGAGCCAATGGGATGACCGCCCGCACGGGAAAATCCGCCGACGCGCCGACATGTCGGGCTCCGGGCGCAATACAGCGGCCGGAAACGGGAATCCAGGAAGGGACACCCCGTGTCGCGGCACGCCAGGAGGAGGGCAGCCCGTGGATACGACCACAACGGTGATCATCCTGGCCGCGGGTCTCGCGGCCCTCGTCCTCGCCTTCGCCGTCGGCATCCTCGTGCGGCTGGTGCGGACCCGGCGCGACCTGCGGCGCGCGGGACTGCCCACGGGCCCGCGGTGGGTCTTCTGGGGCGCGGTCCTCTATTTCGTGCTGCCCGCCGACCTGCTGCCCGACCCGGTGTACCTGGACGACATCGGCGTCCTGCTGCTCGCTCTGCGCACTGTCCGCGGCTCCCTCGGCGAGCGGGAGCGCAGTACGGCACACCGGCCGGACCGTCAACCGGCCCGATGACTACGGAAAGTAAGGAAACCAACCACCCGTTCGATTCGTATAAGTCTCTGGAAGCCGAAACGAGCCGGCGGACCGGGTGGCCGCGCCCCTGGACCTTCGCTTGATCGGCGCAGTACCGACGAGGGAGAGACGATGCAACCGTTCGCGCTCAACTACGCGCGCCCGGCAGTGGAGTTGGAAGCGGCCACTCCGTACGTGTACGACGCCGGACTGCAGCTGAACGTGCTCCGCGACGGCCGGGTCGCCGCCTGCGACTTCGCCGTGTTGAGAGAGTTCGGCACCACGACGTCCACCGCCGGCTCCAAGACCCACTTCGACGACTGACCGCGGGCCGCCGAAGATGACCGTACTGATCCTCACCTGTGAGGAGGACGTGACCGCGGACATGGTGGTCGTGCACCTGAACGGCGCCGGGGTTCCGGTGGTCCGGGTCGACCCCGCCGACCTCACGGGGGGTGTCGCGCTGTCAGGGGAGTACGTGCACGGCCGGTTCCGCGGCCATCTGTCCGCCGGGGGGCGGCTGGTGAGCATCGGGGGGCTGCGGTCGGTCTGGGTGCGCCGGCCCGGCACCCCGGCCGCGCGGGCGGCCCAGCCGTCCGCGTGGCTGACCGAGGAGGCCGCGCAAGCGCTCTACGGCATGCTGCGGGGCTCGGACGCGCGCTGGATGAACCATCCCGACGCGGCCGTCCGGGCCCGGCACAAGCCCTGGCAGCTGCGTCTGGCCCAGCGGTGCGGCCTGCCCGTGCCCGCGACGCTGATCACGACCTTCCCGCGCGCGGCCCGCGAGTTCGCCGAGCGCTACCCGGACCTGGTGGTCAAGCCGGTGTCGGGCGCGCATCCGCAGGACCCGCCGCGAGCGGTGCCGACGAGCCGGGTCGCGCCGGACACGGACTTCTCCGCCGTCGCGTTCGGGCCGACGCTGTTACAGCGGCGGATCGCCAAGCGGGCCGACGTCCGGCTCACCGTCGTGGGCGAGCGGATGCTGGCCGCCCTCAAGGCGACCGCGGCGGACGCGGATCCCGACGAGGTCGACGTGCGTTTCGCGGCGCCCGGCCCGCCGTGGCAGCCGGCCGACGTCCCGCCGCGCGTCGCGACGGGCGTCCGGGCCTATCTGCGCGAGGCCGAACTGGCGTACGGCGCCTTCGACTTCGCGGAGGACGCCGACGGGACCTGGTGGTTCCTGGAGTGCAACCAGTCGGGGCAGTTCGGGTTCGTCGAGGTGGAGACGGGCCAGCCGATCGCCCGCACCATCGCCGAGTGGCTGGCCCGGCCGGTCCCCGAGGAGCCGTCGCGCGTCAACGGCTCGAACGCGACGGTGCGCTGAGCACCGGGCCCGGCACACCCCGGGCCCGGGCCCGCCGGGGTCACTGCGGTCGGGGGCCGGGGAGCATGCCGGCGCGCTGCCAGCCCGCTCCCGGGGAGTGCGGCCGGTCGTAGCCGAGGGACTGCGAGGGCCGCATGACCAGCTCCAGTTCCCTGCTCACACGTTCGGCCTCGCGGCGCACCTGTGCGGGTACGTCGCCGCGCTCCGCGATGAGTCGGTCGTAGATGGGGGAATCCTGGAACACCCGTCAACGTGCCTTTCTGCTCGTCGGCCCCGTACGGGGGCGAGACTGCGAGTGTAGGCGGCACAGAGTCCCGGAGTGTGAATTCCCTGGGATGACTTGACGCAGACCGGACATCCGTGACAGGCGAACGCGGGACGGCCTCAGGCTCCGGTCGAGGAACCCGGCCGGACGATCATCAGGACGGTGACCGTGGCCCAGAGGAGGTTGAAGATCCCGGTGGACATGGCGAGTTGCACGGTGTTGCGATGCTCCACGGCCTGCTCGCCCTTCAGCCGGTCGAGGAGTTCCTCCTGGCGGGGCAGGACGAACGCGACCAGGACGCCTGCCGCGGCGGCGGTGAGGGCGATGGAGGTGACGAGCCATCCGCTGCCCAGGACGCCCATCGCGGCGCCGGTGGCGAACCCGAACAGCGGGACCGTCAGTCCGACACCGGCGTAGACGCGGCAGATGCGGTGCAGCAGCGCGACCGTGCCGAGCGCCGACGGGCCGGGGGCGTCGCCGTCCGCGGGAGCCGCGCGGCGCACCGCCGGCGGGAACATGCTGGCCGCGACGGTCACGGGACCGATGGCGACGATGGCGGCCAGGACGTGGAGGGACAGCAGGATCTTGGTCACCGGGGCTCTTTCCGTGATGGTGATCGACAGCGCCCACGCTAGGAAGCCCCGACGCGATCCCCCAGGGGCTGGAACGACAGCTTCCCACGGGTTCTCGCCAACTCCCCCGACCTGCTCTGCTGCTGCGGGAGCCACCACAATCCCCACTTCACGGCGGTGGCGGGAACACCCCTAGGGTGGCGGTCATGCACACCGTGGCGATCCTGGTTCTCGATCACGTGGTCCCCTTCGACATGGCGGCGCCCCAGCAGACGTTCGCGTGGACCCAGCTGCCGGACGGGCGGCCCGCCTACCGGGTCCGGCTGTGCGCCGAGACACCGCAGGTGCGGGCGGACGGCGGTTTCACCCTGCGCGTCGACCGGGGGCTGGAGGCGCTGGCGGAGGCCGACACGATCATCGTGCCGGGCTGCTCGCCCGAGGCCGCGCCGCCGTCCGCCCGGGTACTGGCGGCCCTGCGGCAGGCGGCCGAGTCCGGTACCCGCATCGCGTCGGTGTGCGTGGGCGCCTTCGTCCTGGCGGAGGCGGGGCTGCTGGACGGGCTGCGCGCCACCACCCACTGGGTCGCCGCGGGCGAGCTGGCCCGCCGGTTCCCGCGGGTCGACGTGGAGCCGGACGTGCTGTACGTGGACAACGGACAGATCCTCACCTCGGCCGGTGCGGCCGCCGCGCTGGACCTGTGTCTGCACATGATCCGCCGGGATCTGGGGTCGGCCGTCGCGGCGGGCATCGCCCGGATGTCGGTCATGCCGCTGGAACGGGAGGGCGGGCAGGCCCAGTTCATCGTGCACGAGCACCCGCCCGTGCCGCGGGGCTCGGCGCTCGAACCGCTGCTGGAGTGGATCGAGGACAACCTCGCGCAGGAGGTGACGCTCGGCGCGCTGGCGGCGCGCGCGGGAATGAGCGAGCGGACCTTCAGCCGCCGCTTCCGGGAGCAGACCGGCACCACGCCGTTGCAGTGGCTGCTGCGGGCGCGGGTGCGGCGTGCCCAGTACCTGCTGGAGAACACCGACCACGGTGTCGAACGCATCGCGCGTCAGGCGGGGTTCGGGTCACCGACCGCGTTCCGGGAGCGGTTCCGCAAGGTGGTGGGCACCACACCGTACGCCTACCGGGCGGCCTTCCACGGGAGGACGGCTGCCTCGGCGGCCCGTTCGTAGGCCGCCGAGGCATGCGCCCGGTCCGCGCCCGGGCCCGGTGGGGTGTCAGCCGACGAGCGTCAGGCCGTTCTCCCCGTCCGGGTCCGCGGTCTCGGACCGCCCCTTAGTGAGGAGCAGTGCGTCCGCCTTGGCGATCGCCTCGTGAATCGCGGACGTCCCCATCATCACGCACAGCGTGTAACTGACGTCCTCCAGCTCGCGTGCCGCCGCCGGATGGTGCCTCTCCGCCTGAGCGATCCTCAGCGACGCGTACCGCGTCAGCAACTCCCTGACGACCTTCGGGTCCGGTACGAGCACGTAGCGCCCCTCTCTCTATTTTTCGCTGCGTATGCCCGAACCACGCGAAAACATTCACACCTTTCTCTCAGCCGGGCGGAATCGGCGAGATTTTGTTGTGCTCTGATCACCCGTCAGGCCGACTGACGGCGCCCTGGACGGTGATGGCACCGGTGATCAGCGGCAGCAGCCAGATGGGGCTGTGCTCGGGGCAGCAGGAGACCCGGGGCGGCGCGCGGCCGTCCCGGGTCTCAGGGTCTGGTCAGGCGGCGTCCAGCTCCGCCAGTTCCTCGGCGGTCAGGGTCAGGTCGGTGGCGGCGAGCGAGTCACGGATGGTCTCGGGCCGGCTCGCGCCCGGGATCGGGACGACCACCGGCGACTTGGCGAGCATCCACGCCAGGCACACCCGCTGCGGGCTCACCCCGTGCCGCTCGGCGATGCGGGCGAACGGGGCGTGGGACGAGCCGAGTCCACCGGCCCGGGAGATCCCGCCGAGGGGGCTCCAGGGCAGGAAGGCGATGCCGAGTTCGTCGCACAGGCGCAGTTCCGGCTCGCTGGAGCGGAAGGCCGGGGAGAACTGGTTCTGCACGGAGACCAGGCGGCCGCCCAGGATGTCGTTGGCCTGCCGGATCTGCTCGGGGTCGGCGTTGGAGATGCCGGCCATGCGGATCTTGCCCTCGTCCAGGAGGTCGCGGATCGCGCCGACGGACTCGGCGTAGGGGACGCGCGGGTCGGGGCGGTGGAACTGGTAGAGGCCGATGGCCTCCACGCCGAGCCGGTGCAGCGACGCCTCGCAGGCCGCCTTGAGGTGGCGGGGGCTGCCGTCGAGGGTCCAGCTGCCGTCGCCCGGGCGCAGGTGGCCGCCCTTGGTGGCGACCAGGACGTCGGCGCCGCGGTCGTGGCAGGCGAGGGCCTTGGCGATGAGGGTCTCGTTGTGACCGACCTCGTCGGCGTCGCGGTGGTAGGCGTCCGCGGTGTCGATCAGGGTCACTCCGGCGTCGAGCGCGGCGTGGACGGTGGCGAGGGAGCGGTCCTCGTCCGGCCGTCCCTCGATGGACATGGGCATCGCGCCCAGTCCGATCGCGCTGACCTCGACGTCACCGATACGGCGGGTGTGCATGTGCTCGTGACCTCTTCCGCTGTCGTTCCGGCTGTCCGGCGATGGTGCGCTCCAGCCTGGCCGCCGCGGGCCGGGACGTCCAATAGAAGAAGGAGAACGCATTCAGCACCCGCGCCACTGAATCGGGCCCGGCGGGACCTTGTCACACCGGTATGAAATCCGGCGCCGGAACACTCAACTCCCCCACACAGAACGGCGATCCGCACGGCACTCCCCCGCCTCGCTGCCATATTCGAGAACCGCTTCGGAGGTGGTCGTGAGCACAGAAGTGACAGCATCCGGTCCGGGGGAGACTCTGACGCACGCCCCCGGGAGCACCGCGGAACGCCTCGCCGGCCTGGCGGACCGCCGCGAGCGGGCGGTGGCCCCGGGCGGACCGCGCAGACGCGGGGAGTTCTCGGCCCGGGAGCGGATCGAACGGCTCGTGGACAAGGACTCCTTCACCGAGACCGGCCTGTTCGTGCGGGCCCGGCCCACCGGGCAGGACACCCGCCGCCCCTACGGCGACGGGGTGGTCACCGGGTACGGCACGGTCGACGGCCGCCCGGTGTGCGTGTTCGCCCAGGACTCCGCGGTGTTCGGCGGCAGCATGGGCGAGGCCTTCGGCGAGAAGACCATCGCCCTGATGGAGCTCGCCCTGAAGACCGGCTGCCCGGTGATCGGGCTGAACGACGGCGGCGGCGCGCGCATCCAGGAGGGCGTCGCCGCGCTCGCCCTCTACGCCGAGCTGGTGCGCCGCAACGTGAAGGCGTCCGGGGTGATCCCGCAGATCTCCGTCGTCCTCGGACCGTGCGCGGGCGGTGCCGCCTACTCGCCGGCGATCACCGACTTCACGGTGATGGTGGACGGCGTCTCCCACATGTTCGTCACCGGCCCCGACGTCATCGAGACGGTCACCGGCGAGCGCACCACCGCGGAGGAACTGGGCGGCGCCCGCACCAGCAACACCGTCAACGGCAACGCCCACTTCCTCGCCGCCGACGAGGAGGACGCCCTCGACACCGTGCGCGACCTGCTGTCCTACCTCCCGGCCAACAACCTGGAACGGCCCCCGGAGTACGCCCCGGGGCAGGCGCCGCCCGGGACCGGGCTCGACCGGATCGTCCCCGACCGGCTCGGCGAGGCCTACGACATGCGGGACGTCCTGCACGCCGTCGTCGACGACGGTGAACTGCTCCAGGTGCAGGAGCTGTTCGCGCCGAACATCATCTGCGCCCTGGCCCGGGTCGAGGGCCGCTCGGTGGGGGTCGTCGCCAACCAGCCGCTGCACGCCGCCGGGGTCCTCGACATCGACGCCTCCGAGAAGGCGGCCCGGTTCGTGCGGTTCTGCGACGCGTTCGGCATCCCGCTGCTGACCTTCGCCGACGTGCCGGGCTATCTGTCCGGGGTGCGCCAGGAGCGGGGCGGGATCATCCGCCGCGGGGCGAAACTGCTGTACGCCTACGCCGAGGCGACCGTCCCGAAGGTGACGGTGGTGGTGCGCAAGGCGTACGGCGGCGGCTACGCGGTGATGGGGTCCAAGCACCTGGGCGCCGACGTCAACCTCGCCTGGCCGACCGCCCGGATCGCCGTGATGGGCGCCGAGGGGGCCGTGGGCGTGCTGCACCGGCGCGAACTCGCCGACTCCGACGACCCCGAGGCGCTGCGCGCCCGTCTGCTCGCCGCGTACGAGCGCACCCACGGCACCCCGTACCTCGCCGCCGAGCGCGGCTACGTCGACGCCGTCATCGCGCCGCGCGAGACCCGGGAGCAGGTCTGCCGCGCGCTGCGCGCCCTGCGCGGCAAACGCGCGCCGATGCCGGAGCGCCGGCACGGCAACATCCCCCTCTGACCGTCCTCCTCTGACCGCCCCCTCTGACCGCCTCCCTCTGACCGCCCTTTCGCGACCCGTCAGCCGATCCGCGCCGTGAGGAGCCCCGCCCGATGGACAGCCGTCGCCCCCCGCTCGCGCCCGTGTGCCCGACGCTGCCGGAGTTCGTGCGGCACTGGGCCGAGACCACCCCGGACCGCCGGGCCTTCACCTTCGTCGAGCATCCCGCGCCGCACTCGCGTGGTGTCCACCGCACGCTGACCTGGCGCCGGCTGGACGTGCGGGTGCGGGCGCTCGCCGCGCGCCTCGCCGGGGAGGCCCGGCCGGGGGACCGCGTCGCGCTGCTGTGCCCGCAGGGCACCGAGTACGTGACCGCCTTCCTCGCGGCGCTGACCGCCGGGATGGTCGCGGTGCCGCTGTATCCGCCGGGACTGCCCGGGCACGCGGACCGGCTCGCGGGCGTCCTGGCCGACGCGCGGCCCTCGGTCGTGATGACCACGGGCCGGGCCCTGGACGAGGTGCGGGACTTCCTCGGTGCCGACGGGCCGCGGATCGTCGTCGCGGACGAGGTGCCCGACGACGCCGGCCCCGACGGGCGGCCGGTCGCCCCCGACCCCGGGGCGACCGCCTACCTCCAGTACACCTCCGGTTCGACCCGTGCCCCGGCCGGCGTGGAGATCAGCCACGGCAACGTCGTCGCCAACGCCCGCCAGGCACTGACCGCCTACGGTGCCGACGCCCGCCCGGTCACCTGCGTGGGCTGGCTGCCGCTCTACCACGACATGGGGCTGGTGCTCAGCGTCGCGGCGCCGGTGGTGCGGGGGCTGCTGTCGGTCCTCATGGACCCGGCCGCGTTCCTGCACGAGCCCGTGCGCTGGCTGCGGCTGCTCGCCACGCACCCGAACGCCGTGAGCGCCGCGCCCAACTTCGCCTACGACTACTGCGTCGCGACCGTCACCGCCGAGCAGAAGGAGGGACTGCGGCTGGACGGCGTCACCGCGCTGATCAACGGCAGCGAGCCGGTCCGCCCGGGCACGGCCGACCGTTTCCACGCGGCGTTCGCCGACCAGGGCCTGGCGCCCGGGACCCACTGCCCGTCGTACGGGCTGGCCGAGGCCACCGTGTTCGTGTGCGCGGCCCGGCCGGGCGAGCCGCTGCGCCGGTTCGCGCTGGACCGTGACGCCCTGGCGGCCGGGAAGGCCCTGCCCGCGCGGCCGGAGGACCCCCGCGCCGTGCTCCTGGCGGGCTGCGGGACACCGGCGGGCCAGCGGGTGCGGATCGCCGACCCCCTGACGCGGGCCCTGCTGTCGGAGGGCGAGGTGGGTGAGATCTGGGTGCAGGGGCCGAACGTGGGCCGCGGCTACTGGGACCGGGGGCAGGGGGACGTCTTCGGTGCCGGGTTCGCGGACGCCGCGGCCGCTCCGGGCGGCTGGCTGCGCACGGGCGATCTGGGGACGGTGCTGGAGGGTCAGCTCGTCGTCACGGGACGGTTGAAGGACCTGATCATCGTCGACGGCCGCAACCACTATCCGCAGGACGTGGAGGCGACGGCCCAGGACGCGCACGAGGCCGTGCGCCGGGACCGGCTGGCGGCGTTCGCCGTGCCGGGCGGCGCCGGTGGCGAGCGGGTGGTCGTCGTGGCCGAGCACGCGCGGACCGCGCGCCTCGCCGAACTGGACGTCCCGGCCGTGGTGCGTGCCGTGCGGGGCGCGGTCTCCGCGCGGCACGGCCTGCGGCTCGCCGACGTCGTCCTGGTGCCGCCGGGCACGGTGCCGCGTACCTCCAGCGGCAAGGTGTCGCGGGCGCTGACCCGGGCTCGGTACCTGGAGGGCACGTACGGCGGGCAGGACCGGGCGGCGACGACGGGTGCGGCGGGATGAGGACGGTCGACGAGGGCGCCCTGCGGCGGCTCATCGCCGAGCGGGTGGCCGTCTGGTACGGCACGGCCCCCGAGGGCGTCCCGATGGACCGGCCGCTGGCGGATCTCGGCATGTCCTCGCGGGACGCGGTCGCCCTGGCCGGTGAGCTGTCCCGGGCGACGGGCCGCGAACTGCCCGCGACACTCCTGTGGGAGACGCCCACCGGGCACGCGCTGGTGGCGCGGCTGTGCGGCACGGAGGCCGGAGCCGCCCCGATGCCGCGTCCCGGACCGCCGGGCGGGACGGGCGAGCCGGTCGCGGTCGTCGGGGTCGGGTGCCGGCTGCCCGGCGGGGTGCACGGCCCGGAGGACTACTGGCGGCTGCTCAGTGAGGGCGTCGACGCGATCCGGCGCGTCCCGGAGGACCGCTGGCGCGACTTCACGGCCTTCCCGCCCGCCGACGCGCATCCGCTCGGCGGCTACCTCGACGACATCGCCGGGTTCGACGCGGACTTCTTCCGCATCACCCCGCGCGAGGCCGCGGTGATGGACCCCCAGCAGCGGATCCTGCTGGAGGTGGTGCACGAGGCGCTCGACCACGCCGCCGTGCCGGCCCGGTCCCTGGCGGGCACCGCCACCGGCGTGTTCGTCGGCATCTCCGCACCGGAGTACGGGCAGCTCACCGGCGCCGACCCGGCCGCCGTCGACCCCTGGGCCCCGGCCGGGGGCGCCCTGAGCGTGGCCGCCGGACGGCTCGCCTACGTCCTGGACACGCGCGGGCCGAGCCTCGCCGTCGACACGGCCTGTTCGTCCTCGCTGGTCGCGGTGCACCACGCCTGCGTCACCCTGCGCACCGGCGAGAGCGACACGGCGATCGCCGCCGGCGTCAACCTGCTGCTGTCGCCCGCCGTGAGCGTCGCCTTCCGCAGGGCGGGCGCCCTCGCGCCGGACGGCCGGTGCAAGCCGTTCTCGGCCGCGGCGGACGGCATCGGGCGCGGCGAGGGCTGCGCGGCGGTGATCCTGAAACGGCTGTCCGACGCGGAGCGCGACGGCGACCGCGTGCTCGCCGTCATCCGCGCCTCCGCCATCAGCTCCGACGGCCGCTCCAACGGCCTGATGGCGCCCAACCCGGCCGCCCAGCAGGCACTGCTGGAGAGCGCGTACGCCCGGGCCGGGCTGGCCGCCGCGCACGTCGACTACGTGGAGGCGCACGGCACCGGCACCCCACTGGGCGACCCGATCGAGGCGGGCGCGCTCGGCGCGGTGCTCGGCGCGGGCCGCGACCCGGACCAGCCGCTGCTGCTGGGGTCCGTCAAGGGCAACCTCGGTCATCTGGAGTCGGCCGCGGGCGTCGCCGGCCTGGTGAAGACCGTGCTGGCCCTGCACCACGACCGCATCCCGCCGTCCCTGCACTGCGCGGAGGGCAGTTCCCTCGCCGACGTCCGGCTGCGGGTGGTGACCGAGCCGGAGCCCTGGCCCCGCTACGGCGGCACGGCCGTCGCGGGGGTCTCGGGATTCGGCTTCGGCGGCACCAACGCCCATGTGGTGCTGGAGGAGGGGCCGCCGGGCCTGGTCCCGGCCCCGGCGACGGGGGAGCCCGTCGCACGCCTGCACCTGCTCTCCGACGTCGACGCCGAGCGCGTCCGCGACACGGCGGGCAGGCTCGCCGACCGGCTGCGGGCCGGCGCCGCCCGTCCGGCCGACGTGGCCCGCACCCTGGCCGGGCGGACCGGCCGGGGCCCGGTACGCGCCGCCGTGGTCGCCCGTGACCGCGCCGAACTGGTCGACGCGCTGGACGCGTTGGCGGCAGGGCGTCCGGACGCGCGGGTGGTGACCGGGGACCGTGACCGCGTGGGGACCGGCCCGGTGTGGGTCTTCTCCGGCTACGGCAGCCAGTGGCCGGGCATGGGGCGGCGACTGCTGGCCGAGGAGCCCGCGTTCGCCGCCGCCGTCGAGAAGCTCGACCCTCAACTCGCCCCCGAATGCGGCCTGTCCCTGTACGACCACCTGTCCTCCGGGGCCGGACTCGACCGCCTGGAGGTCGCCCAGCCCGTGCTGTTCGGGCTCCAGCTGGCCCTGGCCGAGCTGTGGCGTTCCCACGGGGTCGAACCCGCCGCGGTCATCGGCCACTCCATGGGCGAGGTGGCGGCGGCCGTGTGCGCGGGCGCGCTGGACGTGGCGGACGGGGCGCGGGTCATCGCCGTACGGGCCCGGCTGCTCAGCGGGCTGCGGGGCGGGGCGATGGCGGTGGTGGACCTGGACGACGCCGAAGGGGAGTCGCTCGGACGGGGTGTGCACGTCGCCGTGCACTCCTCGCCCCGGCAGAAGGTCGTCACCGGCGAGGAGGCGGCGGTGGCCGCGCTCGTGCGCCGGCTGGAGGGGCAGGGCCGGGCGGCCCGGGCCATGCGGGTCGTCGGCGCCGGGCACTCCCCCCAGGTGGACGGCCTGTTGCCGGAGCTGGTCGAGGCGTTGTCCGGCATCCGGGGCCGGCGACCGGTCGTCCCGGTCCACTCCACCGTCCTCGACGACCCGCGCGGCGACTGCGTGTTCGACGCCGATCACTGGGCGGCCAACCTGAGGCGGCCCGTGCGGCTGGACCGGGCACTGGCGTCCGCCGCGGCCGACGGCCACAGCGCGTTCGTGGAGATCTCGCCCCACCCGGTGCTGACGGGCGCCGTGGTCGACACCGTGCCCGACGCCCTCGCCCTGGCCACACTGCGCCGGGACGCCGACGGGGCGGAGGCGTTCGCCGGGCAGCTGGCCGCCCTCTACGCGGCAGGCCGGCCGCTGCCCGTGCCGCCCGGCCGGATCATCGACCTGCCCGCACCGCGGTGGCGGCACGTACGGCACTGGTGGACGGACGGGCGGGGCCGCCGCCCCGGGCCGGCGGCCGCGGGGGGCTGGGCGCGTACGACACCGGAGGCGGCAGACACCCCGGCCCAGACCGCACCAGAACCCGCGAACGCCCGCGCCCACACGGCACCAAGACCCGCAGACGCCCTCGCCCACACGGCACCAGAACCCGCCGACTCCCCGGCCCACACGGCACCAGAACCCGCCGAGGCCCGCTCGACCCCGCTGCCGGAGGAGCGGTCCGCCGAACCGGCGGACGCCGCCTCCGTCCTGGCGCGGCTGGCCCACCACATCGCCGCCGTCACCGGGCACCCGCCGACGCGTCTGGCCCCGGGCACCGCCCTGGCGGACCTGGGTCTGGACTCGCTGATGGCCGTCCGCATCCGTACGGCCGTGGAGCGCGAGTTCGGCATCGAGCTGCCCCTGCGTGCCCTGTTCACCGCCGTCACCGTCGAGGACGCCGCCGCCCGCGTGCGCCTCGCCCTGGACAGCCCGCTGCGCCCACTGCGCGCGACCGGTTCCCGTCCGCCGCTGTTCCTGGCCCACGCCGCCGGCGGCCCGGTCACCGTCTACCGGACGCTCGCCGACCGCCTCGGGGACGAGCAGCCGGTGTACGGCCTGGCGCGGGTCGAGGAGGCCCGGACCGTGCCCGAGAAGGCCCGCCGGTACGCCGAGGCCATCAGCGCCGCCCATCCCGACGGGCCCTGTGTGCTGGGCGGTTGGTCCTTCGGCGGGTTCGTCGCCCAGGAGACCGCGCGGCAGCTGCGCGCCGCCGGGCGGGACGTCCGGCTGGTCGTGCTCATCGACTCCGTGCGCCCCCTCCCCCGCCACGGGCAGTCGCGCGCCGACCGGATCCGGGCGCACTTCGAGGGCTTCGCCCGGTACGTCGCCGACGCCTACGGCGTGGAGCTGGTGCTGCCGTACGACGAGCTGGTGGCCATGGACGACGACCGGGCGCGCATCGACGCCGTGCTGCGGGCGCTGCGCGAGGCCGCCGACGTGCCGCCCGCCGCGCTGGAGCACCAGCGGGCCTCATACCTGGACCTGGGCATCGGGGAAGCGCACCGGCCCGGCGACTACGACGGGCCGGTGGTCCTCTACCGGGCCGCCGAGCCCGCGCCGCACACCGTGCGCGACCCGGCGTACGAGCGGGACGACGAGGCGCTGGGCTGGGACGAGGTGTGCCCGCGCCTGGAGGTCGTGCCGGTGCCCGGTCACCATCTGTCGCTGCTCGACCCGCCGCACGTGGACGAGCTCGCCGCCCACCTGGGCCGGGTGCTCGCCGAGCGGGCCCCCTGAACCGCAACCCGAGGAGCCGCCATGCCCGACCTGCCCGAGCCGGCCCGCACGCCGCGGCCGCCCACCGGAGTGTCCCGGCGCGCCGTCGCCAGAGCGACGGCCGCCGCCGGCCTCGCGGTCCTGTTCGGGGCCGCGAGCGGCACGGCCCGTGCCGGGGCGGCCACCCGGCAGGGGCCGCGCACCCTGGACGTGTCCGTGCCCTCCGCCGCGCTCGGCCGCACCGCCCCGGTCCGGCTGATCCTGCCGTCGGACTTCGGTGCCCGGCCCGAGAAGAGGTACCCCGTCCTGTATCTGCTGCACGGTGCCCACGACGACTACACGTCCTGGACCCGGGAGACGGACATCGAGGCCTTCACCGAGGGCCGCGACCTGATCGTGGCGATGCCGGACGCGGGCCCCACCGGCATCCCGAGCGTGTGGCGCGGCGGCCCCGACTACGAGACCTTCCAGGTGAAGGAGGTGCCGGCGCTGCTGGCCCGGGAGTACCGGGCCTCCGGCGTCCGGGCGGTCGCCGGGGTGTCCACCGGCGGCTACGGCGCGATGGCCCACGCGGCCCGCCACCCCGGGGCGTTCACCGCCGCGGCCTCCTTCAGCGGCATCCTCGACACCACCGCCCCCGGTGTTCCCGCCATCATGGACGCGATCGTGGCCCGCGAGAACCTGCCGGCCGCGTCGCTGTGGGGGCACCCGCTGCTGAACCTCCTGACCTGGCGGGACTTCAATCCGCGGGCCCGCGCCGCCGGGCTGCGCGGCACCGCCCTGTACGTCTCGCAGGGCAGCGGGCTGGCCGGGGGCAGCGGCGATCCGCTGCCCGAGGCGCTGGAGAGCGCCCTGTGGCCCTCGGCGCAGGGCTTCGCCCGCGCGCTGGGCCTGCTGGGCATCCCGCTCACCGCGCACTTCTACGCGGGAGGAGGACACGACTGGCCTTACTGGAAGCGGGAGTTCACCGCCTCGTGGCCGATGCTCGCCCGTGCGCTGGGCGTGCGGGAGTGACGGGGGTGCCGTCGGGGCACGGAACGGAGCGGATGGGTCGTCCGTCCAACACGGGACTTCCCGCTCGTCCCTCTGGCAACAGCCCGTGGGCGAGCCGCTTCCGGCCGAAAGGAGTGTCCGTGATGGCCGTGCCCACTCCGCACGGCGTGCCGGACCGTCCCGGCACGCCACCGGTGCCGCCCGAGCTGGCGGAGCTGCTGCGCTTCCAGCTCGCCGCGGTCGCCGACGAGGTCGAGGAAGAAGTCCGTCGCCAGGTCCCCGAGTACGCCCGGCCCGCGGACGGCACGTACCGCCGGAACCTGCGGTCGGGGGTGGTGCAGGCGCTGACCCTGTTCGTGGACCACATCGCCGATCCGCGCGACGACGGCGGCGGAATCGCGGCGACGTACTACGAACTCGGGCGCGGCGAGGCCCTGGAGGGCCGCAGCCTGGACGCGCTGCAGTCCGCGCTGCGGGTCGGCGGGCTGCACGCCTGGCGGCTGATGGGGCGTACGGCGGAGGAACTCGGCCTGGACTCCGCGGTCGTGGCGGCGCTCGGGGAGCTGGCGTTCCGGACCGTGCACGAGGTCGCCCAGGCGGCCGCGGCCGGCTACGCGGAGACCCGGCTGCGCAGCTCCGACGAGCTGGAGCGGCGCCGCAGGCGGTTGCTCGACCTGCTCCTGGAGGACGGCCCGGTGGCGTTGGAGGCCGTGCAGGACCTGGCGCACAACGCCCGTTGGCCGGTGCCCCGGACGGTCGCCGTCGTGGCGCTGGCGGCGGCGCCGGACCGCCGGGAGGAGGAGCGCCCGCTGGCGGCGGCGGGCGCGCTGGTGGACATGGAGTCCCGGCCGCCGCGGATGCTGGTGCCCGACCCGGACGGCTCGGGACGGTTCGGCGGCCGGGCGTTCACGCTCGCGCTGCGCGGCCGGCCCGCCGCGGTCGGCCCGACGGTCGCGGTCACCGAGGCCGCGCAGTCACTGCGCCTGGCCACCCGGGCGCTCGGCCTGATGGGGCGCGGGGTGCTCCCCCGCCAGGG
This sequence comes from Streptomyces olindensis, assembly GCA_000696115.1. Classification (GTDB taxonomy): domain Bacteria; phylum Actinomycetota; class Actinomycetes; order Streptomycetales; family Streptomycetaceae; genus Streptomyces; species Streptomyces olindensis. The sequence continues at coordinate 150,286 of JJOH01000019.1, forward strand.
CGTGGTGCGGTGCTCCGACCATCTGTCGACCCTGCTGCTGTACGGCGACGAGCCGCTGCTCGACCGGCTCCGGGCGCGGGTGCTCGCGCCCCTGGACACCGTCTCGGCGGGGCAGCGCGACCGGCTCGCCGAGACCCTGCTGGCCTGGCTGCTCAGCGGCAGCAACGTGCCCGACGTCGCCGTGCGACTGCACGTCCACCCGCAGACGGTCCGCTACCGCCTGCGTCAGCTGGAGAAGCTGTTCGGCGACGCCCTGCACGATCCGCACACCCGCCTCGATCTCATTCTGGCGTTGCGTGCGGAATCACTGGGAGCACGGCCGGTCTGAATACCGGTACTCAATCGGCGACAAAAAACCGCGGTGATTCCATAATCCCGTCCATAACACCCGGCGAGGGACAGCGAATACTTTCGGGCCGTCCTTTTTCGCAGGCGCTCGACGCGCCTCACACGCGGAGGATCCCCCATGCGTATCCGCTTGTGCCTCGCCGCGCTCTCGCTGGCCGGCGGGGCCGGACTTGCCACCCTCTCGGCTCCCCCGGCCGCGGCCGCGGCCTGCTCGGACGTGGAACTCGTCGCGGCCCGCGGCACCTTCGAGCCGGGCACGCTCGGCTTCATCGTCGGCGACCCGGTGTTTTCCGCCCTGCAGAAGAAAGTGACGGGCAAAAGCCTGTCCAGCTACAAGGTGAACTATCCCGCCGACCTCTCTCCGACGTCCGCGGCCCAGGGCAATCTGGACCTGGTGAACCACGTGAAGAGCCAGGCCGCCGCCTGCCCGAACCAGAAGTTCGTTCTCGTCGGCTATTCGCAGGGCGCGAACGTCGTCGACAACTCGATCGGTATCAGCAGCGCGGGCGCGGTGGTGGGCAGCCCCATCGTGGCCACGCTGCCCGCCGCGGTCGAGCCGAAGGTCGCCGCCGTGCTGCTGTTCGGCAACCCGATCCGGGCGCTCGGCAAGAGCGTCACCGGCACCTACCAGAGCCGCACCCTGGACATCTGCGCCAAGGGCGACCCCGTCTGCGAGAACGGCGGCGGCGACGTCGGGGCGCACCTGGGCTACCGGGACGACGCCGACGCGGCGGCCACGTTCGCCGCGGGCAGACTGTGAGCCGCGGCGCCAGGCGAAGGGGCCCGGGAGGAATTCCTCCCGGGCCCCGGGCGTGTGTACGGGGGCTAGCGGGGCGACCGGGCGAAGGCGGCGAGGCTGGTGGAGACGGGCTCGGGCCGGCCGTCGTTCTGCTCGGCCGCGGCGGTCAGCACGTCGAGGTGCTGGTAGCCGTCGGCGACCACGGGGTGCAGCTCGGGCGGGACCCGGCCGGCCAGCAGTCCCTCACCGGCGAGGACGGTGAGCACCGGGTTGGCCTTGAGCCCCTCCGGATGGACGACGAGCTTCCTCACCTGCGGGGCGGTGGACAGCTGAAGGTCCGTCACGAGCTTGGTCGGGAAGTACTGCTCGGTGAAGTCCAGCGGCTGCTCGGCCAGGCTGCGGGCCAGTTGCCGGATGTCGGTGACCTCCTCCCCGGGGCCGGTGAACGGCGTGCCGTCGGCCGACCGGTGGCCCGGGTCGTCGGGGTCGCCGACGCGGTCGTAGGTGCGCCAGGTGTAGAGCGGGCCCTGCGGCCGGTCCGGGATGGCCTTGTACGCGGTGCCGTACAGCCCGGGCTGCTGTGTGCCCCCGTTGGCGACGGGGAAGCTCTTGTCGGCGATCGGCCCGCCGTCGAAGAAGCCGACGCTGGTCTGCAGGAACGCCAGCGGCACGGAGTTGTCGTCCAGCAGGGCGCCGAGCACCGCCCCGTTGGTGAGCCGGAAGTCCTTCACCGAGGGCGTCCCGCTGAGGAAGGCCGCGGTGTCCTTGGAGAACAGGAAGCGGTTGGTGGCCTCGATGTTGAGGTTGGAGGGTAGGTAGCGGGGCAGGTCGGCCTCGCCGTCCAGGTCCTTCAGGGCACCGAGGCCGGCGATGGCGAGCAGGGTCATGGTCTCGGGGTTGAGGAGGACCGGCGCGGACAGGGTGCGGGAGAGCACGCCGCTGTCGAGCCCGGCCTGGATCACGCCGTGGCCGAGGCCGATGTCGGGCAGGTTGGTGTCGTCGGGGAGGCTGCCGCTGAGGTCGGCGAGGGAGGTGGCGACGGTCGTGTCGAGGGCGAAGTAGCCGGCGCACTGGTTGTGGCCGGCGTCGGCCGTGGTGGCCCGGTCGCCGTCGAAGTCGGCCGTGGCGAAGTACCCGGTGATCACGCCGCCGAGCGAGTGCCCGCCGCACAGCACCTTCCGCTTGCGCTGCGTCTGGTCGGGCACCTCGGCGGCGAGCAGGTCGTACTGGTCCCGCACGGTCTGCTCGATGCCGAGCTTCGCCATCCAGCCCAGTCGGCTGTTGGGCGCGAAGCCGTCGAAGGTCCGGGCGTCGACCTGTTTGCCGCGGTAGTAGTAGTCGACGGCGGTGTGCTGGTCGCCGGAGGCGATGCCGGTGCGGTCCTCCAGGCAGTTGGAACGCCGGTCCAGCGCCCAGAACTCGATGTGCAGGCCCTGCTCGGCGGCGCGCGCCACGGTGTTGCGGGCGACGCCGTCGAAGGCTCCCGCTCCTTCCAGGATGCCGGGCTGGGCGACGAGGATGCGGTCGGCGTCGGCGGAGGCGGCGGGCCCGTCGGCGGAGCGGTAGCGCAGGTACGACAGCCAGTCGCAGGCGGCCGGACGGGGCCCGGCCGACTCCGGCAGCGGCACCTTCACCCGCACGACCGACTCCGTCACCCCGGTCACCGGCGATGTCGACGCCACCGGTGTCTCGGTCCGCGCCCCGTCGGCCCGGGCACCCGGAGCGGCGGCCGTGAGTGTCCCGGCGGTCAGCAGCACCGCCAGTGCGGCGCCGCGCCACTTCCCTCTACTCCTGAAATTCATGTCCATGCCACGGACGCTAGGGCTGGGTCGCGGGGCCGCTCAGGGGGTGCTGATGAGAACTCAGTTTCCGGATCGCGCCTTGTCACCGGCGCACAGCGGGCCGGTTCGTCCCGCTTCTGGTCGCAGCCGAGCTGCGAAGCGCCGGTTTCGGGCGCATGGTGGGGGCATGGACGGTCAACCCCCTGTGGTCGTGCAGCCGCCCGCGTCGGACGGCGGACGGCTGGTGACCATCCACGGCGAGAACATGGGCGTCGCCTACAGCCTGTTCGACGTGCTGGACTTCCTGCACCGCGAGGGCCTGCCCACCACGGACACGGCCGTCGACGACACCGAGCTGATCGAGTGGCGCGGCGGAGGCCCGTACGACTGGAACAACGGGTCCGCCGACGAGGCGTGAGTCTGCGTACGACGGCCCCGGCCCCGCCTCAGTCCGCCGGCGCCCCGTCGCCCGGCAGGTCGAGGCCGTCGAGGCGGTCGCGGTGGGCGGGCGTCAGTTCCAGTCCGGCCGCGGCGATGTTCTCCTCCAGGTGCTCGATCCGGGCCGTACCGGGGATCGGGAGGACGACCGGTGAGCGGTCGAGCAGCCAGGCGAGCGCGACCTGTGTGGGCGTGGCCCCGAGGTCGGCCGCCACGGCGGCGATCCCGGCGTGGGCGCCTGCCTCGCCCCAGGCGACGGGCCGCCAGGGCAGGAAGGCGATGCCGGCCGCCTCGCACGCGGCGAGCACGGGCTCGTGCTCCCGGTCGAGCAGGCTGTAGCGGTTCTGCACGCTCACGACGTCGATGATCTCCCGGGCCCGGTCCAGCTCGGCGACGGTGACCTCCGACAGCCCGATCCGGCCGACGAGGCCCTCGGTCTGGAGCTCCCGCAGCGTGCCGAGCTGGTCGGCGAGCGGCGTGTCGGGGTCGATGCGGTGCAGCTGGAGCAGTTCGATCCGCTCCAGCCGCAGCCGCCGCAGGGCCTGCTCGACCTGCTCGCGGAGGATCGCGGGCCGCCCGTCGAGCTTCCACTCGCCTCCGGGGCCGGTGCGCGCGACTCCGACCTTCGTGGTGATCAGCAGCCCCTCCGGGTAGGGGTGCAGCGCCTCGGCGAGGAGTTCCTCGTTGGCTCCCCCGCCGTAGAGGTGGGCCGTGTCGATCAGCGTGACGCCCAGCTCCACGGCCCGCCGGGCGACCGCGAGGGCGTTCTCCCGGTCCGGGCCGGGCTCGGTCGGCAGGCGCATGGCGCCGAACCCGAGCCGGCGCACGTCCAGCTCCCCACCGATGCGGAACGTATGCGGTGTCATGAGCGCGGTCCTCCCCCTCTGCTCAAAGGACCACGCTAGCAACGTGGTTGGCCGCGGCGCCGGTCACCCGGCGGCACCGCCCCGCCCGGCGGTCACCGCTCGCCCGGCGCGCCGTTGTCGGTGCCCGGCGTTACGCTGCGCGCAACCGGCCCCTGCCCCCTTCCGGGAGGTTCTCATGGTCTCGCGTCTCAACCCGTACCTCACGTTCAACGGCGACGCCCGCCAGGCGATGGAGTTCTACCAGGAGGTCTTCGGCGGCACCCTGGTCCTCAACACCTACGGCGACTTCGGCCAGGCGGACGCCCCGAACGCCGACCAGATCATGCACGGCATGCTGGAGACCCCGAGCGGCTTCACCCTGATGGGCGCCGACAACCCGCCGGGCACGGAGGCCCCGCAGGGCAGCCCCTTCTCCGTGAGCCTGAGCGGCGACGACGGCGCCGAGCTGCGCGGCTACTGGGAGAAGCTGTCCGAGGGCGGCTCGGTGTCGGTACCGCTGGAGAAGCAGATGTGGGGCGACGAGTTCGGCATGTGCGCGGACCGCTTCGGCGTCCCCTGGATGGTCAACATCAGCAGACCCGAGTAACGGGGCCCGAACGATCAGGACGGTCCGGGACCGTCCGGCCGAGGCCGCCCGCACCCGCCGCTCACCACCGGCGGGTGCGAGCGGCCCTTTTTGTTGGAACGTCCTGACAAAGCTGTTGACATCACTCGAAGGCGCCCGCATAGTACCTGCCACTAGAGCGCGCTAGTGGCGCGCTCCAACCACCACCACCGCAGGGGTCCGCACCCAGGACCGCCGCACACCCCATGACCGCCGCCGCCCAGGGCACCCACCCCTCGCCTCCCTCCCCGGACCGGGCGCGGCCCCTCGTCCCAGCACAGTGAGGTGCACCCGACATGCACAGACACCACAGAGCCGCCGCCCTGACCGCCGCAGTCCTCACGGGCGCCCTGCTCGCCACCGGCTGCTCCAGCGGCTCCGGCGGCAAGAAGTCCGAGGCCGGCGGCACCGACGCCGCCGCGGGCAAGGCCACCACCCCGCGGATGACCGTCGCCCTGATCACCCACGCGGCGCCCGGCGACACCTTCTGGGACCTGATCCGCAAGGGCGCCCAGGCCGCGGCCGCGAAGGACAACATCAAGCTCGTCTACTCCAGCGACCCGGTCGCCGGGAACCAGGCCAACCTGGTGCAGAACGCCATCGACCAGAAGGTCGACGGCATCGCCCTCACCGCCGCCAAGCCCGACGCCATGAAGGCGGTGGTGGCCAAGGCCAAGGCGGCCGGCATCCCCGTCGTCGGCTTCAACTCCGGCCTGGACAACTGGAAGGAACTCGGCATGCTCGAGTACTTCGGCCAGGACGAGAACATCGCCGGCCAGGCCTTCGGCGAGCGCCTCAACCAGCAGGGCGCCAAGCACGCCGTCTGTGTGATCCAGGAGCAGGGCCAGGTCGCCCTGGAGGCCCGCTGCGCCGGCCTGAAGAAGGGCTTCAAGGGCACGACGGAGAACCTGTACGTCAACGGCACCGACATGCCCTCCGTGAAGTCGACCCTGACCGCCAAGCTCCAGAAGGACTCCTCCATCGACCAGGTGGTCACGCTCGGCGCCCCCATCGCCCTGACCGCCGTGCAGTCGGTAAAGGACGCGGGCAGCGAGGCGAAGGTCGCCACCTTCGACCTCAACAAGGATCTCGTCGGGGCCATCCAGGACGGCAGCATCGACTTCGCCGTCGACCAGCAGCCCTACCTCCAGGGCTACCTCGCCGTCGACGCGCTGTGGCTGTACAGGACGAACGGCAACTTCAGCGGCGGCGGCACCGCTCCCGTGCTGACCGGTCCGGCCTTCGTCACGAAGGACAACGTCGACACCATCGCGGAGTTCGCCAAGAAGGGCACGCGCTAGCGGGGCCGGGGGCCGGGCGGCGCGTCAGGCCGGTCCCGCCGCCTTCGGGACCGGCCCACTGGTGCCCCGCACCACCAGCTTGGGATCCAGCACCGCCTCCCGCGGCTGCAGCTCCCCGTTCTCCAGCCGCTCGACGGCGAAGCGGACGGCGTGCTCGGCCATGAGGACCGCATCCTGGCGGACGGTGGTCAGGCCGATCGGCATCAGGTGCGAGAGGTGGCTGTCGTCGTAGCCGACGACGGACAGGTCGCGCGGCACCTCGACGCCCGCGCGGGTGAGGGCCATCAGCAGGCCCATCGCGCAGCGGTCGTTGCCGGCGAGGACCGCCGTCGGCAGCGGCCGGCCGGCGTCACGCTCGGCCAGGAGCAGGCAGCCCGTCTCGATGCCGGACTCCTCGGTGTGGTGACCGGGAATCACCCTCGCCTCGTCCTCCAGCCCGTGGCGGCGCATCGCGGCCCGGTAGGCGCGCCGCCGCTCCGCCGAGCCGGGGCCGCGTCCGCCGTCGATGTGCACGATCCTGCGGTGCCCCAGCTCCACCAGGTGGTCCATGGCCTGCCGGACGCCCTTGGCCTCGGCGGAGTGCACGAAGTCGACCCGGGCCTGGGGCACCCGGCGGCTGACCGAGACGGCGACCGTGCGCTGCCCGAGCTCGTCGAGGTAGGCGGGCGCGGCGTCCGGGCCGAGCAGGATCACCGCCTCACAGCGGTGGCTGAGCAGCGCCTCGACGGCCTTGGCCTCGCTGCGGCCGTGGGTGGCCCCGGAGAGCAGCACGTCGTAGCCGAGGCGTTCGGCCTCGGGGTAGATGCCGGTGATGAGGTCCGTGTGGAAAGTCTGGTGCACGGTGAACATCACGCCGAGCGTGCGGCTGCGGCCCCGGGCCAGGAGCCGGGCGGCGCTGTCCGGGCGGTAGCCGATCTCGTCGGCCACGCGCAGGACCCGTTCCCGGGTCTCCCGGCTGGCGCCCGCCTGGTTGCGGAAGATGATCGAGACGAGCGCGCGGGACACGCCCGCCTTCTCGGCGACGTCCGCCATCGTGGGCCGCTGCCTGCCCGATGCATCCACCTGTGAACCCACCCTCCGACGCCGCCCACCTTACGGGGTGTCCCGCTCCGGGAGCCGTGCGGCATCCGTTCGGATCCTCGTACAGGGATCCTGCAATCTCCCGGCAACAAGCTATTGACATGACATTTGGACAGGGGTCATCGTACTCGAACTAGAGCGCGCTAGTAGAGCGCGACAGAGAGGGGAAACGCAGCGTGATGCCGTTCGATGTGCTGACCATGGGCCGCGTGGGAGTGGATGTGTATCCGCTCCAGACGGGCGTGGGGCTGGCGGAGGTCACCTCGTTCGGCAAGTACCTCGACGGCAGTCCGACCAACGTCGCGGTGGCCGCCGCCCGTTACGGCCGTTCGGCGGCCGTGGTCACCAAGACGGGGCGGGATCCGTTCGGGGACTTCGTGCGCACGGCCCTGGAGGGGTACGGCGTCGACGCGCGGTTCGTCGGGGTCTCGGGGATCGCGCCGACGCCGGTGACGTTCTGCGAGATCTTCCCGCCGGACGACTTCCCGCTGTACTTCTACCGGCTCCCCAAGGCCCCGGACCTGGGCATCCGGCCCGAGGAACTGGATCTGGGGGCGGTGCGCGAGGCGCGGATCTTCTGGGTCACCGGGACGGGCCTGAGCGAGGAGCCCAGCCGCTCGGCGACGCTGGCCGCGCTGGCCCACCGGGCGAAGGCGGGCGCGACGGTGTTCGACCTGGACTGGCGGCCGATGTTCTGGACCGACGCCGACCAGGCCCGCACGTACTACACGGAAGCACTGCGCCACACCACCGTCGCCGTCGGCAACCTCGACGAATGCGAGGTCGCCACCGGTGAGCGCGACCCGCACGCCGCCGCGAAGGCGCTCCTCGCGACCGGGGTGGAGCTGGCGGTGGTCAAGCAGGGCCCGAAGGGCGTGCTGGCCATGGGCCGGGAGGGCACGGCGGTGAAGGTTCCGCCGGTTCCGGTCGAGGTGGTCAACGGCCTGGGCGCGGGTGACGCCTTCGGCGGGGCGCTGTGTCACGGCCTGCTGTCCGGCTGGGACACCCGGCGCACGGTCACCTTCGCCAACGCCGCGGGCGCCCTCGTCGCGGGCCGGCTGTCCTGCTCCGACGCCATGCCCGCCCAGGACGAGGTCGAGGCCGAGCTGCGTGAGGTGAACCATGCCGTCTGAGAAGATCGCCCGGATCGTTGACACACGGGTGAAGGACCCCGGGGCGGTCGCGGCGGCCGCCGCGCGGCGCGTCAGAGCCGCCTCGCCGCTCGGTGAGCACGGCAAGGCGATGATCATCGCCGCGGATCACCCGGCGCGCGGCGCCAACGGGGTCGGCGCGACACGCTCGACCAGGCCATCGACCTCATCAACGCCAACCCCTACGGCAGCGGCACCGCCCTGTTCACCGGCTCCGGCGAAGCCGCCCGCCGGTTCCAGCGCAACGTCCACGTCGGCATGATCGGCGTCAACGTGCCGGTGCCCGTGCCGATGTCCTACTACTCCTTCGGCGGCTGGAAGGACTCCCTCATCGGCGACTCCCCCGTCCACGGCCCCGAGGGCATCCGCTTCTACACCCGCCCCAAGGTCGTCACCACCCGCTGGCCCCAGCAGGCCCAGCACGTCACCGCGGGCTTCGACTTCCCCACCTCCAACTGACCTCCCCGTCCCTCTCCCCAAAGGACACGCACCATGGCAACGGCGCCTCCCCCGATCCGCACCACCGTCGGCAACCTGTGCCTCGGCTCCGCCCCCGACTCCTGGGGCGTCTGGTTCCCCGAGGACGAGCACCAGGTCCCGTACACCCGCTTCCTCGACGAGCTGGTGCAGGCCGGCTACGAGTGGCTGGAGCTCGGCCCGTACGGCTATCTGCCCACCGACCCGCAGCGGCTGAAGGCCGAGTTGGACGCGCGGGGTCTGAAGGTCTCCGGTGGTACCGCGTTCGGCGCGCTGCACCGCCCCGAGGCGTGGGACGAGATGCTGGCCCACGTCCGGCAGGTCGCTGCGCTGACCGCCGCCGCGGGAGCGCACCACCTGGTCTTCATCCCGCCGATGTACCGGGACGAGAAGACGGGCGCGTTCACCGAATCCCCCGAACTGACCGCCGAGCAGTGGGCGGGGTTCGGCCGGGCCGCCGACCGGCTGGGCAAGCTGCTGCTGGAGGAGTACGACGTACGGCTGGTGGTCCATCCGCACGCCGACAGCCACATCCAGACGCAGGCGGAGATCGAGCGGCTGCTGAACGAGTCCGACGGCCGGTACACCAACCTGTGCCTGGACACGGGGCATGTGGCGTACGGCGGCGGGGACAACCTCGATCTGATCCGCCGGTTCGGTGAGCGGGTCGGCTATGTGCACATCAAGCAGATGGACCCGGAGATCCTGGCGCAGGTCGCGGCCGAGGACCTGTCCTTCGGTGAGGCCGTGAAGCGCGGAGTGTGCGTGTCGCCGCCGGCGGGGGTGCCCGATCCGGCCGAGGTGGTCGGCGAACTCGCCAAGCTCGACGCGGAGTTGTTCGTGATCGTCGAGCAGGACCTGTACCCGTGCGCCCCGGAGGTGCCGCTGCCCATCGCGGCTGGCACCCGCGAGTACCTGGCCGGCTGCGGCCTGTCGGGTACCCGGCGCCCGAACATCGACAGGTAAGGAGCGGCCATGGACGTCAGGGACGACACGACACCGGCCCCCATCCCCACCCCCGCCACCGCCGTCGCGGACGACGCCCCGCCGGCGGTGAAGCGGCGGCTGCGGCTGATCACGATCATCGCCACGTTCGGTGGTCTGCTCTTCGGCTACGACACGGGCGTCATCAACGGCGCCCTGCCTTACATGACCGACGACCTCGGACTGACCCCGGTCACCGAGGGCATGGTCACCAGCTCGCTGCTGCTGGGTGCCGCGCTGGGCGCGGTGACCGGCGGGCGGCTGTCGGACGCGCGCGGCAGGCGGCGCAACATCCTGCTGCTGGCGGTGCTGTTCTTCGTCGGCGCGCTCGGCTGCACGCTCGCGCCGACCACCGAGGTGATGATCGTGGCACGGTTCGTGCTCGGTCTCGCGGTCGGCGGTGCCTCGGTGACCGTGCCGGTCTACCTCGCGGAGGTGTCGCCCGCCGAGCGGCGCGGCGCCCTCGTCACCCGCAACGAGCTGATGATCGTCACCGGTCAGCTGCTCGCGTTCACGTCCAACGCGATCATCGCCCAGGTCGGCGGCGAGTCCGGTGGCGTGTGGCGCTGGATGCTGGTCATCGCCACGCTGCCGGCCGTGGTGCTGTGGTTCGGCATGCTGGTGATGCCGGAGAGTCCGCGCTGGCTGGCCTCGCAGAGCCGCTTCGGCGAGGCCCTCGAAGTCCTGCGCCAGGTGCGGTCGCAGGCCCGGGCCGAGGCCGAGCTGAAGGAGGTCACCGCGCTCGCCGTCAAGGACGAGCAGGAGAAGCTGGGCGGCTGGCAGGACATCAAGAGCACGCCGTGGGTGCGCAAGCTGATGTTCGTCGGGTTCGGCATCGCGATCGTGCAGCAGATCACCGGCGTCAACACGATCATGTACTACGGCACGCAGATCCTGACGGACGCCGGCTTCGCCGCCGACAGCGCGCTGACGGCGAACATCGCCAACGGCGTGATCTCGGTGCTGGCCACGTTCGTCGGCATCTGGCTGCTGGGCCGTGTGCCGCGCCGACCGATGCTGATGACCGGTCAGATCGGCACCACGGCGGCCCTGTTGCTGATCGGGATCTTCTCGCTGGTGCTGCCCTCCGGTGATCCGCGGGCGTTCGCGGTGCTCGCCATGACGGTCACGTTCCTCGCCTTCCAGCAGGGCGCGATCTCGCCGGTGACCTGGCTGATGCTGTCGGAGATCTTCCCGATGCGGATGCGCGGCTTCGGCATGGGTGTGGCGGCCGTGGTGCTGTGGCTGACCAACTTCGTGATCGGGCTGGTCTTCCCGTCCCTGGTCTCCGGGATCGGGATCTCCAACACGTTCTTCCTGTTCGTGGTGGCGGGCGTGCTGTCCCTCACCTTCGTGAAGCTGTACGTCCCCGAGACCAAGGGCCGCACCCTCGAAACCCTCGAGGCCGAGCTGCGGACGCGCTTCTCCTGACCACCTTGCAAGGAGTCATCATGACCGTACGTGTAGGCGTCATCGGCGCCGGAATGATCGGCCAGGACCACATCCGGCGGCTCACCGAGGTCGTCACCGGGGCGAGTGTCACGGCCGTGACCGACATCGACGCCGGGCGCGCCGCCGAGGTGGCGGCCCGGACCGGTGCCACGGCGCTGCCCACCGGCGCCGACCTGGTCGCCTCCCCCGACGTGGACGCCGTCCTCGTCACCTCCTGGGGACCCACGCACGCCGAGCACGTCCTGAACGCGATCGCCGCCGGCAAGCCGGTGTTCTGCGAGAAGCCGCTGGCCACGACCGCCGAGGACTGTCTGCGGATCGTCGAGGCCGAGCGGGCGCACGGCCTCCGGCTGGTGCAGGTCGGTTTCATGCGCCGCTTCGACCCCGGCTACCGGCAGATGAAGGAGGTCCTGTCCACCGGTTCGCTCGGGGCCCCGCTGATCGTGCACTGCGCCCACCGCAATCCGACCGTGCCGGAGTCGTACCACTCCGCCATGGCCGCCCAGGACACGGCCGTGCACGAGATCGACGTGCTGCGCTGGCTGCTCGACGACGAGATCGTCTCCGCCCAGGTGGTCACCCCGCGCGCCACGAGCAAGCGCTTCGCGCACCTGAAGGACCCCCAGATCATGATCTTCGAGACGTCCGCGGGCGTCCGGATCGACCTGGAGGTCTTCGTCAACTGCCAGTATGGCTACGACATCCAGTGCGAGGTCGTCGGCGAGGACGGCCTGGTGCGACTGCCCGACCCGGCGGCCGTCGGGATCCGCACGGCGGCCCGGCACGGCACGGGAGTGCTGCAGGACTGGAAGGACCGGTTCGCGGAGGCCTTCGACACCGAGTTCCGCGAGTGGGTCGCCTCGGTGGCGGCCGGCACGCAGCCCACCGGCCCGTCCGCCTGGGACGGCTACGCCGCCACCGTCATCACCGACGCCGCCGTCCGGTCCCTGGAGTCCGGCGGCGAGACCGTCACCACCGACATGAAGCCCCGCCCCGCGTTCTACGGAGGGACCGCGTGAAGATCGCCATCGACCCGTACATGTTCCGTGCCCTGCCGATCGACGAGATGGTGCGCACGGTCGCCGAACTGGGCTACGAGTACATCGAGTTGTCGCCGCGTGCGGACTTCATGCCGTTCTTCCTGCACCCGCGGGCGGACGACGCCCGGGTGGCCGAGCTGAAGAACGCGCTGCGCACGCACGGCGTCCAGCTGTCCTCGGTGCTGCCGCTGTACAAGTGGTCCTCGCCGGACGAGACCGAGCGGCAGGCGGCCGTCCGCTACTGGAAGCGGATGATCGAGATCACCGTCGAGCTCGAATGCCCGCTGATGAACTCGGAGTTCAACGGCCGCCCCGAGCGGGCCGCCGAGAGCGAGGCCGCGTTCTGGCGCTCGCTGGAGGAGCTGCTGCCGGTGTTCGAGCGCGAAGGCATCGCTCTGAACCTGGAGGCCCATCCGGACGACTTCTGCGAGGAGAACACCCCGGCCGTCGATCTCGTGCGCGCGATCAACAAGCCGTGGGTGAACTACCTGTACTGCGCCCCGCACTCCTTCCACCTCTCCGGGGCCTCGGAGGTCGGTGCGGACATCGCGGCGATGATGCGCTACGCCGGTGACAAGCTCCAGCACGTGCACATCGCGGACTCCTTCAACCACAAGGGCTCCAGCGGGCTGCGCTACATCCTGAACCCGCCGGGCACCCCGGCCCGGATCCACCAGCACCTCGACATCGGTCAGGGCGAGGTCGACTGGGACGCCTTCTTCGGCACCCTGCGCGAGCTGGGCTTCGACGGTGTCGCCACGGCCTGCGTCTTCGCCTGGGAGGAGCGGGCGAAGGAGTCGTCGGCGTTCATGCTGGACCGCATCCGCAAGGAACTCGTCGCGTAGCGGGCTGCCGCCCTCGGCCCGGGCGGGCGTCAGGAGCTCGTGAGGATCACGAGCTCCCGCGTCGCCCGGGTCATCGCCACGTAGTGGTCGACCGCCCCTTCGACGCCCGTGCCGAAGCGCTCCGGGTCGACGAGCACGACCAGGTCGAACTCCAGCCCCTTCGACAGCCGAGGGGTCAGCGACCGTACGCGCGGGGAAGCCGGCCGGAACGAGGGATCGCCGATGACGCAGGCGGTCCCTTCGGCGTGTGCGGCCAGCCAGGCGTCGAGGACCCGGTGCAGGTCCGAGACGGGTCCGTGGACGACGGGGACGCCGCCGCTGCGGATGGAGACGGGGACGTTGGCGTCCGGGAGAGCGGCCCGGATGACCGGCTCGGCCTCCGCCATGATCTCCTCGGGCGTCCGGTAGTTGACGCTCAGGGACGCCAGGTCGATCCGGTCGAACCCGACCCGCTCCAGCCGTTCCCGCCACGACTCCGTGAAGCCGTGCCGGGCCTGGGCGCGGTCCCCGACGATGGTGAAGCTGCGGGACGGGCAGCGCAGCAGCAGCATCTGCCACTCGGCGTCGGTCAGTTCCTGGGCCTCGTCCACGACGATGTGCGCGAACGGCCCGGCGAGCCGGTCCGGGTCGGCGGTGGGCAGGGCGCTGTCGTCGACCAGGGAGTTGCGCATGTCCTGGCCGTGCAGCATGACCAGCACGCCTTCGCCGTCGTCGTAGCTGTGGGCTTCCAGCAGGTCGTCGATGACGTCGGCCATGTGCGCGCACTGGGCGGCGACGGCGGCCTCGCGCCGTCGCTCGCGCCGGGACGCTTCCGGGTCGCCGAGCCGCTGCCGTGCCGCGTCCAGCAGGGGCAGGTCGGACACCGTCCAGGCCCGGGGGTCGTCGCGCTGCAGCGTGCGCACCTCCTCGCGGGTGAGCCAGGGAGCGCACATCCGCAGATAGGCCGGTACCGACCAGAGGTCCCCGACGAGGTCGGTCGCCTCGAGGACCGGCCAGGCCCGGTGGAAGGCACCGAGCAACTCCCGGTCCTGGGACAGCGCCTTGCGGAGCAGGGCTTCGGGGACGTCGCCCTCGTGCTTGTCGACGAGGAGGGTGAGCAGTTCCTCCCAGATCTGGTCGCGGGCCTCGTTGTGCGGGGTGCCGGGTTCCGCCGCCTCGAACGCCACGGCCCAGTCGGCGGCGGTCAGCCGGATGTCGGACCAGTGGGTCGTGACCGTCATGGCCTCGGTGGGCGGTTCCTCGTAGAAGCGGACGGCCTTCTCGATCGCCCGCACCATGTCCGCGGACGACTTCAGCCGGGCCACGTCCGGGTCGGTCTCCTCCCCCGCGGTGGCTCCCTCGTCGACGAGGTCCCGCAGGACGCAGGTCTGCACGCCCTCCTCGCCGAGGCTGGGCAGGACGTCGGAGACGTAGGACAGGTAGGGCCGGTGCGGGCCGACGAACAGCACGCCGCCCCGGCGGTGCTGTCCGAGGCGCGGGTCGGAGTACAGGAGGTAGGCGGAGCGGTGCAGGGCGACGACGGTCTTGCCCGTGCCGGGACCGCCGTCGACGACGAGGGCGCCGCGGGAGCCGGCGCGGATGATGGCGTCCTGGTCGGCCTGGATGGTGCCGAGCACGTCCCGCATGCGGGGTGAACGGTCGCTGCCCAGGCTGGCGATGAAGGCGGACTGGTCGTCGAGCGCGGCGTGCCCGTCGAAGGCGTCGGCGGTGAACACCTCGTCCCAGTAGTCGCTGATCCGGCCGTCGGTCCAGCGGTAGCGGCGGCGGCTCGCCAACCCCATCGGGTCGGCGTGGGTGGCTCCGAAGAACGGCTCGGCGGCCGGGGAGCGCCAGTCGACCAGCAGCCGGCGCCCCTCGCCGTCCGTGAGGCCGAGGCGCCCCACGTACACGGGCTCGGAGCCGTCCGCGGCGACCATGTGCCCGAGGCACAGGTCCAGTCCGAAGCGGCGCAGGGCGCGCAGGCGCGCGGTGAGCCGGTGGATCTCGGCGTCCCGGTCCATCGCCTGCCGCCCCTTGCCGCCGGGCGCCTTGCGTTCGGCTTCGAGACGGTCGGACAGTTCGGCGATCGACTGCTCCAGGCAGTCGGCGACGGCGGCGAAGTGCCGCTCGTCCCCGGCGATCAGCGCGGGGGTGGCTTTGTGGGCGAGGCGGTCGGGAAGGTCGAACGCGCTCGTGGTCACAGGGGTCACGTCATGCTCCCGTTTCCGCAGGTCGTGGGGGGTGAGGAACGACAGTGTGCGGGAGACGGGGGGCCTTGCCGCAAGGCCCCCTGTGCGCTATAAGTTGAGAGTGGCAAGGAGAGCGCTCCTTGCCTTTCTTCTTTTTCCCCGCCTTTCTCCTGCCTTTCGTGTTTCCTGCTCGCCCGTCGCCCCTGATCCCGGCCCGGGCTCCCGGCCGCCGGGTCCGTGTGACACGCTCTTCGCCGAGCGGTCGGCGGGAACCGGCCGCGGCGGTTTCCGGCACCGTGGAGAGGCGGCGGCATGCGCATAGGACTGCTCGGCACCGGCCCGTGGGCACAGCTGGCCCACGCCCCCGCACTGGGCGGGCATGAGGAGTTGGACTTCGTCGGCGTGTGGGGCCGCCGCCCCGAGGCGGCCAAGGAGCTGGCCGAGCGGCACGGCGTCCGCGCCTACGACGACGTGGACGAGCTGTTCGCCGACGTCGACGCGGTCGCCGTCGCGCTGCCTCCGGACGTGCAGGCCTCGCTGGCCGCGCGGGCGGCCCGGGCCGGGTGCCATCTGCTGCTCGACAAGCCGCTCGCGCCGACGGTGGAGCAGGGGCGGGCCGTGGTGCAGGCCGTCGAGGAGGCCGGTGTCGCCTCGGTCGTGTTCTTCACGACCCGCTTCCAGCCCGAGCCGGCGACGTGGATCGCCGAGCAGGCGGCGGTGCCCGGCTGGTTCACCGGGCGGGCGCAGTGGCTCGGGGCGGTGTTCACCAGTGAGAGTCCCTTCGCGACGCCGTGGCGGCGGGAGAAGGGCGCGCTGTGGGACGTCGGGCCGCACGCCCTGTCCGTGCTGCTGCCGGTGCTCGGCGACGTGCGCCGTGTGACGGCGGCGGCCTACGGGCCCGGGGACACGGCCCATGTCGTCCTCGACCACGCGGGCGGCGCGTCGAGCACGCTCACGCTGAGCCTGACGGCACCGCCCGCCGCGTCCGGCGCCGCCGTGGAGCTCCACGGGGAGGCCGGGATCGCGGTCCTGCCGGAGAGCGCCGACGGAGCGGTCCCCGCCCTGAAGCGCGCGGCGGACGCCCTGCTCACCGCCGCCCGCACCGGCCGCCCGCACGCCTGCGACGCGGCGTTCGGCCTCCGGGTCACGGAGATCCTCACGGCGGCCGAGCACGTGTTGAACGGCGCCGCTCGCTAGGGTCTGACGTTCGGATCCCACGGCAGCCCGAGGTCGACATGGCGGTCCTCAGTGCGTGTTCCAAGCCCCCGTGACGGCCCGAAGTGCCCTGCCCTGGCCCGTACTTAAGTGGTCCTGGTGCCGCGTCGGTAGGCGATGAACGTCAGCGCCATGCCGAGCAGCGCCCAGGCGGCGAGGGTCAGCTCCGGGCGGGAGGACCTGTCCGACGGTGGACCAGCCGTCGGGCAGCCAGTGCGGTCCGCCGGCGAAGCCGGAGAGCGGGTTGCCGAGCATCAGACTCAGGGCGGCCATGCCCAGCGACACGCCGAGGCCGGTGATCAGGTAGTTGCCGCTGAGCGAGCCGGTGCCGTACTGGAGGAGGGCGGCGGCGGAGAAGCCGGGGCCCTTGGGGTCGTCGTCGGTGAACGGCTTGAGGTCGGTGACGGTGAGGTCGGCCTTCTGCTATCGCCGCCTTGAGTAACGGTACGGCGACACCCGGCTGTACGTGAGCCGCGGCGCCGGGGCCTCACCGTCGTGGAACCCGCCTCGAAGCAGGCTCAGGGCCTGTCCGACGAATCGGTCGGGCGATCCGCGATGACCAGCCACGACGTGCTGCGCAGCCGGACCGTGCCGTCGGCCGCCTCGTGGTCGCGCAGATGGTCCGTCAGGGTGCGGCGGGCGCGGGCCCGTGCGGTCGTGTCGGCCTGTTCCATCAGGTGGCGACCGGGACCCGTGTCCAGCAGGAACTCCGCCGCGTCCTCGGCTCCGTGTCCCCAGGTTCCCCAGGCTTGCGTCTGGTCGACGGTGATGCCGGTGAAGCCGGCCGCGGTGAGGATGTCGCGGATGCGGTCCGGCGCGGCCAGGGAGAACATGCCGGGTAGCCCCGGCCGCCCGAAGTCGCCGACCGGCAGGAAGTCGCTCAGTGCCGCCATCGCCGTCACCCAGTCGTTGAGCGTGGCATCGGCCGGGCAGACGAACGCCAGGCGCCCGCCGGGTCGCAGCGCCCGGCCGACGTTGCCGAACGCCGCCACGGGGTCGGCGAAGAACATCACCCCGTAGCGGCTGATCGCCGCGTCGAACACCCCCGCCTCAAAGGGGTGTGTCTGCGCGTCGCCTTGGACGAAGGAGACGTTGGCGATGCCCTCTCGCTCCGCGCGGGACCGGGCCTCGGCCAGCATCGGGCCGGACAGGTCAAGGCCCAGCGCCCGCCCTTGGGGCGCCCGGAGCGCGGCGAGGCGCGTGGTCTGCCCGGAGCCGCAGCCGAGGTCGAGGGTGCGGTGGTCCCGGGTGATTCCGGCGGCGTCGAGGAGCGGCTCGTCGAAACCCCCGTTCACCGCGTTCCAGCGGTCCTGGTTGCGGGCCCAGTGGGCTCCTTCGGGACCGTTCCACGCCTGAGCCTGTTCGGTGTTGACGATGTCGGGCACGGCTGCCTCCTGTGACGGACGACGAAGTATGGGCGCGTGCCCAAACAGTATGGGCGCGTGCCCAAACAGTATGGGCGCACGCCCATACTGGCAATACCCCGCTACCATCCAGGGCGTGGCGTCCCTTTGAGGGCGGCGCAGGAGGAACGGAAGAGGAGCCCATGTCACCGCGCGGAGTGGCGACGCCGGACGTACGCGAGCGACTGTTCGCGGCGGCCGAGCGCGTCGTGGAAAGGGAGGGGCCCGGCGCGCTCACCAGCCGGTCCGTCACGACAGAGGCGGGCTGCGCCAAGGGGCTGCTGCATGCGCACTTCGCGGGGTTCGACGAGTTCGTGGCCGAGCTCTGCCTCGATCGGTTCGCCCGGACGGCGGCGAAGGCCCAGGAACTGTCGGAGCTCGCCGGACAGGCCACCGTGGCACGGAACCTCGTTGCCGTCGCCCTCGCGCTGTTCGACTCCGGCGGCCCCGCCATCTCGAGCCTCGCCATGACTCGCCCCGCCGCCGCGCTGCGCGTCCGCGAGGCTCTGGAAGGCGGGGCGCCCGGTTTCACGGCGATCCAGGAGGCCATCACCGGCTATCTGCGGGCCGAGCGGGGGCTCGGCCGGGTGGCGGAGACCGTTGATCCGGGCACGGTGGCCCTGGCCATCGTCGGCACCGCCCACCACCTCCTGATGACCAGCTGGCCGGGCGCGCCTGACCCACGGCCCCCCATGACACGCCTGGTGGCCGCGTTGGTGGATGGCTGATTTCAGGAGCGCAGCCGGAGACGTACGGCGGCAACGTCACGGTGCCGTGAAAGACGTACGCCCTCATGTCCGGGCCGCGTGCATGCGGCCCGGAAGGTCTTCGGTCGGCAGATCAGCCGCTCGGCTCGGTTCCTCCGCCGAGGTGTGCCTCAGGCCCCTTCCCGCGCCGGATGGAAGTTGAGGCGTTCCCTGACCACGGGATAGCCGGCCTTGGTGAAGTTCGCGGCCATGGGGAAGTTGCCCTGGTCCGTGGCGGCGGAGACGAACTCCGCGCCCTGCGTGGCGAGGAAGTGGGTGCACTCGGCCAGGAGGTCGTAGGCGTAGCCGCGGCCCCGCTGGTCGGGCAGGACGCCGATGAAGCCGATGCACGGGCCGGAGGGGTTGTGGGCCGGGATGTGGATGCCGGCCGGCTCGCCATCGGGGGTGTACGCGACCTGCCACCACTCGCGGGGCGAGGGGCACCAGTGGAAGAAGTCGAGTTCCTCCTGGGCCGCCCGGTCGAGTCCGCCCTCCTCGATGGCCTTGAGGGCGTGGGCGTCCAGGGTGACGGAGTGGATGCGGCGCAGCGCGTCGAAGAACACGGCGTCGTCCGGTTCGGCGCGGAACTCCAGGCGCCCGGGCCGCTCGGGCAGGCCGAGGTCGGGGGTCCAGCGGTACATGAGGCGTTCGACGAGGAGGTCGTAGCCGGCCTTGCGCGCGGCGGTGAAGCGGGTCTCGGCCGCGGTGCGCAGGGCCGGGTCGTCGCGCCATCCCGCGGGCAGGTTCAGCTCCAGTTCGACCTGCCAGGGGGCGGAGCGCAGGAGCGCGGCGCCCGCCTCCTCCTCGCCTTCCGCCACGTCGAACCAGTTGAGGTTGACGGGCTCGGTGTCGTCGGGCCCGCCCCACCAGGCGCCGCGGGCGACGACGCGGCCGTCGCGCAGCGCCACGCGCTTCCAGTCGGGGCGGTGCCGGGTCAGCCGGTGGCCCTCACGGGCGCCCAGCGGGTCGGGCATGGTGTCGAAGAGAGCGGCGTCGCTCGCGTCGAGCGTGCGGATGACCGGATCGGTCATGGGAATTCCTCCGAGAAGCAGACTGCGAAGAGCGCTCCCGGTCGGTCAGTCGCAGCACGCCGGGACAAGGGGGAGGGAGCGCGGGAACGGTGTGAACTGCACGGCTCAGCCCTCCTTCCACTGGTCTCGGGCGTGGCGCGCCACACGTTACGCGATCACCGATCACCCGTCCACGGAATTCCGGACCGCGCTCAAGTGGCCCTCGAGAGCCCCGGCGTGCGGGGGACCGTCGGGCGTAGCAGCGTGGTGGTGTGAGCAGTGCGCGCGGCCGGTTCCGCCGGGCCCCCGACCGGGACGGGCCCGGCTGGCTGCGCGGCGCACCGCCGCCCTTGTGGGCGCGGGTGCTGCCGACCGCGCTGCTCGCGGGCGTGTGCGCGGCGGAGCTGATCAGCCCGGAGCCGCTCGACATCGGCTTCCTGCTGGGCGCCATCCCGCCGCTGGCCGTCCTGGCGCACGGCCCGGCGGCCACGGCGGTGCTGGGCGCGCTGGTGGTGGTCGTGCTGAGCGTCCCGGTCTTCAACCTCAACGCGCCCGGCACCACGGATTTGCTGACCGTGTGCTTCGTCTCGGTCCTGAGCGTGCTGCTGTCATTCGTCCGCAGCAGGCGGGACGCGCAGCTGGTCACCGAGCGCTCGGTCGCCGAGGCCGCGCAGCGGGCGGTCGTGCCGCCGCTGCCGGAGCGGGTCGGGCCGGTGCGGTGCGCGGGGCTGTACCGGGCCGCGCAACGCGGGACGCTGGTCGGGGGCGACTTCTTCGACGTGCGGGCGGGCCCCTACGGCGTACGGGCGGTCATGGGCGATGTGCAGGGGCACGGGCTGTCGGCCGTCGCCACGGTCGCGTCGCTGCTGGGGGCCTTCCGGGAGGCGGTGCTGGACCAGCCGGACCCGGAGGCGGTGGCGGCCCGCCTCGACCGGAGGATGGCGGTGGACTCCGCGGACGAGCCGCATGCCGAGCTGTTCGCCACGGCGGTGCTGCTCGACTTCTCCACCGACGCGCGCCAGGTGCGGATCGTGGCGTGCGGGCAGTCCGGGCCGCTGCTGCTGCGGGACGGGCGGGCCGTCGAACTGGACGTCGAGCCGTGCACTCCGCTCGGGCTGGGCCTCGCCGGGGTCGCCCCGCCCCGGGTCGTCTCGGTGCCGCTGCGCGCCGGTGACCGGCTCTTCCTCGCCTCCGACGGTGTCACCGAGGCCAGGGACGCCGACGGGGCCTTCTATCCGCTGGCCGAGCGGCTGCCGGACCTCGCGCACGAGGACCCGGCCGCCCTGGCCGAGCGAGTGTGGGCCGACCTCGTCCGGTACAGCCCGGACGTACGGGACGACGTCACGATGCTCGTGCTCGCGCCCCGTCCCCGGGGCGGGCCCTGACACCGCCGGCGAGCCTCCACCGTCACCCGGAGTACGGCGACGCGACATCGGTGGGCGTCCGAACGGGGTGTCCGGGCCCCCGGACGGCCGGTCCGCGCTCTCCGGATGCACGCCGGGCTCGCGCGGGGAATGGTGATAGCGGACCCGTTTTTCAGCACCGGGGCCGCACCAGCGATCCGGACCCTAGGAGCAGAGAACATGTCGACGTCACAGCCCCAGTCCCGGCCGCCCGAGGACCGCACCACCCCGGACCGCCTGCTCCACGCCCGCACCGGCACCGACGTGTCGCCGGAGGACCTCGTCCTCGCCTCGGGCAAGGACCTCACGCCCCGCAATCTGGAGTGGGCCAAGCGCAAGCTGGCGGCGGAGGGACCCGCGGCGATGGAGAAGCTGCTGCCGTAGCCGACCGACAGGGCCCTACTCGTCCGCGTCGGGCAGGGCGCTGTCGTCCTCCACCACGTGTACCGCGGCCTCCTCCGCGCCGGCCGCTCCGCCGTCGATGCCCATGTCGGACGCGACGGTCTCCTTCGTGGTGTCGGGGTGGGCGCCCTCGTCCGGGGCGACCAGGCGGCCGGCACGGGCGCTGCCCGCCTCGGGGTCCACCGGTTCGCCGTCGCCCTCGGGGGTGTCGCCCACGCCGTCCCCGGCCGGTTCCGCGGACACGTCGGGGACCTCCTGGGACAGCCGTTCGTCGAGGGTCTCGCCCTCGTGCTGCTCCGCGGCGGTGGTGCCGTGCTTGGTGACGCCCAGGGGCTTCTCCGGCGGGGAGTAGCCCTCGTCGAGGGTGTCGTCGTAGGTCCGTTCGTCGACGGCGTCCTGCAGGTCCAGCGGCGCGGCGTCCTCCTGCTCCTCGTTGCTCCCGGTGGGCTGGTACGCGTCGTCCGCCATCGGTTCGGGGCGCATCGGTTCCGTGCCCATCACTCCTGCCTCCCTGTCGCGCTGCGTCGACTCGTTCGTCTCACGTGTCCGTTCCGCGTTTCCCGTTCCGGGGGCTCTAACCTCGACGGCCGCCAAGCCCCAGGTCGTACACTGCGCGCCAGGGAGGGTGCCGTGGCTGATCAGGAGTCGTACGGTGGCGTGATCCGGCGGGCGCGGCGCGCGGAGCGGGTCGGCTGGACCGCCATCGGGTGCGTGTCGGGGCTGCTCGGCCTGGCCCTGGTCGCCTTGGTCGCCGGCCTGCTGGTGTTGGCTGTCGCCGCCTGGTTCGTCGCCCTGGCGCTCAGATGACGTCGTTCCCCGGCCGGGCCGGGTCCACCGACCACTTCTCCTCGATGCGTCCGACCCTCCACACCACCAGCGCCACCGCCCAGGTCGCGAAGAACAGGGCGACGACGACGTAGCCGAGGACGTTGAGGTCGAGGCCGGAGATCCAGTTCCAGAAGGGTCCGTGCAGGCCGAGCCTCTCGGCGAGGAGGCCGAGGAGTTCGACCGTGCCGATGAGGAGGGCCACGGCGACGGACAGGCCGGTGATCGTGAGGTTGTAGTAGACCTTGCGCACCGGCTTGGAGAACGCCCAGCCGTAGGCGAAGTTCATGAAGGAGCCGTCGACGGTGTCCAGGAGGCACATCCCGGCGGCGAACAGGACGGGCAGGCACAGGATCGCGTACCAGGGCAGGCCGGACGCGGCGCCGTCGCCGGCCAGGACGAGCAGGGCGATCTCGGTGGCGGTGTCGAAGCCGAGACCGAACAGCAGGCCCAGCGGGTACATCTGCCAGGGCCGGGACACCGACTTCGTGACATGGCCCAGCAGGCGGTTCATGAAGCCGCGGTGGTCGAGCTGCTCCTCCAGGGCGGCCTCGTCGTAGCGGCCCGCGCGCATGGCCCGGGACACCTTCCAGATGCCCGCGAGGATGACGAGGTTGACGGCGGCGATGAGGTAGAGGAACGCCCCGGAGACGGTCGTGCCGATCAGGCCGGTGACGTCGTGCAGGGCGGAGCCGTCGTCGCGGACCGGTCCGGCCAGGGCCTTCACACCGAGGGTGAGCAGGAAGGCGAGGGCGAAGACGACGCTGGAGTGGCCGAGGGAGAACCAGAAGCCGACCGACAGCGGCCGCTGTCCCTCGCCCATCAGCTTGCGGGTGGTGTTGTCGATGGCGGCGATGTGGTCCGCGTCGAAGGCGTGCCGCATGCCGAGCGTGTACGCGGTCACGCCGATGCCGACGCCGAAGGTCCGGGTGCCGATGGCGTGGTGCTCGGGGGCGACGATCGCGACGAGGACGAACCAGCCGATCACGTGCAGGGCCACGATGAACGCGGCCATCCCCCCGACCCTGGTCCACTCCCGCCGCGTCATGGAGGTGCGGACGCGGTGCCGGGCCGTGCGCCGGGCGGGGAGGGGCGGAGTGGACTCAGGGGCGGCCGTCATCGGGGGGAGGGTCTTTCTGTCGGACGGACGGCTGCGGTGAACAGCCTTGTGTCATCTTCCGGCACCTGCAAGTGATGTGCAGTAAAGCCCGTGGCAGGTCTTGTTCATGGAACCGAAAACTCCGGAACCGAAAACTCCGGAACCGAGAACTCCGGAGCCGGGCCCCTGAGAGCGGGTCACACCCCGGCGTTCGGTCCGTCCGGCCGCCCGCGGCGCTGCTCGACCATCTCCCGGCTGAGCTCCTCCGTCTCCGCCTCGGACAGCCGCTCGAAGCCGTCCTCGGTGATGACGGACACGACGGGGTAGATGCGGCGCGTGAGGTCGGGGCCGCCGGTCGCGGAGTCGTCGTCGGCCGCGTCGTAGAGCGCCTGCAGAGCCGCCAGGGTCGCCTCGCGCCGGGACAGGCCGGGGCGGAACAGCTTCTTCAGCGCGCCCCGGGCGTACGGCGAGCCGGAGCCCTCGGCGTGGAACCCGTACTTCTCGTAGCGGCCGCCGGCGACGTCGAAGCCGAAGATGCGGCCCCGCCCGCCCTCGGGGGCCGCAGGATCGTAGCCCGCGAGCAGCGGGACGACCGCGAGGCCCTGCATGGCCTGCCCCAGGTTGTTCCGGATCATGGTGGCCAGCCGGGTCGCCTTCGCCGCGAGGGTCATGGGGGTGCCCTCGATCTTTTCGAAGTGGTTCAGCTCGACCTGATAGAGCTTCACCAGGTCCAGTGCGAGCCCGACGGAGCCGGCGAAGGCGACCGCGGTGTGGTCGTCGGCGGGGTGCACCTTCTCCAGGTCCCGCTGCGCGATCAGGTGGCCCATCGTGGCCCGCCGGTCCCCCGCGATCAGCACGCCGTCGCCGTAGGTGAGGGCCAGCACGGTCGTGCCGTGCGGGGCGCCCTCGGCGCGGACGCCGTCCGGGAGGACGCGGCGGGTGCTCAGCAACTCCGGGCGGTGGGCCGCCAGGAACTCCGTGAAGGACGAGGTGCCCGGAGTGAAGAACTCCTCCCCCAGCCGCCCCGCGTGGTCGTCCGGCGCCATGCCGCTCCCCCTCGTTCGTGACCGTCGAGCGAGTCCTACCTGAACGGGGCGGACGGGAAACGCGGGTCGGGTCACCGTGTCCCGGTGGGTGCCGGCGGTGCGACGCGGACGTCCAGGTCCGAGATCCGGTGGACGGGCCAGGTGCGGGCGTACCCGGGCGGTGTGCCGCCGGCCGGTGCGAGATGGGCGACCGGGAGGCGCCGCGCGGTGCGCAGGATGGCGTCGGGGGTGGTGTTCTCGTTGTGGCCGGCGGTCGCGCCCGAGGAGCAGCCGGTGTAGTAGCCGATCGGGATGGCCTCGTGCCCGGTGAGCAGACAGGGCGGGCGGACGCCGAGGCGGTGCAGTTCCCCGGCGGTGCGGTCCCAGTCGCGGCGGTTCTCGGTGTTGCGGGCCACGGTGCGTTCCAGGACGGCGATCTGCACCGCCAGGTGCCCGGCCAGGCCGAGGGCGACCAGCGCGGCGGCGACCGGGCGCCACTTCCCGCCGGGGGTCTTGACCAGGTGCCACAGGGCGTCGGCGACCGGGATCGCGAGCAGGGCGTAGGTGGGCTGGAGGAAGCGGGGCGCGGCGTAGCCGATCATGAACAGGTAGGGCAGGGCGGCCGTGGCCGCGCAGGCCAGCGGGATCAGGGTCCGCCCCAGGCGCCGGGCGCGGGCGGCGACGACCAGGCCGAGACCGGCCAGGACGGGCAGGACGAACCACCAGACGGTGACCACGGGGTGGGGCATCGACCCGATGCACGGCCGGCACAGGGCGCGGCCGCCCAGGCTGCGCAGCTGGTCGTCGACGGCGATCTGCCAGCCGAGTCCGCCCTGGATGCGCGAGGCCTCCGACAGCCGCTGCCCCAGGCCGCCGTGGCCCAGGTACGCCTCGATCACCCACGGGACGGCACCCGCCGCGAGGCCCGCCGCGAGCGCCAGGAGCAGGCGCCAGTGACGGCGGAGCAGCGCGAGGGCGAGCAGCGGCACGGTCACGTACACCGCGTCCACGGGCCGCATCAACGCCATCAGCGTGGCGCCCGCGGCGACGCCCCACAGGACCGCCGGGGCGGAACGTTTCTCCCGGGCTCGCAGGAAGCAGCCCACGCTGATCAGGCCACCGATCGCGACCCAGTAGTTGGGCATGGCCTGCGGGCCGTAGAAGAGGGTCACCCACAGGGTGGCGAAGAAGGCGCCGCCGACGACCAGGACACGGGTCGGGAACAGGCCCCGCCAGCAGCGCAGGGCCAGGTAGAGGGCGAGGCCGGAGAGCAGGGCGAGGTAGACGCGCAGCAGCGGGACGGACGACGACCAGGACGCCACGGGCGCCACGAGCAGGGAGACGCCCCGGGAGCGCGGCGCGCTGAAGAAGGCCGCCGGGGTGTGGGAGGTGACCTGGCTGACGTAGACGACCTCGTCCCATCCGAGACCCAGCACGGGCCGGACGAGGGCGAGTTGCGCGAGAGTGAAGACGCCGGCCAGCACGGCGAGCGGCCGGTCGACGCGCCGCTTGCGCACCGTCCCCTTCACGCCGGTCTGCTCGCGTCTTCGCATTCGGACGAGGATGGCGTTCCCGCCGTCGGCCATCGTCCACTCCTTCCCCTACGCGCCGTAGGGCCGCTGCGACCTCCCACCCGTCGGGCTGAAAGCCGGATGATCAGAAAACACGGCCAAACTAACCCGCGGGGTGGGGCGATGCAGGGTGGAATACGGCCAACTGAGTGACCTGAAACCGCCTGGTCAGTGGGTGTTCGGGGCCCGGTGCGGGGGCTGGCTGGGGGCCGGGCGCGGGGTCTGCGGGGGGACGGGCCGGGTGACGGGGGCGTCCTGGTCCACCGTGAGCTCGGTGCCGTGGTGACGGATGGTCAGGGGAGCTCCGGAACGCAGGGTGTACGTGGCCCGGCCGGCGGTCAGTTCCACGCGCAGGCACCGGCCGAGGAACCCGATTGTGAAGGCCAGCCGGCTGTACCGCTCGGGCAGGCGCGGGGCGAACCGCAGGGTGCCGTCGGTGCACCGCATGCCGCCGAACCCGGCGACCAGCGCCATCCAGGTGCCGGCCAGCGAGGCGATGTGCAGTCCGTCGCGGGTGTTGTGCTCCAGGTCGCCGAGGTCCATCAGCGCGGCCTCGGCCGTGTAGGCGCAGGCCAGGTCGAGGTGTCCGGTCCGGGCGGCCATGACGGCCTGGACACAGGCGGACAGGGACGAGTCCCGCACGGTCAGCGGCTCGTAGTAGGCGAAGTTGCGGGCGATCTGCTCCTCGTCGAAACACTCCTCGAAGAAGCTGCCGCAGGTGTACATCGCCAGCACCAGGTCCGCCTGCTTGATCACCTGCTTGCGGTACAGGTCGAAGTAGGGGAAGTGGAGCATCAGCGGGTACTGGTCCGGGCCCGTGTGCTCGAAGTCCCAGCGCTGGTAGCGGGTGAAGCCGGCGTGCTGTTCGTGCACGCCGAGTTCGTCGTTGTAGGGCACGTGCACGGCCTCGGCGGCGTCCCGCCAGGCGGCGCGCTCCTCCTCGTCGGCGCCGAGCCGTGCCGCTTCGTCGGGGTGGCGTTTGCAGGCGTCGGCGGCGGCCAGCAGGTTCGCCCGGGCCATGAGGTTGGTGTAGGTGTTGTCGTCGGCGATCGCGCTGTACTCGTCGGGGCCGGTGACGCCGTCGATGTGGAAGACGCCCCGGTCGTCGTGGTGGCCGAGGGAGCGCCACAGGCGGGCGGTCTCCACCAGCAGCTCCACGCCGACCTCGCGTTCGAAGTCCTCGTCGCCGGTGACCGCCACGTACCGCACCACGGCGTCGGCGATGTCGGCGCCCACGTGGAAGGCCGCCGTGCCGGCCGGCCAGTACGCGGAGCCCTCCGAGCCCTCGATGGTGCGCCAGGGGAACGCGGCGCCGCGCAGGCCGAGCTGGGCCGCGCGCTCCCGGGCGGCGGGCAGGGTGTCGAGGCGCCAGCGCAGGGCCTCGGCGGCGGCGTCCGGCGCGGTGTGGGTGAGCAGCGGCAGGACGAACGCCTCGGTGTCCCAGAAGGCGTGGCCGTCGTAGCCGGAGCCGGTGAGTCCCTTGGCGGGGATGGCGCGCTGCTCGGCGCGGGCCCCGGCCTGCAGGACATGGAAGAGGGCGAAGCGGACGGCCTGCTGGATCTCCTCGTCGCCGTCGATCTCCACGTCGGCGCGCGTCCAGAAGTCGTCGAGGTAGGCCCGCTGGTCCTTGAGGAGTCCCCACCAGCCGCTGTGCGCGGCCGCCGCCAGCGCGGCCTCGACCTGGTCGCTCATCGCGGGCCGGGAGCGGGCTCCGGACCAGCCGTGCGCGACCAGTTTCTCCACCCGCAGCCGCTCCCCCGGCTCCAGGACGGAGGTGATGGTCAGCCGGGCGACGTCGACGTTGCTCTCGCTGCTCGTGGTGGTCCGCTCGGGGCCCGTCACGGTGTGGTCGGCGGCGACCGCGACCCGGAGGCCGCTGCGGCGGGTGCGGTGGACCAGGCGCAGCCGGCTGCCCGAGGCGAGGTCCTCCTCCGGCTCCAGCGGCGACTTCAGCGCCCGGGCCGCGCGCGGGTCGCCGTCCGGCTCGGGCAGGCTCTCGTTGGCGACCAGCTCCGACTGGACGACCACCCGGGTCCGGCTGTCGACGGGCTCCACCTCGTACGCCACGGCGGCTATCGCCCGCTGGGTGAGGGAGACCAGCCGGGTGGAGCGCACCCGGACGGTCGAGCCGGCCGGCGAGGTCCACTCGCAGATCCGCTCCAGCACGCCCCGGCGCAGGTCGAGGGTCCGCTCGTGGCTGATGAGCCGCCCGTAGCGCAGGTCGAACGGCTCGTCGTCGACGAGGAGGCGCAGCACCTTGCCGTTGGTGACGTTGATCGACGTCTGGCCGGACTCCGGGTAGCCGTAGCCGGCCTCGGCGTACGGCAGCGGGTGCAGTTCGTGGACGCCGTTGAGGTAGGAGCCGGGCAGGCCGTGGGGTTCGCCCTCGTCGAGGTTGCCGCGCCAGCCGACGTGGCCGTTGGACAGGGCGAACACGGACTCGCTCTGGGCCAGCACGTCCAGGTTGAGCTCCGTCTCGCGCACGGCCCAGGGTTCGACGCCGAACGCCCGTTGTGAGATCACTTCGTCTCCCCCAGTTCGGCGAGGTCCCGCACCACGATGTCGGCGCCGTGCGCGTACAGGGCGTCGGTCTGTCCGACGCGGTCGACACCGACGACGTATCCGAAACGGCCCGCGCGGCCCGCGTCCATACCGGCGAGGGCGTCCTCGAAGACGGCGCACCGGGCCGGTTCGACGCCGAGGTCCTCGGCGGCGGCGAGGAAGGTGTCGGGGTGCGGCTTGCCGGGCAGCTTGCGCTCGGCGGCGACCACGCCGTCGATCCGCACGTCGAAGAAGTGCTCGGCGCCGATCGAGCGCAGCACGTCGCGGCAGTTGGCGCTGGAGGAGACGATCGCGGTGCTCAGTCCGTGGGCGCGGACCACCTCCAGGTAGCGCAGGGTGCCCTCGTAGGCCTCGACGCCCTCGGTGCGGATCTTCTCCAGGACCAGCTCGTTCTTGCGGTTGCCGAGGCCGTGCACCGTCTCGGCGCCGGGTGGGTCGTCCGGGTCGCCGTCGGGCAGGTCGATGCCGCGGGAGGCGAGGAAGGTGCGCACGCCGTCGGCGCGCGGCCGGCCGTCGACGTACTCGTCGTAGTCGGCCGCGGCGAACGGCCGGAAGTCCTCGCCGTCCCGTTCGCGCAGGAAGGCGTCGAACATCTCCTTCCAGGCGGCCGCGTGCACGACGGCCGTCCTGGTGACGACGCCGTCGAGGTCGAAGAGGCAGGCGTGGATGTCGTCGGGAAGACCGAGCTGCGTCATACAGGTCCGGTTCCCAGACCGGGCACGTCCAGTGAGTGGCGCACGCCACACTCACCGCTACGGGGCAGTTCAGTCGTGCGGGAAGGAGTGGTGCTCGTGCGCCACGAGCCAGCGGCCGTGCTCCTTGCGCAGGCCGAACGTCAGGCGCAGGCGCAGCGTGGGCCGTTCGGCCAGTTCCTCGGGCGTGCCGCAGCGCAGCAGGGCGTGCGCGTAGGCGGTGTCGGTGCCTGCGGTGACGTCGAGGGTGTCGATCTCGAAGCGCGCGCCCTGGGCCTGCCACTCGAAGAACGGCGGCCACGCGGCGCGGTAGGCGGCCAGTCCGTGGATGCCCTCGTGCGGCGGCGGGACGTCGTACATGACGAGGTCCTCGGCGTGGTCGGCGAGGACGCCGTCGAGGTCGCCCCGGTGGACGGAGTCGGCCCAGTGGGTGATCAGTGCGCGGATCCGTGTTTCGTCGTCGGACACGGTACGGCCCTCCTTTCTCCCCCCGTGCCGGACGGTCCTGGGCGCAGGGTGACACACTCGGCTGTGTGCCGCTCACCTTCGACGACCTCGTCCGGCGCGCCCGAGCCCTGCCGCAGGGCGGCCGGCGCGCGATCCTCGGCATCGCCGGCAGCCCGGGCGCGGGCAAGTCGACGCTCGCCGAGCACCTGGTGCGGGAGCTGAACGGGTCCGGCGCCCCCTGGGTGGCGCACGTCCCGATGGACGGCTTCCACCTCGCCGACGCGGAACTGGAGCGGCTCGGCCGCCGGGACCGCAAGGGCGCGCCCGACACCTTCGACGCGGCCGGGTACGCGGCGCTGCTCGGGCGGCTGCGCGCGGAGGCGGACGACGACACCGTCTACGCGCCCGGCTTCGAGCGCGTCCTGGAGCAGCCGATCGCGGGGGCGATCCCGGTCCCGCCGACGGTCCGGTTGGTCGTCACCGAGGGCAACTACCTGCTGCTGGAGACCGGCGCCTGGGCCCGGGTCCGTCCCCGCCTCGACGAGGTGTGGTTCTGCGAACTCCCGGAGCGGGAACGCGTCCGCCGTCTGGTCGCCCGGCACGAGCGGTTCGGCAAGTCCCACCGGGAGGCCGTGGAGTGGGTGCTGCGGTCGGACCAGCGCAACGCCGAGCTGGTCGCCGCGACCCGGGACCGGGCGGACCTGGTGGTGCCGGGACAGGCGCTGCCGGACCGTTTCCCGGCCCCACGGCGATGAGGCATGATCGACCGCATGATCAGGTCCGCCACCGTGCACGACATCCCCGAGATCCGGACGATGATCCGTGAACTCGCCGCGTACGAACGGGCCGTGGAGCAGGCCCGGGCCACCGAGGAGCAGCTGCGCGAGGCGCTGTTCGGTGCGCATCCGGCCGCCTTCGCGCTGATCGCCGAGGACGACGGGACGGGCCAGGCCGTGGGGTACGCCCTGTGGTTCCCGCGCTTCTCGACGTGGACGGGGACGCGGGGCATGCATCTGGAGGACCTGTACGTACGGCCCGCGGCACGCGGCGGAGGACACGGCAGGGCGCTGCTCGCGTCCCTCGCCGCGCTCTGCCGGCGCCACGGCTACGACCGGTTCGAATGGTGGGTGCTGGACTGGAACGAGCCGGCGATCGGCTTCTACAAGTCGCTCGGCGCGGAGTTCCTGGACGAGTGGAAGGTCTGCCGGCTCAGCGGAGGACCTCTCGAGGAGCTCGCGGCCCAGGCACCCGCGGGCGACGCGTAGCGGGGCGGACGTCCGCCCCGGCCGGCACGCGGGTGGGTCGCCTCAGGCGGACAGCGTCAGTTCCGGTTCCGCGTGTGCGTCGCCCGCCGGGTCTCCGATCACCGCCGTGAAGGCCTCGGTGCGGACCCGGAGGGCCGTCCCCTCGCGGGCGAACTCCGGTGTGAACGCGTCGTCGCCCGGGCCGTAGCGGACCGCGAACACGTGCAGGTCCTCGGGGGCGCCGGGCGCCGGTTCGGCCTCCAGCGCGGTCGAGGCGACCAGGTGGCGCCAGCCCTCGTCGGGGTTGCCGTAGCCGCGGGGGTCGGCGGCCAGGGCGAAGGCGGCCTGCTCCTGGGTGACGGAAGCGCGGGCGTCGAAGTGGTGCGGGTCGTCGGGGGCCGGGTGGGTCAGGCGCAGTTCCGCCGCCGCCGTGGCCCGGGGTTCGGCGGTCCTGCGGACCCGGTCGCCGTCGTCGGCGGCGTAGGGCAGGCCGGCGAGCAGGTACGGCGTGCCCGGGAGGCGTTCCACCGCGACCGTCGTCCAGAGCGTGGTGCCGTCGGTGACGTACAGGGACCGCACGTGGCGCAGGACGTGGTCGCGGCCGACGACCGGCTTGGTGACCAGCTTCGCCGTCAGGCCGTCCGCGGTCACGTCCCGGACGCGGACCTCACCCATCGGGCGGCACAGCAGGAAGCCGTCGACGACCGGGCCGAAGCCGTGCTGCCGGTTGACCGCGGCCGGGAGGTAGTAGACGCCGGCCGCTTCGACCAGCGACGGGGTCATACGGGTGTCGAAGGCCACCGACACCGAGCCCGCGCGCAGCTGGTGGCGGGCGGGCGCGGTCGACGGGGTGCGGTGCCAGCGCGTGGTGTCCTGGATCTGCCAGACCAGCATCCACGCGAAGTGGCCGTCGACGCCGCCGTCCGCCTTGCACGCGTGCCGCGCCCAGCGGCTGTCGCCCCGGTAGCGGCCGAGGTCGGAGCCGATGCGGGCGCCGAAGTAGCGCAGGCCGAGGACCGACTCGAAGGCGGAGTGCTGCTCGCTGTAGCGGGGGCCGCCGTTGTCGAAGCCGCCGCCGGTGAGGCGGGCGTCGATGTAGCGGGCGAGCGCGTCGCCGTCCTCGGCGAAGACCTCCTCGCCGCTGACCCGGTGGGCCTGGGCGAGGAAGGACAGGGAGATCGGGCCGTAGTTGTTGTCGTAGGCGCCGCCGTGCTCGGGCGGCAGGAGGGCGCCGCGGTCGGCGACCCGGTGGGCGCGGATCTCGTCCTCGTAGAGCCGCAGGGCCGCCCGCCGTACTGTTCCGCCGTCGGCGGGCGGCAGGTGCCGGGCCAGCATCAGGCCGCCGACGACGCAGCCGATCGCCTGGTTGCCGGCCTCCTGCGGGTTGAAGAAGGTGACCTCCGTCAGCCAGCGCCAGTAGCCGTGGGCCACCTCCAGCAGTTCGGCGCGCTGTTGGTCGTCGACGAGGCCGTCCGCCAGGTCCAGCAGGTTCACCGCCTGGAGCAGGGCCCACACCGTGCTCGGCCAGTCGCCGATGGGGTGGGCGCCGGCCTCCAGGGTGTAACGGGCGTACGGGAGGCCGGAGTTGCGTACCTTCAGGTTCGGGTAGCCCGGGTTGTCGTCGGTGTACACCCGCTCACGCAGGTGGAAGGCGAGGCTGCGGCCGACCGCCTCCGGCAGCCTCGGGTCCTTCCCCCGCTGCCAGGCGAGCGCGAGCAGGGAGGTGACGCCGAGGGAGGTGTCGCCGATGTCGTCGACGCAGTCGGGGTGTTCGAGGTTGCCCTCGGGCGTGAGGCGCGCGAGGGCCTGCTCGGTGACGTCGGCGAGCACGGCGTCGTAAGCCTCGGGAGAGTCCGGCAGGTCGTGCAACGGGCCGAGCTGGCGAGGGAGGTGCAAGGAGATCAGCCCTTCATGCCTGAGAGGTGGCGCGCAGTGTGAGGGTCAGTGTCTGCGGTCCGTGCCCACCGAGGTAGACACGGTTTCCGGTCGTCGCGTCGGTGCCGCCGGCCACGGTGTAGTCCTGCCCGGGGTCGTACCGCAGGACGTCGCCGCAGTCCGGGCCGACGAGGGGTTCGCCCGTCTCGACGGCGGCCTCGACCCGGATCTCGTCGTCGCCGACACGGTAGGTCATCGGCTCGGTCGTCAGGCACCAGCGTCCGTCTCCGAGCGGTACGGCGCCCTGCGGCTCGCCGCCCGGCCGGAAGGTGAGCTCGAGGCACCAGGGCACCGGTGGTCCGCTGATGTCGATCCACAGCCCGGCGCCGTCCTCGCGCAGGTCCACCTCGACGCGGATCGTGTGGGAGAACTCGTGCCTCGGCCGGTCCGGGAAGGCCATCGCCGCGGAGAAGCGGCCCTCGTCCACCAGGCGGTAGGCGCCGTCGTCGCGCCTCCGGTCCTTCGGGAGCGGCTGGTAGTAGGCGGCTGCGAGGGTCTGGGTGAGGCGGTACCGGTTGCCGGAGAGCCGTTCCATGTCGGCGGCGCGGAACGGGCCCAGGTCGAAGAACACCCGCGAGAGACGGACCGCGTCGAGGACGGCGTCACCGGCGAACAGGCGCAGAAAGGTGGGGTTGCAGGCGAGGCCCGAGCGGATGCGCCGGTGTTCGGGCACGTCGGAGCCGCCGTACACCACGGTATGGGCGGTGGCCGAGGCGCGTGCGGCCAGGTGTGCGGTGCTGATGTACCGGTCGCGCGGGAGCTTCTCCGCGTCCGGGGCGGGCAGGGCGCGGCACAGATCCGGGGTGAGGAGGGTCTGGGCGAGCAGGTCGGGGTCGTCGATGCCGTCGGCGGCCGCCATGCGGGCCGCGCGGGCGAAGTCGCCCCGGCCGGTGCGGATCGCGAGCAGCCGGTAGTGCGGCAGGTAGGGCCACAGCGGGAACGAATGCTTCTGGTCCTGGCGGCGCGAGTGGACGGTCTCCACCGTGCCGTCCGGCCTGATCAGGTCCAGGGTCGTGGTGAGGTTGCGTTCGACGGCGTCCAGCAGGTCGGTACGCCCGAGCACCTCGGCCAGCAACAGCAGCGCCGGGTTGGTCACGAGGGACGCATAGACGGCACTGCGTTCCGAGTACAGGCCCTCCGTGTCGATGTCGACGCCCTCGGCGAGCCACTCCTCGACGCGGTCGAGCAGCCGGTCGTCGGGGAACGAACGGTGCAGACGGGCGAGCGCCGCGCTCAGCTCCCAGCGGTGGTTCGGGGTGTGCACGCCACCGGTCAGGAGACTGGCGGTGGCGGCGCCGGCGATCTCGGCGAGCGCGCCCGTCACCTCGCCCAGTTCCGGTCCCGCGTCGGCGGCGAGGACGTACGCGTCGCACACGTCGTTGACGGTGAACGCGGAGTCGGGCGGTGACTGGACGTTGTCGCCGCCCGCGAAGAGACCGGAGGGCGTCTGCACGGCCCGCAGGGCCCGGAGGTGGGTCATCGCGGCGGCGACCGCCTGTCCGCTGCCGTGCAGTGCCGAGTCCGGGGACCGGTATGCCGCTGTCAGGGTTTTCACCCGCCTCGCCAGACCACGGTGCTGCACACCGACGGGTTCCTCGTCGGGGGCGGCGGCCAGCGGGACGGCCGTCCGGTCGGCGGCGCGGGCCACCGACCGGACGAACTCCTGGTCGAGCGGGACGGGCAAGGTCAGTCCTTCAGGCCGGCGTTGATGTCGGCGTTCATGACGTACTTCTGGAACACCAGGAAGACGACGATCAGCGGAATCATGGAGATCACCGAACCGCCGAGCAGCACCGACCAGTTGATGTTCTGGGCGCCGACGAGACTCTGGATGCCGATCTGCACGGTGAACTTCTCGGGGTCGTTCAGCATCAGCAGCGGCCAGATGTAGTCGTTCCACCGCCACTGGAAGGACAGGATGGCGAGGGTCAGCATGATGGGCCGGGAGATCGGCACCATGATCCGCAGGAAGATCGACAGTTCACGGGCGCCGTCGATGCGGGCGGCCTCGATCAGCTCGTCGGGGACCGTCAGGAAGAACTGGCGGAACATGAAGCAGCCGGTCGCGGTGAGCAGGGCCGGGAGGATGATGCCGGCGAGCGAGTTGTACAGGCCGAGGTCGCGGACCACCAGGAACAGCGGGGCGAGCATGACCTCGCCCGGCAGCATGGTAGTGGCCAGGATGCCGACGAAGAAGGCCTTGAGCCACTTGTTGTCGTACTTGGCCAGCGCGTACCCGGTGCAGCAGCTGACCCCGACGGTGAGGATCGTCGCGATCACGCACACGATGGCCGTGTTGATGAAGTACTGGGAGAAGTTGGCGCTGTCCCACGCCGCCTCGTAGCCCGACACGGTGGGGTTGCGGGGGAACAGGGTCAGCGGCAGGGAGAACAGGTCTCCGGCCGGCTTGAAGGAGCTGAGGACGAACCACAGCACCGGCAGCGCGTAGACGGCCGCCAGGACCCACAGCAGGGTCGTCGCGGGCACCGCGCGCCGCAGCCCGCCGCCACTCCCGCCACGGGGCCTCTTCTTGGAGACGGCCCGTACGGAACCGGTGTCGACCTTGCGCGGCATGTCTGTGGTTGTCATCGGTTCTCCACCCGCCGGTTGACCATCATCTGGATGATCGCGACGACCATCAGGATGAGCATGAGCACGAACGACGCGGCGCTCGCGTAGCCGATCTGGCCCGTCTTGAAGCCGGTCTGGTAGATGTACTGGACGAGCAGGTTGTTCGACGTTCCGGGTCCGCCGTTGTTGAGGGAGGCGAACAGCGGATACTCCTTCATCGCGTGGATCGTGTTGAGCAGGATGACGATGAAGGACGTGGGCGCGATGCTCGGCAGCGTGATGTTGATGAACTGGCGCCAGGGACCGGCGCCGTCGAGCGCGGCCGCCTCGTAGTACGAGGTCGGCACGTTCTTGATCGCCGCGATGAACAGCAGCATGGAGAAGCCCGTCCAGGCCCAGGACGCCGCCACCACGACCACGATCAGCGACAGGTCCGCGTTCGACTGCCACGGGACGGCGCTGCCGCCGACCTTCTCGATGAGGTAGTTGACCAGTCCGAAGTTCTCACCGAACAGCCACCGCCACAGGACGCCCACGACGATGGGCGACAGCAGCCACGGGATGAAGAAGAAGACCCGGGCGACCGACACGCCCTTGGCGTGCTTGCTCACCAGCACGTTGGCGATGAGCAGGGAGAACACGAAGTTCAGCGGGACGAAGAGCACGGTGTACAGCAGCGTCCGGGTCAGCGCGTCGAAGAAGGTGGAGTCTCCGAACAGGCGGCTGTAGTTGTCCACCCCGACGAACTGGAACGCCCCCACGCCCGTGTAGTTCGTGAAGGAGTAGACGAGCCCGATCACCGCCGGCCAGAGGAAGAACAGCGCGAAGAGCACGACGTTGGCCGCGATGAGGACGAGCGGCGCAAGGGTGTACTTACTGCGGCTCCTGGGCGGGCTCGCGGACACGTCCGGGGCGCGTTTGGTCATCTTCCTGACTCCGTGCTGGTGGAATGGGTTCCTGTGGGCTCAGGCCATGAGCCCGGCGTCGGACAGGCCCTGGCCCGGGCGGCGGCGTCTCGACCCCGCCGCCCGGGCCCCGAAGGCCTGCGGTCAGCCGCCGACCTGCTGGTTGTAGCCGGCCACGATGTTGTCCAGGGCCTTGTCGGCCGACTGCTGGCCGTTGATCGCCTTGCCAAGCTCCGTCTTGGTCGGGTCCTCGGTGAGGCTCTTGCCCTTCAGCACCCAGTTCGTCTGCGCGGTGTTGAAGTAGCCGGAGATGGGGGCGTAGAGCGGGATCGACTCGTTGTAGAGCTTGAACGCCGCCTGCGCCGCCTCCGACTTGAAGGGGTACTTCGGGTTCAGGCCGCTCTCGACGGGCAGGAAGCCGGACGTCTCGCACAGCACCTGGTAGTGGGCCGGTTCGTACAGCCAGGACAGGAACTTCTTCGCGGCGGCGGCCGCGTCGGCGTTGTTGTTGAAGCCCACCGTCATGCCGCCGCTGTTGACGTCACTGGCCTGCACCGGCTGGGCGGGGGTCGGGACGCTCGCCCACTCGAACTTCTTGATGCTGTCCGCGAAGGCGGCGACCTGCCACACGCCGGACCAGTAGGCGACGACGTCACCGCTCTGGAACATGGCGGACGGGTCGGCGCCGCTGGTCCACACCGACTTCGGCATGGTCTTGTCGTCGTTCCAGCCGACGAAGGTGTTCACGGCCTTCTTGGTCGCCGCGTCCACCGAGAACTTGCCGGAGGAGTCCGCGTGGACGTACTTCCCGCCCATCTCGTACACCATGGCGCGGAGCCGGGACGGCGACTGGTCGAAGGTCAGGGAGTACTTGGCGCCGGTCTTCTCCCGGACCGTGTTCGCCGCCTTGATGAACTCGGTCCAGGTCCAGGTCTTCTCGGGCGAGGTCGGGAAGGAGACACCGGCCTTCTCGAACAGCGACTTGTTGATGAACATGCCGGACGCGGTGATGTCCGAGGGGATGGACAGCACCTTCCCGGACGAGTCCTTGGCCACGAAGTTGGCGTTGATCTTGTTGGACTTCTTGTTGGCGATGTCGCTGAGGTCGATCAGCTTGTTCGACCAGATCGGGTCCAGCGCCGGGACGGCCGCCACGTCGGGCAGGGAGTTCGCCTGCGCGGCGTTGTGCAGCTTGGTGGTGTAGCCCTCGTAGGGGATGTTGACGAGCTTGACCTTGACGCCGGTTTCCTTCTTGTACTGCGCCACCATCTTCTTCCAGCCCGCGTCCTGCCCCGGAACCGTGGAGATCCAGAACGTCAGCGACTTGGAGGTCCCGCCGGAGCCGGATTCCGATCCGCAGGCGGTGAGCAGGAGGGCCCCTGCCGTGGCCACGGCAGCGAGGGGAACAACACGGCGTATGCCGCCGCGGCCGAGCCGGCGGGAACGCCGTACACCCAGACTGGTCATCTTCAGTCCCTTTTCGTCGTAGCGGAAGAAGCACGGCGCCAGCCGAGGCGGCACGGGTGCATGGTGCGGGGGGTTTCGCTTTCCGGGGGCACGGCCTCGCCCGGCCGCTTCGCCCTGACGGGTGGGGTCCCCGGCCATGACGGCCGACGTCGCACGAGCACGCCCTCGTGCGGCTGCCGTACTTCGCGTACGGGCGGGAGGCTTACCCGGAGTCGGCGTCCCGGCCGACTCAGAAAGCGCTTGTCCGGACATTGGCAGACCGATGACGCAGCCGTCAATGCTTCGCCCGCACAGCTCCGGTCACGGTTTGGATTCCATGGGCCACCGCGAGCCTGCTGGCGCCCGCCACCGTGCCGGTGTCGCCCACCACGCTGCTGACGACCTCGGTGGGCCAGCTCAGCCGGGCCAACTCGGCGCGCACACCGGGCAGGAGCTGGGGATCCGCGCCGGTGCCGCCGCCCAGCACGATCAGCCCGGGGTCCAGCACGGCGGCCACGGCGGCGGCCAGCCGGCCGACGTCGGCGGCGTGCGAGGCGACCACGGCACGGGCCGTGGCATGCCCCTGCCCGGCGAGGGCGAGGAGCCGCTCCGCGGTGCGCGGGCGGGGCCCGTCGCCCTCCCGCCAGGCCTCGGCGGCCCGGCGGAGCAGGGTGCGCGAGCCCATGCGCTGCTCCAGGCCCTCGTGGCGCGGGGCGCGGTCGTCGTCCCAGGGGTAGGGCAGCCGTGCCACCTCACCGGCGGCGCCGTTCGCTCCGCGCAGCACCCGGCCGCCGATGACGACGGCGAGACCGATGCCGACGCCGATGCGCAGGTAGCCGAAGGTGTCCCGGCCGACGGCGGCACCCTCGTGCAGCTCGGCGAGGGCGGCGCAGTTGACGTTGTTCTCCAGGTGGACGGGGACGCCCTCCGGCAGGGCGACGGCCATGGCGTCGAAGACGGGGCCGGCCTTGGCGGTCGCGGGGCGTTCCCCGGCGCCCTCCCGGTCGCGGGTGGTGACGTCACCGACGGCGACGACGACGGCCCGCAGCGGGGCCCCGGCGGGCAGCGTGTCGAGGACCTTGCGGACGGTGTCGGCCGCCTCCGGCCGGGAGCCGGTGCCCTCGGCGAGCAGGGTGCCGTCCAGGGCGCAGGCGCGCACCCGCGTCTTGGCGGGCCCCAGGTCGACCGCGAGCACGGCGCCGGCGGCCGGTCCCAGCCGGTACACGGCGGCGCTGCGGCCGGTGGAGCCGGAGGCACGCCCGGAGTGGGCGGCGAGCTCCACGGCCTCCAGTTCGGCCACGGCGGTGGAGACGGTCGGTTTGGAAAGGCCCGCACCGGCCGCCAGCTGGGGTCGGGTGGCCGTGCCCGCCCCGGCCAGTACGTCGAACACCACACGGGCACTCTCACTCAGGTGCATGGTCTCCCCAGGTCGTGCTGCGGCCGAGCAGGGTGGCCGCAAGGGTGGCGCGGCACCGGGAATTCCGTGCCTCTTGACGCACCCTACTTCGTTAGTTAACTTCCTAACGAACTTCACGGTACTCGCCTGCCGTGGCCCGCAGAAGCCCGTCCCGGGGCTTCCCTACCTCTTCAACTGCCGTGGTCCGACGGACGGTTCGCCTGCCGATCGGCGTGACCACGCAACGACGAAAGAGGACCCGTGCAGGACTCGACGCCCTCCGTGGTCGGTATCGACGTGGGCGGCACCAAGACACAGCTGCGCGCCCTCGCGGGCGGCGGGACCGTCGCCGACCGCGTCCGCAGCAGTACGGGCTGGCGGCCGCACGACCCCGGGGCCGCCGCCGACTGGCTGGCCGCGCTGATCCTCGACTCCCTGCCCGCGGACGTACGCCCGGCCGCCGTCGCCGTGGGCGGTCACGCCTGCGAGACGCCGCGCCAGTGCGAACGGATCCGGGCCGCGCTCCAGGAACGGCTGGGGGTGCCCGCGCTGGTCGTGGGCGACGCCGAGCTGCTCGTCCCCGCC
Organism: Streptomyces olindensis; assembly: GCA_000696115.1. Taxonomy (GTDB): domain Bacteria; phylum Actinomycetota; class Actinomycetes; order Streptomycetales; family Streptomycetaceae; genus Streptomyces; species Streptomyces olindensis. Next base: position 190,042 of record JJOH01000019.1, read on the forward strand.
GCCGGGCTGGAGAAGGGCGTCGGCCTGGTGGCCGGTACCGGTTCGGTCGCGGTGGGACGGCTGCCCGACGGCGGCCCCGTCCAGGTCGGCGGCTGGGGCGCGGTCCTCGGCGACGAGGGCGGCGCCGCCGGACTCGTCCGCGAGGCCGCGCGGGCCGTCTGGGCGGCGCACGACCGCGGCGAGAAGCCCGACGCGCTGGCGGCCGGACTGGTGGAGTCCTTCGGTGTGGCCGAGGTGCCCGCGCTGGGCGCGGCGCTGGAGGCGGCCAGGGACGTGTCCGCCGAGTGGGGCCGGCACTCACCGGTGGTGTTCTCGGCCGCGGAGGCCGGCTCGCCGCTCGCCCGGGATGTGATCGCCGACGGCGGCCGGGCGCTCGCCGCGCTCGTCGTCCGCCTCGCCGCCCGCGGAGTCGCGGTGGACGACGTGGTGGTGGCGGGCGGCACGGTGCTCGCCCAGCCCGCGCTGTACGAGGCGTTCACCCGCGCGCTCGCCGAAGCCCTGCCCGGAGCCCGGCCGCAGCCCCTGCGCGTGCCGCCGGTCGAGGGCGCGGTGGCGCTGGCCCGTTCTCTTCCCTGAGCCCGGCGACCGCCGTTCACGCCCCGGACACCACCCCGTGGCCGGACCCTCTTCGCAGGGTCACGACCCGGCCGTAGATCTTCGCTCGTCACCCCGGCCGCACGGCCGAAGCTCGCCCAGCAGTACCCCTTGAACAGAACTCAAGAGAGGCGCACCCATGCCGTCATCAGCCGGGCACCGCACCGCCGCCACCGTCGACCGGCGGGGCTTCCTCAGGACCTCCCTCGGGGCGTCGGCGGGCCTGCTCGCCGCACCGGCCTTCGTCACCTGGCTGGGCGCGGCGGACGCGAAGGCGGCCACCGGCCTCGCCGCGTTCGTCGACGACTACAAGTCCAACGTCCTGACGAACCAGACTCCCGAGACCAACGCGGTCGTCCGGGTCCTGGGCGGCATGGCCGAGGTGTGGAAGACCGGCGACGCCTGGGACACCGGCCACGTCCTGGACCGCGAGGTGCTGCGCGCCAACATGCGCTACTGCGCCCGCGTCACGCGGGCCCGCACCGAGGCCCAGGCGAAGGAGGCGTTCCTCTACGACCGCCAGCACCAGAGCTACGCCATGATCGCCGGTCTCGGACCGCTCGCCGGGCTGTACAAGGCGGGCGCCAGGGCGGTCACGTCGATCACCAGCGCCCCGGACGGCACGCCCCCCGGCAAGGTCAGCGACACCCTGCCCGCCGACGCCCCGGCCGGGTCCGCGCTCGGGGCGGGCTCCCACGACTCGGAGCTGGGCAGGGTCGCGAAGCTGGTCGACACGGTGCGCGGCCCGTTCGCCTCGGGCAACCCGGCCAAGTTCGCCTTCCAGTACCCGCGTCCGTGGCGGATGAACGAGGACAGCGAGGTCGTCGACACCGGGGAGAAGGACGCCCTCGGCTACCCGGTGTACGACTCGCAGGTCGTCGTCGCCCCGCAGCTGCTGCGCCAGCGCTCCGAGAACCCGGAGGAGGACGGCGGTTTCCCCAGCGGCCACACCAACGCCTTCCACCTGGCCGCGCTGGCCTTCGCGTACGCGGTGCCCGAGCGGTTCCAGGAGCTGGTGACGCGCGCGTTCGAACTCAGCCACACACGGATCATGGCGGGCATGCACTCCACCGTCGACGTCATCGGCGGCCGAGTCATGGCCACCGCGCTGACCGCCGCGACGCTGGCCGACCCGGCGAACGCCGAGCTCAAGGCGGCGGCCCGCGCCCAGGCCCTCGCCTACTTCACGCGGCGGACGGGCACCACGGCGGACACGCTGTACGCCTACGCCCACTCCGACGCCACCGACGCGTACGCCGACCGCGAGGCCAACGCCCGCGCGGTCGAGCCCAGGCTGACGTACGTGCTGCCGCGCCGCGGCCGCAAGGACCCGCTCACCGTGCCCAAGGGCGCGGAGGTGCTGCTGGAGACGCGGCTGCCGTACCTGACCGCGGACCAGCGGCGCGAGGTGCTGCGGACGACGGCGCTGCCCTCCGGGTACGTCCTGCTGGACGGTTTCGAGCGGTGGGGCCGTCTGAACCTGTTCGCCGCGGCGGACGGGTACGGCGCCTTCGACACCGACGTCACCGTGACGCTGGACGCGGCGGCCGGCGGCTTCCACGCGGCCGACAGCTGGCGCAACGACATCGAGGGCGACGGCGGGCTGACCAAGCGCGGCACGGGCACGCTCACCCTCACCGGCCACAACCGCTACCACGGCGGGACGGTCGTCGAGGCGGGCACGCTGGTCGCCGCGTCACCCAACGCCCTGGGCCAGGGCGACGTCCGGGTGACGGGCGGCACGCTCCGCGCGGACCAGGTGCTGCGGGTGCGGGGCTCCTACGTCCAGGAGGGCGACTCCACGCTGGAGCTGCTGCTGCGCCGGAACCACGGCCCGGCCCTCACCGTGAGCCGGCGCGTCCTGCTGGGCGGGGGCGGCGTGCTGTCGCTGCGGCTCGACCCCGAGCGTCCGCCGGTCGCCGGGACGACCGTCCCGGTGCTGTCGGCTCCGCGGCTGCGCGGCCGCTTCGACCGGGTGGAGCTGGACTCGGCGACGCTCAAGGCCGTGCCCGTCCACACGGCTGACGGACTGTCGGTGCGACTCGTGCGGCGGTGACGCCGTGCGCGGCGGGGGCTGATGCACAGTGGGTCCATGAGGGACCTGCTCGCCCCCGCCGCTCCCCGGCCGGTTCCGCTCTCGTCCGGGGCGCCGTCGGGGGCGACGCGGCGGCCGGTGGGACGGTGGCCGGGCGGACGGTGGCCGGTGCGGCTCCTGGTCGCGCTGCTGCTCGCGCAGATGGCCTTCGCGATGGTCACGACCGCGGTGCGGCAGACCCCCACGATCGACGAACCGGTGTACGTGGGCGCGGCGGCCGAGTACGTGCGCGAGCACCGGCTGCGCCACAACCCCGAGCATCCGCCGCTCGGCAAGCTGGTCATCGGGGTGGGTGTCGCCCTCGCGGATCCGCACCTCGACGCGTCGTTCACCGGCGACCAGGGCCGGGTGGGGCGGCACCTGCTCTACGAGTCGGGCAACGATCCCTGGCGGCTGATGCTGTGGGCCCGCCTTCCGATGATCGTGCTGACCTCGCTGTTCGGGCTGGTGGTGTTCGCCTTCGCCCGTGAACTGGCCGGTGCTGTGGGCGGGTTGGCCGCGCTCGCCCTGTACTGCCTCTCCCCCGACGTCATCGCCCACGGCTCGCTCGCCACGCTCGACGTGCCGGCCGCCGGGTTCGTGCTGACGTCGGCGTGGCTGGTGTGGCGGGCCCGTCGCCGGCCCCGGCTGTACGTCCCGCTCGCAGGGATCGCGCTGGGCGCCGCCCTGGCGACCAGGATGAGCACGTTGCCCGCCGTCGCGGTGCTGATGGTGTCGGCCGCGATGTCGGTGTGGCACGCCCGCGCAGGCGGCCGGCGCCTGGTGCGGGCGGTGGCCGGGGCGGGCGTGGTGGCCCTGGCCGCGATCGGGGTGGTGTGGGCCGTGTACCTGGTCGTCGATCCGCGGCTGCGCTGGACTCCGGAGCAGCAGGTGCCCGTGGTGCACGGGGCGCGGGGTCTGCTCGTGGATCTGCTGCCGTTCCCGGAGGCCTACCGGGACGGGATGCGCGTGCAGTTCGGGCTGGAGAACCGGCCGTGGCAGGGCTTCCTGTTCGGTCGGCTGTACGAGGGCTCGCTCTGGTACTACCTGCCGGCCGCGCTGCTGGTGAAGACGCCGCTGGGGGCGCTCGCGCTGTGGGCCGCCGGTGCCGTCGTGCTGGTGGCCGTACGGCGGCTGCGGCCCGCGGCACCGTATGTGCTGGCCGCTCCCGTGGTGCTGCTGGCGGCGGCCATGCAGGGGGCGCGGGACCTCGGGACCCGGTACGCCGTGTTCCTGCCGTTGTTCCTCGCGGTGGCGGCGGGGTGCCTGCTCGTGGTGCGGCGGCGGTGGGTGCCGGTCGCGGTGGCCGTGCTGGTGGCGTTCGTCGGGGTCGGTTCGGTGCGGACGTACCCCTTTTATCTGCCCTACTCCAACGAGGCGTTCGGGGGGCCGGGCAGGACGCGGGAGTGGCTGCACGACTCGAACGTGGACTGGGGGCAGGATCTCGGGCGGCTCGCCGAGCGGCTGCGGGAGGGGTACGCGGGTCAGCGGGTGTGGCTCGTCTACAAAGGGAGTGGGGTACCGGGGTTCTACGGCATCAGGAGTGCCGATCCCCGCCGGGTGCCCGTCTCCGAGGTGCGCGGGCTGTTGGTGGTGTCCGACTCCGCGGCGGCCAAGGCCACGGGGCGGCTGGCCGCGCTGATCGGCGGCAGCCGCCCCGTCGAGCATGTCGGGCACTCGATCACGATCTATCGCCGCTGAACGTCGTCGAGTCAGTGCGCGGCGTGGAAGAAACCGTCGGTGCTCACGTTGGGCATCACCCTGCTGGCCACCCGGTAGCGGCCGTTGGGCACCTCGGGGCACCTCGCCACGTGCACCGCCAGGGGGCCCGCCCACTCGTAGCCGCGGCGGTCCGCGTGGCGGCAGAGACTGTCGGTGAGGGCCTGGCCCACGTCGACGCCGGTGCGGGTCAGGTGCTCGTGCACGTCGTCGGGCAGTTCCACGTCGTAGGCGTTGGGGACCATGACACGGCCCTCACCGCACACCACGGCGTTGTCGTCGCACTCGCGTCGCAGGGCGTCGAGGACCTCGACCGGTTCCTTGTCGCGGACCCGCGCCCACAGCGCGTCCCATCGGCTCTCCAGGGTCTCTTCCAGCGCGCTCAGGGCGCCCATGCGGTATCACCTGCCGGAAACGTCGTCGGTTCGGTTGCGGTGGCCCGGGGTGGGCGTCCTACCGCTCGTCGTAGTCGTCGGGACGCACCTCGGCCTCCTCCAGGGCCTCGCGCATCGTGCGGCCGGTCGCGCCCGGCGGGCGGTTCCGGTTCTCGTCCTGCTGTTCCAGGACCTCGTCGGTCGTCTCGGTCTTGGGCCGGTTCTCCTCGGGGACGGTCATGACCGTGGCTCCTCGCGCGTCGTACGGGATCTTCTGCGGCGGCGGGTTCCCGCCCGGCGCCCGGGTATCCACGCGCCGGGCACCTCATGTGCTCCCGCGAAGAATCCCTGGTCACCACGGTGCGTGAGCTATGTTGAACGTCCCTGGGAGACGAAGGAGGCGCACCGGTGCCATCGCCGCAGCAGGCACGCGCACAGGCATCCGCGATCACCTCGGGGAAGGCCGCCCCGGAAGCGGAGGTCTCTCCGTCCGCCCAGCTCAGAACCCTCTTCGACAGGCCCCGGCTGTCCCCCGGCCAGCGACGCATCGCCCAGTACCTGATCGAGCACATCACCGAGGCGGCGTTCCTGTCGATCACGGATCTCGCGGACCGGGTCGGGGTGAGCCAGCCCTCGGTGACGCGGTTCGCGTCCGCGGTCGGCTTCAGCGGCTACCCGGCGCTGCGGGAGAAGCTCCAGTCGATCGCGCTCGGCACCCTCGCCGGCGGACCGGCCGAGGAGAACCAGGGCAACGAGCTGCAGGCGGCGGTCGACGCCGAGATCGAGAACCTGGAGAACCTGCGGCGGGACTTCGCCGACCCGAACCTGGTGATCGACATCGGCCGCAAGCTGTCCTCGTCCACGCCGCTGACCGTCCTGGGCCTGCGCATCTCCGTCTCGCTCGCCGAGTACTTCGCCTACGCCGCCCGCCGGATCCACCCCGACGTCCGGCTGGTGACCCGCGGCGGCAGCGTCGCCTACGACGCGCTGCTCCAGTCCCGGGAGGCGGGCGGCACCTGGGTGCTGGCGTTCTCCATGCCCCGGCACGCCCAGGAGACCCTGACGGCCGTCCGAGTCGCGCGGGGCGCCGGGCTCAAGGTGGCCCTGATCACGGACCTGGCGCTCGGGCCGCTCGCCGACGAGGCCGACGTCGCCTTCGCCACCGGGACCGGGTCCCGCCTGGTCTTCGACTCCTACGCAGCCCCGGGCGTGATGTGCTCGGCGCTGCTCCAGGCCATGACCGACGCGGACCCGGAGCGGACACAGGCGCGGCTGGAGGAGTACGAGCAGGTCGCCGACCAACACCAGTTCTTCCTCCGGGACTGAGCCTCCTCGGGGACCGGGCGGCAGGCATGCCGTTCACACACGGGGACCATCCACAACAAAGCGCGCATGAATGTTTTCATGCTCCTTGCAAACCGGTTGGCATATATAAATACTGCTCACGGATCGCGACCCGGCTGTTCCGGATCCGTTCCGCACCCGAGGAGGCCGGGTCCTACCCGCTTCGGCGTCCCGGGTGTCCGTGGCGGCCCCGGTCATCCCCTAGACCGGGGCCGCCCCGACCCGTCGTCCACCCTCACGACGCCGCACACCCGGAAGCGAAGATCATGCCCCTGACGTCCACGCGCATCAGCCCGGACTGGCCCTGCCAGGTCAAGACCCCCGGGAGCTACGACTGGGAGCGCTCGGCGGCCAAGTGGCTGCGCGAGCTGGTGCCCGCGCGCTACGCCGGATACCCCGTGTTCGTCCGCCACCCGGTGCTCCTCGCCCGGCACGCCCAGATCCAGGTCCAGCACGAGATCCGGGTGGCCCGCACCGCCCTGCAGACCGCCCGCGCCGACCTGCCCGGTCTCGGGCTGCACGAAGGCGTCATCGAGCACACGATCAAGCTGTACGCGGCCGAGCTCATGCAGCTGCAGCACATCGCGCGCAGCGTCCGGGCGGTCACCCAGGCACTGGTGGAGGCGAACCGCCCGACCTGATCCCCCGGGGCATGACCCGCGCCGCGCGTGGCACCCAGAAGTGAATGAGCACCACACAAGTCCGGCGCGGCGAGCCGGTGACCACGGTCCTGACCTGGCAGGTGCGCCCCGGCCGGGAGCGGCAGTTCGAGGAGTGGACGCGCGGCATCACCCGCTGCGCCAGAGAGTTCCCCGGCAACGAGGGCGTCTCCTGGCTGACGCCTGAGGACGGCCACCGCTACCACGCGGTACTGCGCTGGTCCGACCAGCACCGGCTCGCCGCCTGGCTGGAGTCCGAGGAACGGGCCCACTGGCACCGGCGGATCGAGGACATCGCCACCGAGGTCAGCAGCGAACGCCAGTCGACGACCGGCATGGAGACCTGGTTCAGCCTGCCGGGCACCACGGTGCAGGCCCCGCCCCGGTGGAAGATGGTCCTCACCACCTTCCTCGGCGCCTATCCGTTCACCCTGCTCGTCCAGTGGCTGGTGACTCCGCACACCACGGGCTGGCCGCTGCCGCTGCGGGCCGCCGTGTTCCCGCTGGTGCTGCTGCCGGTGCTGACGTACCTGGTGATGCCGCGGCTCAGCCGGCTGCTGCGGCTGTGGCTCTATCCGCGCGACGGCCACTGAGCGGTCCCTCCCGGGCCCCGATGGGGCTGATGAGGCCGCAGGGATGCGTGAGCACTCCGTGCTCACGAGGCGGTCTTCGAATCGGGCCGGGTGTGCGATGCTCAACGCGTGACGAGCGAGCCCGTGACACCGCCGGACCCCGGCGGGCCACCGGACCTGGCCGAACTGGCCAGGGTCGTCGCCCGGCAGCGCGCCGAGCTGGACCGGCTGCGCGACCAGGCGGCGACGTCGGCCGTCGTGGAGCGGGCCAAGGGCGCGGTGATGGCGCTGACCGGGTGTTCCGCGGACGCCGCCGGCGAGCGGCTGCTCCAGCGGGCCAAGGCGGCTCGTCACACACTGCTGGAGGAATGCTGGATCACGCTCGGCAGCCTGGCGCCGACGCCGCCCGGCCCGGGCGAGGCGACCGAGCCCGTCGACACCGACGCCCCGGTCTCCGGGACGGACCTCCTGGAGGGGTCGGCCGCACCGGACGATGTCGCCGCCGCCCTGGCCCGCCTCGGCCAGGCCCTCGTCCGGGTGGCGACACCGCACGACCTCGCGCGGTGCCTGCTGGAGCACCTCGGGCCCGACATGGCGGCGGACGCGATCATGATCTACGCCCGCAGGCCCGACGGCGGCCTCGCGCTCATCGGGCACGCGGGCATCGGCGACAGGCTGGCCTCCCAGTGGGGCCAGGTCCCGCCGCTCAGCGGGGTCGCGGCGCTGGAGGCCCTGCGCGCGGGCGAGCCGCGGTGGCTGGAGGACCTGCCCTCGGACGCGCGGCGGTACCTGCTGATCGGGGAGCCTCCCGAGCGGTGGCGGTCGCGGGCCTGGCTCCCCGTGGTCACCGCGGGCCCGGCCGAGGTCTGCATCGGCGTGCTGCGCCGCCGGGCCGGGGCCTTCACCTCGCGCGACCGCGCTCACCTGCGGGGCGTCACCGATCTGTGCGCCGGGCGGCTGCGCGCCCTGGACACCCCGGCCGAGCGGTCCACCGACACCGCCACGGTCGCGGTGCAGGCGCTGTTCGATGCCCTGCCGGTCTCGGCGATGCTGCTCACGCCGGTGCGCGCCGCCTCGGGTGAGCCGGAGGACTTCCGGGTGGAGGCCGCGACCGCCCAGGTGGGCGACCTGCTGGGCCGGACCGGCGAGGAACCGGCCGGGCGGCGGCTGCTGGAGTTCCGGCCGGCCCTGGCGGGCGGGCCGCTGTGGCGGGACTGCCTGCACGTCCTGGCCACCGGGGAGCCGCACGAAGGCGAGCCCTTCGCCCACGAGGAGACGGTGGCGGACGTCGCGGAGCTGTTCACGTACACGACACGGGTGGCGCCGCTGGGCGACGCCCTGGTCGTCTCCTGGATCCGGCACGGCTCCTCCGACCGGCAGGAGCAGCGGCTGGCGGAGCTACAGCGGCTGGGCAACCTCGGCTGGGCGAACTGGAACCTGGTCACCCGGGAGGGCTCCTGGTCGACGCAGGCGTTCACGCTCCTCGGCCGGGACGCCGCGGACGGCCCGGTGCGGCTGACCGAGATGCCGGAACTGGCCCTGCCGGAGGACACTCCCGCGTTGACCCGCGCCGTCGGCGAGCTCGTCCAGGCGGGGCGGGCGTTCGACGTGCCGTTCCGGATCAGGACGACCGGCGGCATCCGGCATCTGCGGCTGGTGGCCGAGGCGGTGGCCGACTCGTACGGCACGCCCGTCGAGGTGCACGGCTTCGTGCAGGACATGACCGCCCGGCGGCGGGCGGAGCTGGCCCTGGTCGAGAGCGAGCGGGCGATCCTCACGCAGCACGACGTGCTCCAGGCCGAACGGACCCTGGCCTCCCGGCTGCAGCACGCGCTGCTGCCGATGGCCAACCGGCCGGTGCACCTGGCCGGGCTGCGCGTCGAGGTCGCCTATCTGCCGGCCCAGTCCGATGTGCACGTCGGCGGCGACTGGTTCAGCGCGATCGAACTGCCCGACGGGGACGCGCTGCTGGTGGTCGGCGACGTCGCCGGGCACGGCGTCGACGCGGTCGCCACGATGGCGCAGCTCCGGTTCACCGCGAAGGGCATGGTCATCACGGGCTCGTCGCTGACCGGCGCGCTCGCCCGGCTCAACACCCTGCTGCTGCACTCGCGGGACTCGCACGCGACCGCGACGATGGTGCTGGCCCGCTACGACCCGCGCCGGCGGCGCCTGGTCTGGGCGCAGGCGGGGCATCCCCCGCCCCTGCTCCTGCGGGACGGCGAGGCCCGGTACCTGGACCGCCCGAGGGGCATGCTGCTCGGGGCGACCGCGACGCCGGTGTTCGAGGAGGCCGAGTGCCGTCTCGCACCCGGCGACCGGCTCATCCTGTACACGGACGGCCTCGTCGAGCACCCCCCGGAGAGCATCGACCTCGGTCTGGAGCGGCTCGCCGAGGCGGTCGCGGCCCCGCACACCGACGGGCCCGTGTCGCTGGGGTCGTTGCTCGCGCGGATGCTGCCGGACGAGCGGCGGGACGACGTGTGCGTCGTGGACGTCCGGGTTCCGGGGATCATGGAGACGTAGGCACGCGCAGGGCGGAAGCGCGCGTCTTGGATACATAGGCGCGGGACGGAAGCGCGTGTCTATGAGTCGCCGCGATGCCGCCAGTACCACCACAGGCCCACGACGAGCGCCAGTAGGAACAGGGTGGGCAGCACCAGGCCGGGGATGCGGGAGCCGTTCATGGGCGGGGGCCTTCGTTCGGGGCGGATCGGGCGCCTCGCGGGCGCCCCGGCCCAGGGTGACGCCGGGCGGGCCCGCGCATCCGCCGCTTTTCCCAGCCGTTGCCGGGCGTTCGACCGCCGGGGCACGAGGTCAGTCGACCGGGTGACCCGGCGGGATGCCGACGGCGTCGGAGAGGCGCAGCAGCGGACCGTCGTACGTCTCCCGGCCGCCCCACTCGACCGGGTCGAGGACGAAGCCGATGTGGTCGCCGCCCCCGGCGCGTGTCATGACGCGGCCGACGAACCAGGCCGGGGCCTCCTCCAGGACGAGTGCCCCGCCGTACGCCTCCCGCAGCCGCACGTCCCTCAACTTGTCCGTGCGGTCGCCGGTGCGCCCGCCGAACAGCTCGGCGAGGGCATGCTGTTCGCGGGCGAGCAGGTGAACGGCGAGCACCTCGGCGTTCCGGGCCACCCGGAAGGTGTGGTTCAGCTCGGACAGCCACACCACGAAACGCACGGGACGGATCGAGCACTGCGAGGCGAATCCGACGAGGCAGCCCGCCCGTTCGCCGCCTGCGGCGGCCGTGACCACACACATGTCCGGGTTCAGCCGTCCGATGAACGCGTCCATGTCCGCCATGTCCACACCGCTCCTTCGCCCTCACGCCTGCCGGCCCTCGGCTTCACCTCACCATGGTGGCCGGGTGGGTGCCAGGCGGGAGGCGGGGGATGCCGGGCCGGGGTGCGTCAGGTCGTGGTCGGCGGGGTGCGGGACTCCAGTGCGGTCCGGGTGTCGTTGCCGTAGACGCCGGTCTCGTCGCCGCGGATGCCGTACCAGAGCTGGAAGCGGGCCACCGCCGCCGTGAGGGTGGGGTCGTAGCGGCCGTTGGTGGAGCCGCCCCGGTAGACGTCCGGGATGCGCAGCAGGCGTTCCTGGAGTTCGGTGACCTCGGGGCCGGTGGCCCCCTCGCGGAGCGTGCCGGGGCCGTCGGGGTCCACCGGTGCGGTGGCCTGCGGCGGCGTGGGGGCGGGGGCAGAGGCCGAGGCGGAGGCCGGGGGCCTGGGGGCGGGGGCCGCCGTGTCGTCCGTCTTCTCGCCGCGCAGCAGCAGCGCGCCACCGAAGCCGATCACCGCGGCCGCGACGACGGCCACCGCCACGGCGGCGCGGCGCAGACCGGCCCCCGGGGGTGCCGTGTGGGCGTCCGCGGAGCGGCGGGTCGCGCGGGCCACGGGCGGGAGTTCCTGCGTCAGGGCCTCGGAGCCGGCCGGCGGTCCCGGCAGGGTGACGGACTCGTAGCCGCCCGGCTCGGGGCCGCGGGGTGCCGTGGGGGCCGCGCCGGTCTCCTCGCGGAACTCCCTCATCAGCTCGGCGAGGGCGTCGGTGCGGCGCGGCCGCAGGACGCGGATGGGTTCCAGGGCCGGGCCGTCGTGCGGCGGCCGGGGCTCGGACGGTGTCGACACGCGTGCTCTCCTTGCGTCCGGGCTCGGGGGCGCCCGTCTTCGGGGGTCGTCCTGCCGCTAGATACGCGGCTGCCGCGCCGGCAGTTCAGCGGGCGCTCGGGCCGGGAATGCAGAGCACTCAGTTCCTTCCAAGGAGTGCACTGAGTGCCATATGTGGCCCGGCGGGTGCTACGTTCCCGCTCATGAGCTCCGAGAAAGCCGACGCCGGGACCGGAAAGACGCCCATGCGGGACGCCCTGGTGGCGGCGGCGTTCCAGCTGTTCCTCGAACGGGGTTACGAGCAGACGACGGTCGACGACATCGTGGCGCTCGCCGGGGTGGGACGGCGCTCCTTCTTCCGCTACTTCCCCTCCAAGGAGGACGTGGTCTTCCCCGACCACGAGCGGTGCCTGGCCGACATGACGGCCTTCCTCGCCGAGGGCGCGGACGACGACGAGCCCGTGCGGCGGGTGTGCGACGCGGCCCGGCTGGTGCTGCGGATGTACGCCGAGAACCCGACGTTCTCGGTACAGCGCTACCGGCTCACCCGGGAGGTGCCCGGGCTGCGCGCCTATGAGCTGTCGGTGGTGTGGCGCTACGAGCGGGCCCTCGCCTCGTACCTGCGGCGGCGGTACGAGGCCCGCCGGGACGGGACCCTGCAGGCCGACGTGATCGCGGCGGCGGTGGTCGCGGCGCACAACAACGCGCTGCGCTCCTGGCTGCGTTCGGACGGGCAGGGCGAGGCGAGCGCCGCGGTGGACCACGCGCTGGCGTACGTGCAGTTCGCCTTCGGCGAGGCGCCGGTGCCTCCGGCCGGGGAGCGGCCCGAGGACGTGGTGGTCGTCGTCTCGCGGCGCGGAGCGCCCCTGTGGCGGGTGGTGCAGGAGATCGAGACGACGCTGGGGCGGGCCTGAGTGCCCCCACATTGAGGGTACGGAGTGCCTTTACGAGTGGCACTGAGTGCCATACGCTGTGCTCCGTGCACGGTGGCACGGCCAACCGCGCACGCGTGTGCGCGGGCGACCGCGCCCATGGGATTCCGGCCGAGTGCAGGGAGTTGACCAGCGTGTACCACCACTCAGGAAGCGTCGCTCAGCAGGCAGCCGGCTCCGCGACGGGTCTCCTCGACCCGAGGGGCCAGGACTCGGAGGCCATCCTCTTCCAGCGCTGCACCTGGTGCGGCACCGCCATGTACCACCGGGTGCTCTGTCCGGTCTGCCGGGGCAGCGAGCTGCGCACGGAGCGCGCCGAGGGCACGGGCACGGTACGCCACTCCACGGTGGTGCACCGCAACACGCCCGCGGCGCGCAACGTGTCCCTGATCGAGATGTCCGAGGGGTTCGTCGTGCGCGGCCGGGTGATGGGCCCGCCCATCGGCATCCACAGCGGGGACCGGGTGCGGCTGTCCACGGCCAAGGACCCGGTCCGGGGCGAGCCGGTCTTCCAACTGCTGGACGAGCCGTACCGGGCCTGGAACTGACGCCTGGTCAGTCTTCCGGGAGCAGTTCGCCGGTGCGCACGGGCCGCCCGGTCTCGAAGCTCCGGTTGGCCGCCAGGCCCACGGCCAGGGCCAGCGCTCCGTCGCGCTCGGTGGCCGTCGGGTGGGTCGCCGCCGCGGTGTCCGCCGCACGGGTCGGGTCGGCGGGTCCGAACAGCGCGTCGAGCATGCGCGGGTCACCGCCGCCGTGTGCCTCGTGGGCGACCGCGAGCGGCACGTCCACCGGAGGCTGCCACAGCGGGCGCAGGGTCAGGCGGGCGCCGCCCGTGTGTTCCGCCGCCGTGTCCCCGTGCAGGGCGCCCGCGGCCGACGCGACCCGGGTCAGGGGTGGCTGCCAGCGGCTCTCCTCGACCTCCAGCTCCAGCCGGCCCCCGCTGCCGTTGAACATCACCCGGTAGCCCTCCCACGGGGCGTAGGCGGTCAGGTGGTACGTCATCGTCGCGCCGCGCGCGTAGCGCACGAGGACGGACATGTCGTCCTCGATGGTGACCGGCCCGTCGAAGACGTTCCGGTCGCGCAGGTAGCCGTCGTCGCGCTCGGCGTCGAGGTAGAGGGCGCGCAGGGTGTCGTTGGCCGCGAGGTCCAGGGCGAAGGGGTCGTCGGCGGCCCGGTCGGCGCCGTGGGCGCGGTGGTAGTCCCGGCGCAGTCCGTGCCGCTCCCCCGCCTCGCGGCCGTAGAAACCGAGCCGTCCGTAGCCGAAGGCCTCCGCGGGCTCGTCGGCGAGCCACCAGTTGACCAGGTCGAAGTGGTGCGAGGACTTGTGCACCAGCAGGCCGCCGCTGTGCCGCTTCTCGCGGTGCCAGCGGCGGAAGTAGTCGGCGCCGTGCCGCACGTCGAGCAGCCACTCGAAGTGCACCGACAGCACCTCGCCGATCGCGCCGTCGGCGAGCAGGGCGCGGACCTTCTCGTGCACGGGGTTGAAGCGGTAGTTGAAGGCGACGGTCAGGGAGTTGCCGGTCTCGCGGACGGTGCCGAGGATGCGGGCGCAGCGCTCGGCGTCGACGGTCATCGGCTTCTCGGTGACGACCCGGCAGCCCGCGCGCAGGGCCGGGACGATGTAGCGGTCGTGCTCGGCGTCGACGGTGGTGACGACGACCTCGTCGATGTCCTCCTTCGCCAGCAGGTCGGCGAAGCGGTCCGGCTCCCACACGGCGGCCGCCGGTGCGCCGGCCTCGGCCAGCAGGCGGTTGTGGAAGGCCATCCGGGTCGGGCTGGGGTCGCAGAGCGCGGCCACCAGGTGGCCGGGGCGTGCGGCGAGGCCGCGGGTGAAGAGCTGGGCCCGGTGGCCGGTGCCGACGACGGCTGCGCGCAGGACGGGAGTTCGGCTCATGGCAGGTGACCTTTCCCGGGGAGGGGCCGTCCACTCCCCGGAGCCGAAAGCGCTTGCGGGAAGGCGGTCAGAGGGTGACGCGCAGGCCCACGGTGCCGTCCACGCCCCGCCGCAGCCGGCTGCCGAGCAGGGTGAGCCGGCCGGTGAGGCCGTACTTGCGGGCGATCAGCTCGCGGTAGCGGGCGGTGGTGGCCGCGTCGCAGATCTCGGCGGTCGCGGGCACCTGGTCGCCGGTGGGGTTGCCGCGCGCGTCGCAGGGGCCGACCAGGATGTCGGGGCGGTTGCGGATCCGCTTCACCTTCCAGGAGTCGGCGGGTGTCCAGACGCCGAGCGCGTCGCCGTCCCGTACCACCCAGACCGGGGTGGCGACCGGCGTGCCGTTCCTGCGGTAGCTGGTGATCAGCAGGTATTTGCCCGTGGCCAGTCGGTCCAGCGCCGTGTCGTCCATGCCGGGCAGTGTACGAGCGCCCGCCCGGCCTCAGTCCAGCGCCGCCGCCATCCTCCGCACCGCCTCCGTGATCACCTCGCGGGAGGTCGCCAGGTTGAGGCGGACGTGCCCGGCGCCGCCGGTGCCGAAGGGGATGCCGGAGTTGAGGGCGACCCGGCCGCGGCGCAGGAAGACGTCCGCCGGGTCGTCGCCGAGGCCGAGGGCGCGGCAGTCGAGCCAGGCGAGGTAGGTGGCGTCGCCCGGGCGGTAGCGGATGGCGGGCAGGTGCTCGGCCAGCAGGTCCGCGAGCAGCCGCCGATTGGTGTCGAGCCCGGCCAGCAGGGCGTCCAGCCAGGCGACGCCGTCGCGCAGGGCGGCGGTGTGGGCGATGATGCCGACGTGGCTGGGGCCGTGACCGACCTCCTCGGGCATCCGGGCCAGGTCGGCGGCGGCGTCGGGCCCGGCGACGGCGAGGGCGGCCTTGAGCCCGGCCAGGTTCCACGCCTTCGAGGCCGACATCAACGACAGGCCGCGCTCGCCGCCGGGCACGCTCAGGTACGGCACGAACCGCGCGTCGCCCACCACGAGCGGCGCGTGGATCTCGTCGGCGACGACACGCACGCCGTACCGCTCGGCGAGCGCGGCGACGGCGGACAGCTCCTCGGCCGTGTGCACGGTTCCGGTCGGGTTGTGGGGGCTGCACAGCAGGAGGGCGGCCCGGCGCCCGTCCGCGACGGCCTGCCGGAAGGTCTCCTCCAGGACGCCGGGGTCGATGCGGCCGTCCGCGCCGAGCGGGGCCTGAACCACCCGACGGTCCATGTGCTCCAGGAAGTGGTAGAACGGCGGGTACACCGGCGAGTTCACGACCACCGCGTCCCCGTACCCGGTGACCAGCTTGAGCATCTCGACCACGCCCAGCATGACGTCGGGCACGATCGCGGTGCGCTCCACCGCGAGGCCGTCCCAGTCCCACCGCTTCTCGGCGAAGGCGGCCAGGGCCTGCGCGTAGGCGGTGCCGGCGGGGTAGCCGGTGTCGCCGAGCTCCAGCGCGTCGGTGACGGCGCGTACGACGGGCTCGGCGAGCGGGACGTCCATCTCGGCCACCCACAGCGGCAGCACGTCCTCGGGGTAGGTGCGCCACTTCATGCTGGTACGGCGCCTGAGGCGGTCGAGGGTGAGGAGCTGCAGGGGGTTCGGTTCACCGGACGTCTCGTGCGGGATCCTGGTCATGGGCACACGATAGGGGGCCGTGCGGTGACCGGGAATCTTGAGGACGGGGAGCGGGGGGCGGCCACGGGCCGGTTCCTGGAGATCGCCTGTGACGAGTCGGGCTCGGACGGCGAGAACCTCACCGGCGGCAACACGGACGTGTTCGCGCACGCCAGTGTGTCGCTGCCCGTGACGGCGGCAGCGGCGGCCGTGCGCGAGATCCGGGGCCGGATCCGCTCACCGGCCGAGGAGTACAAGGCGACCCACCTGCTGCGGGAGAAGCATCGCGCGGTCCTGGAGTGGCTGCTCGCGCCGGACGGTCCGGTCCACGGGCGGGCGCGGGTGCACCTCATGGAGAAGTCGTTCTTCGTGGTGGACCGGGCCGTCGGCCTGCTGCTGGGCGATCCGGCCGCGGCCGTCACCCTCTTCCGGGCCGGACACCGGACCTTCGGGGAGGAGGGCTGGCGGGCGTTCCTGGAGGCGGCCAACCGACTGCTGCGGGTCCGCCACGACGGGGACCCGGTGGAGGCCTTCTACGGCACGGTCGACGCCCTGCGCCGGGACCGTCCGCGCTCGGACGCCGCGGAGATCCTGGAGCAGCTGGCGGCGACCCGGCCCAGGGCGGTCTCCTACCGGGCGGAGTTCCTCGCCGGGCCGCCGCTGATCCCGGTGCTCGACCCGCTGCTCCCGGCGATCGTGCGGACGGCCGCGCTGTGGAGCGGGGACGGGCGGCCGGTCCGGCTGGTGCACGACCGGCAGAACATGCTGACGCCGGACCGCGTCGCGTGGATCGAGGAGGCGGCCCGGCGAGCCGGGGTCGGTCTCGCGGGGCTGCGGCTCGTCGTGGCGCGCGAGGACGCACGGGTGCAGGTGGCGGACTTCCTGGCCGGAATCGCCCGCAAGATCGCTTCCGATGAGCTGAACGGGCGCGGGGATCCGGCGCTCACCGCTCTGCTGCGGCCCTACGTCGATCCGGCCTCGGTGTGGGGCGACGCGCGGAGCCGGGCCCTGCTCGCCGACCCGGTGGCGGGCTGACGGCTCAAAAGATCACGCGTGCGGTGAACACGGCAGGGCTGCGGCCCGTATGGATGAGGGGCGCTCAACTCAAGGAGGGCCCCGCGGTGTTCACACCGTGATGTTCTGGTTCGGGAGCCATGCATGAGGCACGCACGACGACGGGTCGTCCGGCGAGTGACACGGCTGGCGGCCGTCGGCGGACTCCTCCTCGGAGGAGCGATGGTCACACGCGCCGTGGCGAGCGAGCCCCCGGACCCCTCGATCGGCGTCCCGTACTCCGCGCGGCCCGCCACCGGCATGGGCACCGACCTCGTGTCCCGGCTCGGGACCTCCCGCACGGCGGGCAGCTGGGTCGACTCGGCCGGGCGGCCGGTCGTCGCGGTCACCGACGAGAAGGCCGCCGCCGAGGTGGAGCGCGCCGGGGCCCGGGCGAAGATGGTCCGCCACAGCATGAGCGACCTCAAGTCCGCGACGGCCACGCTGCGTTCGGCCCCCAGAGTGGCGGGTACGGCGTGGGCCCTGGACTACAAGAGCAACGAGGTGGTCGTCCGGGGTGACAGCACCGTCTCCGCCGCCGACTGGTCCCGGCTGACCGAGGTCGCGGAGGGCATCGGCGGTTTCGTGCGCATGGAGCGCACCGAGGGCAGGTTCACGACGCGGATCAACGGCGCGGAGCCGATCCTGTCGACGGCCGGGCGCTGTTCGGCGGGGTTCAACGTCACCGACGGGAAGAGCGACTACATCCTCACGGCCGGGCACTGCGGACCCGACGGTTCCGTGTGGTTCTCCGACGACCGGGGCCGGGACCAGGTCGGCACCTCGCTCAGGGGGAGCTTCCCCGGCGACGACTACTCCCTGGTGAAGTACGACAGCGGCCGCGCGGGCGAGGGCGCGGACGTCGTGGCCGTCGGGGACGGCAAGGGCGTGCGGATCACGGGCGTGGCCGATCCGGAGGTCGGGCAGAAGATCTTCCGCAGCGGCAGCACCAGCGGGCTGCGCGAGGGGGAGGTGACCGCGCTGAACGCGACGGTCAACTACCCCGAGGGGACGGTCACCGGGCTCATCGAGACGAACGTGTGCGCCGAACCGGGCGACAGCGGCGGCCCGATGTTCGCGGACGGGATCGCGCTGGGCCTGACGTCCGGCGGCAGCGGGGACTGCGCGCAGGGGGGTACGACGTTCTTCCAGCCGGTGACGAAGGCGCTGACCGAGCTGGACGTCAAGCTGATCGTGGCCAAGCAGGCCGGGGGCGGCACCGGTGCCGCGCCCGCGCCGTCGGCCCCGCAGGGCGCCGCCGCCTCGCCCGGTTCGTCGGCGCCGGTGACGGGCGAGGACGTGTCGGGCCTGCTGACCCGGCTCGGTGATCCGCGCAACGTGGGTCCCGGCCTGCTGGTCATCGCGGGCAGTCTGGTCGCGCTGGTGGCGACCCGGTGGATCCGCGCCGAGCAGGACCGCAAGGCGTATCGGCAGTACTACTCGGCCACCTGGGGGTGACACCGGTTCCGGCACGTCACCGGGTACCCCGGTCACCCCAGGGTGAGCAGCACCGTCGCGACTCCGGCTCCCAGCAGTCCCCTCACCTGGCGGCGGCTGATCCGCTCGCGCAGGAGGGCGAGGCCGAGGACGACGGGCAGCGCCGGATAGAGGGAGGCGAGGACGACGGCCACGGCCAGCAACTGCCGCTGGGCGGCGAGCAGATACAGCACGAGGCCGAGTGCCGCCCCGGCCCCGATGAGGACGGCCTGGAGGCAGCGGACCGGCGGCAGCTTCAGCCGGCGGGCGTGGCGGGCGGCGTCCGGCAGCAGGACGAGGACCGCGGCGACCCGGCCCGCCGCGACGGGCCACAGCCCGCTCCCGGGGTCCGCCTGGCCGAGGGCGAGGTACTGCACGGCCACGCCCGCGCTGGCGAGCAGCCCGTCCGCCGTGCCCTTCCCGGTGCCTGCGTCCGGGCTCCCGGCAGCTTCCGAGCCGCGGACTCCGCCCCGGCCTCCGGCGACGAACCACAGCGAGGGCACCGTGACGGCGATGCCGAGCCAGGCGACGGCGCCGGGACGGTCGCCGAGGAGGAGCACCCCGCACAGCACCGACAGCGCCACGCCGGTGACGGCGCTCACGGGCACGACGACGCTCATGGCGCCGCGGCTCAGCCCGCGGTTGAGGAACCGCATGGCGACACCGCTGCCGACGCCGGACAGCGCGCCCCACAGCAGGTCGGTGGGGTGGACGGAGTCGGCGGGCAGGAGGAGTGCGGCGGCGCAGGCGAGCAGGAGGCCGCCCAGCTGGCCGAGGAAGGTGACGGCGGCGTGGTGGACGCGCCGGGACAGCAGACCGCCGGCGAAGTCGACGATGCCGTAGACAACGGCCGAGGAAAGTGCGAGAAGGGCACCCATTGGATCAGGGGTGCCCCGGGACGAGGCTCCGATGCGTCAGGGGGCCTGGAGGAGGTTCACGCCGCCGGAGCCGACTGCGGGACCGCGGCGGCCCACTCCAGGACGAGCCGCTGGTATTCCTCGCGCTGCTCGACGCTCAGTGTCCCGCCCGACCGGCGCCACAGGGCCCGGATCTCCTCGTTGACCTCGTCAGCCGATCGCTGGGAAGAGGATTCAACAGTGGTGGACATGGTGTGAAGCATACGTCGCCGCAAGTGAAGACGGCGTGAGTAATCGTGAGTTAAACGGTCATTTCGGACAGTGTTGCTGATCACGTCCATCTCCCGGTAAACGTGAGCCTGTTCACGCTTCGGCCGACCCCAGCACCAGCACCTTGATGGCCAATACGGCCGCGCCGCGTGCCCAATCGTGAAAATCGGACACCTTGGTCTCCAGCTCGACCGGGGCGGCCAGCGGGTGCCGCTGGTCGCGGACGGTCTCCTCGACCGTCTTGCCGGCCACGTCCATCAGCCCGACCCCCTCCCCCGCGAGCAGGATCCTCTGCGGCATCACGAAGTTGGAGATCTGCGCGACGAGCGTCCCCAGGGCGCGCGCGGCCTCCTCCACGACCCGGGCGGGCACCGGGTCCCCGGCGGCGGCCAGCGCGAGGATCTCCTCGTAGGTCCGGTCGACGCCGGTGGCGGCCTGGACCTGGTAGCGGATGTTGGGGATGGTCAGCATCGAGACGGCACTGCCGCGCCGGCCGTCGGGGGTGAGCGGCCCGTTGGGGTCCACGATCCAGTGGCGGCCGAAGCCGCGGTCCTCCTCCGCGAAGGGCACCCGCTTGCCGCCCAGGACGAGCCCGTAGCCGAGGCCGGCGCCGATGGTGAGCACGACGAAGCGCTCCAGACCGCGCCCGGCGCCGAACCAGGTCTCGGCGTCGACCAGGGCCGCGACGTCGTTCTCGACGACCACCGGCAACCCGGTGCGCTCCTCGACGAGTTCGGCCAGGGGGACGTCCCGCCACAGCAGGAAGGGCGACTCGCCGACCACGGCACGATCCTGGACGAAACCGCCGACCCCGATACCGATCCCGGCGAGCCGAGGGTGGCCGACGGCCAGTTCGGCGGTCATCGCGGCGAGCACGTCGGCGACCTCCGCGGGGTCGTGGGTGGTGAGCGGACGGTCGTGGCGGGCGACGACATGGCTTCGCAGCGTGGTGACGACGCCGTACACCATGTCCTCGGTGATCTTGTAGCCGAGGAAGTAGCCGGAGTCGGCGACGACGTCCAGCGGCTGTGAAGGCCGGCCCTGGCGCGCCTCCGCCGGTACGCCCGCCTCGGCCACCTCGACCAGCAGACCCGACTCGATCAGCGGCTTGGTCAGCCGTGTGAGGCTCCCGGCCGACAGGCCCAGCCTGCGGGCGAGTTCGCTGCGCGACAGCGGCCCGTTGACGAGCACCTCGATCGCCACCGAGCGCTCCCCCGGGCTCAGCGGCAGCCAGCCGGCGGTGCCTGCGGTCATCAGCGTTCTGCTCCCTCACCTTTTTTTCGCACTGAAACCAACATGACCACTCTACGGCGCTGATGGTTCCTGCGAAAAGATGTTTGCACCCCTCTTGACGCCGCAATTGTTTCGCGCCAAAAGTAAGTCCCGCCAGAGGACGAGCCGCCGCATGCGAGGGAGTCTCCCGTGACCATCGCCTCCAGCAGCCCACCATCGCGCCTGCCCGCGGGCGGCGCGGCGGAGGCGCGCAGCAAACCCAGGACACGCCGGACCGAGGCGAGCGAGAACGGAGGGGACGGGCGGCTGGCCGCGGCCTTCATCGCGCCGGCCCTGCTCGGCTTCGTGGTCTTCCTGCTCTGGCCGACCCTGCGGGGCGTCTACCTGAGCTTCACCCGCTTCAACCTGCTGACGCCGGCCGAGTGGGTGGGCCTGGACAACTACGTCCGCATGGTCAACGACCCCATCTTCTGGGACTCCTTGTGGGTCACCGTCGAGTACGTCGTCATCAACATCGGCGTCCAGACGGTCGCGGCCCTCGCCATCGCGGTGCTGCTCCAGCGGCTCACGCAGTCGGCGATGCTGCGCGGCATCGTGCTCACGCCGTACCTGATGTCGAACGTGGTGGCCGGTCTGGTCTGGCTCTGGATCCTCGACACGCAGCTCGGCATCGGCAACGAGATCATCAGCGCCGTCGGCGTCGACCGCATCCCGTTCCTCGCCGACGAGACCTGGGCGATCCCGACGATCGCGCTCATCAACGTGTGGCGGCACGTCGGCTACACCGCGCTGCTGCTGTTCGCCGGCCTCCAGGCCATCCCGAACGACATGTACGAGGCGGCCCGGGTGGACGGCGCGAGCGAGTGGCGGATGTTCTGGCGGATCACCATGCCGCTGCTGCGGCCGGTGCTCGCGGTCGTGCTGATCATGACGGTGATCGGGTCGTTCCAGGTGTTCGACACCGTCGCCGTCACCACCGCGGGCGGTCCGGCGAACGCGACCAACGTGCTCCAGTACTACATCTACGGCTCCGCCTTCGGCCGCTTCCAGTTCGGCTACGCCTCGGCCATGTCCGTGGCCCTCCTGGTCGTGCTGAGCGCGATCACCATCCTCCAGTACCGGCTCACCCGGGCCGGCCGGACCGACCTCGGCTGACGGAAGGGAGACACCGGCATGACCGCCGTGACGACAACGACGCCGACGCGGGTGCGGCCGGCCCGGCGCGGGTTCCCCTACGGGCGGGCCGTCGCCTGGACCGTGATGGGGCTGATCGTCCTCATCACCCTGCTGCCGTTCTACTGGATCCTGCGCACCGCGCTCTCCACCAACGCGGGCCTCAGCGCGGACCCGACCAACCCGCTGCCGGTGGACCTCACCACCAGCGGCTTCGAGCGGGCCCTGGGCCTGCAGTCCGCCGAGGAGGCCATCGCGCAGGGCGGCGCGGGCGGCGGCCTGGACTTCTGGCGCTACCTGCTCAACTCGGTGCTCGTCTCCACCCTGATCACCGTCTGCCAGATCTTCTTCTCGGCGATGGCCGCGTACGCCTTCTCGCGGCTGCGCTGGCGCGGGCGGGACCAGGTCTTCGGCCTGTTCCTCGCCGGGATGATGGTGCCGGCCATCTTCACGCTGCTGCCGAACTTCGTGCTCATCAAGCAGCTCCACCTGGTGGACACGCTCCTCGGCATCGCCCTGCCGACGATGTTCATGACCCCGTTCGCGGTGTTCTTCCTGCGCCAGTTCTTCATGAACATCCCCAAGGAGGTGGAGGAGGCCGCGCTGCTCGACGGCGCCGGGAAGATCAAGATCTTCTTCCGGGTGGTGCTGCCGATGGCGTCCACGCCGATCGTCACGCTGGGCGTGCTGACGTACATCACCTCCTGGAACGACTACTTCTGGCCGCTGATGGTCTCCTACAGCGACAGCTCGCGCGTGCTGACGGTGGCGCTGGCGATCTTCCGGGCGCAGACCCCGGCGACCGGCGTCGACTGGTCCGGGCTCATGGCGGCGACGCTGATCGCCGCGCTGCCGATGCTGGTGCTGTTCGCCTGTTTCGCGCGCCGCATCGTCAGCTCCATCGGCTTCACCGGGATCAAGTAAGGGGACTGTGATGCGAATTCGTACGCTCGTCGCGGCGACGGGAGCGCTGGCGCTGTCCCTGGTCAGCGGATGCGCGCAGGGCGGCGCCGCCGGCTCTTCCGCGAACACGGTCACCTACTGGCTGTGGGACGCCAACCAGCTTCCCGCCTACCAGGCCTGCGCCAAGGGGTTCGAGAAGGAGAACCCCGGACTGAAGGTGAAGATCACCCAGTTGGGCTGGTCCGACTACTGGACCAAGCTCACCGCCGGGTTCATCGCGGGCACCCAGCCGGACGTGTTCACCGACCACATCCAGAACTTCGGCCAGTACGCCGACCTGAAGGTCCTCGAACCCCTCGACGACCTCGGGATCAAGGACTCCGACTACCAGCCGGGCCTCGCCGCCAACTGGGTCGGCAAGGACGGCCACCGCTACGGCGCCCCCAAGGACTGGGACACCGTCGCGCTGTTCTACAACTCCAGGATGACGAAGGACGCCGGCCTCACCGCGGAGCAGCTGAACAGCCTGTCGTGGAACCCGAAGGACGGCGGCACCTTCGAGAAGGCCATCGCCCGTCTCACGATCGACAGGAACGGCAAGCGGGGCGACGAGCCGGGCTTCGACCGGAACAACGTCAAGGTGTACGGCCTGGCGACCAACGGCGGCGGCTTCGGCGACGGCCAGACCCAGTGGAGCAACTTCGCCGCCTCCGCCGGCTGGAGCTACCTCGACAAGCCGCGCTGGGGCACGAAGTACCAGTACGACAGCAAGACCTTCCAGTCGGTCGTCCAGTGGTACTTCGGGCTGGCGAAGAAGGGCTACATGCCTCCGCTGTCCGACTACAACGTGCAGTCCAACCAGGCCAACACCCAGGTCGCGGCGGGCAAGGCGGCCACCGCCTTCGACGGGGCCTGGATGATCTCCACCTACGCCGGCTTCAAGGGCAGGGACATCAAGACGGCCCTGACGCCGGTCGGCCCCACCGGCAAGCGCGCCACGATGATGAACGGCCTCGCCGACTCCGTCACCAAGGCCTCCAAGAACAAGGCGGGCGCCAAGAAGTGGGTGGCGTACCTGGCCTCCGACAAGTGCCAGAAGGTCGTCGGCGGCTACGGCGTCGTCTTCCCCGCCACCAAGGCCGGGACCGAGGCCGCCGTCGCCGCGTACCGGAAGAAGGGCATCGACGTGTCGTCCTTCACCGAGCCCGTGGCCGACAAGAAGCGCTTCCGGACCTTCTCCTACCCGATCGCGAGCTACTCGGCGGACATGACGGCGCTCATGTCCCCTGCCATGGAGGACATCTACGGCAACGGGAAGCCCGTGGGCAGCCTCGATCAGACCAACGACCAGATCAACCTCATCCTCTCCCAGTGAAGGGCACGCGTTCCATGACGTTCTCCCTCGGCATCGTCGGCGCCGGACAGTTCTCGGGCCAGTTCGCCACCCTGTTCCAGGCACACCCCGGCGTCAGCGCCGTCTACGTCACCGACCTGCTGCCCGAGCGGGCGGAGCAACTCGCCGCCGCGCAGGGGCTGGCCGGCACCTTCCCGTCGTACCAGGCCATGCTGGAGTCGGAGGACGTCGACGCGGTCGCGATCTTCACGCAGCGGTGGACGCACGGGCCGCTGGTGCTCCAGGGGCTCAACGCCGGCAAGCACGTGTACTCGGCCGTCCCCATGGCGATCAGCACCGAGGAGATCGCGGCGATCATCGACGCGGTCAAGGCCACCGGGCTGACCTACATGATGGGCGAGACCAGCGAGTACAACCCGGCCACCGTGCACGCCCGCAACCAGATCGCCGAGGGCGCCTTCGGGCGGCTCTTCTACGCCGAGGGCGACTACGTCCACGACATGGACCTGGGGTTCTACGAGGCCTACCAGTACAGCGGCGGCGAGAACTGGAAGGCGACCGCCAGCTATCCCCCGCTGCTGTACCCGACGCACGCGGTCGGCGGGGTGCTGGGCGCCTGGCGGACGCACGCGGTGAGCGTGTCGGCGATCGGGGTCGTCGACGACCGGGGCGACGGTGTCTTCGACAAGGAGATCAGCCAGTTCGGCAACGACTTCTCCAACGCCACCGCGCTGTTCGAGGTGGCGGGCGGCGGCTCGTTCCGCACGAACGAGTTCCGGCGGGTCGGCTACCCCTCGCACATACGGGAGTCGCGGTTCCGCTTCTTCGGGACCGAGGCGAGCATGGAGCAGCTCGCCACGGTCGCCCTGTGGCAGGACAAGAAGGGCGTGAAGGACATCAGCGAACTGCTGGAGCCCAAGCCCACCATGTCCCCCGACGACCCGTCGCTCCAGCACATCGCGCCGGAGCTGCGGGCCGCCTTCACCTCCGGGTCGGCTCCCGTGCACGACCGCGCGCGGCTGCCGCGGGAGTTCGACCACCTCCACAACGGCCACGAGGGCAGCCACCACTTCCTGGTGGACGACTTCGTGACCGCCGTCAACGAGCGGACCCTGCCGTCGGTGAACGCCTGGGTGGCCGCCCGCTACACCCTGCCGGGCATCATCGCGCACGAGTCGGCGCGGCAGGGCGGGGTACGGCTGGAGATCCCGGACTTCGGGGACGCGCCGCAGTAAGGGCCGGGTGCGAGCCGGGTGCCCGGTATCAGGTGCCCGGCTTGCGGCCGTACACGAAGACGTCGTCGCCCTTCTTCAGCAGCGACCAGTACTTCTTCGCGTCGGTCTTGGTCATGTTGACGCAGCCGCGGGAGCCCGGCGGGTTCCACATGCTGACGCTCGCCTGGTGGAAGGCCTGGCCGCCGTCGAAGAACTGGGCGTACGGCATCGGCACGTCGTAGATGGACGAGACGTGGTCGATATTGCGCCAGTAGATCTTCTTCAGGCCGGTGCGGGTCTCGTCCCCGTCACGGCCGGTGCGGACCGGGACGGGGCCGTAGACGAGCTTCTTGCCGTCCTGGATCCAGCTCAGCTGGAGGCTCAGGTTCACGCAGGCGATCCGGCCCTTGTTCACCGGGCACTTGCCGTCCTTGTTGGGGTTGTTCCCGACGGCCTTCTGCTTCAGCATCAGGTCCATCACGCCCCAGGTGACGGAACCGGCGTAGCCGATGTTCGGGGTGATGCCGTGCTTGGTCTGGAAGGCCTTGATGGCCTTGCAGTCCGCGGCGGACTGCTTGCCGTCGACCGGACGGCCGAGGAATTTCTCCACCTGCTTCTGGTACGGGCCGGTCTGCGTGGTGCAGCTCGCGGCCGCGGCCGGCGTGGCGCCGAGCGCGAGCGTGAGCGGTGCCACCAGTGCGGTGAGCCCGAGTGCGACGGCACCCCGTCTGCGTACGTCCCCCATGGCTGGTCATGCCCCTTCGCGGTAAATGGTCGCTGAAGTGCGATCCCTGCCAGCTAGACGGGCGGTCGGCGGAATCGGTTGTGCGGGTCCGCGCGCCGGGACGGAACGGTGACATACCTCACCGCGTCGTGATGATCCGGACAGTGCCGCGGCGGCCGGGGCCGGAGGGCCTGCCGGCGGGGGCTCAGCGGTAGCCGGTGGTGTCGGCCGGCTTGTCCGCGTCCTGGACCTCGACCAGGTAGCGCCAGGCGTCCGGCCGGCTGCCGTCGAGGTCGGTGAAGCCGTACACCGGGGCAAGGCCGCCGCTGGAGAGGGACCGGCCGTTCCAGCGCGCCACGTCCGGGTCGGCGGCGAGCGCGGCCACGGCCCGGCCCACGTAGCGGGGGGTCTCCGAGATGGCGAAGTGGGGGACGCGCTCCAGGGCGTCACGCCAGTTCTCCTCCCGGACCCCGTAGGTGTCGAGCATGATCTCCGAGCGCAGCCAGCCGGGGGTGAGCGCGAGGGCGGTGGCGCCGCGCGGGCCGAGTTCGTGGCCCAGGGCGAAGGCCATGCGCAGGACGGCGCTCTTGGCGAGGTCGTAGAAGAAGTTCACGCGGTAGTGGTCGCCGTTGTAGTCGGCGGTGCCGTCGGTGACCTCGACGACCAGGCCGCCGGGGTGGCGCAGCAGCAGGGGCAGGGCGTGGTGGCTGGTGATGGCGTGGGTCTCGACCGCGAGGCGGAGCAGGCGCAGCCCGTTGTCGAGGTCGTGCTCCCACAGCGGGCTGTCCCACTCGAAGAGCATCTCGCCGCCCCAGATGTCGTTGACGAGGACGTCGAGGCGGCCCTGTTCGTCCGCGATGCGGTCCACGAGGACGCGGACCTGCTTCGGGTCGAGGTGGTCGGTGGGGACCGCGATGCCGCGGCCGCCGGCCTCGGTGACCAGGTCGGCGGTGTCCTCGATGGTCTCCGGACGGTCGTACTCCGAGCGGCGCTCGCGGGTGGTGCGGCCGGTGACGTAGACCGTGGCGCCGGCCGCGCCGAGCTCCACGGCGATCCCCCGTCCGGCACCCCGGGTCGCCCCGGCGACCAGTACGACCTTGCCCTTGAGCGGAGCTGACATGTCCGGCCTCCCGTGCCCTCGACTGCGTGTCGCGTTCCAGGGTGGCGGGTAAGCCGGACATCTTCTGTCGCCTTTTTCGGGAGACACGTCGCTCTCCCGGGCGGCGTGCCCCGTCAGTGGCCGCGGGCGATCCACTCCTGCAGGTGCGGCGCCTCCGCGCCGATGGTCGTGGAGTCGCCGTGGCCGGTGCGGACCGTCGTCCCGGGCGGCAGGGTGAGCAGCCGGTCGCGGATCGAGTCGATGATCGTCGGGAAGTGCGAGAAGGACCGGCCGGTGGCGCCGGGACCGCCCTGGAAGAGGGTGTCGCCGGTGAAGACGGTGCCCAGGCCCGGGTCGTACAGGCACACCGCGCCGGGCGCGTGCCCCGGGGTGTGCAGCACCCGCAGGTCGGCGCCGCCGGCCTCGATCACCTGGCCGTCGACCAGCCAGGCGTCGGGTTCGCGGTCGGGGTGGGTCTGCTTCCACAGCGGCAGGTCGTCGCGGTGCAGCCAGATGGTGGCGCCGGTGCGCTCGGCGAGGGCCGGGGCGGCGTCGATGTGGTCGTTGTGAGCGTGCGTGCAGACGATGGCGGTGAGCCGGCGGTTCCCGACGGCTTCGGCGATGGCGTCGGCGTCATGGGCGGCGTCGATGACGATCGCCTCGTGGTCGTCGCCGACGATCCACACGTTGTTGTCGACGTCCCAGGTGCCGCCGTCGAGGCTGAACTGACCGGAGGTGACGAGGTGTTCGACGCGCGTCGCCATCAGAGCACCACCACCGAGCGCAGCACGTCGCCGTGGTGCATCCGCTCGAACGCCTTCTCCACCTCGTCCAGCTGGATGGTCTCGGTGACGAACGCCCCGAGGTCCAGGCGTCCTTGCAGATGCAGGTCGATCAGCATGGGGAAGTCCCGGGAGGGCAGGCAGTCGCCGTACCAGGACGACTTCAGGGCCCCGCCGCGGCCGAAGACGTCGAGCAGGGGCAGTTCGAGTTTCATCTCCGGCGTGGGGACGCCGACGAGGACGACCGTGCCGGCCAGGTCGCGGGCGTAGAAGGCCTGCTTGTAGGTCTCGGGGCGGCCGACGGCCTCGATGACGACGTCGGCGCCGAAACCTCCGGTCAGTTCGCGGATCGCCTCGACGGGGTCGGTCTCGCGCGAGTTGACGGTGTGCGTGGCGCCCATGGAGCGGGCGGTCTCCAGCTTGCGGTCGTCGATGTCGACGGCGATGATCCGCGCCGCCCCGGCCAGGTGCGACCCGGCGATGGCCGCGTCGCCGACGCCGCCGCAGCCGATGACCGCGACCGTGTCGCCCCGGCCGACGTTCCCCGTGTTGATCGCGGCGCCGATGCCGGCCATCACACCGCAGCCGAGCAGCCCGGCGACCTGCGGGGCGACGGCCGGGTCGACCTTGGTGCACTGCCCGGCGGCGACGAGGGTCTTCTCGGCGAAGGCCCCGATCCCGAGGGCCGGGGACAGCTCGGTCCCGTCGGTGAGCGTCATCTTCTGCTGGGCGTTGTGGGTGTCGAAGCAGTACCAGGGCCGACCGCGCAGACAGGCCCGGCACGTCCCGCACACGGCGCGCCAGTTGAGGATCACGAAGTCACCGGGCTCGACGTCGCTCACGCCCTCCCCGACCGCCTCCACCACGCCCGCGGCCTCGTGGCCGAGCAGGAAGGGGAAGTCGTCGTTGATGCCGCCCTGCTTGTAGTGCAGGTCGGTGTGGCACACGCCGCAGGCCTGGACGCGCACGACCGCCTCGCCCGGGCCGGGGTCGGGCACGAGGACCGTCTCGATGCGCACCGGCTCGTCCTTGCCGGGCGCGATCACGCCGCGCACTTCCTGCGCCATGGTGCTGACTCCTTCGTGGGCCGGGATCCGTACCTTCCGACCCTACGTGCGACTGATCGGTAAGGGGCGGGGACCGGCCACCCGGTTGTCCGCGAAAGGGCAGGCCGGACCGGTCGGCGCCGACGTAGCCTGAACGCTCCGCCCGACGCCGAAGGAGCGACGTGACCATCGCAGAGACCGAGACCGCCCCACCCCCCTGGCGGCAGCTCCTCGGATACGTACGGCCGCACCGCTGGTCCCTGATCGCCGGTGCCCTGCTCTCGCTGGTCACCGGGGCGACGGGGCTGCTGCTGCCGTTGGTGGCCCGGGGTCTCATCGACGATCTGGCGCACGAGCGGGCCATCACCGGGGCGCTGCTGATCATGTCGGCCCTGATCGTGACCAACGCGGCGGTGGGCGCTCTGGGTTCGTACGTGCTGCAGCGCACCGCCGAGTCCGTGGTGCTCGGCGCGCGGCGGGCCCTGTCGTCGTACCTGCTGCGGCTGCGGATCACGGCCGTGGACCGCAGCGAGCCCGGGGACCTGATGGCCCGCATCACGTCCGACACCACCCTGCTGCGCCAGGTCACCACCCAGTCGCTGGTCGGTCTGGGCACGGGCGGACTGACGCTGGTCGCGACGGTGGTGATGATGGGCCTGGTGGACGCCGTGCTGCTGGGCGTCACCCTGGCCGTGATCCTGTGCGCGGGCGTGGTCCTCGGTGTGATCGTGCCGCGCATCAACAAGGCGAGCCGGCAGGCGCAGGACGCGGTCGGGGCCATGGGTGCCTCGCTGGAGCGGATCCTCGGTGCCCTGCGCACCGTGAAGGCGTCCGGTGCGGAACACCGGGAGGAGCGCACGCTGCACGAGGCGGCGAAGGAGTCGTGGCGGCAGAGCGTGCGGGCCGCCAAGTGGTCGGCGGCGGCGGGCAACACCGCGGGGCTGGCCATGCAGACGGCCTTCATCACGGTGCTCGCGGTGGGCGGCGCCCGCGTCGCGACCGGCGCCATCGACGTGGGCACGCTGGTCGCGTTCCTGCTGTACGTCTTCTACCTGATGTCGCCGATACAGCAGGTCGTCGGCGCCGTCACGCAGTACCAGACGGGTGCCGCGGCCCTCACCCGCATCCAGGAGGCGCTGCGGCTGCCCGCCGAGCCGGTGGCCGCGCCCGCGCCGCTGCCCTCCACCGGCACGCCCCCGGCGGAGCTGGCCTTCGAGGACGTGCGCTTCCGCTACGCCGAGGACCTGCCGTACGTCCACCACGGCGTGACGTTCGCCGTGCCCGCGCAGGGCATGACGGCGTTCGTGGGCCCGTCCGGCGCGGGCAAGACCACCGTGTTCTCGCTGATCGAGCGGTTCTACGACCCCGACTCCGGCGTGATCCGGCTGGACGGCCGGGACCTGTCCGACTGGGAGCTGCCGCGGCTGCGCGCCGCGATCGGCTACGTGGAGCAGGACGCGCCGGTGCTGTCGGGCTCGCTGCGGGACAACCTGCTGCTGGGGAATCCGGAGGCGGACGACGAGGCGCTCACGCGGGTGCTGAAGACGACCCGTCTGGACGGCCTGGTCGCCCGGCTCCCCGCCGGTCTCGACACGCTCGTCGGGCACCGGGGCACGAAGCTGTCGGGCGGTGAGCGGCAGCGGGTCGCGATCGCCCGCGCCCTGCTGCGCAGGCCCCGGCTGCTGCTGCTCGACGAGGCCACCTCGCAGCTGGACGCGGTGAACGAGGCGGCGCTGCGCGACACCGTCGCCGACGTCGCCCGGACGACCACGGTCCTGGTGGTGGCGCACCGGCTGTCGACGGTGACGATGGCCGACCGGATCGTGGTGATGGACGCGGGCCGGGTCCGGGCCGTCGGCACCCACCGCGAGCTCGTGACGGCCGACCCGCTCTACGCGGAGCTCGCGGCGACGCAGTTCCTGGCCGCGGCGGACTGAGCCCGGGCGTGTGGGAGGGCCGCCCGGAAACCGGGCGGCCCTCCCACACGCGGCCGTCGTCAGCGGACGTTCGGAACGAAACCGAAGACCGGGGAGACCAGGCCGACGACCTGGTTCAGCTGGTTGAGATCGTTGAGGCGGTTCAGGCCGGCCAGCTGGGAGGAGGGCCGCGGGATCTCGTCCTTGTGCTCGGCGGGGATGTCGCTGACGGTCAGCGAGTCGAGCGTGGCCATCGGGCTGAGCGGGCTCTTCGCTTCCGCGTCGGCCGCGTTCGCCATCGGCGCGGCGAGGCCGGTGACACCCGCGGCGAGACCAACGGCGGCGACGCTAGGTCGTGTTGAGATCATGCCTGTCGCAACGTCGGCGGGGCCCGGCGGACACGGGCGGGCGGTCTCGCTCACCGGTCAGGTCCAGCGTCCCCTGCGCTTGCCGAGCCCGCCGGGCGGGTGGAGGCTCGACAGGAGAGGCCCTTCTCGAAGGAGGTCACCATGGGAACCGCCGCAGAGCCCGCCTTCGACCGGGAGACACTCCGCCGTGGCCTGGAGGGGGAGAACCCGGACATCCTGCTCTCCCTCTACGCCGACGACGCCGAGATGCGGATCGTGGACCGCACGACCCAGCCCAGCCACCCCAAGGTGCTGCACGGCCGCGACGAGATCGGCCGGATGCTGGAGGACGTCTACAGCCGCGACATGACGCACAAGCTGGAGCGCTGCGTCATCCAGGGCGACGAGGCCGCCTACAGCGAGAGCTGCGAGTACTCCGACGGCGTCCGCGTGCTGTCGGAGTCCATGCTCTCGCTGCGGGGCGGCAAGATCGCCGAGCAGACGCTGGTGCAGGCCTGGGACGAGTAGGGAGGGGGACCTCCCCTAGACCCTCGGGGCAGGGCGCAGCACCTGGATCAGGCTGGCGTAGCTGTCCTGGCCGTGGCCCGCGGCGCTCGCCTTCTCCATCGCGGTCTTGAGCAGCTCGGGCAGGGCGTTGTCGATGCCCCGGGCCGCCGCCGCGTGGATCAGGTGGTCGATGGCCGCGATCTGCACGTCGACGGTGGCGTCGTCGCCCGGGTAGCGGCCGTCGTCCACCTGGGGCGCGTAGCGGGTGAGGAAGCCCGCCACCGTCGTCAGCCAGCGGATCGCGACGGGGGTGAAGGCGGCGGCCGGTGTCCCCTCGGCGCCGACCAGGGCCGTTCCGTGCAGCCAGCCGGTCATCGTGGACCACATCACGCCGAGCAGGGCGGTGTCGTAGAGGGAGGCGAGGCCGGGGTCGGCGCCCAGGTACAGGGGGTCGCCGAGGGCCGTCAGGACGGGGCGGTGGGTGTCGAAGACCTCCTCGGAGCCGCTGTAGAGGAACATCATGGCCGGGTCGCCCACGCCGGGCGGGGTGGTCATGATGGCGCCGTCGAGGTAGTCGGCCCCGAGGGTGCCCGCCCAGGCGACGGCCTCCTGGGCCTGCTCGGGGGAGCCGGAGGTGAGGTTGACCAGGGTTCTGCCCTGGAGGGACTGCGCGATCGGGTCGACGACCGTGTGCAGCGCCTCGTAGTCCAGGACGCAGGCGATGACCAGCGGGGAGGCGGCGATCGCCTCCTGGGGTGTCGCGGCCGCGCAGGCGCCGCGCTCGACCAGGGGCCGGGCCTTGTCCGGGGACCGGTTCCAGACCGTGGTCGGGTGGCCCCGGTCCAGCAGCGCGGCGGCCAGGGCCGAGCCCATCTGGCCCAGGCCCAGGACGGTGACGGCCTGCTGTCGTGCGGTCATGCGGCAACTCCTCGCGTGTACAGGGGGGTTCGTACGTGCTGTGTGATCACGTGCGACCACGCTCGCAGGGTGCGAGGATCCGGAACAGTGACAGCGGTGACGGCCTCCACCAAATTCCTGCCATACGCTTCGGGGCATGAGTGCCGGTTCCGTGGCCGTGGTGGTCACCGAGGAGATCGGGGTCCCTTCGTGGGACCTGTACGAACTGAGCATCCCCTGCACGGTGTTCGGCAAGCCGCAGCCCGATCTCGCCGACCCCTGGTACGAGCTGAGGCTCTGCGGGGTCGGGGCCGAGGAGGCGAACGGTCACGGGCTGAGTCTGCGCACGCCCTACGGCCTGGACGACCTGGTCGGCGCCGACACGGTCATCGTGCCGTC
Source organism: Streptomyces olindensis (assembly GCA_000696115.1). Taxonomy (GTDB): domain Bacteria; phylum Actinomycetota; class Actinomycetes; order Streptomycetales; family Streptomycetaceae; genus Streptomyces; species Streptomyces olindensis. The sequence continues at coordinate 223,198 of JJOH01000019.1, forward strand.
GGTGCCCGACCCGTGCGTCGAGGAGGGCAGGCCGCTGCCGCCGGAGCTGACCGACGCCCTGCGCCGGGCCCATGCGGCGGGCGCCCGGATGGTGTCCCTGTGCACCGGCGCGTTCGCGCTGGCCGAGGCGGGACTGCTGGACGGGCGGCGCGCGACCGCCCACTGGATGCACACCGCCCAACTCGCCGAGCGCTACCCGAAGGTGGAGGTCGACGCGTCGGTGCTGTACGTCGACGACGGCGATGTCCTCACCAGCGCCGGGCTCACCGCCGGTCTCGACCTGTGCCTGCACCTGGTGCGGCGTGACCTCGGCGCGCACGTCGCCAACCAGTTGGCCCGCCGCATGGTCGTGCCCGCGCACCGGCCGGGCGGGCAGGCGCAGTTCATCGAGCTGTCGGTACCGGCGAGTGACGACGAGGGGCTGGCCCCCGTGCTCGCCTGGGCGCGGGCCCACCTGGACCGGCCGTTGACCGTCGCGGACCTGGCCCGCCGGGCCGCGATGAGCCCGCGCACGTTCTACCGGCGCCTGCAGGCGGCCACGGGCACGACACCGCTCCAGTGGCTCCTGGACCAGCGGCTCGGGCGCGCCCGGTCCCTGCTGGAGTCGACGGACCTGCCGATCGAGAAGGTCGGCGAGCTGAGCGGCCTCGGCACGGCCAACAACCTCCGCCACCACTTCCTCAAGCACCTCGGCGTGTCGCCCGGGGACTACCGACGGGCCTTCCCCGGTTCCCAGCCGAGCGGACGCGGGCCCGTCCGGGGCTGACTTCAGCTCCGCGGGCTCCATCCCGGCGGCCACAGGATGCCCAGCAACTGCCGCACCAGTTCGTCGACGACCTCGTCGAGCGTCGCGTCCACCCAGCCGGCGCTCCAGTCGTGCAGCAGGCCGTTGACGCTGCCGATGAACCCGGTCGCCGCGAGGCGGTAGTCGCGGGGCGCCGCCTCCCCGCGCGCGGCGGCCGCGTCGGCCTCGGCGCAGATGAGGTCGACCCAGCCGGCGCGGCGGGCGAGCCGCTGCTCCTCCAGGCGCGGGCTGACGCCGATGACCTCGACGAAGGTGATGCGGATCCGGCGCGGATCGGCGGCGATGTTCCCGGCGTAGGCGCGGAAGATCGCCGTCGCACGCTCGACGAGCGGCAGGTCCGCCGCGTCGGCGGCCGCCTCCAGCACCGCCGCCTCGGCCCAGCCGTTGACCTGGAGGTGCAGCGCGGCGAGCACGTCCTCCAGGGTGCGGAACTCCTCGTAGAACTGACGGGTGGACAGCCCGGCCGCCTCGCTGAGCGCCGCGACGGTGGTGGCGCGGAAGCCGGGGGTGTCGCCGAACAGGTGGAGCGCGGCGTCCAGGAACCTCCGGCGCCGCTCCGCCTGCCGCTCCTCGGCGGTCTTGCCGCCGTAGCGGCCGGTCGGCGCTCTGAGTCTGCCCGGCACCGGCTCTCCCCCTTCGTCGTTCGAACACCAATTTTGTCGTGCACGCGGTCTTGTGGAGAACACCTCCCCTTCCTTACTTTGCAGTAAGTTGACTCTGAAAGCACGTGTGTTCAGATTCCTCACCCCACCGCAGAGGAGGGATCAGCCATGCCCGTCTTCCGACGACGGCATCTGTGCTCCATGGGCGCCGCCCTCGCCCTGACCGTCACCGTCCCCGCGACCGCCGCCCAGGCGGCCGCTCCGGGCGCCTCCGCCGCGCTGCGCGAGGTGATGTTCGTGGGCAACAACTGGGACGGCACCGCCGATGTCATCGGATCGACCGGTGACTTCGGGAAGATCGGCCGGATCGACGTCATCCCCGACAAGGACCAGCGGATGGCGGAGATCAACGCCGATCCGATCAAGTGGATCTACTTCATGGCGATCCGCAACAGCGTCGGCGAGGGCCACGACCAGTTCGTCGACGACATGTACTCCACGCCGGACGGCCGCTCCATGGTCGTCTCGCGGCCGAGCTTCGCCGACGTGGTCTCCATCGACCTGGCCACCGGCGACATCAACTGGCGCTTCCCCGTGTCCGGTTACCGCTCCGACCACATGGCCGTCTCCCCCGACGGCAAGCGGGTCGCGGTGTCGGCGTCGACCTCGAACACCGTGCACGTGCTGGACATCGTCACCGGCAAGGAGCTGGGCAGGTTCGCCACCGGCGACAAGCCGCACGAGAACATCTTCACCCAGGACGGCAAGTACATCTACAACATGGCGATCGGCGACGTGAACACGCAGACCGACGCTCCGTGGCTGGACTGGACGAAGGGCGACCGCCGCATCACCGTCGTCGACGCGACCACGTACCAGCAGGTCAAGGTCATCGACATGCGCCCGCGGCTGGACGCCCTCGGACTGAAGGACCACTCCGACGCGGTCCGCCCGGCCGTGTTCTCGCCGGACGAGTCGAAGCTCTACTTCCAGGTGTCGTTCTTCAACGGCTTCTTCGAGTACGACCTCGCCTCAGACAAGATCACCCGGACGAAGACGCTGCCGAAGAACCCGGCGACCAGCGACGACCGCACCACGTTCGTCAACGACTCGCGCCACCACGGCATCTCGATGAGCCCGGACGGCAAGAAGCTGTGCGTGGCCGGGACCATGGACGACTACGCGACGGTCGTCGACCGCGCCACCCTCCAGGAGGGCCCGCTCGTCACCGCCTCCAAGCCCTACTGGGCCACGGTCAGCGGTGACGGCAGGTCCTGCGTGGTCTCCGAGAGCGGCACCGACCAGGTCACGGCCATCGACTTCGCCACCGGCAGGAAGGTCGTGTCCGTACCGGTCGGTGACCACCCGCAGCGCGTCCGGCTCGGCCGGGTGGCGGCCGACTGGACGAGCCCGTCCGCTAGCTGACCTCCTTCGCCGCCCACGCGGCCAGTTCGGAGCGGGCCGCGGCGAGCAGGTCCGCCGAGGGAGCCGTCGCCCCGTTGGTCACCAGCGCGTAGTGCAGGACCCCCGAGTCCGGCGCGGTGAGCAGCAGGCGGCGGCTTCCCGTGCCACCGGGCTCGGCGGCAACCCCGACCGGGGTCGTCGAGGTGTACGCCGGCGGGGCGTGGACCGTGCCCAGGTCGGAGACGACCGTGGTGGACGCGGCCGGGAAGCTCGCCGGCAGGTGCAGTTCGGTGGGCGCCGACGTGCCGTTCGAACGCCACAGCAGCAGCCCGTACTGCCCGGACCCCACCAGCCGCTGGACGTTCGGCAGCGAGCTCGGCACGGGGTTCCAGGTCAGGGTCGTCGAGCCGTCCCGGGAGCGGTCCTCGTAGGTGAAGCCGACGGTCGTGCCGGCCGTGGCGCTCGGGTAGAGGCGGTCCAGCAGCCGGGCGTCCTGGCGCAGCACGGGCCTGCCCGCGTCGTCGAGGCGCACGGCGGACAGGTCCTCGTCGTTCCAGGCGTCGCCCTCGGTGAGGACCTTGTCGGGGTTGCCGTTCATCAGCTCGCGGTGGCGGCCGTTGTAGATGTCCCACTGCCACTGCGAGCCGGAGAGCACCGGCCCCGAGGCCGCCGGGTCGGACCACCAGTCGGCGCCCTTCACACGGGAGTCGAGCGCCTGGTACATCGCCTTGAGGACGGTCGGCGCCTTGTCGGAGACGTTGCCCGCCAGCGGGTGCCCGAACTCGCTGACCACGGCGGCCGTCCGCGCGGCGGCGGCCCGGTCGCGGACGGTGCGGAAGTCGCCCGTGTACTGGCCGTCGGCGGCCTTGCCCCACATGAAGACGCCGGAGATGGCCTTCTGGTCGTAGAAGTGGGTGTTGAAGACGTAGCGCGGGCCCAGCTTGCCGGCGTCCAGCAGGCCGCCCTCCTGCTTCTGGAAGTCGAGGTTGGCGTTCCAGAAGAGGTTCGGCTCCACGAAGGCGGGCTTGTCACGCCAGCCGGCCGCGTCCATGCGGGCGCGGAACTTCTCGTAGAACGGCCACAGCACGTCCTTCTCCCAGGCGCGGCTGGTCTGCCCGGAGTCGTAGACGCCCGCGTGCGGCTCGTTGTACGGGTCGAAGCCGGCGACGCCCTTGAACTGGTCGGCGTTCAGGTGCTGTTGCACGTACGCCATGGTCTTCTGAGCGGTGGTCAGGAACGCGTCCTGCACGCCGTGCGCGTTGTGCCAGAAGTCGTACGACGCCCGCTTCACGGCCTCGTTCTGGGTGATGTTCTGCCCCCAGAAGAGGCAGATGCCGCAGGACTCGTCGGGGTAGTTCCCGGCGTCCACCGCCCACTGGGGGGCGCCGTCGCCGGTGTACCAGCTGTCGGCGTCGAACAGGTACCGGGAGTAGAGGTCCTGGTGGAAGTCGGGGTAGACGCGGATGCCCGCGTCCAGGAAGGCCTTCATCTGGTCGGTGGCGGCGGCCAGGTAGGCGGTGTCCACCCGGCCGCGCTCGGGCTCGGCGTAGGCCCAGGAGAGCAGGAAGCGGACGGTGTTTCCGCCGCCGAGGGCGCGCAGCGCGGTCGCCGACTTGCGGGCGTCGGCGACCGAGGCGAAGGGCAGGCCCTTGTTCTCGGCGAGCTTGGTCTCGCCGGAGACGTTGTAGCCGCGCAGCACGACCTCGCGGCCGTGGGCGTCGGCGAAGCGGCCGTCCCGCACGGTGACGGTCGGGTCGTCGAACCAGAGGGAACCGGGAGGGGGTGCGGCGGTGGCGGGCGGGACGCCGGCCACCGACACGGAGCCGAACAGGACGGACAGGACGACCAGGAGACGCGCTCGGATAGTCGGCATGTCCACTACAGTCCGGTGATATCAGGACACCGTCAACACCCCTGACTCCGGAGTAAGTTCCCTCTCGGCCAGCGCGCACACCTCAGCCGCCCACTCTTCGTGTCACGTTCAACAAGTACTCCTTCCTGTTCAGCGGGTTGTGGTCGGTGCGCGGACGCTCGGGGACCGTGCCGTGCGCAACTGGCGCATAGTGTGCGAAGGCGCTCTCCAGCTCGCCCTCGCCCCGGGTGAGCCCGGGCAGCCGCTGGCCGAGGGCGTGCACCCGGGCCGCCGGCACGGTGCCTTCGAGGACGCAGACGTCCTGCCGGTTCCGGGTCGTCTCGGGCACGGCCGCGAGTCCGGCCAGCACCGGCAGCAGGGCGCCGAGGGTGTCGGCCGGGGCCTCGACGCGGAAGCGGTGCATCGGCTCGTGGACCCGGGTCCCGGCCCGCCGCAGCGCCTCGACGAGCACCAGCGGCGTCAAACCGCGGAAGTCGGCCCCGGTGCTGGACATGCTCTTGTCGAAGCCCTGGTGGGCGTGGCTCTGCCGGGGCCAGTAGCCGCTGTGGGTCATGGTGACCACGCAGTCGGTGACCCGCCAGCCGTGCAGCCCCTGGTCGAGGGTCTCGCGCACGGTGTCCTCGACGGCCTTGAAGAAGGCGTACGGCATCGCGCCGAGCTCCACCTCCAGCCGGAACGCGACGCCCGAGCCGGCCGGCGCGGGGTCGACGCGCAGGCCGACCGTCGCGAGGAACGGGTTCTCGTCCTTCTTGATGAACTCCGCGGCCTGCCCGGTGCCGACGACCCGTTCGACGCACAGCGGTGTGGTCTCGCGGAAGGTGACGTCGAGGCCGTACTCGTCGGCGAGGGTGGCCTGGAGGACCTCCTTCTGCACCTCGCCGTAGAGGGAGACGGAGGTCTCCTGCCGGCGTTCGTCGTGGCGCAGGCCGATCAGCGGGTCCTGTTCGGCGAGCCGGGTGAGCGCGAGGTGGAGCGCTCCCCGGTTCACCTCCGGGCCGGGGACGACGACGGTCTCCAGGGTCGGCGGGGCGAAGACCTGCTCGTAGCCCTTGCGGGGCGCGCCGAGCGCGTCGCCGATCCTGATGTCGCCGAGGCCTGTGAGGCGGGCGATCTGGCCGGCGACGACGGCGTCCGCGGGGGTGTCCGTGCCGTGGGCGAAGACGCTGATCCCGGTGACCCGGCGTTCGGTGCCGTCCGTTCCGCAGGGAATCCGGTCGCGGGTGCGCAGGGTGCCGGAGAACATCCGGGCGTAGGCGGCCTTCTCCCCCGCCGGGCCCCGTTCGACCTTGAACACGGTCGCGGAGACCGGCCCGTCCGCGTCCCCGTCGGCCGGCGGCAGCAGTGTCTCGATGCCGGTCAGGAGCGCGTCGACACCGGCGCCCGTGGCGGCGGAGCCGAAGTAGACCGGGTGGACCAGGGCCTCACGGGTCTGCGCAACGAGGGCTCGGTGCAGCAGGGCGTCCGTGACGGTGTCCTCGACGTACGCGGACAGCAGGGTGTCGTCGTGGTCGGCGAGGACGTCCAGCGCGGCGGCGGGTCCGGGCCCGGGGACGAAGCGGGCCGCGCGCGTGCCGAGGCCGGTGGTGGTCCCCATGGGCACGATCGCGGGGGTCAGCCGGGCCGAGATGCCCCGCAGCACCTCCTCGTGACCCGCCCCGCGCCGGTCGATCTTGTTGACGAAAGCAGGGTCGGGATGCGCAGCCGCCGCAGCGTCCGCATCAGCACCCGCGTCTGGGCCTGCACCCCCTCGACGGCGGAGATCACGAGGACGACCCCGTCCAGCACGCCGAGCACACGCTCCACCTCGGCGATGAAGTCCGGGTGACCGGGCGTGTCGATGAGGTTGACGGTCACACCGTCGAGCGGGAACGAGACGACGGCGGACTTGATGGTGATGCCGCGCTGCCGCTCCAGTGCGAGGGTGTCCGTGCGGGTGCTGCCGTCGTCGACACTGCCGATCTCGTCGATCACCCCGGCCGAATGGAGCAGCCGCTCGGTCAGGCTGGTCTTACCCGCGTCGACATGGGCGAGGATTCCAAGGTTGAGCATGTGCACGAAGCGTCATGTCCTTCGGAGAGGGGGCTGTTCCTGCCTGGGGGGACATGAACGCAGTGCGCATCCGGAACTCCTCGGGACTCGGGCACGTGGTGGACCTGTGCAGTGCAGCAGACCGGCGCCGGGGGCCACAACGGAATTAACCGCCGCCCGGGGTACCCGGGGGGCGTGTGCAAGGAGAGGAGCGGCTCGTGCGTGACGTTCTCCCGGTACTCGGCCGCTGGTACAGGGCCGGGCTCCCGTTCGGTCTCGCGACGGTCGTCGAGGTCAGCCGCAGCGCGCCGCGCGACCCGGGTGCGGCGATGGCGGTGGGCCCGGACGGCGAGGTCGTGGGCAGTGTGTCCGGGGGGTGTGTCGAGGGTGCGGTGTTCGAGCTGGCGCAGGAGGTCGTGGCAAGCGGCGAGGCCCGGCTGGAGACCTTCGGCTACAGCGACGAGGACGCCTTCGCCGTGGGCCTGACCTGCGGTGGTGAGATCACGGTGCTCGTGCGTCCCGTCGCGCCCGGGCTGGATCCGGGGTTCGGCGCGGTCGTGGACGCGGTCGCGGCGGGAGAGCCGGTGGTCGTGGCCACGGTGACCGGCGGTCCGGCGCGGCGCGGGGCGACGCTGGCCGTCTGGCCGGACCGGGTCTCGGGCACGCTCGGCGCGAGCGGCCTGGACGCCGCCGTCACCGCCGACGCGCGCGGCGAGCTCGCCCTGGGCGCCACCGGCCTGCGGCACTACGGGCCCGGGGGGCAGCGCCGCGAGGACTCCGTCGGCGTGTTCCTGCAGTCCTTCGCGCCGCCGCCGCGGATGCTGGTCTTCGGCGCGATCGACTACGCGGCGGCCGTGGCCCGCATCGGGGACTTCCTCGGCTACCGGGTCACCGTCTGCGACGCCCGCCCGGTCTTCGCGACGCCCCGCCGCTTCCCCGAGGGCGTCGAGGTGGTCGCCGCGTGGCCGCACCGCTATCTGCGCGACACGGACACCGACGAGCGCACGGTGATCTGCGTGCTCACGCACGATCCCAAGTTCGACGTGCCGCTGCTGACGGAGGCGCTGCGCCGCCCGGCCGCCTACATCGGGGCGATGGGCAGCCGCCGCACCCACGACGACCGGGCGAAGCGGCTGGTGGAGGCCGGGCTCACGCGGCACGAGCTGTCCCGGCTGCGCTCGCCGGTCGGACTCGACCTCGGGGCCCGTACGCCCGAGGAGGTGGCGGTGTCGGTCGCGGCCGAGATCGTGGCGCTGCGCTGGGGAGGCACCGGTGCCCCGCTGACCGTCACACAGGGAGCGGTGCACCCGCCCCGCCCCGACGGGACGGACACCGGACGCCGGGCGCGCCCTGCCCTACAGTGACGCCATGAGCAACCACTCCGAAGCTCCTGTCGCACCCGTCGAGGCTTATGAACCCCCTTACTACGTGGCGGTGTTCACCTCGATACGGACCGAGGACCAGAGCGGCTACAGCGAGACCGCCGCACGCATGGAGGAGCTGGTGAAGGAGGTGCCCGGGTTCCTGGGGATGGACCACGCGCACACTCCCGGCGGGCTGTCCATCACCGTCGGGTACTTCCGCGACGCCGACGCGCTGACGGAGTGGCGGTCCAACGCCGAGCACCGCGCGGCGCAGAAGCGCGGACAGGCCGAGTGGTACGAGAGCTACACGCTGCACGTGGCGAGGGTGGAGCGGAGCCACGGGTTCTCGCGCGCGTAGGCGGTCAGCGCGGTGTGCGGGGCGGCAGCCGGTGCAGTGCCACGTCGGTGAGCAGGCCGTCGGCGACGGTGGCGGTCATGTACGTGCAGTGCGGCTGCCGGCGGCGGTCGGTCGGCGAGCCCGGGTTGAGCAGCCGCAGACCGCTGGGCGCGGTGGTGTCCCAGGGGATGTGGCTGTGGCCGAAGACCAGCACGTCGAGGTCGGGGAAGCGGGCGGCGCAGCGCTGCTCGCGGCCCTGGGCGGGGCCCGTCTCGTGGATCACGCCGAAGCGCAGCCCGCCCAGTTCCACGTAGGCCACCTCGGGCAGCCGGGCGCGCAGGTCCGGCCCGTCGTTGTTGCCGTACACGGCGACGAGCCTGCGGGAGCGGGCCTCGAGCAGGTCGAGGGTGGCGGTGTCGACCCAGTCCCCGGCGTGGAAGACGACGTCGGCCCGCGGGAGTTCGGCCAGCAGGGGGGCGGGCAGTTCCCTGGCCCGCTTGGGCAGGTGGGTGTCGGACATGATCAGCAGGCGCACGATCTCAGCCTAAAGGGTGCTGTATCCACTTATGCGGAGGAGTCAGCATCCAGACGTCGCCGACCGACCGGCGCACCCCGAACGGACGGACGGCCCGGCCCAGTTGCCCGCCGCCGAGATGATCACGGCACGGTCTCGGCGGCGGTCCGAACGTGAGACCGCCCACCCGACCGGGTTAGCATCGGGCAACGCGCAGTACAACAGGACGTCTACGGCGAGCGACCCGAAGGGGCCCGGAAACCCGATGCCGGTCAAGGTCAGCGTCATCATCCCCGTCTACAACCCGGGGATCTACATCGAGGACTGCATCTCCTCGCTGCAGCGGCAGTCGCTGCCTCCCGACGAGTACGAGGTGATCTTCGTCGACGACGGCTCGACCGACGAGACCCCCGCCCGGCTCGACGCGCTCGCCGCCGAGGACCCCCGGATGAAGGTCATCCACCAGGAGAACTCCGGCTGGTCGGGCAAGCCCCGCAACGTCGGCATCGAGGCCTCCCGCGGCGAGTTCGTCATGTTCGTCGACAACGACGACTACCTGGGCGACGAGGCCCTGGAGCGGATGTACGACTACGGCGTGGCCAACGGCGCCGACGTGATCGTGGGCAAGATGGCCGGCAAGGGACGCGGCGTGCCGGTGGAGCTGTTCCGCCGCAACCACCCGCGCGCCACCGTCGAGAACGCCCCGCTCATCGACAGCCTCACCCCGCACAAGATGATCCGCCGGGCCTTCCTGGACCGCATCGGCCTGCGCTTCCCCGAGGGCAGACGGCGGCTGGAGGACCACGTCTTCATCGCCGAGGCGTATCTGCGCGCGGAGAACGTCTCCGTGCTCAGCGACTACGTCTGCTACTACCACCTGCGGCGGGACGACGGCTCCAACGCCGGCTTCGAACGCTTCGACCCCGTCGGCTACTTCAAGAACCTCCGCGAAGCCCTCGACGTCGTCGAGCGCTACACCGAGCCCGGCCCGGTGCGCGACCGGCTCTTCCGGCGCTGGCTGCGGGTGGAGATGGTCGAGCGGCTGCGGGCGCGGCGCTTCCTGAAGCTGCCCGACGACTACCGCCGGGAGCTGTTCGCGGAGATCCACGAGGTCGTCGTCGAGCGCTTCGGCCCCGGCGTGGCGGCCGGTCTGCAGCCGACGCAGCAGGTCGTCGCCGCGCTGACCGCGGCCGACCGGTACGACGACGTGGTGTCCTTCGCCCAGTGGGAGGCGGGACTCGCCCCGCGGGCGACCCCCGGCGAGGTGGAATGGCGGGAGGGCTCCCTGCGGGTCTCCTTCACGGCCGAGTACCTCTCCGGCGCCGAGCCGATGGCCTTCCCCGCCGGCGCCGAGGCGACGCCGCTGACGGACGCGCCGAAGGACGTCCCGGAGGCGGTGGCGTGGGTGGCCTCGGAGACCGCCGCGCGGTTCGGGCAGGCCACGGCCGATCTGCTGCTGCGGGAGCGCTCCAGCGCCGCGCAGTACTTCCAGCCGGTGGAGTTCAGCCGGGAGACGGTACCCGTCGGGGACGGCGAGGAGGTCCGGCTGGTGCTGCGGGCGACCGCCACCGTCGATCCGGCCGACCTGCCGGGGGACGGCGTCTGGGACGCGGTCGTCCGGGTCAAGCTCGGCGGGTGGACCAAGGAATGCCGCCTGGGTCCGGTGACGCGGCCGGACCGGCCCACGCCCGGGGCGGGTGTCGTCGGCGGGCGCGCGGTCCGGCCGTACTGGACGGACCCGCACGGCAACCTCTCCCTGGAACTGGGTACACGGGGCAAGCGGCTCGGGCTGGGCGGCTTGCAGCAGGGGGACGTCACGGTCTCCGAGGGAGTGTTCCGGGTGCGGCTTCCCCTGCACGTGCCCGGGGACACGGACGTGCGGCTGAGGTTCGTCTCCTCGAGCCGGATCGTCGAGACGCCGGGCACGCTGTCCCCGGATGTGCGGGGGGCGGGCTCGGTCCTGGCGGCCGCCCTGCCCGCCGAGGACCTGTCCGGCGGCATCTGGCGGGTGGCGCTGTGCCTGACGCCGGGCGCCGACGGGGCCCGCTTCACCGGACTGCCGTTCGCCCTGCGCGCCGGGGGCGGGAGTGTGCTCGTGGCGCCGGTGCCGGGGCCGGGTGCCGCGCTGCGCCTGGCGCGGCGTGCGCGGCGGGTGCTCGGGGCCGCGCGCCGGAAGGTGGTTTCCCGTATCAGGACCGGAGGGCAGTGACACATGCGACCACTGGGCATCAAGGGCGCCTGGGTTCTGGAGCCCAAGATCTTCCCGGACGACCGGGGCAGCTTCCACGAGTGGTTCCGGGGCGAGGAGTTCCGCGCGGCCACGGGCCGTGACCTGTCCCTGGCGCAGGCCAACTGCTCGGTCTCCCGGCGGGGCGTGCTGCGCGGTGTGCACTTCGCCGACGTGCCGCCCAGCCAGGCCAAGTACGTCACCTGTGTGCGCGGTGCCGTCCTGGACGTGGTGATCGACATCCGGGTGGGCTCCCCCACGTACGGCACGTGGGAGGCGGCCCGGCTCGACGACGACACCCGGCACGCGGTGTTCCTCTCGGAGGGCCTGGGCCACGCCTTCATGGCCCTGACCGACGACGCGACGGTGGTGTACCTGTGCTCGGAGGGCTACGCCCCGGAGCGCGAGCACGGCATCCACCCGCTCGACCCGGCCCTGGGCATCGAGTGGCCCGAGGGAATCACCCCGCTCCTCTCCCCCAAGGACGAGCAGGCCCCGACCCTGGCGGAGGCGGAACGGCAGGGCCTGCTGCCGTCGTACGAGGCGTGCCTGGCCTACGACGAGCAACTGCGGGGCGGGAAGGGCGCCTGAGTCCCCGCGGGCGGCCGACGAGGCAGCTCGCCGCACACGCCGAAGGCCCGGACGCGCACAGCGTCCGGGCCTTCGGCGTGCCGGGTCGGGTCAGCGGCTGACGCCCACCTGCTCCAGGGCCTTGCGCAGGGGCTCCCAGCCCATCGAGCGGGGCAGGCCCCGGTTGCGGGCCTGGGCGAGGGGACGCCAGAAGCCCGCCTCCAGCAGCGCCTCGGGGCGCACGGCGCCGGCCCGTTCCAGGATCGCCTCGGGGACCTTCTGCGGGTCGGGCACCTTGTACTCGGCCATGATCTCGTCGTACTTCTCGTGCAGGACCCGGTTGTTCGGGTCGGCGCCGAAGACGACCAGCTGGCCGGTGGGGGCGGTGTCCACCTGGATGGTCACCAGGTCGGGGCGGTAGCGGGCCAGCACCTCGGTGATCTTGAAGACGTCACCGGTCCAGGCGTTGGTGTGCCGGTCCCGGGCCGCCTCGTCGACGCTGCGCGGCAGCATGTCGTCGAGGACGATCACGCTGGACCAGTCCGAGTACTTCTCGACGTTCATGAAGTCGCGCAGCGCGAACTCGAACAGGTGCATGCCGTCGATGAAGGACAGGTCGAGCGTGGTGCGGCGCCAGTAGCCGATCGGGCTGCGGCCGCGGCGCAGGTTGCGCAGCGGGTGCCGGCCTCCCTTGAGGTGCTGCAGGGGGTTGTCGCGGGCGAAGAAGTCGTCACTGGTGGCCTTCACCAGGTGGACGTCGCACTTCAGCTCCGAGACCACCTTGAAGGCGGGGTCGATCGCGATGCTGGGGACGCGGGACAGCGTCAGGCTGCGCCCGTCGTTGACGCCGATCTCCAGGTAGTTGCGATTGGCGCTGACCTTGTGCAGTTCCCGGAGGAACTCATGGCGTTTCACGAGGGGAGACCTTCCTTGCGGATCCGGGGCAGGGCTTCGTGCAGGGCGGAGCGCCAGTCGCGCGGCAGCGGCAGGCCGATCTCCTGCCACCGGCGGTGTGCGAGGGCGCTGTACGCCGGGCGGGGCGCGGGCCGGGGGAAGGCCGCGCTGCTGGTGGGGCGCACCCGGTCCGGGTCGGCGCCGAGCAGGGAGAACACCTCTCGGGCCAGTTCGTACCAGGTGGCCTCACCGGAGCTGGTGGCGTGGAAGACGCCGTGCGCGTCGGGACCGAGCCGGGGGCCGAGGTCGGCGATCCGCTCGGCGACGTCCGCGCTCCACGTGGGCTGCCCGCGTTGGTCGTCGACGACGTCGACGGTGTCGCGGCGGGCTTCGAGACCGATCATGGTCCGCACGAAGTTAGCGCCGTGGACCCCGTAGAGCCAAGCCGTGCGCACGACCGCGCTCGCCCCGGGCAGTTCTTCGAGCACGGCCCGCTCGCCGGCCAGCTTGGTGCGGCCGTAGGCGGTGCGCGGGCCCGTCGGGTGGTCCTCCGGGTAGGGGGCGGTGCGGGCCTCGCCGTCGAAGACGTAGTCCGTGGAGACGTGGACCAGGCGGGCGCCGTGTGCGGCGCAGGCCCGCGCGAGGAGGCGCGGCCCGTCGCCGTTGATCTCCAGGGCGCGGGCCTCGTCGGTCTCGGCGTCGTCGACGGCCGTGTACGCGGCGCAGTTGACGACGAGGTCGGGGCGGTGTTCCCGGACGGCCGCGTCGACGGCCTCGGGGCGGGTGATGTCGAGGGCGGCGCGGTCGAGGCCCGTGACGGTCTCGCCGCGCCGGGTGAGTTCGTCGACGACGTCCCGGCCGAGCATCCCGCCGGCGCCGGTGATGAGCCACCTCATGCGCGCTCCTGTGCGACGCGCCGCTTCAGGGGCTCCCACCAGGCGCGGTTGTCGCGGTACCAGGCGACGGTCTCGGCGAGGCCGGTGGTGAAGTCGTGGCGGGGGCGGTAGCCGAGTTCGTCGCGGGCCTTGGACCAGTCGACGGAGTAGCGCAGGTCGTGTCCCTTGCGGTCCTCGACGTACTCGACGCGGTCCCAGTCCGCTCCGCAGGCCTGAAGGAGCAGGCCGGTGAGTTCCTTGTTGGTCAGCTCCGTGCCGCCGCCGATGTTGTAGACCTCGCCGGGCCGTCCCTTGGTGCGGACGAGGTCGACGCCCTGGCAGTGGTCGTCGACGTGCAGCCAGTCGCGGACGTTGCGGCCCTCGCCGTACAGCGGCACCTTGTGCCCGTCGAGGAGGTTGGTCACGAACAGCGGGATGACCTTCTCGGGGAACTGGTGCGGGCCGTAGTTGTTGGAGCAGCGCGTGACGCGCACGTCCAGGCCGTGGGTGCGGTGGTAGGCGAGGGCGAGCAGGTCGGAGGAGGCCTTGGAGGCGGAGTACGGGGAGTTCGGCTGGAGGGGGTGGGTCTCCGGCCAGGAGCCGGTCTCGATGGAGCCGTAGACCTCGTCCGTGGAGACGTGCACGAAGGGGCCCACGCCGTGGCGCAGGGCGGCGTCCAGCAGGGTCTGGGTGCCCAGCACGTTGGTGCGGACGAAGTCGGCCGCGCCGGTGATGGAGCGGTCGACGTGGGACTCGGCGGCGAAGTGCACGACCTGGTCCGCGTCGGCCATGAGCTTGTCGACCAACTCGGCGTCGCAGATGTCGCCCTGCACGAACTCCAGCCGGGGGTGGGTCAGTTCGAGGTTGTCGAGGGTGCCGGCGTAGGTGAGCTTGTCCAGCACGGTGATGCGCGGCGCGTCGGGTCTGTCCGTGGCGAGGGCGGCGCGGACGTAGCGGGAGCCGATGAACCCGGCGGCGCCGGTGACGAGGAGGTTCATGAAGTGATCTGCACCTTGCTGTGGTCTCCGAGGACGAGGCGGTGGGCGCTGGGGACGCTGGGGGCCGGGGTCACCTCGACGTGCCGGCCGATCAGCGAGGACTCGATCCGGCCGACGCCCCGGATCGAGGAGTCCCGCAGCACGATGGAGAACTCCAGTTCACTGTCCGTGATCCGGCAGTGCTCCGCGACGGAGGTGAAGGGACCGACGTAGGAGTTGCTGACGAGGGTTCCCGAGCCGATGACGGCGGGCCCGACGATACGGGAGTTGACGATCCGCGCGCCCTCTTCCACGACCACCCGCCCGATGGTCTGCGAGGCGTCGTCCACGTCGCCGTCGATGCGGCGCTCCATGCCTTCGAGGACCGTGCGGTTCACCTCGAGCATGTCGCCGACGTTGCCGGTGTCCTTCCAGTAGCCCTTGATGACCGTGGAGCGCACGTCGGCGCGGGAGTCGATCAGGTGCTGGATGGCGTGCGTGATCTCGAGTTCGCCGCGCCAGGACGGCTCGATGGCGCGGACCGCGTCGTGGATCAGGGGCGTGAACATGTAGACGCCGACCAGCGCGAGGTCGCTCTTCGGCTGGTCGGGTTTCTCCTCCAGGCCGATCACCTGGCCGGTCGGGTCGAGTTCGGCGACACCGAAGGCGCGCGGGTCGGCCACGCGGGTGAGCAGGATCTGGGCGTCGGGCCGGTGTCTGCGGAACTCGTCGACGAGGCCGGTGATGCCGCCGACGATGAAGTTGTCGCCGAGGTACATCACGAAGTCGTCGTCACCGAGGTAGTCCCGGGCGATCAGGACCGCGTGGGCCAGCCCCAGGGGCCGCTCCTGCGGGATGTAGGTGACGTTGAGGCCGAACTTCGACCCGTCGCCCACCGCTTCCTCGATCTCCGCGGCCGTTTCCCCGACGATCATCCCCACGTCGGTGATGCCGGCCTCGGCGATCGACTCCAACCCGTAGAAGAGCACGGCCTTGTTGGCCACTGGCACCAGTTGTTTGGCCGACGTGTGTGTGATCGGCCTCAGACGTGTTCCTGCGCCGCCGGACAGCACGAGAGCCTTCATTCAGCTCACCTTAGTCGCCATCCGGCGGATGTGAACATCACTTCTTCTGGTTGTCGACGCGCGGCGTTCCGCGGGACGTCACCGCGCGTCCTCCTGGAGAGCGGTCAGTCCTCGCCCCGGACGATGTTCCACTCCGGCCCCGAGCGCGCGGCCGTGGGGGCGGCCCGGTCCTCCACGGCGGGGAGGCAGGTCCGCAGCGCGGCCTTTTTTCCGCGCAGGCGGCGTGCCTGCGACCAGCCGGTCTCGGGCCGACGGACGACGGGCTTCTCGGTGGTCTCCATGGACGTCACGACTCATCATCTTCCTTCTGCATCCGCTGCCGTTCGAGTCCCCAGGGACAAAGCGAACAAACTCCGGCCGGGACGCTTGTGCCGCGACGCCGAACTCCCCCTCCCCGCAGGGCCGTTCGGTCGAGGTACGACGGTCCCGGGCACGGAGGGTGCGCGGGACCGTCCGGTGGGTCGCCGTCGTCAGGCGTTGGGGCGCGCGGCGCTGATGTCGCCCAGCGCCGACTCCGGGTCGCGCTCCATGGCCAGGTCGCCCAGGGAGACGATGCCCACGGGGCGTCCGTGGTCGACGACCGGGATACGGCGCACGGAGTGCTCGCGCATCAGCTGCACCGCGTGGATCAGGTCCTCGTCGGGTCCGACGGTGACCAGCTCGTCGCTGCACGCGCCGGCCACGGTGGTCCGCTCCGGGTCGCCGCCCTTGCTGATCGACCGGACCACCAGGTCACGGTCGGTGACCACTCCGCGCAGATCGTCACCGTCCGTCACCAGGACGACTCCGAGGTCCTCGTCGCGCATGATGCGCGCCACCTCGGCGACGGAGGTCTGCGGCTCGACGGTGACCGGGTCGCCGGTCATGATGTCGCGGACATGCTGAGCCATGACGTTCCTCTTTCTTCGGCTCGCTGGCGGTTTCTCCGTCCTACGCGGCGCCGGGTACCCGACGGGACGGCATGGTCACCCGCGGAGAACCGCTCAGTGGCGGCCGAGCACCAGCTCGGCCCACACCTGCTTGCCGCCGCTGACCGGCAGGGTGCCCCAGGTCGCCGCGAGGGCCTCGACGAGGAGGATGCCCCGGCCGCCGGTGGCCTCCCAGCCGATGCTGGTGGGCCGGACCGGGGAGCGCGGCGAGGCGTCGGCGACCGCGATGCGCAGGCGGTCGCTGACGAGGGTGAGGTCCATGCGGACCCGGCCGTCGGTGTGGACGAGGGCGTTGGTGACGAGTTCGGAGACGACGAGGAGGGCCGCGTCGACGTCCTCGGTGACGTCCCAGGCGCGCAGGGTGCGCCGGGCGAAGCGGCGGGCGTGCCCGACCGCCTGCGGCACCCGCCACACCGTCCAGCTCTCCCGCAGCGGCCGCAGGGCCAGGCCGTCGTAGCGCATGAGGAGCAGGGCCACGTCGTCGCTGCGCCGGGCGTTGCCGAGGAGGGCGTCGGCGACCAGGCCCAGGTCGGTGGGGGCGGCGGCGCCCAGCCGGGCGGCGAGGCGGTCCAGGCCCTCGTCGATGTCGGTGTCCGGTGACTCGACGAGCCCGTCGGTGGCCAGGGCGATCAGGGTGCCGGGCGGCAGCCGCAGCGGGCTCATGGGGAAGTCGGCCTGCGCGATCACGCCGAGGGGCGGGCCGCCCTCGGCCTCCGCGATCTCGGTTCCGCCGTCGGGGTAGCGCAGCACCGGGGGCGGATGCCCGGCGCGCACGCACCAGGCGGCGCCCTCCTCCAGGTCGACGTCGACGTAGCAGCAGGTGGCGAAGAGGTCGCTCTCCATGTCCGTGAGCAGCCGGTTGGCGTGCGCGACCACCACGTCCGGCGGGTGCCCCTCGACGGCGTAGGCGCGCAGGGCGGTGCGCATCTGCCCCATGAGGGTGGCGGCCCCGGCGCTGTGGCCCTGGACGTCGCCGATGACGAGGGCGACGTGGTTGTCGGGCAGCGGGATGACGTCGTACCAGTCGCCGCCGAGCTCCAGCCCCGCCGTGCTGGGCAGGTAGCGGGCGACGGCCACCGCGCCCGGCAGCCGGGGCAGGCGGCGGGGCAGCAGCTGGCGCTGGAGCATGCCGACGAGCTCGTGCTCGGCGTCGAAGGCGCGGGCCCGCACCAGGGCCTGTCCGGCGAGGCCGGCGCAGGCGGTGAGCAGAGCGCGTTCGTCGGAGCCGAAGTCGTGCGGGGTGTCCCAGCCGATCAGGCACGCGCCGGCCATGCGGTTCCCGGCGGGCAGCGGCAGGACCGCGAGGCCGCCGGGGCCGACCTCGGCCAGGGCGCGTTCCAGGGGGCTGCCGGCGGGCCAGATCCGGGCGCGGCCCTCGCGCAGCGCGGCGGCGAGGGTGGGCATGGCGCGCACGGGCGCGTCGGGCCACTCGCCCCGCCACTCCGCGCGCCACACCTGGGGCCAGGCCTCGGGCTCGGGCGGGTCGAGGACGGTGACGACGAGCCGTTCGCTCTCCAGCTCGGCGAGCGCGATCCGGTCGGCCCTGAGCGGCCGGCGCAGGGCGGCGACCACGGCCTTGCCGACGTCGCGGACGGTGACGGCGGTGGCCAGCGCGGCGGCCAGGCGCTGCACGCGGGCCACGTCGGTGACGTCGGCGCGCAGGGTGGAGGCGTCGGCGACGGTCCCCACGAGCCGTGCCGGGTGGCCTTCGCCGCCGGGCAGGAGGCGCCCGCGCAGCCGGAGCCACTTCGGCGGCCCGGTGGGCTGGAGCACCCGGAACTCCAGCTCGCGGTCGCCGATGGACATGTGGTCGGCCTCCACCACGGACATCAGCGAGGGCAGGTCCTCCGGCACGGTCAGGCTCAGCAGGGTCTCGACGCGGCCGTCGAACTCGACGGGGTCGAGTCCGAACAGGTCGAGCAGATCGTCCCCGACGCGGACGCGGCCGGTGTCCATGGCGAGGCTGAACGCGCCCGGCGGCAGTTCACCGCCCTCGACGGGTGCGGCCGGGGCGGGGAAGGCGACCGCCTCGGAGACGAGTTCCAGGCACTTGCGGTCGTCGGTGTCGAACCCCTCGGGGCGCTCGCTCACGGCGAGGAGGCAGCCGCCGCCGTCCCCGTGCACGGGCAGGGCCGTCACGAAGAAGTCCCGGGAGGGGACGCGCCGCGCCTGCGCGTGCTCGGCGAGTTCCGCCGGGCCCAGGGAGACCGGCCGTCCGCCGCGGTGCGCCTCGGCGACCGGGGAGCGCCCGGCCCGGGGATAGCTGTCACGCAGTCCGTACAGCGTCCTCGGGACCCCGGCCGACTCCATCAGGCACAGCAGCTCACCGTCCTCACTCGGCGTGTACACGGCGACGAAGGACGCCCCGGCGAAGACGAGCGCCTGTTCGAGCACGCGGCGCACCCGTTCGGGCGACTCCTGATCGGCCGCGATCGCTCTGAGGGCACCTTCGGCACGCAGCGTTCGCGTTCCGCGCTCCTGGGCGCCCTGACTGACCACGTTGGCCATTACAGCGCTTATGGGGCACCTGCGCAGCCCCTGTGAGCGTTCAGTGGACCCGCGCGCACAAGGGCGGTCGAAAGGCGTCGAACATCTCTTAACGCATGCGTTCCGCACGGTGACCTCGTGACAGCCGTGACTGTCGGGCCCCGGCGCGTGGCTGGAAAGCTCGGTGCCCGTCACGGAGGGGGACGCATGGACAAGCGGTACGAGGTGTACGCGCTCGCCGACCGGCATTTCTACGAGACGCCGGACCGGCTCGCGCGCAGCGGGCAGGGGACGGCCGCGCACCTCTACGAGACGGCCCGCCGGCCGGTGCCCGAGGGCTGGGAGGCGGCGCGGATCGGCGACTGGCTGACGATGACGCCGCTCGGCCCGGACGGGAAGCCGGTGCCGGGCCCGGCGCAGGGCTGGAAGATCCACGCCTCGGCGACCCGTGCGAACGCGGAGGAGATCGCCGGGATCGTCTGGGACTACTGCGTCGAGCGGCGGATCCCCTTCAAGTTCGTGCCGGGCCCGCACCTGCTGCACCTGCGCAACACGAAGTACGCGCCCCGCGACGGCAGCGGCAAGTTCGTCACCGTCTACCCGGACGGCGAGGAGCGGCTGCACGAGGTGCTGCGCGAGCTGGGCGCGCTGCTGGAGGGGTTCGAAGGGCCGTACATCCTCACCGACCTGCGGTGGGGCGAGGGACCGCTGTACGTCCGCTACGGGGCCTTCGCGCGTTCGTTCGTCGTGGACGACCGGGGCTCGCTGGTGCCCGCGGTGCGGGACGGCGAGGGGCGGCTGGTGCCGGACCGGCGGTCGCCGTCCTTCCAGGTGCCCGAGTGGGTGACGCTGCCGGCGTTCCTCCGGCCGCATCTCGACGCGCGCAACACCACGACGGTCGGGGACCTGCCGTACCGCATCGAGAAGGCGCTGCACTTCTCGAACGGCGGCGGGGTGTACGCCGGCACCGACACCCGTGACGGGCGCAAGGTCGTCCTGAAGGAGGGCCGGCCGCACGCGGGGCTCGCCTCGGACGGCGCCGACGCGATCGCCCGGCTGGAGCGGGAGAAGCGGGCGCTGGAGCAGGTCGCGGGCACGGGCGTGGTCCCGGAGGTGCGTGACTGGTTCGAGCTCGGCGGTCACCGCTTCCTGGTGATGGACTTCCTCGAAGGCCGTCCGCTCAACTCGTTCTTCGCCGAGCGGCACCCGCTGCTCGCGCAGGACCCCGACCCGGAGGCCGTCGCCTCGTACACGGCGTGGGCGCTGCGCATCCACCGCAAGGTCGAGGAGGCGGTGGCGGCGGTGCACGAGCGGGGCATCGTCTTCAACGACCTGCACGTCTTCAACATCATGGTCGCCCCGGACGAGGAGTCGGTCTTCCTGCTCGACTTCGAGGCCGCGGCCCCGGTCGGGGAGAACGGCCGCCAGGTCGTCGCCCACCCCGGCTTCTTCGCCCCGCCGGACCGCCGGGGCACCGACGTGGACCGCTACGCCCTGGCCTGTCTGCGGCTGGCCCTGTTCCTGCCCGTGACCACCCTGTTCGTCGTCGAACGCGGCAAGGCGGCGCATCTGGCCGAGGTGATCGGGGAGCAGTTCCCGGACGTGCCGCGGGAGTTCCTCGACGAGGCGGTCGCGGAGATCACCCGGGAGGTGTCCGGCCGTACGCCGGCCGCTCCCTCCTCGCCGGTGGATCCGGGCGACTGGCCGTACAGCCGCGACTCGATGGTCAAGGCGATCCTCGCCTCGGCCACCCCGGAGCGCGACGACCGGCTCTTCCCCGGCGACGTCGCCCAGTTCTCGGACGGCGGCGGGCTGGGGATCGCCCACGGTGCCGCGGGCGTGCTGTACGCGCTGGACGCGGCCGGCGCGGAGCGGTACGAGGAGGGCGAGCGCTGGCTGCTGGAGCACACCGCCCCGTCCCCGGTCGGCACCCCGCTCGGCCTGTACGACGGGCTCGCGGGCGTCGCGCTGGTCCTGGACCGGCTCGGGCACCGGCAGCGGGCGCTGGACCTCGTCGAGGGGATCCTCGCGGAGCGGTGGCAGAACCTCTCCTCCGACCTGCACGGCGGACTGGCCGGACTGGGCCTCGTCCTCGGCCATCTGGCCAGCACGACCGGCGAGACGGAGCTGCGCGACCGGGCCGACGACGCCGCGCGGATCCTCGTCCACCGGCTCGCCGAGCCGCCCCCGGGCGCGCCCCGGCGGCGCGCCGGACTGCTGCGGGGCGCGACGGGACCGGCCCTGTTCCTGCTGCGGCAGTACGAGTGGACCGGCCAGGACGCGTGGCTGGAGGCGGCGGCCGTGGCACTGCGCCAGGACCTGGGGTCCTGCGTGACCCGCGACAACGGGGCGCTGGAGGTCGACGAGGGCTGGCGGACCCTGCCCTACCTCGGCGACGGCAGCGCCGGAGTGGGCATGGTCCTCGACGACCTCGTGGCCCATGCGCCCGCCCTCGCCGGGGAGTTCGAGGCCGCCCGCTCCGGTGTCCTCACCGCGGCCACCTCGCGCTTCTATGCGCAGCCCGGGCTCTTCCAGGGCCGCGCCGGAATGATCCTGCACCTCAGCCGCACGACCACGCCGGGCGCGACCGCGGACCGGCTGGCCGGGCAGATCGCCGGGCTCGGCTGGTTCGCGATGGCGTACCAGGGCCAACTGGCCTTCCCCGGCCACCAGATGATGCGGCTGTCCATGGACCTCGCCACCGGAACGGCAGGGTGCCTGCTGGCGCTCGGCGCGGCCCTCGACCCGGCCACCGGCGCCCACCTGCCGTTCCTCCCGCCGGCCCACCGGCGGCCCACATGACGCGGTTCCGCGATCCGGCGGAGTCGTGACACCACCCCGTCCCCACGGATGACCACGGACGGACACCCAACGGAAGGACAGATCATGGCACTTCTCGACCTGCAGACCATCGAGTCCGAGGAGCGGACGGACGGCGGTGGCGCCAGCACGGTGAGCCTGCTCTCCTGCATCAGCGCCGCGAGCGTCCTGCTCTGTCTCTGACCTGCGGTCTGCGCGGCCCCGGGCGGTTCTCTCCCTGCGGGGAGGGACCGCCCGGGGTCCACCCGTCCCACGGAAGGCCCGTATGACCCCGCGTGCCGACGACGACCCGGCGGCCGCGCACGCCCGCACGCTGCTGCGCACGGCCACCCGGTACAGCGGGCTCCGCTGCGCGGCCCTGTGCCTGGTGAGCATGGCCGCGACCGGGGCCGGACTGCTGCTGCCGGCCGCGCTGGGCCGGGCCCTGGACCTTCTGCTGGCGCAGGCACCGGCGACCCGCTGGGTGCTGTACTGCGCCGGACTCGTGCTGCTGCTCGCCCTGCTGGACGCGGCCCAGACCGTGCTCACCGGCACCGTCGACGCCCGCAGCGCCGCGTGGCTGCGCCGCCGGCTGACCGGGCACGTCCTGGACGTCGGACCGCGGGCCGCCGACCGCTCCGGCTCCGGTGACCTCGTGGCGCGCCTGGTGGGCAACGCCGCCGAGGCCGGGACCGCCCCCGCGGCTCGGGCGGCCCTGCTCGCCGCCCTCGCCGGTCCGGTCGGCGGTGTGGTGGCGCTGGGCCTGATCGACTGGTGGCTCGCGGCCGTCTTCCTCGCCGGAGCCCCGGTCCTGACCTTCCTCCTGCGCGCCGTCGCCCGTGACACCACGGAGAGCGCGACGCGCTACCAGCGGGCGCAGGGCCGGATCGCGGCCGCGCTGGCCGAGGCCGTCGAGGGGGTCCGCACCGTCCGGGCGGCGGGGACGGAGAACCGGGAGACCGCCCGCGTGCTGCGGCCGCTGGCCGAGCTGTCCCGGGCCGGGCACCGCATGTGGCGGGTGCAGGGGCGGGCCGCCGCGCAGGCGGTCGCCGTGGCACCGCTGCTGCACCTCGGGGTCGTCGCGGTGGCCGGCGTGCTGCTCACCCGGGACCGGCTGTCGGTGGGGGACGTCCTCGCCGCCTCCCGGTACGCGGTGCTCGCGACGGGCGTCGGCGTCCTGGTCGGCCGACTCGCGGGCCTGGCCCGGGCCCGGGCGGCGGCTCGGCGCCTCGGCGAGATCGAGACGGAGCCCGCCCCCGCGTACGGCGTACGCCGGCTGCCGGACGGCCCCGGGCGGCTGGAACTGCGGGGCGTCACGGCCCGGCGGGGCGGACGCGCCGTGCTCGACGGGGTGGACCTCGTCGTGCCGGGTGGCACGACCCTGGCCGTGGTCGGCCGGTCCGGCACGGGCAAGTCGCTGCTGGCCGCGCTCGCCGGCCGGCTGGCCGACCCGGACGCGGGCGAGGTCCTGCTCGACGGGGTGCCGCTGCGCGACCTGGCCCACGACGACCTGCGCCGCGCCGTCGGCTACGCCTTCGCCCGCCCGGCCCTCCTGGGCGGCACGATCGAACAGGCGATCGGCCTCGGCCTGCCCTCCCCCTCCCCCGGCCGCATCCGGGAGGCGGCCCGTACGGCCCTCGCGGACGACTTCGTGCGCCGCCTCCCCGACGGCTACGACACGCCGGTCGCCGACGCCCCGCGCTCGGGCGGCGAGTCCCAACGCCTCGGGCTGGCCCGGGCGTTCGCGCACGGCGGGCGTCTTCTGGTCCTGGACGACGCCCTGTCCAGCCTCGACACGGTGACGGAGCGCCGCATCACCGACGCCCTCCTCGGCGACGGCCCGGGCGCGACCCGGCTCCTGGTGGCCCACCGCACTGCGACGGCCGCGTGCGCGGACGCGGTGGCCTGGCTGGACGGGGGGCGGGTGCGGGCTGTGGGGCGGCACGAGGAGCTGTGGCGGAGCACGGAGTACCGGGCGGTGTTCGGAGAGGCGGACGGCACCGCGTGCGCGGGGGCCGGGGCGGGAGCGGAGGCATGACCGGCGCGAGGAGTACGACCCTGCCCGCACGGGGCCTGCGCTTCCTGCTGGCCCGCCGGCGGGTGCTGCTGCGGCTCGCCGTCTGGTCGGCGCTGGAGACCGGGCAGACCTTCCTCATCGGGTACGGGCCCGCCCGCGCCCTGGACGCCGGGTTCCTGCGCGGGCGGCCGGACGTCGGTCTCGCCTGGCTCGCGGTGACCGGGCTCGGCGTCCTGCTCGGCGCGTACGGCACCGCGCGGGTCTACGCCGCCGTCGCCGCGCTGGTCGAACCGCTCCGGGACCGACTGGTCGAACGGGTCGTCTCCCGCGGGGTGCGGACCGGTGACGCGGGGTCCCTGTCGGGGCTCACCCAGCAGGTGGAGATCGCCCGGGACACCTTCGCCGGGCTCGTCATGGTCTCCCGCTCCTTCGTGTTCACCGCTGCCGGCGCCCTGGCCGGTCTGTTCGCGCTCGCTCCGCCGCTCCTGCTGGTCGTGGGGCCGCCCCTGGCCGCCGGGGTGGTGCTGTTCGCGGCGACCCTGCGGCCCCTCGCCCGGCGGCAGGAGGCCTTCCTCGTCGCCGACGAGGCCCTGGCCGGCCACCTGGGCACGGTCTGCCCGGGCCTGCGGGACATCACGGCGACCGGCGCGGAGGCGCGAATCGCCGCCGCCACGGGTGAACGGGTCGAGGCGGAACTGCGGGCCGCACGCGCCCTGGCCCGCTGGGGCGTGCTGCGCGTGGCCTCCCTGGCCATCGGCGGCCAACTGCCGATCGTCCTGCTCCTCGCCACCGCCCCGTGGCTCCTGGCCCAGGGCGTCACCACGGGCGCCCTCGTCGGTGCCCTCGCCTACGTCACCCAGTCGCTGCTGCCGGCCCTGCGCAACCTGGTCCACGGCCTGGGCACCAGCGGCTCCCGCCTGACGGTGGTGCTGCGCAGGCTGACCGGTGATTCCGGTGTGGTGGCAGGACGCGGGACACCGACCCACACACGGCCCGACGACGCGACGACCGGACGCCGGACACGCCTGCCCGGCAAGCCGGGTGGGCCGTTCCTCCAGGGCGCTCGCCGGGGCGCGCAGGACCGGCCCACGGCACACGCAGACGCCGACCCGCCCGGCCGAAACGCCGTGCCCGCACGGGCGGGATCACCCGCTGCCCCTCCCCCGGCCCTCTCCCTCACCTCCGTCACCTTCGCCTACGGCCCGGCGAGCACCCCGGTCGTCGACGGCCTCGACCTCACGCTCGCGCCCGGCACGCACCTGGCCGTCGTCGGCCCCAGCGGTGCCGGGAAGTCCACGCTGACCGCCCTCGTCGCCGGGCTCCTCGCGCCGGACCGGGGCACGATCACGGTGGGCGGACACACCGTGCCCGGGCCGGAGGCCGCCGCCGCGCGCGTGCTCATCCCGCAGGAGGCGTACGTCTTCGACGGCACCCTGGCCGAGAACCTCGCGTACCTGCGTCCGGACCCCGTGCCCGAGGAGGACATGCTCGCCGCCGCCGAGGCGGTCGGCCTCGCCCCGCTGGCCGACCGCCTCGGCGGCCTCAGGGCCCGGGTCGACCCCGCCGCCCTGTCGGCCGGCGAACGGCAGCTCGTCGCCCTGACCCGGGCTTTCCTGTCGTACGCCCCGCTCGCCCTGCTCGACGAGGCCACCTGCCATCTCGACCCCGAGACGGAGGAGCGGGCGGAGCGGGCCTTCGCCGCGCGGCCGGGCGGGACCCTGGTGGTCGTCGCCCACCGCATCAGCTCGGCCCGCCGCGCCGACCGCGTGCTGGTCATGGACGGCCGGAGCACGGCGTACGGCGGCCACGAGGAGCTGCTGCGGTCCTCGGCGCCGTACCGGGACCTCGTCGGCAGCTGGACACCCGTGCCGTGCCGGCGGCGGTCAGAGCCAGCCCTGACCCTGGGAGATGCGGATCGCGTCGATGCGGTTGCGGGCCCCGGTCTTGCGGGTGATGGCCGCCATGTAGTTGCGCACGGTCCCGTGGGACAGGTGCAGGCTCCCGGCGATCTCCGCGATGGAGGCTCCCTCGGCCGCGAGGGATAACACGCTCAGTTCTCTTCGGGTCAGCGGCATCTCGGCCGCCTTGAGGAATCCGAAGCCCAGCGAGTCGTTGACGAAACGTTCCCCCTCGGCGACCCGGCGGATCCCGCGCAGCAGGTTCTGCGGCGAGCCCTCCTTGTCGACGTAACCGAGCGCCCCCGCCTCGACCGCCCGCTTCAGCAACCCCGGCCGGTTCGCCGTGGCGAGGACGAGCAGCCGCGGGCGCGTGCGGTCCGGGCCGGGCCGGCACAGCTCCCTCAGCGGCGGAATGCCGTAGGAGTCCGCGCACTCCAGGTCCGCCGCGCACACATCCGGCCGCACCGACCGCACCATGCCCGGCGCACCGCGCCACGAGGTGTCGTGCACCGCCAGATCGGACTCCCCCCGCAGCCACTCAGCCAGCACCGATCGCACCAGACACTCGTCGTGCACCAGAAGCACCCGGATCAACTGCCACCCCCTCGGCTCGCCTGCGCCCTCTCGTCCTGGTGAGCGCGTGCCCCATTGTTCGCGACCGTGACCCTGCGTGGGCGCGGAGAACCGGCCATCAGGGTGCGCGGGGGCGCACGCGCGGCGCCTGTACGCCCAGCCGCGCTTCGACTTCGTGGGCATGGGTCGCGGCGGTCGGGGTACGCACGCGCCTTCTCCGAAGCCACACTCCTGTGACCGACGGTAACCGGGATCGGCCCCCGAGCCTCTCGTCGTGCGCAACGGGCCGCCAGGGGGGAGATTTGTTCCTGGGCCCGGTCGCGCGGCCGTGCGAGGAGGTGGTCGGCGTGTCCGACGGGCAGTCGTCCGCGCAGGCGCCGGCAGCCGCCAGGTCGCCGGTGGGCCGTCCGCTGCTGTCCCTGGCGCTGGCCTCGATGATGGACGAGGTGCACGCCCACTCCGGCGCGGTCTACCTGCTGTCGCCGGACCAGCCGGTGCTGGAGATGGCGGTGATGGCGGGGCTGCCCCGGGCGTTCGCGGCGCCCTGGGAGCGGGTCGGGCTGAGCGCGCCGATCCCGGTCGCCGACGCGGCGCGCGAGCGGCGGCTGGTCTGGGTCGGCGGCGAGGAGGAGATGGCCCGCCACTATCCGCGGATCGCCGTGGTGCTGCCCTATCCGTTCGCCCTCGCCGCGGTGCCGGTGGCCACCGAGTCCACCGTGTACGGCGCGGTCTTCGTCACCTGGCCGGGCGCGCATCCACCGGAGCTGTCCGAGCACGAGCGCGAGCACCTGACCGCGGCCTGCGGGCGGCTCGCGGTCCGGCTGCAGCGGGCCGCCGAGCACAGCATCCCGCCGTACTCCGAGTCCGATCTGGTCGCCTCTCCCCTGGTGGGCGGCATGGCGGGCACGCTCGGCACGGTCGAGGCGGCCCGGATGGTGAGCCGGCTGCCCTACGGGCTGGTCTCGCTGGATCTGCACGGGCGGATCGGCTTCGTCAACGCGGCGGCGGCCGAGCTGCTGAACGTCCCGGTCAGCCGGCTGCTCGGCACGCAGCTGTGGGCGTCGGTGCCGTGGCTCAACGACCCCGTCTACGAGGACCGCTACCGGGCGGCGCTGATGAGCCAGCACACCACCTCGTTCGTGGCGCTGCGCCCGCCCGGCGAGTGGCTGTCGTTCCGGCTGTATCCGAGCACGACGGGCCTGAGCGTGCGCATCACCAGGTCTCGGGCCGTGTCGGAGATGAACCGGGCCGCGCCGCCGTCCGACGGGAAGCCGTCCCGACTGGTCACCATGTCGCAGGTGCTGGACCTGGCCAGCGCGCTCACCGAGGCGGTGGGCGTGCAGGACGTGGTGCAGCTGGTCGCGGACGAGATCGCCCCCGCCGTGGGCAGCCAGGCCCTCGTCGTGCTGGGCTCCCGGGGGAACCGGCTGCGCGTGCTGGGGCACCGCGGCTACCGGGACGCGCACGTGGTGGAGCGGTTCGACGGGATGCCGCTGACCGAGCCGACGCCCGGCACGCAGGTGCTGCGGACCGGTGTGCCCGCGTTCTTCGAGTCGCAGGAACAGCTGGAGCGCCTGTACCCGGCGCGGGTCATGACGCCCGACGGGTTCGCGGCCTGGGCGTACCTGCCGCTGATCGCCCAGGGGCGGCCGGTCGGGACGTGCGTGCTCTCCTACGCCGAGCCGCACCCGTTCCCCACGGAGGAGCGGGCGGTGATGACCAGTCTGGCCGGGCTCATCGCCCAGGCGCTGGAGCGGGCCCTGCTCTACGACGCCAAGCACCGGCTGGCGCACGGCCTCCAGGAAGCCCTGTTGCCGCACTCCCTGCCGTCGCTGCCCGGCATCGAGGCGGCGGGCCGCTACGTGCCGGCCACGCAGGGCATGGACATCGGCGGCGACTTCTACGACCTGGTGCGCACCCAGGGCATGGCGGCCGCGGTGATCGGGGACGTGCAGGGGCACAACGTCACGGCGGCCGGGCTGATGGGCCAGGTCCGCACCGCGGTCCGGGCGTACACGACCGTGGGCCAGGCGCCCGAGGAGGTCATGCGCAGCACCAACCGGCTGCTGCTCGACCTGGGCTCCGACCTGTTCGCCAGCTGCCTGTACCTGCGGCTCGACCCGGCGCACGGCCGGGCCGTGATGTCCCGGGCCGGTCATCCGCCGCCGCTGCTGAGACGGCCGGACGGGCGGGTCCGCGTCCTCGACCTCGCCGGAGGCCCGCTGCTGGGCATCGACGCCTCGGCGGTGTACCCGACGACGGAGGTCGCCCTGCCCCCCGGCTCCCTGCTCGTCCTGTACACCGACGGGCTGGTGGAGTCCCCCGGCACGGACTTCGAGGAGGCCCTGGCGGACCTGGGCCGACGCCTGACGGACGCCGGGGACGGGCCGCTGGACGAGCTGGCCGACAGCCTGGTGCATCACCAGCGGCTCCACACGGACGGCGAGGAACGCCTCGACGACATCGCCCTGTTGCTCCTCCGGGCCCTCGGGTAGGGCCGTCCCGCGGCTGCCGAGCGGCCTGGCGCCGCCCCGGCCGCCGCATCGGCCACGCCGAGTCGGCCACCGTAGGCGGCGGCGTCGGGCGGGACGGCCGGAGGCGGCTCGTGGCCTACGGTGACTCCGGCGACTCCAGCCATCCGCCTCGCGTCTCGCCGACCAGCGGCCGGGGCGGGTTCCCCGGTGGCGCTCGGACGAGCCAGTCCTCCCGCCGGAGGCCCGGCCCGGTCTACCGCCGGCGGGAACCGCGTCCGTGGCCGCACGGTGCCCAAGGACGCACCGCGTCCCGGACCGCACGGTGCCCAAGGACGCACCGCGTCCGGGGCCGCACGGTGGCGAAGGCCCACCGTGGCAAAGGCCGCACCGTGGCCGGGAAGACCGGTGGCCCGGAACGCCAGCGGGCTGGCCCGGTCCACCGCCGGCCGGAACCGCGTCCGTGGCCGCACAGTGGCCAAGGCCGCACGGCGGCCGGGAAGGCCGTGGCCCGGAGCGCCGGTGGGCCCGGGAAGGTCGGTGGCCGCGAACACCGGTGAGCCGGCCCGGTCCCGCCTGGAAGGGGGCGGGACCGGGCCGGCGGCGTCGGACCGGCTGCCGACGGTCTCAGGTCAGCGGGACTCGGTCAGGCTCGAGTCGCCCTCGACACCCTGGCCCGCGTCCTGGCCGGCACCCGCTTCCTCGCCTCCGGCCTGCTCGCCGGCACCGGCCTCCTCACCGGCGCCCGCCTCTTCACCGGCACCAGCCCCAGCTTCCTGACCGGCGCCCGCTTGCTCACCGGCACCAGCCCCGGCGTCCTGACCGGCGCCCGCCTCTTCACCGGCACCCGCTTCCTCGCCCGCACCGGCGCCGCCGCCGAGGGTCGCGCCGACCGCCTCCAGGGCGGTGGTGACCGGCTGGAAGAACGTCTCGCCGCCGACCGTGCAGTCACCGCTGCCGCCGGAGGTCAGGCCGATCGCGAGACCGTCCTGGGTGAACAGCGAGCCGCCGCTGTCGCCGGGCTCGGCGCAGACGTTGGTCTGGATGAGGCCCGTGACCGTGCCCTCGGGGTAGTTCACCGTGGCGTCGAGGCCGAGGACCTGGCCGTCGGCGAGCCCGGTGGTGCTGCCCATCCGGAAGACCTCCTGGCCGACGGTCGCCTCCGCGGCCTCGGTGATCTGGACGGTCTGGTTGCCGGTGTTGACCTCGCTGGGCGCCTCGGTCGCCGGGTCGTCGTACTTCACGAGCGCGAAGTCGCCGTCGCCGGGGAAGGTCGACTGGTCGACGGTGGCGATCGGCTGGCCGCCCTGCGTGTCGGACCACTCGTTGCCGCCGAGGGTGCAGTGACCGGCCGTCAGGAACGCCGGGGATCCGTCGCCCGCGGTGACGTTGAAGCCGAGGGAGCAGCGCGAGCCGCCCGCGAAGATGGCGTCACCGCCCGAGACGAACGGCTTGAAGGTGCCCGACGACTTCTTGATGGTGGCCATGCCGGAGCCGAGGCTCCGCACGGTGCTCTCCAGTCTGTCCCACTTGGCACCGGTCACGGTGCTGTCGGCGGTCACCAGGAGCTTGTTGGTGCGCGGGTCGATCGACCACGAGGTGCCCGCGATGGTCGCCTCGGACTTCAGCGTCGACGCCCCGTCCTGGAGCTCCGACCAGCTGTTCTCGACCTCGCGCACCTTCGCGCCGGCCGCCTTCGCCTGCACGATCACGTTGTTGTTGTCGCCCGGTACGACGTTGACGACGAGCTGCTGGCTGTCGCCGTCGTAGTAGGAGCCGCCGAACGCCTCACCGAGGAGCCCGGAGAGCTGCGAGGCGAGATCCGAGGCGTCGCCCGCCTTCAGGGTCTTCGGCGCGGCCGCCGCGTCGTCGGACGAACCGTCCTGTGACGCGTTGGCGTTGGGGAGCAGGATCGCGGCCGCGCCGAGCGCCACCACGCTGCCCGCCGCTATCGCGGCCTTGCGCTTCGGAATTCGCTTGTGACTCAAACTTCTCTCCTCCTGAGGGACGGAGTATGTGCCGCCGTCCGGCAGCTTCGGGGGGCGCCTGGATGGCTGTTGGTACGCACGGGCCGAGTGGGGCGTTCAATTCCGTTTGCAAGTGATCCCTTCGCATCACGGAACCGGCCAACTCCCGCCGCCCGCGCGCCGACCGCGCGATCCGCGACTCCCCTGGTCACAGCGGGCCGCTCCGGAGGGGGGAAGGGGGTTGCCCACGGCGGTGCGATGGCCGGATGACGGCGTTTCAGCGGCGGGCGTCAGTCCGACCCGCCGAACAGACACGGTCCGTATGCGCGAGGAAACGATCTGTTGCGATGGTCGAGTTGAATCCCGACTTCAGCGAATCTGCACATCGAATGCTCAACCCGGTCACCAAGTCGAAGGTTGTCCACAGGCCGGCCGACGGTGTCACGCCTTTGGGGCGGGAGTGCCGGATTCGCCGCCCCGGGAGGCAAGGGATCGGATGAGCCGATGCCGTGCCGCATGTGAAGAACTCGCCACCAAGGCGTGCACACACCTGCACGGAACGGGGCTCCTGCGACGCAAGTTGCCTGGTGAGGCTGGTGGTTGATTGGAAGCGCGCGCCCGCAGCGTGCTTTGATCCATCGCACCGCGGGGGCCGCGAAGGGCACTCGGAAACGGATGTCCGGCGCTCGCGGTCGCGGCCGTCATCTGTCCCCCAGAGGGGGCCGCTCCCCCCTTGTGAGATATCCATACGAAGGGAAGTTCCACCATGAACTCCACCCCCCAGGTTGAGACCGTCGAGATCGCCGACGCCGAGCTCGACGCCGTTTCCGGTGGCCTGTCCGTGAACGCCGTGAACACCGTCACCGACACGGTCGACAGCATCGCCCCGGTCTCCGGCCTGGTGAACACCGCTGTCGGCACCGTCGAGGGCGTCACCGGCCTGAACACGGCTCCGGTCACCAACCTGGTCGCCGGTCTCTGATCGAGCCCTTGTGCCGTTGAGGCCCGGAACCGCAGCCGGCGGTTCCGGGTTCTTCGGGTGCCGTGGCGACCTCTGCCACGGCCGTCAGAACCTCTTCTACGGGTGAGGGAAGTTCCTTGCAGTTCCGCCAACAGGCCCTCGCCAAGCTTCAGTCACCGGAGGAACTCGACCTCCCGGTGCGTTTCGCCCGCCCGCAGGGCTGGCTCGTGCTCTCGGTGACGGTGGTCGCGATGGCCGCCGCCTCGGTGTGGGCGGTGACCGGCTCGGTGACCTCCACCGTCAGCGCGCCCGCCATCCTCACGCACGGGCAGGGCAGTTACGTCCTCCAGAGCCCCGTCGCGGGCCAGGTCACCGCGGTGCTCGCCAAGCAGGGCCAGCAGGTGCCCGCCGACGCCCCCGTGCTGAAGGTCCGTACGGCCAGGGGCGAGACGGTCGTCCGCACGCTCGACGCGGGCCGCGTCTCCGCACTCGCCGCCACCGTCGGGCAGATCATCCAGACGGGCGCGAACGTCGCCGCCGTCGAGAAGGTCGCCCGCGCCCAGGACCCGCTGTACGCGACCGTGTACGTGCCCGCCGAGAACGCCGCCTCGATCCCCGACGACGCCGCCGTCGACCTGACCGTGCAGTCGGTGCCGACCCAGGAGTACGGCGTGCTGCGCGGCCATGTGAAGTCGGTGGACCGCTCGGCGCAGTCCCCGCAGCAGATCTCCGCGTTCCTCGGGGACAGCCAGCTGGGCGAGCAGTTCACGAAGAAGGGCAGGCCGGTGGCCGTCACGGTCCGGCTGGACAAGTCGTCCGCCACGAAGAGCGGTTACCGGTGGTCGTCCGCGGACGGGCCGCCGTACAAGCTGACCTCCATGACGCTGGCCACGGGGTCGATCCGGCTGGCCGACCAGCGTCCCGTCGACTGGCTGCTGCCATGAGCGCCACCGCGCAGGAGACCCGGGGCAGGCGCCGCGCCGCCCCGCCGAAGCGCAAGGTGCCCAAGGGCAAGGCCAAGACGGTCCGCACGCCCACCGTGCTCCAGATGGAGGCCGTGGAGTGCGGCGCCGCCTCCCTGGCGATGGTGCTCGGCCACTACGGCAAGCACGTCCCGCTGGAGGAGCTGCGCATCGCCTGCGGTGTCTCCCGTGACGGCTCGCGCGCCAGCAACCTGCTGAAGGCGGCCCGCAGTTACGGCCTGACGGCCAAGGGCATGCAGATGGACCTGGCCGCCCTCGCCGAGGTGAAGTCGCCGGCCATCCTGTTCTGGGAGTTCAACCACTACGTCGTCTACGACGGCATGGGCCGCCGCTTCGGCCGCCGGGGCGTCTACATCAACGACCCCGGCAAGGGCCGCCGCTTCGTCCCGATGGAGGACTTCGACGGCAGCTTCACCGGTGTCGTGCTCGTCATGGAGCCCGGCGAGGACTTCACCCGGGGCGGGCGCAAGCCCGGTGTCCTGGGCGCGATGCCCGCCCGGCTGCGCGGCACCGCGGGCACCATGCCCGCCGCCGTCCTGGCGAGCCTGCTGCTGGTGGCGGTCGGTGCGGCGGTGCCCGCGCTCAGCCGCACCTACATCGACGAGTTCCTGATCGGGAACAAGACCTCGCTGCTCGGCGTGCTGTTCGCGTCGATGGCGGCGTGCGTGCTGCTCACGGTCGTGCTGACCTGGCTCCAGCAGGCGAACCTGCTGCACGGCCGCATCATCTCCTCCACCCTGTCCAGCGCCCGGTTCCTGCGGCACCTGCTGCGGCTGCCGGTGACGTTCTTCTCCCAGCGCAGCCCGGCCGACCTGGTGCAGCGGCTCCAGTCCAACGACGCGGTCGCCGAGACCCTGTCCCGTGACCTCGCGGCGGCGGGCGTGGACGCGATCGTGGTCGTGCTGTACGCGGTGCTGCTCTACACCTACGACCCGCAGCTGACGTTCGTCGGCATCGGCGTGGCCCTGCTGAACATCGTGGCCATGCGGGTCGTCGTCCGGCTGCGCGCCACCCGCACGGCGAAGCTGCGCGCCGACACGGCCCGGCTCACCAACACCGCCTACACCGGCCTGCAGCTCATCGAGACGATGAAGGCGACGGGCGGTGAGGACGGCTACTTCCGCAAGTGGGCCGGGCAGCACGCCACCACCCTGGAGGAGCAGCAGCGGCTCGGCGTGCCGAGCGCCTGGCTGGGCGTGGTCGCGCCGACGCTCGCCACCCTGAACAGCGCGCTGATCCTGTGGATCGGCGGTATGCGCGCGGTCGAGGGGCACATCTCGGTCGGCCTGCTGGTCGCCTTCCAGGCCCTGGTCACCCGGTTCACCGCCCCGCTGACCCGGCTGAACGGCGTCGCGGGCCGCATCCAGGACTTCGCCGCCGACGTGGCCCGGCTGAAGGACGTGGAGAACTTCAAGGCCGACCCGCTCTACGGCCGCCCCGGCGCCGGCGAGTCCACGCGCCGCCTCCAGGGCCACGTGGAGCTGGAGAACATCACCTTCGGCTACAGCCCGCTCGACAAGCCGCTGCTCACCGGCTTCGACCTGACGGTCGGGCCCGGGCAGCAGGTGGCGCTGGTCGGCGGCTCGGGCAGCGGCAAGTCCACGGTGTCCCGGCTGATCTCCGGCCTGTACGCGCCGTGGGAGGGCGTGATCCGCATCGACGGGCAGCGCATCGAGGACATCCCGCGCGGGGCGCTCGCCGCCTCCGTCTCCTTCGTCGACCAGGACGTGTTCCTCTTCGAGGGCACGGTCCGCGACAACGTGGCGCTGTGGGACCCGTCGATCCCGGACGACGCGGTCGAGGACGCGCTGCGGGACGCGGCGCTGTACGACGTGATCACGCGCCGCCCGGGCGGCATCCACAGCAAGGTCGAGCAGGACGGGCGCAACTTCTCCGGCGGGCAGCGCCAGCGTCTGGAGATCGCGCGGGCGCTGGTGCGCCGGCCGAGCATCCTGGTGCTCGACGAGGTGACGAGCGCGCTGGACGCGGAGACCGAGCTGGTCGTGATGGACAATCTGCGCCGGCGCGGCTGCGCCTGTGTGGTGATCGCGCACCGGCTCAGCACCGTGCGCGACAGCGACGAGATCGTCGTCCTGCAGCACGGCACGGTCGTGGAGCGCGGGCGGCACGAGGAACTGGTGGCGCACGGCGGCGCCTACGCGGCACTGGTCAGGGAACGGTGACATGACGACCGTCCACGAAGGACACGACGGGGACCTCGTGCTGGGCGCCTTCGGGCAGATGGGCTCGCGCATCGACTGCGCCGGGTTCAACCGCCTGGACCTGGAGGGCCCGCGGGTGCTGTGGCTGGTCGCGTCCGGCGCCGTCGACCTGTTCGCGGTCGACGCCGGGCAGCAGGGCCACTGGCACCACCTGGGCCGGCTGGAGGCGGGGTCGCTGGTGCTCGGCCCGGTGGCGGGACCACAGCACACCCTCGTGGCCCGCCCCCTGCGGGACTGCGTGGTGCACCGCATCGGGCTGCGCGAGCTGTACCAGCCCGCCAACACCGCGACCTGGTCGTACGACGAGTACGGCAACCCGCAGTACGTGCCGCCGACGACGAGCCCGCTGGAGTACGCGCTCGCGCTCGGGGTCGGCCGCAGCCTGTCCATCCTCTTCCAGGCGCCGATGGCCACCGAGCGGGCGGCCGCGCCCACCGACGACGACGTGTTCTGGATGCAGGTGCCGCCGGGCAGCGTCCAGTACGGCTCGCTGTACGGCGCGGAGGCGGCGGCCGACCTGCTGATGGATCCGGCGCTGTGGCAGTCCATGGTCGACCAGCAGTACCGGCTGCTGACCACGCTGGACCGCTGGATCGAGCAGCTGGAGCGCACCCACGAGGACCGCACCGCCGAGGGCATCAAGGCCGGTGAGGCGGTCCGTGCCCAGGCCGATCAGACGCTGCTCGCCTCCATCGGCAAGCGGTCGTCGAAGCGGACCACCGCGGCCGACGCCGACGCCACGTACGCGGCGTGCAAGCTGGTCGGGCAGGCCGCCGGGATCAGCATCGCCGAGCCCACGCAGAAGGGCACCGGCGGCGACCGCCTCGACCCGGTCGAGCAGGTCGCGCTGGCCTCCCGGGTCCGCACCCGGGCCGTACGGCTGGACGGGCGCTGGTGGCGGGACAACGTCGGGCCGCTGGTCGGCCACCGGGCCCTGTCGGGCGCACCGGTGGCGCTGCTGTGGCGGCGCGGCGGCTACGTCGCCGTCCATCCGTCGACCGGGCGCGAGACGCCGATCGAGAAGGCCAACGCCGACGAGTTCGAGCCGCGCGCGGTGATGTTCTACCGCCCGCTGCCCGAACGGGGGCTCAGTCCGTTGCGGCTGCTGCGGTTCTGCATGCGGGGCATGCGCGGCGACCTGACGGCTCTGCTGCTCAGCGGTCTGGTCACGGTGGCGATCGGCGCGCTGGTGCCCATCGCCACGGGCAAGGTGCTCGGCGAGTTCGTGCCGAAGGCGCAGACGGACCTGATCGTGCAGGTGTGTCTGGCGGTGATGTTGAGCAGCGTGGTGGCGGCGGCCTTCATGCTGTTGCAGAACCTGACCATCCTGCGGCTGGAGGGCCGGGTCGAGGCCACGCTCCAGCCGGCCGTGTGGGACCGGCTGCTCAGGCTGCCGACGAAGTTCTTCACCGAGCGTTCAACGGGTGAACTGGCCAGCGCCGCCATGGGCATCAGCTCGATCCGCCGGCTGCTGGCGGGGGTCGGGCCGACCGTCGCCCAGTCGGTGACGGTGGGGGCGATGAACCTGGGGCTGCTGTTCTGGTTCAGCGTGCCGATGGCGATGGCCGCGATCGGCATGCTCGTCGTCATCGCGGCGGTGTTCCTGGGGCTGGGGCTGTGGCAGGTGCGCTGGCAGCGGCGGCTGGTGGTGCTCTCCAACAAGCTGAACAACCAGGCGTTCCAGACGCTGCGGGGCCTGCCGAAGCTGCGGGTGGCGGCCGCGGAGAACTACGCGTACGCCGCGTGGGCGTCGGAGTTCGCCCGCAGCCGGGAGCTCCAGCAGAAGGTCGGCCGCATCAAGAACCTCACGTCGGTGCTGGGCGCGGTGTACCTGCCGCTGTGCACGCTGCTGATGTTCATGCTGCTGGCGGGCCCGGCCCGGGGCTCGATGTCGGCGGCGGCGTTCCTGACGTTCAACACCTCGGTGACGATGGTGCTGACCTCCGTGACCCAGCTGACGGGCTCGTTCGTCTCGGCGGTGGCCGCGCTGCCGCTGTTCGAGGAGATCAAGCCGGTGCTGGACGCCACGCCCGAGGTGCGTACGGCGAGCACCCGGCCGGGTCCGCTGACCGGGGCGATCGAGGCGCGGCGGGTGTCCTTCCGCTACGCGGACGACGGTCCGCTGGTCCTGGACGACGTGTCGTTCGAGGTGCGCCCGGGCGAGTTCGTCGCGATCGTCGGGCCGAGCGGCTGCGGCAAGTCGACGCTCCTGCGCCTGCTGATCGGGTTCGACCGTCCGGTGTCGGGGAGTGTGCTGTACGACGGTCAGGACCTGGCGGCCCTCGACCAGTCGGCGGTGCGCCGCCAGTGCGGTGTGGTGCTCCAGCACGCGCAGCCGTTCACCGGCTCCATCCTGGACGTCATCTGCGGCACCGAGCCGTACACGCCGGAGGAGGCGATGGCGGCGGCCGAGATGGCCGGGCTCGCGGAGGACATCAAGCGGATGCCGATGGGGCTGCACACCATCGTCTCCGGCAGCGGGGCGGTCTCCGGCGGCCAGCGGCAGCGGCTGATGATCGCCCAGGCGCTGATCCGGCGGCCGCGGATCCTCTTCTTCGACGAGGCGACCAGCGCGCTCGACAACGAGACGCAGCGCACGGTCATCGAGAGCACCAAGGCCCTCAACGCGACCCGGATCGTGATCGCCCACCGGCTGTCGACGGTGATGGACGCCGACCGGGTCGTCGTGATGGAGGACGGCAAGGTCATCCAGCAGGGTCCGCCCGCCCAGTTGCTCGCCGACACGAACGGCCGGCTGCACGAGCTGGTGCGCCGCCAGATGGCGTGACGTAGCGCACTCCCCCACAGTCCCAGCGAAACGTTGCCGTTTCGCTGGGCGCCGAGGACACCGCCGCCCAGGCGCCGCCGACCTGCACTTCTCCGACGGCAACCGGCTGGGGCCCCCACGCCTTTAAGGCAGTGGGGGAGGATCGTCACCGCGCACGCCCTGGTGTTCGCCTCCCTGCTGCTGCTCGTCGTCGCCCGCGCCCTCCAGGGCGTCTTCGGCGCCCTGCTGGCCCCGGCCGCGCTCTCTGCTCGGGTCCCGGCCGGCCAGGTAGTCGGTCGCCGCGCCACGGCGCGCTGATCGCGCTGGCGCTGCACCGGCGCGGAGTGCCGCGGCAGGACTCCGAGGCGGCCCCGGTCGTGCACATGTGACCGTCCGCGGGACGCCGGGGGCCGCCGTGCGCAGGGACGTGGCGGGCTCGGCGTCCGCGCGGGTGGCGCGTCTTCGCCCTCCGCGGCGGACCGACCCGTTGGTCTGCCGCGGAAATGGGTACCCACCGCGCATGCGAATCAGCGTGGTGGACGTGGGATCGAACACGGTCAGACTTGTGGTCGCGGACGCGGAGGGCGGGGTGCCGCTTCCGGTGCACACCTCCAAGTGGCGACTCAGGCTGTCCGAGCAGGTCACACCGGGGGGACCCATCCCGGAGCAGGCGGTCGGGCAACTGGTCGACGCCGTCACCGAGGCGAGCAGGACCGCCACCCGGTGGGGCGCCGCGGGCCCGCTCGCCTTCGCGACCGCCGTGGTACGGAACGCGCCGAACCGGCACGAGGTGCTGCACGCCGTCCGGGCCCGTACGGGCGTCGACCTGTGCACCCTGCCGGGTGAGGTCGAGGCCGAACTGACTTTCCTCGGGGCCCGGCGCTGGATGGGCTGGCGGTCCGGGCCGCTCGCCCTGCTCGACATCGGCGGCGGCTCCCTCGAAGTGGCCTTCGGGCGCGGCCGGTTGCCGGACTTCGTGGCGTCGCTGCCGCTGGGCGCGGGGCGGCTCACCCACGAGTTCTTCGAGGGCGAGGACCCGCCGTCGCCCGAGCGGGTGCGGGCGCTGCGCCGCAGGGTGCGGCATCAACTGCGGGACGTCGCCGCCCGGATCCGCTGGGAGGGCCCGCGCACCGCGGTCGCCACCTCCCGCACGTTCCAGCAGCTGGGACGGCTGTGCGGGGCCGCGCCCGGACGCCACGGCCCGTTCGTGGACCGGCAGCTGCACCGCACGGACCTGGGGCAGGCGATCGTGCGGCTGGCCGCGCTGCCCGCCGCCGAACGCGCGCGACTGCCCGGGATCTCCGCGCCGCGGGCCGCGCAGAGCCTGGCCGGCGCGGTGGTCGGGCACACGGCGATGAAGCTGACCGGCATCACGTCCGTCACCGTCTGCCCCTGGGCGATCCGCGAGGGAGTGCTGCTGCGCCACATCGAGGACGGCCCGTCCTGGTGGGCGGAGGTGACCCGCCGCAACGAGGAGGCGGCCCCTCCCGAACCGGTCCCGCTGCGCATCGCCACCGCCACGAACTGAGTGATCCGCACCGAACGCAGGAAGGAGACCCCGTGTCCCACCACAAGGACCACAACAGCTCCGGCAAGCAGCCCGAGACGGCGCTCGAGGAGGTCCTGCGCGAGATCGAGGACGCCGAGAAGCGCACCGAGGACTCCGCCGAGCAACGACGCCACCGGGGCGAGGCCGGGGAGGCCATCACCCCCAACACCCGCGCCCAGGAAGAGTCCGAGGGGGACTGAGCACCGCGGGGAGACCGACCGGGCACGGGCCCCGGGCGCGCCGACCGGCCGCCGGGGCCCGCGCCCTGCCCGAGGCCCTCGCGCGCCGGTACCACCCGGGCGGGTGACCAGGCGCCGCGCGGGTACCCGGGGCGCATGGAGCACGACCGTGACGAACCACGCCTGCCCACCCCGCGCGGCCCGCTGAGCCGGGGTGTCGAGACATACCTGCGGGGCGCGGGCCGACTGCCCCGCCTGGAGGAGGTCGCCCGTGCCGAGGTGTACGGCGATGACCTCCAGCTCGCCCTGTACCTCTGCTACGAGCTGCACTACCGCGGCTTCGCGGGCGTGTCCCCGGACCGCGAGTGGGACCCCGACCTGCTGCGCCTCCGGGCGGCCCTGGAGCAGCGCTTCCTGTCCGCCCTGCGTGCCGACGTCCGGGTCCACGACAGCGTCGACGAGGCGCTGGCGGACCTCCTGGTCGAACCCGTCGACGGCACGGGCGTCAGCCACTTCCTGCGCGACGAGGGCGAGCTGTGGCACCTGCGCGAGTACGCGGCCCAGCGTTCCCTGTACCACCTCAAGGAGGCCGACCCGCACGCCTGGGTGCTGCCGCGGCTGTGGGGCCGGGCGAAGGCGGCGATGGCGGCGGTGGAGTTCGACGAATGGGGCGGCGGCCGGGCCGACCGCGTGCACGCCCGGCTGTTCGCCGACCTGATGACGGACCTCGGCCTGGACACCACGTACGGCCGCTACCTCGACGCCGCGTCCGCCGAGGCCCTGGTCACGGTGAACATGATGTCCCTCTTCGGCCTGCACCGGGCCCTCAGGGGCGCCCTGGTGGGCCACTTCGCGGCGGTCGAGATCACCTCCTCCCCCGGGTCGCGACGGCTCGCCGAGGCGATGCGCCGCACCGGCGCCGGCCCCGCGGCCGAGCACTTCTACGACGAGCACGTGGAGGCCGACGCGGTCCACGAGCAGGTCGTGCGCCACGACGTCATCGGCGGTCTGCTGGAGCGGGAGCCGCACCTCGCCCCGGACGTCGCCTTCGGCCTCGACGCCACGGAGTTCGTCGAGGAGCGCTTCGGCACACGACTGCTCACCGACTGGCGGGCATCCCGTTCATCACTGCATGCACCCCTTGCCCGTGAAACCACCTATATCTCCTGAGTGGCGGGGTACTCGACGTCCGTGAATCCACTGGTACTCCCGGGCGTGTACGCCCCACAGGAAGACACCGAGCTGCTGGCCGGTGCCCTGTCCGACGAACCGCTGCCCCCGGGCGCCGAGGTGCTCGACGTGGGCACCGGGACCGGCGCCCTGGCCCTGGAGGCGGCGCGCCGCGGCTTCCGCGTGACCGCCGTCGACGTGTCCTGGGGCGCCGTATGGGCGGCGCGACTGAACGCCCGGCTGGCCGGACTCCCGGTCCGCATCAGGCACGGGAACCTGTTCGAGCCCGTCCGCGGGGAGTCGTACGACCTCGTCCTGGCCAATCCGCCGTATGTGCCGGCGCCGGACGGCCGGCGTGCGCCGCGGGGCGCCGCGCGCGCCTGGGACGCGGGTGACGACGGGCGCCTGATCGTGGACCGGATCTGCCGGGAGGCGCCCGGCCTGCTGCGTCCGGGCGGGGTGCTGCTGCTGGTGCAGTCGGCGCTGAGCGCCCCGGACCTCACCGTCGGGCAGCTGCGCGCCGCCGGCCTGAAGGCCGCGGTGACCCGGCGGCAACGGATCGCGTTCGGTCCCGTGCTGCGGGGCCGGGAACGCTGGCTGCGGGAGCGGGGGCTGCTGTCCGACACCGAGGACAAGGAAGAGCTGGTGGTCGTCCGTGCCGAACTCCCCGTCTGACCGGTCGTCCGAGGCCCCACGCCGCGTCTCCGTCCAGCGCAAAGGTCCGCTGTTGATGGAGGGCCCGGTGGAGGTGGAGCTGGAGGACGGCTCCGTCGTCACCTCCGACCGCTTCCGCGTGGCCCTGTGCACCTGCCGTCGCAGTCGCCGCTACCCGTGGTGCGACACGAGCCACCGCGACCGGGCCTGAGCCGAAAGTCCAGGGGCCGGCGGGCGGCCCCACTCCGCCCGCCGGCCCCCTTGTACGAGATCGCGGCCTCCCCGTGACAGCGGCCCGGCTCCCCAGCAACGAGCCGCCGTGCTTCACGGGAACTGCGCGATCCCGGTCCTCGGGAGGGTGGTCCCTAGAAGGAGAAGACGCCCGTGCCGTAGGCGTTCTTCATGCACTCGTTGGAGAAGACGCGCTCGTAGCTGACCCGCTGCCCCTGCCAGACGCCGTCGACGGTGACGACCACGGGGTCGTACTGCTTGGTGCACATCACGCCCTCCGTGGCGGTCAGGGCGTCGAAGTCGCCGCCCGCGCCACGCAGTTCGGCGCAGGCCTCGACGGCGGCCGGGTGGGTGCCCGCGGGCCTGGGGGCACAGGTCAGGGTGACCGCGCGTTCCGGAGTCGCGGCGATCGCGCTCTCTCCGTGGCCCACCGTGAGGACGAGGGCCGACGGGGCGTAGAGCGCGGCGGGGGCCGGACCCGGGGTGGCGAGCGCGGCCCCGGAGAGGGGTCCGCAGACGGCGGTGGCCGTCAGGCCGAGGGTCATGGCCCAGCGCGCGGTGTTCCGCATTGTGTGCATCCTTCCGCTCGATTACAGGGGGTGCCGGCCCGTGCTCGGTTGGTGCCCGGAACGGCGAGCGCGAGTCTGCCGAGTCCGTCGCCGAAACACACATCGACCCCACCGGTTTCAGTAACGTTACGTATTGAATCAGTGGCGCGAAGTTACGGAACGGATGCGCGTGAAGCCCGTAACTGCGCGGGCCGCGGGGGCATGAAGCGGCCAGATGGCCGATTTCCGGGTGTTCGTTAATAGGCCTGAAACATTCCGATTCCGCTGTGGGCCAACCACTTTGCAACCGCTTGCGTTCATGCTCCCGTCGAGTAATCGTCATTACATGATTACGAGCGAGCAGCGAGAGCAACTGCGCGGCTGGTTCGCCGGCCGCCTTCCCGACGACCTCTTCGAGGAACTGACCGAGATCACGGTCGACCGCGAGGAGATCACCGTGATCGGCCGCATCCCCGAACCCCGGCTGGCCGAGGACGCCCCGGCCGCCGAACGGGAGGCGGCCCTGGAGAGCCGGGTGCAGGAGTTCCGGGAGCGCACGCGCGAGGACCGGATGGCCGTGGCCCGGGAGGCCGAGCACCGGTTCCGCCGAAAGGTGTCCTGGGGTGTGGAGTGCGGCGGGCGGCGCGCCCTCTTCACGCACGTGGCCGCGCCCGTCATGACGCGGCTGCGCCAGCCGGAGCGCCAGGTCCTCGACACCCTGATCGCCGGCGGTGTCGCCCGCAGCCGCAGCGACGCGCTGGCGTGGTGCGTGCGCCTCGTGCAGCGTCACACCGACGACTGGCTCACGGAGTTGCGGGACTCCCTGGAGCACGTGCAGCGGGTCCGGGCGCAGGGGCCGGACGCCGGACCGGACCGCCCGCCGCACACGGACGACGAGGAGTGATCGCGGACTGGAGGATTCGTCCACTGACGGCTCCAGGAATGGATGAACCGTCCTCTGGCGTGGCCCGTCCGCGCCGCCCTACGGTCGGCACACCCCCAGAGGACGGCTTCCGCACGCCGCCGCACACCCCGGCGCCGGCGTAGCGGCCGTCCGCCCCGCCGCCGCGTCACCCCGCGCTCCACCGACCCCGTCCCCGCTGGAGCCCCCTTGTCCTCGCCGGCCGCCCACCCCTCCCCCGCCGCGTCCGCCCCGTCCCTGACGGAGGTCGAGTCCCACGGCGTGGACCGCATCCCCGACGCCGAGCGCACCGCGACCCCCTTCGATCTGTTCCGGCTGGCCTTCGGCGGCGCCAACACCTTCTCCACCTGCGTCCTCGGCGCCTTCCCGATCCTGTTCGGGCTCTCCTACTGGCAGGGCCTCGCGGCCACGCTCCTGGGAGTCGTCGCGGGCGCGCTGATCCTGTGCCCCATGGCGGTGTTCGGCCCGGTCAACGGCACCAACAACGCGGTGTCGTCGTCCGCGCACCTGGGCGTGCACGGCCGCGTGGTCGGTTCGTTCCTGTCCCTGCTGACGGCGGTGGCGTTCTTCTCCCTCTCCGTGTGGAGCTCCGGGGACGCCCTGGTCGGCGGTGCCCACCGGCTCTTCGGCCTGGGCCGCGCCGACCTGTCGTACGCCGTCGCGTACGCGCTGTTCGCGGTGCTGGTCCTCGCCGTGTGCGTGTACGGCTTCCGGTTCATGCTGTTCGTCAACAAGATCGCGGTGACCTCGGCGACCGCGCTGTTCCTGCTCGGCGCCGTGGCCTTCGCGGACGACTTCGACCCGTCGTACGCGGGTGTCTTCACCGACGCGGCGGACCCGGCCACGGCGGCCCTGTTCTGGCCGTCGTTCATCGGAGCGGCACTGATCGTGCTGTCGAACCCGGTGTCGTTCGGGGCGTTCCTCGGCGACTGGTCGCGCTACATCCCGGCGAGCACCCCGCGCCGGAAGGTGGTCGGGGCCGCGTTCCTGTCCCAGCTCGCGACGCTGCTGCCGTTCCTGTTCGGTCTGACGACGGCGAGCATCATCGCGGACGAGGCCCCGGAGTACGTCGATCCGGCGGCCCCCGACTTCGTGGGCGGCCTGCTCGCGATCTCGCCGGGCTGGTTCTTCCTACCGGTGTGCCTGCTCGCGCTGATCGGCGGCATGGCGACGGGCACGACCGCGCTCTACGGGACC
Organism: Streptomyces olindensis; assembly: GCA_000696115.1. Taxonomy (GTDB): domain Bacteria; phylum Actinomycetota; class Actinomycetes; order Streptomycetales; family Streptomycetaceae; genus Streptomyces; species Streptomyces olindensis. Next base: position 267,277 of record JJOH01000019.1, read on the forward strand.
GGGCTCGACTTCTCCTCGGTGTTCCCGCGTCTGTCCCGCGTCCAGGCCACGCTGCTGATCGGGGCGTTGTCGATCGCGTTCATCTTCGCCGGCCGGTTCGGGCTCGACCTGGTGCGGTCCATCTCGACCTTCGCCACCGTGATCATCACGTGCACCACGCCCTGGATGGTCGTGATGATGCTGGGCTACTGGACGCGGCGCGGCTGGTACGACCCCGAGGCGCTGCAGGTCTTCAACCGCCGTCAGCGCGGCGGCCGTTACTGGTTCGCGCACGGCTGGAACTGGCGCGGCATGACCGCCTGGTGGGTCGCGGCGCTGCTCGGCGTGCTCTTCACCAACATCCCCGGCCAGTTCGTCGGCCCGCTCGGCGACCTCGCGCACGGCGTCGACATCGGTCTGCCGGTGTCACTGACCGCGGCGGCGGCGCTGTTCCTGACGCTGCTGCGGCTGTTCCCCGAACCCCGGGCCGTGTACGGGCCCGAGGGGCCGCGACTGGCGCGCACCGTGGACGTGCCGGTGCCGCCGATCACCGGGCCGGGGGCGTTGTCGGTGCCGTCGGCTACCTTGCGGGCATGACCGACTTCGTACTGGTGGCAGGTGCCTGGCTCGGGGCGTGGGCGTGGGACGAGGTGGCCGCCGAGCTGCGCGGCGCCGGGCACGACGTGCATGCGCTGACGCTGTCGGGCCTCGCCGAGAAGCGGGCCGCGCAGCCGTCCGGGCCGCAGGCGCACGTCCGGGACATCGTCGAGGAGGTGGAGCGCCTCGGCCTGCGCGATGTCGTCCTGGTCGGGCACAGCTACGCGGGCATCCCGGTCGGGCAGGCCGCCGAGCGCATCCGTGACCGGCTGCGGCGCGTGGTGTTCGTCGACGCGAACGTGCCGGTGGACGGGGAGTCTTTCCTCTCTGGCTGGCCGAGCGCGGGGGTACGGCGGTCGATCGCCGAGCACAACGGGTTCTGGCCGCCGCTCACCCCGGAGGAGTACGCGGGCCAGGGGCTGACGGACGGGCAGATCGCCCGGATCGTCGGCTCGACCCCGCACCCGGGTGCCACGCTCACCGAACCGGCCGTGCTGGAGCGCCCTTTGGACGACCTCCCGGTGACGTACGTGAAGTGCCTCCTCGACGGGGACGAGCCGATGCCGGCGGTGGCCGCACTCCTCAAGAGCGACCGGTGGGAGCTGGTGGAGATGGCCACGGGCCACTGGCCGATGTTCTCCCAGCCGCGTGAACTGGCCCGTGTCCTGCAGGCGTCGGTCGCGGGCCTCTGACCCGCGGTCCGTGCCGACGGCCGGTCACCGGCCCGCTCGCCGTATCGTCGGGTCGACGCAGGCTCGACGACGAGAGGCGGACAGGCCGATGGCACAGCAACACTGGGCCGACTACCAGTACGAGATCTACCTCAACGGCATGGCGGGGGTCGTCCCACGGCTGCCCACGGATCTGACCCGCCTGGAGGAACTCACCGAGCGGCGGCTCGGCGCCGGTCCGGTCGGCTATGTGGCGGGCAGCGCGGGGAACGGCAGCACGGCCCGCGCCAACCGGGCGGCGCTGGAGCGCCGCCGGATCGTGCCGCGCATGCTGAGAGACGTGCACGAGCGGGATCTGTCCGTGGAGGTCCTCGGCCGTCCGTTGCCCGCCCCGCTGGCCCTGGCCCCCGTCGGCGTGCTGTCGATCATGCATCCGGACGCGGAGCCCGCGGCGGCCCGGGCCGCGGCGGCGCAGGGAGTGCCGTTCACCCTGTCCTCCGTGTCGAGCACGCCGATGGAGCGGATCGCCGAGGTGATGGGCGAGGCCGAACGCTGGTTCCAGCTGTACTGGCCCAAGGACCCGGAGGTGGCCCGCAGCTTTCTGAACCGGGCCCGGGCCGCCGGATTCAGCGTGCTCGTGGTCACGCTGGACACGCCCCTGCTCGCGTGGCGGCCACGTGACCTCGACCAGGCGTACCTGCCGTTCCTGGACGGGGTGGGCATGGCCAACTACTTCACGGACCCGGCCTTCAAGGCGGGCCTGTCGAAGCCGGTGGAGGAGGACCTGACCGCGGCGGTGCGGCACTTCATCGGGCTTCAGGGCGATCCCGGCAAGACCTGGCCGGACCTGGCGTTCCTGCGGGAGAACTGGGACGGCCCGGTCGTCCTCAAGGGCGTGCTGCACCCGGACGACGCCCGGTTGGCCGCGGAGGCGGGCATGGACGGCGTGGTCGTCTCCAACCACGGCGGACGGCAGGTGGCCGGCTCCGTGGCGGCGGCCGACGCGCTCCCCCGCGTGGCGGAGGCCGTCGGGGACCGGCTCACCGTGCTCTTCGACAGCGGCGTCCGCACCGGCGACGACATCTTCAAGGCGCTCACCCTGGGCGCCCGGGCCGTCCTCGTCGGCCGCCCGTACGTCTACGGACTCGGCCTCGACGGGCAGTCGGGGGTCGAGCACGTCATCCGCTGCCTGCTCGCCGAACTCGACCTCACCCTCGCCCTGTCCGGCCATGCCGTCCCGGGCACGGTCGGTCCGGCCGACCTCGTCGAGGACCCGGTCCTATCCGGGGGGCTGCGCGGCGCGTGACCGCGCAGCCCCGCTCAGGCCGCAGGGACCGTGCTCACGCCGTCCGGCCGTGGGGCAGGGTCACCTGCCGGGCCTTCTGGTCCTCCTGCTCCTCGATCGACAGGGAGCCCGCCGTCGTCGGCACGGGCTCCGGCTGCCAGCGCTGCGCGTCGGAGCGGTCGCGGACCTTGACGACGATGTCGGCGTCCGGGTCGTCGTGCGTGGCGGCGAGGGCGAGCCGCTCGTCCCAGCGGGGCAGCAACTCGCCCTGCACGGTGAGGTCGTAGCGCACGTCGTCGCCCCGCTCGGCATCCTCGTCGGCGCAGGTGCCGAGGACCACGACGCCCGCGTCCTTGTGCGAGTCCAGGCACAGCCCGGGATCGGCGACACTGCGCAGCAGCCCGTCGTCCTCGTACGTCCACTGCTGGGTCCACACCGTCGAGCACTCCGCCAGCTTCGTCGCCGAGCCCTCCTTCGGCAGATCGCGGATGTCCAGGCACAGGTCGGCGCCGGCGTTGCGCAGCCGCGTCACGCCCGGTGCCGTGGGCAGCCCCGCCGTGCCGGGCGGGGACACGGACCCGGTGCCGTCGGAACCGGCGGCGCTGTTGGAGCCGGCCGGGTCGGCCTGGCCGCCGTCGTACGACGAGGCGCTGATGATGAGCACGGTGGCCAGCACCCCGGCCGACACCGCACCGACGCCGGAGAGCAGCGCCCGCGGGGACCGCAGCGCGTCCGGGACCCGGCGCGGGGGCATGGGGATCCTGGACAGCAGGCGGTGCCGCCCGTCCCCCCGGGTTCCGCCGCCGCGCCGCCCGCCGCTGCGTCGGCCTGCGCGACCGCCCCGCGTGCCGTGCGAGGACCGGCCCGGACGCGAGTCGAGGTACCGGCGGGCGCCCCAGCCGAGCACCGCCTCGGCGATCAACGGGCCCAGCGGCCCCTCGAAATGGCTCAGCTGTTCGGCAGCGTTACGGCAGTAGCGGCACTCCGCCAGGTGCTCCTGAACGTCCGGCAGCAGGGTGCCGCCCCGGCGGATCGGGACGTCGAGCAGGCGGTTGTAGAAGCGGCAATCCTGGGTCGGCGCGAGTTCCCTATGGGCATGTACACAACCCTCGCGAAATGTGTCCCGTGCCTGTTCCAGGGCGGCCGACGCGATGTCGGTGTCCATGCCCAGCAGACCGGCCGGGACGCTTAAAGGATCGGCCTCGACCTCGACGTGCCACAGCAAACAGCGCGCGGCCGCGGGAAGTGCCTGGAATGCCCGCTCCGCGAGGGCGCGATTTTCCGGCGTGATGGACGTCGCCGCGCGCAGCCCTCGCCCTCCGGCCGGTTTCTGCAAGGCGGGCAGGACGGCCGATATGCGATCGTCGCCGGACCACTCCCGGATCGTGTCGCGCACGGTCACCAGAAGGGCCGGGCGCAGCGCGACGGCCGACTCGCCGAAGGCGAGGCGGTTGAGGGTCCGGTGGAAGGCGGTCCCGGTCACCATCGCGGCGACCTTGGCCGACGAGGCGAGACAGATGACCGCGTAGTCATGCACCGGCTGCCAGTGCCGCGCCATCAGCAGCGCGACGGAATGGGCGGCGACCTCGCCCTCCGGGCTGCCTCTGAGCGGGGCGGCGAGGCTTTCGTCGGATTCCCCTGGATCCCCGCCGGGCGGGGGATACGGGGGACGAGGGGGGTGGGGGGTGGGCACTGAGATGGTTCCTTCCCACGCGCATGTGACACACAGAAGTCCTGACGCCGAAAAAGGAGCCCGGTTGGTGCGTACCTTTTTGGCGCGGCGCGGGAGGGGCGAATTCGCCTGCGGCGAATCGGACCCGGTCAACAAATCACGTGCGACACTCGGCCATTCCCCCCGCACGCGTGTTTCACTCTTGCACAACCCCCACACGACCAACAAGGCGCGCGGGCAACATCCCCGCCCTTGACAGAAAGTCAGAAACGGGAACGCGCGCACGCCGCTCGCACCGGTTTTCGACATTTCCATGCGCCCCGTGTGAATCGGGCACCCGCAACGGGTGCACCGCACACGCTCCCGGCGCACGCTCCGGCGCAGTCCACTGGGTATCGGCCCTTCTCGGAGGCCCGCGCGGGACGGCGGCTCTCCCGCGCCCCAGGGCCGCCGGCCCCGTCCCTCCGCCCTCGGCCGGCGGCCCTCCGTTCAGATCTGCCAGGAGCGCAGCCGGTCCGCCGCGCCGTAGACGTCTGTCGTACCGGACATCAGATCGCGGGCGAGGTCGACGAGGGCGCCGTAGGGCGGGTCGATGCCGACGCCGCTGACGAACATGTACGCCACGGCGGTCGAGCAGGCGAAGCGGGCGTTGGCCGAGGGCAGCGGCCGGAGCACGGCGAGGGTGTGCAGCAGCGCGGCCGCCCGCCAGGCCGGGTCGGAGTTCACCCCGAGGCGCGGCGGGTCGACCCGGTGCCGGGCCACGGCGGCGACCAGCGCGGAGAAGTCGTTGATCGTCGGCTGGTCCGGCAGGACCTCTTCGTGGCGCTGGAGCAGCCAGGGCACGTCGATATGGAGGACGGGTGCCATCGGTCAGGCGACCCGCCCCTCACTCTTGGCGGACGGTTCGTCGTCGGGGAAGGCGGCGGCGAACTCGTCGGCGTGGGTCGCGAAGAACCGGCGGAAGGCCTCCGCGCCCTCCTGCAGGGCCCGGTGGCGGGCTATGTCGGCCGCGGCCGCCTCGCGCACGAGCGCCTTCATGGACGTACCGCGCTCCTTGGCGATCTGCCGCAGGTCCTCAAGTTCGCGATCGCTGAACTCGACGTTGAGAGCTGGCATGCGTTCACGGTACCGCTCGGGTACTGACTCGTAAATACCCCCAGGTCACCGCAGGGATCGGACGGTACCTACAGGCCGTCCGGCACGGCCTGTCGCTGAGATGTGGGTCACATCCGGCGGTGCGATGTCACATTCCGGGTCCCTCAGGGCCTCGCAGTGGTGAGCGCGTCTCTGGGAGGACCCCGCATGACCGAGATCCCCGTACCCGGCACCGACGCCCCGCTCGACGAGGCGACCGGGGTGTTCGTCGACCATCGCGAGCTGCTGTTCGGCGTCGTCTACAACATGCTCGGCAGTGTCGCCGACACCGAGGACGTCCTGCAGGAGACGTGGCTGTCCTGGACGGCCCGCGGCGGCGGCGCCCCGCTGGCCGGGATCGACAACCCGCGCGCCTATCTCGTCCGGGTGGCGGTCAACCACGCGCTGCGGCGCCGCGCGGTGATCAGCCGCCGGCAGGAGACGTACGTGGGGGCGTGGCTGCCCGAGCCGCTGGTCGCCGAGGAGGACGCCGACACCGCCGACGGGCCGGCCCTGCGGAGCGAATCGGTGTCGCTGGCGATGCTGGTGGTCCTGGAGTCGCTGACTCCCCTGGAGCGGGCCGTGTTCGTGCTGGGCGAGGTGTTCGGTTACCCGCACGCCGAGATCGCCGACATCATCGACCGCTCCCCCGCCGCCGTACGGCAGTTGGCGCGCCGGGCCCGGGAGCACGTGCACGCGCGGCGGCCGCGGTACGAGGCGCATCCGCGGGTGCGGCGGGAGGCCACCGAGCGGTTCGTGCGGGCCGCGATGGGCGGCGACATCACCGCGCTGATGGAGATCCTCGCGCCGGACGTCACGGCGTGGACGGACGCCGGCGGCAAGCGCCGGCCGGCGAACCTGCGCCCGGTGCACGGCCGGGACAAGGTGACGCGCCTGCTCACGTCCGGCCGGGGCGGTCCGGACCACCCCGTCTGGCGCTACCGGCGCGTCAACGGCGACGACGCGGCGGTGCTGTTCGACGGCGACGCGCCCTTCGCCGTCCTGGTCCTGGACCTGACGCCGGAGGGCGACCGGGTGCGCGGCATCTACGTCGTGGCCAACCCGGACAAGCTCGCCCACGTGCCCAAGGAGGGGGTGTGAGCGCCGGACGCGGCGAGCGCCTGGCCGACTGGTTCGACGACCGGCTCGGCACCCACACGCTCGGCCGGAAGTACCTGCGCAAGGTGTTCCCGGACCACTGGTCCTTCCTGCTCGGCGAGATCTGCCTGTACAGCTTCGTGGTGCTGGTGCTCACCGGCGTGTACCTGACGCTGTTCTTCCACCCGTCGATGAACGAGGTGGTGTACGACGGGAGTTACCCGCCGCTGAACGGCGTGCGCATGTCCGAGGCGTACGCGTCCACGCTGGACATCAGCTTCGACGTGCGCGGCGGGCTGCTGATCCGGCAGCTGCACCACTGGGCGGCGCTGGTCTTCGTCGCCGCCATGCTGACGCACATGATGCGGCACTTCTTCACGGGCTCGTTCCGCAAGCCCCGGGAGGTCAACTGGCTGTTCGGCTGGCTGCTGCTGTTCCTCGGCCTGTTCGAGGGGCTGTTCGGCTACTCGCTCCCCGACGACCTGCTGTCGGGCACGGGCCTGAGGTTCGTGCACGGGGCGCTGCTGTCGGTGCCGATCGTGGGGACGTACCTGGCGATGTTCGTGTTCGGCGGGGAGTTCCCCGGCGACGACATCGTGGCCCGCTTCTACGCGCTGCACGTGCTGCTGGTCCCCGGGATCATGGCGGCGCTGATCGTGGTCCACGTGCTGCTCGTCGTGTACCACAAGCACACCCAGTTCGCGGGGCCCGGGCGCACCGAACGCAACGTCGTGGGGGCGCCCTTCATGCCGGTGTACCTGGCGAAGGCGGGCGGCTTCTTCTTCCTGGTGTTCGGGGTGCTGGCACTGATGGCGGCGGTGGCGACGATCAACCCGGTCTGGTCGTACGGCCCCTACCGCGCCGACCAGGTGTCGACGGGCGCCCAGCCCGACTGGTACCTGGGCTTCGCCGAGGGACTGGTACGGATCATGCCCGGCTGGGAGATCACGCTGTGGGGGCACACGCTGGTGCTGGGGGTGCTGATACCGGTGGTGGTCTTCCCGCTGCTGCTGGTCTTCATCGGCGTGTACCCGTTCCTGGAGGCCCGGTTCACGCGGGACCGGCAGGAGCACCATCTGCTGGACCGGCCGCGCGACCGCCCGGTCCGCACGGCGATCGGGGCGGCCTGGATCAGCCTCTACCTGGTGCTGCTGGCGGGCGGCGGCAACGACATCGTGGCGACCCGCCTCCATCTGTCGATCAACACGGTGACGTGGGCGGTGCGGATCGGGATGTTCGTCGTCCCGGCGGCCGTCTTCGTCGTCACCCGGCGCGTCTGCCTGGGGTTGCGGGAGCGCGACCGGGAGCTGGCGGCGCACGGCCGCCCCACCGGCGTGATCCGGCGGCTGCCGCACGGCGAGTACGTGGAGGTGCACGAGCCGCTGGACCCGGCCCGGCTGCACACCCTGACCGCCCATGAGCGGCCGGGCGAACACGTCGGGCACGGGCCGTCGCGGCGGGCCGTGGCCGGGCCGGTCAGGACCGGGCGCGACAGAACTCACGGACCGTCCGGTTGAAGGCGTCCGGGGCCTCCACGTTGCTGAGGTGCCCGATGCCGGGGAGCACGACCAGCGTGGCCTCCGGGATCGCTTCGAGGAACCGGCGGGCGACGGGCTCCACCGGGGAACGCGCGTCCAGCTCTCCCCAGAGCAGGAGGGTGGGCACCTCGATCGCGGGCAGCAGGTCACGCTGGTCGGTCCCGGCCATGATGGTGAGTTCGGTCCGGATGGTCCGGGCGCGGGCGTCGGCCGACATCACGGACAGCAGCCGCACGGCGTCGGCGGGCGGCTCGGCGGCGAACAGGCCCGGCAGGGTCGGCGCGAACTCCTCGGCCGGGACCGCGAGCATCCGCTCCGCCCCCTCGACCCGCTGCCGCACCTCCGCCGGGGGCAGTGAGCCCTTCCAGCCGGCGTAGGTGTCGACGAGGAGGAGCGTGCGGACGAGCTCGGGGTGGTTGCGGTAGAGCTCCAGGACGACGGTCCCGCCCCAGGACAGGCCCAGGACGTGGGCCGGGCCGAGGCCGACGTCCTCGATGACCGACGCGAGGCAGCGGGCGTAGTCGGCCAGGGTGAAGGAGGGCGGGACGTCGGAGGAGCGGCCGGCGCCCGGTTCGTCCCAGGCGATCACGGTGAACTCGTCGGCCAGCTCCGCGAGCTGCGGACGGAACAGGCGGGCGTCCGTCGTCGCGGCGTGCGCGAGCACGAGGGGCGGGCCCCGGCCCGCCCGGTCGTACGCGACCTCGATGCCGTCGACCCGCACCGCTGGCATGACACCAGGCTACGCGCGGGTGCCGGGGGCGTCCTGTCGGCGGACTCCCCCGGCACGCGGCGGGGCCGTACCGGCCCTGGTGGGTCGCCCCTAGCCCTGGTCCGCCACGAAGGAGGCCATGCGGGTCAGGGCGGCGTTCCAGTTGATCGTGTGCTCGTTGGTCGACCAGGACTGGATGTCGTCGATGTAGCAGAACTGGCCGACGCAGCCCTGGAGTTTGCTCTGTGCGTAGGGGTCCTGGATGCTCGAGTTCGGCCCGCCGGCGAGGGTGCCCTTCGGCGGGTTCGGCTGGTTCGGGTCGAGCTGGCGGGCGTACCAGCGGCTGTGCTGGTTCTGCGCGCTGACCTCGCCGTAGCCGGTGACGTAGGAGATGTTCAGCGCGTTGCGGCCCAGGATGTAGTCCATGCTCTGCAGCGCGCCGTCCCGGTACTTGGCGGCGCCGGTGATGTCGTAGGCGGTGGCGAGGACGACGGCGTTGTTGAGGATCTGGTGGCTGGAGCCCCAGTCGTACTTGTGGGCGTCGGGGGCGTACGGCATGCCGTAGGGGTGTGCCTTCAGGGTGGCCAGGTAGCGGTCGGCGCCCTGGACGACGGACCGGCGCACCTTGTCCCGGCCGGGCAGCTTGTTGGGCACCGTGGCGAGGTCCAGGCGTCCCGCCGCACCGGTGCGGGCCCAGTCGAAGCCGATGGGCTTGAAGAGGTCGGCCGTGTGGACCGGTGACTTCAGGACGTGGTCCTCGTACCGCTTCTCGCCCGTGGAGAGGTACAGCTCGGCCGCCGCCCAGTAGAAGTCGTCGCTGACGTCGGTGTCGGCGTAGGCGCCGCCGCCGATGCCGTCGCTCTCGGAGGCGTGGCGGTCGGGGTGGGCGAGCGCCGCCGAGAAGGCCTTGCGCGCGGCGGCCAGTGCCTTGGCGGCGAACGCCTTGTCGTAGGGACGGTACAGGCGGGCCGCCTGCGCGGCCGAGGCGGCCAGGTTCAGGGTCGCGGCCGTGGACGGCGGGTGCAGCTCACGCTTCTGCGGGTCGTCGTGGGGCATCAACGGCAGCCCGGTCCACTGTTCGTCGTGCATCTTGTGGTGGGCCATCCCGGCCAGCGGCTTGCCGTCGGGCACCTGCATCTTCAGCAGGAACTCCAGCTCCCAGCGGGCCTCGTCGAGGAGGTCCGGCACCTTGTTGCCGCTCTCGGGGATGGCGAGGGTGCCGTCGCCGAGCTTGCCGGCGTCGCCGGTGCGGGCGTGCAGGGCGCGTTCGTAGGTGCTCAGCACCTCCCAGACGGAGATGCCTCCGTTGACGACGTACTTGCCGTGGTCGCCGGCGTCGTACCAGCCGCCGCTGACGTCGAGCGAGTAGTCGCAGACGCCGGGCTGGCAGGGCACGTTCGTGTCGCCCTGGTTGGGTGCCACGCCGACGTGACCGGCCGGGCGGCCGTAGCCGGGCCGCAGGTCGTCGCGTATCGCGATGCCGCTGCGCTGGGTGTAGTAGTACTTCGCCGAGTCCAGCCGGAGCCGCTCGTAGACGCTCGCGTCGATGTCGAAGGGGCGGCTGGTCTCGCCGTCGGCGGTGAGCGTGAAGCCGGTGCCCTTCGTGCGGTACGCGCCGAAGTCGATCGAGTGGACGTTCTGGCCGGAGGAGGCGTCGACACCGCGCGGCACGGTCGTGCCCCGGGCGACGACCGTCCCGCCGGAGTTCTTCAGCTGCCAGGGCAGCTTCGCCGTGGCGTCGGTGACCAGGGTGGCGTTCTTCGGCCCGGCGGGCAGGTAGGCGACCTGGTTGACCCGGACCCGGGGCCCGGTGTCCGGCTCGTACGGCTCCGGGGTCACCCCGCCCAGCAGCGACACGTCGTCCAGGCAGAAGCGCCAGGGGTCCGCGCTGCCGCCGAGCTGGAAGCCGACCTGGCCCTGGGCGGTGTCGACGGGCGAGGTGAAGGTGTAGGAGTAGGTGTCGCCGGAGACGCTGAGCTGCGGTGTCACCTCGTGGTAGGTGTCGTACGGCGACACCGACAGGCCGACGATCGCGCGCACCACGTGCCCGGCGGGGGTCCCGGCCGCGCTGAAGGAGAAGCGGTACGACTCCCCCTTCACGAGGGTGATGTCGTTCTGGCCGACGGCGGCGTCCCAGCGGTTGGTGGTGCCGCCGGGCACGTCGGCGCAGAGCCGGCCGTCGGACAGGCCGGCGGTGACGTTGCTGGTCGTCCACCAGGGGTCGGTGGTGGAGTCGAAGGTGCCGTTCCTGACCTGCTCGACCTCCTCGGCCCCGGCCGGTGCGGAGGGCAGCGCGGTGAGCGCGGTCGCCAGCAGGGCTGTCAGGGACAACAGGGCGGTTCTGCGTCGTTTCACGCCTGGGCTCCTCTGGGGAGGTGCGGGTGGCGCTCGCGATGGGAGCGCTCCCAGATGCGGACGCAGGCCATCGTTGTGGCAGATGTGACACCCCGTCAACGGTCCGGACCAGACTGGTTGTTCACCGCCCGTCCGGACCGTTGCGTCCCGGGTGGTCAGGCGGCCGGGGTCTCCAGCCGACTGATGCGGATCGCGCCCCGGGCCTCGTCGGGGTGGCGACTCGTCAGGGTGAGCCGGATGCGGGAGCCGCGCAGGGGGGCGAAGGTGACCACGGTCGGGGCGCCGGAGGCGGTGGCCCAGTCGATCGCGGTGTCCCGGGCGGCCCGCCACGCACGGCCGTCCCACACGGCCACCTCGATCGAGGCGGGCAGGCTGTGCGTGGCGTCCACGGTGAAGGAGACGTCCACCCGGTCGAAGCCGCGGGTACGCCCGTGGTCGACCGAGACCCAGTCCTCGGCGCGGGCCCCGTCGAAGGCGGGCAGCAGGGCCGTGGCCTGTTTGAAGAAGCCGTTGGACCAGCCGGTGGCCGGGTCGCCGTCGAGCATGGCGGCGGGCAGGGTGTCCGGACGGCCCGAGTAACTGGCGTCGGCGTGCGGATGATTCACGGGTGCCGGGTGCTCGGGCCTGAACACCGGCGGCTCGGTCTCGGCCCGGTCGCGGGCCGGTGTGGCGCGTACGGACGCCGTGCCGTCGCGCAGGCCGTCGGCCCGGGCCGTCACCGTCAGGCGGCCCGTCCGGGTGCCGGAGCGGACGATGGCGAGGGCCTTGCCGTGGAAGGCGGTGCGGGTGCTCGCCTGGTAGCGCTCGGCGCTCTCCTGGCGGCCGTTGTCGAGTCCGGCGAGGGAGCCGTTCGCCACGTCGAAGGAGATCAAGTGCTCGGCGTCGGGCACCACGGTGCCCCGCCGGTCGACGACCTCGGCGGTCACGAAGACCAGGGAGCGGCCGTCGGCGGCGAGCGACGTGCGGTCCGGGGTCAGGCGTATCGCGTGCGGGGCGCCGGCGGTCCGCAGCACGTCGGTGGCGACCACCCGGCCGTCCTGCCGCGCGACGGCCTTCAGTTCGCCCGGCTCGTAGGGCACCCTCCAGGTCAGGTGGAGCTTGCCGGCGCTGCCGTTGGGGCTGGTGTAGCTGCCCGGGTAGGGGCCGTCGGTGAAGGTCTTGTCGTCCCCGGTCGCCTCGGTGGTCTCCAGGTAGGCGCGGCCGTCGACGGTCTTCTTGGTGTCGAACCGCCGGACGCCCAGGGACTTTCCGTTCAGGTACAGCTCGACGGTGTCCACGTTGGCGTAGGCCCAGACCTCGACGGTGTCGCCCTCGGCGTGGTTCCAGGTCATCGGCAGCAGATGGACCATCGGCTCCTCGGTCCACTGGCTCCGGAACAGGTGGTACATGTCCTTCGGGAAGCCCGCGGTGTCGACCGCGCCGAAGAAGGACGCCTTGACCGGGAAGACGTCGTACGGGGTGGGCTCGCCGAGGTAGTCGATGCCCGACCAGAGGAACTGCCCGGCGAACCACTTGCGGTCCCGGTCCTTCTTGTGGCCGTACTCGCCGCTCATGGTCCAGGAGGCGAGGTTGTTGTCGTAGGAGGAGGTCGAGCGCCTGCCGGGCGTGTGGTTCTCGCCGGTGTTGAGGTGCTCGGGCTCCTGGTAGGCGCCACGGGTGGAGGTCTCGGAGGAGGACTCGGACTCGAAGAGGAACAGGTGCGGGTAGGCCGCGTGCAGCTGGTCCACCGACTTGGCGGTGTTGTAGTTCAGCCCGAGGCCGTCCAGCTTGGCGAGCATCAGGTCGGCGGCGGAGCCCTTGGCGGGCATGCGGCGGTACTTGTCGGAGCCGATGACCAGCGGTCGGGTGTCGTCGGCCGCCCTGATCGCGGCGATGATCCGGTCGGCCATGGCGAGACCCGCGGTGGAAGTGGAGTCGGGGACCTCGTTGCCGATGGACCACATCAGCACGGCGGGCGAGTTGCGGGCCGCGAGCACCATCTCGGTGGCGTCCTTCTCGCCCCACTCGTCGAAGAACCGGCCGTAGTCGTAGCGGTTCTTGCCGGTGCGCCAGCAGTCGAACGCCTCCACCAGCATGATGACGCCCAGCTCCTCGCAGACCTGGATCACCTCGGGGGCGGGCGGGTTGTGGGCGGTGCGCAGGGCGTTGACGCCCATGGACCGCATGATCTCCAGCTGGCGGCGGACCGCGTCGATGTGCACGGCGGCGCCGAGCGCGCCCAGGTCGTGATGGAGGTCGACGCCCTTGATCTTGTGGTGGCCGCCGTTGAGGAAGAAGCCCTCGTCGGGGTCGAAGCGGAAGGTGCGGATCCCGAAGACCGTGCGGTAGGTGTCGGTGGTCCGGCCGCCGGCGCGCAGTTCGGTGTGCAGGGTGTAGCGGTGCGGGGCGTCGATGTCCCACAGCAGCGGGCGCGGGACGGTGAGCTCGTGCGTCTCGGTGTGCTCGCCGGTGACGGCGGCCGTGGAGGAGGCGCGGGCGACCGTGCGGCCCTTGGGGTCGACGATCCGGGAGACGACCTCGACGTCCGCGCCGGTGCCCGAGGCGTCGACGACCGAGGTGGCGACGCGTACGACGGCCCGCTCGCGGGAGACCTCGGGCGTGGTGACGCGGGTGCCCCAGCGGGCCACGTGCACCGGCTCGGTGATTACCAGGCGGGCCTCGCGGTAGATGCCGCTGCCCGAGTACCAGCGGCTGCTGGGGAGCCGGTTCTGGACCTTGACCGCGAGCACGTTCTCGGTGGTGCCGTCGGTGTGCACCAGGCCCGTGAGGTCGAGGGCGAAGCCGGTGTAGCCGTAGGGGTGGCGGCCGACCTCCTCGCCGTTGCAGTGGACGACGCAGTCCATGTAGACGCCGTCGAACTCCACCGAGATCCGCCGGCCGGCGAGGGCGGGCGGCAGAGTGAAGGCGAGGCGGTACCAGCCGAGGCCGCCGGGGAGGAAGCCGGTGCCGCTGGTGGTGCCGTGCTCGGTGGTGGGGGCCTGCTCGATGCTCCAGTCGTGCGGGACGGCGACCTCGCGCCACCCGGAGTCGTCGTACCCGGGCAGGGCGGCGTCGGCGTACGCGCCGGTCGGGTCGGTGATGCCACCCGGGTCGACCAGCGCGAAGCGCCAGCCGTCGCGCAGGGCGACGGTGCGGCGGCCGGACGCGCCGCGCGCCTGCTCGGCGGCCCACGCCTCCGGCGGGCCCAGCAGCGCTCCGGCCGCGGGGGCGGCGGCGGAGGCCAGCAGGACCGATCTGCGCGTGACCGACATGGCGGTTCTCCCTCATGAGGACTCAGAAGCAATCACAACCGACCGCGAACAAACAGATTCTGTCGATGTGTCACACGGGGCCGTCAAGAGTGCGGAAGCCGTCTTCTGCCCCGGAGGTCACATCGGCCGGATGTCCCCCTCGACCTCGCGCGCCGGGCGGCCGGGGGTTACCCGTCCACGCCGGGCGACCACGGACTAGGCTGGAACTCAAGTGACCTCCCTGTTTACTGTGAGTGTCCGTATGGAGTGGCGACGATGAGCCCGGACGAGCCGTTCGACGACACCGTGGCCGCCCGTGCCGTCATCGCCGCGGACGGCACGCTCACCGAGTGGAGCGAGGGCGCCCGCCGCCTGCTGGGTCACACGGCCCCCGAGGTCGTGGGCCGCCCGGCCGCCGAGCTGCTGGCCGACGGCGCGGACGCCCCGCCCGTGCCCCGGGACTCCCGCTGGAGCGGCACCCTCGCGCTGCGGCACCGCGACGGCCACACGGTGCCCGTGTGGGTGCTCGCCCACCGCCGACCGCCGGACGGCCCGGAGACGACCGACTGGCTCGCCGTGTCCCCGCCGCGGGCGCCCGACCGGGAGTTGCCGGAGGACCCCCTGGTGCGGGCGGCCCTCACGCAGTCGCCCTGCGCCACGATGATCTTCGACGACCGGCTCCGGCTGCGCGGCGTCAACGACGCCATGGCGGACCTCGTCGGGCTGCCGGCCGACCGCCTGCGGGGCCTGCGGCCCACCGACATCGGCAGTCGGCCGCAGAACGCGGAGCTGGAGGAGTATCTGCGCCGGGTGCTGAGCACGGGCCGGCGGCAGGAGATGCAGACGTACATGAAGGCCAGCGGCGAGAGCCGGGGCGCGCACGCCTGGCTGGCCCGGATCGCCCCCCTCACCGACGACGCGGGGCGGGTGCGGGGCGTGTGCGTGACCGCCCACGACTTCAGCGACCAGTACCGGTCCCGGGAGCGGCTGCAACTGGTCAACGAGGCGAGCGTGCGCATCGGCACCACCCTCGACGTCACCCGCACGGCGCAGGAGCTGGCGGATGTGTGCGTCCCGGCGCTCGCCGACTTCGTCAGCGTGGACCTGCTCGACCCGCGGGAGCACGGCGGCGAGTCCGCGGGCCCGCCCACGCCGCCCGTGAGCCTGCGCCGGGCAGCCCACCGGTCGGTCAACCCCGGCAGCCCCGAGGCCGTCGCCAAGCCGGGCCAGGTGGACGTCTACCCGGAGTCCTCCCCGCAGGCCGCCTCGCTGGTCGCGGGCCACACGGTGGTGGCCTCGGGCTCGTCCGCCGAGCTGGAGCGGTGGCTCGCCTGGGACCCGGTCCGCTTCCGGCGGGTCCAGGAGTACGGCGTCCACTCGACGATGTCCGTCCCGCTCCAGGCCAGGGGCACGACCCTCGGGGTCGCCGTCTTCACCCGCTTCCGGCGCCCGGAGCCCTTCACGGACGACGACGTGCTGCTGGCCGAGGAGGTCACGGCACGGGCCGCCGTCTGCATCGACAACGCGCGCCGCTACTCCCGCGAGCGCGAGACGACCCTCACGCTGCAGCGCAGCCTGCTGCCCCGGGTGCTGCCGCGCACCGCGGCCGTGGAGGCGGCCTCCCGCTATCTGCCCGCGACCCGCTCCGGCGTGGGCGGCGACTGGTTCGACGTGATCCCGCTGTCCGGGATGCGGGTCGCCATGGTCGTCGGGGACGTCGTCGGACACGGCATCCAGGCCTCGGCCACCATGGGCCGGCTGCGCACCGCCGTCCGCACCCTCGCCGACATCGACCTCGCCCCCGACGAGCTGCTCACCCACCTCGACGACCTGGTCGTGCGGCTGTCCCAGGAGTCCGGCAGCGACGCCGGCACCGGAGAGGTGGGCGCGACCTGCCTGTACGCGGTGTACGACCCGGTGTCGCGGCGCTGCACCCTGGCCCGCGCCGGGCACCCGCCGCCCCTGGTGGTCCCGCCCGGCGGCCCGGCCCGGCAGCTCGACCTGCCCTCGGGACCCCCGCTGGGGGTCGGGGGGCTGCCGTTCGAGTCCGCCGATGTGGAGCTGCGGGAGGGCAGTGTCCTGTCGTTCCACACGGACGGGCTGCTCGCCCACCGTGAGCGGGACGTCGAGGCGAGCCACCGCATGCTCCGCGAGGCCCTGTCGGTTCCCGCCGACTCCCTGGACGAGACCTGCGACCGCGTGCTGCACGCCCTGCTCCCGCCGGGCGGCTCCGCCGACGACGTCGCCCTGCTGCTGGCCCGCACCCGGGGCCTGCCGTCCTCCCAGGTGGCGACCTGGGACATCCCCGCCGACCCGGCGCTGGTGGCCCCCATCCGCAAGCAGGTCGTCGACCAGCTCGAACGCTGGGAGCTGCTGGAGGCCACCTTCACGGCCGAGCTGGTGGTGAGCGAGCTGGTCACCAACGCCATCCGCTACGGCGCCCCGCCCATCCGGCTCCGGCTGATCCACGACGCGTCCACGCTCATCTGCGAGGTGTCCGACACCAACCACACGGCGCCGCACCTGCGCCGGGCCAAGACCTGGGACGAGGGCGGCCGGGGCCTGCTCCTGGTCGCCCAGCTGACCCAGCGCTGGGGCAGCAGGCACACGGCCGAGGGCAAGACGATCTGGGCCGAGCTGGCGCTGCTCGACGAGGCGTGAGACCGGGTCGTTCCCGCGCGGACGCGGCGGACACCCGGGACGGCATGGCGAAGACGTCCCAGTCCCTGCGCCGGGCGGCCCTGCTCGCGAGCGCGGTCGCGGTCCTCGGCTCGCTGACCGCGTGCGGCACCGCGCACCTCACCGAGACCGCGTCGCGGCAGTTGTCCGCCACCGGCGGCGCCACCCGCTGCCACACCTCCGAACTGCGCGCCTCGGTCGGCCGGATGGATCCAGGAGCCGGGCAGCGGAACCTCCCGGTCGTGCTGACCAACGTCTCCTCCCGCAGCTGCACCCTGCACGGCCATCCGGGCGCCGCGTTCGTCGACGCGTCCGGCAGGCGTCTGGGTCCCGACCCCGAGCGCACCCCCGACGCGCCGGCGACCGTGACGCTCGCGCCCGGCGAGAGCGCCTGGGCGGGGCTGCGGTACGCGAGCCCGGAGGTCAGCGGGGCCCGTGCCGCCACTCCGGCGGCGCTGCTCGTGACGCCGCCGGACGAGCGGGAGTCGCTGCGGGTGCGGTGGACGGCCGGCGAGGTGCCGGCCGGCGGGAACGCGGCCTCGGTGTACCTCACGGCGCTGGCGGCGGGCAGCGGACCGTGACGCGGCGGGCTCCGACGCGGACCGGGAGGCCCTCACGGGTCTCTTACCCGCAGCTGGTTTCATGGGCGGGCACGGCCTGATCACGTCCCGGAGGACCCCGCCCTGAACACCCCGCTCGCCGAAGTCCTCTCCGTGACGCTGCTGGTCGCCGTGCTGGTCTGGGCCGTCTCCCGCCCCAAGGGGTTGCCCGAGGCCGTGCTGGCTGTTCCCGCCGCCGGATTCGCGGTCGCCGTCGGAGTGATCTCGCCGGAGCACGCCTGGCAGGAGGTCCAGCGGCTGGCTCCGGTGGTCGGCTTCCTCGCGGCCGTCCTGGTGCTCGCCCACTTCTGCGATGTCGAGGGGCTGTTCTCGGCGTGCGGGGCGTGGATGGCCCGCTGGGCGGCGGGCCGCCCGGGGCGGCTGCTGACCGCGGTGTTCGCGCTGGCCTCCGTCATCACGGCCGTGCTGAGCCTGGACGCCACGGTCGTCCTCCTGACCCCGGTGGTGGTCGCCACCGCGGCCCGGATGGGCGTCGAGGCCCGGCCCCACCTCTACGCCTGCGCCCATCTGTCCAACACCGCCTCGCTGCTGCTGCCCGTCTCCAACCTGACGAACCTGCTGGCGTTCACGGCCAGCGGGCTGAGCTTCACCCGGTTCGCGGCACTGATGGCGCTGCCCTGGCTGGTGGCCATCGGCGCCGAGTACCTGGTGTTCCGGCGGTTCTTCGACCGGGAACTGGCGGCCCCGCTCCCCTCCCCCGACGCGGCGCGGCCGCCCGAGCTGCCGCTGTTCGCCCTGGTCACCGTGGGGTGCACGCTCGCCGGGTTCGTCGTGGCCTCCGCCCTCGGGATCGCCCCGGCGTGGGCCGCCCTGGCCGGTGCGGTGGTGCTGGCCGGGCGGGCGCTGGTGCGGCGGCGCGCCACCCCGCTCACGGTGGTGCGGTCGGCGGCCCCGGCCTTCCTGGCGTTCGTGCTCGCGCTCGGCGTCGTGGTGCGCGCGGTCGTCGACCACGGGCTCGCCGACGCGCTCCACCGCGTGCTGCCCGACGGGTCGGGCCTCGCCGCGCTCCTGGGCGTGGCCGCGCTGGCCGCCGTCCTGGCCAACCTCATCAACAACCTGCCCGCGGTGCTGGTACTGCTGCCGCTGACCGCCGGGGCCGGTCCGGGTGCCGTGCTGGCGGTGCTGCTCGGCGTGAACATCGGCCCCAACCTGACCTACGCCGGATCGCTGGCGACCCTGCTGTGGCGCCGGATCGCGCAGCGGCACGGGCACCGCGTCGGCCTCGGGGAGTTCACCCGGCTCGGGCTGCTCGCGGTGCCGGCCGCGCTGGTGCCGGCCGTGGTGGCGCTGTGGCTGTCCCTGCGCGTCGTCGGCGGCTGAACGCGCGGCGCCGGGTCAGCGGCGGCCGTCACCGCCGTAACCGTAGCCCCCGTATCCGTAGTCCCCGTATCCGTAGCCGCCGTAGCCATGACCGGGGTAGCCGTACCCCGGATAGCCGTAGCCGGGGTAGCCGTCCCGGCCGTCCGAGTCGCAGGGGTAGCCGTAGGGGTGGCACTCCGGGGCGTCGGGGGCCTGGCCGGTCGGTGTCGGCCGAGGCGTCGACGGGGTGGCGGACGGGGTCGGTGTGGGCTCGGGTGTCCTGGACGGTGTGGGGGTCGGTGTGGGTGCCGGGCGCGGCGGCGGGGCGGGGGCGTCCCAGTTGACGGCCTCCATCTGGAGGTCGGCCTTGGAGGTGTCGACGGCCCAGCGCTGGGCCTCGTCGTCCGTCCGGGCCTTCAGGACCAGGGCTCCCGAGCCGTCGGTCGCGGCCGGTGCCAGGGCGAGGTCCTGGTTCCAGCGCGGCACCAGGGCGCCCTGGAGGGTGAAGTCGTAGCGGACGTTCCTGGTGTCCGGCTGGGACGCGCCCGTGCAGGGGGCCAGCCGGACGGAGTAGCCGAGGCGGGAGTCCAGGCACAGGTCGGGGGCGGCGCCGTTGCGCAGCAGCCCGTCGGTCTCGTACGTCCACTGCTGGGCGGTGCCGGAGGAGCAGGGGGTGAGCACCGCCTCCGCGTCCTCGACGGCCTTCTCGCCCTCGATGCCGACGCACAGGCCCGAGGCGGCATTGTGCAGCCGCCCGCGCAGGGCGCCCTTCTCGGCCTCGCCCGCCCCGGCCCAGGACGGGTCACCGGCCCGCTCACCCGCGTCGGAGCCGGGTGTGTCGGAGGGCCGGCCCGCGCCCGCCGACGGGGCGCCGTCACCGGAGTTGCCGGTGGACCACAGCACCAGCGGGAGCACGACCAGGCCGCTGACGGTGAGGACGCCGACGGTGAGGTTGCGGCGCCGGGCCGCACGGCGTGCCGCCTTGTGGGCGGATCTGCTGCGGTCGGCGCGGGGGCCTTCGGCCCGGCGGCCCGGGGGCGCGGCGACGGGCGGGGCGGAGGGGCTCTCGGAGGCCGGGACCGGGACCTGGGTCCGGGGCTGGGCCTGATGGGCCCCCGTCCCGGCCCCAGCCGCGTGCGTGCCGTGGGTGACCGGGTCGGCCGACGGGGTGGTCGGGGCGGGCGGAGTGCTGTCGGGGGCGGTGAACGATTCGCCGATGGTGCCGGCGAGGACGACGGGGTCCGGGAAGGCCTGTGCGGCACCGGCCGGTGCGGTGGGGGCCTCACCGACCGGGTCCCCGGGCACGGCGGCCTCGCCCGGCCTGTTCTCCGCGTAGTCCCGGCCGCCCCAGCCCAGCACCGCCTCCGCGAGGGCGACGCCGAGCCCGTGGTTGAACCGGCCGAGCTGGTCGGCGGCGGCGCTGCAGTGCCCGCAGCCTTCGATATGCGCGCGTAGATCCGGGTCGGTGCCGACGCCCCCACGCCGGTACGTCACGTCGAGCAGCCGCAGGTAGCGCCGGCACTCCTCGTCAGGGGCGAGTTCGCGGTGCAGCTGGAGGCACTCCTCGCGCAGCCGGTCGCGGGCCCGGCCCAGTTCGACGCGCGCGCCCTCCTCGTCCAGGCCGAGCAGCCCGGCCGGGGCGGTGAGCGGCTCGGCCTCGACCTCGATGTGCCAGAGCAGGCAGCGAGCGGACTGCGGCAGCCGCTGGAAGGCCCCGGCGAGCAGGCGCCGGTTCGCCGGCGGCAGCAGCCGGGCGGCCGGCCGCTCCCCGTCGTCGACCCCGGCCAGCAGGCCCGGGTGGAGCATGTCGCGTCTGTGGTCGCCGGCCCACTCGGCCGCGATACGCCGGACGGTGACCAGCAGATGGGGCCGCCACGCGGAGGTCGGGCCGTTCTGGCGCAGGGTCTCGCCGAAGAGGCGGGTGAATGCGGCGGTGGTGAGAATTCCCGCGGAACGCGAGCCGTCGGTGCACAACCGGGCGTAGGCGAAGCCCGCCTCCCAGTGCCGGTCCAGCAGTTCGCCGACGGGGTGGAGCGCGGGGGTCGCTCCCGTCCACTTCCTCAGCTCGGCGCTCAGTTGCTCGTCCGTCGCACCGGGCCCGCGGGCCGGGACCGGGGAATTCGACGCACCTGCGTCATTCACGCTGCATTCCTCTCAAGGACATGCGGGAAAAGTCCATACCAAGGGGTATGCCGGCTGATGGCCTCGCGCATACGGAAGAAAGGTGTGTTGTACGCACACCGACAAGGCACACCTTTGCACAGGTCAACGACAGGGAACAAGAGATCTCACGGTTTCGTGCATTGTGTACGCGACAACTGCCTTTTGACAAAACGTCAATCAGCGGAGCGAAAGGGATTTCCGTGCTGTCCCCGGGTTTTAGCGCTGTGCCCGGTATGCGCCGGGCGGTATCCCGTAGCGCTCGCGGAAGACGCGGTTGAAGTGGAACGGGCTGGCGAAACCCGACGCCGCGGCGACGCGTTCCACGGGCAGGTCGGTGCCCTCCAGCAGCCGGGCGGCGTGGCGGAGCCGGGCCTCGCGCAGGGCGCGCATGGGCGACTGCCCGAGCTGCCGGCTGAACAGGTGGGCGAACCGGGACGGCGACAGGGCGACGCCCTCCGCGAGCGAGCGGACGGTGTGCGGTGCGCCGGGGTCGGCGTCGATCAGCTCCCGCGCCCGGCGGATCCGGGGGTCGAGGCCGGGCCGGGGTGTTGCCGGCCGGGACCCGGCGGTGGTGAGGAGGACGATCTCCTCCAGGGCGGACAGGGCCAGTTCGCGGGCCGCGCTGCCGTGCGCGACGGCGACCTGGTCGTCCGGGCCCGCGGGCGCGGGAGGTGCCCCGGTTCCCGTCCAGCGGGCGTCGGCGTGCATCCGCCGGAACGCCGCCTCGACGCGCTCGTGCACTCCGGCCGGGGTGGAGGTGACCGCGTACACCCCGTCGCCCCTGTCGTACGGCCGCAGCCAGGTGGCCCAGGACGCGCGGGCCTGGCAGTGGGCCCACCAGAAGCGCCAGTGCCGGGCGCCGGGCTCGACCGTGTAGCCGTGCGGGACGCCGGGGGCGAGCACCACGAGATCACCCGCGCCGGCCGCGGTCCGGGCATCGCCCTGCCACAGCCGTCCGCGCCCTGCCGTGGTCCAGGTGAAGAGCCAGCTCGCCGAACCGTGCGGCCGGCTGACGCCGTAGCCGGGCGGCTGGTCGAAGTGGCCGAGCACGACCAGGCCGGGCGGCGGCGCGGGGTCCCCGCCGGTCCCGCTGTCAGCAGAGCCGGGCAATCCCACAGCACGCACGGGCATCCTCCTCGACGGCTGGGCAGCCTAGCGTTCCTGACCGAGGACACCTGACCGAGGAGTGCGTTCATGACAGTCACGGGCAACGGCGCCGCCGACGCTCCCATCCTGGACCCGGCCGGTCTGCGGCGATACCGGGAGGACTTCGAGGAGGACGGTTTCACGGTCGTGCGCGGGCTCTTCGGGGCCGACGAGATCGACCGGCTGTGCGACGAGTTCTCGGCGCTGCAGGCGGCAGGCCCGGTGCCCGGGCACTTCCAGCCGCGTGCCTCCGCCGGGCCCGGCGCCGATCCGCTGCAGGTCTGGCCGCGGGTGATGCATCCGCACGAGATCAACGACCTCGCGCGCGAGGTCCTGCTGGACGCCCGGCTCCGGACGGTGCTGGAGGTGCTGCTCGGCGAGGAGGTGCTGGCCGCGCAGAGCATGTTCTACTTCAAGCCGCCGGGTGCCCGGGGGCAGGCGCTGCACCAGGACAACTTCTATCTGCGGGTGGAGCCGGGCACGTGTGTCGCGGCATGGGTGGCCTGCGATGTGATCGACCGGGAGAACGGCGGGCTGGAGGTCGTGCCGGGCACCCACCGGATGGACCTGTTCTGCCCGGAACTCGCCGACTCGGACGTGTCCTTCGCCCGCGAGTACGTTCCGCCGCCGCCCGGGCTGGAGCCCGTGCCCGTGGACATGCGGCCCGGGGACGTGCTGTTCTTCAACGGCAGCGTGGTGCACGGGTCGGAGCCGAACCGCTCGGAGGACCGCTTCCGGCGGTCGTTCATCGGGCATTACGTGGGGCGGTCGGCCGAGCGGATCGGGGAGTTCTACCGCACGCTCACGATGAGCGGGGCGCGGGTCGTCCTGCCGGAGAGCGAGGGGGCGGGCCCCTGCGGAACGGAGTTCGCGCCCCAGGGACCCCACTGATCCGGATCGCCGCGGCCCTCGCCGCGGGGCGGTTCAGTGCCCGGCGATGGGATGCGCCGTGTAGGGGCGCTCCAGTTCCTCCAGTTCCTTGTCGGTCAGCCGGAGTTCCACGGCGGCCACGGCGTCCTCCAGGTGTCGCGGCTTGGACGCGCCGACGATCGGGGACGTCACCGTGGACTGGTGCAGGAGCCAGGCCAGGGCGACCTGGGCGCGCGGTACCGCGCGCGCCTCGGCGATGCGGGTGACCGCCTCGACGATGGTGCGGTCGCCCTCCTGGTACAGGTTGCTGCCGAAGGTGTCGGTGGCGCTGCGCTCGGTCGTGGCGTCCCAGTCGCGGGTGAGGCGGCCGCGGGCGAGCGGGCTCCAGGGCAGCACGCCCACGCCCTGGTCCGCGCAGAGGGGCAGCATCTCGCGCTCCTCCTCGCGGTAGATCAGGTTGTAGTGGTTCTGCATGGAGACGAAGCGGGTCCAGCCGTTCAGCCGGGCGGTGTACTGCATCTTGGAGAACTGCCAGGCGTACATCGAACTCGCCCCGATGTAGCGGACCTTGCCGGCCTTGACGACGTCGTGGAGGGCCTCCATCGTCTCCTCGACGGGGGTGTGCGGGTCGAAGCGGTGGATCTGGTAGAGGTCGACGTAGTCGGTGCCGAGGCGGGCGAGGCTCCGGTCGAGCTCGGTCATGATCGCCTTGCGGGACAGTCCGCCGCCGTTCGGCCCGGGGCGCATCGGGTAGTGCACCTTCGTCGCGAGCACGATCTCGTCGCGCCGGGCGAAGTCGCGCAGGGCCCGGCCGACGATCTCCTCGCTGGTGCCGTCGGAGTAGACGTTGGCCGTGTCGAAGAAGGTGATCCCCGCCTCGACCGCCTGCCGGATGAGCGGGCGGGAGGCCTCCTCGTCCAGGGTCCACTCGTGCCGGCCGCGGTCGGGCAGCCCGTAGGTCATGCACCCCAGACAGATCCGCGAGACGTCCAGGCCCGTCGAACCGAGCTTCACGTACTGCATCGTTGCTGCTCCTGCCTTCGGGAGGGTTACCAGGGGAGCGTACGTGCTCGTGTGCACTCGAAGGCCCGGCGGACCCCGGCGGACTGACGGGGCGTCAGCGTTGCTGCCCGCAGGTGACCGCCCCCGGCGTGGGAGCGGCGGGGCCGCGCGCCCGCTGCCGCATCCTCGGCGCAGGGGGCCGGTGCCGGGCCGGTCGGTGGCGTACGGGAGGACGCGTGGCGGCACGACGGAGGACTCTCAGGATCCTGACCGGGGCGGCCACGGTGTCCCTCGCCCTCGCCTCGGTCGGCTGGAGCCGGCCGGTCCCACCGCCGCCCGAGGTCCGGTCCCAGGCACCGGCCGCGGAGGCGCCGGCGACGCTCTGCGTGCCCGCGGGCGTCCTGCGCGGCGAGCGGGGCGAGCGGGCGGACGTCAGCCTGTGCGCGGGCAGCGGCACCCCGATGACGGCGTTCTCGGCCCCGCGACCTGCCGCCGCCCCGGGGCGTCCGTGCGGTACGCCTGCCTGACCTCCGGCAGCTGGACCGCCGGGCGCGGCGGCACGACCGTCGCCTCCGGGACGCTGCCCGGTTCGCAGCCGTACCCCGGCCCGGGACCTACGACGTCACCGCCGCCGTGCGCGTCCGCTCCGCTCCGGCCGGTGTGGACCTGCGCGGCACCGTCCGGGCCAGACTCACCCTGACCGCGCCGAAGCAGCGGCCCACCCATCGCGTCGAGGTCGACCGGCGGACCCTGCGCCCCGGGGCCACGACCACGCTGACGTACACCGTGCACCGCGACAGCGGGCAGGGCGACGGCAGCGCGCGCTTCGATCTGATCGGGTGAGGAGAGCACGGGGGTGCGGATCAGCATGCGTCGGCGTGCTCGACGGTCGTCTCGAAGCTGGGCTACTGGACGCCGCGCGGGCAGGCGCTGTACACCGGCGGCATGGTGGAGGGGCCGACGGTCGGTTGCGACTGAGCGTGCCGGAAGCCCCGTTCGCAGGCCCCCCGGTCAGCCGCGCTCGATGAGGTCCAGTGCCCGCTCCCACCCGAACTCGGGCCGCCCGCCGTCCGGTTCCGGCTCTCCGGTGTACGGCTCGCCGAACCTCACGCCCATCCCCCGCAGCCGTTCGACGCTGCCGCGGTAGGCGGGGTGCGCGGCCAGCGCGTCGGCCACGCACGGCAGGACGGCGATCGGCACACCGAGACCCGCCGCCTCGCAGAGGGTGCCCAGGGCGAGGGTGTCGGCGATGCCGGCGGCCCATTTGTTGACGGTGTTGAAGGTGGCGGGCGCGACGGCCACGGCGTCGGGCGCGGGGAACGGGCGCGGCTCGCCCGGGGTGCGCCAGGCCGACCGGATCGGGCGGCCCGACCGGGCCGCGACGGCGGCGGTGTCGAAGAAGCCGTTCGCGGCGACCGGCGTCGCGATGACACCGACCTCCCAGTCCCGCTCCTGCGCGGCGGTGATCAGCCGGCTCACGTCCGCGGCGATGCCGGCGGCGCAGACGACGACGTAGAGGAAGGGCTTGTGGGCGGCGGCCTGTTCGGTCATCCGGGAAACCCTAGCGACTCCCCCGGGCTCACCGGAGGGGGAAGGTCTCTCCGCGTTCGGACTCCGGCCGGGGGCCGTGGATGCGGCGCTCCCGTTCCTCGATCGGCACGTCGTCGATGCTCGCCTCGCGGCGGTTCATCAGGCCGTGCTCGTCGAACTCCCACAGTTCGTTGCCGTAGGAGCGCCACCACTGCCCGTCGGCGTCGCGGCACTCGTACTGGAAGCGGACGGCGATGCGGTCGCCGTCGAAGGCCCACAGGTCCTTGCGCAGCGCGTACTCCCGCTCGCGCTCCCACTTGCGGGTCAGGAACTCGACGATCGCGGCCCGGCCCGTGAGGAAGGTGTCGCGGTTGCGCCAGACGGAGTCCTCCGCGTAGGCGAGGGCGACCCGGTGCGGGTCGCGGGTGTTCCAGGCGTCCTCGGCGGCCTGGACCTTGCGCGCGGCACTCGCGCGGGTGAACGGCGGCAGCGGCGGGCGGTCGGTCATGGATCCTCCCCGGTCAGCGAGGGAGAACGAGCGTTCTCCCTTGGCACTGCTATGGTAGGAGAACGCTCGTTCTCGCGTCAAGGAGGGGTCGTACATGGACCGTGCGGTGGCCCGGGAGCGGGCCCTGGACGCCGCCGAGGAGCTGTTCTACGGGCGGGGCGTGCAGTCCGTCGGCATGGACGACGTCCGCGGCGCGTCCGGGGTCTCGCTCAAGCGGCTCTACCAGCTGTTCCCGGCGAAGGAGCAGTTGGTGGAGGCGTATCTGGAGCGGCGGGACGCGCGCTGGCGCGGGCGGCTGGCCGAGTACGTGGAGCGGCACGGGGAGCCCGAGGAGCGGATCCTGGCCGTGTTCGACTGGCTGGGCGAGTGGTTCGGCGAGCCGGACTTCCGCGGCTGCGCGTGGATCAACGCATACGGCGAGCTGGGCGCCACGTCCGCGCGGGTGGCCGCCCAGGTGCGGGCGCACAAGCGGGCCTTCCGGGAGTACCTCGACTCCCTCGTCGGCGCGGCGGGGCTGCCCGCCGCGCTGGGCGGGCAGCTGTTCCTGCTGGCCGAGGGTGCGATGGTCACGGCGGGCGTCACCAGGAGCGCCGGGTCCGCCGCCGAGGCACGCGAGGCGGCCCGGCTGCTCCTGCGCGCCGGATGAGATACGGCGTCAGCCCACGGCCTCGGAGACGGTGATGGCGCTCACCGGGCAGGCGCGGGCCGCCTCCCGCAGCAGCGGGCTGCCGCCGCCGTCCTCCCGGCCGGGCAGCACGGTGCTGTAGCCGTCGTCGTCCTGTGTGAACACGTCCGGGGCGGTGAGGGCGCACTGGCCCGCGCCGATGCAGAGGTCCTTGTCGATGTCGATGCGCATGTGCGAAGCCTCTTACCAGGTCACGGGGAGTTCCAGCATCCCCTGGATCGTGTCGCCCGGTTTGAAGGGGATCTCCTCGGCCGGGGCGGCCAGGCGCAGGCCTGGCAGCCGGTCGAGGAGGGTGCGCAGGGCGATCTCCAGTTCGGCGCGGGCGAGGTTCTGGCCGAGGCACTGGTGGACGCCGAAACCGAACGCGACGTGGTGACGGGCCGAGCGGTGCCAGTCGAGCGTGTCCGGCTCGGGGTAGACGGTCTCGTCGCGGTTGATGACGGAGGTCGCGAAGACCACGCCGTCCCCCTGGCGGATCGTCGCGCCGGCCACCTCGATGTCCTCGACGGCGATGCGCAGCAGGCCGTCCGCGATGGACAGCATCCGCATCAGCTCCTCGACCGCGGCCGGCACCAGCTCCGGGTCGGCGCGCAGTTCGGCGAGCCGCTCGGGGTGCTGGAGCAGGGTGAAGGTGCCGAGCGAGATCATGTTGGCGGTCGTCTCGTGGCCAGCGACCAGCAGGATGAGGGCCAGGGCGATCAGGTCCTCGCGGTCGGGCTCGCCGTCGCGCGGCTGCCGCCGCACCAGGTCGTCCAGCAGGCCGGTGCCGGGATGGAGCCGCTTGCGGTCGATCAGCTCGCCGAGGTACGCCTCCAGCCGGTCCCGGGCGTCCATCACGTCGGCGGTCTCCGGGCCGCGCAGCAGCCGTCGCGACTGGGTCTCGAAGAAGTCGTGGTCGGCGTACGGGACGCCGAGCAGGGCGCAGATCACCATGGACGGCACGGGCAGCGCGAAGGCGCTCACCAGGTCGGCGGGCGGCCCCTGGGCGATCAACGCGTCGAGTCGTTCGTCCACGATCTGCTGGATGCGTGGCCGGAGCTCGACGGCCCGCTTGAGGGTGAAGTCCCCGACGACCATGCGCCGCTGGGTGCGGTGCTCGGGGTCGTCGACGCCCAGCAGGGCGGTGCGGCGGTTGCGGAACCCGGCGAAGCGCTTGGTGGGGGTGGGGAAGCCGGGGTGGTCGCGGTTGGACGACAGGCGCGGGTCGGCCAGCAGCGCGCGGGCGGTGGCGTGCCCGGTCACGAGCCAGGCCTCGCGGCCGTCGAAGAGGGTGATCCGGGTCAGGGGGCGCTCGGCGCGCAGGGGCTCGTAGCCGGCGGGTGGGTGGAAGGGGCAGGTCCGGCTCTGGGGGAAGGCGACGGGGGCGGCGGGTGCGGTCGTGTCCGTCATGAAGACCTCGCAGACGAAGAGTGCGTCGTGCAGATCTTCATTAGATGCCCCAGGCATCTATGGGGCGACGTGTAGTTCGGTCAGATCGGTGGTGACCTGCAACTTGGCCGAGGAATGCCGTCTTCCTGTTCGAGCGGGAGGGAAATCCGGTTGTGGGTGGGGCGGGGCAGGGGTCAGGATCCGGCCATGCCTGCCTTCGATGTCTGTCTGCCGCCGTCCGCCGCCGCTCACGCCGCGCGGCGACAGCAGACGTCCGGCCGCCGTGGAGGGCCGATCGCGCCGCGGTCATGACCGCGGCGCTCGTCGCCGGGCTGCTCGCCGGGTACGGCATCGCCGTCCCCGTGGGCGCCGTCGGGACCTATCTCGTCTCCCTCACCGCCCGCACGTCCCTGCGCACCGGTGTCTGCGCCGCACTCGGCGTCGCCACCGCCGACGGGTTGTACGCCCTCGCGGCGACGCTCGGCGGGACGGCCCTGGCCACCACGCTGCGTCCGGTGCTCGGACCGCTGCGGTGGGCCTGTGTCCTGGTGCTGCTCGCGCTGGCGGTGTGGGGCGCCGTCGGCGCGCTGCGCGCGTACCGCGGCCACCGGCTCGCCACGCGGACGGCTCCCGCTCCCCCGCGTCCGGCCCGGGCGTTCTGGGGGCTGCTCGGCATCACCCTGCTGAACCCCACCACCGTGATCTACTTCGCGGCACTCGTGCTCGGCTCCGGGGCCACGGGCCCGGCCGGACCGGTGGAGCAGGGCGTGTTCGTGCTGGCCGCCTTCGCGGCCTCCGCGAGCTGGCAGGTGCTGCTCGCCGGGGGCGGTGCGCTGCTGGGCCGGGCGCTGACGGGGCGCCGGGGCCGGCTGGTGACGGCGCTCGTCGCGAGCGGGGTGATGACGGCGCTGGCCGTGCGGATGGCGGTGACGCCGGGATGAGGTGCGGGCGTGGCCGGATCCGTCGTGATGCGGATGATTCCCGGGCCCACGGGTGTTGTAGGCGGCAGTCGGTGCAGTCAGTCAGTCTCAGTCAGTCGTGGATACGGCGAGAGGACGGATGCCATGCCTCTTGAGGGCGAGTACGAACCCAGCCCGACGCAGTGGGTGCGCAAGCAGGTGGAGCTGTACGAGAGCTCCGGGGGCACGCGGGGGACGACCCTGCAGGGCTCCGACATGCCGGTGGTGGTGCTGACCTCACGGGGTGCCAGGAGCGGGAAGCTGCGCAAGAACCCCGTGATGCGGGTGGAGCACGAGGGGCGGTACGCCGCAGTGGCCTCCCTCGGCGGGGCGCCGAAGCACCCGGTCTGGTACTTCAACCTCAAGTCCGACCCCCACGTGGAACTCCAGGACGGTCCGGTCAAGCGGGACATGACGGCCCGTGAGGTCACGGGCGCGGAGAAGGCCGAGTGGTGGGAGCGCGCGGTCGCGGCGTATCCGGTGTACGCCGAGTACCAGAAGAAGACGGACCGCGAGATCCCGGTGTTCGTCCTGGAGCCGGCCGAGGACGACTGAGGTCCGGGACGAGCGGTCCGTGAGTCGGCCCCGTGCCTGGGACGGCGACAGGCCCGTGACGTGGTCGGCGTGGGAGATGGAGGGTCGGGTCCATGGGGGGTACAAGCTCGACCTCCCTGGTGGCGAGACGGTGGCTACCGTGGACGGCATGGACCCGCACCCCGCCGACCGCACCGACCACCGCACCGAGATCCGAGGTTTCCTCGCCGGCCGCCGCGCGAAGATCACCCCGGAGCGGGCAGGGCTGCCGACCAGCGGCCGGCGCCGGGTGCCCGGGCTGCGGCGCGAGGAGGTCGCCGTGCTGGCCGGGGTGAGCACCGAGTGGTACACCCGCCTGGAGAAAGGCCACCTCAGCGGCGTCTCCGAGGAGGTGCTCGCCGCGGTCGCCCAGGCCCTCCAGCTGGACGAGGACGAACGCACCTACCTGTTCGACCTGGCCCGAGCCGCCCGCGCCCGGCCCGCACGCCGCGCGCCCTCCCGCCGCGGGGAGGCCGCCGTCCCACCCCGCGTCCAGTGGCTGCTCGACTCGATGACGCTGTCCTCCGCGTTCGTGCGCAACGGCCGCCAGGACGTCATCGCCCACAACGCGCTGGCCCGGGCCCTGCACACGCCGGTGTTCGACAGCCCCACGACCGACCGGCACGGCCGCCCCAACATCGCCCGCTACATCTTCCTCGACCCCGGCGCGCGGGACTTCTTCGTCGACTGGGACGCCGCCACCGCGGCCACCACCGCGCTGTTGCGCGCCGAGGCCGGACGGGAGCCGCATGACCGGGTCCTGCGCGAGCTGATCGGCGAACTGTCCACGCTCAGCCCCGAGTTCCGCGGTCAGTGGGCCGTCCACGACGTCCGTATCCGTCACGACGGCGTCAAACGGTTGCGGCACCCCGAGGTCGGTGAGCTGGAGCTGTCGTACCAGTCCCTCGATCTGCCCCTGTCCCGTCGGGCCGTGCACGACCTGACCCTCTACACCGCCGAACCGGGCAGCACCTCGGAAGAGCGCCTCAAGCTGCTCTCCGGCCTGGCGGCCACCCGGTCCGGGGCGACAGGGCCCGGCCGGCTCCGCTAGGGGGTGTCCGTCAGCGCCCGTTCCCCTCAGCGCCGAGGGCCGCCGACCGGGTGATCCCGCCCGGCGGGGGAAATTTTTCGGCCGGGGTGCATGAACCGTCGCCGACGGGGCACGCGTGGGTCAGGCCCCGCCGCGTTCCCCCGTCGCGGCGGGGCTTTCCGCTGCCTCGCGCGCGGGGCGATCGGTGACGTCGAGGAAGATCTGGTCGGCCTCGGGCACCGTCCTCGCGATGGAGCGCTTGATGCGCACGGCGACCTCCTCGACCCGCTCGCTGTCCAGGCCCGGCACCAGGTCGACCCGGGCCGCCACCAGGGCCGAGTCCAGGCCGGTCTTCATCGTGAACAGTGCCTCCACGCTGTCGATCTCGGGCTGCGCCCGCAGCAGGGCCTGGATCCGCCCGCTCGCCTCGGGGTCGGCCGCCTCGCCGATCAGCTGGTCGCGGGCGTCGCGGCCCAGCCGGTAGGCGACGTAGACCAGCAGCGAACCGATCGCGAGCGAGGCGGCCGCCTCCCACACCACCTGGCCGGTGACCATGTGCAGTGCCATGCCCGCGATGGCCAGCGTGACGCCGAGCACCGCCGTGCCGTCCTCGGCGACGACCGTCCGCAGGGCGGGGTCCCGCAGCCCGTCGCGCCCACCGCCCTGCCGGCGGACCTGGTAGAGGGCCCGCAGCAGGGAACCGCCCTCCGCGAGGAGGGCGATACCGAGCACGACCAGACCGGCGACGTAGCCGCCGAGCCCCTCCTGCGCTCCGCCCGTGAGGGCTTCGAAGCCCTGGAAGAAGGAGAAGCAGCCCCCCATCACGAAGATCCCGACGGCCGCGAGGAGCGACCAGAAGAACCGCTCCTTGCCGTAGCCGAAGGGGTGACGCCGGTCGGCGGGGCGACGGCTGCGGCGCAGGGCCGCCAGTAAGAACACCTCGTTCAGGCTGTCGGCCACCGAATGGGCCGCCTCCGACAGCAGGGCGGGCGATCCGGCGGCCAGACCGCCGACGGCCTTGGCGGCCGCTATCACCAGGTTGGCCGCGAGCGCCACCAGCACGGTGACGCGTGTCCTCCGATCAGATCCTTCTTCAGTCACCCACGCCGATTGCCCCGGTCGGCGGTGCTCACACCGTGCCGTCCGCGGAAAACGGGGAACGCGTTCACCAGGGCACACGCACGACAAGCAGGCCACACGTACGGCAAGGAGGTCTTCCCCATGAGCCGCGACGACGGCGACGACGGCAACAGCGCCTACGGAAAGAGGACGTTCAAGCGGTCCAAGGCGCACTTCACGGACCGGATCACGGCGGACGGCCGGGACGGCTGGCCGGTGGAGGCCGACCGCTACCGTCTGGTCGTCAGCCGTGCCTGCCCGTGGGCCAGCCGGTCGCTGGTCTCCCGGCGGCTGCTCGGCCTGGAGGACGCGCTGTCGCTGGCCGTCGCCGACCCTATCCAGGACGACCGCAGCTGGCGCTTCACGCTGGACGAGGACGGCCGCGACCCGGTCCTCGACATCCGCTACCTGAGTGAGGCGTACGACCGCCGGGAGACGGACCATCCGGGCGGGGTCAGCGTGCCGGCCGTCGTGGACGTGCCCAGCGGGAAGCTGGTCACCAACGACTACCAGCAGCTCACGCTCGACCTCGCGACCGAATGGACGGCCCTGCACCGGGAGGGGGCGCCCGACCTGTACCCGGAGCGGCTGCGCGACGAGATCGACGAGGTGATGGCGGACGTCTACGAGGACGTCAACAACGGCGTCTACCGGGCGGGGTTCGCCACCGGGCAGGAGGAGTACGAGGCCGCCTGCGCGGGCGTGTTCCGGCGGCTGGAGCTGCTCGCGGCCCGGCTGGAGCGGCAGCGGTACCTGGTCGGCGACACGATCACCGAGGCCGACATCCGGCTGTTCACCACGCTGGTCCGCTTCGACGCGGTCTACCACGGCCACTTCAAGTGCAACCGCTGGAAGCTGACGGAGAACCAGGTGCTGTGGGGGTACGCCCGCGACCTCTACCAGACGCCCGGGTTCGGCGACACCGTCGACTTCGACCACATCAAGCGGCACTACTACCAGGTGCACACGGGCATCAACCCGACCCGTGTCGTGCCCCTGGGGCCGGACCTGTCCGGCTGGCTGACCCCGCACCACCGCGAGGAGCTGGGCGGCCGGCCGTTCGGCGACGGCACCCCGCCCGGGCCCGTGCGCGCCGGGGAGCGGGTCCCGGCCGCGCACACACCCTGACCACTTCCGACCACCCCTTCAGCTACCAAGGAGATCCCCGTGGCCAAGAAGAAGAAGATGTCCCTCGCCTACCAGCCCCTGGGTTTCGTGCTCGGCTGGTCGGGCGGCTGGCTGGCCGGGCTCGCCTTCCGCAAGACGTGGATGGCGATCCGGCACGAGGAGGACGCGCCCGACGCGCTGGACAAGGACCGCGGCTGGGGCGAGATCCTGCTGGCCGCTGCGATCCAAGGCGCCATCTTCGCCATGGTGCGCAGCGCCGTGGACCGTGCGGGCGCCAAGGCCATCGAGCGTTCGACCGGCACCTGGCCGGTCGGCGAGAAGGGCGGCCGGGACTGACACGACGCGGCCCCGCCCGGCCCCGTGCCGGGCGGGGCCTCCCTGTGCGGTCAGCGGTCCGCCTTGATCGTCTTCATGGTGAGGTGCGACTCCAGGCGCAGGACGGCGGGCAGGCCGCTGAGCCGTCCCATGAGGAAGGCCTCATAGGCGGTGTGGTCGGCGACGGTGACGCGCAGGAAGTAGTCGGGGCGGCCGTACATCCGCCGGAACTCGATGACCTCCTCGTAGGAGGCCACGGTCGTCTCGAACTCCTCGACGGTCCGGCGGTCCTGGGCGTAGATCTCGACGTCGATGAGCACTTCGAGCGCGCGGCCGAGCGCCCCGGGGTCGATAACGGCCCGGTATCCGGTGATGACGCCGGCCTCCTCCAGGCGCCTGACCCGGCGCAGACAGGGAGGAGGCGTCAGACCCACGCGTTTGGCCAGCTCGACGTCGACAGCCGACCGTCCTGACGCAGGTGGAACAAAATTTCTCGATCGAGCGCGTCCAGGCCACTTTCATTGCTCATACGAAGATCATAGGCACACGATCGGCAACCAATCGTCTACTGCCTGCGCGACCTGTCGGTCACCGAGGCCCGCGCGGTGGCGCCATTGGCCGCCCTGGCCGTCACCGTCGGCCTGCACTTGTGGCGCCGCGAGGCCCTGCTGAGCATCCTCGCCGGCACGGCCGTCCATGGGGCGCTGGCCAACACGGTCCTCGCCCACTAGGCCGGTCGGGTCAGCCCTGCTTGGGTGCGGTCGGCGCGGTCCGGCGCAGGGTGAAGGAGTGGCCCGCCGGGTCGGCGTAGCCGCGCTCCTCCAGGGGGCCCGAGGCCTCCTTGGCCTCCAGCGGACGGCCACCGAGGCTGATGACCCGGCGCTCCACGGCGTCGAGGTCGTCCACCACGAACTCCAGGTGCGCCTGAAGGGACCTCTCGGGGCGTGGCCAGCTCGGCGGGGTCGCGTTGACGTCCCGGCGCAGGGCGATCCGGAAGCCGTCGGCGCTCTTGATCTCCACGCGGTTGGCCGTCGCGTCCGACTCCTCGCCCTCCAGCAGCTCCTTGTAGAACACGGCGAGCTTCTCGGGCTCGGCACAGTCGAGCACGAGGACCCCCGCTTTCACCAGTGCCATGTCTCCTCCGCAGGATCCCGGCCGCGCGGCGTTCGTGCCCCGCGGCCCCGTACCTTGCGGATATCCCCGTCCGGCCGATTCAGTCGGCCGTCAACCAC
The DNA here is from genome assembly GCA_000696115.1 of Streptomyces olindensis. Classification (GTDB taxonomy): domain Bacteria; phylum Actinomycetota; class Actinomycetes; order Streptomycetales; family Streptomycetaceae; genus Streptomyces; species Streptomyces olindensis. The sequence goes on from JJOH01000019.1 coordinate 301,771, forward strand.
CGCCCGTTCCGCATGAGTTCGCGGCCGTCCAGCTCGTCGGCCTCCCGCCAGGCCTGCACCCGCCGCGGGACGACGCGGAAGTAGAGGTACGGCGTGGCGAGGCGGCGGGGGTCGAACCCGGTCTTGGCGGCGAAGAGTTCGGCGTCCTCCTCGGTCAGTTCGCCGGGCTGGACGGTCTCCACCGTGCCTTCCACCATGACGACGTCACGGGTCGGCCCGATCCCCACCCGGGCCAGGCCGGTCGCGGCGAGGTTCCGTCCGGTGGGGCTCGACGCGGGTGTGGCGAACAGCAGGTACGAGCCGTTCCAGAGGAAGGACAGCGGGACGAGGTACGGCGTCCCCGAGGCGCCGTCGGCCGTGGCGACCCAGGCGTCCACGTCGTGTTCGAGACGGTGCAGGGTGTCCTTCGTGCGCTGCTCAGCGCTGCGTGCGGGTGCGGACGTCATCGTCGGTGCGCCTCCTGGAGAGTCGTCGAACGGACTCCGGCCAGTGTGACGTTCCGAGGCGTCCGAGGCTCGGCGGACAAGCCGTCACCGGGTGAGGGACGAGGGAGTATACGCAGCTCATGCGCTTCGGACAGTAACGGAGATCACGGCACGGTCACGGAATGGCTTATTCACGCCGTGGGCAGCCTCGTACCGCTTCTCGGTTCAACTTTCGGACTGCGAAGCCCAGTTCGAGTGTGCGGACGTTCACGCAACCGTCCGCTCGCAGGGGTGGGGGGACTCTGCGGTCCGTCTGCCGAAAGGAAGCGCATGCCTCAGGACGTCCGGTTCGACCTGCCCTTCGACACCCCTGTCGGCCACCCACACGCCTCGGGTGAAGCAGCGCGTCGCAGCAGCCGTGCCCCTCACGGTCGTTCGTAACTCGGCCGGTCAACGACCACAGTCGATCGATTCCGTTGCCAGGACCACAGCTTATGGGGAGACCGGTGTGAAATCTCGAGTCGCAGGTGCTGTTCCGAAGGCGTCCGCCGACAGCTCGATCCCGGCGCAGCCAAGCGCCCAGCTCCAGCCCACGGAGGCGGGGAACACCCTGGCCCGCCTCTTGGTGAAACACATCAAGGGGAGCACGGAGCAGTACCGAAGCTCCCAGAACGCCGCTCAGCAGCGGCTGAACGCCTTCGGCTCCCCCCACTCCAGCACCACGCTGCATGTGGAGGGAGCCCTCCATCTGGCGCGCCCCGCGTTCCTCCCGCCCGACGAGGAGGGCTACGCCAGGTTGCGGCACCTCGACACCGGCCTGCGCCTGATCGAAGCAGCCTTCCCCCAGGTCAGCACCGACGTCGAGGTGTGCAGACTGGCCTGCACGATGCTGGAGGGCGCCTGGAGGAGCCGGGCACTCACCCCGCCGCGCGAGGAGGAGCAGACCACCGTCTGCGCCTGCCCTCTGTGCCGTCGGCTGCCCACGCCCCCCGCACGCACGCTGGACGACTACCGTTGGCGGCAGAGCGCCGGTCGTCCCCTCGCCGTCAAGACCTGGCCGCACCGCCGGGAACTCGACAGTGTCCTGACCGGTGGATGGTCCTGGACCCGGCAGATGAACGACCTCGAACGCGACCTCGGCCACCGCCACCGCTTCGAGGACGACATCCTCGTCTTCCACGAATACAAACGCGTGGTCGACACCATCGACACCGCGCGCCTCACCCGACACGTAGAAGGCCGCCTGGCCGAGAATTTCAGCACCAACAGCGCACGGGCCCTGGTCTCCGGACTCTTCGCGGCCCACAAGCGATCCGTCGACGAGCACTGGCTCCAGCAGCACGACGCGGGCAGCGTCACGCTCCCCCAGACCAACCCGCTCGACCAGGGCACCTACTCAGCCCTGCAGATGCTGGACTGTCTGTTCTGGCACGTCGCCCCCGACACCGAACTCTGGCAGGAGGAAAACCTCGCCTCCCTGCTGCTGTGCCGCGTCATCGACGACATGGCCGACGTACGAGCCGACGCCCTCACGGGCGAGATCAGCAACTTCTGGCTCGCCGACATGCCCACCCACACCAAGGCGCTCTACGCCGCCTGCGCGATAGCCCTCGTCAAGTACGGCTGCATGCCCGAGGCCCACAGCCCGATGTGGAACACCTGGCTGATGACCACGACCATCGTCTGGATGGGGCTCACGGGCCGCCACGCCCTGTGGTTCGACGGCATCACCCAGGGCCTCCCCCCGGCGGAGGACTGCCCGCTGTGCGACCTGCAGCCCAATCCGTGCACCGGCATCCTCACCCACGGCACCACCCTCGCCATCGCCCCGCGGCCCACCGCGCCGGCACTGAGCACCCGGGCCGCCGAGCTGTCCGCACGCTGTCGAGCCGAACACCCCACGGCATGGCCCCTGTTCGACGCCGAGCTCCATGCCTTCGAAGCACTGCACGGCCCTTGGTACGGCGACACGGACAACGCATGGGAGATCTTGCGCCGCACCTACATCGCCGCCGTCGAGGCATCCAGCGCCGCACCGTCGCCGGACCGCGCCCGTCATGTCCAACAGGACGCCGGCGTGGTCGGGTCCGAGAGGTTCCACACCCTGCACGACCCTCGGACCGGCAGGGAGGACACCGCACTGCTCGCCTACATGTTCGGCTGCGCCCACCCGCATTTCCTCTGGAACGCCACGGGCTACCGTCCCACGGACGTCGCGGGCGACTGGCTCGACGGCTGAGCCACCGCCTGCACCCACGCACGGCGTTGCCCGGCCGGAAGCCGGCCGGGCAACGGTCTGCCGGCGTGGCCTAGACGGCGAACTCGACCGGCAGGCTGTCCAGGCGGGACTCCCACGTGGACGCGGTCGAGCTGAGCTCCTCCGGCGGTACAGCCAGGCGCAGGTCCGGCAGCCGGTGCAGCAGGACGTCCACGCCGATCTCGATGATGGACTGGCCGATGTTCTGTCCCGGGCACTCGTGCGGTCCCGAGCTGAACGCCAGGTGCGACTGGTTGCCCTGCACGGCGACGGCCGAGTCGGGCCGTACCTCCGGGTCGAGGTTGCCGGCGGCCAGGCCCAGGATGAGCAGTTCTCCCTCCTGGACATGGTGGCCTCCGAGCTCCAGGTCGGCGGTTGCGAACCGGCCCGGCAGCACGGACAGCGGCGGGGTGTCCCACATGACCTCTTCCACCACCGAGGAGACGTTCAGCTCCCCGCTGACCAGACCGGAGAGCCGGGCGGCGTCGGTGAGGACCCGTTGCAGGACCCGGGCCAGCAGGTTGCTGGTGGTGGTGTGCGCGGCGATCAGCACCAGGCGCAGATGGCTGACGACCTCGTCGTGGTCGAGGCCGGCCGGGTGCTCCAGCAGGGCCGTGGCGAAGTCGGAGCCCGGTTCGGCCCGCTTGCGCTCGGCGAGTTCCGCGAGGATCTCCATGATCCGCTCGTTGTGCTCGAGGGCGCCCTCGCCGCCCTTGAAGACCTGGGCGCACGACTCGATCAGGCGTTGCCCGTCCGCCGCGGGAAGGCCCAGCATCCTGGTGAGCACGAGCATCGGCAGTTGCTCGGCGTAGTCGGCCACGAGGTCGGCGCGCCCGGCGTCGGCGAACGCGTCGATCTGCTTGTTCGCGAAGTACGTGACGTGCCGCCGGATGCCCCGGGCGGTCGCCGCCTGCAGCCCGTCGGTGACGGCGCCGCGCAGCCTGCGGTGCGGTTCGCCGTCCTGGGACACACAGTCGGGGCGCCAGCCGACCATCGGCATGATCGGCGAGGTCTCCTCGATCCGGCCCTCGCGCCAGTCCCGCCAGATCCGGGCGTCCCGGCTGAACTGGCGGGGGTTGTCGAGGACCCGCCGGTTGTCGCGGTAGCCGAGCACCAGCCAGGCGGGCACATCGCCCTCCAGCAGGACCGGCGCGACCGAGCCGTGCTCCTTGCGCAGCCGCTCGTAGATGCTCGCCGGGTCGGTCGCGGCCTCCGGGCCGTACAGCCGGGTCAGGTCGGCCCCGTGGTGGGCGACGGGGCACCCCCGCACGGCCTGGAGGGTGGGGTCGGTCGAATCGTTCATCGGGGCTCCAGGGCCACGGCCGAGCGTTCCTTCAGGTGGTGGATCAGGGCGACGAGGACGTCGCGGCTGGAGGCCCGGTCGCGGGCGTCGAAGGCCACGACCGGTGTGTGCGCCGGGATGTCCAGGGCATCCCTGATCTCCTCGACCGGGTAGTTCTGCGAGTCGGGGAAGACGTTCAGCGCGACGACGAACGGGACCTCCTGCCGCTCCATCTCCTCGATCGCCCGGAAGCTGGACTCCAGGCGGCGCGTGTCCACCAGGACGATCGCGCCGAGCGCCCCCTTGAACAGCCCGTTCCACAGGAACCAGAACCGCTCCTGGCCGGGCGTGCCGAACAGGTACAGCACCAGGCTCTCGTTGATGCCGATCTTGCCGAAGTCCAGACTGACGGTGGTCTGCGTCTTGTCGGCGACGCCGATGAGGTGGTCGACGTCGGCGCTGGCCTGGGTGAGGGTCTCCTCGGTGGTGAGCGGCTTGATGTCGCTGACCGACCGGACCATGGTGGTCTTCCCGGTGCCGAACCCGCCGGCGATCATCACCTTGACCGAGCGGGTGTCCCCGGCCGAGCCTCCGGGTTGGTCAAAGCCTTTCAAGTCCACTGAGTACCTCCTCAAGGAGCGCGAGGTCGGGCCCGCGACCGGCGTCGTGTGCCGGGATGGGGTTACGGGCTTCGACGCGACCTGCGTCCAGCAGGTCCGACAGCAGCACCGCGAGAATGTTGAAGGGCAGCCCGAGATGAGCGCCGAGTTCGGCGACCGACAGCGGGTCGCGGCAGCGGCGCAGGATCTCCTCGTGCTCGTGCTGCATGCCCGGTAACGGGGCGGCACGGGCGACGACCAGGGTCGCCACGTCGAGGCTCGACGCCGAACCGCCCGGTCCGCTGCGCCCTCCGGTGAGGACGTAGTAGCGCTCGAGACCGGACGGGTCCGACGGCCTGCGGGGAGCACTCATCCAGAGTGCTCCTCCAGGCGCGGAGTGGTGCCGAGGAGTTCACCCATCCTGCGGGCCAGGTCCCTCATCTGGTGCCCCAGCAGGCCCTGGTCGAGGCCTTCCCTGGCGAGCACGCCGAGGTACGTCTCCACACCGGCGCGGACGACGAAGAGGTGTCCGCCGTCGACCTCGATCATCGCGAGGCGCAGCTGACCGGCGTACTTGGGGAACTGCTCGGCGACCGGCTGGGCCAGGGCCTGCAGGCCGGCGACCACGGCGGCGAAGCGGTCGACGTCGTCGGGGTCTTCGGCGCCGTAGGAGGTGATGGCCTTGCCGTCGCTGGAGGCCACGAGGGCGAAACGGATCTCCTGGATGCTCTCGACGAGATCGCGGAGCGCCCAGCTCACATCTGTTCCTTGTTGCGTCATGAGGACTAGTCGCTCTCTTCGGTGCGGTGCTCGGTGGACTCGCGTCCGGCGGGGGTGGCGCGATCGTCGTCCGGCCGGGAGGCCTCCGCGGCGTCGCGTCCGGCGGTGGCGAAGGCGGCGAGGCCGGAGAAGGAGGCGTCCGGCGGGACGGCGGCGACGGTGCTCCGGTCGGTCCGCTCGGCCTGCCTGGGTCCCTCCGTCTCGTTCCGCTTGCTGCGGCGCCGGGGCAGACCGCCGGGCGTGGTCTCCACGGGCTCGGCCCGCGCGGCCGGTGCGGGTGCGGTGGCCGTCTCATGGGCCGGGGAGGCCGCGGCGGTGCGGACCTCGGCGGTCGCGGCCGGGGTGGCGGGGGCCTGGGCGGTCGCGGCCGTGGGCAGCGGGCTGAAGTACTTGTGCGGGACGACGACCACCACGGAGGTGCCGAGCCACGGCGAGTCCGCGAAGGTGACGCGGATGCCGTAGCGCCGGGCGAGGGCGCCGACGACGCGCAGGCCGATGCTGGCGTCCTCGGTGATGCCGCCGAGGCCCGCGCCGGGCGCGGTGCCCGCGAGGGCGTGCTCGGCCTCGCGCTTCTTCTCCTCGCTCAGGCCCTTGCCGGAGTCCTGGATCTCGATGCCGACGCCGTTGGGGACCTCCTTGCCGGAGATGAGCACCGGTTCGGTGGGCGGCGAGTAGCGGGCCGCGTTGTCCAGGAGGTGGGCGAAGATCAGCGTGAGGTGGTCCACGAGGCCGCCGTCGACGCCGAGTTCGGGCAGGTGGCGCACCTGGACGCGGTGGAAGTCCTTGATCCGGCCGATGCCGCCGCGCACCACGCTCAGCAGCCGCTGCGGCTCCTGCCACTGTCGGCCGGGCCGGTCCGAGCCGCCGAGCACGCCGATGCTGGCGGCGAGCGAGTCGGCGGGGCCGAGTTCCTGGTCGAGCTCCATCAGGCCGCGGGCGACGGCCGGCAGTCTGCCGTGCTCGCCCTGCATCTCGTGCAGACGGCCGCGCAGCTTGCTGGTCAGCACGTGGATGCGGTTGCCGATGCTGATCACGGCCTGTTCGGCGGAGGTGGAGCGGTCGAACTCCGCCTCCAGGCCGATCAGGGCGGTGCGCAGCAGCTTGCGCAGCTCGGCCTGGAGGTCGGCGCTGACCTTCGCGCACTGGTTGACGGTCGGCAGGACGTCGTCGATGGCCTCGCCGGAGCGGAGTCTCTCCATCGCGTCGGGCAGCTGCTCGTCGGCGAGCCGGGCGACCGCGGCGAGCTGGTGGGAGAGCTGTTCCTGCCAGACCTCGGCCTGGTCGGCGAGCTGTGCCTCGTACGACGTGGCCTGCTCGGTCAGCCGTTCCTCGTAGGCCCTCGACTGGTCGGCGAGCTGCGTCTCGTACGTGGCGCTCTGGTCGGCCAGGCGCCGCTCGTACGTGGCGTTCTGCTCGGTCAGCTGGGACTCCAGGGCGGCGCGCTCGGCGGAGAACTTCCGCTCCAGGCCCGCCACATGCTGCTGCCACTGCTGGTTGTGCTCGGCCTGCGTGGTGCGGAAGGAGCCCTCCGCCCGGTGCAGTTGTGCCCGGGTGCGCAGCAGCAGGCGTACGCACACGGCGCTGGCCGCTGTCGCCGCGACACCGGCGACGGCCGCGGCTATTCGCTCCGAGCTCATGAACGTGGCGGCAAGCGTCCCGCCTCCCAAGCCCAGCGGCATCAACCACCAGCTGTACCAGGCGACAGGGGCCCGCGCCGCCGGTGGCGGAGTGGCGAGTTCCATCTGCATCCTTCGAAGCAACACGATCGAACGGGGGGTGTGTGGACCGCACTCATGAGTACGCACCGCGAGTCGACGGACGCGATCGCGTCAACTCGCAGCGCCGATTGGAACCTTATCGGGTTTGAACCCGAAAGGATCAACTTCCACTTCCGCCGGACGTGAGGGTTCCGTCACGCTCCGACAGAAAGCCACACGTCGACAAATGGCTTTGCTGCCTGATCAGTTGGGCGTGGTCCGGGCCGGGGGCGAGGTCAGCGGGCGGTCTGGAAGGTGCGGCGGTAGGCCTGCGGGGAGACGCCGATGGCCGCGTGCAGGTGCTGGCGCAGGGAGGCGCCGGTCGCGAAGCCGACCTGGCCGGCGATCTGGTCCACGGTGAGGTCGCTGGACTCCAGCAGGTGCCGGGCGCGGGACACGCGCTGCTGGATGAGCCAGCGGCCGGGGCTGAGGCCCACCTCGTCGTGGAAGCGGCGGGCGAAGGTGCGCCGGCTCATCCGGGCGTGGGCGGCGAGGTCGGCCAGGGTGAGCGGTTCGCCGAGGCGTTCCAGGGCCCAGGCGCGGGTGGCGGCGGTGGTGGCCGCGCCCTGTTCGGGGACGGGCTGCTCGATGTACTGGGCCTGGCCGCCGTCCCGGAACGGCGGGACTACGCAGCGGCGGGCGACGGAGTTGGCCAGCCTGCTGCCGTGGTCCTTGCGGACGAGGTGGAGGCAGACGTCCACACCGGAGGCGGCTCCGGCCGAGGTGAGGAACGGGTGGTCGTCGACGAACAGCACGTCCGGGTCGAGGTCGACACGCGGGAACCGGCGCCGGAAGTGATCGGCGACCTGCCAGTGGGTGGTCGCCCGGCGCCCGTCGAGCAGCCCTGCGGCGGCCAGGACGAAGGCGCCGGTGCAGATGGAGACGATGCGGGTGCCGGGGCGGATGAGCGCGAGCGCGGCCAGGACCTCGGCGGACACCTCGTCGGTCAGGTGGGACGGCGCGACGGGCGCGATCACCACCGTGCCGGCCGTGGCCAGGGCCTCGGGGCCGTGCTCCACGGTGACGCCGAAGTCGGCCTCGGTGCGCACCGGGCCGCCGTCGACCGAGCAGGTCAGGACCTCGTAGCGGCCGTCGGCGGCGCCGAGGATCCGGCTGGGGATGCCCAGCTCGAAGGGGTACACGCCGTCCAGGGCCAGGACCACCACTCGCTCACGCCGCATGGCACGATCCTATCGAATGATGGCAATCATGCCATGGCGGAGGGGATCACCGACCGGCACGCTGGATGACCATGAGCACACAGAAGACGATGCGAGCCATCAGCCAGGACGTCCTCGGCGGTCCCGAGGTCCTGAAGGAAGTGGAGGTCGAGCGCCCGGTACCGCGGCCCAACGAGGTGCTGGTCCGGGTGCGGGCCGCCGGGGTCAATCCGACCGACTGGAAGCACCGTGCCACCGGCGGCTTCCTGGGCGAGCCGCCCTTCGTCCTCGGCTGGGACGTCTCCGGGGTGGTGGAGGCGATCGGCATCGGTGTCGCGGCGTTCGCGCCCGGTGACGAGGTCTTCGGCATGCTGCCGTACCCGTTCGGGCACGGCTCGCACGCCGAGTACGTCATCGCGCCCGTCCGCGCCCTGACGCGCAAGCCGGCCGGACTCGACCACGTCCAGGCGGGCGCGCTGCCGCTGGTCTCGCTCACCGCGTGGCAGGCGCTGACCGAGCACGCCGACCTGCGGCCCGGGCAGCGCGTGCTGATCCACGCCGCCGCGGGCGGCGTCGGGCACGTGGCGGCGCAGATCGCCAAGGAGCGCGGCGCGTACGTGATCGGCACCGCGAGCGCGGGCAAGCACGAGTTCCTGCGCGGGATCGGCGTGGACGAGGCGGTGGACTACCGCGAGACGGACTTCACCGAGGCCGTGAAGGACGTCGACGTCGTCCTGGACACGATCGGCGGCGACAACGCCCTGCGTTCACTGCGGGTGCTGCGCCCGGGCGGGGTCGTGGTGTCGATCCTGCCGGCGGGCTCGGACGACTTCTACGAGGAGGCCGGGCGGCTCGGTGTCCGGGCGGTCCGGATGCTGGTCGACGCCGACCGCGCCGGCATGGAGACGATCGCGGGGCTCGCCGAGGCGGGCAGGCTCCGCGCCACCATCGCGGGGACCTTCCCGCTGTCCGCCGCCGCCGAGGCACACGCCCAGGGCGACACCGGCCGGACGACGGGCAAGCTGGTCCTGGTGAACGACTGACCGTACGGCAGTGCCCCGAAGGGGCGCGGGGGAACTGCGCGACAAGCCACGGCATGGCGGCACACGCAGATCCCCCGCACCCCCCGAGCTCTCAGGCGAACCGGCCATGACGGCCGGCCGCGTCAGAACGTCAGCACCGGCTTGATCGTCTTGCCCGACCTCATGTCCTGCACCGCCCGGTCGATGTCCCCGAAGGGATACGTGCCGATCAGGCGGTGCAGCGGCAGCCGGCCGTCCTTCACCAGACGGACCAGGGCCGGGATCATGGTCTGGGTCTCGCTGTCGCCGAGGGTGAGGCCGACGATCCGCTTGCCGCCGAGCAGGCCGTTGACGTCCAGGGAGACCTCGGTGCCGAAGGGCGGGGCGCCGACGACGACCAGGGTGCCGCGGGCGGCGAGCGCGTCGACGCCCTGGCGCAGGACGCCGACGTTGCCCGTGGTCTCCACGACGCCGTCCGCGCCCTGGCCGTCCGTGATGCCGGCGAGGGCCCCGCCCAGTTCCGTGGTGCTGGTGTCGACGGTGTGCGTGGCGCCCAGCTCGCGGGCGAGCGACAGGCGTTCGGCGACGCGGTCGACGGCAACGATCCGGACGGCCGGGGTGAGGGCCGCCGCCATCACGGCCGACAGGCCGACCGCTCCGGCGCCCAGGACGACGACCGTGCTGCCGGTGTCCGGCTTCAGCACGTTCCAGACGGCACCCACACCGGTCTGCACACCGCAGCCCAGCGGGGCGATGGACTCCAGCGGCACGTCCGGGTCGACCTTGACGAGGCTCCGCTCGTCGGCCAGCGCCCGCTCGGCGAAGGAGGACTGGCCGAAGAAGTGGCCGCCCAGGGCCTCGCCGCCCCGGGTGATGGTGCTCGACCCGTCGGCGCGGCTGCCGCCCAGCAGGTTCAGCGGCAGCCAGGTCGCGCAGTACGCGGGGTGGCCGCCGCGGCAGTTGCGGCAGTCGCCGCAGGAGGTGAAGGAGAGCAGGACGTGGTCGCCGGGCGCGACGCCGGTGACGGCGGGGCCGACGACCTCGACGACGCCCGCGCCCTCGTGGCCCAGGACCCCGGGCAGCGGGAAGGGCAGCCCGCCGCTCGCCACGCCGAGGTCGGTGTGGCACAGGCCGGTGGCGACCATGCGGACCAGCGCCTCGTGGGGGCCGGGCTCGTCGAGGACGACGTCGGAGAGGGTGAAGGGCGCGCCGCCGGACTCGACGACCGCGGCACGGGTGGTGGTGGGCATCGCGATGACTCCTTGACGGTGCTCAGTCGAGCGAGACGACGACGGACTTGACCTTGGTGTATCCGGCGAGGGCCTCGGGGCCGTACTCGCGGCCGTAGCCGGAGTCCTTGACGCCGCCGAAGGGCACCGCGGGGTCGAGCATCGCCCAGTCGTTGACCCAGACGATGCCGGCCTGGAGCCGGTCGGCGACGCGGTGCGCGCGGGCGAGGTTGCTGGTCTGCACGCCCGAGGCCAGTCCGTACGGCGTGGAGTTGGCGAGGGCGACGGCCTCGTCCTCGTCGTCGAAGGGCTGCACGGTGAGGACGGGGCCGAAGATCTCCTCCTGGATCACCCTGGAGTCGTTGGCCAGGTCGGCGATGACGGTGGGCCGGTAGTAGTAGCCGCCGTCCAGGTCGAGCCGCTCGCCGCCGCAGACGATCCGGGCGCCCTCCTTGCGGGCCAGGGCGACGTACTCCTCGACCTTCTTCAGGTGCTTCTCCGCTGCCATCGGGCCGATGACCGTGTTCGGGTCGCGCGGGTCACCGACCGGCACGCCGGGCACGGCCTCGGCGAGGATGCCGAGCAGCGTGGGGTAGACCGAGCGGGCCACCAACAGGCGCGGGCCGCCCATGCAGAACTGGCCGGTGTTGAAGACGAAGCCCTTGATGACGGCGCCGACCGCCTTCTCCAGGTCGGCGTCCTCGAAGACGAGGTGGGCGGCGTTCCCGCCGAGCTCCATGGTGACGGGCTTGAGCGCCTCGCCGGCGACGCTCGCCACGTGCCGGCCGATCGCCGTGGAGCCGGTGAAGGCCACCTTGTCGACGCCCCGGTGGCGCAGCAGCGCCTCGCCGGCCACCGGGCCGGTGCCCGTCACGACGTTGACCACGCCGTCGGGGACGCCGGCCTCCTGGAACAGCCGGGCCATGTAGAGGGCGCTGAGCGGGGTCTCGTCGGCGGGCTTGTGGACGACCGTGTTGCCGGCCGCGAGCGCCGGGCCGATCTTGGAACCGGCGAGGATCAGCGGGAAGTTGAACGGGGTGATCGCGGCGACCACGCCGAGCGGCTCGCGCTTGGTGTAGGCCAGGGCGTTCATGGGGGTGTCGCGCAGGGCGCCGTCCTGGCCCTGGGCGAGGTTCGCGTAGTACTCGTAGTCGTTGGCCGCGTTCGTCACGTCGACCGCGCCGCACAGGGTGATCGGCTTGCCGACGTCGAGGCTCTCCAGTGCGGCGATCTCGTCCGCGTTCTCGCGGATCAGCCGGGCGACGCGGTGCAGCACCCGGCCGCGCTCGCGGCCACTCAGTCCGGACCAGGCGCCGTCGTCGTAGGCCGCGCGGGCGGCGCCCACGGCCGCGTCGACGTCGGCCGGGCCCGCCTCCGCGACGGTGGTGACGACCGTGCCCCGGGACGGGTCGACCACCTCGGTACGCGCCCCGTCCGCGGCCTCGCGCCACCGGCCCCCGATGAACAGCTGCCCGGGTTCCTTCTCGAAGGTGGTCATCGCCACTCCTCAGCGTCGTCGCCAAGATTTCAACAAACAGGATTCCTGTTGGTTCGCAGTCTCTTTACAGACAGGTTTCCTGTCAATGCTCTAGCCTGCATCCATGCTCGACACACAGGTGACCAAGGCACCCCCTTCCCTGCTCTACATGGTCAAGCAGGTGGAGCTCGTCGTGCGCTCCCACCTGGACGAGCTGGTGAGGCCGTCCGGGATCACCGCTCTCCAGTACACCGCGCTGACCGTGCTGGAGCGACACGACGGACTGTCGGCGGCCCAACTGGCGCGCGACTCCTTCGTCACCGCGCAGTCGATCGCCGACCTCGTGCGCTCCCTGGAGGGCCGCGGCCTGGTGCGCCGGGAGCGCAACCCCCGCAACCGCCGGGAGCTGCTGATCCTGCTCACCGACGCCGGCCGCGAGCTGCTCGCGCGGCACGCCGGGCCCGTCCGGGAGCTGGAGGAGCGGATGGTGCGCGACCTCACGGCGCACCAGACCGAGCAGTTCCGCCAGGCGCTCAGCAAGGCCTGGCACGCCCTGTCGTAGCCGGGGCCGCACACCCGGCACCACGCCCGCGCTCACGCCCGCGCACGCCCCCGCGCGAACCTCGGCCAACTGGCCTGTAATTCAGAGACATATGTCAATCGAACATGCTCAAATTCACTCGATGGAGGGTAACTTGCAGGGCGGGGAACGGTTGTGAGGACCGCGCCCCCTCCCCACGCACGGAGCAGGCTGGAGGCGATCTCGTCGTGCGGCAGGAACCTGCACCGCTCACCCGGCATCTGCGCGTCCGCCAGGAACGGGGGCACACGGTGCTGGAGTTCCGCGGCGAGATCGACCTCGCCGCGGCCACGGAGATCGCCCCGCACCTGGACCGGGAGACGAACCGCCCCGCCGCCCGGCTCGTGATCGACCTCAGCCGGATCGAGTTCTTCGACTGCTCGGGCCTGCGGCTGCTGTACCGGGCCAGGAGCCGGGTGCTCGACCGGGACGGGTACGTGCTCCTCGTCTGCTCCCACCCGCTGACGCTGCGCGTCCTGCGGATCACCGGCCTGTCCCGGCTGCTGCCGCCGCAGCCGACGCTCGACGCGGCCCTGCAGCAGCCCGAGGCCCCTTCCCGTCCCTGAGGCGGCTCGCTCCGCGGGGTGAGCGCCCCGGCCGTTGCCGAGAGGCCGCTCCGGGTCAGGCGAGGTTCTCGGCGAAGAAATCGTCGAGCCGGTCGAAGGGGATGAGGTCCTTGCGGTCGTACAGGTCGACATGGTCCGCGCCCGGGACGACCACGAGGTCGACGGTGCCCGGAGCCATCTTGCGGACGTCCTCGGAGTAGTAGAGGGAGTGCGCCTCGGCGCCGGCCACCAGGAGGGCCTTGCGGGGCGCCAGCATGTCGATGTTCGTCATCTGCCGGAAGCCGAAGAACGACATCGGCGTGGTCGCGGTCCACGCGGTGGTGGAGTTGATCGAGCGCGGGTGGTAGCCGCGCTCGGTGCGGTAGTAGTCGAAGAAGATCTTCGTGATGGGGTCGGCGTCCGCCGGGAGGGTCTTGGGCAGGACGCGGTTCGAGGGGGCGACGTTGCCGTCCTCGTCGAAGGGCACCTCGTGGGAACCCCGCGCGAAGGTGCCCTTCTCGGCGTCGGTCCAGCGCTGCCGGCTGAGGTGGTCGATGACCTTCTGGCGCTGCTCGCGCGTGTAGAAGTCCTCGTGGCCGCGGGACATGCTGCGCGACATGTCGTACATCGAGGCCGTGGCGACCGCCTTGATACGGCTGTCCGCGGCCGCCGCGGTGAGCGCCATGCCGCTCAGGCCGCAGATGGCCTGCACGCCGATCCGCTCGCGGTCGACGATCTTCTGCAGGCCGAGGAAGTCGACGGCGGCGCTGAAGTCCTCGGTGTAGACGTCGGGCGAGCCCACGTCGCGCACCGTGCCGCCGCTCTCCCCGGTGAAGGAGGGGTCGAAGGCGAGGGTGACGTAGCCGCGGCGGGCGAACTCGTTGGCGTAGAGCCCCGAGGACTGTTCCTTGACCGCGCCGAACGGGCCGCTGAGCACCAGGGCGGGCAGCCTGCCCCTGGCGTTCCTCGGCACGTAGAGGTCCGCGGCGACCTCGATGCCGTAGCGGTTCTTGAACCGCACCGAGGTCCGCCTGACGTTCCTGTCCAGCGCGAAGGTGTAGCCGCCCTTGCCCTTGGCCCTGCCTTGTCCGGTGGCGCCCGCGGCGCGGCCGGTCTCCTCACCGAAGGCGGGCAGAGCCGTGAAGGAGGCGGCGGTGGCGGCGCCGGTGGCGGCGATCAGTCCGAGCGCTTTGCGACGTTCCATGGAGTGGACCTCATATTCGTTCGGTGCAGGAAAAGGCGCGCCGGCCGGTGGTGTCGCGACCGCGGCGCGATTCCAGGGAACCGCTTCTGCGCCAGGTGTGGCAGGTCGGGTTTGTGGGGGTACAAACTCCACCCCCCAACCCCGCGGGGTGTGCGGACGAGAGGCCCGCCGCGTGCGCCCCGCATGCTTCCGCCGGGTTCGTCGAATCCTCAACTCCGCGGTCTGGCAGGGGGCGTGGCGGGCATCCGGACAGTAGGAAGGAGGGCCGTCGCATGACGACTCCCGTCAAGCGCCTCCCCAGGCGCATGCCCGGCTGGGCCAAGGTGGTGGCCGCGCTCGTGCTGGTGCTCGTCGTGTTCTTCGCCGGGCTCCGGCTGAGCGTGCTCCCGGGCCTGAAGGACCTGTTCGGCACCGACACCCACGACCGGTCCGGCCCCGCGCTGCTGAAGTCCATCCAGGACATCAGCCGCTACGACGCCGCCTCCGGCAACTTCCAGGTCGTCGTGGACCTGGAGAAGGACGCCAGGTTCCTGCCCGACGCGATCCGCGGCACCCGCACCCTGTACGTCGGCGCGGGCACCGTGGACGCCTACGTCGACCTGGGCAAGGTCGGCGAGAACGACGTGAAGGTCAACGGCGACCGCACGTCCGCCACGCTCCGGCTGCCCCACGCGCAACTGGGCAAGCCGTCCCTCGACCCCGACCGCTCCTACGCCGTCTCCAAGCAGCGCGGTCTCTTCGACCGCCTCGGCGACCTCTTCTCGGACAACCCCAACGGCGAACAGGCCGTGCAGAAACTCGCGGTGCGGCACATCGGCGACGCGGCGAAGGAGAGCGAACTGATCGCCCGCGCCGAGTCGAACACCACCGGCATGCTCGAAGGCCTGCTGCGCTCCCTGGGCTTCAAGGAGGTGAACGTCTCGTACGGGGGCTGATCGGCTCCCGAGGAATGCGGGCCGTGGGACGTGGCGGCGCGCGGCGGCTCCCGGTCGGGAGTGCCCCGGTGGGAGGCGGGGAAACAGTGGCCGGGAACGGCCGGTGGCGGCATCGTCGGTCCGCCTGTGGGTAACCGCCCTACCACGCAGGGAAGTTGAAGACTGGAGGACCAATGGCCGGTGCAGCCTCACGTCCCCGGACCGCCCGGTCCGGGAGCGAGCGTCGCCCGCTTCCACTGCCCGTCCGGGTGCTGGCGACGCTGTGCGCCTTCACGTTCATGGTCGCCTTCGCCGTGGTGCTGGCACGGCTGACCCTGCAGCCCTCCCCCGCCTCGGAGGCGCTGACCCACAGCAATCTGCGGCCGGGCAGCTCCCTGAAGGCCTATCTGGACCAGCCGGAGCTGCGGGACGCCGTCCGGCAGATCGGCGGCAACATCCTGCTGGGCGTCCCGTTCGGGGTCCTCGTCCCCGTCGTCGCGCCCCGCACCCGCGGCATCCTGCGCGTGCTGTTCCTGACGGCCGTGGTGATGCTCCTGGTGGAGTTCGCGCAGGGCGCCCTGGTCACCGGCCGCGCCTTCGACATCGACGACGTCATCCTCAACACGGCGGGCGCGCTGATCGGTTACCTCCTCCTCGGCCGCCGCCTGAGCCGCGCGATCCACGCCCGCAGGCCCCGCCGCGACCGCCGGACGAAACCTACGCCGACCGGCTGACCTGCGGGCTGCAACGGGCCGTCCATGCGGACGATCCCCTCGATGGAGTCCAGACGGGCCGGCAGCTCCGCGTCCTCGACCGAGGTGGTGGTGAGCAGCAGAAGCCAGTCCGCCGGGAAGTGGCTGTCGCGCTCGCTGAAGACCAGCCCGAGGCGGTCGCCGAGGAGCGAGACCAGCTCGTCGGCCGAGTACGCGTCGGTGCCGTGTACGTGTTCGGGCATGATCGGGTGATCGTATGCCGCGGCCGTGGGGCTAGTGCACGGTCCAGGTGAACTTGTCCCCGCCCACCCAGCGGACCACGTCCGGGTCGTCCAGGTCGTGGACCGTGATGCCGAACGCGGCCGCGGCCGCCAGGACGTCGGTGACGGCCCTGGCCTCCCCGACCACCTGGCCGTCGATCTCCACGATCCGGAACGGCGGTGTGCCCGGCTGGACCCCGAGCACCATGATCCGGGGGTGCGCTATGTGCGGGCTCGAGATTTCGGTCATGCATCGAGCGTAGAGCGGAACCGGCTCCGGCGCGGAGTCCGGGTCAGCGGTCGAGGAGGTCGAGGACGGCCGCCTCGATGGCCCCCTGGGTGGCGGGGCGCCCGAAGTCGCCGTGCTCGCCCAGCCGGGTGAGCACGGGGGCGACGGTCTCCCCCTGCTCGAACAGTTCGAAGACACGCGGGTCGATGTAGGAGGCCCGGCACACGGCCGGGGTGTTGCCGAGGTAGTGGCTGACCTCGCGGACGGCCCGGGCGGTCTGCCGGCGCCGGGCCGCCGCCGTCGAGCGGGCCGCCCGGGCGGTGACGGCGAGCGCGACGGCGGCGAGGACCGTCGCGTGCCAGGTGCGGAAGTCCTTGGCCGTGATGTCGACCCCGGACAGCCGGCGCAGCGCCTCGTTCAGGTCGTCGCTGTGCAGGTCGTGCCAGGCCCTCCCCTCCCAGAAGACGAGCAGCCGCTCGCCGCCCCGCCGGCGGCGCAGCAACGCCCGTACGACCGCGTGCGCCTGGTCGTCCACGAGGGCCCGGACGATCTCGGTCCCGCCCTTGGCGGGGTAGCTGAACGCGATCTCGCCGCGGCCGCAGGTGACGTGCTCGCGCAGCATCGTCGTCAGGCCGTAGGTGCCGTTGTCGCGGGTGTGCCGGTCGCTGCCGACGCGGAAGAAGCCGAGGTCCAGCAGGCGTACGGCGCAGGCGGTGACCCGGGCCCGGCTCAGGCCGCCGCCCGCGAGGTCGGAGGCGACCCGGGCCCGCAGATCGGGCAGGGTGCGCGCGACCTGGCGCACGTGCTCGTGTTTGGCCTGCTCCTGCCGGGCCCGGAACTCCGCGTGGTAGAGGTACTGGCGGCGCCCGGCGTCGTCGGTGCCGACCGCCTGGAGGTGGCCGTTCGGGTACCGGCAGATCCACACGTCGCGCCAGGCCGGCGGGATGACCAGGGCCTTGATCCGGGTGAGCTGCCCGGGGTCGGTGACGGCCCGGCCGTCGCTGTCCAGGTAGCGGAAGCCGCGGCCGTGGCGGACGCGGCGGAATCCGGGCTCGTCGCAGGAGCTGGTGCGCAGTCTCACCGCGGCCCCCTCAGGGGCGCCGCCAGTCGTCACCGGTGAGGTGGGAACCGGCCTGCGGGCCCATCCGCAGCATGCCGCCGTCGACGCTCCAGGAGGCGCCGGTGACGTAGGAGGCGTCCGGCCCGGCGAGGAAGGCGATGACGGCGGCGACCTCCCGGGCGTCGCCGGGCCGTCCGAGCGGGATGCCGGGGCGGCTCTCGGTGTGCGGGTCGGTGTCCTCCTGCCCGGTCATGGGCGTGGAGATCTCGCCGGGCGCGACGGCGTTGACGGTGATGCCGTGCTCGGCGAGTTCCAGCGCCATGACCTGGGTGAGCAGCCCGAGCCCGCCCTTGGCGGCGCAGTACGGGGCGGCGCCCACGCGCGGCTGGTGCTCGTGGACGGAGGTGACGTTGACGATCCGGCCGCCGTCCCCCTGCCGGATCATGTGCCGGGCCGCCTTCTGACCGCACAGGAACGGCCCGACGAGGTCGACGTCGAGGACCTCACGGACCTTCGGCAGCTCCAGGTCGAGGAACGGCGTCATGGTGCCCGTGCCGGCGTTGTTGACCAGCACGTCCAGGCGGCCGAGGCGCTCGCACAGCTCGTCGACGGTGTCGGCGGCCTCGGGCAGCCGGGTGAGGTCCATCCGGGCGACCTCGGCCCGCCGCCCGTGCGCCCGGACCTCCTCCGCGGTCTCCTCCGCTCCCTTGTGGTCGCTGTGCCAGGTGATGCCGACGTCCAGGCCCGCCTCGGCGAGGCGCACGGCGGTGGCCCGGCCGATGCCGGAATCGGCGCCGGTGATCACAGCGACCTTGCCGGTGGGCGCGGTGGGGGCGGACATGACAGGCCTCCTCGTCGACGCGGGCGGGACGAGGCATCGCAGTACCCGGGTGGGTACCGGGCAAACCGTCGGCCCGTCGTGCGGCCCGCCGGGCGCTGGGGAACCCTTGAGGTGGAGGTGGCGATGGACCCCGTCGAGGCACTGGACCGGATCGCCTTCCTGCTGGAGCGGTCCCTGGCGCCGACGTACCGCGTGCGCGCCTTCCGCACGGCGGCCCGGGTGCTGAAGGAGCTGGGCGAGGACGAGGTGCGCCGACGGGCGGGCGACGGTTCGCTGGAGAAGCTCAAGGGCGTCGGCCCGAAGACCGCGCAGGTGGTGCGGGAGGCGCTGGCCGGGCAGGTGCCCGGCTATCTGTCGAAGCTGGAGGGCGAGGCGGACGAGCGGCCGACCGTACGGGGCGGGGAGAAGCTGCGGGCGCTGCTGCGCGGGGACTGCCATCTGCACTCCGACTGGTCCGACGGCGGCAGCCCGATCGAGGAGATGGGGCGGGCCGCGGCGGCGCTGGGCCACGAGTGGGCGGCGCTGACCGATCACTCGCCGCGGCTGACGGTGGCGCGCGGGCTGTCGGCCGAGCGGCTGCGCGAGCAGTTGGACGTGGTGGCGGAGCTCAACGCGACCTGGGCGCCGTTCCGGCTGCTGACCGGCATCGAGTGCGACATCCTGGAGGACGGCTCGCTCGACCAGGAGCCGGAGCTGCTGGACCGGCTCGACGTCGTGGTGGTGTCGGTCCACTCCAAGCTGCGCATGGACGCCCGGTCGATGACCCGGCGGATGGTGGCCGCCGTCCGTGACCCGCACTCGGACGTGCTCGGGCACTGCACGGGGCGGCTGCTGACCGGGCGGGGACGGCCGGAGTCGGAGTTCGACGCGGACGAGGTGTTCGCGGCGCTCGCCGAGACGGGCACCGCCCTGGAGATCAACAGCAGGCCGGAGCGGCTCGACCCGCCGCGGCGGCTGCTGCGCCGGGCCGTGGACGCGGGGGTGCTGTTCTCCGTCGACACCGACGCGCACGCGCCGGGGCAGCTGGACTGGCAGATCAACGGGTGCGCGCGGGCGGAGGAGTGCGGGGTGCCGCCCGAGCGGGTGGTGACCACCTGGTCCCTCGACACCCTGCTGGCGTGGACCCGTGAGCGGCGCGTGCCATACGGCTGACGTGGTACCCGCGCGGCCCGAGAGAAAGGGACTGCACGTATGGCACACGCGGAACGGGCCGCCGTGTTCGATGTCGACGGCACGCTCGTCGACACCAACCACCTGCACGTCGTGACCTGGTGGGAGGCCCTGCGACAGGCGGGCCACCAGGTGCCGATGCACGCCGTCCACCGGGCCGTGGGCCTGCCCTCCACCGACCTCGTCGCCCATCTGCTGGGCGACGACCGCGACCCGGAGCAGGACGCCGCGATCAGCGCCGCCCACAAGGCGCTGTACGGGCAGTACTTCGACCGGCTGCCCGCGCTGCCGGATGCCGGGCCCCTGCTGCGGCGCCTGCACCGGGAGGGCTGGACGGTGGTGCTGGCCACCTCGGCGGGCGGCGCGGAGCTGAGCGCGCTGCGCCGGGCGATCGACGCCGACGACGCGATCGCCGCGACGGCCAGTGCCGACGACGTCGACCGGGGCAAGCCGGCCCCCGAGCCGGTGGAGCACGCCCTGGAACTGGCCGGGGTGCCGGCGGAGCGGGCGGTGTTCGTCGGCGACACGGTGTGGGACATGCGCGCGGGCAGCCGGGCCGGGGTGCGCTGCGTGGGCGTGCTGTGCGGCGGCATCCCGCGTACGGACCTGGAGGAGGCGGGCGCGGACGCGGTCTACGCCGACCCCGCGCACCTCCTGGCCTCGCTCCGGGACGGCCCGCTCGCGTGAGGCGGCGTGCAACCCCCGGTCACGCGGATACCCGCAGCGCATGACGCGTGTGACGAGTGGGGTACGGCGGACGGCGGACGCCCTTCGCCGGCGGAGGGACCGAGGCACCACGGCGGACGGCGGCCCGGCCCCGGGTCCGCGGCCCGGGGGTGCGGCAGCGGCCCAGCGGCGCCTGCGGAACCTGGAGCACGGGATCCGTGCCGTGCAGCCGGTGGACGCCGTACGACGGGAGACCCGGGCCGCCTGGGGTGCGATGCGAGCGGCCTGGCACGGGCCCGGGCGGGAGCGGGATCTGGTCGTCCAGTCGCTGAAGGCGGCCGCGGCGGCCGTGATCGCCTGGCTGGTGGGCGGTGTCTGGATGGGGGACCCGCTGGCCCTGATGGCGCCGTGGGTGGCGCTGGTGCTGGTGCAGGCCACGGTCTACAGCTCGCTGGTGCAGGGCGCCCGGCAGTTCGGGGCGATCTGCGTCGGCGCTCTGCTGGCCTCGGCGGCGCAGGCGATCACCGGTGACACGACCGGCGCGCTCGCCCTGTCCGTGCCGGTGCTGATGCTGCTGGCGAACTGGCCCCGCTTCGGCGACCAGGGCATCTACGCGGCGACCACGGCCCTGTTCACCCTGGCCGCGGGCACGGTGAGCCTGTCCGGCGTGGGGCACCGGGTGGGACAGGCCGCGCTCGGCGCCGTGATCGGCGTCGCCGTCAACGCGCTCGTGCTGCCGCCGATCCATCTGCGGGACGTGCGGGAGAACCTGGCGTCGCTCGCCCGGGAGGTGGGGGACGTCCTGCACACGGTCGGCGCCGACCTGCGCGAGGGCGACTGGGACGCGCAGACCGCCGCCGACTGGCTGAACGCCTCGGCGGGGCTGGAGCACCGCCTGGACGCGCTGCACTCGGCACGCCGGTGGAGCCAGGAGAGCCTGCGCCTGACCTACGGCCCGCTGCGCGCCCTGCACCGCGTACCGCACGGGGCGGCCGCCCTGCCGCCGGTGGAGGAGGACGAGCGGTTCGGCCGGGTCACCGGGCACGTCACCGCCCTGACCCGGGCCCTGGCCGTGTCCGTGGACGACAGCCGGACGCCCGCCCCGCCCGAGGGTGAGTCCCTGCGTGCGTACGCGCGTCTGCTGGAGCTGATCGGCGACGCCTGCCACGCGGACGCGGACAGTCTGCTGCACGGCAGCATGGCCGGCCGCCCGGACGCCGAGACCGAGAAGGCGATGCGGGAGCTGCACGAGGAGCTCCAGGCCAAGCTGCGCCGGCACGCCGAGGACGGCGCCGCGCACACGGCGGTCCTGGGCACGCTGCTGTTCCAGGCGGAGAACCTGTGGGCGGAGACCGTGCCCGACGACCAAGGGCAGTGACGCACCTCACGGGGCGGAGGGCGCGAACCCGGAACACCCAGAGGTAGTTCCCCGTTGAACGACACGTGGGTGCGGATGGGACAGTGTCCCCGGGCCTCACCATTCGCCCACAGGGACGATCGTTCGGCTGAAGCCCTGTGGAGCCCCTCGCCGAGAGGCGACCGCCATCCGCGCCCACCTCAGAGCCGCCCCGGCCGTGATTCCCCCGTCCGGCCGGGGCTTCCTTCTGCCCACGTGCAATCCGCCCCACCCGGGTACTCGGTCATCGCTCGCGGAACCACGGCCGAGAGGAGCCAGAGGTGAGCAGCGCAACGGGCATGAGGGTCGTCGTCACGGGCGCCACGGGCAACGTGGGCACGAGCGTGGTGCGTCTCCTCTCCGAGGATCCCGAGATCGGCTCCGTCCTGGGCCTGGCCCGGCGGCTCCCGGACTGGTCGCCGCCGAAGACGGACTGGGACGCGGTCGACCTGGCCGCCGAGCGGTCCGACCTGGTGGAGCGGTTCACGGGTGCCGACGCGGTCGTCCATCTGGCCTGGGCGTTCCAGCCGACGCACGATCCGGCGGCGACCTGGCGCACCAACGTGCTGGGCAGCATGCGGGTGTTCGAGGCGGTGGCCGAGGCCGGGGTGCCGGCGCTGGTGCACGCCTCGTCGGTCGGCGCCTACTCCCCCGGACCCAAGGACGAGGCGGTGGACGAGTCGTGGCCGACGCACGGCTGGCCGGACGCCGCGTACTGCCGGGAGAAGGCCTATCTGGAGCGCGCGCTGGACACGTTCGAGCGCGACCACCCCGGCACGCGGGTGGTGCGGATGCGCCCCGCCTTCCTCTTCAAGCGGGAGTCCGCGAGCGAGCAGCGCCGCATCTTCGGCGGCAAGTTCCTGCCGGGCCCGCTGGCCCGCCCGGAGCTGCTGCCCTTCCTGCCGGACATCCCGGGGCTGCGGGTGCAGGCGCTGCACACGGACGACGCGGCGCACGCGTATCGGCTGGCGGTGCACTCCGACGCCCGGGGCGCCTTCAACCTGGCGGCCGAGCCGGCGGTCGACGCGCACGTGCTGGGCGAGATGCTCGGGGCCCGGCCGGTGCGGCTGCCGCGCACGGCGGCCCGTTCGGCGATCGCGGCTGCCTGGGGCCTGCACCTGCTGCCCGCCTCCCCGCACCTGTTCGACGCGGTGCTGCGGCTGCCCCTGATGGACTCCGGGCGTGCCCGCAGGGAACTCGGCTGGCAGCCGGAGCGTACGGCGACGGAGGTGCTGGCGGAGTTCCTGCAGGGCCTCCAGCAGGGCGCGGGGGCGGGGACGGAGCCGCTGCGGGGCCGCAAGGTGGGCTGATCCCGCGGAGGAGCCGAGAACGAGGCCGAGGGCCGCGGCCGACCCCCACAGTCGGCCGCGGCCCTCGGTGTTCTTTCCGGGGCGGCCTCGGAGTTTTCCGGGGCTCTCCCCGCTCAGCCGGAGGACTCGTCCGGGCTCAGCCGGAGGACTCGTCCGGCACCGGATGCTCGGTCTGCGCCGTTCCCGAGCGCGGCGCGCCTTGCCGGCCCGTCCCGGCTTCGTCCGTGTCGGGGACGTCGTCGGCCGGCTCGTCGGCCTCGTCCGCCTGGTCGTTCTCGTTCTCGCCGGTGCCCGTGAAGCGCGGTGCGACCTCCCACGGGTCCTCGCCGGCGTCGGCCTGCTGGTCCGGCATGTCCCGCGGGACGGGCTCACCGTTCTCGCCGGGTGCTTCGAGGCGGTGGTCGGTCACGGCGTACTCCCTTCGCTCGTCCGGGCGCCACGCGAGTACCTCCGCCGTGACCTGAGAAACCTCAGCGCGGTGCACGCTCCTGGAGCGCCGTGCGCCAGGCGGGGAGCGGACCGTCCGGTGCGGGGTCGGGGCGCCGTCCGCCGCGGGCGGAGGAACGTCGCGCTCGCTCGTCCTGGCCGTCCTGGAGGAGACCGCCGGGTACCCGGGCGCCGGCCTGTCCGGCCTGATCAACCTCTTCCAGCCCGAGCGCGTCCTCATCGGCGGCTGGGCGGGCCTGGCGCTCGGCTCACGCTTCCTGCCCGCCGTACGCCGCCACGCCCTGGCGTACGCCCTGCGCCACCCGGCCGGGAAGGTCACCATCGGCCTCGGCCGGCTCGGGCCCGACGCCGTCACGGTCGGCGCGGCGAGCCGGCCGCTCGCCTCATGGGGTGAGCCGACCGGTGGCCACGAGGTCCTCGATCTCGTCCAGGGCCGCGACGAGTTCCGGGGCGACGGCCTCCTGGACCCAGCGCTCCTGCTCCGCGCCGACCTCGCGCGGGACCGTCTCGGTGAGCATGATCAGGTAGAGGTAGGACCGGTACAGGGCGAGGCGGAGCCGGGCCGGGGCGTCGAACTCCGCCCGGCCCCCGGCCTCCCGGTACCCCGCAAGGAACGCCTCGTCCTTCCTGATGTCCCCCAGCAGCGCCAGGGAGACGAAGTCGGCCAGGGGGTCGCCCCAGAACATGCGCTCGCCGTCGATGAGACCGCCGATGCGGGCCCCGCCGTCCGAGCGGTCGACCATGATGTTGCCGGGCCACAGGTCGAAGTGGACGAGGCGGGGGACGGTGACCTCGTCGAGGGCACCGTACGCGGACCCGGCGGTACGGGCCACCGCGTCGGCGGACCGGGGCAGCCGGGCCTCGTAGCGCCGGGCGTCGTCGAGCACGGCGTCGAACATCGTCGTGAACGCGGTCCGCCAGTCGGGCGCGAGCGGTCCGAGGGCGCCGGAGGGGTAACCGTGGCCGGGGCCCGTCACGCCGTGGAGCCGGGCCACGTGGCCGCCCAGCTCGGTGCGCAGCGCGGTCCGTTCCCGGTCCGTGAGCGAGTCGCCCCAGGTTTCGCCCGGGCAGGCCGTCATCAGCAGGAAGTCGTCGCCCAGGGACACCAGCCGCGGCGCCGGGACGCCGACGCGGGCGGCCGAGCGGTAGAACTCCGCCTCCGACACGAGCAGCCGGCGCTCGTGCCGCATGCCGGGGACGGCCGCGGGGGGCGGGACCTTCAGCACGTAGCGGCCGCCGTCGGTGAGGCGGAGTTCCTCGACGGTGTTGTACGTGCCCCCGGTCAGCGGGGCGAGGTGGGCGAGGCCGCCGGGGTCCAGGCCCGCCTCCCCGAGAATGCGCCGGGCCCGTTCCCAGGAGTCCACCACCGTGCGCCCACCCCTCCCCTTCGCCGCGGTCAGCCGGCCGCGTACACGTCCTCGACGTAACGCCCGTCCGCGATCAGCCCGTCGAGCCACTGCTCGGCGGCCCGCTCGTCGGCGTCCGGCGTGTGCTTGCGGTACAGGGTACGGAACGCCTCCCGCACCCCGGGCGCCATCCGCGAACCGTCGCCGCACACGTACACCCGCGCACCGGCGTCCAGCAGCGCCCAGACCTCCTCGGCCTCGGCGGCGATGCGGTGCTGCACGAACCGCACCTCGCCCTCGGGGGCCGCGCTGAAGGCGGGGCGCAGGGAGACCGCCCCGGCGGTCTCGGCGGCGCGCAGTTCCTCCGCGTGCAGGAAGTCCGCGTCCGGCGCGTCGCAGCCGAAGTAGCAGACGGCGGGGGCGAGTTCGGCGCCCCGTGCGAGGGCCGCCGCACGGTCGGCGATCGCGCCGCGGAACGGGGCGAGACCGGTGCCCGCCGCGATCATGACGACCGGTGCGGAGCCGCCGTCGGCGTCCATGCGGAAGGCCTCCCGGCAGGGCTGCACGCGCGCGTACACCGTGTCGCCGGGCCGGACGGTGGCGAGGTGGCCGGAACCGGTGCCCCGGTAGACGCCCCTGCCCGAGCGGGCGGGCGCCCGGAGCAGGGAGACCATCAGGTCCACGTGGCCGGGGTCGACGGCGGGCGAGGAGGAGATGGAGTAGTGGCGCGGGCGCAGCGGGGTGAGGAGGTCGAGGAGGCGCGGCCAGTCCAGGGCGCCGCGCAGGGCCGGGTGGTCCTCCAGGATCTCCACGAGGGTGCGCGGGTCGTCGGTGAGGGCGGCCAGGGCCGCGCGCTCGGGCGGGCAGGGGTTGGCGGCGGCGAGCGCGGCCAGTTGACCGGCGGTCGGGCGCTCCTGCAACTCCACGTGGTGGGTGAGGAGATGGCGTACCGTCACGGGGCGGTCCACGGCGATGCCGTCGCGGCGGGGGCGGGTGGCGCGGATGTCCAGGACGGTGTCGGGGTCGGCGCCGAGCGCGGCGGCGGCGCGGGCGACGAGGTCCGGGGCGTTGGCGGGGAGCACGGTGAGGTGGTCGGCCGTGCGGTAGGTGACGCCGTCCGGCAGCGCCACGCGGACGAACCGCTTGCGGCGCGGGTGGCCGGGCGCGGTGAGGTCGTGGGCCTCGGTGACCCGCATGGGGACGAGGCCGTGCCGTTCGGCGAGGGCGTCCAGGGGGCCGCCGGTCAGGGCGCGGACCTCGTAGGCGGCCGTGGGCTCGCCGGTGTCCGGGGCGGTGGCGTCCGGGTCGCCGTACCGCTCCAGGAGGGCGGTGCGCAGGGCGGCGGTGAACGCGCGGACGGTGCCGGTGAGGTCGCCGGAGGCGTCGGCGGCGGCGCGCTCCAGCAGGCGGGTCGCGCCGGACTCGGCGAGCCGCTCGTCGATCCGGGTGGGGACGTGCTGGTAGGTGGCGGCCCAGTTGCGGTCGCCGACGCCGAGGACGGCGTAGGTCACGCCGGTCAGGTCGTGGGTCTCCTCCAGCCGGGCGGCGAAGGCGGTGGCGTCGTCGGTGGGGCGGCCGTTGTAGGAGGCGGCCGTGATGACCACGGGCCGGTCGGTGGGCAGGCCGTCGGCGTACGCGTCCAGGGGCGCCACCCGCGTCTCGCAGCCGAGTGCGGCGGCCTCGTCGGCGAGTTGGGCGGCGAAGTCGCGGCAGGTGCCGTAGTTGCTGCCGTGCAGGAAGAGGGCGGCGGTGCCGGGGCGGACGCGGGCGGGCAGGCCCTGCGGTTCGGCCGACCGGGCCTGCTGGGCCGGGGCGGCGCCGGGCAGCGGCGGGTGGACGCGGTCGGCGGAGGTGCGCGGGGCGAGCGTGAGGGTGAAGCCCTCGGGCTTGAGGGTGAGGGTCTCCTTGACCGTGAGCCGGTAGTCGGCGTGGTCGCGCAGCCGGTAGCGGTGGACGAGCATGGCCAGCAGCATGGTCGCCTCGTGCAGCGCGAACTGCCGCCCGATGCAGGCGCGTTCGCCGGTGCCGAACGGCTTGAAGGCGTGCACCGGGCGCTCGGCCTCGGCTTCGGGCGTGAAGCGGGAGGGGTCGAACAGCTCGGGGTTGTCGCCCCAGACGGGCTGCCGGTGCAGCATCGGCGTGAGCACCAGGGCGGACTGGCCGGCGCGCAGCGGGATGCGGCCGCCGAGCAGGGTGTCCTCGCGGGCCTGCCGGGCGAACACGGCGGCCGTGGGCCAGAGCCGGAGCGCCTCGTTGAGGACCTGGCGGGTGTAGGTCAGCCTGCCGACCTCGTCGTAGGTCGGCTCGGGGTCGGCCTGGTCGCCCCACAGCTCGTCGGCCTCGCGCCGCACCAGGTCGAGCGCGGTGGGGTGCTTGGCGAGGTAGTACAGGGCGAAGGACATGGCGCCGGACGTGGTCTCGTGGCCGGCGATCAGGAAGGTGATGACCTGGTTGCGGATGTTGGCGGCGTCGAGGGTGGTGCCGTCGGCCGGGTGCTCGGCGGTGAGCATCAGGCCGAGGAGGTCGTCGGCCTGGCTCTGGTCGGTGCCGGTGCGGGCGGCGATGACGTCGTCGACGACCCGGGCGAGGTGGGCGGCGTCGTCCCGGAAGGCCGCGTCCGCCGCGGAGTGGTCCCGGCCCGGGACGCGGGCGAGGCGGGTCATGCTCCACTCCAGGCAGCGGACCATCGACTCGACGAAGGGGTGCGGCTCGGGCCGCTCGAAGGAGCCGAAGTCGTAACCGAACCCGGCCAGTCCGATGGTGTCGAGCGTCATGCGGGTCATGTCGTCGGGGACGTTCACCGGCCGTCCGGCGCGGGCGTCGCGGTCCCAGGACGCGATGAGCCGGCGGGCCACCTTCAGCATCACGGGGTGGTAGGTCCGCATCGAGCCGAGCGCGAAGGCGGGCATGAGGATGTCGTGCGCCTTGGCCCAGTTGGGCTCGTCGTTGTACGCGGTGAACAGGCCGTCGGCGGCGAACTCTCGGACGTTCTCCAGGCCGGGCCCGATGTGCTTGGCGAACCGCTGCTCGTCCGCGAGGTCGGCCACGAGGTCCAGGTCGCCCACGAACAGGGTGTCCCGCCCGTACAGCCGCCGCACGAAGACGGGCCCGTGCTCGCGCATCAGGTCCATGGCCTGCTGGACGGGCGCACCGCCGGGTCCGGTGGCGGAGATGTCGGCGACGGGGACGCCGGGGAGGGAGTCTGCGGTGGGGGGAGTCTGTCCGGTGGGGGGCATGACGCGGCAACTGCCTTTCGCGGTACGGAAGTACTGCTTCCAGCGTGGTCCACGGGCCCCGGCGGGCGAGGTCACCGCCCTACATGATTGTGTAGTACAAGCAGACGCGTCGCTCTTGCGCGGCAGCGACCCGGCGTGGCAGGAGAGAACCGTGGACCTGGCCCGGCTGGAGGCCGTGGTGTGGCGCAACCGCGCGCTGCTCCTCTTCGACCGGATCGCGATGCCGGTGGCGGTGTGCGACGTGTACGGGGCGGTGCTGCTGGCCAATCCGGCGATGGCCGCGGAGTGCGGTACGACGCCGGGGCGGCTGCGCGGCCGGGACGTGCTGGACCTGTTCAGCCCGCGGGAGGCGACGCAGGTGGAGCGGATCGCCGAGGCGCTGCGGATGCGGCGCCGCTCGCGCTACCAGGTGTCGGTGCGCTGGCGGGCGCCCGGCGGCGCGGAGCGGTACGGGGAGCTGACGGCGGACCCGGTGAGCGACACGGTGGAGGACACGCCGGCGCTGCTGGTGATGCTGCGGGTGGAGGGCGAACGCGAGCGGCCCCCTGCGGACGCCCCCGCCGGGCAGTCCCGGGTCACCCCGGTGGAGGCCCGCATCCTCGCCCTCCTGGCCGGCGGCGCCACCACGGCCCGGGCGGCACGCGAGACCGGCCTCACCTCCGACGGCGTGACCTACCACCTGCGCCGCCTGTCCTCCCGCTGGAACGCCGCCAACCGCACGGAACTGGTGGCCCGGGCCTACGCGCTGGGGGTGCTCACGCCGGGTGTGTGGCCACCGGAGGCCTCCGCCCCGGAGTAGGCCGTGCCCGCGCCCTCCGGGGCGCCGAAGCGGGCCAGGGTGTGCCAGACCATCTTGAGGTCCTGCGGGTCGTAGCGACCGGTCCGGGCGGCGTCGCCGATGGCCCGGGGGTCGACGAGGCCGTCCCGGGCGATCCGGGCCCCCAGCTCGGCGTACTCCCGTCCGCGGTAGTCGCCGTGGCGCCGCAGCGCGGCCACCGTGAGCCGGTAGCCGGGGTGCCACTCGACCGGGCAGGGCAGCCGCAGGGCGGCGGCCTCGACGGGCGTGCCGCGGTAGCAGGCGTCCAGTACGAGGGCCTCCACGTCGCGGGCGAGGTCGACACCGCCGTGCACCTGCGCCTCGATGTAGTCGTCGAGGGCGTCCCGGTCGTCCGCCTCGGCCAGCGCGATCAGCGACATCCCGGCCGCGACGCCGAAGTCGGCCGGTTCGGCGGCGCTGTCGGGGTAGCAGAACGTGGCGCGGTCGAGGGCCGCGGCGCGCAGCCGGAAGTGGGAGGAGCCGAACCGGGGTGCCGCGCCGACCACCTGCCGGCGGAAGTCCAGGGCGCCGTACACGGGCCGCTCGTGCCCGGCCGCGGTGTCGTACGCGCCGCCGAAGATCCTGCTCTCCCAGCGCCACCGGTCGCCCCCGGGGTGGGCGGTGAGACCGCCGTTGCCGGTACCGGTGACGAACTGCGAGTGGTACCTGCCGTCCCGCGCCATCGTGGCGAGGACGGGCCGGCCGCCCGCGGTCCGGTCCGGGTGGAAGTTCAGTGTGATGCGCAGGCGCGCGTCGACGGCGGGTCCCGCCGAGCGGGCCGCCACATGACGCAGCGCCGCACGGGCACACGGACTGTCGACCCCGTGGAAATCCATTGGCTCCCCCTCGCCGCCGATGTTTAACCTGACCCGGAAACAGAACCTAGGACCCCTAGGTTTCGGCGACGACGACCAGGAGCCCTCCCATGAGATCACTCACCGAGCAGGACATCCGCAACTCATTTGTCAACTGCTCCAAGGGAGAGGCCAAGCGCCTGGCCGTGCCCCGGGATCTCGCCGAGCGTCCCTGGGACGATCTCGACTTCCTCGGGTGGCGGGATCCGGGGGCGCCCGACCGGAGCTATCTGGTGACCGAGCGCCAGGGGCGGCTCGTCGGCGTGGCGATGCGCTTCCAGACCGCGCAGCGCGGGTTCCTGCACCGCAGCATGTGCTCGCTGTGCCTGACGACGCACCCGCGCGGCGGTGTCTCGCTGATGACCGCCCGGAAGGCGGGGGCCGCCGGACGCGAGGGGAACTCCGTCGGCGTGTACATGTGCACCGACCTCGCCTGTTCGCTGTACGTACGCGGGAAGAAGCTGCCGGAGACCGGCGCCCGTTTCGAGGAGAGCCTCACGCTTGAGGAGCAGATCGACCGGACCACGGGCCATCTGGCCGCCTTCCTCGACAAGCTCTACGCCTGACCGCCCTCCCCCGCCCCTTTCCCCCAGGGCATTGGCGTCCTTCGTGGATACGTTCGATCATGGATACGTTCGATGCGCCAGGGGAAGGGGAACAGCCCGAGGATGCGAGAGGTACGTAAGTGGACGGCGCACGCGACGCGGGTCCTGAACAAACGCCGTGACCCCGTGGTCGTCCAGACGCTGCGGTCCGCGACCGCGGCGACGATCGCCTACGTCATCGCGCTGCGGCTGAGCCCCGAGAAGGCACCCCTCACCGCTCCCCTGACGGCCCTGCTGGTGGTCCAGGTGACGCTGTACGCCACGCTCACCAACGGCTTCCGGCGGGTGAACGCCGTGGTCGCCGGGGTCCTCGTCGCCATCGCGTTCAGCCTGCTGGTGGGTCTGACGTGGTGGAGCCTGGCCCTGCTGATCGTGGCCGCGCTGGCCGTGGGGCGGCTGGTCCGGGTGGAGGAGTACGTCCCCGAGGTCGCGATCAGCGCGATGCTCGTCCTCGGGGTCACCACCGTCGGGGACACCGCCTGGGCCCGGGTCCTGGAGACGCTGATCGGTGCCGTCGTCGGGCTCGGCTGCAATCTGCTGCTGGCTCCGCCGGTGTGGGTGGAGGAGGCCGGCGAGTCCATCGAGGGCCTGGCCCGCCGGCTGCGGCAGCTGATGCTGCGCCTGGGCGAGGAGGCCGCCGCCCGCGGCACGCCCGTCGACCGTGCGGCGGAGCAGCTCCACGAGGCGCGCCGCCTGGACCACGACATCGTCGAGGTGGACGCCGCCCTCCGGCAGGCCGAGGACAGCCTGCGGCTCAACCCGCGCGTCCGCGAGGGCCTGCTGCACCGGGTGGTGCTGCGCACCGGCCTGGACACGCTGGAGATCTGCACGGTCGTCCTGCGGGTGCTCGCCCGTTCCCTCACCGACCTGGCGAAGGAACGCGAGCCGGAGCCGCTGTTCGAGGCCGAGACGGGCGCCACGCTGGAGCAGCTGCTGTCCGAGATCGCCGACGCCGTGGTGAGTTTCGCGGTGCTGGTCACCACCCATCTCAGCGCCAGCGCCGAGTCGGCGGAGGAACGTCTCGCCGCGGAACTGCGCACCGCGGCGGGCACCCGCGACAAGCTGGCCCTGCTGCTGCGCGAGGAGGCGGAGCGCGACCCGCGGCACTGGCAGCTTCCGGGCGCCGTCCTGACGGAGGTCAACCGGATCCTCGACGAACTCGACACCGAGCACCGCACCCGTCGCCTGCTGGAGGAACTGGACCGGGTGTCGCGGGAGCAGCGCGTGCGGATGCCGCGCCTGACGCGGATGCGGGAGCGCCTGGGCGTTCAGGAGCAGCTGTGGCAGAACCGGACCGGGGTCGGCAGGCGTTCGCGCTGAGGGAGTGCGGGACGACCACGAGCCCTGGCGTTGCACCCGACGGGTGATCCACGCCAAGGTGGCTGTCGCGACGGGGACGAGTGACGACCTGAGGGGTGACATGGGCAGCACTGGCTGGAGCAGGCGCCGGTTCGTCGGCGCGCTGGCGGGAGGGGCCGCCGCGGCGGCGCTGCCGGCCTGCGACACGGCGCCCGAGCCCGCCGCGTCCCCCGCGCCCGAGGCGAGCACCAGCCCGTCCCGCGAGGCCCGGCGCCCCTCCGGTCCGCGGCCCCTGTACCTCGGCACCTACACGTCGGCCGAGGGCGGCGGCGAGGGCATCGGCCTGGCCACGTACGACCCGGCGACGGGCCGGATCACCGGCACGGGCACGGTCCCCGGCGTCGGCGACCCGTCGTACCTCGCGGTCCACCCGGACCGCCGCACGCTGTACGCGGTGGACGAGCGCGAGGACGGCGCCGTGACCGCCGTCCGGCTCTCCGACCGGAAGATCCTGGGCAGCCGGAGCACCGGCGGCGCGGCCCCCTGCCATCTGTCGGTGCATCCCGGCGGGCGCTGGCTGTTCAGCGCGAACTACGGCTCGGGCAGCGTGGCCGTGCATCCGATCGACGCCTCGGGGGCCCTCGGCGAGCGCAGCGACCTCGTCACGCACTCCAGTCCACCGCCCGGCCCGGGCCAGGAGGGCCCGCACGCCCACCAGATCATCACGAGCCCCGACGGGGGCCATGTGCTGGCCGTCGACCTGGGGACCGACACCGTCTACACGTACCGGCTCGACGAGAAGGCCGGCAGGCTCACCGAGGTCGCGCGGGCGCAGACCCGGCCGGGCGCCGGTCCGCGCCACCTCACGTTCCACCCGGGCGGCCGGTACGCCTACGTCGCCGACGAGGTCGACAACACGGTGGCGGTCTGCTCGTACGACCCGGCCTCCGGCCGCGTGCGCGTCGGCGAGGCGCAGTCCACGGGTACGGGTTCGGGCACCAGCTACCCGGCGCAGATCCTCGTCACCCCGAACGGCCGGTACGCCTATCTCGCCAACCGCGGCCACAACAGCCTCACGCGCTATGCGATCGAGGCGGACGGCGCCCGGCTCAGGCTGCTGGACACGGTGCCGGTGGACGGGGACTTCCCGCGTCAGATCGCCCTCTCGCCGGAGGGCACGCTGCTGTTCGCGGCGAACCAGAAGTCCTCGACCGTCACCGTCTTCCACGTGGACGAGGCGAGCGGCACCCTGCGACGGGCCGGCGAACCGTTTCCCTCACCGGTCGCCGTCTGTGCGCTGCCGCTGTAGCGCCCGGGGGCAGGACGCGGCACTGGCCTGGCCGAGCAGGACGTGCATGCGCTCGGTGAGCTGCGCGACGTCGTCGGCGGGCCGGTGGAACGCCAGGCGTACGTCGCCGTGCGCGCGGGCGCGTTCGATGCGCAGGGTGAGGCCGTGCCGGTCGACGGCGAGCGGCTGGACGCGGACCGCGCCGTGCAGGCTGTCGGAGTCGACCAGGCGGGTGAGCCGCTCGACCGCGTCGGCGTGGCAGTCGGCGAGGTGCGTCAGCAGCCTGGCCTCGGCGGTGGTGAGCGGGTCGGGCACGGCGGCGGCGAAGTCCTCCAGGTCCACGACGACGGCACCGGACGGCTGCCGTAGCACCACACGCGTGGGCGTGAAGGCGAGCCGGCCCTCCTCGACGGCGAACCAGCCCGCGAGCCAGAGCCGGGCGCGGATCCGGCTGCGGAGCGGTACGGGCGCGACGTCGGCGAACTCCAGCACCGCGGACGGCTCGCCCCGGGGCGCGCAGATCGCGGCCGCGAGCAGGGCGCTGTCCTCTGGCACATCCACGAGCACCCGGCCGTCCTCGGCCACCGTGTGCGCGCCGACCAGCTCCTCCCGCATGCCCTCCGCGGTCACCGAGCAGGACCACGCGGCGGCGAGTACCGAGCGCGCCCGTTCCGCCGCGGCGGGGGCCGCCGTCCAGCTGTGGCTGTCGTCACCCATCCCAGACCTCCTTAGGTAAGCCTCACCTAACCTACCGAAGATCAGGGTGTGGGCCAACCTCGTCACGTGATCTTTGCGGGACCTTTCAGGGCGTGAGGACCCCCAGCAGGGCGCGCGCGCACAGTTCGCGCACCTGCTCCCGGGTCAACTCGGTGTCGCGCAGCCACTCCAGGCACACGGCCGTGGTGAACGCCAGCCAGCCGCGCACGGCGAGCCGCACCTCCGGCCGGTCCTCGACGGCGGGACCGAACTCGGGGTCCGCGGCGAGCGCCGCGAGGATCTGCCGCTCCTGCGCGGCCAGGGCCCGCTGGTACACCCTGCGCACCGCCTGGTCCCCGGCCGCGTCGGCGCGGTGGAAGGCCCGGTAGCCGTGCGCGTGCTCCCGGACGTACTCCAGGAACGTGTCGAGACCGTCCGCGAGCTGCTCGCGCACCGGGACGCCGGGCACCGCCGCCGTCATGCGCAGCATCCGCTCGCTCTCGCGCTCCACGACCGCCGCGAAGAAGTCCCGCTTGGTCGGGAAGTAGTGGTACAGCAGCCCGCGCGACACCCCGGCGATCTCGGCGACCTGCTCGATCCACACGTCGTCGTACGGGCTCTCGGAGAACAGCCGCGCCCCGACCGACAGCAGCTGCTCGCGGCGCTCCTGGGTGCTGAGCCGGCGGCGCGTGCGCCCGGCCTGGTTCGCGGCCATGCCCGCACTTTACTTGACGCCGGTTCAACAACGGGACCAGACTGAAGCGCGCTATTGAACCCGCGTACAACACGTGCGAACCCGCCGCCGCATCAAGGGAGATCGCGTCATGACCCAGGCGCCGACACGGGACGGGGTGCCCAAGGGGTTCCGGAGTGCCGAGCTGGGCTGGCCGGAGCTGGACCGCATCCCGCATCCGCCGTACCGGATTCCGCTGCTCGGTGACGTGGTGGGCGTCAACCGGCGCACCCCGCTGCAGGACTCGCTGCGGTACGCCCGCCAACTCGGTTCGGTCTTCCGGCGGAAGGCCTTCGGCAAGGAGTTCGTGTTCGTCTGGGGCGCCCGGCACGCGGCCGACCTCGCGGACGAGTCGCGGTTCGCCAAGCACGTGGGGCTCGGCATAGCCAATCTGCGGCCGGTCGCCGGGGACGGCCTGTTCACGGCGTACAACCACGAGCCGAACTGGCAGTTGGCGCACGACGTGCTCGCGCCGGGGTTCAGCCGCGAGGCCATGGCGGGATACCACCCGATGATGCTGGCCGTCGCGCGGCAGCTGACGGAGCACTGGGACCGGGCTGCCGCGGCGGGCCGGGCGGTGGACGTGCCGGGCGACATGACCAAGCTGACGCTGGAGACGATCGCGCGCACCGGCTTCGGGCACGACTTCGAGTCGTTCGAACGCTCCCGGCCGCACCCCTTCGTGACCGCGATGGTCGGCACGCTGACCTACGCGCAGCGGCTCAACACCGTGCCCTTCCCGCTGGCCCCGCTGCTGCTGCGGAGCGCGAGCCGGCGCAACGCGGCCGACATCACCTACCTCAACCGCACGGTCGACGAGCTGGTCCGGGCGCGGCGGGCCGGCGGCCGCGGGGACGGGGACCTGCTCGACCGGATGCTGGAGACAGCCCACCCCGAGACCGGGGAGCGGCTGGAGCCGCGGAACGTGCGCCGCCAGGTGATCACCTTCCTGGTCGCCGGCCACGAGACGACGTCGGGCGCGCTCTCCTTCGCCCTGCACTACCTCTCCCGCCACCCGGAGGTCGCGGCCCGGGCCCGCGCCGAGGTGGACCGCGTGTGGGCGGGCGCGGCGGAACCGGCCTACGAACAGGTGGCCCGACTGCGCTACGTCCGCCGGGTGCTGGACGAGTCGCTGCGGCTGTGGCCCACGGCGCCCGCCTTCGCCCGGGAGGCCCGCGAGGACACCGTGCTGGCCGGCGAGCACCCGATGCGGCGCGGGGCGTGGGCGCTGGTGCTGACGCCGATGCTGCACCGGGACCCCGAGGTGTGGGGCGCGGACGCCGAGCGCTTCGATCCGGACCGTTTCGAGGCGCAGGCCGTACGGACCCGGGCGCCGCACACCTTCAAGCCGTTCGGGACGGGGGCGCGGGCGTGCATCGGGCGCCAGTTCGCGCTGCACGAGGCGACGCTGGTGCTCGGCCTGCTGCTGCGCCGCTACGAGCTGCGTCCCGAGCCGGAGTACCGGCTGCGCGTGACGGAGCGGCTCACACTGATGCCGGAAGGGCTGCGACTCCACCCGGAGCGCCGGACCGCGCCACGGGAACCGGCCCCGGAGCTGCACTGCCCGGTGCCGGGTACGGGCGACTGACTCCCACGACCGGGAGCCGGCTCAGCCCGCACTGCCCAGGGCCGGGGGGCAGGTGACTCACCCCCGCGAACCGGAGGCGGCTCAGCCCGCACTGCCCAAGGACCTGGGGCACCGAGAACCGGGGCGAACGCCCCACCCCACCACCGAGAACCGGCTCAGCCCCGCTCTGTCCAGTGCCCGGGCCGGGTGACCGACTCCGGCAGTCGGGTGCCGGCGCTCCCCCGCGCCGCGTTGAGCTGCGGCTGGGTGAGGAAGAACGCCCCGGTCAGGTCGGCGTCGGTGAGGTCCGCGTCGCGCAGGTCGGCGCCGATCAGGTCGGCGCCCCTGAGGTCCGCGCCGGTGAGGTCGGCGGCGATGAGGTAGGCGCCGCGGAGGCTGGCGCCGCGCAGGTCGGCGCCCTTGAGGCGGGCTCCGATGAGGTCCGCGCCCCGGCGGTCCTTCCTGCGGCCCTTGCTGCCGGCCCGGGCCAGCTCGCTCACCCTTAGCAGCAGGACGTTGACCTCCTGGCGGTGGGCCGCCACGTCCAGCGCGGCGAGTTCCCCGGGGGTCCCGCCGGTCAGTTCCTCCGTCTTCGCCAGGGCCTCGCGCAGCTCGGCGTGGACGGGGCCGGCCGCGGGCAGGGCGAGCGCCTCGGTGAGGTACCACAGCAGCTCGTGCAGCTGCCGGACGACCGGGAACACGTCGAACATGCGGCGGGCGTGCTCCGGCGGCCCGGTCCGCCAGTCCCGCCCGCCGAAGGTGATCTGCGAGACCCGCTGCCCGGCGCCGAAGCAGTCGTAGACCGTGCAGCCGGTGAATCCTTTCTGCCGCAGCCTGGCGTGGATGCCGCAGCGGTGGTAGTCCCGGAGGTTGCGGCAGGGCGTGCCGGCGGCCTTGTCGACCGCGAAGTCGGCCGAGGCCGCGAACGGCAGGGCGACGCAGCACAGACCGAAGCACCGCTCGCAGTCGCCGCGCAGTTCCGCTCGCGCGGCGTGGTGATCTCGCATGGCGTTCAGCATACGAAACGAGAACTCACCGATGAGTTCCCGGTCCTGTGGGGGTCTCCTCATACAACGGAAAACAAGCTCGGCTACCACTGAGACAGCAGCCGAACAGGCGGGAGCCGTACGGAAGAGGAGAGACGTCATGCTCACGCACCAGCCTTCGTGCCCCACCCCGGACAGCGTCGACCGCCAGAACGCCGTGATCGTCTCGGCCCACCCCGAACAGGGCTGGAGCCTGCTGTCCGACGGCACCATCGTCTTCGACGACACCGGCGAACTCCTGCCGGACGGGCGGGTCGTGGACCCGCACCGCGGCCTCGGACCGCTGGCCGTCGCGGCCTGAGTCACCCCGCGAGGCCGGGCGCCGCCAGGCGCTCCAGACGCTCGGGGTCGGCCAGGATGTACATGCCGGTGATCCGGCCGTCGGTGATCGTGACACCCATGACGGACTGCACGCGTCCACCGGGCGCGTTGACGACCCCGACCGCGCCGTTGACCAGCACCAGCTCCGCGGCCTGCGCGAACCGGGCGAACATGAGCGCCTGCTCCGCCACCGCCTTCGCCCCCTGGACCACCTTGGACACGGCCGCGCCGCGCACCAGCTCGCCCGAGTCGGCCCGCAGCACCACGTCCGGGTGGAGGAGCGCGAGCAGCGCCTCGAAGTCCCCGCCGCGCGAGGCGGCCAGGAAGGCGTCGAGCACCTCCTTCTGCCGGCCGAGGTCCGGTTCCGCCGCCGGGGTGGCGCCGCGCACCCGGCGCCGGGCCCGGCTCGCCAGCTGCCGGGTCGCGGCCGGTTCGCGCTCCACGATCGGCGCGATGTCGTCGAACGGCACGGCGAACATGTCGTGCAGCACGAACGCGAGCCGCTCGTCGGGCGTCAGGTTCTCCAGCACGACGAGCAGCGCGAGGCCCACGGAGTCGGCCTGGAGCACTTCCTCGGCCGGGTCGATGTGGGACAGCGGGCGCAGCACGGGGTCCGGGACGAACGTGCCGAGCGTGTCGTCCATCGGTTCCTCGCGGCGGGCGGCGCGTGAGCGCAGCAGGTCGAGGCAGACCCGGCCGATCACGGTGGTCAGCCAGCCGCCGAGGTTCCGGATGTCCTCCGGGTCGG
Source organism: Streptomyces olindensis (assembly GCA_000696115.1). Taxonomy (GTDB): domain Bacteria; phylum Actinomycetota; class Actinomycetes; order Streptomycetales; family Streptomycetaceae; genus Streptomyces; species Streptomyces olindensis. The sequence continues at coordinate 339,650 of JJOH01000019.1, forward strand.
TGCGGCCGAGCTTCAGCCAGGTCTCCTGAACGGCGTCCTCCGCCTCCGCCAGCGACCCGAGCATGCGGTACGCGACCGCCTTCAGCCGCCCCCGGTGCTCCTCGAACCGGTCGGCCAGTTCCTCGCTGCCCGTCATGGTCTCCCCCTCATCTGCCGAACAGTTCGAACGCCACGGCGGGCCTGCCCCCGAACCGCTCCCCCGTCGTCTCGGCGTGCTGCGTCAGGAAGCCGCGGACATACGTCTCCGGATCCTCGTCCGTCAACGCCTCGATGTAGGTGCGGTGTTCGAGCAGGGAGCGCACCGCGCGCTCCAGGCCGGGCGTCGCGTCCACGGCGTGCGTCGGCGTGCTGGAGCCGGCGACGGCGACCCAGCGCACGCCGTCCCAGGGTTCGAGGCCCTGCTCGACGAGTTCCGGGAAGATCCAGCGGTTGCCGGCGTCGCCGGCCGCGTCGAGGGTGGCCCGGCCGACGGCGACGTGGTCCGGGGTGTTCCAGGCGACGCCGCCCCAGGTGTCCCGGTGGTTGAGCGTGATGACCAGCTCGGGCCGGTGCCGGCGGATCGCGGCGGCGATGTCGCGGCGCAGGGCGGTGCCGTACTCGATGACACCGTCCTTGTGGTCGAGGAACTCCACCTCGGACACCCCGACCACCGCCGCGCTCGCCCGCTGCTCCCGCTCCCGCAGGGGTCCGCACCGCGCGGGCTCCAGGGTGTCGATGCCCGCCTCGCCCCGGGTGGCGAGGACGTAGGCGATCTCGCGGCCTTCGTCGGTCCAGGCCGCGATCGCCGCGGAGCAGCCGTACTCGAGGTCGTCGGGGTGGGCCACGACCGCGAGGGCGCGCCGCCAGTCGCCCGGCATGGGCTGGAGTTGAGTGCTCGTCGGCTCCGTCATGTCGGCAGACTAGTCCGCGCCACCGACATCACCCCGTGTGCGGCGCGGCATCACGCCTCGTCCCGCACCAGCGCCAACAGCCGGTCGAGGACCCGGGGGCCGCCGGTGCGGATGCCGTCGTGCTCGAACTCGTCCGTGATCCAGGTGCGCAACCCGCGGACGGTGCGGGCGGTGCGCAGGGAGTGGGCCGTGTCGACGTACATGTCGTCGTGGTAGACGGCCGCCACGACCGGCACCTCGTTGGCGGCGAGCCGGGCCGGGTCGTACAGGGGCGTCCAGTCGGAGCGGGCGGCGAGCAGGTCGGCGGTCTCGCGCAGGGGGCGCAGCGCCGGGTCGCACTCGAACATCCAGGGGTGGATCGACTCGCCGGTGAACAGCAGCGGTTCGTCGCCCGCGAGGGCCTTGGCGGCGTCGAACCGCGGGAACTCGGCGCGGACCCGCTCGGCCGACCAGGCGGTGGGCCGGCCGTCCTGGCCGTAGATCGACTCGTGGATCAGGGCGTACAGCGGGTGGCGGGCGTAGGACAGCATGCCCTGCGCCTGCTCCTGGAAGGCGTCGGAGAGCATGTGGCCCTGCGGGGTGCGGACGAAGGCCTCCTCCAGGAGGTAGTGGAGGCGGTGGGTGCCGTCGCCGGTGCCGAGGACGATGCCGAGGGACTGGAAGGCCTCGACGGTGAGACGGTAGCCGTTCGGCAGGACCACGTCGTGCGTCAGCAGGTGGTCGGCGATCCGGCGGGCGCGCTCGACGTCCTGCGGGTAGCGGGCGTAGTGGGCGGCGACCTTGCGTTCGACGCGCGGGAAGGCCGCCCGGTAGACGTCGTCCGCGTGGGCGTCCAGGGAGGGCAGCCCGCCGGTGATGACGGCGGTGGCCAGGCCCTCGGGGGCGAGGGAGAGGTAGCTGGTGGCGCAGAAACCGCCGAAGCTCTGGCCGAGGACGGTCCAGGGCGCGCCGCCGGTGACCTCGGCGCGGATGGCCTCGCAGTCGCGGACGATCGAGTCGGCGCGGAAGTGCGTGAGGTAGTCGGCCTGGTCGGCGGGGCCGCCGCGCAGCGGGAGCGTCTGACGGCCGGCGGGCGTGGAGTGGCCGGTGCCGCGCTGGTCGAGGAGGAGCACCCGGTACTCCTTCAGGGCCCTGCCGAGCCAGCCGGGCCGGCCCACGGAGCGGTCCGCGCCGAAGCCGGGCCCGCCCTGGAGGTAGAGCAGCCACGGCAGGTCCTGGTCCGCCTTGTCGGTCGCGACGACCTCACGGGCGTACAGCTCGATCGTCTCGCCCTCGGGGCGGTCGTGGTCGAGGGGGACGGTGAAGCGGCGGTCGGTGAGGACGACTCCGGGCTGGCGGTAGCTGAGCGTCAACAGGGCTCCCGGGACGGACGGATGTTCGGACCGCGTCCCAGTCCATCACAGGGAACGTCCGGGCGGAGGCCCTTCGGATCATGAAGTCCTGCTGAACGGTGATTCAGGGTCAGCGGGCGGCCAGGCTGGAGCGGCGGACCACCAGTTCCGGCTGGAGGACGACCCGCCGGTGCTCGTGCGGGCGCGCCGTGCCCTCCTCCTCCGTCTCCTCCAGGAGCAGGTCGGCGGCCATGGCGCCCATGGTGACGGCGGGCTGCCGTACCGAGGTGAGCGGGACGGCCGCGGCGGCCGCGAACTCGATGTCGTCGTAGCCGACGATGGCGAGGTCGTCGGGGACGCGCACACCGGCCGCGTACATGGCCTGGAGCACGCCGAGGGCGAGCAGGTCGTTGGCGCAGAACACGGCGGTGGGCCGGTCGGCGAGGCCGAGGAGGCGGGCCCCGGCGTCGCGGCCGGCGGCGACGTCCAGCCGTTCGGTGGGCAGCTCGCGCAGGGCGTCGGGGCCGAGCCCGGCCTCGGCGAGGGCTTCCAGGGCGCCGGTGCGGCGGTCGCGGACCTGGTTGAGGCCGGGCGGGCCGCTGACGTAGGCGAGGGAGCGGTGCCCGGCGTCGACGAGGTGGCGTACGGCGAGGGCGCCGCCCGCGACGTCGTCGACGGAGACGGAGCACTCGGTGGTGCCCTCGGCGACCCGGTCGACCAGGACGAACGGGATGCCGTGCCGGCGGAACGCCTCGATGTTGCGGCCGGTCGCGTCGGCCGGGGTGAGCAGCACGCCGCGTACGCGCTGCTCGGCGAAGAGCGACAGGTACTCGGCCTCCTCGCCCGGGTTCTGGGCGCTGTTGCAGACCATCACGCCGAGCCCGGCCTGCCGGGCGGCGCGTTCGGCGCCGCGCGCCACGTCGACGAAGAAGGGGTTGCCCATGTCGAGGACGAGCAGCCCCATGATGCGGCTGCGGCCGGCGCGCAGCTGGCGCGCGGACTCGCTGCGGACGTAGCCGAGCCGGTCTATCGCGGACAGCACGCGGGCCCGGGTCTCGGTGGCGACCGTGTCCGGGCGGTTGATCACGTTCGACACCGTGCCGACGGAGACTCCGGCGGCACGGGCGACGTCCTTGATACCCACCGACTGGGCCATCGGGCAGGGACCTCCAGGAGGACGAGGGGGGCGGCGGCCGGGGCGGCTTCACATTACCGGCACGCCGCCCCGGTAACCGGTCGCGGTCAGGCGGGCAGGCGGAAGTCGACGACGTGCAGCGCCGAGGGCGTCGTACCGCTGGACTTCTCCTGGTACATGAAGGAGAGCACCCCGTCCTGCGCGACACGCGTCTCGTCGATGACGACCTCGCCGAAGGCGTTGAGGCCGCTGCCGTCGAACAGGACCCTCCAGTCGGTGTACCCGGAGGCCGCCGAGGCGCCGGCGATCCGGCCGAAGGGGAAGATCGCGTAGGCGTTGTCGTACGTGTCCAGGATCAGCTTGGTGCGCTGGCTGGAGTTGAGCGGGACCGGTATCTCGGTCTTCTGCCAGGTGCCGGAGGCGTTGCGGCGGACGTGGAAGGCGCGGCCGTTCCTGGTCCGGTCGGAGACGTAGTTGGTGGTGCACTGCCCGAAGCGGCCGGGCACGTAGGAGATGATCGCGTGCGGCCGGCCCGCGGAGTCGGTGAACTGGCTCTCCTGGTTCATCAGGGAGTGGTCCGGGTTGAGCGGGTCGACGACCAGGCCGGCGTCGTTCACGGACACCTTGTCGGAGCCGCCGGTGGTGCCGACGACGGTGCCCGCGTTGTTGCGCCAGGTGCGGCCGCGGTCGTCGGAGTAGACGTAGCCGGTGTCGTGGTTGGTGATGCCGCCGCTGCTGCACATCACGGCGCCGTTCTGCTCGCGCCAGGTGAAGAAGGAGTGCAGCCGGCCGCCCCGGTCGTAGTCGATGCCGTGCAGGTACATGTTGCGGGCGGTGGAGGAGCCGTGCTCGCTGGTGTAGGTGCCGGTGGAGCTGGACCACTCCCCCAGGTTGGTCCACCGGGTGCCGTCGTACTCGGCGAGGGCGTTGCGGCCGTTGCCGGAGACGGCGACGCGGTAGCTGAGCTGGAGCCTGCCCTCCGGCGTGGAGATGAACTGGGGGTAGGTGAACTGCGAGGTCAGCGCGAGGCCGTCCAGCGTGGACTGGGGGGCGCCGAAGCGGCTCGCGGTCCAGCTGAGCCCGGCGGGGTTGTCCATCAGCCCGGCGACCGACTTGACGTAGGTGAAGCCGTCGCTGTGGGAGTCCATGTTGAGGTGCAGTCGGCCGTCGACCTTGGAGACGCCCATGGAGATGACGTTGTGGGAGTCGTTGTAGCGCAGGGTGTGGCCGACCTTCACGGTCGACCAGGTGCTCCCGCCGAGGACACGGCGGCCGACGACGGCGTTGCGGTCGGCGGTGTACCAGACGGCGTACTGGTAGCCCTTGTAGGTCAGCAGGCCGTTCTTCTGGAACGAGTTGTTGTTGACCAGCCCGTCGTACGACACGAAGAACAGGGCCTGGCTGTCGAGAGTGGTGGTGCCGGTCCGGGTGACGGAGGGGCCGGGGTCGGCGGCCCGCGCCGTGCCGGAGGCCAGGGCGGGGCTCACCACCGCTCCCGCGAGGGCGGCGGCCAGCAACGTACGTCTGTGCATCTCGTGGACTCCATCGTCATGCGAGGTGGAACACTTCGGTGAGGGGTTTCATGGCCTCGTCGGGCCGGGCGCCGTCCAGCGACTCGAAGAACGGCGCCATCTCCGCCTGCCAGCGGGCGTTGACATCGGTGGCTTCCATGCCGGCCTGGGCCGCGGCGAAGTCCTCGGTCTCCAGGTAGCCGACGAGCAGTCCGTCCTCGCGCAGGAAGAGCGAGTAGTTGTGCCAGCCGGTCTCCTTCAGCGCCTGGAGCATCTCGGGCCACACGGCGGCGTGCCGCTCGCGGTACTCGTCGAGGCGATCCGCCCGGACCTTCAGCAGGAAGCACACGCGCTGCATCAACAGCCCTTTCTTTGATCAGAAATCGATCAGCAGTCGATCAGAAGTTGAACTGGTCGATGTTCTTGGCGTCGAACACGGTCGGCTTGCCGAGGCTGATCACGCCGTCCTTGCCGATGGTGTACTCGCCCATGGAGCCGGCCTTGAAGGTCTCGCCCTCCTTGCCGGTGATCTGGCCGGAGGCCAGCGCGACGGCGGTACGGGCGGCCAGCTCGCCGAGCTTCGCCGGGTCCCACAGCTCGAACGCCTCGACGGTGCCGTTCTTGACGTACTTGCGCATGTCGTTGGGGGTGCCGAGGCCGGTCAGCTTGACCTTGCCCTTGTACTTGGAGCCCGACAGGTACTGGGCGGCGGCCTTGATGCCAACTGTGGTCGGGGAGATGATCCCCTTCAGGTTCGGGTACTCCTGGAGCAGGCCCTGGGTCTGCTGGAAGGACTGCTGGGCGTCGTCGTTGCCGTACGCGACCTTCACCAGCTTCATGTTCTTGTACTCGGGCTTCTTCAGCTCGTCCTTCATGAAGTCGATCCAGGTGTTCTGGTTCGTCGCGGTCTGCGCGGCGGACAGGATCGCGATCTCGCCCTTGTAGTCGATCTGCTTGGCGAGCAGCTGCACCTCGGTGCGGCCCAGGTCCTCGGCGGAGGCCTGCGAGACGAAGGCGTTGCGGCAGTCGGCGGTGGTGTCGGAGTCGTAGGTGACGACCTTGATGCCGTTCTTCATGGCCTGCTTGAGCGCGGTGCACAGGGCGCCCGGGTCCTGCGCGGACACGGCCATCGCGTCGACCTGCTGCTGGGTGAGCGTGTTGACGTAGGAGACCTGCCCGGCGGTGTCGGTCGCGCTGGACGGACCGACCTCCTTGTACTTGGAGCCCAGCTCGGTCAGGGCCTTCTCACCGCCCTTGTCGGCGGAGGTGAAGTACGGGTTGTTGACCTGCTTGGGCAGGAACCCGACGGTCAGCCCCTTCTTCAGCTCGGCGTTCGGGTCGGCCTTGCCGGCGGTGGCCGCGGAGCCGCCCTCGTTCGCGACGTCCTTCTTGGTGGTGCCGCCGCCGCAGGCGGTGAGCGCCAGGGCGAGGGAGGTGGCGGTGGCGAGCGCCGCGCAGCTGCGGCGGAGCGTGGTCTTGCGCATGGCTGTGGTCCTTTACGAGGAAGGGCTGGGTTATGAGGTGGGAGTCGAGGCGGCTCTGCGGCCCGCCCTCGCTGTGGAGATCTGCCGTACGACCCGGGGGCCGAGCACGGACAGAACGAGCAGGACGCCGGTGACGACGATCTGCGACTGCGCGGAGACGTCCTGGAGGCTCATCACGTTCTGCAGCGCCCCGAGGAGGAACACGCCGGCGATCGCGCCGCCCAGCGTGCCCTTGCCGCCGTCGAAGTCGATACCGCCGAGCAACACGGCCGCCACGACGGAGAGTTCCAGACCCGTGGCGTTGTCGTAGCGGGCGCTGGCGTAGTGCAGCGCCCAGAAGATGCCGGTCAGGGAGGCCATCAGACCGGTCAGGGTGAACAGGATCAGCTTCTGCCGCTTGACCCGGATCCCGGCGAAGCGGGCCGCCTCCTCGCTCGCCCCGATCGCGAACAGCGAGCGCCCGAACGGCGTGGCGTGCAGCGCGACGACGGCGATGGCGAGCAGGACGAGGAACGGCAGGAAGGCGTACGGGATGAACGTGTCGCCGATGCGCCCGGCCGCGAAGTCCAGGTACTGCGTCGGGAAGTCGGTCACCGCGTCCGAGCCGAGCACGATCTGCGCGATGCCCCGGTAGGCGGCCAGGGTGCCGATGGTGACGGCCAGCGACGGCAGTCCCAGCTTGGTCACCAGCAGGCCGTTGATCAAGCCGCAGACCACGCCCAGCAGCAGGCAGATCGGGATGATCGTCTCGATGGCCATGCCCTGGTTCCACAGGGCGCCCATCACGGCACCGGACAGACCGGCCGTGGACGCCACCGACAGGTCGATCTCGCCGGAAACGACCAGCAGGGTCATCGGCAGCGCGATCAGCGCGATGGGCAGGGTGTTGCCGATCAGGAACGACAGGTTGAGGGCGTTGCCGAACCCGTCGACGAAGCCGAAGGAGAACAGCAGGACGACGATGAGGAGGGCGCCGACGGCGGAATCCCACCTTTTCAAGGCGGACCGGCGGACCGCTCGGCTCAGGGAGATGTCAGCCATGGCGGGCGTTCCTCTTCTTCAGGGCGGAGGCCACGCGCAGCGCGACGATCCGGTCGACCGCGATGGCGAGGATGAGCAGGATGCCGTTGATGGCGAGCACCCAGACGGAGCTGACGCCGAGGGCGGGCAGCACGCTGTTGATGGACGTCAGCAGCAGCGCGCCGAGGGCCGCGCCGTAGACGCTGCCGGAGCCGCCGGTGAAGACGACGCCGCCGACCACGACCGCGCTGACGACGGTCAGTTCGTAGCCGTTGCCGGTGCCGGAGTCGACGTTGCCGAACCGGGCGAGGTACATCGCGCCGGCGAGTCCGGCGAGGGCGCCGCAGAAGGTGTACGCGGCGAGGATCCGCTTGCGGACGGGGATGCCGGCGAGCCGTGCCGCCTCCGGGTTGGAGCCGAGGGCGTAGAGCTCGCGGCCGCTGCCGAAGTGCTTGAGGTAGTAGGCGGTGGCGACGAGGACGGCCAGGGCGATCAGCGCCAGGTACGGCACGGCCGAGATGCCGCCGGAGCCGAAGTCGACGAACCCGCCGGGCAGGTCGGCCGCGGTGATCTGCCGGGAGCCGACCCAGATGGAGTCGATGCCGCGGATGATGTACAGCGTGCCGAGGGTGACGACGAGCGCGGGCACCTGGCCGAGGCTGACGAGCAGGCCGTTGAGCAGTCCGAAGCCGATGCCGAGCAGCACCGCCAGGGCGATTGCGACGACCGGGTTTCCGCCGCCCTGGAGGTAGGTGCCGGCGGCGAAGGCGCTGATGCCGAGCGTGGAGCCGACGGACAGGTCGACGTTGCGGGTGATGACGACGAGGGACTGGCCGGTGGCGACCAGGACCAGGATCGTCGCGTTCAGCAACAGGTCCTTGATGCCCTGCTCGGACAGGAACTCGCTGTTGCCGGCCTGGGTGATGCCGATCATCACCAGGAAGACGACCAGGATGGCGAGTTCGCGCATCTTGAAGACGCGGTCGACCAGGCGCGTGCCGCTCGACTTGGGCACGTCGGCCACGGGGGCCTCTTGCGGGGTCACGACCGTCATGCGGCGGCCCTCCCGGTGGCTGCGGCCATCACGGTTTCCTCGGTGGCGTCGGAGCGCGGGATCTCGGCGGTGAGCCGGCCCTCGTGCATCACCAGCACGCGGTCGGCCATGCCGAGGATCTCGGGCAGGTCGGAGGAGATCATCAGGACGGCCACGCCGTCGGCGGCCAGCTGGGACAGCAGCCGGTGCACCTCGGCCTTGGTGCCGACGTCGATGCCGCGGGTCGGCTCGTCGACGATCAGCACCTTGGGGCCGGTGGCGAGCCACTTGGCGAGCACGACCTTCTGCTGGTTGCCGCCGGAGAGCGTGTTCACCGTGTCGGCGATGCGGGCGTACTTCACCTGCAGCTTGACGGCCCAGTCCAGGGAGCGGCTGCGCTCGGCGCCGCGGTCCATGAGCCCGGCCTTCACGGTCGTGCGCAGCCCGGTGAGGCCGATGTTGCGCTCGATGGACATGTCCATCACCAGGCCTTGGGCGCGGCGGTCCTCGGGGACCAGGGCGAGTCCGGCGGCCATGGCGGTGGAGGGGGCGCCGTTGACCAGGGCCTTGCCGTGCACGGTCACCTCTCCGGCGTCCCAGCGGTCGATGCCGAAGACGGCCCGGGCGACCTCCGTGCGCCCGGCGCCGACCAGGCCCGCGAGACCGACGATCTCGCCGTGCCGGACGTCGAAGGAGACGTCGGTGAAGACGCCCTCGCGGGTCAGCCGGCGCACGCTCAGGGCGACCTCGCCCGGCTCGACCTCCTGTTTGGGGTACAGCTCGTCGAGGTCGCGGCCGACCATGCGACGCACGAGGTCGTCCTCGGTCATGCCCTCCAGGGGCTCGCTGGCGATCCAGGCGCCGTCGCGCAGGGTGGTGACCCGTCGGCAGATCTCGAAGATCTCCTCCAGCCGGTGGGAGATGAACAGCACGGCGGCGCCCTGTTCGCGCAGGGTGCGTACGACGCCGAAGAGGCGGGCGACCTCGCTGCCGGTGAGGGCGGCGGTCGGCTCGTCCATGATCAGGACGCGGGCGTCGAAGGAGAGGGCCTTGGCGATCTCGACGATCTGCTGGTCGGCGATGGACAGGCCGCGCGCGGGGCGGTCGGGGTCGAGTTCGACGCCGAGGCGCTTCATCAGCGCGGCGGTCGCGTTGTGCGTGGCCTTGTGGTCGATCCGGCCGAGGGCACGGCGCGGCTGGCGGCCCATGTAGATGTTCTCGGCGATCGACAGGTCGGGGAAGAGCGTGGGCTCCTGGTAGATCACGGCGATGCCGGCGTCGCGGGCGTCGCCGGGGCCGTGGAAGGTCACGGGCGCGCCGTCGAGCAGCACCTGGCCGGCGTCCGGCCGGTGCACTCCGGCGAGCGTCTTGATGAGGGTGGACTTGCCGGCACCGTTCTCACCGGCCAGGGCATGCACCTCCCCGGGGAACAGCTCCAGGGAGACGTCCCGCAGGGCGCGGACCGCCCCGAAGGACTTCGAGACGTCCTTCAGTGCCAGAACCGGGGCCGGACCCGTGGTGGACGGGTGGGTCATGGGGGCTCCTCAACGACGCCGACGGGACCGCCTCTCGGCGTCCTGGGCGTCGTGAAAGGTTTCAACTGGGTTGCCGGGACGTTAGGCGGGTCGCGCATGTCACGTCAATGGGTTCCGGTCGAAAAAGTTTCGAAGCCAGAAGGTCACACGCTGGTCACGGGAAATCGCCTCGGCCGGAGGGGTTGACACCCCTCCGGGGGGCCCATAACTTCGCGTTCTGAATCGTTTCATTCGGTGGTCGTCGCGCGTGGCCGTTGCGACCCGATGTCTCAGGAGTTCTGACGTGACCGAGCTCGCCGCGGCGAAGGCCGCTCTCAAGACACAGGCCGTCGAGACGCCGTCGTGGGCGTACGGGAACTCCGGCACGCGGTTCAAGGTGTTCGCACAGCAAGGCGTGCCGCGCACACCGCAGGAGAAGCTGGACGACGCCGCGAAGGTGCACGAGTTCACCGGGGTCGCCCCGACGGTCGCGCTGCACATTCCGTGGGACAAGGTCGACGACTACGCGGCGCTGGCGAAGCACGCCGAGGACCGCGGGGTGAAGCTCGGGGCGATCAACTCCAACACCTTCCAGGACGACGACTACAAGCTCGGCAGCATCTGCCACCCGGACGCCGCGGTGCGCAGGAAGGCCGTGGACCATCTGCTGGAGTGCGTCGACATCATGGACGCGACCGGGTCCACGGACCTGAAGCTGTGGTTCGCCGACGGGACGAACTATCCCGGGCAGGACGACATCCGAGGGCGGCAGGACCGGCTGGCCGAGGGGCTGGCCGAGGTCTACGAGCGGCTCGGGGACGGGCAGCGGATGCTGCTGGAGTACAAGTTCTTCGAGCCGGCGTTCTACACGACGGACGTGCCGGACTGGGGCACCGCCTACGCCCACTGCCTGAAGCTCGGGCCGAAGGCGCAGGTCGTCGTCGACACGGGGCACCACGCGCCCGGGACCAACATCGAGTTCATCGTGGCGACGCTGCTGCGGGAGGGCAAGCTCGGCGGGTTCGACTTCAACTCCCGGTTCTACGCGGACGACGACCTCATGGTGGGCGCCGCCGATCCGTTCCAGCTGTTCCGGATCATGTACGAGGTGGTGCGGGGCGGCGGGTTCTCGCCCGAGGTCGCGTTCATGCTCGACCAGTGCCACAACATCGAGGCGAAGATCCCGGCGATCATCCGGTCCGTGATGAACGTGCAGGAGGCCACGGCGAAGGCGCTGCTGGTCGACGGTGACGCGTTGAGCTCGGCGCAGCGCGGTGGTGATGTGCTGGAGGCGAACGCCGTGTTGATGGACGCGTACAACACGGATGTGCGGCCATTGCTGCGGGAGGTGCGGGAGGAGATGGGGTTGGACCCCGAGCCCCTGGCTGCGTATCGGCGGTCCGGGTGGGCCGAGAAGATCGTGGCCGAGCGGGTCGGTGGGCAGCAGGCGGGGTGGGGTGCGTGAGCGTCTGCCGAGTTCCGTGATCTGCGGGGTGCGGGTTGTCTGTGGTTGATCGCGCAGTTCCCCGCGCCCCTGAAAAGAAGGCACCCCACCCGCTCTCTCTTGAAAAGGAACTGTTCATGGCAACCCATCCCGAAGCCGCCGCTCTGCTGGCACGGTCGCACCGTCTCGGGGCCGACCCCCGGAACACCAACTACGCGGGCGGCAACGCCTCCGCCAAGGGCACCGAGACCGATCCCGTCACCGGCGGGGACGTCGAGCTGATGTGGGTCAAGGGGTCCGGTGGTGATCTCGGGACGCTGACCGAGGCGGGGCTGGCCGTGTTGCGGCTGGACCGGATGCGGGCGCTCGTCGACGTGTACCCGGGGGTGGAGCGCGAGGACGAGATGGTCGCCGCGTTCGACTACTGCCTGCACGGCAAGGGCGGGGCCGCGCCGTCCATCGACACCGCCATGCACGGGCTGGTCGAGGCCGCTCACGTCGATCATCTGCACCCGGACTCCGGGATCGCGCTCGCCTGTGCCGCCGACGGGGAGAAGCTGACCGCCGAGTGCTTCGGGGACAGCGTGGTGTGGGTGCCGTGGCGGCGGCCCGGATTCCAGCTCGGGCTGGACATCGCCGCCGTGAAGAAGGCCAACCCGCAGGCGATCGGCTGCGTCCTCGGCGGGCACGGCATCACGGCCTGGGGTGACACCTCCGAGGAGTGCGAGCGGAACTCGCTGCACATCATCCGGACCGCGGAGAAGTTCCTCGCCGAGCGCGGAAAGGCCGAGCCCTTCGGGCCGGTGATCGAGGGGTACGCGGCCCTGGGCGCCACCGAGCGCCGGGAGCGGGCCGCCGCCCTCGCGCCGTACGTGCGGGCCCTCGCCTCGCAGGACCGGCCCCAGGTGGGGCATTTCAACGACTCCGAGGTCGTGCTCGACTTCCTCGCGAGCGCCGAGCACCCGCGGCTCGCCGCTCTCGGCACCTCCTGCCCGGACCACTTCCTGCGGACCAAGGTGCGGCCGCTGGTGCTCGACCTGCCGCCGACCGCCCCGCTCGACGAGGCCATCGCCCGGCTGAAGGAGCTGCACGCCGAGTACCGCGAGGAGTACGCCGCCTACTACCGGCGGCACGCCGAGCCCGACTCCCCCGCCATGCGCGGCGCGGACCCGGCGATCGTGCTGATCCCGGGGATCGGCATGTTCTCGTTCGGCAAGGACAAGCAGACCGCCCGGGTCGCGGGCGAGTTCTACGTCAACGCCATCAACGTGATGCGCGGGGCGGAGGCGGTGTCCACGTACGCGCCGATCGAGGAGTCCGAGAAGTTCCGGATCGAGTACTGGGCGCTGGAGGAAGCCAAGCTCCAGCGGATGCCGAAGCCCAAGGCGCTCGCCACGCGGGTCGCGCTGGTGACCGGTGCCGGCAGCGGGATCGGCAAGGCCATCGCCCACCGGCTCGTGGCCGAGGGGGCGTGCGTGGTCGTCGCCGACCTCAACACGGAGAACGCCGAGGCGGTCGCCGAGGAGCTGGGCGGCCCCGACAAGGCCGTCGCCGTGACCGTGGACGTGACGTCGGAGGAGCAGATCGCCGAGGCGTTCCGGGCGGCCGTGCTGGCCTTCGGCGGTGTCGACCTCGTCGTCAACAACGCGGGCATCTCGATCTCCAAGCCGCTGCTGGAGACCTCCACGAAGGACTGGGACCTCCAGCACGACATCATGGCGCGCGGCTCCTTCCTCGTGTCGCGGGAGGCGGCCCGGGTGATGATCGCCCAGGGCCTCGGCGGCGACATCGTCTACATCGCTTCGAAGAACGCCGTGTTCGCCGGGCCCAACAACATCGCCTACTCGGCCACCAAGGCCGACCAGGCCCACCAGGTGCGGCTGCTCGCCGCCGAGCTCGGTGAGCACGGGATTCGCGTCAACGGCATCAACCCCGACGGCGTCGTGCGCGGGTCGGGGATCTTCGCCGGCGGGTGGGGCGCCAAGCGGGCCGCGGTGTACGGGGTCGAGGAGGAGAAGCTGGGCGAGTTCTACGCCCAGCGGACCATCCTCAAGCGCGAGGTGCTCCCCGAGCACGTGGCCAACGCCGTCTTCGCGCTGACCGGCGGGGACCTCACCCACACGACCGGTCTGCACATCCCCGTCGACGCCGGCGTCGCGGCCGCCTTCCTGCGATGAGCGCGGACGTGAAGGCGTACGCCGCGGTCGACCTCGGCGCGTCCAGCGGGCGCGTCATGGTCGGCCGCGTCGGCCCGGACAGCCTGGAGCTCGCCGAGGCGCACCGCTTCCCCAACCGGCCCGTGCGGGTTCCGGAGGGGCTGCGGTGGGACGTCCTCGCCCTGTACGCCGGAGTCTTGGAGGGGCTCAGGGCGGCCGGGCAGGTCGACTCCGTCGGCATCGACAGCTGGGCCGTGGACTACGGGCTGCTCGACGCGGACGGGGCGCTGCTCGGCAACCCCGTGCACTACCGGGACGCGCGGACCGAGGGCGTCGCGGAGAAGGTGTGGGCGACCGTGCCCGCCCAGGAGCTGTACGCCGCGACCGGGTTGCAGTACGCGCCCTTCAACACCCTGTACCAACTGACGGCGGCCCGTTCCACGGCCCAGCTCGCGCAGGCGAAGCGGCTGTTGATGGTGCCGGACCTGCTGACGTACTGGCTCACCGGCGAGCAGGGCACCGAGCTGACCAACGCCTCGACCACCCAGCTCATCGACCCGCGCACCCGGGACTGGGCCCACGGCGTCGCGGAGCGGCTCGGGATCGACCTCGGGCTGTTCCCGCCGCTGCGGCGGCCCGGTGATCCGGCGGGGGTGCTGCGGCCCGAGGTGCTGGAGGAGACCGGACTGGCCGGTCCCGTGCCGGTGACGGCCGTCGGGTCGCACGACACCGCGTCGGCGGTCGCGGCCGTCCCCGCGACGGGCGAGCGGTTCGCGTACATCTGCACCGGCACCTGGTCGCTGGCCGGACTGGAGCTGGACGCGCCGGTGCTGACCGAGGAGAGCCGGGCGGCCAACTTCACCAACGAGCTGGGGCTCGACGGCACGGTCCGCTACCTGCGCAACATCATGGGGCTGTGGCTGCTCCAGGAGTGCGTGCGGGCCTGGGGCGACCCGGACCTGGGCGGGCTGCTGCTGGAGGCGTCCAAGGTGGAGGCGCTGCGGTCCGTGGTCGACGCGGGCGACGCGGCGTTCCTCGCGCCGGGGCGCATGCCCGAGCGGATCGCCGAGGCCTGCCGGGCCTCGGGGCAGCCGGTGCCGCAGTCGCCGGCCGAGGTGACGCGCTGCATCCTCGACTCCCTCGCCCTCGCGCACCGCAAGGCCGTCCAGGACGCGCAGCGGCTCGCCGGGCAGACGGTCGACGTCGTGCACGTGGTGGGCGGCGGCACGCGCAACGCGCTGCTGTGCCAGCTGACCGCCGACGCCTGCGGACTGCCGGTGGTGGCCGGACCGACCGAGGCGGCCGCCCTCGGGAACGTGCTCGTGCAGGCACGGGCGCACGGACTCGTCGGGGACCTCGCGGGCATGCGGGACCTGCTCGTGCGGACCCAGCCGCTCACGCGGTACGAACCGCGGGGCGGCACCGGGCGGTGGCGCGCCGCACAGGCCCGGCTCGCCGGGGACTGACGGGGTCTCCCCCCGGCCGCGTGCCCGGACTACGCTGCACTCATCCGATGATCAACCACAAGGAGCCGCGATGCGTGTCGCCCTGTTCCTGACCTGCGTCAACGACACGCTGTATCCGGACACCGGGCGCGCTGTGGTGAAACTGCTGACCAGACTGGGCGTCGAGGTCGACTTCCCGATGGCGCAGACCTGCTGCGGGCAGGCGCACTACAACACCGGATACCGCCATGAGGCCGAGCCGCTCGCCCGGCATTTCTCCGATGTCTTCGGCGAGTACGAGGCGATCGTGACGCCGTCCGGCTCGTGCGGGGCGATGGTGCGGGAGCTGTATCCCCGGATGGGCGAGCGGGCCCGGGCCGAGGGCCGCGGGGACACGCTCGCGGCCACGCTGGCGCCGGTGGTGCCGAAGACGTACGAGCTCACGGAGTTCCTGGTGGACGTGCTGGGCGTGACGGACGTCGGGGCGTACTACCCGCACACGGTGACCTACCATCCGACCTGCCACGGGCTGCGCGGGCTGGGGCTGGGCGACCGGCCGCGGCGGCTGCTCCGGGCGGTCGAGGGGCTGGAGCTGGTGGAGCTGCCGGGGGCCGACGAGTGCTGCGGGTTCGGCGGCACCTTCGCGCTGAAGAACTCCGACGTCTCGGCGGCGATGGGCGCGGACAAGGTGCGCAACGCCGAGTCGACGGGCGCGGAGGTGCTGTGCGCGGCCGACAACTCCTGTCTGATGCACATCGGCGGCACGATGGCCCGGCTGCGGACCGGCATGCGGCCGGTGCACATCGCGGAGATCCTGGCGAGCACCAAGGAGGAACCGGCCGTATGAGCGGAACGTTCGTCGGGATGCCGGCGTTTCCCGAGGCCGCGCGGGAGGCCGTCGGCAACGAGACCCTGCGCGGCAATCTGCGGCACGCCACGCACACCATTCGCGCCAAGCGGGCCAAGGCCGTGACGGAGGTGTCCGACTGGGCCGAGCTGCGCGAGGCGGGCAAGCGGATCAAGGACCACACGCTGCGCCATCTGGACCGGTACCTGGAGCAGTTGGAGGAGTCGGTCACGGCCGCGGGCGGCATCGTGCACTGGGCCGCCGACGCGGCCGAGGCCAACGAGATCGTCACCCGGCTCGTGAAGATGACCGGCGAGTCGGAGGTCGTCAAGGTCAAGTCGATGGCCACGCAGGAGATCGGGCTCAACGAGGCGCTTCAGGCCGCGGGCATCCACGCCTACGAGACCGATCTCGCCGAGCTGATCGTGCAGTTGGGCAAGGACCGCCCCTCGCACATCCTCGTGCCGGCCATCCACCGCAACCGGGGCGAGATCCGCGACATCTTCGTCCGGGAGATGAGCGAGTGGGGCCGCCCCGCTCCCGAGGGCCTCACCGACACGCCCGCGGAGCTCGCCGAGGCGGCCCGGCTGCACCTGCGGGAGAAGTTCCTGCGCGCCAAGGTCGGCATCTCCGGCGCCAACTTCATGGTCGCCGAGACGGGCACGCTCGTGGTCGTGGAGTCCGAGGGCAACGGGCGGATGTGCCTGACCCTGCCCGAGACGCTGATCTCCGTCGTCGGCATCGAGAAGATCGTGCCGACCTGGCAGGACCTGGAGGTCTTCCTCCAGACCCTCCCCCGCTCCTCGACGGCCGAGCGCATGAACCCGTACACCTCGACCTGGACCGGCACGACCGACGGCGACGGGCCGAGCACCTTCCACCTGGTGCTGCTGGACAACGGCCGCACCGACACCCTCGCCGACGAGGTCGGCCGCCAGGCGCTGCGCTGCATCCGCTGCTCGGCGTGCCTGAACGTGTGCCCGGTGTACGAGCGGGCCGGCGGCCACGCCTACGGCTCGGTCTACCCCGGCCCGATCGGCGCGATCCTCAGCCCCCAACTGCGGGGCACGGGCAGCGAGATCGACGCCTCGCTCCCGTACGCGTCCTCGCTGTGCGGGGCGTGCTACGAGGTCTGCCCGGTCGCCATCGACATCCCCGAGGTGCTGGTGCACCTGCGGGAACGGGTCGTGGAGGGCGGTGAGGTCACCCGGGAGGGCAACAAGGTGGTCCTGCGTCCCGCGAAGGGCCATGCCGCCGAACGGGCGGCGATGCGCGCGGCCCGCTGGGCGTTCACGCACCCGGGCGCGCTGCGCACCGGCCAGCGCGCCGCCTCCCGGACCCGTCGCTTCCATCCCCGTACCCTGCCGGGCCCGGGCAAGGCGTGGAGCGGGACCAGGGAACTGCCGCCGGTGCCCGCCGAGCCGTTCCGGGACTGGTGGCAGCGCACGCGCGGCGGAAAGGACGGGGCGAAGTGAACAGCAGGGAGCGGATCCTGGGGCGGGTGCGGCGCGCGCTCGCGGACAAGCCGGCCGACGAGGCGCCGATCGCGCGGGACTACCTGCGCGAGCACGGGCGGCGGACGGTCGCGGAGACGGTGGAGCTGCTCGCCGAGAACCTCGCGGACTACCGGGCGATCGTGCACCGCACCGACAGTGCCGGGCTCCCCGGGCTGATCGCCGGGCTGCTGGAGAAGCGCGGGTCGGCCTCGGTGCTGGTGCCGCCCGGGCTGGACGAGGGCTGGCTGGCGGCGACCGGCGTGACGCGGGTGGCCGACCGGGCCGGGAGCACGCCGCACGAACTCGACCGGGTGGACAGTGTCGTGACGGCCTGTGCGGTCGCGATCGCGGAGACCGGGACGATCGTGCTGGACGGCTCGCCCGACCAGGGGCGGCGCCGGATCACCCTCGTCCCGGACCATCACGTCTGCGTCGTCCGCGTCCCCGGCCAGGTCGTGTCGTCCGTGCCGCAGGGCCTCGAACGGCTCGACCCGGCGCGCCCGTTGACCTGGATCTCCGGGCCGTCGGCGACCAGCGACATCGAGCTGGACCGAGTCGAGGGGGTGCACGGCCCGCGCACGCTGGAGGTGATCCTGGTCGCCGAGGACTGACCGGGCTCAGGGCAGGATCGAGTCGACGTAGCCGCCGTCGACGCGCAGGGCACCGCCCGTGGTCGCCGAGGCCTGGTCGGAGGCGAGGTAGACGACCATGTTGGCGATCTCCTCCGGCTCGATCAGCCGTTGCAGCAGCGACTGCGGGCGGTGCTGCCGCATGAACGCGCGCTGGGCCTCGTCCCAGGGCAGGTCGCGGTCGACGAGCTGGTAGACGAAGTCCTCCACCCCGCCCGTGTGGGTCGGCCCGGCGATGACGGAGTTCACCGTGACGCCGGTGCCGGCGGTCTGCTTGGCGAAGCCCCGGCTCACGGCCAGCAGGGCGGTCTTCGACATGCCGTAGTGGATCATCTCGGCGGGGATGACGACCGCCGAGTCGCTGGCGATGTTCTGCACGCGTCCCCAGCCGCGCTCGGTCATGCCGGGCAGGACGAGACGGGTGAGGCGCACCGCGGACAGGACGTTCACGTCGAAGTAGCGCCGCCACTCCTCGTCGCTGATCTCCAGGGGGTCGGCGGACTCGAAGACGCCGAGATTGTTGACGAGGATGTCCACCTGCCCCAGGGCGTCCAGCGCCTGCCCCGCGCCCTCGTCGGTCGTCACATCGGCGGCCACGGGCACCAGGTCGGCACCGGGCACCTCTCCCTGCATCCGGTCCACGGCCTCCTGGACGCGCTGGGAGGAGCGGCCGTTGACGCCCACCCGGGCGCCGGCCCGGGCCAGGCCCGAGGCGATCGCGGCGCCGATGCCCTGCGTGGAGCCGGTCACCAGAGCGGTGCGGCCCTTCAGATCGATCCGCATGCCGTGTTCAGCCCTTTCCGTACGGGAGCGCCGACAGCGCCGTGACCGCCCTGGACGGTGTGACGCTCGGTCTCGGGCGGGGCACGTTCACGGCGGTGATGGGACCGTCCGGCTCCGGCAAGTCGACCCTGTTGCAGTGCGCCGCGGGCCTGGACCGGCCCGACAGCGGGATCGTGCGGGTGGACGGCACGGAGCTGACGGGCGGTGGCGTCCCGTTCACCGTGGTCCGCACCGACGCCGTGCTGCCGGACCAGGTGTTCGGCGTGTGGCTCGCGGTCGCCGGGGTCGCGGCGACGGTGACACTGGGGACGGCTCTGGCGACGGCCCGGCGGGTGCTGCGCACTCCCGCGGTGCGGGCGGTGGCCTCGGCCGTCGGTGCGTGAACCCCGTGACAGCATCGCTGAACAAGCGCTTAGATAGTGCTTCGACCGCCCGCTGTCGCCGCCGACCAGGAGGCCCCCGTTGTTCACATCCGTCGACGACGTCTCCGCACGTCTGGCCGAGACCGGCTACCTCGCCTCGCCCGCCGTCGCCACGACCGTCTTCCTCGCCGACCGCCTCGGCAAGCCGCTCCTGGTGGAGGGCCCGGCCGGTGTCGGCAAGACGGAACTCGCCAAGGCCGTCGCCGAGGTCGCCGGAGCACGGCTCGTCCGCCTCCAGTGCTACGAGGGGGTCGACGAGTCCAGGGCGCTGTACGAGTGGAACCACGCCAAGCAGCTCCTGCGCATCAGCGCGGGCCGCGACGAGACCTGGGACGAGACGCGCACGGACATCTTCAGCGAGGAGTTCCTGCTCACCCGTCCGCTGCTGAGCTCCATCCGGGGCGACGAGGCGAAGGTGCTGCTCATCGACGAGACCGACAAGGCGGACGTCGAGGTGGAGGGCCTGCTGCTGGAGGTGCTCAGCGACTTCCAGGTGACCGTCCCCGAGCTGGGCACCATCACCGCGACGCGCCGCCCCTTCGTCGTCCTCACCTCCAACGCGAGCCGGGAGCTGTCCGAGGCGCTGCGCCGCCGCTGCCTCTTCCTGCACATCGGTTTCCCGGACGAGGAGCTGGAGCGCCGGATCGTCCGGCTGAAGGTGCCGGAGCTGGACGAGGCGCTGGCCCGCTCGGTCGTGCGGGTCGTGGGCGCGCTGCGGGCGATGGACCTGCGCAAGGTGCCGTCGGTCGCCGAGACCGTCGACTGGGCGCGCACGTTGCTCGCGCTCGGCGCGGACACCCTGGACGAGACGGTCGTCCAGGCCACCCTCGGTGTCCTCCTCAAGCACCAGGACGACCTTGTGAAGGCGTCCGCCAAGCTCGACCTGGACGCGCTGTGACCACGCGGGCGGGTGTCGCGGAGCGTCTGACGTCCCTCGTGGGGGCATTGCGGGCGCACGGCGTCCGGATCGGCACCGGCGAGACGGTCGACGCGGCGCGGGCGGTCGAGGAACTCGGCCTCGCCGACCGGGAGCTGTTGCGCGAGGGGCTCGCGGCGACGCTGCTGCACGCACCCGGCCAGCGACAGGTGTTCGACCAGGTCTTCGACCTGTACTTCCCGCGCGGCGTCGGCGGCCCGGAGCAGCGGCCGGCGGGGCGGGAGGACCTGCGGGACCGGCTGGCCGACGCCCTGGCCGCCGACGACCGGGCGCTGCTGGGCCGGCTGGCGATCGAGGCGGTCGACGGTTTCGGCGGCTACGGTTCCGCCCCGGAGTCGGACGGCTGGTCGTCCTACCAGGCGCTGGAGCGGCTGCGCCCGCAGACCCTCATGGCGCGGGTCCGCGACACCGTGCGCGGCCGGGGCGGGAGTCCGGGCTTCACGGACCGGCTGCTGGAGGACGAGATCCGGCGGCGCATCGAGACCTTCCGCGCGCTGGTGGCCGCGGAGGCGCGGCGCCGGGTCGCCGAGCGGCGCGGCCGGGACGAGATCGCCCGGCGGGCGGTGCCCCCGACCGCCGACCGGGTCGACTTCCTGTTCGCCGGGAAGGACCGGCTGGCCGAGCTGCGCAGGACGGTCCAGCCGCTCGCGCGCAAGCTCGCGACCCGGCTCGCGGCCCGCCGCCGTCGCGCCTCCCGCGGCACGATCGACCTGCGGCGGACCCTGCGCGGTTCGCTGTCGACGGGCGGCGTGCCGATGAGGCCGGTGCTGCGCCGACGGCGCCCCGCCCGCCCCGAGCTGGTCCTGCTGTGCGATGTGTCGGGCTCGGTCTCCGGTTTCTCGGACTTCACGATGCTGCTGGTGCAGGCGCTGCACGACCAGTTCGCCAGGGTGCGCGTGTTCGCCTTCGTCAACCGGATCGACGAGGTGACCGGGCTGCTGGAGCACGGCACCGCCGACCCGGAGGGCCTGGCCGCCCGCATCCAGGCGGAGGCGGCGGTCACGGGCTACCACGGCAGCAGCGACTACGGCATGGCGCTGGGCGAGTTCGCCGAGCGCCACACGGACGCGGTGGGTTCACGTACGACGGTGTTCGTCCTCGGCGACGCCCGGACGAACCACGCCGACCCGAACCTGCCGGCCCTGCGGCGGATCGCCGAACGGGCGCGCCGCGTCCACTGGCTGAATCCCGAGCAGCGTTCCCGCTGGGGCACGGGGGACTCCGTCGCGCCCGCCTACGCCGAGCTGGTCGAGATGCACGAGTGCCGCACGGCCCGGCAGCTGAGCGCGCTGGTGGCGCGCCTGCTGCCGGTGTGATCAGGCGGCGGCCCGCTGTGGGCCGGTGGGCATCAGCCCTGCTTCGCGTACTCCCGGGCCGTCTGCCCCTGGAAGTCGTAGACCACGACCTGCTCGTCGCCCACGACCCACGCGTCGTGGCCGGGTGAGCAGACGAACACGTCGCCGGGTCCGACCTCGCTCTCACCGCCGTCGTCCATGCGGATGTGCATCCGGCCCTGGGCCATGTAGCAGTTGTGGTGCATCTGGCAGCTCTCGGTGCCCGCGATCGGGCCCACGGACTCCGTCCAGCGCCAGCCGGGTTCGAAGGTCGCCACGGCGAAGTCGAGATCCGTCATGTGGATGGCCTCGAGGTGGCCGCGGGGGAAATCACGCCGCTCGTCGGGCTTGTCGAGCGTCTTCACTTCCAACATGACGCGCTCCCTTCCGGCCGCGGTGCGCCGCGGCCGGGGCCGGTCTCCCCGGCGGCCCTGGACACCGCCGTCGGCGGTCGGCCCCCTACTCCTCCATGGTCCGCCTGTCCACCGGGGGCCGCCATTCGGGGCACCGGTCTCAAGCGCCGCCCCCGCACAGCGCGGTGAAACGGTCGGCGTCGATGTTGCCGCCGGAGAGGATGACGCCGACGCGGCCCGGGAGGCGGCCCGCGCGTCCGGTGAGCAGCGCGGCCAGCGGGGTGGCGCCGCTCGGCTCGAGGACGATCTTCAGCCGCTCGAAGGCGAACCGCATCGCGTCCCGGATCTCGTCGTCGCTGACCAGGACGACGTCGTCGAGGAGCCTGCGGTTCAGGGAGAAGGTCAGCTCTCCGGGGGTGTGCAGGGCCTGGCCGTCGGCGATGGTGTGCGGGACCGGGATGCTGACGCGCCGGCCGGCCCGCAGGGACCGTCTGGTGTCGTCCCCGGCCTCCGGTTCGACGCCGATGACGCGCGTCGAGGGGTGCAGGCCCTTGACGGCCGTGCCGCTGCCGGCGATCAGGCCACCGCCTCCGACGGGTGCGAGCAGTGCGTCCAGCTCCCCCACTTCTTCGACGAGTTCGAGCGCGGAGGTGCCCTGCCCGGCGATGACGTGCGGATGCTCGTAGGGCGGGATGACCGTCAGGCCGCGCTCGGCGGCCAGGGCCTCGGCGAGGGCGACGCGGTCGTCGGTGTAGCGGTCGTACGTGACGATCTCGGCGCCGTAGCCGGCGGTGGCCGTCCGTTTCGACGGCGGGGCGTCCTCCGGCATGACGATCACGGCGGTGGTGCCCAGCTCGTGCGCTGCCAGGGCGACGGCCTGGGCGTGGTTGCCCGAGGAGTAGGCGGCGATGCCCCGGGACAGCTGCTCGGGGGTGAGGCGACTGGCGGCGTTGTAGGCGCCGCGGATCTTGAAGGCGCCCGCGCGCTGGAAGTTCTCGCACTTGAGGTGGATCTCGGCACCGGCGAGCGCGTCGAGGGTGCGGGAGCGCAGGACCGGGGTGCGGTGGGCGACGCCCTCGATGCGGGCTGCGGCGTCCCGGACGTCGTCGAGGGTGACCGGTGGGGTGGTGGTCGTCACGCTGTTCCTCCGGTGGGGGTGTCGTGGGCCGCCCGGGCCCGGGAGAGGTAGTTGTAGGCGGAGGCGCGGGAGATGCCGAGCCGGGCGGCGACCTGTTCGACGGCGCCGCGCACGGCGAAGACACCGCGGGCGTCCAGCCCGCCGAACAGCTCCAGGCGTTCGGCGCGGTCCAGTTCCGCCCAGCTGCCCCGCTGTCTCGACTGGTGGGCGTCGACGAGGGCGTCGACCACGGAGTCGATGTCGTTGCCGAAGGTGGTGGTCGGCGGTTCCGCCGGGGCGGCGCCGCCTCCGGCGAGCGCGCCGAGGAGGGTGTGGACCTGACGGACGGCGCCGATGTCCACGTTGACGCAGAGCGCGCCGAACACCGCTCCGGTGGAGTCCCGCAGCACCATCGTGGAGGACTTCAGCAGCGAGCCGTTCCGAGTGCGGGTGACGTAGTTCAGCTCGTCGGTGGCCTCGTCGCCGCGGGCGAGGACGCGCAGGCCGATCTCGCTCATAGCGCCGCCCACCGTCCGGCCGGTCACCGATCCGGCGACGGCGACCACGGACTCCTCCGGGTTCCGGTAGTCGTGCAGCACGACCTCGCAGACCGGCCCGAAGGTCGCGGCGATGCCCTCGACGACCGGCGCGAGCGCGGCGAGGATCGCGTCCCGTTCGGCGTCTCGTTCGGCGCCCCTGGCTTGTTCGGCGGACATGGCGTCTCCCCTTCCCACACCCCCACCTTAGATCACGAGTCCAGCACTTGGATAGACAGTCCAGAGAATCTCAATAATTGGTAATGGTTTTCACATGACTTCGACCGAAACCCGCTCTTGACATTCATTGCCATCTAGCGTGACGCCCGTCGTCGCGAAACTCCGCACATCCGCCCTGGAGGAGCCATGCCCCTGTCCACGTCCCGCCGCCTGGCGCTGCTGACCAGCGCCTCACTGGCCCTGCTCGCGGGCTGCGGCAGCTCGTCGGACCCCGCCGACGGCAAGAGCGCTCCGGCCCGGGTGGCCGTGGTCGCCTCCACGAACGTCTACGGCGACATCGTGCGGGACATCGGCGGCGACAGAGTCGACGTCACCTCGATCATCAGCGACCCCGACCAGGACCCGCACTCCTACGAGGCGGACACCCAGAACCAGCTGGCCCTGTCCAAGGCGAAGGTCGTCGTCGAGAACGGCGGCGGCTACGACGACTTCGTCGACCGCATGCTGAAGAGCGGCCACAACGACTCCGCCGAAGTGATCAACGCGGTGCGGGTGTCCGGCAGGACCGCCCCGAAGGGCGGCGAGCTCAACGAGCACGTCTGGTACGACTTCCCCACCGTCGCCAAGGTCGCCGACCGCATAGCCGCCGCCCTCGGCAAGGCCGACCCGGACGGCGCCGCCGCCTTCGAGAAGAACGCCGCCGCCTTCAAGGCCAAGCTCACGCCGCTGGAGGCGAAGGAGGCGCGGATCAAGAAGGAGCACGGCGGCGAGGGCGTGGCGATCACCGAGCCCGTGCCGCTGTACATGACCGAGGCGAGCGGACTGATCGACAGGACGCCCGCGGCGTTCAGCGAGGCCGTCGAGGAAGGCGACGACGTCTCCCCCCGGGTTCTCCGGGAGAGCCTGGCCCTGTTCAGCGGCAGGAAGGTCGAGGCGCTCGTCTACAACGAGCAGACCTCCGGACCGCAGACCGAGAAGGCCGAGTCGGCGGCCAAGGCGGCCGGCATCCCCGTGGTGCCCGTGACCGAGACCCTGCCGAAGGGCAAGGACTACCTCGGCTGGATGACCGGCAACGTCGACGCGCTCGCGAGCGCGCTGGCCAAGTGACCGCGCCGCCCCGCCAGGACCGCGCGCCCGTCGTCAGCCTGCGCGCCGCGGCCCTGTCCTACGGCGACCGCGAGGTGTGGAGCGGCCTCGATCTCGACGTCCGGCCCGGGGAGTTCCTGGCCGTGCTGGGGCCGAACGGAGCGGGCAAGACCAGTTTCGTCCGGGCGCTGCTGGGCCGTCAGCCGCTGTCCGCCGGGACGCTGACCGTCCTCGGCCGGCCGGCGCGCGAGTCCGCCCGGCACATCGGTTACGTCCCGCAGCAGGCGGCGCTGTCCGCGCAGGCCCTGCTGCGCGCCCGGGACCTCGTGCGGTTCGGCATCGACGGGCACCGCTTCGGACCGTGGCCGCGCGGCGGCGGGGTCCGGCGCCGGGTGGACGAGATCCTGGAGTCGGTCGGGGCCTCGGCGTACGCGGACGTGCCGCTCGGGATGCTGTCCGGCGGTGAACGGCAGCGGGTGCGCATCGGGCAGGCCCTGGCGACCGACCCGCGGATCCTGCTCTGCGACGAGCCGCTGCTGTCGCTGGACCTGCACCACCAGCGGGCCGTCACCGAGTTGATCGACGCCCGGCGCCGCTCCCACGGCACGGCGGTGGTGTTCGTGACGCACGAGATCAACCCGGTGCTGGGGCTGGTCGACCGGGTGCTGTACCTGGCCCGTGGCGGCCACCGGACCGGCACCCCGGACGAGGTGCTGACCTCCGAGTCGCTGTCCCGGCTCTACGGCACGCAGGTCGACGTCGTGCGGGTCCGGGGGCGGGTCGTCGTCGCCGGGGCGCCCGACGAGCCGGCCTCGCCGCCGCACCACCCCGAGCAGGCCGACGAGACGGACGGAGTGCGCGCATGACACTCGCCGCCGGGATCTGGCACCAGATCTTCGACTTCACCGACTACGGCGAACTCCTCGTCCTGGTCCGCAACTCGCTCGTCGCCGGTGTGGCGCTCGGCCTCGTGGGCGGGCTCGCCGGAGTGTTCGTGCTGATGCGGGACCTGCCGTTCGCGGTGCACGGCATCAGCGAGCTGTCCTTCGCGGGCGCGTCGGCGGCGCTGCTGCTCGGGGCGAACATCGTGGCGGGCTCGATCGCCGGTTCGCTCCTCGCGGCCGGCGCCATCGGTGTGCTGGGGACGCGGGCCCGGGACCGCAACTCGGTGATCGGCATCATCATGCCGTTCGGGCTGGGGCTCGGCGTGCTCTTCCTGGCCCTCTACAAGGGGAGGGCGGCCAACAAGTTCGGGCTGCTCACCGGGCAGATCGTCGCCGTCGACACCCCGCAGATGTCGTGGCTGCTCGGCACGTCCGTCCTGGTGCTGGCCGCCCTGGCCGTCATGTGGCGGCCCCTCGCCTTCGCCAGCACCGACCCGGACGTGGCCGAGGCGCGCGGGGTGCCGGTGCGGGGGCTGTCCTTCGCGTTCATGCTGGTGCTCGGGCTCGCGGTGGCCCTGTCGGTGCAGATCGTCGGCGCGCTGCTGGTGCTCACCCTGGTCGTGACCCCGGCCGCGGCCGCCGCCCGGGTCACCGCCTCGCCGGTGCTGCTGCCCGTGCTGAGCGTGCTGTTCGCCGTGGCCTCGATCGAGGGCGGCATCCTGCTCGCGCTGGGCGGCAGCATCCCCATCAGCCCCTACGTCACGACGATCTCGTTCACGATCTACGCGGTGTGCCGGGTCGCGGGACGGTACCGGACCCGGCGCTGGGGGGCGAGGCGGGCGGTGCCGCGGCCCGCCTGAGGCGCCTCACCGTTCGAAGACGACCTCTCCGTCGAACACCGTGAGGTCGACCCGCACGTCGGTGATCTCGTGCGGGTCGAGGTCGAGCAGCGGACGGTCCAGGACGCAGAGGTCGGCCGCCTTGCCCGCCTCGATCGTGCCCTTCCAGTCGTCGGCGAAGTCCTGCCAGGCGGCGGTGGCCGTGTAGGCGCGCAGGGCGTCGGCGAGGGGCACGCACTGCTCGGGGCCGCTGGGCCGGCCGCCGGCCTTGGACTCGCGCAGCATCATGGAGGCCACGCCCTGGCGCCAGTCGGGCTCGGTGACGGGAGCGTCCGAACTGGCGCAGACCCGTACCCCGGCGTCGAGCGAGGAGCGCACCGGCCACTGGTACGCGGAGCGTTCGGGGCCCACGACCTCGTCCATGAGGTCGGAAATCGTCCACTTGATGGCGGGGTTCATGTTGACGCCGTAGCCGTGCGCGGCGAGTTCGGCCAGGCTCTCGGGGCCGATGAAGTCGCCGTGGATGACGTAGTGCCGGGCGTCGGGGCGGGGTGCGGCGGTGTTCGCGGCGACGAAGGCGTCCACGACGGTGTCGATGGCCCGGTCGCCGGTGACGTGCACGCCGAGCTGGAAGCCGGCCTCGTGGGCGAGCCGGATCATCTCGCGCAGTTCGTGCACCTGGAGGGCGGGGGTGTCGCCGTGGACGCAGAGGGCGCCGTGGCCGCCGTCCGGGTAGGGCTCGCTCATCCACGCCGTGCGGTTGGGCGGGACGCCGTCGCCGAAGATCTTGACGCCGATGGCCCGCAGCAGCCGGGGGTCGGCCGACTCGGGGCGGCGCAGTTCGGCCAGGCCCTTGCGGAGGTCGTCGGCGGAGCCGCCCATGGGGGCGGGCAGGAGCAGGACGCTGACGCGGGCCCGGAGTTCGCCGCCGGCCGCGAGGTCGGCGTAGGCGGTCCAGTTGTCGGTGCTCAGGCCGCCGAAGAGGGTGCCCGCGCCGCCGGGGCCGAGTCCGGGCTCGGTGTAGCTGGTGATGCCGCGGGAGTGCAGTTCGCGGATCACGCCCTGGATGGCCTGGCGGCGCTGGGCGTGGGTCGGGGCGGGCAGCGCGGTCTGGACGAGTCGCCCGGCGGCCTCGCGCAGGATGCCGGTGGGCCGGCCGTCGGGGTCGCGGTCGATGACACCGCCGGGCGGCGGCGTGGTGTCCGCGTCGATGCCGCAGCGGCGCAGTGCCTCGGAGTTGGCCCACACCATGTGGGAGGAGAAGTCGGTCAGGCAGACCGGGTGGTGCGGGGTCACCGCGTCCAGGTCCCGGCGGTGCGGGAAGCGGCCCGGGTCGGCGAGGCACTCCGCGAGGTAGCCGGGGTCCCAGCCCAGGCCGACGATCCACGTGCCGTCCGGCCGTTCCCGTGCCGCCCGTGCCACGGCCGCGGCGATGTCGGCGAGGGAACCGACCGCCGGATACCCGACGTCGACGGCGAACGGCGGCTTCGTCATCCCGTAGGCGGCCCCGTGCAGGTGCGAGTCGTTGATGCCTGGCAGCACGGTCCGGCCGCCCAGCTCGACGATCCGGGTGCCGGGCCCGGCCAGGGCGCGCATCTCCGCGTCGCCGCCGACGGCCAGGATGTCCCGGCCGCGCACGGCCACGCCTTCGGCGACGGTGAAGCCGGTGTCGACGGTGAGGACCTGACCGCCGGTCAGAACGAGGGTGGGAGCGGTGTCGCTCACGGATGACCTCATTTCGGAATTTCGGAAGAGGGTGGGTCAGCGCCCCGTGCGGGGTGCCGCGTAGGCCAGGGCCGCGCCGGCCACCAGCGCGACGCCCTGGGCCATCTGCTGCCAGAACGTCGGCACGTTCAGCAGGGTCAGGCCGTTCTGCAGGCCGCCGAGGAAGAGCACGCCGAGCAGGACGCCCAGGATCGAGCCGGTGCCGCCGGTGAGGGCGACTCCGCCGAGCAGCACCGCGGTGAGCACGGTCAGTTCGAACCCGGCGCCGGAGGTGCCGGCGACGGCGCTGTCCAGCACCGACGCCTTGATGGCCCCGGCCAGGGCGGCGGCCACGCCGGTGGCGACGAACAGTGCGAACGGGGTGCGCCGGATGTGGATGCCGGAGAGGTGGGCGGCCTCGCGGTTGACGCCGATGGCGAAGACGTGCCGTCCGGCGGGGGTGAGCGCCAGGAACAGGGCGCCCGCGACGAGCACGAGTGCCGCGATGACGACCGGTGCCGCGAGCCCGGCGACGCGTGCCCCGCCGATCCAGGCGAACCCGGAGCCGAAGCCGCTCAGCGGCAGCGGGAACAGTTGCTGGGCGAGACCGCGCACGGCGGTCAGCATGCCGAGGGTGACGATGAACGCGGACAGACCGAGGTGGCAGCACAGGAAACCGTTCACCGCACCGACCACGGCCCCGGCCGCGAGCGCCCCGAGCAGCGCGATGGCGGGCGACTGGTGGTGCTGCCCGGCGAGCCAGCCCGCGACGAGCCCTCCGAGGGCCAGCGTGGAGCCGACCGACAGGTCGAGGTAGCCGCTGATGACCAGCAGGGCCAGCGGCACCGCGACGATGGCGAGGGTGGCTGCGTCGGTGGCGATGCCGCTCAGGTTGGCCGGGTCGAGGAAACTGCCGGTGGTGAGCTGGAAGACCGGCACCATCACGACGAGCACGACGAGGAGCGGGTTGCGGCGTACGGCGGTCAGCCCTCCCGTGGCGATCAGGCGGGGCCGGGTGAGGGCGGGGTCGGCGGTGGTCATGCTGCTCCTTCGGCGGGCAGGGGGTCGTGGACGGCCGACAGCAGGGACTGTTCGGTGAGTTCCGTGCCGGAGAGTTCGCCGACGATCCGTCCCCGGGCGACGATCAGGCAGCGGTCGGCGAGCGCCACGATCTCCTCCGGGTCGCTGGAGGCGAACAGCACGGCGGTGCCCTGTTCTTCGGCGAGCGCCGACACCACCCGGTAGATCTCCTGCCGGGCCCCCACGTCGACGCCTTGCGTCGGCTCGTCCAGCAGCAGCACGTCCACGTGCCGGGCCTCGTTGATCCACCGGCCGAGGACGAGCTTCTGCTGGTTGCCGCCGGAGAACGCGCCCGCCGGCAGCCCGGGCCGGGCCGGTCGCAGCCCGACCGCCGCGGCCAGCGCGCCGAACACCCGCCGCTCGGCGCGCAGCGCGCGTACGCCGTGGCGGGCCAGGGGCCGCAGGGCGGGCAGCAGGGCGTTGTCCTGTGCGGACAGCGACGGGAACAGGCCCTGGGCGCGCCGGTCGGCCGGGACGAGGGCGATCCCGGCGGCGAGCGCGTCGGCCGGGCGGGCCGGGGTGACGGCGCGGTCACCGACCCGGATGGTGCCGGCGGTGGCGCGGCGCCTGCCGTAGAGGGTCTCCAGGACGCGGGTGCGGCCCGAGCCGATGAGCCCGAACAGGCCGACGCGTTCGCCTTCGGCGACGGTGATCCCGAGGGGGCCGAAGCCGGGTCCGCGCAGGCCTTCGACGACCAGCCGGGGCGGGGTGGGAGTGCGCCGCGGCCCGCGCACCGCCTCGGCCGGCCGTCCGGCGATCGCCGCCACCAGGTCCCGGCGCGTCCGTCCCGCGACGGTCGTGCGGTGGGCCACCCGGCCGTCGCGCAGTACGGTCACCGCGTCCGCGAGCCGTTCGACCTCCGCCAGCAGGTGGGTGACGTGGACGATGGCGAGTCCCTGGGCGCGCAGGTCCTCGACGCGTTCCGCGAGGGCGTCGGTCTCCGCGCCGGACAGGGCCGCCGTGGGCTCGTCGAGGACCAGGACGGAGGCGCTGCGGCTGAGGGCCTTGGCGATCTCCACCAACTGCCGCTGGCCCGTGGGCAGATCCCCCACCCGGTCGCGCGGGGAGCAGCGGGCCGCGACCCGTTCCAGGAGACCGGCGGCGACCTCCTCCTGGGCGCGGCGGTCGACGCGGCCGTGCCGGGTCCACTCCTGGCCGAGGAAGATGTTCTCCGCCACGGTCAGGGCGTCGACGACGCTGAGCGTCTGGAAGATGATCGCCACGCCGGCCGCGATCGACTCGCGCGGGGTGAGGCGGGTGTACGTCGTCCCGCCGATCTCGATGGTGCCCGCGTCGGGCGGGAAGGCGCCGCCGAGGCACTTGATGAGCGTGGACTTGCCGGCGCCGTTGTGGCCGAGCAGGGCGTGCACCTGGCCGGCGGGCACGGTGAGGTCCACGCCGTCCAGGGCCCTGACCCCGCCGAAGGACTTCGTCAGGCCGCTGACGCGGAGGTTCGTGGTCGTCATGGGGCACCTAGGCGTTCTGGGCGAGCAGGGCGTCGATGCGGGCGGTGTCGGCGTGCCGGACGAGCGTGATCGGCACCTCGGCGCTCGGATCGGCCTCGCCGGCGGCGACCGCGCGCGGCACGTCGACGATCGCCGCGGCGATGTCCTTCGGGGCGAGGGCGGCGGAGGCTCGGTAGAAGGTGCCCTGCTTGACCGCGAGGAGGGAGGGCGCGGAGCCGTCCTGGCCGCCGACGAAGGTCTTCGCGTCGTCCTTCGCGCGGCCCGTCTGCTGGAGGGCCTTGAATCCGCCGTAGGCGGCGGCGTCGGTGACGCCGAGGACGAGGTTGAGGTCGGGGTGCTTGGCGAGGATCGCCCTGGTCTTCGACAGACCGGTGTCCGGGTCGATGGCCTGCTCCCGCGCCACCACGTCGACGCCGGGTGCCGCCTCGGTGAAGGCGTCGATCATGCCCTTGGTGCGTTCGCGGCCCAGTTCGATGGTGTTGTCGGTGAGGAAGGCGATCTTGCCCTTGCCGCCCAGGTGCTCCTGGGCCCACTGCGCCGCCGCCTCGCCGAGCAGGGTGCCGCCCTCGCGGAAGCTGAACCGGATGTCGGCGCTCTGGTGCTGGAGGGAGCCGCCGTAGGTCACCCAGATCAGTCCGGCGTCCAGGGCGGCCTTGGCGAGGGGCTCGGCGGCCTCGAAGACCATCGGGAACGACACGATCGCGGGGACCTTGCGCGCGATCCAGGTGGTGAGGTTGCTGGCCTGGGTGTCCGCGCTGGCGTTGTCGCTCGTCGTCAGCAGCGGGATGCCGTGCCGCTTCGCGCGGGCGGCGGAGAGTTTGACCAGGGTCGAGTAGAGCGGGAGCTGGGTGAAGGGGTAGTCGAGGCCGATCTTCGTCAGGCGGGTGCCGCCGGAGGGGGCCGGCCCGGCCGAGGCGGCCGTGTCCGGCGGGGCCGAGCATCCGGCGGCCGCCAGGGCGGTGGCGGCGGAGAGGGTGAGGAAGTGTCTGCGCGAGGCGGGGTACGGGGGTGGGGTCATGGCGGGCACTCCGAGGGGTGGGCCCGGCTTGAGCGGGCGTCCGGCTGTGCCGAACAGGAAAGACCCGCCGGGCCCGCCGCACCATCCGTACAAATACCGACCGCGCACGGCGCCCGGCCCGCTCGCGCGGCGTCGCCGGACCCCTTGTGGGGGCTCGACCGGAGCCCTATCGTTAGGCCCCAAACGACAGGAGCCCGTCCGGAGGCTCGCCATGCCCAGGCACGACCAGATCGCGGCAGCCGCCCGCATCGGCATGCTCACCCGCGAGCGCGACACCGCCGAGGCCTCCGCGCAGGCCCTGCGCGAACTCGCCCGCGCCCTGCCGCTGGACGCGGCGACCCTGCTCACGATCGACCCGCTGACCGGCTCCCACGTCCAGGTCGCCGGAATCGGCTACACCGCCGCGGCCTCGCAGGCCCTGGCCGGGGAGTTCATCGCCACGCCGTGGTACCGCAACGTCGTGCGGCGGGAGCTGCCGCCGTCCATCTCGGAGGACGCCGAGGACGCCGGGCCGCGCTTCCGGCACGGCTGGTTCTACGCGGAGCGGGTCCGCCCGGCCGGTTTCCGCGACGGCGTCACGGGGGCGCTGCGGCACCGCGGCCGGCTGGTGGGCCTGGTGCACCTCTCCACGGAAGGCGCGGACGCGTACGACACCGACGCCCGCCGGCTGCTCGCCTCCGTGAGTCCCGCCCTGGCCGCGCTCGCCGACCCGCTGGCGCACGCCGGGGATCTGCACGGCCTGGCGGAGGCGGACGCGGCGAGCCTGGTCACCGGCGACGGCACGGTGCTCGACCTGCCCGACCGGGACCGGCCGCGGGTGCTGCGGGAGGACGGCGGGTTCCCCGCGCTGCTGCGCGCCTTCACGGGCACCAGCGGTCGGCGGCTGCGGCTGCTGTGGCCGGCCGGCGGTGACTGGCGGCGGGTCGTGCTGCACCGGCATCCGGCGGGGCCCGGCCTCGGGGCGGAGGCGGTGCTGGTGCACGAGACGCCCACGGAACTGCCGTACGGGCTGAGCCCCCGGGAGCTGGAGGTGCTCACGCGGGCGGCCACGGGGCAGACCAACCAGGCCATCGCGCAGGCGCTGTTCCTGTCCCCGCGGACGGTGCACAGTCATGTCGAGCATCTGCTGCGCAAGACCGGGTGCGTGTCCCGCGCCCAGGCCACGGCG
This sequence comes from Streptomyces olindensis, assembly GCA_000696115.1. GTDB lineage: Bacteria > Actinomycetota > Actinomycetes > Streptomycetales > Streptomycetaceae > Streptomyces > Streptomyces olindensis. The sequence continues at coordinate 372,492 of JJOH01000019.1, forward strand.
CTCGCGGTCCGGGACGGGCTGCTGCGGCCGGACCCGGATCACCTCGCGCGGTTCGTGGAGGGGTGATCCGGGCCCGGGCGGTCAGGAGGTCAGCGCCGCGACGCGCCGCATGACGTCGCGGCAGAACGCCCCGACGCCGTCGGGGTCGTCGATGAACTGGTTCGGCTTGACGCAGAAGGTCGTGAAGCCCTGTTCCAGCTGCTCGGGGAGTACCGCGAGCGCCGCGCCCAGGTCCGCCGGTGAGCGGTCGTCGGGGAAGACGGCGCGGGTGCCGCCGATCATCTCCAGGTCGCCGATGTCCCGCCCGGCCGCCGTCATCGCCTCCTCGAGGGCCTGGAGATCCTCGGGCGTGGGGCGGCCGAGCGGGTGGAAGCCGTGGCCGTACCGCACGAGGCGGCGCAGGACGGGGCCGTGCAGGCGCTGCCCGCCGAACCAGAGCCGGGGTCCGTCCGGACGGTGGGCCTTGGGCTCGAAGTGGACGTCCCGGAAGGGGTAGTGGGGTCCGTCGTGGGAGATCGGGGAAGGCCCCCAGGCCTTCGCCCAGACCTCCAGGTGCTCGTCGAGGAGCCGCCCCCGCCGGTCGAAGGGCACGCCGAGGGCGTCGTACTCGTCCTTGCTCCAGCTGACGGTGGGCTGTACGACGAGACGCCCCTCGCTGATCAGGTCAAGGGTGCCGAGCTCGCGGGCGAGCAGCAGGGGGTGGCGCAGCGGCGCGAGGACGGCGGCGGCCGCCAGGCGGAGCCGGGAGGTGACGGAGGCGATGGCGGCGAGCAGCAGCAGGGAGTTCGGCCAGGGGGTGTCCGGGTCCTGGTTGCCCGGGAGGGCGTAGTCACGGGGGTTGCCCATGACGCCGGCGGCGGACGCGTCGGGGCCGAGGACGATGTGCTCACTGACCATGACCGAGTCGAAGCCGGCGTCCTCGGCCTCGCGGGCCCAGCGGACGGCGGCGGGCAGGTCGGCCCGGCCACCGGTGAGGGTCCAGTTCTCGCTGAGGACGAGGAGCATGCGGGGCTGTATCGGCATGTGGGGTTTCCCTTGGGAGTTCGTACAATTTGAGCCCGAACGACTGGACGGCGAGGATGAGCCGCCGCCGCCCGGGCGTGACGCGTCACGACCAGACGAAGGAGCCGCCCGTGCCGGGCCACCGATCCATCACCGAAGCCGAGAAGCTCGCCGCGGCGAAGCTCGGCGGCATTCCGATCCGCCGGGAGCAGATGGCGGCGGTGGCGAACATCTACCGGGCCGCGTCCGCCGTGCGGCAGCACCTGGAGAACTCCGTGCTGCGCGGCTCGGACCTGACGTGGACGGCCTTCGTGGTGCTGTGGGTGGTCTGGGTGTGGGGCGAGTCGGAGACCCGGCACGTGGCGGAGGAGGCGGGGATCTCCAAGGGCACGCTCACGGGCGTGGCCCGCACGCTGGAGTCGCGGGGGCTGCTGCGGCGGGCGGACCATCCGAGCGACGGGCGGCTGGTGCTGCTGAGCCTCACCGACGAGGGCGAGGAGTTCATGCGGCGGGTGTTCCCGGCCTTCAACGAGGAGGAGGCCTTCGTCACCGCCGGGCTCAGTGACACGGAGTGCCGCAGCCTCGCGGAGGGGCTGCGCAGCGTGGTGCTCCAGGTGGAGGAGCACGGCGAGGAGCGGCGGCAGGCCCTGCTGGGCGGCGCCGAGCCCGCCCCCCGGCGCAGCGGCCGGCGGCCCCGCGCCTGACGCACACCGCCGCCTCACCGGGCCGCGGCCCGCACGAGCGCGTCGAACAGGCCCTGCTGGGCCGGGTCCTCGTGGGCGGTGTCCTCGGGGTGCCACTGGACGGCCGTGAACCAGCCGCCCGCCCCGTGGAGTTCGAGGCCCTCGATCGTGCCGTCGGCCGCCCTGGCCGTCACATGCAGCCCCGCGCCCAGGCGGTCGACGCGCTGGTGGTGGTAGCAGGACGCGTCGGTCTTCTCGACGCCCGTGGCCAGGGCGGCGACGGAGCCGGGCTCCAGGGTGACGGGGTGCACGATGTGCCGGTGTTCGTGGTCGGGGCCGCCCATGTCCTGTTCCAGGGTGCCGCCGAGGGCCACGTTGACGACCTGGAGGCCGCGGCAGATCGCGAGCAGTGGCAGGGCCGACTCCAGGGCGTGCCGGGCGACGTCCAGGTCGAAGGTGTCCTGGAGGGTGTCGACGTCGTAGACGGTGTCGTGGGTGTCGGCGGCGCCGTAGCGGGCGGGCGCGAGGTCGCCGCCGCCGGGGAGCAGGACGCCGTCGAAGCGGGCGAGCCGGGCGGCGGTCCCGCTGTCCGCCGGGTGGATGCCCGCCGGTTCGCCGCCGGCCCGCCAGACGGCCTCGGCCAGGGCGCGGGCGGTGACCTCGGCGGCGTACCGGAGCGCGGAGGTCGTGGCCGAGAAGCGGGCGGGGATCGCTATCAGGGGCCGGGTCACAGCTGGATCCAGGTGGTCTTGAGCTCGGTGTACTTCTCCAGGGCGTGGGCGGACTTGTCGCGGCCGTTGCCGGACTGCTTCATGCCGCCGAAGGGCACGGTCAGATCGCCCTCCTCGTAGCAGTTGACCCAGACCGTTCCGGCCTTGAGGGCGCGCGCGACCCGGTGGGCGGTGGACAGGTCGGAGGTCCACAGCCCGGCGGCGAGGCCGTACTCGGTGGCGTTGGCCAGGCGGACCGCCTCGTCGAGGTCGTCGAAGGCCAGCACGGACAGCACCGGTCCGAAGATCTCCTCCCGGGCCAGCCGGGAGCCGGGGTCGACGCGGTCGAAGACGGTCGGCTCCAGGTACGTCCCGCCCGTCCCGGCGAGGACGCGGTCGCCGCCGGTGCGCAGGCGGGCGCCCTCGGCGAGGCCGTGCCGGATGTGGTCGCGTACGCGGCCCAGGTGGGCCGGGCCGACGAGCGCGCCCATCTCGGTCTCCGGGTCGAGCGGGTCGCCGACCCTGAGCTCGCGGGCCCGCCGGACCACGGCCTCGGTGACCCGCTCGGCGATCGAGGTGTGCACGAGCAGCCGTGAGGGCGCAGTGCACATCTCGCCCTGGTTGAAGAAGATGCCCCAGGCGGCGGTGGCGGCGGCCCGGTCGAGGTCGGGGGCGTCGGGCAGGACGATGTTGGGCGACTTGCCACCGAGTTCCAGCCAGACGCGCTTGAGGTTGGAGTCGGCGGCGTAGCGCAGGAAGTGGCGGCCGACGGCGGTGGAGCCGGTGAACGCCAGGACGTCGACGTCCGGGTGGAGGCCGAGGGCCCGCCCGGCCGTGGGGCCGTCTCCGGCCACGACGTTGAGCACGCCGGGCGGGAGGCCGGCCTCGGTCGCGAGGCGGCCCAGGAGCAGGGCGGAGAGCGGGGAGTTCTCGGAGGGTTTCAGCACGACCGTGCAGCCGGCCGCGAGGGCCGGGGCGACCTTCCAGCCGGCCAGGGTCAGCGGGAAGTTCCAGGGCACCACCGCCCCGACCACCCCGGCCGGTTCCCGGGTGACCAGGGCGAGAGCGTCCGGGGCGGTGTGCGGGGAGGTGTCGGTGAGCTTGTCCGCGAGCTGCCCGTACCAGCGGAAGGTGCCGATGAGGGCGCGCAGTTCGATGCCGTACGCGTCGGTGACGGGCTTGCCCATCTCCAGGGTGACGGTCAGGGCGAGTTCCTCGCGCCGCGCTTCGAGCAGGTCGGCGAGGCGGAGCAGGGCCCGGCCGCGCTCGGCGGGTGCCAGGCGCGGCCAGGGGCCGGTGTCGAAGGCCCGGCGGGCGGCGGCGACGGCCGCGTCCACCTCGGCGGCGCCGCCGTCGGCGACCTCGGCGAGGACCCGGCCGTCCCGCGGGGACACGACCGGGAACGTGGCCCCTCCCCCGGCCTCCTCGGCGCCGTCGATGTGATGGGCGCCCGAGAGCTGGAACGCCTTGGCGCGGCGCTGCCACTCGTCGTGGGTGACGGCCGGCATGAAGGTCCTCCTTTGATCTCAAACGATATGGTCGGGGCTGTCCGCGGGCGGCGGCGCGCGAGGTCACCCGTCGGCGGCGGCGACGGCTCTCCCCCGCACCCGCGCGGCGATCAGGCCCAGCGCCATGACCACCGGCACGGACAGCGTGAGCCACAGGGCGGTGGTGCGCTCGCCGCCGATGAGGGTGGTGAAGTTGGCCAGGACGAGCCAGATCGCCCCGGCGATGCCGAGCGCGCCCAGCAGGGGCGCGATCAGGGTGTTCCAGGTGCGGGGGTCGAGGCGCTCACGGCGGAAGAAGGCCACGACGGACACCGAGGTCAGCAGGTACAGCAGCATCATCGCCAGGACGGCGACCCCGCTGAACCAGGAGAACAGCGTCAGCACCGGGTCCTTGCCCCCCAGCGCGAAGGGCACCACCAGCAGCACGGCCAGGGCCGTCTGCACGCACCCGGCCACCCAGGGAGCGTGTCGGCGGTTGAGCCCGCACAGCCGGCGGGGCAGCAGCCGGTCGCGGCCGAGCGAGAAGAGGTAGCGGTTGGCGGAGTTGTGGAAGGTGAGGATGCCGGCGAAGAGGGACGTGGCCAGCAGGATCGGCAGCACGTCGGTCACCCAGCCGCCGAACTCCGCCGCGATGGGCGCGAAGACGAAGCCGGCGCCGTCGCCGCTCTCCAGGGCCTTCCCCGCGGCGGCGGTGGCCCGGGAGGCACCGTAGGAGGAGATGAGCATCCAGGAGACCAGGGCGAAGAAGCCGGTGACCACCACGACCGCGAGGTAGGTGGCGCGCGGCACCGTCCTGCGGGGCTCGCGGGCCTCCTCGCCGTAGATGGCGGTCGCCTCGAAGCCGAACATGGACGCCACGGCGAACATCACGGCCACGCCCGGCGCCCCGTCGAGGGCCGCGGCCGGGGAGAAGCTGTCGGCGAGGCCGAGCCCCTCGGGTCCGCCGCCCTTGGCCAGGGTGACCAGGGCGAAGACCGACAGGATGCTGAACTCGGCGAGGACGAGGACGGCCAGCACCTTGGCGCCCATCTCGACACCGGCCGCGCCGAGCGCCTGCACGACGGCCATGGTGGCCAGGGTCCAGACCCACCACGGCAGGTCGAGGCCGGTGTGGCTCGCGACCAGGCCGCTGACGATGGCGCCGTAGAGGCCGTACATGGCGGCCTGGATGGTGCAGTAGGCGAAGAGCGCGAGGCCCGCGCTGCCGGTGCCGGTGGTCCGGCCGAGGCCCTTGCCGATGTAGGTGTAGAAGGCGCCCGCGTCCACGACGTGGCGGCCCATGGCGACGAAGCCCACCGAGAACAGCAGGATCACGAGCCCCGCCACCAGGTAGGCGGCGGGTACGCCGGGGCCGTTGCCGAGGGCCACGGCGATGGGGGCCGCGCCGGCGATGCCGGTGAGCGGGGCCTGGGCGGACAGGACGAAGAAGAGGATGCCCAGGACGCCGAGGGCGTCGGGCTTGAGCGTGCCTGCGGTGGGCGCGTCCGGTTTCGCCGCGTGCCGGGAGACCGTCTGACTGTCCACTCGGATCACCTGCCAGAGGGGAGGAAGGATCGTTTCAGGCCAAACGAGTTGCCTCATGGTGGGGCGGAACTATCCGTTTGGCAAGGGGAGCGGGGCGAGGAGTTCCGAGGCTTTACGCGGTCGAGACGTGCGGGACGCCTACGCCTCGCCGTCCCGCTCCTCGGCGAGGCGGCGCAGCACCGCGCGCAGTTCGTCCAGGGCCTCGTCGATGACCTCGCGCTCGCCGAAGACGAGCTGGTGCAGGACGAGTCCCTCCAGGGTGGCGAAAACCATCCGGGACAGGCCCTCGCCGACCGGGCCGGGCAGCATCTGGGTGAGTTCGCGCCGGGTCGCGTCGAAGTACTCGTCGTACAGCGACCGCAGGTGGGCGAGGAGCTCGGGGCGGCGCCGGGCCTCCAGCAGCAGTTCGTACTGGAACGCCTGGAGGTCCGGCCCGGATTCGACCATGTCCGTCAGGCCCGCCGAGAAGTCGGCGGCCCTGCCCGTGCCCGGTTCGAGCGCGCTGCTGCTGAGGGAGGAGCGGATGGCGTGGGCGACGGCCTCCTCGATCAGGGCGTCGCGGGACCCGAAGTGGTGCACGACCAGGCCGTGGGTGACCCCGGCCTCCTCCGCGACCGCCCGGTAGGTGAGCCTGCGCAGCCCGCCCCGGGCGACCACACGCACGGCGGCCTCCAGCAGGGCCTCGCGGCCCGTGCCGTAGTGCACGCGCTTGCGGGGGCGGCGGGCGGGCTCGGTCATGCCCGCGACCCTACCCAAGCCGCTCCGGTCAGCGACGCGGCGGCCGGATGCCACGGAACTCCCAGTCGCCGCCGAGCGCGGTCGACAGCACTTCCTCCGACTCGGTGGGCTGGGCGCCGACGTCGGTGCGGACGGCGGTCGGACCGGTCACGATGTGGTTGGTGAGCCGCCCCAGCCCTTCCACCTCCACCTCCACGACGTCTCCCGGCTGCACGGGCCGCGAGTTGGCGGGTGTGCCGGACAGCAGGACGTCGCCCGGGTACAGGGTGATGGTGCGGGCGATGTCGGCGACGAGGTAGTGCATGTCCCAGGTCATCTCGTCCGTCGACCCGTCCTGCACCACCTCTCCGTTGACGTACGTCCGCAGCCGCTTGCCATGGAAGTCCCAGTCGGTGACGAGGCCGGGGCCGAGCGGGCAGAGGGTGTCGGAGCCCTTGACCCGGAGCATCGACCCGGCGTCGGTGTCGCGGAAGTCGTGCAGGCCGTAGTCGTTGGCGATCGTGTACCCGGCGATGTACTCCCCCGCGTCGGCCGGCGCGATGTTCCGCGCGGTCCTTCCGATGACGATGGCGACCTCACCCTCGTAGTTGAGCCACTTGCAGCCCTCGGGCCGGACGATGGCGCCCCGGTGGGCGTTGAGGGCGGAGGTGGGCTTGTGGAAGTAGGTGGGCGTGGCGGGCAGCCCGATGCGGAACTCCTCGACCCGGCTGCGGTGGTTGAGGTGCACGGCGATGATCTTCGACGGCACGACCGGCGGCAGATGCGCGGCCTCCCCGGTCTTGACGCGGCGGCCGTCCCCGGCGACGAGTTCGGCACCGTCGACGGTGACCTGGACGGCGGCGCCGTCGAGGAGGATGCGGCGGTACTCAGGCATGGGCGGACTCCTGGGGTGCGGTGGTGGGGCTGCCGGTCCAGCCGTCGGCCGGCCGGTCGAACCAGAGGTGGACCTGTCCGGTGCCGACGGAGTTCTCGTACGCGCCGTACTGACGGGCCCGGGCGGTGCAGCGCCGCTCACCGAGGGCGCCGGCCATCATCAGGTAGTGGAAGAACTTCGCCTCGGGCTTGTGCTTCCAGAAGTCGTCCATGGTGTCGAGGACCTTGTCGTGGCGGCCCTCCTTGAACCAGGCGATGCGCTCGTGGTCGGCTTCCCGCGCCTCGGGCGTGCGGATGTGCACCGGGTCGCTGGCCTCGTGGTCGCGCAGTTCGCGCAGCGGCCAGAAGGTGTGTGAGAGGGCGCCGGAGGCGATGAGCAGCACGCGTCGCCCGGGGGTGGCGGCGATGCCGTCGGCGAGCGCCCGCCCGAGCCGCAGGTGGTCCTCCATGTCACCGGTCTGGCAGACCCCGATGGTGACCCACCGCTTGTCGGGCAGGCCCTCGCCGAGGTACTTCCAGAGGTTGATGGTGGCGTAGTAGATCGGCAGGTACTCGTCGTCGATCGGGGTGATCCAGGTGCCGTGCTTGTCGGCGAACTGCGCCACGTTGTGGGCGAGTTCGGGGTCGCCCGGGAAGTCGTAGGGCATCCGGCACATGCCGCGCGGCAGTTCCTCGGAGGTGAAGAGCCCCGCCCTGCGCTGCTGGGCGGTGACGACGAACTCGACGGTGGTGGCCCAGTGGGAGTCGAGGACGACGACGGTGTCGTAGTCGTCCCGCTCGAAGACGTCCCCGCGCAGTTCCCGGAGCCCGGTGACGAGGGTGATCTCCTTGCCCTCGTTGAGCTCCAGCCGGTCGGCCTCGGGCAGCACGATGGTGGGGACGTGGGCGAGGAGGCCCGCGCCGACGATCTCACCCATGGTCGTTCCATCCCTTCGGGGCGGTGACGGTGTTCTTCAGGTCGCAGTAGAAGTCGAAGCTCCAGGTGCCGCCCTCGCGGCCGACCCCGGACTGCCGGGAGCCGCCGAAGGGGGCCCGGAGGTCCCGCACGAAGAAGCAGTTGACCCAGACGGTCCCCGCCACGAGCCGGGCGGAGACCCGTTCGGCGCGCTCGCGGTCGCCGGTGGCGACGGTGGCGGCCAGGCCGAAGCGGGTGTCGTTGGCGAGCCGGACGGCCTCGTCCTCGCCGGTGAAGGTCTGGAGGGTCAGGACGGGCCCGAAGACCTCCTCCTGCACGATCTCGGAGTCCTGGGCGACGTCGGTGAGCAGCGTCGGCGCGTAGAACTGCCCGCCGTCCTCGCGGTGGCCGCCGATGACCGCCCGTGCCCCGGCCGCGACGGCCCTCTGCACGAAGCCGTCGATCTTCTCCAGCTGGCGGGGGTGGATGGTGGGCCCGATGTCGGTGGACTCGTCGCGGGGGTCGCCCTGCCGCAGGGCCGTGGCCTTCTCGACGAACCGGCGGGTGAACTCCTCGGCGACCTGTTCCTCGACGAGCAGCCGCGTGCCCGCGAGGCACACCTGCCCGGCGTTGTCGTACTGCTCCACGGCGAGGTCGACGGCCAGGTCGAGATCGGCGTCGGCGAACACCAGCAGCGGTGACTTGCCGCCGAGTTCGAGGCTCAGGGGCGTGAGGTTCGCGGCGGCCGAGGCGGCGATCCGCCGCGCGGTCGGCACCGAGCCGGTGAAGCTGACGCGCCGCACGTCGGGGTGCGAGGTGAGGGCGTCGCCGATCTCGGAGCCGTACCCCTGGACGACGTTGAGGACACCGGCCGGCAGTCCGGCCTCGGCGGCTATGTCGGCCAGCAGGGAGGCGGTCAGCGGCGACCACTCGGCCGGCTTGAGGACGACGGTGTTCCCGGCGGCGAGGGCCGGGGCGACCTTCCAGGTGGCCAGCATCAGCGGCGCGTTCCACGGCGTGATCAGCACGCAGGGCCCGGCCGGGTCCCAGCTGACGCGGTTGGTGTGTCCCCGCGTGTCGAAGTCCTCGTGCTCCAGCGTCAGCAGCCAGTCGGCGAAGAAGCGGAAGTTGTGGGCGACGCGGGGCATGACGCCCCGCCGGTGCGAGCGCAGCAGCGCCCCGTTGTCGGTGGTCTCGACGATCGCCAGCTCTTCGAGCCGCTTCTCGACGCCGTCGGCGATGGCGTGCAGGATGCGGGCGCGGGCGCCGCGCGAGGTGGCGGCCCAGGCGGGGAAGGCGTCCCGGGCGGCGGCGACGGCGGCTTCGGCCTCGGCGGGGCCGCCGCGGGCGATCTCGCCCAGGACACTGCCGTCGATCGGAGAGTAGTCGGCGAAGGTACCGTCGGAGGCGACCCGCCGCCCGCCGATCCAGTGCCGGGTGTCGACGGAAACACCGGCGACGGTGATTCTTTCAGGCATGAGAAGGGTTCCATTCGAACGAGGGGAATTTCAGCTACCTAGGGGCGCGGGGAACTGCGCGACAAGCCACCACGCACCCGCACCCGACCACTGGCGCTACGCGGCAGACGCTCCGGACGTACCGGCCTCCAGCAGCCGCCCCCCGTCCCACACCACCCCGACCTGCCGGTAGTACGCGGCGATCGGCTCCCGGATCTCCAGCCGCGCCAACTCCTCGGTCGGCGCCTCGAACAGCTCCAGCTCCGCGTCGCCCACCCACGGCTGACCGCCCTCGAAGGCAGCCGCCCCGCTCTCGACCAGCTCGTCGAGGGCCAGCCCCTTGCCCTTCTCGATGGACGGCAGCCACCGGTGGTGCGCCATGGGATGGGCGTTGACGAACCCGCCGCTCTCCGACGGCTCCCGCAGTGTCACCACGGCCTGCGCGATCCGCCGGTCCGCGGCCGCCAGCGTCGCCCCGAAGCGCGCCCCCGCCTCGATCCGCGGAGCGGGCCCGTAGGGATGCGGCCGGGTCTGGTGGATGGAGCCCAGCTTCTTCGGATACCCCTGGTGCAGTCCCCGCGCGATCGCGAAGTCCTTGTCCACCCAGATGTACACGCACCGCGAGTACGTCCGCCCCCCGTACCGGCACCGCACGACCGCGAAGGCCTCCTTGTACTGCGCCCGCACGGGATCGAGCAGCTCCTCCCCCGAGGCCGAGCAGGACTGCCAGTCGGCCCAGATCAGAGCGACCGCGCCCGGATCCTCGTCGGCCAGCTCCAGGGGCTCGGGCAGCAGTTCGCGCACCCGCGCGGGATCCGTCCGGTACTCGACGGTGAGCAGGTCACCGGAGTACCGCCACGGCGGAGAGGGGATCAGCGACGACGCACCCGTCGCCGTCTTGGGAGGGAAGTAACCACGAAGACCGGTCACGGAAGGGCTCCTTACGGGGTGAGGGCGGGCTGCTTCAGCAGATCGGCGCGGTACCGGGCGGCGGCACGGGCGGCGGGAGGCCCGCCGAGGGCGACGACACCGACCAGCAGCCCGTCGCGGTGGTAACCGACCAGGACGTCCCCCGAGGGGTCACCGTCGAGGACCCGGACATCGCCGAGCCCCAGCACCGGCGCGCCGAAGGACTGCAACCGGAAGTCGTGCTGGTCGCTCCAGAACGTGGGCAGCGGCGCGAAGGGCGCCAGGCCGACGTCGCCCCCGACCAGCACCTTCGCGGCGTGCTTGGCCGAGTCGGCCGGCAGGGACCAGTGCTCGACCCGCCGCGGCACCCCGTCGTAGCGGGCGTTGGGGAAGCGGGCGACGTCCCCGACCGCGACGACCTCCGGCCGGCCGCCGACCCGCAGGTGCTCGTCGGTGAGCACCCCGTCGCCCAGATCGAGCCCGTTGCCGTCGAGCCACTCGGTGTTGGCGACCGAGCCCACGGACTCCACCACCACGTCGGCGGGCAGCACGGACCCGTCGCTCAGCACGACACCGGTGACCCGGTCGTCCCCCTCGAACCCGGCGACACCAGCGCCCAGCATGAAGCGCACTCCGCGCTGCTGGTGCCGCGCGAGCAGCGTCCGGGCGAGCAGCTCGCCGAGGGGCCCGACCATGGGCAGGGGCAGCGGATCCACCACGGTCACCTCGGCCGCACCGAGCCCGACCGCGGTCGCGGCGACCTCGCAGCCGATGAACCCGGCGCCGACCACGACGACCCGAACACCGGTCCGGGTCAGGCCGGCCCGCAGGGCCCGGGCGTCGTCGATCGTGCGGACCGTGTATCGGCCGGCGACCGGCCCGGGGCAGCGCAGCCGGCGGGGCCGCATCCCGGTGGCGACGACCAGTGAGTCGTAGGAGAGGACCGAGCCGTCGTCGAGTGCGACGGTCCGCTCGGCGAGGCGAGCCGCGGCGACCCTGGTGCCCAGCCGCCATTCCACGTCGGCCGCGGACGGCTTCGGTGTGAAGGCGAGGGAGGCGAAGGACGCCTTGCCCGCGAGGACCTCCTTGGACAGCGGGGGCCGGTTGTACGGCGGGTGCGGCTCGTCGCCGATCACCGTGATGCGGCCGGCCCAGCCCGCGGCGCGCAGCTGCTCGGCGGCGCGCAGTCCGCCGAGGGAGGCGCCGGCGACGACGATGCGCCCGGTCATGTCAGTCCTCGATCCGGATGGCCTGGAGCGGGCAGACGTCCGCGGCCTCCTCGACCTCGTCGCGCAGGGCGTCGTCCGGGTCGGGGACGTAGGCCAGGCGGCCGTCGTCGTCCAGCCGGAAGACGTCGGGGGCGGCGAAGACGCACTGGCCGTGGTCCTGGCACTTGTTCATGTCGACGACGACCTTCATGGCCGGTCCTCCTGGAGGTGAGGGCGTCGAGGGGAAGGGAGAAGGGGCCCGGCGGGAAGGGGCCGGGCCCCGGCCAACGGGGTGCGGTGATCCGCGCCCCGAACTCGTTTGGCTTCAAACAAGGTAGGCAGGGGCAGGGGGCTGGTCAATAGCTATCCGGATGGATAAATTCTTGCCCCCGCCCTCTTGCGGACCCCCTTCCTCGCCCCTACCGTTTGGCATCAAACGAGAACCGGGCGGTCCTGGCTCCGCCGCGCCCCGGCCGCTCACTCCCACGCCACCCGCCTCCCCGGCCCCGTGTCCCGGAGGTGTCCCGACGTCCGCCCGAGGAGACAACGGTGAGCGCTCACGACCTTGAAGAAGTCCGCCGCCACATGGACCGGCTGGCCGCCGACGGCATCGACGTGGTCCGGGTGACCTATCCCGATCTGATCGGCACCGACCGGGCGCGTGACGTGCTGCTGGAGGAACTGCCCCGGGCGTGCGAGCACGGGCTGGCGTTCTGCCGGGCCGTCTACCACACCAGCCCGCAGGGCGATGTGGTCCCGGTCAGCGGCGGGCTCGACGCGGGGCTGCCGGACATCTGCGTCCGGCCCGACCTCGACACGCTGGTACCGCTGCCCTGGGAGCCGGGGGTGGCCGCCTGCCTGGGCGAGGTCGTCGACCCGGCCACCGGCGCGCCCGCCCCCGAGTCGCCCCGCGACCTGCTGCGCGCGGTCCTCGCCCGGTGCGCCGAGCACGGACTGCGGCCGGTGGTCGGGCCGGAGCTGGAGTACTTCCTGTGCGACCCGGACCCGTCGGGCGGCTGGCGGCGCTACGCACCCGACCCCGGGGTCGTCTACACCGCCGGGCTGCGCGCCGACCCGGACAACCACCTGCTGCGCACCCTGCGCCACGTGCGGGACCTGAAGGTCGGCGCCATCAGCGGCAACCACGAGTTCGACGGCGGCCAGATCGAGATCAACCTGGCGCACTCGGACGCCGTGTCGGCCGCCGACCGGTCCTTCCGCTTCAAGGCCGCGATCAAGGAACTGGCGCGGAAGGAGGGCCGGCTGGCCACCTTCATGGCCAAGCCCTTCAACGACGCGGGCGGCTCCGGCTTCCACCTCCACCTGTCCTGCGACGACGAGGAGGGCCGCAACGCCTTCGACGACCCGTCGGGCGCGTACGGGCTGTCCGCGACCGCCCGGCACGCCGTCGCCGGTGTCCTCGCGCACGCACCCGCCCTGGCCGCGCTGCTCAACCCCACGGTCAACTCCTACAAACGCTTCGGCCCGGACACGCTCGCGCCCTGGCTGATCGACTGGGGCCTGGACAACCGCAGCGCCATGGTGCGCATCCCGCCCGAGCGGGGCTCCGGCGCCCGGCTCGAACTGCGCCTGGGCGACGCGAGCGCCAACCCCTACCTGGCGATCGCCGCCACGACGGCCGCCGCCCTGCTGGGTGTCCTGGCCGGCGAGGAGCCGCCCGCCCCGCTGGAGGGCTACGGCTACGACACCGCCCGCTCGGCCGTCCTGCCGCAGACCCTGTCCGCCGCGCTGGACGCGCTGGAGGCGGACACCGCCCTGACCGACCTGCTCGGCAAGGGCTTCACCACGTCCTTCCTGTCCTACAAGCGCGACGAGGTCGAACGCTTCCACCGGCACGTCACGGACTGGGAGTTCACCGAGTACGCCTACCACCTGTGACGCCCCCTGTGACGCCGAGGAGCACGCCGATGACGACTGATACCCTGCCCGACGCCGTGCGCGAGCCGCTGCCCCTGGCCGACGTGGACCTGACCGACCTGGACCGCTTCACCGACGGTGTCACCCCCTGGCGGATGTTCCACACCCTGCGCCACGCGGACCCGGTGCACTGGCAGCCCGAGGAGGCGCCCAACTCCGGGTTCTGGGCGGTGACCCGGCACCAGGACATCGTCCGGGTGGACCGCGACGCCGAGACCTTCACGTCGACGAGGTTCGTCAACCTGGAGGAGGTCGACGACGACCAGATCAAGAAACGCGCCTCGATCCTGGAACTGGACGGGGTCCGGCACCGCGCGCTGCGCAGCCTGATCCAGCGGCAGTTCGGCGCGAGCGTGATCAGCGGCTACACGGACTTCCTGCGCGGCCTGACCGCGAGGACCCTGGACGCCGCCCTCGCCAAGGGCCGCTTCGACTTCGTCGAGGACGTCTCGGCGGACTTCCCCATCAACGTCCTCGCCCGGCTGCTGGACGTGCCGCCGGAGGACAACCGGAAGCTCATCGACTGGGGCAACCGGATCATCGGGCACACCGACCCCGACTACGCGGACGTCCTGCTGCACAGCGAGGAGAGCGAGCGGTACCGCGATCTGCCGTTCCGCTCCCCCGCCTCGCTGGAGGTCTTCGAGTACGGCCGCGAACTGGCCCGGCAGCGGCGCGGCGGCGACGGCACGGACCTGATCTCCCGTCTCGTCAACACGACGCCCCGCGACGGGGTGCCGCTCTCCCCGCAGGACTTCGACAACTACTTCCTGCTGCTCGTCGTCGCCGGCAACGAGACCACCCGGCACACCATCTCCCACTCCATGCTGGCCCTCATCCAGCACCCCGAGCAGCTCGCCCGCCTCCAGGAGGACCCCTCCCTGATCCCGGTCGCCGTCGAGGAGTTCCTGCGCTGGGCGTCCCCCGTCTACCACTTCCGCCGCACCGCCACGCGCGACGTCGAGCTGGGCGGCAAGCAGGTCAGGGAGGGCGACAAGGTGGTGATGTGGTTCGCCTCCGGCAACCGCGACGAGGACGTCTTCGGCAACCCCTACGGCTTCGACGTCACCCGCCGGGACAACGACCACATCACCTTCGGCAAGGGCAGCCCCCACCTGTGCCTGGGCAACCTCCTGGCCCGCACGGAGATCCGCATCATGTTCGAGGAGCTGATCCCGCGCCTGGCGGACATCCGCCTGGCCGGTGAGGTCCCGCGCGTGCGCTCCAACTTCGTCAACGGGATCAAGAAGCTGCCGGTGGAGGTCACGCTCGCCTGAGTTCCACCCGGCCGCGCCTTGCTGCCGAGCGGGCCCCCACTGCCGCCGAACGTCTGGCCGAGCAACGCCGACAAGGTCTTCCGCTATCCGCGCAAGCAAGCGGAAGGCCGCCGACAGGCGCAGGATTACGCGCGCTCCACCGGAATCCCCGAGCCGCAGCTGGACTGGCAGGACTGACCCGTCGGGCTCCGCGTCACGAGCGGGGCCCGAGTGCTGCTACGGCCGCCGCTGCCGGTGGGAGAGAAGGCGCGAGCGGCAGGGGGCGCCTGCCGCTCGCGCGGCGTCAGGCCGCGGCCGGCGGGGATGACACCGGTGTCCGGGCCTCCTCCGCCTCGGCCAGCAGGGTCATGAGCGTGGCCCGGGCGCGGGCCACGCGGGAGCGCACCGTGCCGACCGGGCAGTCGCTCAGCTCGGCGGCCTCCGCGTACGGCAGTCCGAGCAGTTGCGTGAGGACGAACGCCTCGCGCCGCTCCTCCGGCAGCCCGGCCAGCAGTTCCCGCAGCGCCACGCCGTCGTCGAAGCCGGGCAGGCCGCACGGCTGGGCGTGCTCGACCGCCCGTTCCCAGTCCGGCAGGTCGGCGGGGCGGGGGCGTACGGCGCTGCGGCGGATGTTGTCGGCCACCGCACGCCGGGCGATGGCGAGCAGCCAGGCGCGGGCCGAGGAGCGGCCCTCGAACCGGTGCAGGCCGGCCAGCGCCCGCAGGAAGGTGTCCTGCGCGAGATCGTCCACGGCCTGCGGATCGGCGCACAGGTGGGCGACGTAGCGGATGACGTCGCGGTGCAGGGCGCGCACGAACCGGTCGACGGCCACGGCGTCACCGCCCCGGGCGGCCAGCGCCCAGGCGGTCGCGGACTCGTCGGCCGTGGCCGGTCTCGCGGTGACGAGGGGCGGGGCAGGAGTGATCACCTGATGTCCTTCTCGGGGGTCCGGGACCACGGGCGCGCGGGCGGGCACGCCGGCACCCTGGGGGTCCGGCGTGCGCGTCCGGCGTGTGGTCCGGTGAGCGGGGATGCGGTCGTCCCCGTACGGCCTGCGCGGGCCGGGCACGGCCCTGGCTGCCGCGGGCAGCGCGGCGTACTGGCGCACCGGCGTACTGGCGCACCGGCGTACGGGGGAACGACCGAGACCGGGGCGCACACGGGCCGCCCCGGGATGACCGGCTGCCGTCAGGCGGCAGCGGCCCCCGCCGGTGGCCCCCGGGAGGTGATCGCGTGGACGAGGAGGGAGAGGCGCGGCGCCCGGTCCGAAGACGGCCGCCCGACCCGCACGGGCGGGGGCGGCGGCGTCGGCGGGGCGAGCAGGAGCCGCAGGGGCGCGGCGAGCCGGCCGCCCACGGCGCGCAGCAGCCGGAAGGCGGCCCGCTCGCCGTGGCCCAGCCACAGTCCGCACAGCAGGGCGGCCAGGAGGTGGGCGGCGAGCATGCCGAGGGAGGAGTCCCCGCCGGGGGTGTGCCCCATGTGCCCCATGTGCTGGGACATGGACTCCATGGATGCCGTGCCGTGTCCCATGGCACCCATGTCCATGGAGTGGGCGCCCGGGGAGGACGCGTCGGTCGCCGGCCCGGTGCCCGGCGCCCGCGGTGCGAGCGAGAACGCCGAGTGCAGGGCCGTCTGGACGGCCACGGCGACGGCGACCACGAGCCGCAGGCCGCGCTCGCGGCCCGCCAGGCACCAGCCCGCCACACCCGTGACGGCCCAGCCGGCCACCAGGGCCGGCAGGGGCACGTGGTCGCCGGACATCATGACGTGGCCCAGGGCGGCGAGCACGACACAGACGGCCGCGAACACCGCGGCCCGTATCGCGCGAGCACACCGCCCAGCTGTCATGGCGCCTCATCCTCGCATCCGGCCCCGCCCCCGTCGCCCATGAGTACGAACATCGCCCCGGCCGTTCACTCAATCCGCGAGATGTGATCCAGGCCACTGCCGAGGAATCGGTGCCTCCGGTCGGGCCACGGCAGAATCCGGGGCGTGGAGATCACCGCGCAGGAGCTCAACCGGGCCACCCTCGGACGGCAGTTGCTGCTGGGCCGGGAGGCGAGGGAGGCCGGGGAGGCCGTGCGGCGTGTGGTGGCGCTCCAGGCGCAGCATGCCGCTTCGCCGTACCTGGCCCTGTGGAACCGGCTGGCCGACTTCGATCCGGCCGAGCTGGACGCCGCGTTCGCGCGGGGGACGGTGGTCAGGGCGACCCTGATGCGGATCACACTGCACGCGGTCCACGCGGACGACTACCAGGTGTTCCGGGAGGCGATGCAGCAGACGCTGTACGCCGCACGCCTCGGGCACCGGTTCGCCGGGGCGGGTCTCACGCCGGCCGACGGCGAGGCGCTCGTCCCGGAGCTGCTGGACTTCGCCGACCGGCCGCGGAGCTGCAGGAGTGGCTGGAGAAGCGGGTCGGGAGCGAGAAGAAGGCCGGCGCGTGGTGGGGGCTGAAGGCGTACGCGCCGTTGTTCCACGTCCCGACCGGCGGGCCGTGGTCCTTCGGCCCCCGGGCGTCGTTCACGGCGGCGCGGACCGGTCCCCCGCTCCGGGGGCGGGTGACGGTGCCGGAGTCGCTGCGACAGCTGGTCCTGCGCCATCTGCGGGCTTTCGGTCCGGCGTCGGTGGCGGACGTGGCGCAGTTCGCCATGGTGCCGCGGCAGCCGGTGCGGCAGGCGCTGCACGCGCTGGCCGACGCCGTGGAGCAGCTGACGGGCCCGGACGGGACCGTCCTGTACGACGTGCCGGGCGCCCCGCGGCCGCCCGCGGACACTCCGGCTCCGCCCCGGCTCATGGCCATGTGGGACAGCGTTCTGCTGGCCCACGCCGACCGCAGCCGGGTGATTCCGCCGGAGTATCGCCGTCTGGTGATCCGGGTGAACGGCGACGTGCTGCCCACACTGCTGGTCGACGGCCGGGTCGCCGGCGTGTGGCGCGCGGTGGACGGCGGCATCGAGGCCACGGCCTTCCACGAACTGCCGCCCGCCGCGTGGGACGGACTCGCCGCGGAGGCCGCGTCCTTGACGCGCCTGCTGTCCGGCCGCGACAGCGAGGTCTATCGCCGCTACCACCACTGGTGGCCCAAGCTCCCCGACGGGCAGGTACGCCTGCTCAAGGGCTGAGCACCGGACGCGCGGGGGCTGAGCGCGGACGCCGTCGCGTCAGTGGTGGGCGTGGCGCCGTCCCGTCAGTGGTGGGCGTGGACGACGGCGTGACCCCTGCCCCGGCCGATCATCCACTTGTTGACCGGGGTCGTGATCACGAAGGCGACGGCGAATCCGCCCAGCAGCGCCGACCAGAACAGCGTGTCCGTCAGATGGGCGTCCATCGCGCCCGGGGTCAGGGCGATGATCGCGTTGTCGACGAACTCCATCACCGTGATCGAGACCGTGTCCGCGGCCAGCGCGGCCTTGATCGCCGCCCCGAGTCCGAGGCCGGCCCGCAGGACCGCAGGACCGCGAACAGGGTGAACGAGTAGCCGAAGAGGAACGCCAGCCCGATCGCCAGCACCACGGTGGGCAGGTTGCCCCATCCCAGCGCGGTGCCGATCACCATGCCGAGGATCTCGCCGATCGCACACCCGGTCAGACAGTGCAGCGTCGCCTTCACGGCGGTCCCCCAGGACGCCGCCCCGTGTGTGCTTCGCAGGTTCGTGAGTGGTGTGGTCCATGACTCCGGGCATATACCCCCCAGGGGTATAGCGCCAGGGGTGAGGAAAACGATCTAGAGTGCTCGCCATGACGACACAGCCGCCGCGGTCGACCCGGCAGACGCAGGCCTATCTCTCCGAGTTGTTCTCCCTGGAGGGCCGGGTCGCGGTGGTCACGGGTGGCAGTTCCGGCATCGGCCGCGCCATCGCCGGGGCCCTCGCGCGGGCCGGGGCGAGCGTCGTGGTCGTCGCCCGCACCGAGGCCGGCCTGACCGCGACGGTCGAGGAACTGACCGCTCAGGGCTGCCGCGCCGCCCGGGTCAGCGCGGACCTGAGCACGCGCGAGGGGGTGCGGACGGCCGCCGAGCGGGCGGTCGAGGCGTTCGGGGAGCCCGACATCCTCGTCAACAGCGCCGGCATCAACCTGCGTCCGCCGATGGACGAGCTCACCGAGGACGTCTGGGACGCCACGATGGCCGTCAACCTGGAGGCGCCCTTCCTGCTGGGGCAGCGCTTCGGCCCCGGCATGGCGGAGCGCGGGTACGGGCGGATCCTGCACATCAGCTCGCAGCAGGCGCACCGGGCGTTCGTCCAGAGCGGCGCCTACGGCGCCTCCAAGGGCGGGCTGGAGGCGCTGGCGCGATCCCAGGCCGAGGCGTGGTCGCCGCGCGGCGTCACCTGCAACGTGCTGGTGCCGGGCTTCGTCATGACACCGCTCAACGCGCGGCTGTCGTCGGACCCGGAGAAGGTGGCCGCCCTCGCCGCCCGCACGTTGATCGGGCGCAACGGCCTGGCCGAGGACTTCGCGGGCGCGGCCGTCTTCCTGGCGAGCCCGGCCGCGTCCTACGTCACCGGGCAGTCGGTCTTCGTCGACGGCGGGCTGTCCGTCCACTGACGCGCCCCCGGCCGGTCAGCCCGCGGACGGGCCCTTCCCCCACACGAAGACCTCCGTGCTCGGGCCCCGTTCGGAGAACCGGCCCGACGCGGAGGCCTCCCGCAGCAGCCGGCGCAGGTCCGCCTCGAAGGCGTCCCGGCGCCCTTCGAACAGGTGCGGAGCCGAGAACGACATCGAGAACACCCAGGCGACGATGTCGTCGACGCTCCGCTCCAGCGCCTGCCCGCCCGGCACGACGAGCCGCCGGGGGCCGGTGAAGCCCGCCCGGGCGAACACCTCGGCCTCTCCGCCCGGCGTCCCTCCCGGCAGCACCCCGCGGCCCGCTCGCCGCACCGGCCCCAGGTAGTGCCTGACCAGTTCGTCGACCGCCGTGTAGGGGACCGCCGGGTGCGGCAGGCCGTCGACGGTCCGGGCCTCCGTCTTCAGGTCGGAGATGTGCACGAGGGCACCGCCGGGCCGGAGCATGGCGCGGACGGTCGCCGCGACCAGGTCGCGGTCCATCCAGTGGAAGGACTGGCCGAAGACGGCGACGGAGAACGTGCCGAGCCCCGCCGGCAGGGCTTCCGCGCGGGCCCGCACCCACCGGGCCTTGTCCGCGACGCCCCGGTCGGCGGCTCCGCGTGCGGCTTCGGCGATCATGCCCCCGTCCGGGTCCACGCCGACGACCTCGCCGAACAGATGCGCGAGGCGCAGCGCGATGATCCCCGGCCCGCAGCCCACGTCGAGGAGGCGCCCCCGCCCGTCGAGCCGCAGCGCCTCGGCGAGCGCGTCCGCCAGTCCGGGGGCGTACGGCAGCCGCCCCCGCTCGTAGTAGGCGGCGGTCCCCGAGAACAACGTCTCGTCCCATTCCCAGTCGGCGACCACGCCGCCCACCACCCTCACCGCAAGAGATCCACCACCCGGCCGGGCGACGGGCCTGATTTTTCCACGGCCGTGGGGCCGACCGGGCCGCACCGACCGGTCCACCGGGGACGCGGCCGACGGGCGAGTGTCAGTGCCCGGTGCCACGCTGGGCAGACAGGACCCGCGGAAGGGATGCATCACCATGATCACCACGGAGTACGCCCCCGGTTCCCCCTGCTGGCTCGACCTCGGCGCTCCGGACGTCCCGGCCGCCGCGGCCTTCTACGGCGCGGTGCTCGGCTGGGAGTACGAGTCCATGGGCGAGAGCGAGGACTTCGAAGGGGGGATGTTCAAGAAGGACGGCAAGATCGTCGCCGGACTCGGCAAGCTCACCGAGGAGGGCGCCCGCTCGGCCTGGATGCTCTACTACTGCGTCACGGACGCGGACGCCACGACCCAGGCCGTGCAACAGGCGGGCGGCACCGTGCGGGTGGCGCCGATGGACCTCGACGAGTGGGGCCGCATGGCGCAGTTCAGCGACCCCCTGGGCGGCCAGTTCGCCGTCTGGCAGCCGGGGACGAACCGGGGCATGGAACTGGTGGACCAGCCGGGCTCGCTGTCGTGGGTGGAGCTGTACACGAGCGAC
Source organism: Streptomyces olindensis (assembly GCA_000696115.1). GTDB lineage: Bacteria > Actinomycetota > Actinomycetes > Streptomycetales > Streptomycetaceae > Streptomyces > Streptomyces olindensis. The sequence goes on from JJOH01000019.1 coordinate 393,226, forward strand.
GCCGCGGCGGCGAAGGAGTTCTACGGCGGGCTCTTCGGCTGGCAGTTCAGCGACATGCCGCTGCCCGGCGGCGGGGGCACGTACACCCTCATCACCCCCGCGGGCCTGCCCGAGGAGCGGATGCACGGCGGTCTCATGGAGTTGGGCAAGGAGAACCTCTCGCTGGCGAACGGACACCCGTACTGGCACCCGGTCTTCGCGGTCGACGACTGCGACGCCGCGGTGGCCAGGGTCAGGGAGAACGGCGGCAGCGTGCAGATGGGCCCCGAGGACGCGGAGGGCGTCGGCCGGCTGGCCGTCTGTCTCGACCCGGCGAACGCGGACTTCGTGGTGCTCACCCCGGCGGAGGGCTGAGCCGGCCGCGTCACCACCAGCGGTGGCAATCCCCGGCGATGCGCCGGTTCCCGAGCGGCTGCACGGCACGGGCGTTGCCCTGCCTGAAGAGGCTCCGGTAGTGCGCCGGCGCGGCGGCGGACGCCTGCACCGGGTGGGTGAGCGCCGACCAGCGCACTCCGGTGGCGTAAGGGCAGGTGGTGGTGGAACCGAGGTAGCGGTACGACTCGGTGCAGGGCGGCAGCAGCACGTCGAGCGCCCCGTCGGGCACGGGCCAGGGCTCCTCGCAACGGCGAGCCGTGCCGGATGCCGCAGGCACAGCGGCGGCGCGTCGACCGCGGGCTGCGTGGGGGCGGTGAGAGACACGGGCGGGCCCCCTCGGGCTGAGGGCGACGCGCTGATGGGCTGATGGGCGTCGGCGGCCCCCGGTCCGGGCCGAAAACCTTCTTGCATATGATGCGCAAATGCGCGACTACACCATCAGGGAAGCCACGGCAGCCGACATCGACGGGGCCCGGGTGGTGATGCTCGACACCGTGTACCGGGACTTCGACACGGGGTACGTGCCGCGCTGGCACGCCGACATCATCGACCCGGTGTCGTTCTACGTCGCGCCGCCGCGGCACACGCTCCTGGTGGCCGTGGACGAGCGCGACGGGACGGTGGCGGCCACGGCGGCGCTGGACGCGCGCGGGCCGGCGCATCCGCCCAACCCGCGCTGGCTGGCCGAGCGGTTCCCCTCGGGCGAGACCGCGCAACTGCGGCGGGTGTACGTGCGCCCCGAGCACCGGCGGCGGGGCCTGGCCCGGCAACTCGTGGAGGGGCTACTGGAGTTCGCGCGGGCCGACGGCGGTTACCGGTCCGTCTATCTGCACACGTATCCGCACTCACCCGGCGCCATGGGCCTGTGGCGGGCGCTGGGCAAGGTGCTGTGCGACGAGCGGGAGGAAGTGCCCGGCGGGGGCAGCGGGGTCGTGCACTTCGAGATCCCCTTCGCCTGAGCGCAGTGGTGTCGACGACCTCCTCCGTGACCAGGGGCCTCGCCGCCCTGCGCGTCCTCGCGCGGGGCGGTGGCCCGACGCTGCTGTGGCGGGCCGTGCTCACGGCCGCCCTGGTGGGCGCGATCGGGCTGCTGCCGTGGCTGTCGCGCACCGACCCGGCGCTGACCGTGCTCAAGGCCCGCTCGGCCGACCGCGACCCGACACCCGAGACGCTGCGGGCCGTCCGCGACCAACTCGGCCTCGACGACGGCCCACCGGCGCTGCTCGGCCGCTGGCTGGGCGGTCTGCTGCACGGGGACGCGGGCACCTCGTGGGTGTCCGGCGCCGAGGTGCTGCCCGATGTGCTGCAGGCCCTCGGCGCGTCACTGCTGCTGATGGCAGGGGCCCTCGTGGTCGCGGGGGGCACGGCCGCGGCGGTGTGCGCCCGTATGCTCCGGCTCGGCTCGCGGGGCCGGCTCGGTACGCGCCGCCCCGGCGGCACGGCGTCCGCCGTGCTGGCGGCCCTGCCCGAGTTCCTCGTCGCCTCGGTGCTGGCCTCCGTGATCGGCGTACAGCTGGGCTGGCTGCCCGCCTTGGGCTGGTACGGGCCGCAGTGGATGGTGCTGCCCTCGCTGGCCCTCGGCCTGCCCGCCGGGGCGGTCCTCGGACGGATGCTGGACGACCTGCTGCCCGGCGCGTTCGCCGAGCCGTGGGCGCTGGCCGCGGCGGCGCGCGGGGTACCGCCGAAGTCCGTGGCGCGGCAGGCGGTGCGGCGCTGCGTGCCCGGGCTGCTGCCGAACCTGGGCCTGTTCGTGGTCGGTCTGACCGGCGGGTCGGTCGCCGTCGAGCAGATCTTCGACATCCCGGGCCTGGGCCGGCTCACCCTGCAGTCCGCCCTGGCCCAGGACCTGCCCGTCCTGCAGACCGGCACGCTCGCGCTGGTCCTGCTCGCGGCCGCCGCCGGGATCCTCGCCCGGCTCACGGCCCGGCTGCTGATCGGGCCCGCGCTGCGCGACGGCGCCCTGCGCTCCCCGCACCCGCCCGGCCGGCGAGTGCCGCGCGCATTGCCCCTGCTGTACGGGGCGCTGCTCGCCGCCGTCATCGGCCTCGGCCTGCCCCGTGACGCGGTCGCCCTGGACGCCCTGGGCCGGCTGCAAGCCCCTTCGGCGGCACACCCGTTCGGCACGGACGCGCTCGGCCGGGACGTCCTCGCCCGGGTCTCCCACGGCGCGCTGACCACCCTCGGCACCGCCCTCGCGGTGAGTGCAGCCGCGCTGTTCGCGGGCCTGCTGCTGGGGCTGCTGCCGAGGCTGTCCGGGCCGCTGGTGGACACGGTCAGCGCCGTACCGCCGGTCCTGGCCGGTCTGCTCGTCGCCGGCGTCGCGGGCAGCGGCTCCTGGACACCGGCGTTCGCCGTGGGCGTCGTGGCCTGGGCCCCGCTGGCCGCGCACACCTCCTCCCTGCTGCGCCAGGAGCGCGCGACCACACACCTGGCCGCCACCCGCGCGCTGGGCGCGGGGCGCCCGTACCTGCTGTGGCACGAGCTGCTGCCCGCCGTGCTGCCGCCGGTGACCCGGCACGCGCTGATCCGGCTGCCCGGCGTCGCGCTGAGCCTCGCGGCGCTCGGCTTCCTCGGCCTGGGCGCACAGCCGCCGTCGCCCGAGTGGGGCCTGCTGCTCGCCGAGAACCAGCCGTACGCCGAGCGCGCCCCCTGGGCCGTCCTCTTCCCCGCCGCCGTGCTCGCCCTGCTCGGGGCGCTCGCGGTGACGGCCGCGGGCGGCGTACGGCTGCCCCGGCGGCGCGCGTGGCCCGGCGGCCCGGCCGCACCGCCCGGGGAGCCGGTCGACCCCGCCCCGGGCCCTCGGCGGAACCACCCCGACGCCCTCCTCGTCCCCGTGTCCTCCTCACCGACGTCCCCCTCACCGACAGAAGAACGATGACCCACCGCATCTCCCGCGCCCCCCGCCGAACCGCCCGTCCGTCCAAGGCCCCGCGCAGTCCCCGCGCCCCGCGCGAGAGCACCTGGCGGCTCTGGAAGGACCTGTCCCCGCTGCTGCGGCTGCTGATCCTCACCCAGCTCGCCTTCAACATCGGTTTCTTCGCCGTCCTGCCGTTCCTCGCCGAGCACCTGGGCACCGCGATCGGCATGGCGGGCTGGCTGGTCGGGTTCGTGCTCGGGCTGCGCACCTTCAGCCAGCAGGGGCTGTTCGTGGTCGGCGGCTGGCTCGTCGACCGGTGGGGCGTGCGGCCGGTCGTGCTGGCCGGCTGCGTGCTGCGGATCGCCGGGTTCGTGTGGCTCGGGTACGCGGAGGCGACCTGGGCCGTGATCGGGGCGGTGCTGGTGATCGGTTTCGCCGCCGCGCTGTTCTCCCCCGCCGTGGAGTCCGAGGTGGCCCGCCAGGCGGTGGTCTGGGAGGAGGAGGGGCACGGCTCGCGCACGCGGGTGCTGGCCCTGTTCAGCGTGGCGGGGCAGGCCGGGGCCTTCGTCGGACCGCTGCTCGGCGCGCTGCTGCTCGCCGTCGACTTCCGCACCGCGTGCCTGGCCGGCGCCGCGGTCTTCGTGCTCGTCCTCGCCGGGCACCTGTGGCTGATGCCGCAGCACATCCCGGGCCGGGTCCGCGTCCGGGAGCGGGGCGGGGTGCGCGCGCTGCTGCGCAACCGCCGCTTCCTGGCATTGTGCTGCGCGTACGGCACGTACCTGCTCGCCTACAACCAGCTGTACCTGGCCCTGCCGGACGAGGTGCAGCGCGCGGCGGGCTCCCAGGCGCCGCTGTCCTGGCTGTTCGCCCTGTCCTCGGTGCTCGTGGTGTTCGCCCAGCTCCCGGTGACCCGCTGGGCGGGCGACCGGCTCGACCTGCGCCGCTCCATGACCGCCGGGCTGCTGCTGATCGCGTCCGGCTTCGCGGTGGTGGCCGCCGCCCGCCCCGCCGGGTGGACGGGCACCGCCGGGCTGCTGCCGGCCGCCGGGTTCGTCGTGCTGCTCACCGTGGGGCAGATGCTGGTCGTGCCCGCCGCCCGCGCCTGGGTCCCCGACCTCGCCGAGGAGGGCCGGCTCGGCCTGTACATGGGTGCGCTGTCCTCCGTCTCCGGCCTGATCGTGCTCGTCGGCAGCGCCGCCACCGGCTCCCTGCTCGACCCGGACCTGCCCGCCGCGGTGCCGTGGCTGGTCCTCGCGGCCGTACCGGCCCTGGCGGTGGCACTGCTGCCGCGCCGGGAGGAGCGGACGGGCCCCGCGGACACCCCCTAGGGCCGGTCGTTCGGATGACGCCGCAGACGCGGGCCCGGCAACCGCGCGGGCGGGAGCGTCACTCCCGGGAGCGACAACGCGCCCCCGGGCTTTCCGGGACGTACCGTGCGGGGTCACCGCCGGGGAGCACACTGATCATCCGGCGCCAGTATCCTGGGTCGGCTGCGGCACCCCCCACCAATCCCCGCGCGAACGCGGGGAGTTCGGCCTGCGGCGACGACCTTCCCACACGCATGAGACGAGGACGAGTGCTGCTAGCGGGCCGCTACCGGCTGGAAGTTGAGATCGGGCGCGGTGGAATGGGAGAGGTCTGGCGTGCGTACGACGAGACGCTCGCCAGAGCGGTGGCCGTCAAGCTGCTGCTGCCCCAGGACACCGACGCCACGGCGGCCTCCCGGTTCCGCCTGGAGGCCCAGACCGCCGGGCGTCTCAACCACCCGAACCTGGTCGGTGTGCTGGACTTCGGCGAGTACGACAACCGGCTGTACCTGGTGATGGAGCTGGTCGAGGGCGACAGCCTCGCCGGGGTGCTGGCCGCGTCGGGAGCGCTCCCCGCAGGCCGGGTGGCCGATCTTGCCGCCCAGGCCGCCGCCGGGCTCGCCGCCGCGCACGCGCAGGGCATCGTCCACCGCGACATCAAGCCCGCCAACCTGCTGCTGGACGCGGGCGGCACCCTGAAGATCGGCGACTTCGGCATCGCGCGCTTCCTCGACGATCCCGGCGCCGCGCTCACCGCCACCGGACAGATCGTGGGCACCGGCCTCTACCTCGCGCCCGAACGCGCCCTGGGGCAGCCCGCGGGGCCCGCCTCCGACATGTACTCCCTGGGGTGCGTGCTCTACCAGCTTCTCAGCGGCCGCCCGCCGTTCCAGGCGGACACCGCCGTCGCGCTCCTCCACCAGCACCTCGACAGCGCCCCGGTGCCGCCCCGCGAGCTCGGTGTCGCGGATCTGCCGCCGGCGTTCGAGAGCTACCTCCTCGGACTCCTCGCCAAGCAGCCCGAGGACCGGCCCTCGGCCCAGCAGGCCGCCGAGTGGTTCGCCGGCGGCGCCTGGCGGGGGCTGCCCGAGCCACTGCCGGAGGCCGCGTCGCCGGTGCCGTCCTCCGCGCCGGGGCCGTACGCGCCGGCCGAGCCCCGCAGCGTCACCACCTACGCACTGCCGGGCGCCCCCGCCCTGCACACCACCCGCACGCCCCACGCCGGGCGCGCGCGCCGCTCCGCGCCCCGCGACGGCCTCGGCAACCGGCGGCGGGCGGCCGCGACGATCGCCGGGGCGGCCCTCTTCCTCGCCGCGATGCTCGCCGGCATGCTCTGGTTCTCCCCCGACAACACGGCCACGGAGGGCACGGAACCCGACGCGTCACCGACCGCGAGCAGCCCGGCCGCCACCCCCTCCGGCGGTTCCGCCTCGCCCCTCTCCTCCGCCCCGGGCACGGACACGGCTCCGGCCGCCGGCACCGTGGCCGATGTCACTCCGCCCACGACTCCGTCCCCGTCCACCGCTCCCCCCCTCTCCCACCCCGAGCCCCGCGGCCCCCACGCAGGAGGCGACCGCCGACGCACCGCAACAGGCGGAGCAGCCGCGGCAGGAGAAGCCCCGCCAGGTCCGGCCGGTCGGGGACGGCGACGACGACGGGGACGACGGGGGCGACGACTGACACGACCCGCCGGCGAGCCGGGCGGAGGAGGTGGCGTCGCCGTACGCGACCACCGCCGCCGGCGCGGGACCATCCGGCGCCCGGGGCGCCGCCCGTCTCGCGCGGATCCCACGGCGGCATGCGCCGGTGTGCGAGCGGGCGCCCCCACACGCGCCCCCTGCGTGGCTTGTCATCGCCCTTATCCCGGCCTTATTGTCACCACGCCTTGGTGAACGGGAAATCCGGTGTGATGCCGGTGCGGCCCTCGCCACTGTGAATCGGGAAGTCCGGCTCCGGCCCTCACGGGCAGCCACTGGGTCCTGAAGGACCCGGGAAGGCGGAGCACGGGCGGTGGTACCCGTCAGCCAGGAGACCGGCCAAGGCGCGTCAACCATCCACGAGGTGCTGGAGAGGGTCTGCTGAGCCATGCACATAGCCGAGGGTTTCCTGCCTCCGGCGCACGCGGTCGCCTGGGGCGTCGCGTCGGCGCCGTTCGTCGTCCACGGAGTCCGGTCGCTCACCCGTGAAGTGCGCGAGCACCCCGAGAGCACACTGCTCCTCGGTGCCTCCGGCGCCTTCACGTTCGTCCTGTCCGCCCTGAAACTGCCGTCGGTCACCGGCAGTTGCTCCCACCCCACCGGCACCGGGCTGGGGGCCATCCTGTTCCGCCCGCCGATCATGGCGGTCCTGGGCACCATCACCCTGCTCTTCCAGGCGCTGCTGCTGGCGCACGGCGGCCTCACCACGCTCGGCGCCAACGTCTTCTCCATGGCGATCGTCGGGCCCTGGGCCGGATACGCCGTCTACAAGGTGCTGCGGCGGTACGACGTGCCGCTGATGGCGGCCGTGTTCTGCGGGGCGTTCGTGGCCGACCTGTCCACCTACTGCGTCACCAGCGTGCAGCTGGCGCTCGCCTTCCCGGACCCGGGCAGCGGATTCCTCGGCGCGCTCGGCAAGTTCGCCTCCATCTTCGCCGTCACGCAGATCCCGCTCGCGGTGAGCGAGGGCCTGCTGACCGTCCTCGTGATGCGGCTGCTGGTGCAGTCCAGCAAGGGCGAGCTGACCCGGCTGGGCGTGCTCCTCGCCGGTAAGCGGTCGCGGACCGAGACGGAGGCGGTGGCCCGATGAACCGGAACACGAAGATCAACCTGGTGCTGCTGCTCGTCGTGGCCGCGCTCGCCGTGCTGCCGCTCGCGCTCGGCCTCGGCGACCACAAGGAAGAGCCGTTCACCGGCGCCGACGCCCAGGCGGAGACGGCGATCACGGAGCTGGACCCGGACTACGAGCCCTGGTTCACGCCGCTGTACGAGCCGCCGTCCGCGGAGATCGAGTCGGCGCTGTTCGCCCTCCAGGCGGCGATCGGCGCGGGCGTCCTCGCCTACTACTTCGGCCTGCGGCGCGGCCGGCGCCAGGGCGAGGAACGGGCCACGGCCCGTCAGCAGGCCGCCGACGCGGACGCCGTGGGCGTCCCCGGAAAGTCCCCGGCCGACGGGGCCTGAGCCGCGTGCTGCCGATCGACGCGGCGGCGCACAGCAGCCGCTGGCGCCGCCGCCACCCCGTGGACAAGGCCGTGCTCGGACTCGGCCTCACCGTGTTGGCGATCTCGCTGCCGCCCTGGCCGGGCGCGGCCCTGGTGCTCGTGGCGGCACTGTCCCTGCTGCTGGGGCCGGCCGGTGTGCCCGGCCGACGGCTGTGGCGGGCCTACCGGGTGCCGCTCGGCTTCTGCGTGACCGGCGCGCTCCCCCTGCTCGTCCAGGTCGGTGGGCCGGAGGGCTTCGTCTCCCTCGCCGGTGACGGGCCGGTGCGGGCCGGGGAGTTGCTGCTGCGCACCTCGGCGGCCTCCCTGGGCGTGCTGCTGTTCGCCTTCACCACGCCGATGTCCGACCTGCTGCCCCGCCTGGTGCAGGCGGGCGTGCCCGCGCCCGTCGTCGACGTCGCCCTGGTGACGTACCGGATGAGCTTCCTGCTCCTGGACTCCGTGCGCCGCGTCCGGGACGCCCAGGCCGCCCGGCTCGGGCACACCGGCCGGGCCGCGGAGTGGCGGTCCCTGGCCGGGCTGGGCGCCACCGCGTTCGTCCGGGCCTTCGACCGGGCGGCCCGCCTCCAGGCCGGTCTCGCCGGGCGCGGCTACGACGGCACCCTGCGCGTCCTGGTGCCCGAGGCCCGCGTCTCCGTCCGCTTCACCACGGCCAGTTGCGCGCTCCTCGCGGCGCTGGCGGTGCTCACCTTTGTGCTGGAAAGGCCGCTGACATGAGCGAGGCCGCCCTCGTCGCCCTGCGGGGCGCGTCCTTCGCCTACGAGGACGGCCCGGCCGTGCTCAGCGGCCTCGACTTCGAGATCCGCGAGGGGCGCGCGCTCGCGCTGCTCGGCCGCAACGGCAGCGGCAAGACCACGCTGATGCGGCTGCTCAGCGGCGGACTGCAGCCGCACCGGGGCCGGTTGACGGTCGACGGGCAGCCGGTGACGTACGACCGCAAGGGCCTGACCCGGCTGCGCACGACCGTCCAGCTGGTGGTGCAGGACCCGGACGACCAGCTGTTCGCGGCCTCCGTCGAGCAGGACGTGTCGTTCGGGCCGCTGAACCTCGGCCTGGACGACACGGAGGTGCGGGCGCGGGTGGCTCAGGCGCTCGACGCCCTGGACATCGCCGCCCTGGCCGACCGGCCCACCCATCTGCTCTCCTACGGGCAGCGCAAGCGGACCGCCATCGCGGGCGCGGTCGCCATGCGGCCCCGGGTCCTCGTCCTCGACGAGCCGACGGCCGGGCTCGACCCCGACGGGCAGGAACGGCTCCTCGACACGCTCGACGGGCTCCGCGCCCGGGGCACCACGGTCGTGATGGCCACCCACGACGTCGACCTCGCCCTGCGCTGGGCCGACGACGCGGCGCTCCTCACGCCGTCCGGCGTCCGCACCGGGCCCGCGCCGACGGCACTGGCCCGCACCGATCTCCTCCGGGAGGCGGGGCTGCGGCTGCCGTGGGGCGCCGCCGCGGCGGAACTCCTCCGCGCACAGGGTGTGTTGGCCGAGTCGGCGCCGGGCCCGCGAACGCCGGACGAGCTGGCCGCCCTCGCGGCGGGACAGCGGCCGACGACACCCCGGAGCGGCTGAGGGGAGTGCGGTCGGTCAGTTACGGTCGGTCAGTTACCGTCGGTCAAGCACGATCAGTCGAAGTACGACTGGAGCGAGCCGCGGCGGCGGATGTCGAGCGTCGCGCAGTGGAACGAGCCGCCGAACGGCGCGTAGTGCAGCAGGTCGCACGGGATCGGCTCGAAGCCCCACTTCTCCAGCGCGCGCAGCATGCCGGTGTGGTGCCGCTCCGCGATCACCCGCCGCTCGTCGATCATGAGCACGTTCATGCTGAGCCACTTGCCGCACATCGAGGTGACCCTGAGCAGCCGCTCGTCGATCGGCTCGGGCTCGGGGGCGACCAGGACGTCCCAGGAGTCCAGGACGGCGGGCAGCCGGTCGACGTCGATGTACTCGGGGTTGACCAGCACCTTTCCGGGCGCGAGCAGGACGAACGTCGTGTCGATGTGCATGGGCGTGCGGCAGCGGCTCTCGATCTCGTGGATCCGGTACCCCGGCCCGAGGTGGCGGCGCAGCCAGTCGATGCCCATCGCGTTGGTGACGTTGCTGCGCGTGACGAACAGGTCGCGTCCCGCCCGGACGAAGTCCGCCGCGTCGAAGACGGGCTCGAACTCGGTGAGGATGTACCGCATGGGCTCGCCGTCCTCCGGGACGCGGAAGTCCCGATCGAACAGCTCGTCCGTGAGCTGCGGCCTGGGCGCCGCCGTCCAGCGCGCGCCGCGCCGGAAGTAGTCCTTGAGGATCGGGCGGTAGGAGTGCGTCTCGAAGTACCGGCACGGCCACGCCATCGGGGTCTCGATGATCTCGTCACCGATCACGAGCATGCTGTCGCGCGGACAGGTGTTGCAGAAGCCGCGTGAGGACCAGTCCGGGGTGGCGAAGCGGCGCCGGTGGTCGACCGCGTCCGGGCGCCGGACCGTGACGCCGAGGGACTTCAGCAGGCCGACGAACCCGTCGATCTCCTGCTGCGCCTGCTCGACGAGCACGCGTGGGTACCGGAAGCCCGCGGCGAGCCCCTGCAGCCGCCCGGCCCACGGGGGCACGTTGCAGGTCACCACCGGGTGGTCGGAGGGGATCGTCGCGCCCTCCAGGCGCCCGACGATGATCTCCTCCAGCGGATCCCACTCGGTGTGCGAGTTCACCGGCGACACCTGCTGCTCCACCAGTTCGCCGGTCGGGGTCGGTACTCCTGGATTCTGCAGGACCGCCATGCTCACCCCCTCGGAGTCGCGGGCTTCACGGATGCCACCGCTACCCAGCCGGTTGCCCCGAATTCGCTTGTCCACGCCCGCGGCGCCGCACTACGTTGCCGAGATGGATCATCACGGTGCCGACGCGGATCTCTTCGCACGCTCCTGGACGGCCTTGAGCGAGGCGGTCGCCGGTCTCTCCGACGAGGACTTCGCCCGGCCGTCCGGCTGTACGGGCTGGCTGGTGCGGGACCTGGTGTGCCATCTGGTCATCGACGCCCAGGACGTGCTGATCACCCTCGCCACCCCTTCCCGCCGGGAGCCGACCCGGGACGCGGTGACCTACTGGGAGGTCTCCGGCACACCGCCGACCGGCGACGACCCGCTCGACGCGCTGACGGTGCGGCTCGCCGCGGCGTACCAGGAGCCGCACCTGCTCAAGTTCCACCTGGACGACGTCGGCTCCGCCGCCGGCCGCGCGGCCCTGCTCGCCGACCCGGCCGCCAGGGTCGGCACCCGCGACGAGGTCCTCACGGTGGCCGACTACCTCTCGGTGTACGTCCTGGAGTGGACGTTGCACCACCTCGACCTGATCGCGTACCTGCCGGACCCGGAGCAGCCGCCGGCCGAGGGGCTCACCCGGTCCCGAGAGTTGCTGGAGCGGATCGCGGGGAGCCCGTTCCCCGCCGCCTTCCACGACCTGGACGCACTGCTGGTCGGGACCGGGCGGCGGGCGCCGACCGAGGCGGAGCGGGCCGGGCTCGGCGATCTCGCCGCGCGGCTCCCGCTGTACCTGGGCTGACGGGCTCCCCGGCCGGCTGGGCTTCGGGCTTCGGGCTTCGGGCTTCGGGCTTCGGGGAGGACGATCGCGCTGCTCAGGAGCCCGCCGTGGGACGGTCCCGGGTGAGGTGGGAGCATGGGGGCATGGACATCCGCCGCCGGAACAACGTCAACGTCACCGGTCGCGACGACGCACCGGTGCTGCTGCTGGCCCACGGGTTCGGCTGCGACCAGAACATGTGGCGCCTGGTGGTGCCCGCGCTGGCGGAGCGGTACCGGGTCGTGCTGTTCGACTACGTCGGCTCCGGCGGCTCGGACCTGTCGGCGTGGAGCGAGGAGCGGTACGCCTCGCTGCACGGCTACGCCGCGGACGTCGTCGACGTGTGCGAGGAGCTGGATGTGCGGCAGGCGGTGTTCGTGGGGCACTCGGTCAGCGCCATGGTCGGGGTGCTGGCGGCGCAGGCCGCGCCCGAGCGGATCGGGGCGCTCGTGATGGTGACGCCCTCGCCCTGCTACATCGACGACGAGGGCTACCGCGGCGGCTTCAGCACGGCGGACATCGACGAACTGCTGGACTCCCTGGAGGCGAACTACCTGGGCTGGTCGTCCGCGATGGCCCCGGTGATCATGGGCAATCCGGAGCGGCCGGAGCTGGGCCGGGAGCTGACCAACAGCTTCTGCGCCACGGACCCCGACATGGCCCGGGTCTTCGCCCGTACGACCTTCCTCACCGACAGCCGCGAGGACCTCAAGAGCGTGTCCGTGCCGACCCTGGTGCTGGATTGCGAGCAGGACGCCATCGCGCCCCGCGAGGTCGGCGCCTACGTGCACGCGGCGATCCCGTCCTCCCACCTGGTCACGCTCGCCGCCACGGGGCACTGCCCGCAGCTGAGCGCGCCGGAGGCCACCGCCGAGGCGATCCTCGACTTCCTGGAGTCACGGCAGTGATGTGTCGCGCCGGCGGGGTGCCGGACCCCGCGGGGAACGGGGCCGGCATGGACGCGGCGTTCACCGCGCTGCTGGAGGACAGCGCGGAGGACCTGTACGAGTCGGCGCCGTGCGGCTATCTGTCCACGATGATGGACGGCACCATCGCCAAGATCAACGCGACGCTGCTGGACTGGCTCGGCCTGGAGCGCGAGGCCGTGGTGGGCCACAGGCGCTTCGCGGACCTGCTCACCGTCGGCGGGAGGCTGTACCACGAGACGCACTTCGCGCCGCTGCTGCGCATGCAGGGCGAGCTGCGCGGTGTCGCCCTGGAGATGCGGAGGCAGGGCGGCGGCCGGCTGCCCGTGCTGGTCTCGGCCGTGGTCAAGCACGGCACCGGCGGCGAGCCGCTGCTGATCCGTACCACCGTCTTCGACGCCTCCGACCGCCGCTCCTACGAGGAGGAACTGCTGCGGCGCCGCAAGGAGGCCGAGCGGGTCCGAGCCGAGGCCGAGCAGGCCCGCGTCGAGGCGGAGCAGGCCCGCGTCGAGGCCGAACGCGCCCGGGCGGAAGCGGAACGGGCCCGTGCCGAGGCCGAGCGGGCCCATGCCGAGGCGGACGAGGCCAGGCGGCAGGCCGAGGCCGACCGGACCCGGCTGGCCGCCGCGCTCGCCGTCCTGCAGCAGTCCCTCGTGCCGGACTCGCTGCCCGCCGTGCCGGGCCTGGAGACGGCCGTGCACTACCACACGGCCGCGCCCGACCAGCTCGGCGGCGACTTCTACGACCTGTTCCCCGTCGCCGGCGGCCGCTGGGCGTTCTTCCTCGGCGACGTGTGCGGCAAGGGCCCCGAGGCCGCCTCCCTCACCTCGCTGACCCGCTACACCCTCCGGGCCGCCGCCCACCACGATCCGGAGCCCGCCTCGGCCCTGGCCACGCTGAACGCCGTGCTGCACGACCGGTACACCGCCGGCGGCGACCCGCGGTACTGCACCTGCGTCATCGGCGTCGTCGAGCCCGGCGGCGAGCACGGGTCCGTGACCGTGCGCATCGCCTCCGGCGGCCACCCGCCGGCGCTCGTCCTGCGGTCCGACGGCAGCGCCGAGTACCTGCCCACCCCCGGCGGCCTGCTCGTCGGCATCCTGCCCGGCGCGCCGATCGGCACGGCGGAGACCGTGCTGGCCCCCGGCGACACGCTGGTGCTGTACACCGACGGCCTCACCGAGGCCCGCACCGGCCCCGGCCGCGACGACCTGTACGGCGAGGACGCCCTGCGCGCCTTCGGCGCCGGTCACGCCCCCGCCGGACCACGCGAGGTGATCACCGCGCTGACCGGGCTGCTGGAGAGCTTCGGTGAGGGTCTGGACGACGACACCGCCCTGCTCGCCCTCGGCGTCCCCGCCGCCCCGTCCCCGACCCGCCCGACCACGAGCCCCACCTCATGAAGCCGCTGACCATCGACCACCGCTCCACCGCGACCGGCCCCGTCCTGCGCGTGGCCGGCGACCTGGACTTCGACCAGGCCCCCGAACTGCGCCGCCGGATCGGCCTTCTGCCCCTCGCGCCGGGACAGTGCCTGGTCCTCGACCTGTCCGGGCTGGAGTTCTGCGACTCCTCCGGCATCACCGCCCTCCTCGCCGCCCGCCAGCACGCCCTGGCCGCCGAGGCCGACGCCGTCCTCGCCGCCGTACCGGCGAACCTGCTGCGGGTCCTCACCCTCGTCGGTCTCGACCAGGTCTTCACCCTGCGCCCGTACAGCGACCCCGCGTCCTGAGTCCGCCCACCGTGCCTCTTGGCGCTCCCCGGACACCACCGCCGGGCCGGAAAACACTTGGACTGCGCGGTCGCGGTCGCGGGACACTTCCGGACTCGAACCGAAATCCACACATCCGTTGCGGTGATGGCCCCTGCCCGCACACCGCGCGTGGCGGCGGGCCACAGGACGACACAGGGGTGGGATGGAAACGCCTGGAACACGCAGGGTTCAGCCGGGCAGGCGCTCGGTACTCCTCGCACTTCGCTACTACGGACGGGAGTTGACCCGGCTGCGCCGGTGGACGGCTCCCGCGATGCTGCTCTCGGCGCTGGGCAACATCGGAATCAACTACGTCGCGCCGCTGATCGTCGCCAAGCTCGTCGGCGACATCGCCGGTGATGAGGACCTCACCGTCGCCTCGGCACTGCCGTACGTGCTCGGCTTCGCCGGTGTCCTGCTGCTCGCGGAGGCACTGTGGCGCGTCGCCCTGCACTGCCTCAACCGGCTCGACGCCCTCGGCATCGAGCACCTGTACGTGATCGGGATGGACGAGCTGTTCGCCAAGGACGCCGCGTTCTTCCACGACAACTTCGCCGGTTCGCTGACCAAGCGGGTCCTCAGCTTCGCCTCCCGCTTCGAGCAGTTCGTCGACACGGTGACCTTCCAGATCGTGGGCAGCTTCGTGCCGCTGGCGTTCGGCGCGGTGGTGCTGTGGCGCTACGAACCGCTGCTCGTCGTCGGCCTGCTGGTGATGATCACGCTGACGGCGGTGCTGGTGGTGCCCCTCATCCGGCGCCGCCAGGTCCTCGTCGACCAGCGTGAGGAGGCGATCGCCCGGGTGTCGGGCCATGTCGCCGACAGCCTGATGAACATGGACACGGTCCGGGCGTTCGCGGCGGAGGAGCGCGAGGCCGCCGAGCACCGGGCCCGGGTCGCGATGTCGCGCCGGCTCACCGTGCGGTCGTGGGACTACGGCAATCTGCGCATCGACACCCTGGTCGCGCCGATGTCCGTGCTCACCAACGCCATGGGTCTGCTGCTGGCGGTCATGCTCGGCGGGGGCGCGCACGGCGTGGAGGCGATCGTGGTCGCCTTCGCCTACTACAACAACGCGACCCGGATCATGTTCGAGTTCAACCAGATCTACCGCCGGCTGGAGAGCTCGATGACGGAGGCGGCGCAGTTCACGGAGCTGCTCCTGACGCCGCCGACGGTGCTCGACCCGCCGGCACCGGAGCCGCTGCGGCCCCGGGCCGCCGATGTCCGCTTCGAGAAGGTGAGGTTCGCGCACCGGGGTGGCCGGCCGCTGTTCGACGGGCTCGACCTGACCGTGCCGAGCGGGGCGAAGGTCGGCCTCGTCGGCCGGTCCGGCGGCGGCAAGACCTCGCTGACCCGGCTGCTGCTGCGGATGACGGACATCGACGGCGGCCGCATCCTGGTCGGCGGCCAGGACATCAGCCGGCTGCGCCAGGCCGACCTGCGCGGTCAGATCGCCTACGTGCCACAGGATCCGGCGATGTTCCACCGCACCCTGCGGGAGAACATCGCGTTCGCCCGGCCGGACGCCGGCGACGCCGAGATCCGGCGGGCGGCCGAGGCGGCGCACGTCACGGAGTTCGCCGACGCGCTGCCGGACGGCTTCGACACCATGGTGGGCGAGCGGGGCGTCAAGCTGTCCGGGGGTCAGCGCCAGCGGGTTGCGCTCGCCCGGGCGATCCTGCGGGACGCGCCGATCCTGCTGCTCGACGAGGCGACCAGCGCGCTGGACTCCGAGAGCGAGCTGCTCGTCCAGGAGGCGCTGTGGCGGCTCATGGAGGGGCGGACCGCGCTGGTGGTGGCGCACCGGCTGAGCACGGTGGCCGGCATGGACCAGTTGGTCGTCCTCGACCGCGGCCGGATCGTCGAGCAGGGCACGCACCAGGAGCTGCTCGCGCTCGACGGGGCCTACGCGAGGCTCTGGGAACACCAGTCGGGCGGGTTCCTCGACGACACCGCCGGGCGGGCCGAGGTGCTGTAGCGCGGGTCCGGGGGCCGCTCCCCGCCCTGGGGAGGCGGCCCCCGGAAGGCCCTGGCGTCACGTCAGCTCCAGGCGGGTGTGCACCAGGTGCGCGAGGTGGTTCAGCGTCCGGTCGCTGCTCATCAGCTCGGCGGCGGCGAGGCGGACGTCGAAGTGCTCGCCGGCCCGCACCAGGAACTCGGTGCTCAGCAGCGAGTCGAGGCCGAACTCGGTCACCGGCCGGGCCGGGTCCAGTTCCTCGGGGTCGCTGTGCAGGACGGCGGCGAGCAGCCGGGTCAGGGTCCGGGTGATGGCGGCCCGGGCGTCGTCGGGTGTCAGGGCGGACAGTTCCCGCAGCAGGTCCGCGCGGCCCTCCGGGTCGGGGGCGGCGTCCGCCGGCACCATGCCGGTGAACCGGGCCGTGGCCAGGGCGGGCAGCAGGCGGCGGGCGCGGCTCCAGCGGTAGCGGCCGATGCCCGCCACGTCGGTGCCCTGCCGCAGCAGGCCGCCGGCGGTGGCGAGGGCCTCGGCGATGGAGAGGGGCTGGAAGCCTCGTTCGGCCATGGCGTCGCCGATGGCGTGCCGGGCGACGTATCCGGTCTCGCCGATCGGGCCGAAGGCGAGGGCCGTGGCCGGCCGCCCCTGGGCGCGGCGGGCGCGGGCCTGGGCCTCCAGGTAGGCGTTGCCGGCCGCGTAGGGGGCCTGGCCGGCGTTGCCGACGGCGGCGGCGATGGAGGAGTAGGTGAGGAACAGGTCGAGTTCGTGGTCCGCGGTGAGGCGGTGGAGCCGGGCCGCGCCGTCGGCCTTGGGGGCGAGGACGGCGGTGAACCGGTCGTCGGTGAGGTCCGCGAGGGGCGCGTCGTCGAGGTGCATCGCGGCGTGGACGACGCCGCGCAGCCGGTTTCCGGTGGCGTCGACCGCGTCGACGACCCGGCGCAGCGCCGCCTCGTCGGTGACGTCGGCGGCGTACGCGGTGGCGTGGACGCCGCGCCGGGCCAGTTCCTCCAGCAGGGCCGGTGCTTCGGGGGTGGCCCGCCCGCGGCGGGAGACCAGTGCCAGGTGCCGGGCGCCGTGGTCGGCCAGCCACCGTGCGGTGGCGGCGCCGAAGCCGCCCGCGCCGCCGGTCACGAGGTAGGTGCCGTCGGCGTCCAGGGCGGACTGGTGGGGTGCGGGCCGGACGGGGACGGGCTCGTCCAGCGGGTCCTCGAAGGAGACGACGACCTTGCCGATGTGCCGGGAGTGCTGGAGGACCTGGAAGGCCTCCTCCACCCGGGCGGCCGGGTAGACCGTGTGCGGCAGCGGCCGGTAGACGCCGCGGTCGATGTGGGAGACGAGGTCCGTGACGAGGCGGGCGCCGCGTGCCCGGTCCAGGACCACGTGGTCGAGGTTGAAGCCGATGAAGGTCAGGCTGCGGTCGAAGGGGCGCAGCGGCAGCGTGTTGTTGAGGTAGATGTCCCGTTTCCCCAGTTCGACGAAGCGGCCGTTGGGGCGCAGCAGGTCCAGGCCGTGGGCGATCGCCTCGCCGCTGAGGGAGTTGACGACGACGTCGACGCCCCGCCCCTCGGTAAGTTCGCGGACGCGGGGGACGAAGTCCAGGCTGCGCGAGTCCAGGACGTGCCAGGCCCCGAGGCTGCGCAGCAGGTTCCGCTTGGTCTCGGTGCCGGCGGTGGCGATGACGCGGGCACCCCGGGCGTGGGCGCACTGCAGTGCGGCCAGGCCCACGGCTCCGGCGCCGCCGTGCACGAGCACCGTCTCCCCGGCCGCCAGGTGTGCCTGCGCGACCAGGGCGTGGTGGACGGTCAGGAAGGCGACGGGGAAGGTCGCCGCCTCGGCGTGGCTCATGTCGTCGGGGATCTTCATCAGGGTGTGGGCGGAGGTGACGCCGTGGGAGGCGAGGGCCGCGGGGACGGCACCGCACACCCGGTCGCCGACCGCGAAGTCGGTGACTCCGGGTCCGACGGCGCACACGATCCCGGCCCCGTCGGTGCCGAGTCCCTGGCTGAGGGGGCTGTCCTCCACGGCCTCGGGCGGCAGCAGGCCGTTGGCGCGCAGGGGGTCGCGGTAGTTCAGCGCGACCGCGCGCATCTCGAGTGCGACTTCCCCGGGGCCGGGTTCCGGGACGGCCGTCTCCCGCCAGACCAGGCGGCGGGCCGGGCCGGGGTCGCGTGCCTCCAGGACGTAGGGGGCGCCGGTGGGGACGGCGGGAGGCTCGTCGGCCGGGTGCTCGACGTGCCGGGGAGTGAAGCGGCCGGCCGGTGTGAGGACGACCTCGTCCTCGTCCGCGCCGTCGGTGCCGTCCGGGGAGTGGCCCGGGGTGAGCAGTTCCACAGCGAGCCGCCGGGCGTCGGCGGCCGGGTCCGCGGTGCGGTCGAGGGAGACGCGCCGCAGTCCGAGTCCCGGTTGTTCGTTGGCGAGGGTGCGAGCGACGCCCCAGACGGCGGCGTCCTCGGGGTGCGCGGGGCGTTCCGGGGCGGGAAACAGGCCGGTGGGGCGCGTGACCAGCCAGACCTGGGACGCGCGCTCCTCGGGGCGGGTGCGGCAGGCGGCGGCCAGGGCGCGCAGGACGGCCGCGCGGTGGGTGGTCCGGGCGACGAGCCGCCGCGGGTCGGCCTCGGCGAGCAGCAGGACGATGCGGGGCACGGCCTCGGCGGGCAGGGCCGCCGTCCACGCGCCGGCGTCGGCGGACGCGGTCAGGACCGTCGCCGGGCCGAGCAGGGCGGCCAGTTCGCGCGCGGTCGGGGTCTCGGCGTCGGTCTCCGTGGCGACGATCCAGGCCGCGTCCGGCGCTGGTCCGGGCAGAGCGGGCGGGGCGGTCGGCGCGGCCGGTGCGGCGGCTGCCACGACCGAGTGGTCTGCGGGCCCGGTCTGCCAGGGGTCCGTGAATCCGCACCGCTCCAGCAGGGGCGTCCACGCGTCGCGGGGCAGCAGCCGGGTGGTGGGGCGCAGGGCCCGGTCACCGCGTTTCCACCAGGACTCCAGCCCGCCCAGCAGCAGGGCGTCGAGCCGCTCGTGGTGCCGCTCGGTGGCCAGCAGGTGGCCGCCGGGGGCGAGGAGCGTGCGGACGTGGCCCAGCGTGGCGGCCAGGTCGGCGGTGGCGTGCAGGGCGTCACCGGCCAGGACGAGGTCGAAGCTCGCCGGGGCGAAGCCCTGGACGGCCGGGTCGGCGTCCGGGTCGAGGGTGCGGTACTCGATGAAGCGGCAGGCGGCGAAGCGGTGCCGGGAACGGGCGAAGGGGGCGTTGGACGGGGCGGTGCAGGTGTAGTGGGTGCGGTCGGCCGGGAGCAGGGGCAGCACGGCGGCGGTCAGGGCCGTGCTGGTCGCGCCCACTTCCAGGACGCGGAGCGGGCGGTCGGCGGGCCAGCCGTGGACGATCCGGTCGAGCAGTGCCTGCACCACGCGGTGGGTGAAGCGGTGGGCGGGTGCGGTCTCCTGCCACTGTTCGAGGAAGTTCTCGCCGACGGTCAGCAGGTCGCGGGGGTCGACGCCGCCGCGCAGCACCTCGGGCAGCTGCCGCAGCTGGCTGTTGATCAGCAGCGCGACGGGGCCGAACCGCGGGTGCTCCGCCACCAGGCTCCGCAGCGACTCCTCGGGGCGGGCCGTGACGTCGGTGAGCCGCCACGTCTCCCCGTCGGCCCGCGCCAGGTGGTGTTCGGCCAGCAGGGGCAGCATCAGGCGCACCAGCCTGCGGTGGCGCGGTGCCAGGCCCCGGGCGACCAGGTCCGCCATGGTGAACGGCGCGTCGGGGCGGTGCGCCAGGTCGCGCAGGGCCGCTGCCCAGCAGGTGGCACCGGCTCGTTCGGCGGCGGCGGTGAACGCCGCGTGGCCGCTGTCCTCCCAGGCGGCGCGGGCGGCGGCGATACGGCCTCGGGCGGCCTCCGCCAGTTCGGCGGGAGGGGGCAGCGGGGACGGCGGGGCGGGCGTCGAGGGGTGCGGGGCCGCGCGCAGGACGGTGCGCTGGACGGTCAGTGGGGCGTGGTCCGAGATGCGGGCGCGCCGGGTGCGGCACTTGTCGATCTGGGCGCTGACGGTGCCGTCGAGGTCGGCGTAGGTGATGTCCCAGCAGATCTCGTTGGCGCTGCGGCTGCGGCGCCGCAGGTGGACGACGCCCTCCTGGGCGGGGGTGCGCCAGACCCGTACGGCTCCGAAGGCCGAGGGCAGGTAGCTCGCGGCCTCCCGGGTCGGCTGGTCGGCCAGGGCGACGGTGGCCTGCAGGGGGCCGTCCAGCAGGACGGGGTGGACTGTGTAGCCGTCGGCCGGGTGGTCGAGCCGGTACCACGCGAGGAGTTCGCCGTCGCCGACGTCCAGGGTGCGCAGGAGCCGGAACCCGGGTCCGAGGTCCAGTCCGACGCGGTGGCAGTGCTCGTAGTAGTCGGGGCCGGTGAGGGCGCGGGGGCAGCGGGCCTTGAGCGCGGCGACGTCCAGCGGGGCGGGGGCGGTGCCCAGCCGGGTGCGTACCTGGGCGCGGACGACCGGCTGGACCTCGGTGCCGCGGGTGTCCCGGCTGCTGATGGTGAGGGTGCCGTCGGCCGGGGTGACGGCGGTCTGGAGCGCGGCTCCCGCAGGGTCGGGCCACGCGATCGCGAAGGGGCGGGAGATCTCCAGGTGCCGCACCTCCACCGGGCGGTCCAGCGCCCGCAGTCCGGCCGTGACGGCCATCTCCACGTACGCGGCGGCGGGCATCAGCACGTCGCCGCCGATCCGGTGGTCGCCCAGCCAGGGCACGAGCTGGGGTTCGACGCCGCCGTGCCACAGGGGGTGGGGGGCGGGCAGGCGTTCGCCGAGCAGGGGGTGGTCGAGCACTCCGGTGCCGCTGGTGTGCAGGACGAGGTCCTGCGGGGTGCTGTGCCAGTGCCGGTCGCGCTGCCAGGGGTAGGCGGGCAGGTCGGCGACCCGGCCGGGGTGCGGGAAGTGCGTCTGCCAGTCCACGTCGGCGCCGGCCGCGAGCAGGGCGGCGACGGCGGCCGTGGCCTCGCGCGGCCCGTTCCCGTCCCGGTGCAGGGTCGGCACGTACGTCAGGCCGGTTCGGCGCAGGTACGGACGCAGGACCGGGTGCGGCCCGATCTCCACGACGATGCCGACGCCCTCGTCCGCGAGCCGTGCCATGGCCTCGGCGAAGCGGACGGGTTCGCGCACGTTGCGCCACCAGTACGCCGCGTCGAGTTCCGGGCCGGTCAGCGGGGTCGCGGTGACGGTGGAGACGAACGGCACCCGTGCCGTGCCGGGGGTCAGGCCGGCGAGGGCGGCGCACAGGGGTTCCTCGATGGGATCCATGGCGCGGCTGTGGAAGGCGTAGTCGAGGTCCAGCTCGCGGAAGAAGACGTCCCGAGCCGTGAGGTCGGCGCCGAGGGCGGTCAGCGCGTCGGGGGCGCCGGCCACGGTGACGTCGCGGTCGCTGTTGATCCCGGCGATCTCCAACACGCCGTCGAAGCGCGCCAGTTCCGCGCGGGCCGCGTCCTCGGCCAGCCCGACGGCGGCCATGCGGCCCCGGCCCGCGGTGGCGGCCTGGGCGCGGCTGCGCTGGGCCAGCACCAGCGCAGCCTGCTCCAGGGTCAGCGCCCCGGCCGCGTGGGCGGCGGCCACCTCGCCGACGCTGTGCCCGGCGACCGCGGCGGGGCGCAGTCCCTGCGCGGCCAGGAGTGCGGTCAGGCCCGTCTGCACGGCGAACAGCACCGGCTGGGCGATCTCGGTGCGCGCCCAGCGTGCCGCGGTGGGGCGCTCCAACTCCTTCGCCACGGACCAGCCCAGGTGCGGGGCCAGCGCGGCGTCGGCCTCCTCCACGGCGGCGCGGAAGACGGCCTCGCCCGTCATCAGGTCGGCGGCCATCCCCGGCCACTGGGAGGCGTTGCCGGAGTAGACGAACGCCACGGCGCCCCGCTCGGCCCTGCGGGTCACGGCCCCGCCGGCCGGCGCGTCGGTGAAGAGGTTCTCCAGCGCCTCGGCGGCCTGCCGTGCGTCGGCGGCCAGCACGGCGGCCCGGTGCGGGTGGGCGCCGCGCCGCAGCGTGCTGGTGCGGGCGACGTCGTAGAACTCCTCCGGTGCCGCGCCGCGCAGCCGTTCGGCCATGCGCGTGGTCAACTCCCGCAGTGCCTTGGGCGACCGCGCGGAGACCACCACCGGCACGGGCCGGTGCACCGGCTCCGGCGCGGGTGGTCCGGGAGGTGGTGGTACGACGACGGCGTGGGCGTTGGCACCGCCGAAGCCGAAGGAGTTCACCCCCACTGCGGCGCGTACCGTGCGGGGCAGTTCGACCGGCGTGACGGTGGGGGCCAGGCCGAGGGCGTCGAAGTCGATGGCCGGGTTGAGCGGCAGGGCATGCAGGGAGGCGGGTGCGGTCCGGTGGCGGAGCACCAGGATCGCCTTGAGCAGTCCGGCCATGCCCGCCGCGGGCTCCAGATGGCCCAGGTTGGACTTCACCGAGCCGATGGGCAGCGGGCCGGCGCCGCGCCGGGTGCCGAGGGCGCGGCCGACTGCTTCGGCCTCGGCGGGGTCGCCGACGGGGGTGCCGGTGCCGTGCGCCTCGAAGTAGACCAGGTCGTCCGGGCCGATGCCGGCCTCCTCGCACACCGCCCGTAGCAGCGCCTCCTGGCCTCGCGCGCTGGGCAGTGTCATGCCGGTGGTGCGGCCGTCGCAGTTGCTGCCGGTGCCGGCGAGGACGGCGTGGATCCGGTCGTCGTCGGCCACCGCGTCCGCCAGCCGTTTCAGCACGAGCACGGCGCCGCCCTCGGCCCGCACGAAGCCGTCGGCCTCGGCGGAGAAGGCCGCGCACCGGCCGCGCCGCGACAGCATTCCGGCGTAGGAGAACCCGGCGTACGAGAACGGGTTCATCAGCACGTTGACGCCGCCGGCCAGGGCGACGCGGCTGGTGCCCTCCCGCAGGGTGCGGCAGGCGCGGTCGAGTGCCACCAGGGACGAGGAGCAGGCCGTGTCGACGGCCATGCTGGGGCCGCGCAGGTCGAAGGCGTACGACAGGCGGTTCGCCGCGATGGACAGGGTGGCGCCGGGCATGGTGTGCGGGCTGGTGTGGTCCTCCAGCATCGACAGGACGGTGCCGTAGGCCGGGTCGGAGACGCCCACGTACACGCAGGTGTCGGACCCGGCGAGCGCCTCCGCGGGGAGGGCGGCGTCGTCCAGGGCCTCGGCGGCCATCTCCAGCAGCAGCCGCTGCTGCGGGTCGAGGTGGGCGGCCTCCTTGGGCGAGATGCCGAAGTAGGCGGCGTCGAAGGAGGCGATGTCGTCGAGGAAGCCGCCGGCGGCGGTGTAACTGCGGCCCGGCCGCACTGCCCCCGGGTCGACGAACCGGCCCTTGGGGAACCGGTCCGGCGGCATCTCCCCGACGAGGTCGCGCCCGTCCCGCAGCGCCGCCCAGAGCCCGCCCAGATCGGTGATCCCACCCGGCAGCCGGCAGCCGATGCCCACCACCGCCACGGACCGGTCGTCCCGTCCCACCGCCATGAACTGCCCCCCTGCTGCCCAGCGTTCGTCGGTTCGAGCGGAGAGACACTGCCCTGGCGGCGCGGCGGCCAAGGTTCGTTTCACCCCTGGGTGTGATCCCTGTCCACCACACGAGTGATCGTCAGGTCACGGTGCGTGACCGGCCGTTACGGTGGCGCGGTGCTCGAAGCTCCGCGTGCCCGCTTGACAGCCGTCGCCGTCCATCTGCCGTCCCGCTACCGGACCTTGGAGGAGATCCGGGCCGGGATCGCCGCCGCCGGAAGTCCCTATGTCCCGCCGCCCGGCCTCCTGGAGGACATCACCGGTGTGCGCGGGGTGCACGCCTGCGAGCAGGGGGTGTGTGCCTCGGACCTCGCGGTCTCGGCCGCCCGCAAGGCCCTCGCCGAAGCCGGGACGACCATCGACCAGGTCGATCTGCTGCTGTTCGCCGCCACCTGCCACGACATGCTCGAACCTTCGACCTGCCACCTCGTGGCCGCCAAACTCGGCGCGACCTGCCCGGTGTTCGACGTGAAGAACGCCTGCAACAGCGTCCTCAACGCCATGGAGGTGGCGACCGCCTTCATCGCCACCCGCCGCTACCGCACGGTGCTCATCGCCTGCGGCGAGGTGGGATCCATGGTCACGCGCTGGCACGTCCCCGACCACGAGGCCCTGTTGCGGGCCATGCCCGGCTACACGGTCTCCGACGCCGGCGCCGCCCTGCTCCTGACCGCCGGGCCCGCCGGGGACGGCGACCCCGGGGTGCTCACCCTGCGGTTCTCCGCGGACTCCACCGCCTGGAACGCCTGCACGGTGAGCGGCGGCGGCTCCATGCACCCGCGGGCGTTCGACGACGAGCACCTGACGATCCGGCTCAACGGCGACCTGCTGCGCACGACCGCGGTAGAGGGCCTGACGTTCCTGCGGCAGGCGGCGGAGCGGGAGTTGCAGGCGGTCCGCTCCAGCGCCTTCATCGCCTTCCACCAGATCGGCATGCCGCAGTACCAGGAGATGGTCGACAAGCTGCCCCTGCCCGCCGACCGGTGCATGCCCGCCGTCGCCGAGCACGGCAACTGCGCCGCGGCGTCCCTGCCGCTGCAACTGGTCAAGGCGCGGGAGACCGACCGCATCGAGCCGGGCGACACCGTGGCGATGCTCGGCCTGGCCAGCGGCATGAGCTTCGGTCTGGCGCTGGTCCGCTGGTGACCGCCGACAACCGGCGCATGTCCGGCGCCACGCGCACCTCCGTGCTGCAGGAGCTGCTGCCCGGCTACCCGGCGCGCGAGCACTGGCGGCTCGTACCGTCGACCGGCCAGCACTACCTCGACGTCGGCACGGGCGCGCCGCTGCTGTTCCTGCACGGCAACCCCACCTGGAGCTACGCGTGGCGCAAGCTGCTGCCCACGCTCGTCCCGCACGCCCGGTGCCTGGCGCCGGACCTGCCCGGCCTCGGCCTGTCGCAGCACCTGGCGTCGCCGTCCGACCCGGCGGGCCGCTACCTGCACCAACTGGACCATCTGGACGCCCTCTACCGCCACGTGGTCCGTGACGAGGGGGTCCCGCCGCGGGGCTGGACGTTCGTCGTGCACGACTGGGGCGGCCCGCTCGGCTTCGCCTGGCTCCTGCGCAACCCGGGCGTGGTCTCCCGTCTGGTGGTCCTCAACACCATCGCCTTCCCCTGGCCCGAGGGGTACCGCCTGCCGTTCTACCTGCGCTGGATCCGGGACCACCGGCCGGTGGCCGCCGCCGTCCACGCCACCAACGCCTTCGCCCGGGCCACGGTCCGGCTCGGCGTCACCCACGGGCTCAGCGCCGCCGAGCGGCGCGCCTACCTGCTGCCCCATCTCCGCCGCGGCAACCGCCGGGCGATCACGGAGTTCGTCCGCGCGATCCCCCGGAGCCCCGAGGACGCGGCGTGGCGGCTGCTCACCCCGCCCGAGGGGGCGGACGACCTCGGACGGCTGCCCATGTTCATCGGCTGGGGCATGCGCGATCCGGTCTTCACGCCGCTGGTCCTCGCCGAGTGGATCCGCCGCCATCCGCACGCCGCCGTCCACCGCTTCCCCCGCGCCGGCCATCTGGTGATGGACGACGCCGGGGCCGAACTCGGCGTCCACATCCGCGACTTCCTGCGAGGACAGCGATGACCGTCGCACCCGGCAGCGTCTTCACCCGCCTGGCCCGGCTGACCGAGCACCCCCGGGCGACCGTGCTCGTCCGCTGCGCCGGCGCCCTGCGCACCGAGGACGTGACGGCGGCCCAGCTGCTGGACGGCTGCCGCCGCACCGCCGACGCGCTCCGGGCGGCCGGGGTCCGGCGCGGTGACAAGGCCGTGGTCATGACCCGGGACGCCTACCGACTCGTGGCGTCCGTCTACGCGCTGGTCTCGCTCGGCGCGGTCCCCGTGCTGATCGAGCCGCGCGCGGAGGTGCGGCGCTGCCTGGACGAGATCGCCCCCGACGTGTTCATCGGGGACCCGCTGGCCCATGTGGCGCGGCGGGCCCTGGGCTGGGGGCGCGGCCGGGTCCGTACGACCCTGGTCACCGGCCGCGCCTTCCCCGGCCGGGCCCGGTTGCTGGGCTTGCTGGGCTGGGGCGAGAGCCTGCCGTCGGCGGTGCCGGACGGCGGCGGCCCGGCGCCGGACGTCCCGGAGCCCCGGCCGGACGACCTGGCGATGATCGCCTTCACCTCGGGCTCCACCGGGCAGCCCAAGGGCGTGGAGTACCGCCACGCGACCCTGGCCGGACAGCTCGCGACACTGGACGCCGTGCTCCGCGCCGAGCCCGGCGACGTACTGCTGTCCTGCTTCCTGCCGTTCGCCGCGCTGGGCCCGCTGCTCGGCGTGACGACCGTCGCCCCGCAGGTCGACCATCTGGCCCCGGCCCGCACACCCCCGGGGCACCTCGTCGGGCCCCTCCTGGGCCACCGGGCGACCCTCGTCCTCGGCTCACCGGCGGTCCTGGCCCTGATCGCCGGGCACTGCGTCCGCCACGGCCTGACGCTGCCCTCGGTCCGCCGCGTGCTGTCCTTCGGCGCGCCCCTGCGGCCCCGCCTCGTCGAGATGCTGGCGAAGGTCCTGCCGCCCGGGGCGGAGATCCTCAGCGTCTACGGCGCCACGGAGTGCCTGCCGGTCGCCGCGATCGACGCCGACGCGTTGCGGGTCGAGCCGCCGCCGGGGCACGCCGGCACCTGTCTGGGCCGCCCCCTGCCCGGTGTCAGGGCCCGGGTCCTCGACGCGGACGGGACGGGGCTCGGGGAGATCGCCGTCGCCGGGCCGGTCGTCAGTCCGGCCTACCACGCCCGCCCCGACGCCACGGACGCCGCCAAGTCGTTCGCGGACGGGGCCCTGTGGCATCGCACCGGCGACCTGGGGCGCCTCGACGACGACGGCCGCCTCTGGTACCTCGGCCGCACGGCCCATCTGGTGACCGGCGCGGGCTTCACCCTCACCACCGAGGACGTCGAGGCCGCCGCCGACACCGCGCCCGGCGTCCGCCGCACCGCCCTGGTCGGTGTCGGTCCCGCCGGGCGGCAGCGGGCGGTGCTCTGCGTCGAACCGGAGCGCGGGGCGCGGCAGGAGGCGGTCGTGGACGCGCTGCGCGCCGCCCTCGGCGGCCATCCGCACGCCCGGAGCATCGGCACCGTGCTCTTCCGTCCGCGCTTCCCGACCGACATCCGCCACAACTCCAAGATCGACCGTGCCCGGCTCGCCGCGTACGCCGAAGGAGGCCGACGTTGAAGGTCCTGGTCACGGGCGGGAGCGGCTTCCTGGGGCAGGAGATCTGCCGCCGGCTCGTCGCCCGGGGCACCGAGGTCTCCTCCCTCGGCCGCCGCCCGAGCCCCGCCCTGGAGAGGCTCGGTGTCCGGCACCACCAGGGGGACCTGGCCGACCCGGCCGCCGTCTCCCGCGCGGTCGCCGGTTGCGACGCCGTCCTCCACAACGCCGCCCTCGCCGGTGTCAGCGGTCCGCTCGCGCCGTACTGGCGGACCAACGTCGTCGGCACCCGCAACGTCATCGACCAGTGCCGCGCCCACCGGGTCGGCACGCTGGTCCACACGTCGACCGCCAGCGTCGTCTTCCGGCCCGGCGGCCTGCGGAACGCCGACGAGCGCTGCCCCTACCCCGACCGGCACCTGGCCGCCTACCCGCGCACCAAGGCGCACGCGGAAGCCCTCGTCCTGGCCGCCCACTCCCCCGGCCTGGCCACCGTGTCCCTGCGCCCCCACATCATCTGGGGGCCCGGCGACCCGCACTTCGCCCCGTCCCTGGCACGGGCCGTGCGCGCGGGCCGGCTGGTGATGCCCGGCGACGGCAGGAACCTCGTCGACACGACCCATCTGCACACCGCCGCCCACGCCCACCTGCTCGCCCTGGACGGGCTCCGGGAGGGACGCCCCCTCGGGGGCCGCGCCTACTTCATCACCCAGGACGAGCCCCGCCCGCTGCGCGAGATCGCCGCCTGCTTCCTGCGCGCGGCCGGGATCGAGGCCACCTGGTGCACCGTGCCCGGCCCACTGGCCCGGGCCGCCGCGACGGCCTGCGAATCCGCCCTCCGGCTGACCGGCCTCGTACGCACCCACGCCCTGAGCCGCTTCCTCGTCGCCGAGCTGCTGCACCCGCACTGGTTCAGCGTCGAAGCCGCCCGCCGCGACCTCGGGTTCGCACCGCCGATCACCTTCGACGCGGGCATCACGGCGCTGTCGGCGGCCTCCTGAGTTTTGCAGTCGGCCGGGCCGGGAACGCGGTGGGCTGTCCGATCCCGAGACGAGGCCGGTACCGCGATGACCGAGTACGAACGTTCACGGACGATGCCCGCACAGCCCGAGCAGGTCTTCGACGAGGCCGCGAACGTCGGCCGGCTGGACAGCTGGCTGCCGGACGCCCTGCACGTGCGGGCCGAGGATCTGCCCGCCGTCACCGTGCACGAGGACCGCACCGACGAGGACACCTCCGCCCTGCTGCAGGCCCGGCGCGAGCAGATGCGGCTCGAATGGGGCACCCGCGACCAGGGCGCCTACGCGGGCTGGCTCCAGGTCGCCGGCGTCGGCAGCGGGGCCAGCGAGGTGACGGTGCACCTGTCGTTCTTCGACGACAGCCACGACCCCGGCGAGCAGGCCGTCGGCGAGGCCCTGGAGACCAGCCTGGGGCGCCTGGAGGAGCAGGTGCGGCTGCGCGTCGGCCACGCGGCCGGCTGAGCGGCGGGACGCGCCGTGGCACGCGTCAGGCAGTACGCCGTCGCGGCGTCCGGGCCAGTGGACCGACGAGGAGGAGGGCCGGCGCCGCCTGCCCTCCGGGGAGGTGCACGCCTGGGAACCGGGCCGCAACGAGACCGTGTGCGGACTCTCCCTGAGCCGCTCCCAGCTGGTCCGCTTCCCCCACGTCGGCTGGCCGGACACCTTCCCGGAGTCCGGGGGCGCGGCGGACCGGGTGCGGCGGCAGTGCCCGCGCTGCGCCTCCGTCGCCGGCCGCCGCGGCCACGACGCCCGCCCGCGCTGGCACCGTACCCGTCCCCGGCCGTGAGACGGCGCCCGCTCACCTATCCGTCGGTGGCTCCCAGACAGCGAGGCGCCCCGGGGCCGCACGCGGAGGGCCGGAGCGGGACGCCGTTGCCGCGCAGCACCTCGCGGACGTCCAGGATCAGGGAGAACACCTCGTGGTTGCGGTCCTCCCCCTGCTCGTCCCAGGCCCGCTGCTCGGCTTCGACGGCCATACGGTCCTCGGCGAACACCCGCTCGGTGAAGCGCCTGATGAACGGCCGGGCCAGGTGGAGCACGCCGGGCACCCGGGGCTTCTCGATCATGAGCAGGCCGTAGGTGTGGCAGATGCGCTGCTCGGCGTCCTCGGGCACGTAGGCGGCCCAGAGGCGGAAGGCCGGGCGCTCGGCGTTCTCCGGGACCAGGTCCAGGGTCTGGTACGGGTACTCGGTGCGGATGGTCATGAGGTCCCGGGAGTCGCTGCCGCCGATGCCCTCGGCCGCCAGCAGGCTCGCGCCGCGGCTCCGCTTCCCGCCCGCGTGCGTGAACAGGTACCTGGCCTCCACCGAGCGCGCGTCGCTCCGGTGGTCCAGCAGTTCCGGGCGGAGCCGGCCGACGACGCCCCGGTGCAGGAACTGGTGGTTCATGTCGAGCAGGTTCTCGTGCAGGAAGGAGTAGTGGCAGCGCACCGTCCGGGAGTAGGTCATGGTCAGGTACCGGGGTGAGCCGAAGGCCGGCAGGTCCGGCAGTGCGGTGGTGGCCGCCTTGTCGGGGTCGCCGGGGAACACGAACACCAGGCCGTACGCCTCGCGGACGGGGTAGCCGCGCACACCGCGCGGCGGCCGGCCGTCGCCCTTGGACAGGTAGGGGATCCGCGAGATGCGGCCGTCCCCGCGATAGGCCCACGCGTGGTAGCAGCACAGGAGGGTGTCGCCCTCCACGACGCCCATGCTCAGCGGCACCTGCCGGTGGGCACACCGGTCCTCCAGGGCGTGGACCGTGCCGCTCTCGCCGCGGTAGAGCGCGATGCGCTCACCGGCGAAGGCGGTCGCGAACGCCCGCTTGCGGCGCACGCTCCGCGAGCGGGCGACGGGGTACCAGAAGTCGGGGTTCGCCCCGACACGCCGAAGGTCGCTCACGCCGGAGGCCGGTGCGGGCTGCCGCGCGGGCCGACCGGTTCCGGCCTCGGCCGCGGCCTCGGCGGGGAGGGGTTCGGCCCTGTCGGTCTCGGTCATACCTCTCCCTCGCGCGTACCCGGGCGGGGCAGTCGCCCGCCCCCTCAGGCATCACCGACCCGCCGACGCGGGCGTCCCGCCATCCTCCATGCTGAGGGCAGCGTCCCGTTCGCGCCCTGCACAGCGCGTACGACCGGGTGAGGGTCCGGTGCCCCGCTGCCCGGTGGGCGCTCAGTGGGCGAAGGGCGGCGGGAAGCAGCCGGTCTCCAGGTACGGGCCGTTGGCCAGTGCCTCGAAGTTCGTCTTCTGCACGAACGCCGTGACGCAGGCGTCGTCATGGACGCGCAGTCCGACCATCGCCCCCTCCGGCGTGACGTAGCCGCCGTTCTCGTAGCGCGAGCGCATCCCCGTGACGGTGAGCGTCCCGCCGAGCCGGGTGCCGTCCCGGGCGAGGCGCTCCTCCTCGTAGCCGAGCCGGAGCAGGGCCGTCCGCACCGACGCGGGGTCCCACGTGCCCTGTTCCCACAGCCGCTTGAGCACCGGCCTGATGCGGTCGGCCTCGCGCTCGGCGTCCCGCGCGTGGGCGGGGGACATCTCGCCGGGTCGCCGGTGGGCGTTGTTCTCGTTGTAGTGCGGGGCCCCGTCACCGGCCCCCGGCTCCACGTACGGCGAGGCTCCCGCGGCACTGGGTGAGGCTCCCGCGGCACTCGGCGAGGACCCGCCGGAGCCGCTCGGCGCGGCTCCGGCCGCCGGGCCCGGGGCGTGCTGCTCGCCGCAGGCGGTGAGACCGAGGCCCGCGGCGAGGACGAGGGCCGCGGCGGTCAGGGGTCTCAGCCGGGCGGATGTTGAAGTGGGCATGAAGCAACCTTCTCATCGGGCCCGGCTCCCGGCCCCGGACATGGCACTTTCCGGTCAGCAGGCCGGCACGTCCCCGCGCCTGGCCGTCACCCCTTCGCCACCAGCTCCTTGAGCGCGATGTTGAGTTCGAGCACGTTCACCCGGGGTTCGCCCATGAACCCCAGGGTGCGGCCCTCGGTGTACGCGTCGACGAGCCCGCGGACCTCGGCGACGGACAGGCCGTTCCGCTCGGCGACCCGGTGGACCTGCAGGGCGGCGTACTGCGGGGAGATGTCCGGATCCAGGCCCGATCCGGACGAGGTCACCGCGTCCGGCGGGATCTCGGAGGCCTTGACCGTGTAGCCGGGCACGGAGTTGTCCTTGACCACCTGGGCCTTGGCGTCCTGGACCTGCTTGACGAGTTCCGGGTTGTCGGCGGCCAGGTTGGTGGCGCCCGAAAGGATCAGCTTGTACTGGGTGTTGACCGAGTTCTCGCCGAGGCCGTGCGCCGGGCGCGGCTGGAAGTAGTCCAGGCTGTAGCCCTGTTGCCCGATGAGGGACGAGCCGACGACCTTGCCGTCGGCCTTGATCTCGGAGCCGTTCGCCTTGCCGGGGAACAGCCCCTGTGCGACACCGGTGACGACCAGCGGGTAGACGACGCCGGTGACCAGGGTCAGCACGAGGAGGGCGCGCAGGCCCGCCCCGAGCAACCGGGCGGTGTTCGTGAAAGAGGTGTTCATGGCGGTCAGCCGATCCCGGGTATGAGGGAGAGGATCAGGTCGATGAGCTTGATGCCGACGAAGGGCGCGATCAGCCCGCCGACGCCGTAGACCGTGAGGTTCCGGCGCAGCATCCGGTCGGCGCTGACCGGCTTGTACCGCACGCCCTTCAGGGACAGCGGCACCAGCGCGATGATGATCAGCGCGTTGAAGACGACGGCCGACAGGATCGCGGAGTCGGGCGAGGACAGCCGCATGATGTTGAGCTTGTCCAGCCCCGGGTAGACCGTCGCGAACAGCGCGGGGATGATCGCGAAGTACTTGGCGACGTCGTTGGCGATGGAGAACGTCGTCAACGCGCCCCGAGTGATGAGGAGTTGCTTGCCGATCTCGACGATCTCGATGAGTTTGGTCGGGTCGGAGTCGAGGTCGACCATGTTGCCGGCCTCCTTGGCGGCCGACGTGCCGGTGTTCATCGCCACGCCGACGTCCGCCTGGGCGAGCGCGGGGGCGTCGTTGGTGCCGTCGCCGGTCATCGCGACGAGCTTGCCGCCCGCCTGCTCGCGCTTGATGAGGGCCATCTTGTCCTCGGGGGTGGCCTCGGCGAGGAAGTCGTCGACGCCCGCCTCCTCCGCGATCGCCCGGGCCGTCAGCGGGTTGTCGCCGGTGATCATGACGGTCCTGATGCCCATGCGGCGCAGCTCGCCGAACCGCTCGCGCATGCCGTCCTTGATGACGTCCTTGAGGTGGATGACGCCCAGCACCCGGGCGCCGTCGGCGTCCTCGACCGCGACCAGGAGCGGGGTGCCGCCCGATGCGGAGATCCGGCGGGCGATCCCGTCCGCGTCCGCGGCGACCGTGCCGCCCTGCTTCTCGACCCAGGCGGTGACCGAGGCCGTGGCGCCCTTGCGGATCTTGCGGCCGTCGGCGTCGACACCCGACATCCGGGTCTGCGCGGTGAAGGCGACCCACTGGGCGCCGACGAGTTCGCGCTCGCGCAGTCCGTACCGCTCCTCGGCCAGGACGACGACGGAACGGCCCTCGGGCGTCTCGTCGGCCAGCGACGACAGCTGTGCGGCGGCGGCCAGTTCGTCCTCGGTGACACCGCGGACGGGGACGAACGCGGCGGCCTGCCGGTTGCCGAGCGTGATGGTGCCGGTCTTGTCCAGCAGCAGCGTCGACACGTCGCCCGCGGCCTCCACCGCACGACCGGACATGGCGAGCACGTTGCGCTGTACCAGCCGGTCCATGCCCGCGATGCCGATCGCCGACAGCAGCGCGCCGATCGTGGTCGGGATGAGGCACACCAGCAGGGCGACCAGCACGACCATCGTCAGATGCGTACCGGCGTGGTCCGCGAGGGGCGGCAGGGTGGCGCAGGCGAGCAGGAAGACGATCGTCAGCGAGGCGAGGAGGATGTTGAGCGCGATCTCGTTCGGTGTGCGCTGCCGTGCCGCACCCTCGACCAGGCCGATCATCCGGTCGATGAAGGTCTCCCCCGGTTTCGTCGTGATCCTGACGACGATCCGGTCGGACAGCACCCTCGTACCGCCGGTGACGGCCGAGCGGTCGCCGCCGGACTCCCGGATGACCGGAGCGGACTCACCGGTGATGGCCGACTCGTCGACGGACGCGACGCCCTCGACGACGTCCCCGTCGCCGGGGATGGTGTCGCCGGCCTCGCAGACGACCAGGTCGCCGACCCGCAGCTCGGTGCCGGGGACGACCGTGCCGTCCACCCTGCGGGCCACGCTGTCGGTCCTGGCCCGGCGCAGGGTGGCGGCCTGCGCCTTGCCGCGGCCCTCGGCGACCGCCTCGGCCAGGTTGGCGAACAGGACGGTCAGCCACAGCCAGGCGCTGATGGTCCAGCCGAACCAGTCGCCCGGGTTGCCGCAGGAGAAGACCGTGGTCAGCACGGACCCGGCCCACACCACGAACATCACGGGCGACTTGACCATCGTCCGGGGGTCGAGCTTGCGGAACGCGTCCGGCAGGGACCTGAGCAACTGCCGGGGTTCGAAGAGGCCCGCGCCGACCCGGCCCTGTGGAGGCTTGTGCTCCGTCGGCGCGTCCTGGCGGGGCACCGGTTCGGTGCGCGTGGTCATGAGGCCAGTCCCTCCGCGAGCGGGCCCAGAGCGAGGGCGGGGAAGTACGTCAGACCGGTGATGATCAGCACCGCGCCGACCAGCAACCCGGTGAACAGGGGTTTCTCGGTGCGCAGGGTGCCCGCGGTGACCGGGACCGGCCGCTGCCCGGCGAGCGAGCCGGCCAGCGCCAGGACGAAGACCATGGGCAGGAAGCGGCCGAGCAGCATCGCGAGTCCGGTCATGGTGTTGTACCAGTCGGTGTTCGCGTTCAGGCCGGCGAAGGCCGAGCCGTTGTTGTTGGCGGCGGAGGTGAAGGCGTACAGGACCTCGGAGAAGCCGTGCGCGCCCGGGTTGAGCAGGGAGTGCGGCGGTGTCGGCAGCGCCATGGAGGCCGCTGTGCAGCCGAGCACCAGCGCCGGGGTGACCAGGATGTAGCAGGCGGCGAGCTTCATCTCCCGCGCGCCGATCTTCTTGCCGAGGTACTCGGGGGTACGGCCGACCATCAGGCCGGCGATGAACACCGCGATGACGGCGAGGACCAGCATGCCGTAGAGGCCGGAGCCCACACCGCCGGGAGCGATCTCGCCCAGCATCATCGACAGCATCGTGATGCCGCCGCCGAGGCCGGTGAAGGAGGAGTGGAAGGAGTCGACCGCGCCGGTCGAGGTCAGGGTCGTGGACACCGCGAAGATCGAGGACGAGCCGACGCCGAAGCGGACCTCCTTGCCCTCCATCGCCCCGCCCGCGGCCTGGAGCGCCGGGCCGTGGTGCGCGAACTCCGTGCACATCATCAGCGCCACGAACCCCAGCCAGATGGTGACCATCGTGGCGAGGATCGCGTAGCCCTGCCTGACCGAGCCGACCATGATCCCGAAGGCGCGCGGCAGCGAGAACGGGATGACCAGGATCAGGAAGATCTCGAAGAGGTTGGTGAAGGGCGTCGGGTTCTCGAAGGGGTGGGCGGAGTTGGCGTTGAAGTAGCCGCCGCCGTTGGTGCCCAGCTCCTTGATGGCCTCCTGCGAGGCGACCGCGCCGCCGTTCCACTGCTGCGAGCCCCCCATGAACTGTCCCACCTCGTGGATGCCGGAGAAGTTCTGGATCACACCGCACGCCACGAGCACGAGCGCCGCGACGAACGCGCCCGGCAGCAGGACGCGGGTGACACCGCGCACCATGTCCGCCCAGAAGTTGCCCAGTTCGCCGGTCCGGGACTGCGCGAAGCCGCGCACCAGCGCCACGGCGACGGCCATCCCGACCGCCGCGGACAGGAAGTTCTGCACGGCGAGACCGGCCGTCTGCACGACGTGCCCCATGGTCTGTTCGCCGTAGTACGACTGCCAGTTGGTGTTGGTCACGAACGACACGGCCGTGTTGAACGACTGCGCCGGGCCGACGGAGGCGAAGCCGAGCGAGCCGGGCAGGATGCCCTGGAGCCGCATCAGCAGGTAGAGGAACAGGACGCCCACGGCCGAGAAGGCGAGGACCCCGCGCAGGTACGCGGGCCAGGTCATGCCGGCGTCCGGGTCGGCTCCGATGCCCCGGTAGATCCACTTCTCCACCCGCAGGTGCTTCGCCGAGGAGTAGACCCGGGCCAAGTAGGTGCCGGCGGGGACGTGGACCAGCGCCAGCGCGCCGATGAGGGCCAGCAGCTGGAGCACGCCCGCCAGGACGGGGCCCATCTCAGAACCTCTCCGGGAAGATCAGGGCGAGGACGAGATAGCCCAGCAGGGCGACGGCCACGACCAGGCCGACGACGTTCTCGGCGGTCACAGCTTCGTCACCCCCTTGGCGACGAGAGCCACCAGTGCGAAACCGGCGAGCACGGTGACGACGAAGGCCAGGTCGGCCATCGCGAACTCCTGAGTGAGGTGCGGTGAGAGGGACGACTGAAGCAAAACGCCTTCCCGGCCGGATCGGGCCACTCGTTGACGGCTCCCATACGGCCACGCCCCCGGCTTTGACGGATCCCTGACGCTCCCGGTGCTCGGGCCTGACCAGGCAGATGTCACAACTGCCGTGGAAATCAGCACTGTTGTGGTGCGTGCGATGCGCGGGCGGTACCCGAACAAGCCTTCCGGAAGGGGAATGTGCGGCATGGATCCTGTGATCGTCGGAGCGGTGGTGACCGTGGCCGTCACCGTTGTCAACGGCGTAGTGAAGGTCGCCCAACGGCGTCTGAACGCCGATGTGGAGATAGCGCGCATCACCGAGTCCGGACAGACCGACCGGATCCGCTGCATCACGGCGCAGGAGGACCGCCCCGGTCGCCCCGTCCGCCCGGTGCCAGCCGACCGGAACGGGGGTGGGCGCCATGGAGGACGCGCTCAGTACTGAGATCGATCTCGTCGACCATGTCGAGATCAGCTCGGCGCCCCTGCCCGGCATCGAACTCGCCGAGGCGCTCCACCACGAGCAGTACCCGGCGCTGGTCCGCTTCCTGCTGCTGCACGGAGCCTCCTGGGCGGAGGCGCAGGACGCCGCCCAGGACGCCTTCACCCAGATGTGCGCGCCCGGTCTGTCGTTGACGCACCCCCGTGCCTGGCTGCGCACCGTCGCCTGGCGGTCCTGGGTGAGCCAGCAGGTCAAGCCGGAGGACGCCTGCGCCGACATGCCCGAGCCGGAGACCACCCTGCGCTGGCAGACCCCGGCCCACGCGGCCGAGCTCGGGGAGGAGGAGCGCCGGGTGATCGCGCTGCTGCTCCAGCTGCCGGCCAAGCAGCGTGCCGCCATGGCCTGGCACCTCGACGGCTTCACCACCGAGGAGAGCGCCCGCGCCATGGGAACCACCCGGGCCGCCGTGCGCCAGAACCTGGCCCGGGCCAGAGCGGCCCTGAAGGAGGGCCTGCGTCTGGAAGGCCGTCACCACGAGGAGAGGAGGGCGACGTGACGGACCGCGATGCGCGTACGCCCGGGTCGCGGCCCGGCCGCGAGGACGTGCTGGACACGCTGCTGGCCCGTGTCCACGACGGGTTGGGGACCGCCGTCACCGACCGTGTCACCGCACAGGGCGGGCCGCCCGAACTGCGGCCCCCGGACCTGGCGCTGGACCGTCTGCTGGCGGCCGCCCACCGCTCGATCGGGACCGCGGTCACCCGCCGCCGCTCCCGTGAGGCCCGTGCCGCCCTGGCCCAGCGGAACCCGGAGCTGGAGGCGCGTCTGTCGGAACGGGGCCCGCTCTTCAACCGGCCCTCGCCGGTGCGGGTGAAGTACCGGCAGGAGGCGCTGCGGCTGGCCCACCGCTACTGGCCGGCCGATCTGGCCGAGGGCATGCGGGCCGCGGTCCGCATGGTGCAGAACCTCACCGACCTGCTGGAGGGCACCGCTCAGACCGTCACCGACGCGGAGCTGGTGGTGGAGCAGCTCCGGGAGAGCCTGCGGGCGATGTCCCGGCTGCCCAAGCCGCAGCGGCCACCGGTGACGCTCACCGGCCTCGACTACCTCGTGGCCGTGGAGTCGGTGCTCGCCGAGCCCGCCGAGCGGCTGCTGCACGACCTGCACCGCGTCCAGCAGTTGCTCGACGAGGAGCTGGAACCGGCGATCTTCACCCTGGAGTCGTCCTCGCCCGGCTATGTGTTCGGCGTGGACGCGGTCGCGCAGGACCTCATCGACGATCTGACCCAGGGCTGCGACCAGGCGGACGCCCTGGCCAGGGCCGTCGCCGAGGTCGAGCGGGCGAGCAGCGACTTCGTCGGGGCGGACCTCAGCAGCGCCAAGCTGGACGGCGTGCTGCTCGAAGGGATCCTGTGGGACGCGACGACCGTGTGGCCCGGGGAGTGGGAAAGCCTCGTCCGCCGTGCCTCGCTGCCGTCCGGCGAGGAACGAGGAGTGCTCATCGTCGCCGCCGAACCGTCCGAGACCGTCATCCACGCCGAGGCGTGACGGGGGCCACCGGCCTCCGTCACGCGGTGGCAGGGATGCGGCCCGGGGTGAGGATCGAGCCGATCACGGTGGTCTTCTCGCCATGATCGGCCGGCGGCCCTTGGCCCCGACCGGGCCGCAGGACATGCTGGACCGGCCCGCCAGGGCAGTCGAGGAGAGGAAGATCCACCATCCCCAGCGAGACCCTGCACCTACCCACCCCGGACGGCCGGGCCGACGCGTTCGCCGCCTTCCCCGACGACGGCGGGCGGCACCCCGGTGTGCTGATGTACCCGGACGGCTTCGGCATCCGGCCGGTACTGCGGGAGATGGCCCGTGAGCTGGCCGGGCACGGCTACTTCGTGCTCGTCCCCAACGTCTTCCACCGGCACGGCCCGGCACCGGTGATCGACCTTCCCGAGCACATCGGGGAGGAGGCCCGGCCCGCGGTCCTCGCCCGGCTGATGCCGCTGATCGAGGCGCACACGACCGAACGCGTCCTGCGGGACGCCGACGCCTACCTCCGGTTCCTCACCGCCCGGCCCGAGGTCGCCGCCGGACCGGTCGCGGTGACCGGCTACTGCATCGGCGGCCTCCTGGCGATGCGCACCGCCTCGGCCCACCCCGGGCGGGTGGCCGCCGTCGCCGGATTCCACGGCCCCGTCACCGCCGACGGGCCCGACGGCCTGCACCGCCTGCTCTCCCCCATCACCGCCGAGGTCCACCTCGGGCACGCCGCGAGCGACCTGACGCCCGAGGCCCTCGGCGAGCTCAACCGTGCCCTGGACGCCGCGGGGGTCGACCACACCTCGGAGATCTACCCCGGCACCGTCCACGGCTTCACCATGTCCGACACCGACGCCTTCGACGCCGCCGCGCTGCGACGCCACTGGGACCGCCTGCTCCCGCTGCTGGAGCGGACCCTCGCCCACGGCTGAGGCGGCGCCTCACGCGCCTGGGCCGGGGTCCGGCCGGACCGCCGTCTCGATGCCGGCGCGGGCCGCTTCCAGCTGGGCGGCGAACGCGATGCCGAGGAACAGGGCGACGGCCGTGAGGTTCGCCCACAGCAGCAGGGCGATGAAGGCGGTGAGCGGCCCGTACACGGCGCCGAAGGCACCGCTCTCCTCGACGTACAGCGCGAGCAGCCAGGTGGCCGCCACCCACAGCAGCAGGTGCACGGCCGAGCCGAAGGCCAGCCAGGTGTAGCCGGGCTGGACGCGGCGCGGCGACCAGCGGAAGATCACGGCGGAGGCCACCCAGGCCAGGGCGAGCCCCACGGGGATGTCGAGCGCGCCCCACCACTGCGTGCCGCCGCCCTCCCAGCCGGCGGTGTCCGCGACGGCGTCGCCCACGGCCTCACCGGCGACGAGGACGACGAACCCCAGTACCAGGGGCAGACCGGCGGCGAGCGCGAGCACGATCGCCCGGGCGTACTTGCGCCGGAAGGGACGGTCGCGCTCGATGCCGTAGATCCGGTTGGCGCCGCGCTCGATCTGGCCCATGGCGGAGGCGAGGTTGAGCAGCGCGAAGCCCAGGCCGAGCCAGAGGGCGAGCGTGCTCCAGACGTCGCCGTGGGCGGTGCGCCGCGTCCCCTCGAAGGCGTCCTCGACGATCTCCGCGCTGGCGCCCGGCACGATCCGGCCGAGCGTGAGCTCGATGACCCGGCCCACGCTCTCCGTGTGCACGGACGTCGCCAGCCCGACCAGCGCGACGGTGCAGGGCAGCAGCCCGACCACCACCTGGAAGGCGAGGGCCCGGGCGTTGGTGAAGCCGTCGGCGTAGCGGAACCGTGCGAAGGAGTCGGTCAGCAGCCGCAGTCCCCCGTAGTGGCGCAGGGCGGTGAACGCCTCGTCTCCGGAGAGCTCGTCCCCGATCATGTCCCGGGTCTGCGGGACGTGGACGGCGGTACCCATGGCGGACGCTCCTTGTCGTACGGCTGCTCCCTGTCCGGTTGCCCCGGGAACCTTCCCGTCCGACCTCCTCCTTGCGACATGGCCTCCGGTGCGTCGCCCGTTCGGCAGTCCCGGCGACGGTGCCCGCGCCCCCGCGGTGGTCCGGGCGGCCACCGCGGGGCCAGCGGGGTGTCACTCCTCGTCGCGCAGCCGCGCCGCCAGGGAGGTCAGGGGCTCGGTCTCCTCGGTGTGGCCCAGGGCGGTCAGGCGGGAGACCGCCGCGTCGAGGCGGGTGAGGGCGGGGGCGGGGCGTTCGAGGTAGATGCCCTCCACGGCACCCGCGAGGCGGACGCACTCGGCCCACTCGCCGGCCTGGTCCTGGTCCGGTCCCGGCTCGCCGAGGAGGGCGAGGGCCTTCTCCAGGGCGGCCAGGGCCTCCTCGTACGCACCGGCGTAGGCGTTGACCCGTCCGTGCTCGTAGGCCAGGGCGGTGTCCAGGGAGCGGCCCCGGGCCTCGTACCCGGCGGCGCGGGCCTCGTCGGCGATCCGGCCGGCGTCGGCGAGGAAGGCGCGGGCGCCGGCCAGGCCGTCGGGACCCTGCTGCTGCGCCTGGAGGCGGGCGAGTTCGCGCAGGCAGTTGCTGAGCAGCTCGTGGCGCGGGTCCCGGGCGTGGGCGGCGAGCGCCTGGTCGGCGGCCTCGCGGGCGCGGCCGAAGTCGCCGGACTCGCCGAGGAGTACGGCCGTCTCCGCGGCGATCATGGCGTGGCTGCCCGGGTCGTCGTCCCAGCCGGCCGACTCGGCGGCGAGGGCGACGAACTCCGCGGTGGCGGCCTTGAGGTCCTCCCCCGCGTGCAGCGCCCGGGCGCGGGTCAGGCGCAGCTGGGCGACGAGCCGGTCGTCCAGCTCTCCGGCGGTGACGTCCGGTTCGGCCAGCAGGGAGTCGAGCAGGGCGATGCTGTCCTCGACACGGCCGAGGTCGAGGCTGAGCTGGGCCGCGTTGCTGTAGGCGCAGTAGGCGTCCGTGCGGCTGCCGTGGCGAAGGTCCAGTTCGGCGGAGCGCGTCAGGTGCCGCAGTGCCTCGTCGGGGCGGCCCAGGTGCATGCAGACCTCGGCGAGTTCGCCGTGGAGGCGGCCGGTGTCGACCGCGTCGGCCGGCCAGTCGGCGGCCAGCCGCAGGGCCTCCGTCAGGTTCGCGTGGGCGGCCTGTGCGTCCCGCAGGCCGAGCTGGAGCCGGGCGCGCAGGCCGAGCGTGCGGGGCAGGTGCCAGGCGGGGCCGTGCGCCCTCAGCCGGTCGAGGAGGGCGTCGAGCTCGGTGACGGCGGTCGGCAGGTCGCCGGAGATGGCGTGGGTGCCGGCCCGCAGCAGCAGGGCGCCGGAGATCTGCCCGACGATGTCATGCCGCGTGGCGAACGCGAGCAGCAGGTCCGTCTCGGCGAAGGCCGCGGCGGCGTGCTCCTCGCTCCCGGAGGTCTGCAGGCGCAGGCCGAGGGCGGTCGCCCGCATCCGCAGCAGGCGGGACTCCTGCTGCGGGGCGAGGCCGGGCGTCTCCTCCTGGAGGCGGACCATGGACGCGTGGGCGGCGGTCAGCGCGGCGGCCTTCGCCTCGGCCCGCTCCGCGCCGTCGGCGGGGCCCTCCGCGGGGATCTCGGCGGTGGCGAACAGGGCACCGGCGCGGGCCACCGCGGCATGACCGGGCAGGCCGGCGTCGTCGTACAGGGCCGCCGCCTCCTCGTAGAGGGCGGCGCAGTCGGCGAACTCGTCCTTGTCGCCCGCCCGGCTCGCCTCGTCGGCCAGCAGGTCCGCGCGCAGGCGCACGAGCGGGCCGACGGCCGGGTCGTCGGGGTGGGTGTACTCGCGGGCGGTGACGAGGGTGCGCAGCCGTGCCCAGCAGGCGCGTGCGTCCGGATGTCCCTGCTCCTCCAGGGCCCTGGCCCGGAGGATGAGTTCGGGCAGCGACTCGGGGACGGCGGCGGCCGTGCGGGCGGCGGCAGCGGGGGCCGGGGCGGCCGGGGCCACCTCGTCGAGGCCGCGGGTGCGCAGGGTGAGTTCCAGCGCGTCCAGGAGCGGAGCCCGGTCGAGGCGGGCCGTGCGGCGGTCGGTGTGGGCCGTGGTGCCGTTGCGGGCGTCGAAGCGGGCGGCGAGGTCGTCGGCGCGGCCGCGCACCTCGGCGCGCAGGCCGGCCACGGTCCAGGTGCGGCCCGCGTATCCGGCGGCGGGCAGCTCGCCGTGGCCGAGGAGTTCGACGCGCTGGAGGAGGACCTCCACGCCGGTGAGGAAGTCGAGCTGCTCCAGCGGCGAGTCGACCTCGTCGAACAGGTTCCGGTTCTCGGCGAGCAGTTCCAGGCCGCGGGCCTCGTTGCCGGTCAGCGCGCAGAACTCCAGGTGCCGGCCGACCTCGCCGGACATCGAGGGGTTGCGGCGGCAGCCGCGGTAGCCGGCGAGGTGCAGTTCGCGGGCCCGGTCGGCGCGGTCGGTGCGCAGCAGGGGCAGCAGCGCGTACGAGAAGGAACGGGCGGGTTCCTCCTGGCAGGACTCCTTCCCGGCCAGCACGGGTTCCCAGGTGCGCAGGGCCCGCTCGTCGTCGCCCGCCCTGAGGTGGTGGCGGGCGCGCTGGCAGATCTCGCAGGCCTCGCAGTCGCTGAGCCGGGTGCGGGTGCGGCCCGCCCACAGCTCGTAGGCGAGGGCGGTGTCCTCGCCGATGTGGGCGGCGAGCTGGTATGCCTGCCCGTAGTAGGGCTGGAGGCCGAGGCCGGCCTTCTCGTAGCGGTCGCGCATCTCCGTCAGCCACTGGCGCAGGCTGGTCAGCGGTATCTCGGGCAGGGCGCGCAGCGCGCCGGCCACCCACTTGAACCGCCAGAACAGCATGTGGCGCAGGCGGTCGTCGAAGACGTCGGGCTGCTCGTCGAAGAGGGTGAGCAGGCGGGCGAAGACGACGGGCGACTTCCGGGGCTCGGAGCCGTAGGTGTACGCCTCCTGCAGTTCGAGGAGGGCGTGGACGAGGGGGACGGTCTCCTCGAACTGCTCGGCGGCGTCGACGAGTTCCTCGGCGGTGACGGTGCGGGTGCGGCCGTAGGGGCGCTGGTCGTTCTCCTGGAGCGCCTGGTACAGCTCGTCGGTGGTCTGGGGTGTGGTCGGCATCGTCAGCTGTCCTTGCGGAGGGCGTGGGCGAGGAGGTCGAGGAAGGAGCGGTTGATGAGGCTCGACTCGGCGGGCCTGAGCGGGCGGCGGGACAGCATCGCGGCCTGTCCGTAGAGGGCTTCGGCGCTGGTGCGGGCGAGTTCGGGTTCGTCGATGGTGACGGCGGTGCGGACCAGCGGGTTGAGCTGGTTGAGGATCAGCTGGGCGCGCGGGGCTTCCTGGCGCAGGGCGCCGAGGATGTCGCCCCACAGGCCGCCCTCCTGCTCGCGGGCGAGCTGGGAGCGGGTGCGTTCGTGCCGGGCCTCGCGGCTGTCCACGAGGAGGGCGGGGGCGGAGGCGGGCTGGAAGGTGCGCAGCGCGACGTCGCAGTCGAAGACGGCGAGGGCGTCGCGGGC
Source organism: Streptomyces olindensis (assembly GCA_000696115.1). Classification (GTDB taxonomy): domain Bacteria; phylum Actinomycetota; class Actinomycetes; order Streptomycetales; family Streptomycetaceae; genus Streptomyces; species Streptomyces olindensis. The sequence goes on from JJOH01000019.1 coordinate 436,170, forward strand.
CTGGGCGAGGTAGGCCGCGGCGGCGAGTTCGGTCTCGCGGTCGACGGGGTCGAGGTGGGCGGTGAGGGTCGCCGGGTCGAGGTCGGCGACGGTGGCCTCGGGCCTGATCTCGGGCAGCCGGTGGACCAGTTCGCGGTCGTAGGTGTAGCCGCCGTTGACGACGCCGAGCCCGGCGGCCGAGGCGATCGCGGCGACCTGCCGGAACTCCTCCACGCTCGACGTCACGAGGACGGTGCGGTGGGTGCGCGCGAACTCGTCGAGGGTGGTGTGCCCGTCGGTGGTCTCGAACGGCAGCCAGGGCAGCAGCATCCGCAGGATTTCGTCGTCGTGCACGGCGAGGGACTTCACGGCCAGGTGGTGGGCCTGGAGGAAGCGGTGCAGCAGGTCCGGGTCGCTGGCGGCGGCCCGGGCGATCCAGGCGCGCAGCCGCTCGGCGAGGGCGTCGCGTACGGCGGCGAGGGTGTCGTCCTCGTACAGGGACTCGCGGGACGCCGTGGGGCGCAGGCTCTCGGCGTCGACGACGCAGCGGACGAAGAACGCCCAGTCGGGCAGGATCTCCTCGGCCTGCTCGGAGAGCAGCATGCCCTTGACGTGCACGCGGTGGCCGTGGCGGCGCCCGGCCGGGACCGTCTCGGGCAGCACGCAGGCGATGCCCTTCAGACCGACGGCGGGCAGGTCCAGCTCGATGGTGTCGAGCGGGGTGAAGCCGAAGACCTCCTCGCCGTAGGCGGCCAGGGCTCGGGAGCGGGCTCCCGGGGTGGGGTACGTGCGCGCCCAGGGGGCGGGCTCGGGGTTGACGGATGCGCCGGTGGCTCCGGGTCCGGCCGTGCCGTCGTCGAAGGTCACCGGGTGGCGCAGCAGGGAGCCGAAGTGGCGGGCCAGCGCGTGCACCTGGGCCGGGCGGGTCCACTCGCCCGCGTCGGCGCGGGGCGTCAGGGTGACCGTGGTGCCGGGGCGGGGGCGGGCGGAGGCGGGCAGGGCGCGGACGGTGTAGCTGCCGTCGCCGCGTCCGCGCCACTCCACGGCCGGGGCGTCGGGGGTGCGGGCGGAGCGGCTGAGGACGTGGATCTCGTCGGCGACGAGGAAGCAGGAGAGCAGGCCGATGCCGAACTGGCCGATGAAGTCGCCGCGCTGCTCGGCGATGCGGTCGGCGCGCTTGCTGCTGCGGCCGATGGTGGCGAGGAAGCTGTGGACGTCTGCCTCGGTCAGACCGACGCCGTCGTCCTCGACGCGTACGACCGAGCCGTCGGCGTACAGGCGGACGCCGAAGGCGTCGGCGGGGGCGGCCGGTTCGAGGGCGTGCCGGGCGGTCAGCGCGTCCACGGCGTTCTGCATCAGTTCGCGCAGGTAGACGCGGGGGCTGGAGTAGAGGTGGTGGGAGAGGAGGTCGACGAGGCCGCGCAGATCCACCTGGAAGGTGCGGTCGGCGCCGGCCGGGGTCGCGGCGGTGTCGGGCAGAGTCATCGGCAGTCCGGAGTGGGAGGGGTGACGGGTGTGCGGGCGCACGGCACCTGGGCCGGGTCGGGCGGGTGAACGGGCGCGCGGGGCCGGCGGGTGCTCGCGGGAGGCGGCACCGGGCGCGGCGGGGCCGGCCGGGTGGTCAGGCGCGGCGGTGGTGGCGGGCGAACTGCTTCTCGGGCTCGCCGAAGTACGTCCACGGCCACTTGGTGTAGGCGCCGTCCAGCGTCTGGAAGACGCGCCGGACCGTGTGGCGCTCACCGGCCAGCGACAGGGCCATGGCGAACATGTTGTAGTCGTGCTGCCAGCCCGGGCGCCACACGTAGGCGGGGTGGAGGATGCTGCGGTCGGCCGCCTCCCGCAGCTGCGCCCGGATCTCGTCGGTTTCGAGGTGGTCCCCGCGCTCCGCCTCGACCCACTCCTCGATGTACGCCATGGCGAGCACACAGCCGAGGCGGTGGCCCTCCGGGGCGCGGGCGGCGGCCTCCTGGGCGAACGCCAGCGCCTGCCCCGGCTCGCCGCCCCAGCGGGGCTGCAGCTGCGACACCCACTCGATATGGGTCTCCAGGTCCAGCGGGTCGCGGCGCAGGGCGGCGTCGAACCGGGTCTCGTTGACGGCGGAGCCCAGCGACATGCCGCGGCCGGAGGTGAGGAGGCGGCGCCACGGGGTGACCCACTCCGGCCGCAGTTCGGCGGCCTCGAACAGCTGCTCCTCGGCGATGTGGAGCCGCTCGTGGAAGACCCGCCACTGCTCCTGCGTGACGTCGACGGCCCGCGCTGCGGTGCGCGCCTCCCAGCCCCAGATGATGTGCCGGGTGCCGGATATCAGCAGGGCCGTCGCCCGGTGCTCCTTGTCCTCCTCCACGGCCCGGCCGATCCAGTCCTGCACCCCGTCCAGTTCGGCGAGCTCGCCCAGGACCTGGTGGTCGCGGCCGAGGTCGAAGGGCGCCAGCGCCGCCTTGACCGCCTCCCAGTCACCCGCGTCGGCCGCCTCCACCAGCGCGAGCACCCGCGCGTCGCCGAGCGCGCGCAGCGTGTACATCCCGTTCTTCTGTCTGCGCGGGACCGGCAGGGCGTGCGGATCCGCCACCGGTCTCTCCGCCCCCCTGCCGAACAGCTTGCCGAACATGCCGCGCCCTCCCCTGGTCCGCGTGATCGTTCGGAGCAGCATAAACGGCCCCACGGACACCGCTTCCACAGGGTTTTCACCCGCCTTTCACGGCCCCCGCCCCGGCGTCCCGCGCAGGTCGGCGGCCACGCGTCCACGTACGCTCAACATCGTTGTGGGGTTGGGGATTTGAAGGGTGGAGCACATGGGGCGTGACGAGCTGATCCGGCCGGTGGCGGACCTGTTGAAGGAGCACGCCGGGTCGGCGGCGCGCCGGATCGCGTACGCCGACTCCTCGCGCGGCGTCACCTACGGCGAGCTGGAGCGGCGCACCCGGGGCCTGGCGGCGTACCTCCTGCGGACGGGGCTGCGTCGCGGCGACCGCGTCGCGATCTGCCTCGGCAACCGTGTGGAGACGGTGGAGAGCTGCCTCGCCGTCCTGCGGGCCGGGCTGGTCGGTGTCCCGCTCAACCCTCGGTCCTCGGACGCGGAGCTGGCGCACTTCCTGAAGGACAGCGGTGCCGCGTTCGTCATCACGGACGCCGCGCGCCTCGCCCGGCTGCGGCGCCTGGGACCGCCGTACGACGGCCTGGGCGTCCTGGTCGCGGGCGCCGGCCCGGTCCCGGAGGGCGTCCGGCTGTTCGACAACGCGGCCGAGAGCGAAGGGGCCGCCGAGAGCGAAGAAGGTGCCGAGTCCGCCGGGATCGACACGCTCGGCCTCGACGAGCCGGCCTGGATGCTCTACACCTCGGGCACCACCCACCGGCCGAAGGGCGTGCTGTCCACGCAGCGGGCCGCGCTGTGGTCCGTGGCCGCCTGCTACGCCCCGGTGTTCGGTCTCTCGCCCGACGACCGACTGCTGTGGCCGCTTCCGCTGTTCCACAGTTTCAGCCACTCGCTGGCCATCCTGGGCGTGACGGCCGTGGGCGCGAGCGCCAGGATCGCCGGGGAGCTGCCGGGGCCCGGCGGTCTGCGGCGGGAGCTGCTCACGGCCCACGAGGAACTCGGCGGGCCCTTCACCCTGCTGGCCGGTGTGCCGGCGACGTACCACGGGCTGGTCGACTCGGCCGGTGCGGCCCCGCCGGCCCTGCGGCTGTGCCTCGTGGCGGGCGCGCCCAGTGGCCCCGCCCTGCGCGCGGCCGTGGAAGAGGCCGTGGGGGCGCCGCTGCTCGACGCGTACGGCAGCACCGAGACCTGCGGCATGATCGCGGCCAATCGTCCCGAGGGGCCCCGGGTCGACGGTTCCTGCGGGCCGCCCGTGCCGGGTGTGGACGTGCGCGTCGTCGATCCGGGGAGCGGCGCGGACGTCCCCGACGGTGAGGAGGGCGAGCTCTGGGTGCGCTCGCCCGGCCTGATGACCGGTTACCACGAGCAGCCCGAGGCGACGGCTGCCGCGCTGCGGGACGGCTGGTACCGCACCGGTGACCTCGGCCGCCGCGTCGAGCACGGCCATCTGATGCTCACCGGGCGGGTCAGCGAGCTGATCATCCGGGGCGGCGAGAACATCCACCCGACGGAGATCGAGCAGGCCCTGCTGCGGTGTCCCGGCGTGTCCGACGCCGTGGTGGTGGGGGAGCCGCACGACGTGCTGGGCGAGGTGCCGGTCGCCTTCGTCGTACCGGGTCCGGACGGGATGGACGCCGGGCGGGTGCTCGCCGCGTGCCGGGCCCTCCTGGCCGACTACAAGGTGCCGGCCGCGATCCGCGAGATCGCCGCCGTCCCGCGCACCGCCTCGGGCAAGACCGCCCGGCACGAGCTGAAGGTCCCGCCGCCGGCCGTCTCCTCCGCGGCCGGCACGGCGCCCACCGCCCTGCGCGAGCGGCTCCTGCCCCTGTCGCGCGACGACCGTCAGCGCGCGTTGCGCGAGACAGTGCTCGCCGAGACGGCCGAGGTGTGCCGGCTCGCCCCGGACGAGCCGCCCGGGCCGGACAGCCCCTTCGCCGACCTCGGCATGACGTCCGTCGGCGCGGTCGAACTGGTGGACCGGCTCGCCGCGCTGACCGGCCTGAGCCTGCCGTCGACGCTGGTCTTCGACCACCCGACGCCGGAGGCGGTGGCCCGGTACCTGCGGGTCGCGCTCCTCGAAGCCCGGCCGGAGAGCCGCCCGGAGCGGCAGCGCGGACAGGACGGGTCCGCCGAGGACGATCCCGTCGTCATCGTCGCCATGGCCTGCCGGTACCCCGGTGACGTCGAATCCCCCGAGGACCTGTGGGAGTTGGTGGCGCGGGGGCGGGACGCCATCTCGGAGTTCCCGGCCGACCGGGGCTGGGACCTGGACGCCCTCCACGACCCCGACCCCGACCGGATCGGCACGTCGTACACGCGGCACGGCGGGTTCCTGCACCGGGCCGCCGAGTTCGACGCCGGGCCGTTCGGGATCTCGCCGCGCGAGGCGCTCGCGACGGATCCGCAGCAGCGGCTGCTCCTGGAGACGTCCTGGGAGGTGTGGGAGCGGGCCGGGGTCGACCCGGCGTCCGTGCGCGGGAGCGACACCGGTGTGTTCGTGGGCGTGATGTACGGCGACTACGCCACCCGTCTCACCCGCCCCCAGGAGCTGGAGGCGCACCTGGGGCTCGGCTCGACGGGCAGCGTGGCCTCCGGACGGCTCTCGTACGTGTACGGGCTGCGCGGTCCCGCCATCACGGTCGACACCGCGTGCTCGTCCTCGCTGGTGGCGCTGCACTGGGCAGCGCGGGCGCTGCGCTCGGGCGAGTGCTCACTGGCGCTGGCCGGCGGGGTCACGGTGATGGCGACGCCCAAGTCGTTCCTCGCCTTCAGCCGGCAGCGCGGGCTGGCGCCGGACGGGCGCTGCAAGTCGTTCTCGGCGGCGGCGGACGGCACGGCCTGGGGCGAGGGTGTGGGGCTCGTGCTGCTGGAGCGGTTGTCGGACGCGCGGCGCAACGGCCATCCGGTGCTGGCCCTGCTCCGCGGCTCCGCGGTCAATTCCGACGGCGCCTCCAACGGGCTCACCGCGCCCCACGGCCCCGCCCAGCAGGAACTGATCCGGCAGGCACTGGCGGACGCCGGGCTGCGCCCCGGTGACGTGGACGTGGTGGAGGCCCACGGCACGGGCACCACACTGGGCGACCCCATCGAGGCACAGGCCGTTCTCGCCACGTACGGGCAGGACCGGGAGCGGCCGCTGTGGCTCGGGTCGGTCAAGTCCAACCTCGGGCACACGCAGGCGGCGGCCGGAGTCGCCGGCGTCATCAAGATGGTGCAGGCCATGCGGCACGGGGAGTTGCCCCGGACCCTGCACGCCGAGTCGCCCACACCGCACGTCGACTGGTCCTCGGGCCGGGTGGAACTGCTGACCGCCCCCCGGCCCTGGCCGGCCTCGGACCGTCCGAGGCGTGCGGGGGTCTCGGCGTTCGGGATCGGCGGGACCAACGCGCATGTGATCCTGGAAGAGGCGCCGAAGACGGCTGTTTCCGCGCCCGAGCCGGCTGGTTCCGCGCCCGAGCCGGCTCCCGGTCCGGAAACTGCTGCCTCCGCCCCGGCGACGGCTGCCTCCGCGCTGCCGGGGGATACGGCGCGCGGAACGATTGCGTCCGCCCCCGAGACGGCTGCTTCCCCGCAGCCGGGGGATGCGGCGCCCGAGGCGGCTGCCTCCGCCCCGGAAACGGCTGCTTCCCCGGAGCCGGGGAATGCGGCGCCCGAAACGGCTGCATCCGCCCCGGAGCCCGTCTCCGCCCTGCCCGCTCCATGGCTGCTCTCCGCCGCCGACGAGGCCGCCCTGCGCGCCCAGGCCGGGCGGCTCGCGGCCGCGGCGGCGCACCGGCCGGACCTGTCGCCCCTCGGCATCGGCTACTCGCTGGCGGTGTCGCGCGGCGCCCTCGCCCACCGGGCCCTCGTGCCGAGCGGTGACCGGGCCCGCATGCTGGAGGCGCTGCGCGCCCTCGCGGCGGGCCGCGACGCGCCGGGTGTCGTCCGAGGGGTGGCGGACCCGGAGGTCCGTACGGCGTTCCTGTTCACCGGGCAAGGCGCCCAGCGCCCGCGGATGGGTGCCGCGCTGCGTGCCGCGTTCCCCGTCTTCGCCGCGGCCTTCGACGAGGCGTGCCGGCATCTGGACGACCATCTCCCCCAGCCGCTCAGCGCGGTCCTGTCCGCCGAGCCGGGCTCACCGGAAGCGGCCCTGGTGGACCGTACGGACTTCACCCAGGCCGGACTGTTCGCCTTCGAGGTGGCCCTGTTCCGGCTGCTGGAGTCGTGGGGCGTGCGAGCCGACCGGCTGGTGGGCCACTCCGTCGGCGAGCTGGCGGCCGCGCATGTCGCCGGTGTGCTCGATCTGCCCGACGCGGCGACGCTCGTGGCCGCGCGCGGCCGGCTGATGCAGGCCTTGCCCGAGGGCGGCGCGATGGTGGCACTGGACGCCACGGAGGACGAAGTCCTCTCCCGGCTGGCCGGGTTCGGGTCCCAGGTTGCGATCGCCTCGGTCAACGGGCCCCGCTCGGTGGTGGTCTCGGGCGTGGACACCGCGGTGCGGGCGGTCGCGGCCGGCTTCGCCGCGGAGGGGCGCCGCGCCGTGCGGCTGCGTGTGAGTCACGCCTTCCACTCGCCGCTGGTGGAGCCGATGCTCGACGAGTTCCGGCGCGTCGCCGAGGAGTTGTCCTTCCGGCCGCCGCGCGTCCCGGTCGTCTCCGCGGTGACGGGCCGGGTCGCGGAGGCCGCCGACCTCTGCTCCCCCGAGTACTGGGTGCGGCACGCCCGGCTGCCCGTGCGCTTCCAGGACGCGGTGCGCCGGCTCGCGGCGGACGGCGTCTCCGCCTTCCTGGAACTCGGCCCCGGGCCCGTGCTCACCGCGGCGGCCGCCGACTGCCTGACCGGCGCGGAGACGAGCGGCTCCGTGCTCGCCGTGGCCACCCGGGGCGGTGCGTACGAACCGGAGACGCTCCTGTCGGCCGTGGCGCGGCTGCACGTGGCCGGGGCCGCCGTCGACTGGGCGGCGGCGTACGCGGGTTCCGGCGCGCGGCGCGTGGACCTGCCGACGTACGCCTTCCAGCGGCAGCGGTACTGGCTCGACGAAGAGCCTCTCCCGGCGCCCGATGCCCAGCCGCTGCTGGGCCCGGCCTTCCCCGTGCCGGACACCGGGCGGACGGTACTGACCGGACAGTTGTCCCGAGCAGCCCACCCGTGGCTCGCGGACCATGTCGTCGCCGGGCGGGTGGTCGTACCGGCGACGGTGTTCGTGGAGATGGCCGTGCGGGCGGGCGACGAGGTGGGCTGCGACGCGGTCGACGACCTCGTGCTGCTGTCGCCGCTCGCCCTGCCCGGCGCCGCGCGTGTGCGGGTCCAGGTCGTGGTGGGCGCTCCCGACGACTCGGGCCGCCGGCCGGTCGACATCTACGCCCGGCCGGAGGAGTCCGCCGAGGAGGTCCCGTGGACCCGGCACGTCTCCGGGCAGCTGGGCCGCGGCCGTGCCGCCGAGGACGAGCCGGCCCCGTGGCCGCCCGAGGCCGCCGAGGCGGTCGACCTCACCGGAGCGTACGCCGCCCTCGCCGGGGCCGGGCTCGCGTACGGGCCCGCCTTCCAGGGCGTCGGCGCCGTCTGGCGCTGCGGCGACGACGTCTTCGCGGAGGTCCGGCTGCCCGCGCCGCACACGGCGGGGGCGGGCCGGTTCGGGCTCCATCCGGCGCTGTTCGACGCCGCGACGCACGCGCCGCTGCTGGCCGTGCCCGCCGACGCGGGCGCGATCCGGGTGCCGTTCGCCTGGAGCGGGGTGCGCCTGTACGCCTCCGGGGCCACGGAGCTGCGGGTCCGGGTGACCCGGACCGGCGCCGACACCGTCTCGCTCACCCTCACCGACCCGGCCGGCCGGCTCGTGGCCCGCGTGGACTCCCTGACCACCAGGGAACTCCCGGCCGAGCGGGCCGAGCGGGCCGACCTGACGGACGACGTCGTACGCGGGTCGCTGCTGCGCCCCGAATGGACCCCCCTCGAACTCTCCGAAGACGTCGATGAACGCGCCTGGGAGGTGCGCGGTCCGGACGAACTCGGCCTCGCCGCGTACCTGCCCTGCGCCGGGAAACCGGAGTTCGTCGCCGTCACGGCCCTGGCCCGCGCGACGGACCCCGATATGCCGGCGGCCGTCCACGAGTTGACCGGCAGGGTGCTCTCGGCGCTCCAGGACCTGCAGGACGATCCGCACACGGCGGGTTCACGGCTGGTGGTGGTGACGCGGGACGCCACCGCGCCCGTGCCGGACCTGGCGGGGGCGGCGGTCTGGGGACTGGTGCGCACGGCCCAGTCGGAGCTGCCCGGCCGTGTCGTCCTGGTGGACGTGGACGGGCGGCCCGAGTCGCTGCGGACCCTGCCCGCGGCCGTCGCGACCGGCGAACCGCAACTGCGGGTGCGGGACGGGCGGGTGACGGTTCCCGCCCTGACCACGGTCCAGGAGGCCGCGGACGCGGAGGCCGCCTTCGGAGCGGACGGCACGGTGCTCATCACCGGAGGCACCGGGGCCCTCGGCGCCGAACTCGCCCGTCACCTGGTCACCGCGCACGGCGTACGACACCTGCTGCTGACCGCACGCCGGGGCCCGCGGGCGCCGGGGGCCGAGGAACTGCGCGCCGAACTGGCGGAGTCGGGCGCGCGGGTCGGCATCGTCGCGTGTGACGCGGCCGACCGTGCCGCCCTGGCCGAGGTGGTCCGGAGCTGTGAGCCGCCGCTGACGGCCGTGGTGCACGCCGCCGGGGTCCTCGACGACGGCGTGCTGGACTCGCTGACCCCCGGGCGGATGGCCGCCGTGCTGCGGCCGAAGGCCGACGCGGCCTGGAATCTCCACGAACTCACCCGGGACACGGGGCTGTCGGCGTTCGTCGTGTTCTCCTCCGTCTCCGGTCTGCTGGGCCGGGCCGGCCAGGGCAACTACGCGGCCGCGAACTCCTTCCTCGACGCCCTCGCCCAGCGCCGCACCGCCGAAGGCCTGCCGACGCTGTCGCTGGCGTGGGGCCCGTGGGAGCACACCGGCGGCATGGCGGCGGGGCAGCCCCGGCACCGGCCCGGGTCGCGTGACGTGCTGGTGCCGCTGTCCACGAGGCAGGGCCTGTCCCTGTTCGACGCCGCGGTGCGCACGACCGAGCCGGTCCTGGTGCCGGTCCGGCTGGACCGCGCCGCGCTTCGGTCCGCAGCGGGAGCGCTGCCACCGCCGTTGCGCGGCGTCGTCCGCCCGGCCCGGCCGACCGTCGCGACGACGGCGACGGCGGCGGGGACTGCGGCGGCGACGGCCTCCGGCTCTCCCGGCGGTACCGGGCGGATGCCGGAGGCGGGGGCCTGGCGGGCGCGGCTGGACCTGCTGCCCGCGAGCGACCGGCGGGCGACGCTCACAGACCTGCTGCGGGCCGAGGTGGCCGATGTGCTCGGCTACCCGCACGCCGACGCGCTCCCGGCCGGCAGGTCCCTCGCCGAGCTGGGATTCGACTCCCTGACGGCGGTGCAGATCCGCAACCGGGTGAGCGCCGCGCTGGGGCTCCGGCTGCCGGTGGGGGTGGTGTTCGACCACCGCACGGCGGAGGACCTGGCACGCCACCTGCTCGGGCTGCTGCCCGCCGACCCCACTGCCGCGGCCACCCACGCCTCTCCGGCCACCACGGAGGCCGGGGCGCGGCCCGCGTACACCCTGTCCTCGCTGTTCCGGAACATCAGCGCCGCCGGGCAACCCGTGGCGGCGATGCACCTGCTCGTCACCGCGTCCCGGGCCCTGCCCACCTTCACGGCGGATCGGGGCCACGAGCACGCGCTGCCCCCGATCCGCCGTTCCCCCGGCCGCCCCGGCTCCGGACGGCCGACGATCGTCTACTTCCCGGCCTACCACCCCTCGCTCCCCTCGGAAGGCGGGGACTTCCCCCGATTCCACCGCGCCTTCCACGACGACCTCGACGTCCTGGAGTTCCCGCATCCCGGGATCGGCGCCGGAGCGGCCGTACCGGAGGACCTCGCCGCGCTGGCACGCACGCAGGCCGGGAGCATCCTGCGGCACGTCGGCGAGGGGCCCGTCGTGCTCGTGGGACGGTCCGCCGGCGGCAACGTCGCGCACCTCGTTGCCCACCGGCTGGAAGGCATGGGCCGGGCGCCGTCCGGGCTGGTCCTGCTGGACACGTACCACATCACGCCGGACAACAGCGGCACGGACTGGCTGCTGTCCCTGGCCGCTCCACCGCCGTCGGAGACCGGACAGCCCGGCTTCGCCCGGGACGACGACGGTGCCCTGGCCGCGATGGGCGCCTACAACCGGATCTTCCTCGGCTGGACCCCCGAGCCGGTGACCACGCCCACCCTCCTCGTACGCGCGCAGCGGCCCACGCCCGCCATGGCCGACTCCGCCGACGGGGACGACTGGCGCACGTCCTGGCCGACGGCGCACGACGTCGTGGACGTCCCCGGCGACCACCTGACGATGATGCGGGAACACGCCGGGAGCACCGCGTCGGCGATCCGCGCCTGGATCGAGGAACGCGTGGTGCCCACCCTTGCCCTCCCTATCGAATCTCGATAGATTTCCATCGCGATTCGATTGAAGGGGCATCGATGGGAAAGATCACCGTGCTGGCGCTGCGTGCCGTGCTCGTGGCGCTGCTCGCGGGTTCGCTGTTCGTGCAGACCGTGATGGTCGCGCTGCTGGCCGACGACATGGAGGGCAGTGTCCTCGCGGACCGGCGGGTCCCGATCCTGCTGATCGTGGTCCTGGGCATCGGCACGGCGCAGGCCGTCCTGGTCTGCGTCTGGCAGCTGGTGACGATGGTGCGGCGCGGGAACGTGTTCTCCGACGGCGCCTTCCGGTACGTGCACGTCGTGATCGGCGCGTTCGTCGCGGCGGCGCTCCTGGTCTTCGCGCTGGGCGTGGTGCTGGCTCCGGGTGAGGCCGTGGCCCCGGGCGTCGTCCTCCTGCTGGGGGGCGTCTCCCTGGCGGTCTTCGCCGTCGCCCTGATCGTGCTCGTGCTGCGGATGCTGCTCGCCCAGGCCGTCGCCCGCGACGTCGAGGCGGCCCGCATGCAGGCAGAGCTGGCCGAGGTGATCTGATGCCGATCGTCGTCGACATCGACGTGATGCTGGCCAGGCGGAAGATGTCCGTGGGCGAACTCGCCGACCGCGTCGGCATCACCCCCGCCAACCTGGCGGTCCTCAAGAACGGCCGTGCCAAGGCGGTGCGCTTCACGACGCTGGCCGCGCTCTGCGAGGTCCTGGAGTGCCAGCCGGGAGACCTGCTGCGCTGGGAGGCCGAGAGCCTCGCGGACGAGGCCACACCGGCGGGACGTCACCTGTGAAACCGGCCGACATGCCCCGTCCCGGGGCCACCACCCGCAGCGACGTCCTCGTCGTCGGCGCGGGACTGGCCGGCCTCCACACCGCCACGCTCCTCGCCCGGCAGGGCCACGACGTGCTCGTGGTGGACCGGCGCACCAGTCTCGCCGGCGCGATCCGCACCACGGGAATCTTCGTACGGAAGACGCTCGACGACTTCCCGCTGCCCCCGGAGCACCTCGGCCCGCCGATCCGACGGGTCGTCCTCTACCCGCCCGACCTGCGCCGCCCGGTAACCCTGGTCAGCGCCCGCGACGAGTACCGCGTGGGCGACATGGCTCCCCTCTACACGGCGACGGCGGCCACCGCGACGGCCGCCGGCGTGCGGATCGCCCTGGGCACGCGTTACGCCGGCCGCCAGGGCGGCGCCTTCCATCTGGTCGGTCGCGACGGGCCGACCGCGGTCCGGGCACGTTTCGTCGTCGGCGCCGACGGGGCCCGCTCCAGCGTCGCCCGGGACCTCGGCCTCGACCGGAACCGCCACCTGCTGGTCGGAGCCGAGGAGGTGTTCGACCTGCCCGGGCACGACGAGCCGCCGACCTTCCACTGCGTGCTCGACCCGTCGCTCGCTCCCGGCTATCTGGCCTGGGTGGTCGACGACGGGCAGCACGCGCACGTCGGCGTCGCCGGCTATGCGGACCGCTTCCCGGAGGGACTTCGCGGGGCGCTGCGGCGGTTCAGCGCGTCGGCACCCGGCCTGGCCGGCCGGGACCGGCCGGAAGCGGTGGAGCGGCGCGGCGGCCCGATTCCCGTCGGTGGCGTGCTGCGCCGGATCGGTTGCGCCGACGGTCTTCTCGTGGGGGACGCGGCGGGCGCGGTCTCCCCCCTCACCGCCGGGGGGCTGGATCCGTGCCTGCGGCTGTCGGAGTTCGCGGCCGCGGTCCTCGACGACGCGCTGCGGTCCGGGCGGCCGGACGCGCTGGCCTCCTACGACGGTGCCGCTCTGCGCGCCCGCTTCCGAGGACGGCTCACACTGCGCAGGGGGCTGGCCCAGGTGCGCACGCCGAGCATGGCGGGGGCGGCTTTCACCCTGCTGCGCACGCCGCTCGGCCGGGCGGCGGCCGGCCGGGTCCTCTTCGGCGACAAGTCCTTCCCGACCCCGGCCCCTCGCTGATCCCACGCCACCCTGCCCGTCCTTCGGCCGAGGCGATGCGGTCGAGGCAAGGCAAGGAGACCGGAATATCTGCCCGATAAGCCGGTCAACAGCAGCCCAAACCATCCGGCCCGCGCCTCGGCGGCCGCTTACGCTCATGCCCTCCCGCATCTCACCGAAGGCAAGCACATGAGCGATGGCCGCAGCGCACCCTCCTGGCCGGACGGCGAGTACGTCACGCCGCCCGCGGGCGGGCCGGCCCGGATGACGCGGGCGGAGATGCGCAGGGCCGCCCGGACGGCGAACCGGCGGCCGGCGCGCGGGCCAGGCCGGGCGCGGACCCGGAGCGCCTCGGGGGCCGCCGGGTCCGCGTCGCGGCGACGGCCGTCGGGGAAGCGCAGGTTCATCGACTACCCGCGGGCGGGCAGACGTGGTGTGCGGCGCTGGCTGCCGTCGTGGAAGCAACTGGCGGGACTGTTCCTGACGGTGTGCGGCAGCCTGCTCGCCGCGGTGGCCTACGCGTACGCGACCGTGTCCATTCCCAGCGTCAATCCGGACACGCAGACGCAGGCGAACACCTTCTACTGGTCGGACGGCTCGCAGATGGCGGAAGTCGGCCAGGTCGACCGGCAGAACGTGACGCTCTCCCAGGTGCCCTCCGCCGTCCAGTGGGACTTCCTCGCGGCCGAGAACGCCTCGTTCTACACCGACCCGGGTGTCGACCCGCAGGGGATCCTGCGGGCGATCTACCACATGGCCGAGGGCGGTGAGGTGCAGTCCGGGTCGACCATCACCCAGCAGTTCGTCAAGAACACGTACCTCAACCAGAGCCAGACCCTCTCGCGCAAGCTCGACGAGATCATGATCTCCCTGAAGATCGGCGGGAAGCTCAGCAAGCGGCAGATCCTCCAGGGTTACCTCAACACCTGCTACTACGGCCGGGGCGCCTACGGCATCGAGGCGGCGTCAGAGGCGTACTACGGCATGCCGGTGCAGAGACTGACCGTCAGCCAGGGCGCGTTCCTCGCCGCGACGGTGAACGCGCCCAGCGTGATGATGAACGCCGACGACCCGCAGCAGCGGGCACCGGCCGTGGCCCGCTGGAAGTACGTCCTGGGGCGGATGGCGGCCATCGGCAAGATCAGCGCGGCGCAGAAGGACCGTTACCTGCGCGCCGGTTTCCCGACGCCCGAGCCGATGCGCGGACGAGGCTCCATGAGCGGGCAGATCGGCTATCTGGTCCAGGTCGCCGAGCAGTACGTGGAGCAGCACTCGTCGATCTCGGACCAGCAGCTGAACGAGGGCGGCTACCAGATCCACACGACCTTCGACAAGCACGAGGTGGCCGAGCTGAGTTCCTCGGTGGCGGCCATGCGCAAGCGGCATCTGGACCCGGACCACCGCGCGGCCGACCGCGACGTCCAGGTCGGTGCCGCCTCCGTCGACCCGACCACGGGGGCCGTCGTCGCCCTGTACGGCGGGGACGGGTGGGACAAGGGCCACTACACCGACAACGCCGACAGCTCCGGCGTGCCGGTGGGCTCCACGTTCAAGCCCTTCGACCTCGCCGCCGCGCTCGACCACGGCGCCGTGCTCTCCCCCGGCGCGCCGCCCTCCCCCATCACACCGGAGAGCCTGTTCGACGGCGACGACGGCATCGAGATCAAGAACCAGCAGGGCCACTACCTCCCGGACGGCAGCGACCCCACCGGACTGCTGCACCAGCAGAACGACACTCCCACCAAGTGGGGGTACATCACCCTGCGCAAGGCGATGGAGCAGTCGGTCAACACGCCGTACGTGCAGCTCGGGGAGTACGTGGGCTATGACAACGTGGAGAACGAGGCGCTGCGGGCCGGTCTGCTGCGGAACACCCTGCAGTACGACACCGCCGGTTTCTACATCGGCACCTCCACCCCGTCCGCGATCCGGATGGCCGACGCCTACGGCACGTTCGCCGACCACGGCATCCGCCACCAGCCCTACTCCGTCACCGAGGTCGTGCACGCCGGCGCGCGACTGCCCGGGTTCCAGGCGCCCTCCGGTGTGCGGGCGATGCCCGCCTCGACCGCCGACACCGTCACCGGCGTCCTCCAGGACGTCGTCAAGCACGGCACCGGCACCAACGCCCTCGCCCTCGGACGGCCCGCCGCCGGCAAGACCGGCACGACCGACGACTACAAGTCCGCCTGGTTCATCGGCTACACGCCCCAACTGTCCACGGCGGTCGCCCTGTTCAAGGAGAACCCGAAGAACTCGGGCCTGCAGTCGATGGCCGGGGTCGGCGGCTACAGCAAGGTCTTCGGCGCCGACATGCCCACCCAGGTCTGGCTCGGTTACATGACCGCGGCCCTCCAGGGGCAGCCGGTGCTCTCCTTCCCCGCCGCGCCGCACCTCGGCCAGGGCACGAACGAGAACGGCGCGCCCTCCCCCGGCCCGTCCCCGTCGCCCAGCGCGACCCCCACCCCCTCCCCCACCCCGTCGGCCCCCTCACCCACCCCGTCCCTCACCCCGTGCAGCGACATCCCCGGCGGGTGCGTCTCCCCGACACCGGCTCCTTCCCCGTCGCAGACCGGGGTCGGCACCACGGGAGGCCTCTTCGGGCCGGGAACCGGAGGCCAGGGACAGGGAGTCGCCCCCGGGCCGTCGATGCGTCCACGGAACTGAGGTCCGCGCCTTCCCGCGCCGCAGGGACGTCGCGGCGGCGTATCCGGCACCCGCTTCCGCGGTGGCCCAGACACCGGCTCCGGCGACGCTGTACGGAGCCATGCGGTGGTAGGGCAGGCAGGTGGCGCCCGCGAAGTGCGGGGCGAGGGTACGCACCACCGGCAGGAAGCGGGCCAGGAGGACCGCTCGGCCGCCGTGGCGCGCCATCAGCGTCTCGGCCCGGCACCAGGCGGCGTCCGGCACGCGACGGGAAACGGGGCCGCTCCGCACCCGGTCGCCGAGGAACCTGCCCGTGCGGTGGGCGAGGCCGGCGGGAGGTGGCCGAGGATGCCGGTGAGCGCGTTCACCGCCGCGCCTCCTCGGGCCGCGTCCCGGTGCGGTCGTCGGGGGCGAGGGGGCGCCGCAGGTGCCAGACGTGGGCGGGGGCAGGTTGGCCCACACGGTCCAGCGGCCGGTGGCGTAGGCGCGTTGGTAGGCGGCCATGACCTCGTCCACGGCGGCGTGCCGGCGGGCTTCGGCTCGCGAGGCCGTCAGGGCGCGGGCTCTGCGGGTGCCGTGGTAGGCGAAGTAGGTGAGCGTGCCGCCGGGGTGCAGCAGCTCCAGGGAGCGGGTCATGATGCGCTCGACCGGCAGCCGCGCGGCGAAGCGCGGGTTCGCCTCGACGATGTCCAGGCGGCTGCCGCGGGACAACCGGGGATCAGCGCCCGGGTGACCGCCCCGGTGCCGGCACCCGGCCTCCAGGACCGCGGGCGGGCGGGACGCCTGTGCGCGGACGGGTTCGGTCAGGGCGCGCGCCAGTGCCGTCCCGCTCGGCGCTATCGCGCCGGTGGTGCGCAGATCGCGGGCCGCGCCCGCTTTCCCGTCGGGCCGCCGACGGCTAGGGTTCGGACGCAGCGAGTCACTACGAGGAGCGAAGACATGGTCGGTGTTCCGAGCGCGCGTTGACGCTTTCGGCCGTGATCGGCCCGTCATCGCGTGCTGCCCTTGATGTTGCGGCACAGCGAGCCTTCCCCCGCCTGAACCGCCGGTGCACGTTTCCTGTGCTCGGTGGCGGGCCTCGTCGTCGGCAACCACAAGGGATTCCCGTGCCGTCCGCTTCCTCCGCCGTATCCAATTCCGATCGGCCCGTTCCGCCCAGTCTGTGGCGGGACGCCGACTTCCGCAGGCTCTGGATGGGCCAGACAGCCTCCCAACTCGGCGAACACGCGACCCTGGTGGTCCTGCCGCTCTTCGCCGTCCTCACGCTCCACGCCGGGCCCGGCCAGCTGGGCGCGCTCCGCGCGGTGGGGCAGGCGCCGATCCTGTTGCTCTCGCTCTTCGTCGGCGCGTGGGTGGACCGATGGCGGACCCGCACGACGATGGTGCTCACGGACGCCGGCCGGGCCCTGGCCCTGGGCGCCGCCGCCCTGGCGGGCCTCCTCGGCTGGCTCGGCCTGCCCGCCCTGTTCGCGCTCGCCTTCGCCGTCGGGGCCCTGTCCGTGTTCTTCGACGTGGCGTACCAGACGTCCCTGGTCCGACTGGTGGAACGCGACCAACTGGTGGCGGGCAACAGCGCGTTGGAGGGCAGCCGGTCCGCGGCGCAGACCGGTGGCCCCGCTCTCGGCGGTGCGTTGGTGTCCCTGCTGTCGGCGCCGCTGGCCGCCGCCTCCGGCGCACTGTTCTTCGCGCTGTCGTTCCTGTGGATCCGGCGGATCCGCCGAACCGAAGCGGTCCCGGAGCGCCCGACCGCCCGTGGAACGCACGCCCCTCGGGTGTGGCGGCGCATTCACGAGGGCCTGCGTTTCGTCGCCGCCGATGCCGTGCTGCGGACCGTGTGCCTCGCCTCGGCCGCCTTCCAGTTCTCCTTCGCGGCCCTGATGACCGTCTATCTGCTCTTCCTGCCGCGGGAACTGCACCTGTCGGGCACCGTCGTCGGGCTGGCGCTCACGGCGGCGGGACCGGGCGCGCTCCTGGGCTCGCTGCTGGCCGCCCGCCTGCCGGGCCGGTTCGGTCACGGCGTGGTGCTCGTGGGCGCGGCGGCACTCGGCGACGGCGCGTTCCTGTGGGTGCCCGCGTTGCGGGACTCCTCCGCGGTGACGGTTCCCGCGCTCCTCGCGGTCGGCTTCGTGTTCGGGTGCGGCGGCCAGTTGGTGAACGTCACCGTCATGGCCGTCCGGCAGGCCGTCACTCCGGACCGGATGCAGGGCCGCGCGGCCGCGACCATCACGTTCGTGGGCATGGGGATGACGCCGCTCGGTTCTCTGGCCGGCGGATTCCTCGCGGCGGAGTGGGGGTTGCGCACGAGCCTCCTGGTGACGGCCGCGGGCATGATGCTGTCCCCCGTGATCATGGCCTTGTCCCCGCTCGCCCGCCTGGGCCGCGAGCTTCCGGCCCCGCACGACGCGCCGCCGACCTGACAGGGGGCACGTCCTGATCACGTACCTACTCAGCATCCTTTATTGCACTTTCATCACCAATGCTGAATTCTGAACTGTATGTATCGGTCTGCTGTTTCGTCGGACCGGTGCCTGCTGTCGGCGGGATGAGCGTGATGCCTCGACCAGTGCCCACCGGGGACGAGGGAGCAGGGCTGCAGCCGCTGCCGTCGATCGACGACACGGCCACGGCTCGCGCCGTCGTGGACGCCCGCGGCACGGTCGTCGGATGGAGCGAGGGCGCACGCCGCCTGGTGGGCTACCCGGAGTCGGAGATCATGGGCCGGTCCGCGGCCGTGCTGCTCGCCGGGAAACCCCCCGCCGGGACCCTGCGGTCCCTCGACGGCGTGCGGCGGTGGAACGGTTCGGCGACCCTGCGCCACCGGGACGGACGCGTCCTGCCGGTGACCTTGCTGGCCCACCGGCGGGAGCGAAGCCCGGGAGGCGACGAGACCCACGCGTGGGTGCTGGTCTCACCGGTACCCTCCCCCGGGCCGGAGTTCGACGAGCACGCTCTGATCGACTGGTCCCTCGCCCAGTCCCCGTGCACCATGGCCCTCTACGACACCCGTCTGCGGCTGCTCAGGGCCAACGCGGACATGGAACGCGTGATGGGACTCCCCGAGTCGGAGATGCGCGGGCTGAGGGTGTCGGAGATCGTCCATGACCCCCAGGGCGAGCGCGCCGAGGAGCTGATGCGGCAGGTCCTCGGCACCGGCGAACAGCGGCACCTCAAGGCGGCTCTGCACCTGGCCGGCGACGACCACGAGAGCGTGTGGTCGGTGTCCCTGGCCCCGGTGCGCGATCCCCAGGGAGTGGTGCGGGGGGTGCTGCTGTCCGCGCACGACATGACCGAGCAGCACCTGGCCCGGCAGCGGCTCGCCCTGGTCGCCGAGGCCGGCGTGCGCATCGGCACCACCCTCGACCTGGCCCGCACCGCGCAGGAACTGGCCGACGTGGCCGTCGGGGAGATGGCGGACTTCGTCACCGTGGATCTGCTGCCGGACATCGAGGACGACCGGGAGCTGCGGGCGGAGACGCTGCCCGACCCGATCACCCTGCGCCGTGTCGCCAATCAGTCGGTGCTGCCGGGGTGCCCCGAAGCCGTGGTCCCGCTCGGTACGGTGGCCGCCTACCCGAGCACCTCGCCCGCGGCCGAATGCCTGGTCTCCGGGCGGCCGCTGATCCACACGGTGACCCCGGAAGGCATCGACCGGTGGGCTTCCCTGGCGCCGGACCGGGCGGAACGCGTGCGGCGGTTCGGCTTCCACTCGGTGCTGGCCGTACCGATGCGCGCCCGCGGTGTCACCCTGGGGGTGGCAACCTTCTCCCGTCACCGGCGGCCCGAGCCCTTCGAGCAGGACGACCTGCTGCTGGCCCAGGAGCTCACCGCCCGGGCCGCCCTGTCCATCGACAACGCCCGCCGCTACACCCGGGAGCGCGACACCGCGCTGACCCTGCAGAGCAGCCTCCTGCCGCGGAAACTGCCCGCGCAGCCCGCCGTGGAGGTCGCCTCCCGCTATCTGCCGGCCAGTGCGCAGGTCGGTGTGGGCGGCGACTGGTTCGACGTCATCCCGCTCTCCGGCGCCCGCGTGGCCCTGGTGGTCGGTGACGTCGTGGGCCACGGCATCCAGGCGTCCGCCGCCATGGGACGGCTGCGCACCGCCGTGCGCACCCTGGCCGACGTCGACCTGCCCCCCGACGAGCTGCTCACCCACCTGGACGACCTGGTCAACCGGTCGCTGGCGGAGACCGACGCCACGTCCGGCACCGCCGACATCGGTGCCACCTGCCTGTACGCGGTGTACGACCCGGTCTCGCGGCGCTGCACCCTCGCCCGCGCCGGCCATCCGGAACCGGTGCTGGTCAGTCCGGCGGGCGAGGCGCGCGTCCTGGACCTGCCCGCGGGGCCCCCGCTGGGGCTGGGCGGCCTGCCGTTCGAGTCGGCCGAGGTCGAGCTGCCCGAGGGCAGTCTGCTCGTGCTGCACACGGACGGCCTCATCGAGGCCCGGGGCCGCGACGTCGACGAGGGGCTCGACCTGCTGCTGAACGCGCTGGTCCGGTCGGGCACCTCCCTGGAGGGCATCTGCGACGCCGTCCTGCGCGAGGTGCTGCTGCCCCGGCCCACCGACGACGTGGCCCTGCTGCTGGCCCGTACCCGGGCGCTGGACTCGGCCCACGTGGCCACCTGGGACGTGCCGCCGGAGCCGTCGGCGGTGGCCGAGGTGCGCAGCAGGGCGAGCCGGCAGCTCGAGGAGTGGGGCCTGGGGGAGGCGACGTTCGTCACCGAGCTGGTCGTCAGCGAACTGGTCACCAACGCCATCCGGTACGCCGGGCCGCCGATCCAGCTGCGCCTGATCCTGGACCGCCGGCTCATCTGCGAGGTGTCCGACGCCAGCAGCACCGCCCCGCACCTGCGCCGGGCCCGTGTCTACGACGAGGGGGGACGCGGCCTGCTGCTGGTCGCCCAGCTGTGCCAGGGGTGGGGGACCCGCCATACGTACCAGGGGAAGACGATCTGGGCCGAGCAGGCCCTGCCGGCCCGGTGACGACCCGGCAGGCGGACACCCCTCGGCAATTTTGGGAACGGGATCCATTTTCATATACCGTTCTCCTCGCCCGTCACAGGAGGAGAACCATGACCGTCCCCCAGGGGAAAGTGCCGCACCGGCTGCCGGTGACCGTTCTGTCCGGCTTCCTCGGGGCGGGGAAGACCACGCTGCTCAACCACGTGCTCGGCAACCGCGAGGGACTGCGTGTCGCGGTCATCGTGAACGACATGAGCGAGGTCAACATCGACGCGGCGCTGGTGCGCGGCGGTGAGGCCGCGCTGTCGCGCACCGAGGAGCGCCTGGTCGAGATGACCAACGGGTGCATCTGCTGCACCCTGCGCGACGACCTTCTGGAGGAGGTCGACCGGCTGGCCCGCGAGGGCCGTTTCGACTACCTCCTCATCGAGTCCAGCGGCATCTCCGAGCCCATGCCGGTCGCGGCCACCTTCGCCTTCGCCCGCGACGACGGCGCCACGCTCGGCGACCTCGCCCGTCTGGACACCATGGTCACGGTCGTCGACGCGGCCAACTTCCTGCCGGAACTGGCGAGCGGCGACGAACTGGCCGAGCGCGGCCTCGACCAGTACGAGGACGACGAACGCACGGTCAGCGACCTGCTGATGGACCAGATCGAGTTCGCCGACGTCCTCGTGCTCAACAAGCTCGACCTGGTCGACGACGCCGACGCGGAGCGGCTGCGGGCGACACTGGCCCGCCTCAACCCGGTGGCCCGGATCGTGCCCGCCGTCCAGGGCCGCGTGGAGCTCCAGGAGGTACTGGGCACCGGGCTGTTCGACCTGGAGCGCGCCCAGCAGGCCCCCGGCTGGGTCATGGAGCTCAATGGCGACCATGTTCCGGAGACCGAGGAGTACGGCATCTCGTCCACCGTGTTCCGCTCCGCACGGCCCTTCCATCCGGGGAGGTTGTGGCGGTTCGTGACCGAGGAGATGGACAGTGGCGCCTACGGCCAGGTGCTGCGCTCCAAGGGCTTCTTCACCCTGGGCAGCCGCCCAGGGGTGACGGGGCTGTGGTCGCAGGCCGGCTCCGTCGCACGCTTCGAACCCTCCGCCGCCCGCGACACCGACAGCCCGGCGGGCCAGGAACTGGTCTTCATCGGCACGCACCTGCACGCCGAGGCGCTCCACGCCGCCCTCACCGACTGCCTGCTGACGGACGGCGAGAGCGCGCCCGCCGACGATCCGTTCCCCGCCTGGCACACCTACGGCATCGACGACACCTGCGACCACGAACAGCCCGGGCACCGCGAACTCGTGGCGCGCACCTGAGCCCCCGAGGTGCCGGAGCCGACAGCTCAGTGCGACTCGCGGCTGACCTCCGATCCGCTGGACCCCACGAGGAAGTCCAGGTCGGCGCCCGCGTCGGCCTGGAGGACGTGGTCGACGTAGAGGCGTTCCCAGCCACGCCTCGGGGCGGCGAAGCCGGCGACGGTCGCGTTGTTCGGTGTGCGGTCGGCCAGTTCGTCGGCCGGGACCTCGACGTCGATGCGGCGGGCTTCGACGTCGAGGCTGATGACGTCCCCGGTGCGCACCACGGCCAGGGGGCCGCCGGCCGCCGCCTCGGGCGCGACGTGCAGGACGACGGTGCCGTAGGCCGTGCCGCTCATCCGGCCGTCGCAGACGCGGACCATGTCGCGTACGCCCTGCTCCAGCAGCTTCTTGGGCAACGGCATGTTGGACACCTCGGGCATGCCCGGGTACCCCTTGGGTCCGCAGCCGCGCAGGACGAGGACGGAGTCGGCGTCGACGTCGAGGTCCGGGTCGTCGATGCGGGCGTGGAAGTCCTCGATGCTGTCGAAGACGACGGCCCGGCCGCGGTGGCGCAGCAGGTGCGGGGAGGCGGCGGCCGGTTTGATGACGGCGCCGTCGGGTGCGAGGTTGCCCCGCAGCACGGCGATGCCGCCCTCGGCCACGAGGGGCCGCGAGCGGGTGCGGATGACCTCCGTGTCCCAGATCGGGGCGTCGTCGAGGTGGTCCACCAGTGGGCGGCCGGTGACGGTCAGCGCCCCGGGGTCGAGCAGGTCGCGGACCTCCCGCAGGACGGCGAGCAGGCCCCCGGCGCGGTGGAAGTCCTCCATGAGGAAACGCCCGGCCGGGAGGAGGTCCACGAGCACCGGGACCCGCGAGCCGATGCGGTCGAAGTCGTCGAGTGTCAGGTCGATGCCCAGTCGGCCGGCGATGGCGAGCAGGTGGACGACCGCGTTGGTCGATCCACCGATGGCGGCCAGCGCCACGATCGCGTTGTGGAAGGACGCCTTCGTCAGCAAGGCGCCCGGCCTTCGGTCGGCGGCCACCATGTCGACGGCCAGGCGGCCGGTCCCGTGGGCGGCCTCCAGCAGGCGGCTGTCGGGCGCGGGGGTGCCGGCGACCCCGGGGACGACCGTCCCGAGCGCCTCGGCGAGCAGCGCCATGGTCGAGGCGGTGCCCATGGTGTTGCAGTGTCCGCGGCTGCGGATCATGGCCGACTCGGAGCGGGTGAACTGCTCCTGGGAGAGCGTGCCTGCCCGCACCTCTTCCGACAGCCGCCACACGTCGGTGCCGCACCCCAGTGGCCGGCCGCGGAAGGTGCCGGTGAGCATCGGGCCGCCGGGCACGACGACGGCGGGCAGGTCCACCGAGGCGGCGGCCATGAGCAGCGCCGGGATGGTCTTGTCGCAGCCGCCCAGCAGCACCACGCCGTCGATCGGGTTGGCCCGCAGCATCTCCTCCGTCGCCATGGCCGCCATGTTCCGCCAGAGCATGGCGGTGGGCCGCATCTGGGTCTCCCCCAGTGACACGACGGGCAGTTCGAGCGGGATGCCGCCGGCCTCGTACACACCGTCGCGGACGGAGGCGGCCACCTCCCTCAAGTGGGCGTTGCACGGCGTCAGGTCCGAGGCGGTATCGGCGATGGCGATCTGTGGACGGCCCTCGAAGGCATCGCCCGGGACGCCGCGCCGCATCCAGGCCCGGTGGATGTAGGCGTTGCGGTCCTGACCCGCGTACCACTGTGCGCTGCGCAGCCCCACACTCGCCTCTTTCCGGTAATCGGTACGGCGGTCTAATCTCTGGAACCTCATGGAGGATACGCAGACGCCCAGAGGATCGACAGACCGCGACGGGGACGACGCGGAACCCGCCGCCGCCAGTCGCCTGGTCGGGTCCGACCGTGTTCTCGCCGTCCTCAAGGAACTCGCCCGCTACCCCGAGGGCGTGGGCCTGGAGGAGCTGACCCGGGTGATCGGCAGCCCGAAACCCACCGTGCACCGGGCCCTCGGCGCCCTGCGCCGCGCGGGTCTGGCCGGGCAGGACGCACGCGGCCGGTACCTGCTGGGGGACGAGTTCCTGCGCATGGCCTTCGCCCACCACGAGGCCCGCCCGGAGCACGTCCGCGTCCGCCCGGTGCTGGAGGCTCTGGCCCACCGGTTCGGCGAGACGGCGCACTACGCGGTCCTCGACGGCCGGGAGATCGTCTACCGGGCCAAGGTCGATCCGCCCACCGGCGCCGTCCGGCTGACCTCGACGATCGGCGGCCGCAACCCGGCGCACGCCACCGCTGTGGGGAAACTGCTCCTGGCGCACCGGCTGGACACCCTGGAGGCCGTCCGGGACTGGATCGGTGACTCCCCGTTGGAGCCCCGGACCACGCACACGTGCCGCACGGCCGAGGCCCTGCACGGCGAACTGCAGGCCGTCAGAGAACGGGGCTACGCCCTCGACGACCAGGAGAACGAGCCCGGCGTCAACTGCCTCGCGGTACCCGTCTACGCGGCCTCGCCCACGGCACCCAGCGGGGCCGTGAGCGTCAGCGCCCTGACCTATCGCACGCCGCTGCGCACGCTGGCCGGAGCCGCCGATGAGATCCGGGCCGCGCTCGGCCCGCTGGCGCACCCGCACCGCTGAGTTCCCGAGTCCACGCCAAGCCCACAGGACGGAGATCACCCATGCGTCTCATGCGCGTAGGCCCCACCAGCCGCACCACCGACTCCCTCGCATGAGGGCGTTCGTCCTGACCGCCCCCGGCGCGTACGAGGTGCTGGAGGTCCCCGCGCCCGAACCGGCTCCCGGAGAGGCCGTCATCGACGTCGAACGGGTCGGTGTCTGCGGTACGGACGTCGAGTTCTTCACCGGCGAGATGGCCTACCTGCACCAGGGCCACTCCTCCTACCCCATGCGCCCGGGACACGAATGGGCCGGCCGAGTGGCGGCCGTGGGCCACGGCGTCGACACCTCCTGGATCGGCCGACGGGTCATGGGCGACACCATGCTCGGCTGCGGCACCTGCCGCCGCTGCCTGCGCGGCCACCAGCACGTGTGCGACCAACGGCAGGAGGTCGGCATCCGCGGGAACCGGCCCGGCGCTCTCGCGGAGCAACTCGCCGTGCCGGTCTCCTCGCTGCACGCCCTGCCCGACTCCGTCGACGCCACCCTCGGCGCCCTGGTGGAGCCGGGCGGCAACGCCCTCCGGGCCGCCGAGGCGGCACAACCGCGTTCCGGTGACCGGGTGTTGGTGCTCGGCCCGGGCACCATCGGTCTGCTCGTGGCGATGTTCGCCCGCGCCTTCGGCGCCGAGGTCCACCTGATGGGCCGGACCGAGAGCTCCCTCGCCTTCGCCCGCACGCTCGGCTTCGACCACGTATGGCCGGAGACCCAGGTCCCGGACCTCCCCTTCGACGCGGTCGTCGACGCCTCGAACGCCGCCCACCTGCCCGCGACGGCCCTCGACCTGGTGGAACCGGGCGGCCGTGTCGTCTGCATCGGACTCGCCGGCGAACCCAGCCGGATCGACAGCCGCACGCTCGCCCTCAAGGACGTCACCGCCGTCGGCATCCTCTCCGCCTCCCCCGGCCTGGCCGCCACCATCCGCGCCTACGCGGCCGGAACCGTCGACCCCGCACCCCTCGTCGCCGCGACGGTCGGCCTCGCCGAAGCAGGCGCCGTCCTCGCCGGGGAACGCCCGCACGGCGCGGGACCCGGCCCCAAGATCCACGTCGATCCCCGTCAGACGGCCGTCTGACCTGATCGAAAGGTGAACCTTCCCGGTCACCGGCTCTCCGGACCGCGCCTGCCGACGGTGACGGCCATGCTGGAGGGAAGGAGGTGCAGCCCCGGCCGACGTACCGGCCGGAGGCACGCGTACGAGGAGGCAGGGCGATGGCGATCGACGTGACGGTGCGGCGCGTGATACCGCTGCCGCCCGAGCGGGTGGCGGAGTACGCCCTGGACTGGCGCCACGACGCCGAGTGGACGCAGGGCATCCGTACGGCGGAGCTGACGCGGCAGGCGGACGGCGGCGGCTTCGGGACAGGCGCCGAGGTCACCCGCACGGCGTACTTCCTCGGCCGGCGCATCGACTACGTCCTGCGCGTGGCCGCGTACGAGCCCCCACGGCTGCTGGACATGGTGTCCGTGGTCGCTCCCATGCCGATGCATGTGACGTACTCCTTCGAGCCGCATCCGCGCGGTACTCTCGCCGCCATCCGCGTCCGGGGAGGACCCGGCGGTCTCTTCCGCCTTGCCGCGCCCCTGCTCGCTCGCCAGGTCCGCTCCTCCCTGACCAAGGACCTGCGCGACCTCGAACGCAGGCTCACCGAGGAGCAAGGAGGCGCCTGATGGCGTACGACGAGCAACGGGCCGAGCGGATCCGCATGGGAGCCCGCCCGCGAGGGCGCGCAGATCCTGCACCGCCAACTGGGCCGGAGCCACCCCAAGACGGAGGACGCCCTCGCGTTGGCGGGTCTGAAACGGTGACCTCGGGCGGGGGCGCCCTCCCCGTCGTGCGGCGGGGTCAGTTGGCGTCGACCAGGTCGTGCGCCGGCACGGTGACCGTCCGCGCCCCCGGCTTCCCGCCGAGCTCGATCTTCCGCAGGGCGCTGTTGTTGCCGAGGTCGGTTTCCTTCAGCCGCTTCTCGGGGTTGGCCAGCACCTGGATGTAGTAGGTGCCGTTGGGCACGTCGGTGATGTCGAACGACTGGCCCGGCAGGTCCTGGGTGTAGGTGTCACCGGAGCCGACGTCCAGCACCTCGCGGACGGAGATCGAGTTCTCCTCACCGCAGGCGGTGGCCAGGTCCGTGTTGTAAGGGTGCCAGTTGGCGTTCTTCACCGTGTAGTCGATCGCGTCGGTGTTGGCCAGGCAGAAGGCTTCCTTGCCGCTGCGCACGGCCTCCTTCTGGTCGGCCTTCAGCAGCCGGTAGCTGGCGAAGTCGGTGAAGTG
Organism: Streptomyces olindensis; assembly: GCA_000696115.1. Classification (GTDB taxonomy): domain Bacteria; phylum Actinomycetota; class Actinomycetes; order Streptomycetales; family Streptomycetaceae; genus Streptomyces; species Streptomyces olindensis. The sequence goes on from JJOH01000019.1 coordinate 462,972, forward strand.
CCAGTGCTCGTGCCCCGGGCGCGGGTCCCACTCCATGGTGCCGGTCGGGGTGTAGCCGACCTGCTTGCCCTTGGCGTCGTAGAAGTACTGGTAGGCGTCCATGGTGGCCTTGCCGGGCGAGCGGAACCCGTCGACCACGAGCTGCGCCGGGCCGGCGTTCCAGACGTTGGCGCTGAACGCCAGATAGTCCTTGCCCGGGTTGTCCTTGCCGCCGTCCGCGATGGTGATGCCGTAGGCCGGCAGGGAGCGCAGGTCCGGCTTGGGGACGTCCGGGACGGAGGGCTTGCCGGTGGGCCGCTTCGACAGCGGTTCGAGGGCGGGCGCCTGACGCGAGCCGTCGGTCTGACCGCCACGGTCCCCGGCCTGCGGGGACAGCGAGGACTTCTGCTTCTTCTTCAGCGCCCACGGCAGGGCCGGCGGCGCGGCCTTCAGCGGACCGTGGCCCACGTTGTACGAGGGACCCGCACCGCTCGTCACCGGCGCGGCGGCCTCGGCGGGTGCCGGGGCATGCCCCGGTCCGTGCCCGGCGTGCGCGGTCGGGGCCTGGTGACCGGCGTGTCCGGCGTGCTCGCCGACCTTCGCGGAACGGGGCGCCGCCCCGGTGGTGCTCTCCTCGTCCTCGACGCTGCGTTCCACCACGGTCACCTTGACGGTGGCCGGCTTGTCGGCGATGCCGAACAGGTCGCGGTACTTCTTGGCGACCCCGACCTCGGCCGTGTAGGTACCGGCCGGCAGCTGGACCGGCTCCGTGTAGGAGCCCCCGTAAGTGTTGGCCGCCCAGCCCTTCTCGACGCCCCACACGGAGCCGAGGGTGAAGGGGTTGGTGGGGCAGCTCTCCGGATACTTGGAGGTGGAGGGGGCGTCGGGCCGCACTCGGCCGCTGGCGTTGTTCGGGCAGAAGCTCTCGCTGCGGGTGAGGACCTTCCGGCCGGCGTCGTCGGTGAGGGTGATCTCCGTGAAGCCGGGCAGCCCGGAGAAGTCCTTCACGGTGCCCGTGGGCAGCTTCTTCGCCCGGGCCTTGCCGCCCTCGTACACGCTCTGAGTGACAGTCACCGGGTCCTTGTAGGACTTCCGGGTCACCTTCAACTCCAGCGGCGTCCCCTCGGCGATGAGGTAGGTGCCGAGGTCCAAGTACACACCCGGTTCCTCCTTCCAGGTGGTGAGCGTCACCGACGTGGTCGCCGCGACGAGGCTCAGCTCGGGGCCCGTCGCGGCCTTGGCGGGCTCCTGCGCCGCGGCCACGATGCCGGCCGTCACGGCCGTCACGGCGATGGCCGTGGTGCCGGCGAGCAGCGTGCGCCTCAGCCGGGTGGTGCGTCTTCTGGTCAGTCTTCCGGTCATGGTTCGCTCGTTCTCCGGTGCTGTGAGAAGGAACAGACGTCACGGCGCGTCCCGGAGGTCCGGGCCGGGGCCGTCACGTGAGAGGCGTTCGCTTCGCCCGCGTTGTGAGAGGAACGGACCGTTTGCGCGGTTGTCCGGAGAACGGAAAGGGGTGGAGGGTTGGCCGAATGCCGCCGTGGTGACGAGATCCGGCCGTTGGGACGGGCACGTCTCACACGGCAACCTTGCAGGCGGCACCTCCCGGCCGGTCTGGCCGGTGCACCGACCTTCGCTGCCCCCGTCACCTGCACCAGAAGAACCGCCCGCGAACTGCCCGCGGGGCCCACGGCACGGCCGCGCTCGGTGAGGATCGTCCCGCGCGTTGGAGGGCGACGACGGCGGTCAGTCCGGGTTGCCCGCGCCGATGACCACCGCGTCGAAGTCCGTCGTCGCGGTCACTGCTCGGCAGCCTCTCGGGCGATCTGCTCGAACTGGGCGCCCATGGCCTCGGAGAGCGCCTGGGCGGCCGAGAGCGGGCGCACCATCACCGTGAACTCGTCGATCTTCCCGTGGTCGTCGAAGTGCAGGAAGTCGCAGCCCTGGAGCTGCTTGCCGGCGACGGTGGCGGTGAAGACGAAGGCGTGGTCGCGGCCGTCGGGGTTGGCTATCTCGCGGACGTAGGTGAAGTCCTGGAAGACCCGGGACACGCCGCGCAGGATCGCGGCGGTGATGGCCTTGCCCGGGTACGGCTTGAAGGCGACGGGGCTGGTGAAGACGACGTCGTCGGCGAGCAGAGCGGCCACGGCGTCCATGTCGCCGCTCTCGACAGCTTTACGGAAGGGATGCACGAAGAACCCGCCTCTCATGGTAAAAAAATTGAATAAGCGCAAAGGAGACTAGAGGCCTCACCAGGGCTTGTCTACTGGGAGGGGGTGACCACCACTCGCTTCGTTGAGTAATCACAGCGGTGCTAGCGTGTGTCCATGGCTTTGCGGAACGCGGTGATGGCCGCGCTGTTGGAGGGCGAGGCGTCCGGGTACGACCTCGCGAAGGCGTTCGACGCGACGGTCGCCAACTTCTGGATGTCGACGCCCCAGCAGCTCTACCGGGAGCTGGAGCGCATGGAGGCCGAAGGACTCGTCACGGCCCGCGTCGTCGAGCAGGAGCGACGCCCCAACAAGCGACTGTTCTCCTTGACGGAGGCCGGGCGGAGGGCCGTCCGCGCCTACACCGCCGAGCCGTTGGGTAAACCGGCGGTCATCCGGGACGAGCTGATGGTCAAGGTGCAGTGCCTGGACGCGGGCGACATGGACGCGGTCCGGACCGCCATCGCCGAACGCATGGAGTGGGCCACCGCCAAGCTGGCCCGCTACGAACGGCTCCGGCAACGTCTGCTCGACGGGCGCTCCGAGGAGGCGTACTTCGCCGAGGCCGAGCGCATCGGCCCGTACCTCACCCTGCTACGCGGAATGTCCTTCGAGCGGGAGAACCTCCAGTGGGGGGACATGGCACTGCGCAGGCTCGAACAGCGCACGGCCACGCTCCGGGCCGACAACTGACCTGCGGCGGCCCCACCGGGAGCCGGTAACGTCCTGCGTGGCTTGCACCGTCCAACTACCGTCCGAAGGACACCGGCCTGCGGCGCTCCGGTGCCGGTGGACCGGACGGCCGGGTGTTCGAACGGCGTGGTACGTTGCAGCTCGTTCCGGCGACGGGCGGGTCGGCCGGGTAGGAGCGGACCGCGCGGGTGTCCTCCAGTCCCCCGGGGCCCGTTCCCGGACGCGAGGGAGCAGCTCTGTGGTGACCGAGGCGGAGCAACGGGCCGTCGGGCGCACCGGAAAGCAGTCCGTGCGGTACGCGCTCTGGATATCACTGGCCACTGGAATCGGCTATCTGCCGTTCGCTCTGACGATCCCGTTGCTGCCCGAACACGTGACCGGCCGGCTGAACGGCGGCCCTGCGCAGGTCGGTTCGGTGGTCAGCAGCTACGCCGTGACCTCCTTGCTCGTCCGGCCGGTGTCGGGCGCGCTGATGAACCGTCTCGGAGCCCGGGCGCTGACCGTCGGCGGGGCCGTGCTGACCACGCTGGCCACGGTGTGCTGTGCGTGGGCCGGCTCGATCACCCAACTGATGCTCCTGTGGCTGCTGGTGGGCGTCGGCATCGGCGTGATGCAGGCCGCGACCGGCGTCTGGCCCGTACAGTTGGTCGCCGAGGACCGGCAGAGCTGGGCGCTGGGACTGGCCGGCACCGTCAACTACCTGGCTCTGGGGATCGGTGCGCCGCTCGGCACACTGATCGCGCGCCTGGTGGGCACGGCGAACGCCTTCGTGGTGGCCGGGCTGATCACGCTGCTGGTCGTACCGATCGCCTGCTGCGTGCCGGAGGTGCGCGTTCCCCCGAAGGGCGAGCGGCCCGGCGCCGGGCGGGGCCGGGCGCTGCTGGGCACCGCACTGCCCAGCACCGCTCTCGTCTTCACCGCGCTCGGTTTCGCTGCCGTCACCAGCTTCGCGGTCGCGAAGTACGACGAGCTCGGCGTCCCGGGGGGAGCGGCCGTCGTCACCGCCTACTCGCTGACCGTGGTGGTGCTGCGCATCGCCAGCACCTGGATCCGCTGGGAGGCCACACGGCCGGCCACGCTCGCGGCCCTGTTCCTGGTCGAGGCTGCGGGGATCGCGCTCATCGGGGTGTCGGACGGCTTGGTCGTGGGGGTGATCGGCGGGGTGCTCACCGGTGTGGGCATGTGGCAGATCTATCCGGCGCTGGGGGTGTTCGTCGTGCGCTCGGTCAGCGAGCGCCAGCGGCCCGCGGCGCTGTCCGTCTTCGGCGCCTGCTTCACGGTCGGTGTCGCCGCCGGCAGCGGCTCCCTCGGCGTGGTCGCCCAGGCCTTCGGCTACGAGGCGATGTTCGGTGTCTGCGCGGCCTGCGTCGTGGTGGGAATGCTGGTGGCGGTCGCCGCCTCCCGGATGCCCGCACCCGCCGCCGGGCAGCAGCGGACTTCCTGAACAGAAAAGATCAACACCCTTGCAATCATTGTATGTTGGTCGCCCTGCTGCGGAACCGATCAAGGGAGGCACCGTGAAATACGTCAAGTTAGGATCGACCGGCATGGATGTGTCGAGGATCTGCCTGGGCGCCCTGAGCTTCGGCACGCCCGGCAAAGGGGTCCACAGCTGGACGCTCGACCTTGACCAGGCCCGTCCGATGATGCTGCACGCCCTGGAGTCCGGGGTGAACTTCGTGGACACCGCCAACGTGTACTCGGCCGGGTCCAGCGAGACGATCGTCGGGCAGATCCTGGAGGAGTACGGCCACCGCGACGAGATCGTGCTGGCGACGAAGGTGCACGGGCGGACGCGGCCCGGCCCCAACGGTGTGGGCCTGTCCCGCAAGGCGATCATGACCGAGATAGACAACAGCCTGCGCCGGCTGCGTACCGACTACGTGGATCTGTACCAGATCCACCGGTGGGACCCGGTGACACCCATCGAGGTCACCATGGAGGCGCTGCACGACGTGGTGAAGGCGGGCAAGGCCCTGCATATCGGCGCGTCGTCGATGTGGGCATGGCAGTTCGCCAAGGCCCAGTACGTTGCCAAGGCGAACGGCTGGACGCCGTTCAGCACCATGCAGAACCACTACAACCTGATCTACCGGGAGGAGGAGCGGGAGATGCTGCCCCTCTGCGAGGACCAGGGCATCGGCGTCATCCCGTGGAGCCCGCTGGCCAGGGGACGGCTCTGCCGGCCGTGGAACAGCGTCAGCGCCCGCAGCGAGACCGACGAGTTCGGCAAGATGCTCTACTGCGACAGTGACCGCGAGACGGTCGACCGACTGGAACGGCTCGCCGCCAAGCGCGGGCTGCCGATGGCGCAGGTGGCGCTGGCGTGGCTGCTGTCGAAGCCTGCGGTGACCTCACCGATCGTCGGCGCCAGCAAGATGAGCCATCTGCAGGACGCCATCGACGCGCTGGACGTGGTCCTCGATGACGAGGAGATCGAGTACCTGGAAGAGCTGTACGAGCCGCACAACGTCTCCGGGCACCCGATCACCTCGCTGCCGGGTCAGCACTGACGAGCCCCTCCCCGCCGCGGAGACCGCTCAACCGCCGGACATGACCGGCTCGTCCAGGACTTCCGGGAAGCGCGTCAGCAGACCGGCCAGCTCGTCGGCCAGCTCCCGGGCCTGTCCGGCGCCGAGCTGGTCCCCGCGGTGGGACACCAGCGCGATCAGCTCGCCGTCCAGCTGCACCAGGGTCACGGTGAGGCCGAACTTGGCATAGGTGCTGCGCAGCGAGTCGTCCAGCACCGGAGTCAGCCGGGCACCGCCCAGCACGGCGGCGTGGTCGTCCAGCAGGTTCACGTTCAGGGTGACGTTCGTGTACGGCGTACGCCCGAACTGCCGGGCCGGCTTCAGATGGGCGACCACGTCGTCGAACTCCACGCTCTGGTGCTCCAGTGCGCCGAGCGCCTGGTCCCGCATCTGCAGCAGGGCGTCCAGCAGGGTGCTCTCCCTGTTCACCCGGGAACGCAGCACCGAGGTGTTCAGGCACGGGCCCAGCAGTCCGGCGAACCGCGGCCCGCTCCGGTTCACCGTCGGGGAGCCGAAGGTGACGTCGTCCAGACCCGTCCACCGGTGCAGGGTCACCGCCAGGGCAGCCGCGGCCACCATGAACCAGCTGACGCCGTGCGCGGACTGAACCGTCTGCAGGGAGTCCCGCAGACCGGCGGGCAGCGGAACGCGGAAAGCCCCGTTCGGCTCCGGCTGCTTCGGCGCGGGCAGCGGGGTGTCCGGTGACGCGCCCCGCAGCGTGGACTCCCAGTACTGCAGGTCCGCGTGCCAGGCGTCGGTGTCGCGCTGCTGCTCCTGGTAGGCGGCGAACTCCCGGTACTGGACGACCGGTCGAGGGGTGTTCGGGTCCGAGTAGTAGTGGTCGAGGTCCCGCAGCAGGACGGGGATCGACTCTCCGTCGATGACGACGTGGTGCAGGCACAGCAGCAGCATCTGCCGACCGTCGCCGACGTCGCCGAGGGCGGCCCGCAGCAGTTGTCCGGACTCGAGGTCGAAGGGCCGGCGCACGGCGGCGTCCAGCCAGTCGTCCATGACATCTTGGGCCTGGTGGAGGTCGAGCAGGTCGAGTTCAGGCTGCCACGGCTGCTTCAGCTGCACGGACAGCCCGTCGTCGTCCTCCACGAAGGCGGTGCGCAGGATCTCGTGCTCGGCGACCAGCCGGCCCAGTGCCGTGCGCAGCCGGACGGGGTCGAGGCGGCCTGTCACCTGCCAGGCGAGCGGCACGTGATTGCACACCTCGGGATCGATCAACTCGGCCAGCCAGATGCGCCGCTGGAAGGCGGTCATCGTCAAGGGGACGTCGGCGGGGGTGGCATCGGCCGATGGCGCGGCGGGTGCCGTCAGGCCGAGCACGTACTCGGTGAAGTCCCCCAGCCGGGAATGCTCGAACAGGGCCCGGACAGGGATCCGTACCCCGAACCGCTCGCCTGCGGCACCGACCAGGGCGGCGGCCGTCACGGACTGCCCGCCCAGAGTGAAGAACGAGTCGTCCGGCGTGATCCCCTTGGTCTTGAGCACCTGTTCCCACACGGCTGCCATCTGCTGCAGCCCGTCGGGCGGCTGGGTGGTCGTCACTGGGTTCATGAGTGTGGCGTCTCCTCGTCCTGCGGCGTGGGAGACCTGCGCGATGCCGGCCCGCAGGCTGTTGTCCGCACGTGCACACGGCCCCTCACACGGTGTTCGGCGGCGGTGCGTCCCTGTGGTCATCAGAGGCGTTCCCCGGATATCCGATCATGTTACAGCCGGGGTTCCGGATCCCCATCGACGCCTGAACTTCGGGGAGTTGACGGACTGCGAGGATCATGGTCCGATCGCAACTCGGTGAGCGATCCACTCGCGAGGGGATAAGGATGTCGGACAACCGCCTGTTGCACACCCGGGTTCTCGAAGGGACGCAGGCGGCCACCGCCTGGCTCGACAGCACCGGACGGCCCATGGGCTACCGGGAGCTGATCGAGCGGTCGCAGCGGCTGGCGGAACGGCTGGCCGAAGCCGGGGCAGGGCCGGGCGAACGGGTCACGCTGTTCCTGGAGCGCGGCGCCGACATGGCGGTCGCCATGCTGGGCGTGTTACAGACCGGCGCGGCGTTCGTGCCGCTGGGACTGGGCGAACCCGCACCCCGGCTGGCCCGGATCCTGGAGGACTGTGCGCCGGCGGTGGCGTTGGTCCACGAGGCGACGGCGCCCCGCTTCGGGTACGCCGGCATCCGCACCATCCGCGTCGACACGGACGGGGACCTGGGTGCGGACGGGGCACGGAGCCCGGCCGGCGCCGTCTCCCCGGACGATCCCGCGTACGTCATCTACACCTCCGGATCGTCCGGCACTCCCAAGGGGGTGGTCGTCGAGCACCGCAACCTGACGCCCCATCTGGACTGGCTCGCCGGGCAACTGCCGCTGGGGCCGGGCGACCGGCTGCTGCAGGTGGCGCCGTACACCTTCGACGCCTCGCTGACCGACTACTTCTGGCCGCTGGGCGCAGGCGCCACGGTGGTCTCGCTCGCGGAGGGAGAGCATCTGGACCCACTCGCCATCGCCACCGCGCTGGCCGAGCAGGACATCACCGCGGTCCGGCTGCCCCCGGCGATCCTGCCGCTGCTGCTGGAGGAGCCGCGCCTGCGGGAGGCCACCCGTCTGCGGTACCTGATCTGCGGCGGGGACCGGCTGCCCTCGGCGGTGGCCCGCCGCATCACCGAGCTGCTGCCCGGTGTCCGGGTGTTCAACCGGTACGGGCCCACCGAGACAGCCGTGGCCGTCACCTACCACGAGTTCGACGCCGCCGCGGACACCGGGCCGGACGTACCGATCGGGCGGGGCATCACCGGCGTGGAGCTGAACGTCTCACCGGACGGGGAGCTGCTGATCGGCGGTGACTGCGTGGCGCGCGGCTATCTGGGCGACGCGGTGCTGACCGCCGAGCGCTTCGTCCAGCTGCCGGGCCTGGGACGGGTGTTCCGTTCCGGGGACCGGGTCCGGACGACCCCCGCGGGGGCTCTGGAGTTCCTGGGCCGCAACGACGAACAGGTGCAGGTCAACGGGCACCGCGTGGAGATCGGGGAGGTGCAGGCCGCGCTGCGTTCGCACCCGGACGTGGAAGACTGCGCCGTTCTGCTGCCTCCCCACGACCAGGCACTGGCCGCGTTCGTGGTGGCCGCGGAGGGCTCGGCCGACGGGATCCACGACCACCTGCGGGACCGGCTGCCCGGCCACATGGTGCCCAGCACGATCACGTTCGTGCCGCGGCTGCCGATGACCGACCGCGGCAAGGTGGATCTCGCAGCCCTGCGGGCCCTGCACACCGCGCCCGCCGCGGTCCCGGCGGCTGCCGCGGCGCCGGAAGCCGCCACGGACCCGGTGCGGGAGACGGTCGCCGGGGTCTGGTCCCAGCTGCTCGGCGGCATCGAACTCCGCGACGAGGACGACTTCTTCGAACGGGGCGGGCATTCGCTGCTCGCGGTGCAGGCGGCCGGCCGGATCCGCAAGGAGCTGGGCCACCGCATACCGGTGCGGATCATGTTCGAGAAGCCGACCCTGGGTGAGTTCACCCGGGCCGTCACGGAGCTCGTGGCCGCCGCGGAGGGGTGACCACGCAGACGTGGCCGGGCGCCCGGCACGCCGCCGGGGCCCGGCCACCTGCCGGGGTCAGGATGCCTGGGCGGTGGAGCCGGCGAACGTCTCCCGCAGTGCGTCGCCGACAACGTCCGCCGCGGCGGCGGGCACGATCGTGGAGTCGTGGTCGATCCGCAGCGCCAGCTCCTCCCGGTCCTGCACCGCCGTGACGATCACCGGCTCGTGGGTCCTGTTGCCCGCCGGATACGTGAAGCGGCCGGACACCCCGTCCAGGACCGGCGCGGGGCGGCGCGTGCGGTCGATGAGGGTGAGCACGAGGTCGAGGTGGCCGGTCCAGGATGCCTTGGCCGCCCTGGCGGCCCGGACGACCTCGTCGAACGGTGTGTCCGCGAACTCCAGGTCCTCGTACCAGCTCTCCTGGACCCCCTCGTCCCCCGGGTTGGCCAGCACCGTGTTGATGAAGCAGCCGACGACACCCTCCCTGTCGCGACCTCCCCAGGTGTAGGCGACCGGAGCGGTTCCCGGGATCCGTGACAACGCCGTGTGGCAGGCGGCCAGCAGCGTCGGGAACGGCCGGTCCCTCCCGGTCCCCGGCAAGGCGACCCGCTGCCAGGCCGAGGCGCAGGGGCCGGGCCCGTGTGGGTCCGTGCCCCACAGGCCGGGTCCGGCGTCGCGCACCCGCGACCGCCAGTGCTCCAGCGCCTCCGGCCCGCTGGCCTCGTGCTCCGTCTCCAACTGCTGCTCCACCGCTTCCCGGTAGAGCTCCAGGCCGGACGCGGCCGAGGAGCCCGGCTCACCCGCCGGACCGTGGTAGCCGGACATCAGCTCGTCCAGCACCAGACCGGTCGACTCACCGTCGCAGACCAGATGGTCGAAGCCGATGGCCAGGAGGTCCCGGTGCTCGTCGCGGGCCAGCAGCACCCGGAACGGAGCAGGCCTGACCGGCCAGTTGTCCAGGGCGTCCCACAGGGCACGGTCGCTGTCCGGGGCCGGGATCTCCCGCACGACCGGTCCCTCGGGGAGCGGATCGATCCGCAGGACCGGTACGCCGCCGACGACGTCCGGCGCGCCACGCAGCGCCGGATGCTGCCGCAGGACCGACCGCACAGCCTGTTCCAGACGGGGGACCGACAGCAGTCCGGGCGGGAACTCCAGGAAGACCGGCAGGATCTGCGCCCGGTCGTGCGGATCGCTGGACCGGGCGTGGTGGAACCGTCGCTGAGCGCCGGTCAGCGGCATCAGCTCGTCGGCTCCGTCGTGGACGAGGGCGTAGTGCTTGCGGTACGTCCCGGTGATGCTGCGGTGCATGGCTGGCCTTTACTGTGCTCGGGGCTTTCGCTGCGCTGATCGCTGCCGACTGTCCGACCCCCGGGGCGGTCGTCGCGGGGACGACCGCCCCCGGGGGGCCGTCACCGGGCCATGGCCCGTTCGGCGCGGATCAGATCGGACCGCACGGTGTCGCTGAGCAGCCGGCCGAGACCATCGAGGTCCTGCCGGGTGTGGAAGTGACCTCCTGGCCGCGCGTGCGACTCGAAGGCCCCGTCGGTGTGCTCGCGCCAGCCCTCCACCCACGCCGGGCCGTTCGGCTCGTCGGCACCGACCAAGGCGGTGAGGGGGCTGCTCAGCCGCGGACCGGGCAGGTACTCGTACGTCTCCAGCACCTGCAGGTCGGCGCGGTAGCAGGCCAGTGCGGCGGCGAGCAGTTCCTGGTCGGCGCTGGTCGCCGCCGGCAGCGGGCCCCAGCGCCGCTCGATCTCGGCGTGCAGCTCGGCATCGTCGAGCAGGTGCAGCGGCTCGGCCGGACTCTTCAGCGGCGGGGCCGGACACGAGGAGACGAACAGGCGCAACGGCTGCGGTTGCAGGGCCCTGGCCACCTCGAAGGCGACGAGTGCCCCCAGACTGTGGCCGAACAGGGCGAACGGCGGGGTGAACCGCACCTGCGCGACGATCTCGCTCACCAATTCGGACATCGAGGTCAGCGCCGGCTGCCCGAGGTTGTGCGCCCGGCCCGGCGGCTGCACGGCCACCAGCCGCAGGCCTGTCGTGTGCGAGGCCCACCGTGCGTACTCCCCGGCCGCACCGCCCGCGTGCGGGAAGCAGTACAGGCTGGTGACGGAGGTGCCCGGTTCCGGACGTTCGATCACCCGGATCTCAGCCACGGGGCACCGCCTCGCCGTCGCTCAGCTGCTTCTCGATCAGCGCGGTCAGCTCGCGCACCGTCGGCGCGACGTACATGTCGCGCGCCTCCAGCCGAACCGGCAGCAACTGCTCCAGCTGGCCCAGCAGCTCGTTCGCGACCAGCGAGTCCCCGCCGAGGTCGAAGAAGTTCGCCTGCGGATCGACGTCCGGTACGCCCAGCATCTGCTTGAACAGTCGGGACACCGTCTGCTCGGTGTCCGGTTCGGCGTCGTCCGTACCGGTCGTTGCGCCCGCGCCCGCGACCGCGACCGGGGCCGGTGTCGCGGGTGCGGTCGGCCCGGCCTCCAGCAGGTAGCGCTGCCGCTGGAACGGGTAGCCGGGCAGCGGCACCCTGCGGGGCTGCCCGGCGTGGGTCTCCGCCCAGTCGACCGGCAGACCGGCGAGCCACAGCTCGCCCAGCGCGTCCCGCGCGCCCGACGCCGTGACGGCGACGTGGTCCGCCGTCCACCGGGGGTGTTCCCGCAGCCGTGCGGCCAGCGGTGCGGCTCCGGCGTCGAGGAACAACCGGCCCGGGGTGCCCAGAGCGGCCTCGAGCTGGGCGTCGCTGCTGTCCGGTGTCAGGACGAGGTCCGTCTTCAGGCCGAGTTTCCTCGCGTACTGCTCCGCCTCCGCGGCGCCGGTCTCCGGGGCCAGCAGGGCCACGGCCCGGCCGTCCCTGGCGTGGTCGCCGGAGACCAGACGTCCGGGCTCCTCCCCGCGGAGCACCCGCACGGCGTCCTGGAGGTCGTGCACCACCGCGTAACGGCGGTAGCGGTGCTGACGCCGGCCGACCTGCAACGTCCAGGCCACGTCCTGCAGTTCGAGCTCGGGCTGGTTGTCCAGCCGGTCGGCGACGCGTGCCGTCAGCTCGTCCAGGGCGGCCGGGGTGTGCGCGGAGAGCACCAGTACCTGCTCCTGGCCGCCGGATGTCCTGGGCAGCGGGGCGGGCGGCTCCTCCAGCACGACGTGCGCGTTGCCGCCGCCCAGTCCGCGCGCGGTGACGCCGGCCCGGCGCGGCACTCCGACGGGCTTCCACTGGGTGGCCTCGGTCACCACGGTGAACGGACCGGCCGCGAAGTCGATGTCCGGGTTCGGCTCGCTGTAGTGGAGGCTCGGGGGGATGACCCCGCGCTCCACCGCGAGCACCGTCTTGATGAACCCGGCGATGCCCGCGGCGGCATCGGTGTGCCCGATGTTGCCCTTGACGGAGCCGAGCAGGCACGGCTGCTCGCGCGGCTCCCCGTCGGCGAACGCGTGGTTCAGCCCCGCCACCTCGATGGGGTCACCCACCCGGGTGCCGGTGCCGTGCGCCTCCAGGTAGGTGATGGACGAGGGCGTCACGTCCGCGGCGCGCTGCGCGGCGCTGATCACCTCGACCTGACCCCGCACGCCCGGCGCGGTGAACCCGGCCCGCTCCCTGCCGTCGTTGTTGACGGCCGAACCGCGCAGCACGGCGTAGATGTGGTCGCCGTCGGCGACGGCCTCGGACAGCCGCTTGAGGACGGTGATTCCGCATCCCTGACCGCCGATCACGCCGTCGGCGGCCGCGTCGAACGGCCGGCAGGTGCCCGAGGGAGAGGTGATACCGCCGACCCGGTAGTTGTCCAGGGCGGCGGGCAGCCGCACCGAGGTGCCGCCGGCCAGCGCCAGGTCGCACTCCCCGGACAGCAGCGCCCGCGCGGCGAAGTGCACGGCGTACAGCGATGTCGCGCAGGCCGCCTGGACGTTGGCGGTCGGCCCCCGCAGGCCCAGCTTGTAGGAGACGCGACTGGCGAGGTAGTCGCTGGTGGTGCCGGTCAGGATGTCCCAGCTGGTGATCGACGGGTCTTCCTGCTGCCTGGCGCGCAGGGTCTCCGTGTAGGTGGAGAGGCTGCACCCGGCGTAGATGCCGATCAGGCCGGGGAAGCGGTCCGGGTCGTAGCCGGCGTCCTCGATCGCCTCCAGCGAGCACTCCAGCAGGACCCGGTGCTGGGGGTCGGTGAGCAGCGCCTCACGCGGGGTGTAGCCGAAGTAGCCCGCGTCGAACCACTCGGGTTCCGTCAGGAGCCCGCCCGCGGGCACGTACTCACGGATGCCGCCGCCGGGGCTGGAGAAGCTCTTCCTGGGGAAGCGGCTGACGCTGTCCACGCCGGAGACGAGGTTGTCCCAGAACTGGTCGACGTTTGCCGCGCCCGGGAACCGGCAGGCCAGTCCGATGACGGCGATGTCCGTGTCGCGCGCGCCTGATCCGGAACGGACCGGCTCCGGCCGTGCGGCCCGCTGCTGTTCCGGCGCCGCCGTCTCCTGCATCGTCCCGTCGAGGAATGCGGCACAGGCCCGGATCGTGGAGTGGATGAATAACTCGGGCAGCGACGGCCGTACGCCGATGCGCTGCGCGATCCGCTCACGCACCAGCTGCATGAGCATCGAGTACCCGCCGACTTCGAAGAAGTTGTCGAGTACGCCGACCTCATCGAGTTCGAGGATGTCGCACCAGATTTCGGCGAGTATTCGCTCGGTTTCTGTGGCGGGCGGCTGATGGGTGCTCATCGAATCACATCCTGGCGTCGTCGGCATTCACGGCCATTGAATACCGCCCGGCATGAAGAAGTCATCACACTACCCAGTCTCATAGAACCGGCAATTTTCCCGATCGGCCTGCGTCGTGATCCACTACGTCGGCGACTATAACCACGCCAACTGTCCACGGACAACAGTCCGACCGTCGATATGCCCTTGTTTGCAAGCTATTTGACGCTACCTCACATGATCCTGACATTTTCCTGTGATGCAGCAGGCCAGGGCACATATTCAGGCCAAATTAGAGGCGCAACGACCGCGTCGACAGCCCTTGCGGGAACAATGAAACGGGCGTACCGCACATGAGCGGCTCGCGCACACCCAGGCCGATTCCCCCCTCCCGGCACGATGGCCGGATCAATCTCCTGAAATGCCTGAGCTACACTCCCCGTCGAGTCCGACGACGAATAGTGGGAGCCCATGGACACCGAGCAGCTCTTTCTTGCCTGCCTGCCCTTCGCGGGCAGCGGAGCGGGATTCTTCCGCGAATGGAAAAAGCTGGACATATCGGAATTAACCGTTTTTCCGGTTCAGTTGCCGGGGCGCGAGGAGCGATTCCTGGATGACCCGTACACCGATGTCGCCGAAGCAGTCGCCGAACTGGCGCCGCAGATCGCGTCGGGGGCCGGGGAAGGCACGGACATCGCACTGTTCGGGCACAGCCTCGGTGCGGTGCTCGCCTACGAGATCGCCAGGGAACTCGAACGGACCGGTCACCGACTGCGTCATCTGTACGTCAGTGGATCACCCGGGCCGCACAACGGGCGGACCGAGCGCGCCACCGGCCTGCCCGACGAGGAGTTCCTGGCCGGGGTGCAGCGCTTCGCCGGCTACCGGCACGCCGCCTTCGACGACCCGGAACTGGTCGAGGTGCTGCTCCCGGTGCTGCGGGCGGACGTGGAGATGCACGAGAACTACCGGGCGAGCAGCACCGAACCGCTCTCGGTGCCGATCACCGCCCTGCGCGGCGAGGACGACGAACTCGTCTCCCGGGAGCAGGCCGGACAGTGGTCCGCGGTGACGCGCGGGCCGTTCGCCTACCAGGAACTGCCGGGCGGCCACATGTACCTCGTCGACCAGCCCGAACAGATGCTGCGCCTCATGGCCGGGAGCCCGGCATGCGGCTGACCGGCAAGACCGCGATCGTCACCGGCGCAGCCCGCGGTCTGGGCCGCGCCTGCGCGCTCACGTTCGCCGCCGAAGGAGCGGACCTGCTGCTGCTGGACATCGCGCAGGACCTCGACGGCGTGCCCTACCCGCTCGGAACGGCCGGCCAGCTGGAACACACCGCGGACCTGTGCCGGCAGGCGGGCGCCGCGACGGTGACCGCCGCCGTCGACGTGCGCGACGCCCGGCAGTGCGCCCGGGCCGTCGACCAGGCACTGGACCGCTTCGGCAGGGTGGACGTGCTGGTCAACAACGCCGGCATCGCCTCGCCGTCCGGGAAGGTCGCACACGACATCAGCGAGCGTGAGTGGTCGCTCATGATCGACGTCGACCTGTCCGGCGCCTGGCGGATGATGAAGGCGGTCGCACCGGCGATGGTGCAGCGCAGGTCCGGCAGCATCATCAACGTGTCCTCGACCGCGGGCACGGTCGGATACCGGCACTTCGCGAGCTACGTCGCAGCCAAGCACGGACTGATCGGGCTCACCCGGGCGGCCGCCCTGGACTACGCCCCGGTGCAGGTCCGGGTGAACGCCCTGTGCCCCGGATCGGTCCGTGACGACCCGGTGCTGGAGGGCAGGATGCTCGCCGAGATCGCCCGGTCGCTGGAGGTCTCCGTCGACGATCACGAGCGGATCTTCGTCCGGGACCAGCCGATGAACGCGCTGATCGAACCGTCCGACATCGCCAACGCGGCACTGTGGCTGGCGACGGACGAGTCACGCCAGGTCACCGGCAGCGTGCTGACTGTCGACGGCGGCTTCACATCCCGATGACCAGGAGGTCACCCGTGACGACATCGACGATTGATGATCTCGCCAGCGGATGCCACAGCCTCGTGCTGCGCCTGCCCGACACGGCCGATGCACAGCGCCTGCTGTCCGGGGTGACACCGGGTCCGGTGCACGTCTGGCGGACCGAAGTGCCCGCCGGCTCCGACGAGCCCACCGGCCGGGACCGCCGACGCGCCGAGTCCCTGCGGCCGCTCCACCGGGACGGCCCGCCGCTGCGAGCCGTCGCCCTGCAGTACACCGACGGAGCGACGGACCTGGTCCTGGTGGCCGTCCGCACCGTGATCCCGCCGGCCGCACTGCTACGCATCGCCCGGACGGTGCTGGACGGGTCCGGCGATCCCCTGCCGCCGGTGCCCGCCGCCGCCACCCGTCCGGCTCCCGTCCAGCGCGGTCGTCTCGACTGGGGCCTGGGCGACCCGCGGCTGCTCGGGGTCACCGGCAGCACGCGGATCGACCTCACCTCTCTGCCCGCCGGGGCCGAACGGTTCCTGCCGGCGGCGATCGCCCTCGCCGTGAGCCGGTACAGCGGCGGGGACCCCACCGCCCTGGGCGTGCTCGACCTGGAAAACGGTCCGGGCGAGGACATCGGCGTCCATGCCCTGGACGCACCCCGGCAGGGAACGATCGCCGACCTCCTGCACCGGCTCGATCAGCCACCGACCGCCCCACAAGAGCCGCCGCCGGTCGGCGTCGTCCTCAGTCCCGCCTTCGAGGACGGCACGTACACGGCCTGCCTGGCTCCGGTCTTCCCGCTCACCGTCCAGCTCGACCGCGGCTGCGCCCTCGCGACCTGCTGGTTCGACCAGGGCATCGTGGACGCGACCGTGGCACGGCAGTTCTGCGGGCACGTGGCCCACCTCGCCGGGCAACTGGCGGCCGGTGACGCACAGCGGCCGCAGGTGGGGCTGGAACTCCTGCCGCAGGCCGAGCAGGCGGCGCTCCTGCAGGCCGGTCGGGCGGGCGCCGACGGGGACTCCGTGCCCGTGCGGGGCCGGATCGACCGCGCCTTCGAAGCGGTGGCCGCCAAGCAGCCCCAGGCCGTGGCGCTGGTCGCCGACGAGGAAGAACTGACGTACCGACAGCTGGACGAGCGGGCCGAGGCGGTGGCCGCGGGCCTGCGCGCCCTGGACGTCCCGCCCGGCAGCCGGATCGGCGTCTGCCTGGACCGGGACGCCGAGCTGGTGGTCACCCTGCTCGGCGTGCTCAAGGCGGACTGCGCGTACGTGCCGATGGACCCGCGCTACCCCGCGCAGCGGCTGAGCTTCACCACCTGCAACGCGGAGCTGCCCGTCGTCATCACCACGGCGGCGGAGTTCCCCGCGGAGCCAGGGACCCGGGTGCTGACGCCGCAGGAAGTGGCCCGGCCGGCGGCAAAGGGGGCGGCGGCCGGCCCCGGGCGGCGGCCGGCCGGCGAGAAGGGGCACCAGGGCGACGATCCGGCCTACGTGATCTACACGTCCGGCTCCACCGGCACGCCCAAGGGTGTCGTGGTGCCGCACCGCAACGTACTGGCGCTGCTGCGGGCCACCGAGCGGGACTTCGCCCTCGGCCCGGACGACACATGGACGCTGTTCCACTCCAGCGCCTTCGACTTCTCCGTCTGGGAGATGTGGGGCTGCCTGCTCACCGGCGGCCGCCTGATCGTCGTGCCCTACTGGACCACCCGGGACACCGACGAGTTCTACACCCTGCTCGCCGAGCAGCGCGTCACCGTGCTCAACCAGACGCCGTCCGCGTTCGCGCAGCTCATCCGCCACGACCAGCACGCTCGGCGGCAACTGGCCCTGCGGCTGGTCATCTTCGGCGGCGAGCCACTGGACGCGCGCATGCTGGCCCCCTGGTTCGCCCGCCACCCGGCCACCGACTGCCGGCTGGTCAACATGTTCGGCATCACCGAGACCACCGTGCACGTCACCGCGCAGACGGTCACCCCGCACGAGGTCGTCACGGGCTCACGATCGGTGGGCCGTCCACTGCCGGGATGGTCGGTGTCGGTCCGCGACGAACAGGGGCGGGTCCTGCCGCCCGGCCCCGCCGGCGAGATCTACGTCGGAGGGGCTGGAGTGGCCGACCGCTACCTGGGCCTGCCCGAGCTCACCCGGCAGCGGTTCGTCGTCGACGAGACGACCGGTGAACGGGTTTACCGCAGCGGCGACAAGGGCCGGCTGCGCCCCGACGGCCGTCTGGACCACCTCGGTCGGCTCGACAACCAGGTCAAGATCCGCGGACACCGCATCGAACTCGACGAGATCCGCGCCGTGCTGATGGGCGCGCCCCACGTGACCGCGGCGGCCGTTGTCGTCAACCGGGATCAGCCCGACGACCCCGCCGGCAGCCGGATCGACGCCTACGTCGTACTGACGACCGCGGCCGAGGCCGACCGCGCGCAGGTCCTCGCGCACGCCCGGGCCACCCTCCCCGACTACATGATGCCCGCGACGCTCACCCCGGTCAGCGAGATCCCGCTGACCATCAACGGGAAGCCCGACACCTCGAAACTGCCCGACCCGCGCGCCGCGGCACCGGCCGGCCTGCCCGAGGCCCGTCAACCCGTCGAAGCCGAAGCCGCCTCCGGCGCCGTCCCGGACGCCCTTGCCGACACCGTCCTGAGCATCTGGAGCAAGCAGCTCAACACCCCGGTGAAGCCCCAGGACAACTTCTTCGTTCTCGGGGGGAACTCACTCCTCGTGGTCCGGGTGCTCGCCGAGATGCGGGAGCGGAACCTGCCGAAGGTCTCGCTCAAGCAGTTCTACCGGCATTCCACCGCAGCGGAGTTCACCGAACTCGTCCGGCAGCTCCAGGACAGCAGCCACTGACACCGCGTACCGGGTCCGGGCCCGGGGCAGGACCCGGACCCGGTGCGTCGGCCCTACACCCCGCAGGAGCAGAGATCATGACGGAACAGCGCAGCAGCGCTTGGATCCGGCGGTTCCACCCGAAGCCGGGGGCGGAGACCCAGCTGGTCTGCTTCCCTCACGCCGGTGGGGCCGCCTCGTACTACCATCCGCTCTCCCGTGCGATGTCGGCGCAGACGGAGGTACTGGCGGTCCAGTACCCCGGCCGCCAGGACCGTCTCGGTGAAGCGTGCATCGAGGACATCCCCACGCTCGCCGACCGCATCGCCGAGGAGCTGATGCTGTGGTGCGAGGACCGGCGGACGGTCCTGTTCGGGCACAGCATGGGAGCCGCGGTGGCCTTCGAGGTCGCCCTGAGGCTCGAGAGCCGTGGAGTCGTCCTCGCCGGACTCGTCGTCGCTGGCCGGCAGGCACCGATGATCCAGCACGACCGGGGCACCCATCTGGCCACCGACGCGGAGCTGGTTCGGCGGTTGCGCACGCTCAACGCCGTCAACGCGGAGATCCTTGCCGATGCGTCGCTCCTGGAGATGGTGCTGCCGACGATCCGCAGCGATTTCCGGGCCAGCGAGCGCTACCTCAACACCACGGCACCACAGCTGCGTTGCCCGATCACCGCCCTCGCGGGAGCCGACGATCCCATGGTGGAGGTCCGCGAGGTCGAGGCATGGGAGAAGCAGACCTCGGGGCCCTTCCGCATGAGGGTTCTCAGCGGAGGCCACTTCTTCCTCGACGACCACGCCGAGACCCTCCGGCACGAACTGTCGCCCCCTCGGCCCTCGGGCCTGCGGGGCGGGGCATAGGCCGGGGGTGCAGGCCGACCGACGCCAGACACTCTTGGTCACCAAGGGATCGGCGGCGGTCACGATCAACGCGGTCGCGCGGGAGATGGGCATGAGCGGACCATCGCTCTACCACTACTCCGCGACCCGGGCCCCCTCGTGGACGCGGTGACCGCGGGCTTCTTCGAGGAGCTGGCCGAGGCCGTGGAACAGGAACGGGACCGGCACGCCGACGCCATGCTCGGGGAGCGGCGCGCAGCACCAGCCCGACTCGGCCCGCTTCCAGGCCGGCCTGCGCTTCGCGTACGTCCTGCTCGACATGCTCATCGAGTTGTGGAACATCCGGCCCTTCCCGGTGCCGGAGTGGAAGTCCTGCACCAGATGGACTTCGTCCCTGACCGACATGGAACCGCTCTTCGAACAGTGCCTCGGCGAACAGCCGCTTGCCGGTCAGCCGGGCTGCCGCACCGGCTTCGGTGCCTTCTGTCGTGCGTACGCCGCCCAGTCCACGATCTGCACCGCCGCGCCGGCGGCCTCCTGACCCCGGCAGTGGGCGTGGTGCCTGCGGGCGATGCCGTCCAGGTCGAGGTGGGAGCCGAAGGCGGGGTGCGCCGCCAGCCGTCGTGCGTACGCCGACAGACGGGGATGGTCGGTGACCCGGTGCACCGCTGCGGCATCCAGGTGGTGGCGGTGCACGGTGTCCAGCTGCACCAGCGTCACCCACAACTGCAC
Organism: Streptomyces olindensis; assembly: GCA_000696115.1. Classification (GTDB taxonomy): domain Bacteria; phylum Actinomycetota; class Actinomycetes; order Streptomycetales; family Streptomycetaceae; genus Streptomyces; species Streptomyces olindensis. Next base: position 482,997 of record JJOH01000019.1, read on the forward strand.
GTCCGCGAGGGTGATTTCGCCGCCCAGCAGGTGCTTCCGGGAGGCGAGCCGCCACTCCAGCACGTCCAGCGCGCGCAGCAGGGTGGCCAGCGCGGTGTCGCGTGCCGCCGGGTCGCCGCCGGGCTGCCCGGCGCGCTGGGCGGCCCAGGTGATGCCCTGGTCGCAGAGCCGGCCTACGGCCGCGATCGCCTCGTCGGCACCGCGCGGGTGGAGGTCGGGACCGTGACCGGCGAACTGCCGGGTCAGGTCGCGCAGGATGTCGTGGGTGTGCGTGCTGACGATCCGCCCGGTCCAGTTGTCGCTGAGGACCGGCGCCACGGCCGGACCGGGGTGCTGGTGCGAGCTGGCCTCGTACAGCGGACGCAGGGCCCGGTGTTCGCCCCCGGGTGCGTCGGGTACGGCGGGCAGCAGCGTCACCGGGAGGGTGTCGTCCAGGCCGAGCAAGCTGTGTGTGACGGCGATCTGCAGACAGTGCGGGCAGGACAGCGAGAGGTGGAGCCGGTAGCGGTGCGGCGCGGGGTAGTAACCGCTGCGCGCGTCACAGCCGATCCTGCTCCGGAAGGACGGCACGGTCGGGGATGTGGCGGGCATGCGTCTCCCTGGAGTGCTCGGTCACAGGCATACGGGCATACGGAGGCGACGGCACGCGGCGGCTTCTGCACGGCCGGGGCGGCGGTACTGACGCGGGAGTGTCAGGCGTGAACGGGGGCCGGGCCACCGGCGCGCAGGGAACTTGCCGCACTGCACACACGCACGAGGTCGATGTGGCGACGGGACGTCAGCAGGGGCAGCCGGCGCACGGCGGTACGGACGACGTCACTGCCGGGTTCCGGCGCAGCACGGCCCATGATTCCCTACCAGTTCACTAGGATTCCTGTAGTGGAGTGTCGGGCCGCGTCCAAGCCGCGTCAAGAGGGCCGGTCATGCCGCGCCGGGACGTCTCACCACGTGAGAGGGTCCCGGGCCCGCCGGTGTGGTCAGGCCGCGCGGGCCGACCGGTCTCGCAGGCGGCGAGCAGCGCGGCGTCGAGCCCGGCGTCGTGCACGCCTCGAACGCCGAGCACGTGCGGAGGACGCCGCGGCATGCGCACGCGCTGCGGGTGCCAGTGGTGCCGCACGGGGCCGGGACGGGTCTGTCCGGCGCGCGGCGCGAACGCCGGCACGGGTGGCCCGTGCGAACACCGACTCCGCCTCCGCCGGCTGCCACGTGGTCATCGACCGACTGGCGGCCGTCGACGCCGAGGGGCCCTGGCAGATCTCGCCTCCTGTCCGCCGAAAGACCAGGTCAGCGGCGTACCCGTCGGTGTGTCAGGTGGCGCAACAGTTCCGCAACACCACTATCCCTACCGGATCGGTATGGTTCCGGCCATGCCTCCGACCGACCGCATCCGAGACCACGCCGGCCAGGGCGCGACCACCGTCGCCGCTCACCGCGCGCGACGCCGGCTGCGGGCAGACCGGGCCCGGCAGCTCGCCGACCTCCTCCGCCACCAGATCCTCGGCGGCGGCTTCCCCTCCGGCACCCTCCCCCACGAGTCCACCCTCGCCGCCGACTACCGCGCCTCCCGCAACACCGTCCGCGAGGCCCTGGACCTCCTGCGCGCGGAGGGCCTCGTGGAACGCCAGCCCGGAGTGGGCACCGTGGTCGTGGGCCGCAAGTACCCCCACGGCCTCGACCGCCTGATGGGCCTCGCGGAAACCCTCCACGAGCACGGCCGGATCACCAACGAGGTCCGCACCATGGGCCCCGCCCCGGCCCCCCTCCCCGTCGCCGATCGTCTCCGCGTCCCAGCGGGCACCGACGTCCTCTACATCGAACGCCTCCGCCGTCTGAACGGCCTGCCCCTGTCCCTGGACCTCACCTACATCCCCCTGGACATCGGCACCGCTCTGCTCGGCTGCGACCTGGAGAACACGGACGTCTTCCACCTCCTGGAAGCCGTCACCGGCCGGCCTCTCGGCCACGCCGAGATCACCCTGGAGGCGGTCAACGCGGACGCCCATTCCGCCGCCGTGCTCCAGGCCCCGCGCGGTGCGGCCGTGCTGATGCTGGAACGCCTCACGCACCTCGCCGACGGGCGCCCCGTCGACCTGGAGTTCATCCGCTTCCGCGGCGACCGCATCACGATGAGCGGCCTGCTGCGCCGCTCTCTCTGACACCTCCTCACACCTCCCTCTCACCGAGTCCGACCTTCCCGGAGACAGCCATGCCCTTGGCGCCCCAGCGGGCCGACGTGCCCGTGACCATCGACGAGTCGAAGTGCATCGACGGCTGCACGCTCTGCGTGGACATGTGCCCGCTGGACTCCCTCGCCATCGACGTCAGCAGCGGCAAGGCGTACATGCACGTCGACGAGTGCTGGTACTGCGGCCCGTGCGCGGCCCGCTGCCCCACCGGAGCCGTCACGGTCAACATGCCCTATTTGCTCCGCTGATCCCCTTGACCTGCTCCGGTGAAAGGCCGAACCACCATGAAACGCACGGCAGTCGCAGCATCCGCGGTCGTCCTTCTGCTCCCGCTCACCGCCTGCGGCGGTGCCGCCGAGGCCGGTGGCGGCTCCACGGTCACCGTCACCGTCGGCTACCAGTCCAAGACCATCAACACGGTCACGGCCGGCACCCTGCTCCGTTCCCTCGGCTACTTCGAGAAGCAGCTGAACTCGCTCGGCGACGGCGTCACCTACAAGGTCGTCTGGGAGGACTACGCCACCGGCGCCCCCATCACCGCCCAGATGACCGCCGGAAAGATCGACATCGGCTCGATGGGCGACTTCCCGCTGCTCATCAACGCGGCCCGCGGCAAGCAACTGGGCCGGCCCACCCATCTGGTCTCGGTCACCGGCTACAACCTGCGCGGTGGCCTGAACACCATCGTCACGGCGCCCGACTCCAAGCTCACCTCCCTGAAGGACCTCAGGGGCAAGAAAGTTTCCACGAGCGTCGGCTCCGCCGCCGACGGCACCCTCGTACGGGCCCTGCAACGCGCCGGCATCGACCCCGACAAGGGCATCGAGAAGCTCAACCAGCAGCCCGCGGTGGGTGCTTCGGCCCTCGCCGCGGGCAGCGCGGACGCGCTGTCGCAGTTCGTCGCCTGGCCGGGCCTGCTCGCCCACCAGGGCAAGGCCAAGGCCTTGTACGACGGTGCGCAACTGAACCTGCCCACCTTCCACGGCGTCACCGCCCGCGAGGACTTCGCGAAGGAGCGACCGGCCGTGCTGGAGGCGTTCCTCAAGGCCCAGGCACAGGCCACCGACTATCTCAACGACCATCCCGTCACCGCCGCCGAGAAGGTCGCGGAGGCCACCGGCCTGCCCGCCGAGGTCGTCTACCTCTACAACGGCGCCCACGGCATCGCCACCTTCGACCCGGCCCTCAAGCCCCGGCTCGTCTCCGCCCTGAAGCAAGACGTGTCGATCCTGAAGTCCGCGAAGCTGACCGGCGACGTGGACGTGGACTCCTTCGTCGACGACCAGTACGTGAAGAAGGCCCTGGGAACGACGTACGCCGAGCGGCTCGCCGCCACGCTCCCGGCCGCCGCGAGCGAGGTGTGGCCGAAGGGCTCCGCGCGGACGCGGACCTTCACGTCGCCCGCCGACCTGCTGAGTTACGTGGCCTCCCACCGCGACACCGTCCGCGCCGCCTACGTCCCCGACGCCACCACCGGCACCCTGTGGTTCGCGGACAAGGCGGTGTGGGTGGCCGACGGCGAGAAGCTGCTGCCCTTCGTCGCACCGGCGACCGCGCAGACCTACGTCGACGGTCACGGCGGTGCGAGCGTCGTCACCTATGCCGAGGCACTGGAGCGGGCGTCGTGACCCGGTACGCGCTGCGCGGGCTGTCCCTGGCCGTCGGCCTCGGCCTCTGGCAGCTGCTGACCAGCCTGGACGTCGACGTCTGGCTGCGCTTCTCGCAGTTCCCCACGGTCACCGACGTGGCCCGGGCCTTCGCCGACCGGCTGTCCGGCCCCGACTACTGGACGGATCTGACCGACAGCCTCACCCGTATCCTCACCGGTTTCCTGTTGGCCACAGTGCTGGGGGTGGCCACGGGCGTGCTCGTGGCCCGCTCACGGCTCGCCGAGGACCTGCTCGGCCCACTGCTGGAAGTCGTCCGCCCCGTCCCGGCCATCGCCCTGGTCCCCGTGGCGATCCTGCTGTTCCCCTCCAACGAGCAGGGCATCGTCTTCATCACCTGCACCGCCGCCTACTTCCCGGTCCTGGTCTCCACCCGGCACGCGGTGCGCGCGCTGACCCCCGTGTGGGAGGAGGCGGTGCGCACCATGGGCGGCGGCCGGTGGCGGATCCTCGGCTCGGTCGTCCTGCCGGGCGCGCTGCCCGGCATCTTCGGCGGCCTGTCGGTCGGCATCGGCGTCTCGTGGATCTGCGTGATCTCCGCCGAGATGATCTCCGGCCAGTACGGCGTCGGCTACCGCACCTGGCAGGACTACACCGTCGTCGACTACCCCGGCGTGTTCGTCGGCATGGTCACGATCGGCGTGCTCGGCTGGCTCACCTCCACGGCCGTCGAGCTGCTGGGCCGCCGCCTGACCCACTGGCTGCCGCGTACGTCGTACATCCCCGGCGGACGGGCTCCACGCCGGGTGCGCGGCGCCACAGCCCTCGTACCGGCCGGCCCCAGGACCAAGGAGAACGTGCCCCATGACCAGCTCGTCTGACGTGCGTTCCCCCGCTGGCACCGGTGCGGGGCTGGCCCTGCGTAGTGCCACGCTCGGACGGCCCGGCGCGCCCGTGCTCGACGAGGTGGACCTCCATGTGGCCCCCGGTGAGATCCTCACCGTCGTCGGCCCCTCCGGCTGCGGCAAGTCGACGCTGCTGCGCACGCTGGCCGGGCTGCTGTCGCCCCTCGCCGGAGAGGTCACCCAGGACGCGGGCCCACTGACGGGGCCCTCCGCCGACCGTGCGCTGATCTTCCAGGAGGACGCCCTCCTGCCCTGGCGCACCCTGCGCGCGAACGTCGAACTTCCCCTCGCCATCAAGGGGTTGTCCCGCTCCGAACGCCGTACCCAGGCCGATGCCTGGCTCACCCGCGTCGGGCTGACCGAACAGTCCCGGCAACTGCCGCACCGCGTCTCCGGCGGGCAACGCCAGCGCGCCCAACTGGCCCGGGCCCTCGCGGGAGAGCCCCGCGCCGTCCTGATGGACGAACCCTTCGGCGCCCTCGACGCCCAGACCCGCGCCGGCATGCAGGACCTGCTGGTCGAGGTGCTGCACGGCACGGGCGCGACCGTCGTCTTCGTCACCCATGACGTGGACGAGGCCCTGTTCCTCGGCGACCGCGTGGCCCTGCTCGGCGCCGGCCGCCTCATCGCCGTACGGGACGTCCCGCGCCCGCGCGAGCGCGCCGCCCACGACGATCCGGCGCGTATCGCCCTGCGGCGCGACATCCTCACCTCACTCGGTTCTTGAAAGGCCACCCTGGTGGACACCCCCTTGCAGATCCCTGCCCTCACCGACGCCGAGGAACTGACCTGCGACGTCCTCGTCATCGGCGGCGGCACCGCCGGCACCCTGGCGGCCCTGACCGCCGCCGAGCACGGTGCGAACGTGCTGCTGCTGGAGAAGGCCCACGTCCGCCACTCCGGCGCGCTCGCCATGGGCATGGACGGCGTCAACAACGCGGTCATCCCGGGCCGCGCCGAACCTGACGACTACATCGCCGAGATCACTCGCGCCAACGACGGCATCGTCGACCAGTCCACCGTCCGCCAGACCGCCACCCGCGGCTTCGCGATGGTGCGGCGGCTGGAGTCGTACGGGGTGAAGTTCGAGAAGGACGAGCACGGCGAGTACGCGGTCCGCCAGGTCCACCGCTCCGGCTCGTACGTGCTGCCGATGCCGGAGGGCAAGGACGTCAAGAAGGTCCTGTACCGGCAGCTGCGCCGGCGGGAGATGCGGGAGAGGATCCGGATCGAGAACCGGGTGATGCCGGTGCGCGTGCTCACGGTGGAGGGGCGTGCCGTGGGCGCGGTCGGCCTCCACACGCGCACGGGCGCCTTCGTCACCGTCCGCGCGGGCGCGGTGATCCTGGCGACCGGCGCCTGCGGTCGCCTCGGCCTGCCGGCGTCCGGCTACCTGTACGGCACGTACGAGAACCCGACGAACGCGGGCGACGGCTACGCGATGGCCTACCACGCGGGCGCCGAGCTGACCGGCATCGAGTGCTTCCAGATCAACCCGCTGATCAAGGACTACAACGGCCCCGCCTGCGCGTACGTCGCCAACCCCTTCGGCGGCTACCAGGTCAACCGGCACGGCGAACGCTTCGTCGACTCCGACTACTGGTCGGGCCAGATGATGGCCGAGTTCGCGGCCGAAGTGGCCAGTGACCGGGGCCCGGTGTACCTGAAGCTGAGCCACCTGCCGGAGGAGTCGATCTCGGCCCTGGAATCGATCCTGCACTCGACGGAGCGCCCGACCCGCGGCACCTTCCACTCGGGCCGCGGCCACGATTACCGCACCCACGACGTCGAGATGCACATCTCCGAGATCGGCCTGTGCGGCGGCCACTCGGCCTCGGGCGTCCGGGTCGACGACCACGCCCGTACGACCGTCCCCCTGCTGTACGCCGCCGGGGACCTGGCCTGTGTCCCGCACAACTACATGATCGGCGCGTTCGTCTTCGGGGACCTGGCGGGCGCGGACGCGTCCCAGTACACGTCCTACGAAGGGGAACTGCCCCTTGACCAGCTCCAGGAGGCGCACGAGCTGATCTACCGCCCGCTGCGCCATCCCGACGGCCCGCCGCAGTCCCAGGTCGAGTACAAGCTGCGGCGCTTCGTGAACGACTACGTGGCCCCGCCGAAGTCCGGCGCCCGCCTGTCGCTGGCCCTGGAGGCGTTCGAGCGGATGCGCACCGACATCGCCGCGATGGGCGCCCGCACCCCGCACGAGCTGATGCGCTGCGCCGAGGTGAGCTTCATCCGCGACTGCGCGGAGATGGCCGCCCGGGCCTCCCTGGCCCGCACCGAGTCCCGCTGGGGCCTCTACCACGACCGTCTCGACCATCCGCGGCGTGACGACGCGTCCTGGTTCCACCACCTCGATCTGCGCAAGTCCCCTACGGGGGCGATGGAGTTCACGGCACGTCCCGTGGCTCCCTATCTGGTCCCGGTCGACGAGTTCAGGCCGGTCGGCGGACCCTCCCGTCATCTCGGTGAGGTCCACCCGGAGCAGGTGGCGATCGCGGGGGCCCGGGAAGCGGCGCCGGTGGCGATGCGACAGGAGCCCGCAGTGACCGGTACCACCGGACACCCCAGTACCGACGCGGACGCGCCGACCACGCCACGCCTGCTCGAACTCCTCTCCCTCGCGGAGGACGAACCCCCGCTCCCCGCCCTCGCGCCCTACCTGACCGACCCCGATCCCACCGTCCGCCGAACCGCCGTCACCGTCCTGACGGAGACGGTGCCGACGGGCACCGGACCCGCACTGGCCGCCGCGCTCACCGACACCGACGCCGGCGTCCGCGCCACCGCAGCCGCTTCACTGAGCGAACTGGTCGAGACGCTGGCCCCCGAACCGGCCCTGCGCGACGGCCTCACCGCAGCCCTGTCCACAACGGACCCCGTCGCCCGCGCCGCCGCACTGGACACCCTGCGCGTCCTGCGCCTCGGTGACACCGGACTGTTCGCGAACTCCCTGTCGGACTCCGACATCACCGTCCGCATCGCGGCCGTGCGAGCGCTCGTGTCGGTCGACGCCGCCGCGGAGCTGGCCCGCGTGGCGACCGCCGACCCGGCCCGCGAGGTCCGTGTCACCATCGCCAAGGCCCTGGCCACCGTGGCGGGGCGGCAGCCCGGCGACACCGCGTCGACCGGCCCCGGGTCCGCCGTGGCCCACTCGGCCCTCGCCAGACTCATCGACGATCCCGACGCCCTGGTGCGTGCGGCCGCCTACGAAGCACTGGGCACGACCGGCTGCCCGGCTCCCCTGGCCGCCCGCGCGCAGGCAGCCTTGTCCGACCCGGCCTGGCAGGTGCGGGTCGGCGCCGCCGGCTCTCTGTCCCTCGCGGACCCCGGCCTCGCGGTCCCCGCCCTCGCCAAGGCCCTCGCCGACCCGAACGCCGACGTCCGCAAGGCCGCCGTGATGGCACTGACCCGGCACCGCGCCACCGAGGACGCCCGAGCGGCCCTGGCCACGGCGACGACGGACCCGGACGCGGACGTCAGGGCCTACGCTGCCCGGGCCCTGTGGGAACCGCTGCGACGGCCGAAGGGGCGGAAGAGCCGAACGTGACCGCAGGCGGCACCTGCAACGCCAGGGCCGCCTGCGATCCTTCGCGGAGTCGCCACCACCCTCCTCATCACCACCGTCGGCGCCATCGCCGCGAGCGACTCAACGGCCCAGCGAGCGCGCCGTCGGTCGAGCCGCCGGAGGCGATCCCGTACTCGGACTCCGGCACCGCCTCCGGAGCGAGCAGCAGCGAGCGGCGGCCGTCGACGCCGTAGTGCTGGGTGGCCAGGGCCTTGTCGCGATCGACGGCGTCCTGGGCGAGCTCGGCGGCGACCGCGCGTGCGGTGGCGATCCAGTCGGTGGTACGCCCTGGCGGAGAAGGGCACCAAGCACGCGCTGGAGTTCGCCACCCGCCTCAAGCCCCGCCCCGACGGCTCGTACCCGGCCTTCGCCCTCGCCCCGGACGACAGCCTCACCGCCGCCTTCGTCCCGCACGACGCCCCCGGCGTCACCGTCGTCGACGACTGGGACGGCATCGGGCAGCGCGGCACCGTGCGGTTCCACGAAGTGCACGTGCCCGCCGACCGGGTCGTGCCCCACCACCTCGCGTTCGAGCGGCCTGAAGTCTTCGGCGCCTTCGGTCAGTTCATTGCATCCGCGACATCGCCCACAAGGCCCTTCGAGGAGGCCACCGGCGCCGAGCTGAAGGTCACCCCCGTCCCGTACGACAGGCTCACGGCCAGCACCGGAGGAGGGGCGGCGAGCTGATCTGGCCCTGCTGGTCAGGGCCGCCGAGGCCCTCCTCCACCGGGGTGGCGCCGCCGTCGACGCCGCCCGCGGTGCCCCCGCCGACACCCGCGGCAGGATCCCGGACACGCACGGCGGGCGCCACGCTCCGCCAACGCGTGCACGGGCCGGGCGGCGGCCCTCGGATCCACGACGGCAACCCGGCCGCCCACCACCGCGAACTCGCCGCCCGGGAGCGGGCGACCGAGCGCAGGGTGCCGAACGGCCGAGCAGCACGACTTCTTCTACGCCGAACTGCTGGCCGGACGCAGGTTCGGCAATCCGTTCTCCTTCAGCACCTCCACGAAGAAGAAGTGGTTCTGCGGGATCTGGCCGATGCCGGAGTCGGCCGCGGACAGCAGCCGGACCACTTCGCCCAAGGTGCGGGCAGTGACCTCGGCGCCGCCGTGGGAGCGCGGCACGGTGATGCCGGGCAACCCGGAGTCCGACAGCTCGTCGAGCTCGGCGCGCGGCAGGATGCGTTCCGCGTCGCGCAGGGCGGCCTCGCGGGCGAACTTGGCGGCCGGCTCGGCGGCGACGGCGACCGCCTCGGCGTCGTCGGCGATCACGTGGGTCATCGCCGGCTCCCGGTGTCCGCGAAAGGGACCTGGGCGACGGGCGGTTCGGCGGTCGCACCGCGGAACGGATGCGTCCACAGCCCCTTCGCCTGAAGCCGCGGCAGGACGCCCTCACCGAACCAGTACGCCTCCTCCAGATGCGGGTAGCCGGAGAGCACGAACTCGTCGATGCCGAGGGCGTGGTACTCCTTGATGCGCTCAGCGACCTCGTCATGGCTGCCGACCAGGGCGGTGCCCGCGCCGCCGCGCACCAGGCCGATGCCGGCCCACAGGTTGGGGTGAATCTCCAGGCCGTCCCGGCCGCCGCCGTGCAGGACGAGCATCCGCTGCTGCCCCTCGGACTCGCTGCGGGCGAGCCCGGCCTGGACCGACCGCACGGTTTCCGGGTCGAAGCCCTCCAGGAGACGGTTCGCCTCCGCCCAGGCCTGCTCGGCGGTGTCGCGGGTGATGACGTGCAGCCGGATCCCGAAGCGCAGGGTGCGGCCCTCCTTGGCCGCCAGCGCCCGGATCCAGGCGATCTTCTGCGCGACGGCGGCCGGCGGCTCGCCCCAGGTGAGATAGACGTCGACGTGCCGGGCGGCGATCTCCCCGGCGATGGGCGAGGAGCCGCCGAAGTACACCTCGGGGACCGGGTCGGGTACGCGGGCCAGCTTCGCGTCCTCGACCTTCAGGTGCTCACCGGCCAGGTCGACGACCTTCCCCTCCCACAACTGCCGGACGATGTCCAGGAATTCGCCGGTGCGGCGGTACCGGTCGTCCTTGTCGAGGAAGTCTCCGTAGGCGCGCTGCTCGTGGCTCTCCCCGCCCGTGACCACATTGAGCAGCAGCCGTCCGCCGGTCTGCCGCTGGAAGGTGGACGCCATCTGCGCGGCGAGCGTCGGTGAGACGAAGCCGGGGCGGAAGGCGACCAGGAACTTCAGGCGGTCGCTCGCCTGGGAGACCATGGCGGTGGTCAGCCAGGCGTCCTCGCACCAGGCGCCGGTGGGGGTGAGCGCCCCGACGAAGCCCAGGTCCTCGGCGGCGCGGGCGATCTGGCTGAGGTAGGCGACCGTGGGCGGCCGGTCCCGGCCGGACGCCGTGGCCGGGGTGCCGTGGCCGCCGCCGACGACGTGGCGGCTGTCGCCGTTGGTGGGCAGGAACCAGTGGAAGGTGAGGGACACGAAGGCCTCCGATGGGGGATTGGTTCGTCAGAGCAGGCCGTGCCGGGGCGGCCGTGTGCCGTTGAGCAGGTAACGGCCGATGTGCTGGACCTTCCAGCGGGCCGGGTCGTGCAGCGTGTGGGTGCGGGCGTCGCGCCAATGGCGGTGCAGGCCCAGGGAGTCGAGCGCCGACCGGGTGCCGGAGACCTCGAAGAGGGCGCTGCCGACCTCCAGGGCAGCCTCCGCCGCCGTCACCTTGGCAGCGGCCACCGCGATGGACGCCTCCGCGGCGGAGTCGTCGGTCAGGTCGGCGCGGGCCGCGTCCACGGACATGGCCGCGGTGGCGAGCAGCGCGTCGGCGGCCCGGACGCGGATCGCCAGTTCACCGAACCGCTGGATCAGCAGGGGATCCTCGGCGGCGGTCGGGTGGCCTTCATCAACGCTCTCGAACCACGGGCGGCTCTTGGTGCGGACGAACTCCACGGCCTCGGCCAGTGCTCCGGCGGCGATCCCGGCGTCGATGGCGGCGTGCAGCAACTGGGCTACGGCTCCGTGGAGTTGGGGACCCCGGAAGGTGAGGTGGTGCGGCAGGACCCGGTCGGCAGGGACGAGCACCGACTCCAGACGGACGGTTCCGCTGGCGGTGGTCCGCTGGCCCATGCCGTCCCAGTCGTCCACGACCGTGAGGCCGGGCGCGTCGCGGGGCACGTAGGCCACGTGCAGGTTGTCGTCGTCGGCGCGGGCGAGGACGGGGATCCAGTCGGCGAACAGCGCGCCGGTGGAGTAGTGCTTGACGCCGTCGAGGACGTACGACCCGTCGGGGCGCCGCGCGAGCCGCGTACGGATGTCCTGCACATGGCTGGTGCCGGCCTCGGACTGGGCGTTGCCGAACCGCTTGCCCGCGAGCACCTCGCCGAAGAAGAACTCTTGCTGCGCCTGCGTCCCCTGCCGCCGGAGAACATTGACGTACACGAAGTGACTCTGCGGGATCTGGGCGAGGCTGGCGTCGGCCGAGGCCAGCAGCCGGAAGATCTCCGCGAGTGTCCCGGTGCTGACGTCCGCGCCGCCGAACCGCGCTGGCACCGTCACGGCGAGCAGCCCGGACGCGGACAGCCGCTCCAGTTCCGCGTGCGGCAGCCGCCGCCGGGCGTCCCGCTCGGCGGCGTCCTTGCGGAAGGCGGCGGCCAGTTCGGCCGCGACGGCGAGGGCCTCGGCGTCGTCGGCGATCACGGTCGCGGCGCTCATCCGGTGGCCGCCAGCAGGGTCGGGCGGCCACCGAGCGCCAGCGAGAACTGGTCGGTGACCTGAGCCAGGGCCTCGGCGGGGCCCGGTGCGACGGTCAGGGTGCCGTCGTCGGCGACGGTGATGTCCTTGTCGAGCGTGAACCAGCCGGGCGTGATGTGGGCGGGTCCCATGGAGTTCAGCACGGGACGCAGGGCGTAGTCGATGGCCAGGACGTGGGCGGTGGTGCCGCCGGTGGCCAGCGGGAGGACGGTCTTGCCGGCCAGCGCGTACTGCGGGAGCAGGTCCAGCAGCGCCTTCAGCAGCCCGGAGTAGGCGGCCTTGTAGACGGGGGTGCCGATCACGATCCCGTCCGCCCGTTCGAACAGGGCGGTGGCCTCGACGATCGCCGGATGCCGGAAGTCGGCGTGCAGCAGGGCCTCGGGCGGGAGCGTACGGACGTCGAAGGGGATGACGTCGTGCCCCTGGGCCCTGAGCCGGCCGTCGAGGTGGCGCAGCAGCCGGGCGGTGCGGGAGGGGGCGGAGGGGCTTCCGGAGACGGACAGGACGGTGGCCATGCGAGGACCTTTCAGGGTCGTGTCGGATGCGGATGGCGGTCAGACTCGGGCGTCGACGGGCTCGGACTCGGCTTCCCGGGCCTCCAGTTCACGGACCAGGGGCAGCACCCGCTTGCCGAAGTACTCGACCTCCTCCAGGTAGTGCAGGAAGCCGAGGAGGAAGAGGTCGACGCCGAGCCGCTTGTAGGCGACGATCCGCTCGGCGATCTGCTCGGGTGTGCCGATCAGGCCGGTGCGGAAGCCGTCGTTGTACTGGACGAGGTCCTCGAAGGCGGAGTCCTGCCACATGCCCTTGCCGTCGGCGGTGGATCGCCCGGCCTGCTGGACGGCGTCCCGGAAGCCGTGCACGGCCGGGGTGTCGGCCTTGGCGACGATCTCGCGGAGCGTGTCGCGGGCCTCGGCCTCGGTGTCGCGGGCGATGAGGAAGCCGTTCAGGCCGAACTTCGGTGGCCTGCGGCCCGATCGGGCGGCGGAGGCGCGCACGTCATGGATCTGCTCGGTGAAGCCGTCGAAGTCCTTGCCGTTGGAGAAGTACCAGTCGGAGACGCGGCCGGCCATGGCGCGCGCGGCAGTGGAGTTGCCGCCCTGGAAGATCTCCGGGTGGGGGCGCTCGGGGGTGTTGAGCGGCTTGGGCTTGAGCGAGAAGTCGCGCAACCGGTAGAAGTCACCCGCGAGTTCGGCGTGGTCCTCGGTCCAGATCTGCCGCAGGGCGCGGATGAACTCCTCCGAGCGGCGGTAGCGCTCGTCGTGCTCCAGCCAGGGCTCGCCGAGAGCGGTGAACTCGCCCTTGAACCAGCCGCTGACGACGTTGACGGCGAAGCGGCCGTTCGACAGGTGATCGGCGGTGGCGCCGAGCTTGGCGAGGACGCCCGGGTGCCACAGGCCGGGGTGGACGGCGGCGATGACCTTCAGCCGCTGGGTGGCGAGCAGCAGGGCGAGGCTGAAGCTGGTCGACTCGTGCTGGTACTCGGCGCCGTAACTGGCCATGTAGCGGACCTGGCTCAGGGCGTAGTCGAAGCCGCTGTTCTCGGCGAGCACGGCCAGTTCGCGGTTGTAGTCGTAGCCCCAGTCGGTGCGCTGCTCGATCGTGCTGGTGACCAGGCCGCCGCTGACGTTCGGCACCCAGTAGGCGAAGCGGACGGGGTCGGATCCGGGCGGTACGGGCATGGGGGACTCCTGGCGGGAATGCGCACGCGAAAAAGGGCGCGTGCGGTGACAGGGAAACGTATTCAGTGATCGGGATTCAGGCGTGCGGGGACGACGTTCCCGGGAAAGACGGAATCACCACGGAAAACGGCCGGTGGTGGAATGCGCGACGGAAGATCGGCGCGGGTGCGAGGGTTTCCCTCGGGTGCGCTCAGACCCGACAGCGACAGCAGGAGCTGGAGACACGCGCGAGGTCGACGTGGCGCCGCCGCGTGAGGTCCTGTCGCTTCATGCCTTCGATCAAAGCAGCGGGGAGTCCGGCCGGTCAAGAATGCCCGGATGTCATTCCACATGCTGAGAGTCGGTATTCACGAGGTTGTGACAGGGATTCCCTTGAACGTGGCGTGCGGGGGACGGCAGCCTCCTTGTCGTGCGTATCGAACAGCTCGAATACATCGCCGCCGTCACCCGGTTGGGCTCGCTGCGACGCGCCGCCGAGGAACTGCACCTCTCCCAGCCCGCGCTCAGCGAGACCGTGCGCAACCTTGAGCGCGAGCTCGGCGTGGACCTGCTGGAACGCAAGCGGTCCGGGGCGAAGATCAGCGACGAGGGCCGCGAACTGCTGCCGCACATCATGAGTGTGCTGGACGCGGTCGACCGGCTGCGCGGTGCGGCCGGTGACCAGCACCGCATCAGCCGTATGGTCCGGCTCGGCACGGTCAACACGGCCACCGTCCCGCTGGTCATCCCGACCGTGCGGGAATTCCGGGCCTCACACCCGATGACCCAGGTGGAGCTGGTCGGCGCACAGCAGGCCGAGATCCATCGCGGGCTGCTGGAGGGGGCGTTCGATCTGGGGCTGGTGAACTACCTCGGAGGTGACGACATGCCGCCCGGCTTCGAGACCACCGAGTTGCTGCGCGGCCGGCCCGTGGTGTGCCTGCGCCCGGACAGTCCGCTGGCGGCCCTGGACGCGGTGGACGCCGACAGCCTCCTGGCCGAGCCGCTGGTAATGATGCGGTCCGGCTACGTCATGCACCGCTTCGTCCACCGTCTGCTGGGCGGCCGTACGCCCTCCTTCTCCTACTCCACCGACGGCGCCGAGATGGGCAAGCTGATGGTCGCCGAGGGACTCGGGGCGACGGTACTGCCGGACTTCAGTGTCATCGGCGATCCCCTGGAACGGCGGGGCACCATCACCGTACGGCCGCTCGCCGGGGACACGACCGACGTGCTGCTGGTTCTGCAGCGCCGACACTCCGGTTCCGTCCCACGGGCCGTCCGCGATCTGCACGGGCTGTTCGTGCGCAACGCCCGTGCGTACCGCGCCCCTTCGTAAATCCGAACGGCCGCGCTGGTGCGCGCGCATACGCCTATGTGGTTACCTGGCTCCATGACCGTGCTCGTGACCCGCCGCCACGTCGACTACGTGCGTGTCACCACCACGGGTTGTTCCGCCGCGAGTTGATTCTGTCCTCCGGCGCCCGACCAGCCCTTTCCCACCGTATCGCGCTGACCGCTGATGGAGGCGGCAGGCTGCCGTACCAGCGGATCTTCGCCGCAGGAGAGCGGCCATCAGCGCCGCATTCCGCAGGAGTACACATGACCGTCCAGGATTCCGCCACCGACACCGGCACCTTCGCCACGGAATGGGAGGCGTGACACCGGCGGAGGGATTCCGCCCTCGCCCATGAGCACGGATTCCTCGCCGTCACCGGCCTGCACTGGCTGGCCACCGACCCCCAGCGCTTCCCCGACGCGCCCGGCATCTGGTCGACGGGCGACGACGGCGTCACCGTCGTGCTCGGCGAGGGGGAGGAACTCGCCGTCGACGGCACGGTGGTACGCGGACGGCACACCTTCGGCGTCATCCCGGAACGCGGCGGCGTCAACGCCGTCTGGGGGGATGCGGTGATCGAGGTCGCCAAGCGCGGCGGCCACGACCTGATCCGGCCGCGGCACCCGGAGCATCCGCTGCGCACCGCGTTCACCGGGACACCCGCGTACGCGCCGGACCCACGCTGGGCGGTCACCGGCACGTACACCCCGTTCCCCGAGCCGCGGCCGACCACCGTGGGCGCCGCCGTCGAGGGGCTGCAGCACGTCTACGACGCCCCCGGCCGGATCCGCTTCCACATCGGAGGCCCCGCACTGGGTCTGACCGCGTTCAACGGGCACACACCGGGCAGCCTCATGGTGCTGTTCACCGACGCCACATCGGGCGTGACCACGTATCCGGCCAACCGCGCCCTGCACATCGACCCGCCCGGACCTGACGGCACCGTGGTGCTGGAGTGGCTTTCTGCGTAAGCGGACGGGGCCGGCGCGGTGAGCCGGCCCGCCGGCCCAGGTGGCGCGGGGGCACTCAGGTCGGTCCCGCGCCCGCTCCCCGTCGGCCTGCGCGCGGGAGCCCGGCGACGGTCTCCCGCATGCCGGGTGTCCACGCGGTCCCGCACCAGCTCCCGGTCCTCCTCATTCCACTCGAAGGCGCGGGCCTGCTCCGGCGTCGGGTACTCGATGGCGCCCTCGGCGGTGCGGATGCTGCGGCCCCAGGCCGGGTAGCCGGTGGCGAGCTCGTGGGCCGTCTCCTCGTCCTCCGCCACGACCACGTCGGCCGAGACGCTGACGTACGGCTTGTCGAGGACGTCGGAGGGCTGGAAGAAGGCCCGGTAGCCGTCCACGGCCTCCAGCACGGTGGCGGGGCTGACGTGGTAGTTCGCGGCGAACCGCAGCCCCCGCGCGCCCGCGACCTCGGCGCTCTGGCACCGCTGCTGCCCAGGATCCGCACCTCGACGTCGGCGCCCTCGCCCGGCACGGCGTGCGCCTCGACGCCCTCCGGGGACCGGTAGGTGCCGGCCAGCAGGGCGAGGATGTCGTCGATCTGCTCGGCCAGATCTGCCGGAACACCTCGTAGCTCTCGGCGTTGCGGTCCCATTGGTCCTCGGGTGTGTGGAACAGCTCGCGCTGGGCGGCGCCGTTGCCCTTGCCGATGATCAATGCCAGACGTCCGCCGGAGAGATGGTCGAGGGTGGCGTAGTCCTCGTATCGTGCCGCTCCCCCACGCCGAAGCCGTCGAAGCCGGGTTCCTCGGCGAGCAGGGCGTTGTCGAGAACCTCGCGAAAGCGGTCCTGGGTCGTCTTCTGCACCCCGGTGATCGGGTCCGGGCGGTGCACGATCAGGGTGATGGCGGGGAACTTCACGACGCTGCCCGTTGGTCGCGGACGTCGTCGGGGTGGGCCAGGCCGAGGTGGTCGCGCAGGGTCGGGCCCTCGTACTCCGTGCGAAACACGCCCCGTTCCTGCAGGAGCGGGACGACCTTGTCGGCGAACTCGTCGAGGCCGGTGGGGGTGAGGTGCGGGACGAGGATGAAGCCGTCACTGGCGTCGGCCTGCACGAACTCGTTGATGGTGCGGGCGATCGTCTCCGCCGAACCGATGAAGTTCTGCCGGTTGCCGGTCTCGATGACCAGGTCGCGGATCGACCAGTTGTTCGCGGCGGCGAGCTCGCGCCACTCGCGGGCGGTGGCCAGCGGGTCGCGGTACATGCGGACCTGGGCGCGGCCCTGGGAGATGTGGCTGTCGCCGACATCGGGGTCGATGTCGGGGAGCGGCCC
Source organism: Streptomyces olindensis (assembly GCA_000696115.1). Taxonomy (GTDB): domain Bacteria; phylum Actinomycetota; class Actinomycetes; order Streptomycetales; family Streptomycetaceae; genus Streptomyces; species Streptomyces olindensis. The sequence goes on from JJOH01000019.1 coordinate 500,249, forward strand.
GTCCGGGTCGTAGGAGGACAGGTCCCGGTTCCAGACGAACTCCAGGTGCTTGAGGGCGGTGGCGCCGCTGACCTGCTGGCGGCGCACCTCCTTGGCGAGTTCCTCCGCCTCGGCGTCGGTGTCGGCGAGGGTGAAGGTGGCGGCGGGCAGGATCAGCAGCTGGTCGTGGTGGCGGCCGTACTTGGCGAGGCGCTTCTTGACGTCGGTGAAGAAGGCCTGGCCCGCTTCGAGGGTGGCGTGTCGGCTGAAGATCGCGTCGGCTTCGGAGGCGGCGAACTCGCGGCCCTCCTCGGAGTCGCCGGCCTGGAAGATCACCGGGCGGCCCTGCGGGGAGCGCGGCACGTTGAACTGCCCGTGGATGTCGAAGTGTTGCCCGGTGTGGACGAAGGCGCCGGCCTTGGCGTCCCGCAGGAAGCTGCCGCTCTCCTGGTCGGCGAGGATCTCGTCGCCGTGCCAGGAGTCGAAGAGCTCGTTCGCCGTGGCCAGGAACTCCTTGGCGCGGGAGTAGCGCTCCTCCTGCGGCAGGAAGCCACCGCGGCGGAAGTTCTCTCCGGTGAAGGCGTCCCAGGAGGTGACGACGTTCCAGGCGGTGCGCCCGCCGGAGAGGTGGTCGAGGCTGGCGAACTGGCGGGCGACCTCGTAGGGCTCGTTGAAGGTGGAGTTGATGGTGCCGGTCAGGCCGAGATGCTCGGTGACGGCGGCGAGTGCCGCCAGGACGGTGAAGGTGTCGGGGCGGCCTACGACGTCCAGGTCGTAGATCTGCCCGCCCTGTTCGCGGAGCCTGAGCCCCTCGGCGAGGAACAGGAAGTCGAACTTGGCGCGTTCGGCCGTCCGCGCGAAGTGCACGAAGGAGCTGAACTCGATGTGGCTGCCGGCCTTCGGATCGCTCCACACGGTGGTGTTGTTGACGCCCGGGAAGTGGGCGGCCAGATGGATCTGCTTCAAAGGCTTGGTCATCGGTCGGGGATCCTTCCGGCTCAGGCAGCGGCGTAGCGGTTGGCGGGGCGGGCCAGGCCCAGCAGGCCGCGCAGGGTGTCCGCCTCGTAGGCGCGGCGGAAGGCGCCGCGGCGCTGCAGTTCGGGGACCAGCCCCCGGGTGATCGCCGGGAGGTCGTGGCCGGCGACGGCGGGGCGCAGCCGGAAACCGGTCAACCCGGCGGTGTGCAACTCCTGTAGAACGTCAGCGAGTTGGTCGGGCGTGCCGGCGAAGATCCGGGCGTCGCTGGTGTACGGCTCCCCCGCGAGGGCGTCGAGGCGCGCGCGCCGGTCCTCCGCGGCAGCCTGGTCGTCGTCCAGGAAGACCACCACGTCACCGAAGACATGCAGGGGTTCGCCTGCTCGCCCGGCCGTCTCCTGCTCGGCGCGGATCTCGGCGACGATCGCGCGGGCCTGCTCGGCGTCGTGCGGGGTCACGTAGCCGATGTCGGCCTGCCGGGACACCAGCCGGTACGGAACGGTCTGGTGGGCGAGGGCGCTGACGATCGGCTGGCCCTGCGGTGGGCGGGGCGTGATGGAGGGGCCCCTGACGCTGAAGTGCCTGCCCTCGAAGTCGATGTAGTGCAGCTTGTCGCGGTCGATGAAGCGGCCGGTGGCGGCGTCCCGGATCTCGGCGTCGTCCTCCCAGCTGTCCCAGAGGCGGCGCACCACCTCCACGTAGTCGGCGGCTTCGTCGAAGAGGTCGGCGACCACCTCCCGGGTGTCCGGGTGGTCGTAGGCCTCGATGCGCGGGATGGTGCGGCGGCCGAAGTGCGCGGCCTCGTTCGGGCGGGCGGTGATCTGCACCCGCAGGCCGGCGCGGCCGGCGCTGACGTAGTCGAGGGTGGCGATCGCCTTGGAGATGTGGAACGGCTCCGTGTGCGTGGAGACCACCGTCGGCACCAGGCCTATGTGCCGGGTCAACGGGGCGACGCGGGAGGCGATGAGGACGGCGTCGAGGCGGCCGCGGACCTGGTCGGTGCGCTCGTCCGGGTCGAGGAAGTGGGAGGACTGCGGGCCGAGGCCGTCCTCGATGGTCACGAGGTCGAGCAGACCGCGTTCGGCCTCGGCGACCAGATCGGCCCAGTATCCGGCGGTGAACAGCTCGCGCGGGCGGGCCTCCGGCTCGCGCCAGGAGGCGGGGTGCCAGCCGGTGCCGTCCAGGGCGACGGCAAGGTGCAGGGAAGAAAGGGGTGTTGAGGACACGAAGGGTGCCTTCCTGGAAGTCCGTGACGAGAACGCCCGCCTCCCTCAGACAGGAGGAGGCAACGGCGGTGAAGGAACGGGTCAGGAACAACGGAGCGCGCAGGCCAGGCGCTGGAGGTCCCTGTGGGGCCGGGAGTGGAGGTGGACGGCGTGGCCGCACCTGGTACCGGTGCCGCGCCTCGGAGTTGGAGAGCCTGCGCACCCCGGGTCGGCTACTTGTTGGTCTTGGGCAGGCCGGGCGGGTTGATCTCGGCCTTGGTCACGGCCTCGTCGGACAGGCCCCAGCGCTGAAGTACCTTCGCGTACGTGCCGTTGTCGATGACGTGGTTGAGGGCGTCGGCGAGCGGCTTGACCAGGCCGCTGTCCTTCTTGGTGGTGGCCGCGATGAGCCCCTGGAGGGTGGAGCCGGCGCCGGAGTAGGTGCCGACGACCTCGGTCTTGCCGGTGGTGGCCGCGTGGTAGGCGGCGGTCGGGTTGGGGCCGAGGTAGAGGTCGATGCGGCCGGACTGGAGGGCGAGGTAGGTGTCGCTGTCGTTCTGGTAGTACTTGATGTTCACCGGCTTGCGGCCGGCCTTCTCGTTCTCCTTGCTCCACTCGATGAGCAGCTTCTCCTGGTTGGTGCCGCTGCCCACCGCGACCGTCCTGCCCGCCACGTCCTCGGGCCCGGTGACCTTCAGGCCGCTGCCCTTCTTCGCCTCGAAGGCGAGGTTGTCCTCGCGGTAGGTGGCGAAGTCGTACTTTTCCTTGCGCTCCTCGGTGACGGTGATGTTGCTGAACCCGACGTCGTACTTGGCGCTGTCCAGGCCGACGAAGATGTTCTCCCAGGAGACCGTGTTGATGTGCGGCTTGAGGCCCAGCACGTCGGCGACCAGGGAGGCGAGGTCGGGCTCGACGCCGATGACGGTCTTGTTGTCGGTGGCGTAGAAGGTGAGCGGTGCGGCGGAGCCGGAGGAGTCGACGATCTCCAGGGTGCCTCTCTTGCGGATCTTCTCGGGGACCTCGGCGGCTATGGAGTCGACCTTGTCGGTGGTGATGCGGTTCTGGTCGGGACTGATGTTGATCTTCGTCTTGCTGCCCGGCGTGGCCGCGACCTCGGTCGTGCCGCCGTCGTCGGGGTTGCTGCACGCGGCGAGGACGAGGGCGGTGGCGAGTCCGAGCGCGGCTGCGGCGGTGCGGCGGGTGATCGAGGTGGACATGGTCGTGCTCCTTGCTCGCGGGATGGGGTGAGGGTCGGTCAGAGGACCTTGGAGAGGAAGGCGCGGGTGCGCTCGTGCTGCGGGTCGTCCAGGACGGCCGCGGGCGGGCCCTGCTCCACGACGACACCGCCGTCCATGAACACCACGGTGTCGGCGACCTCGCGGGCGAAGCCGATCTCGTGGGTCACGACGATCATGGTGGTTCCGGTGCCGGCCAGGTCCTTGATGACGTCGAGGACCTCGCCGACCAGTTCCGGGTCGAGCGCCGAGGTGGGCTCGTCGAAGAGCAGCACCTTCGGTTCGAGAGCGAGGGCGCGGGCGATGGCCACGCGCTGCTGCTGGCCTCCGGAGAGCTGCCGGGGGTAGGCGTCGGCCTTGTCGGCGAGGCCGACCCGGTCGAGGAGCCCGCGGGCGGTCTCCTCGACCCGGTCGAGGAGCCCGCGGGCGGTCTCCTCCGCTGCCTTGCGCGGGCGGCGCAGCGCGGAGACCGGTGCCTCGACCAGGTTGTCCAGCACGGTCAGGTGCGGGAAGAGGTTGAAGTTCTGGAAGACGAACCCGATGTGGGTGCGCTGCTTCAGAACGTCCTTCTCCTTCAGCTCGTGCAGCTTGCTCCCGGAGCGGCGGTAGCCGATGAGTTCGCCGTCGATGCTGATCCAGCCGCGGTTGACCTTCTCCAGGTGGTTGATGGTGCGCAGCAGCGTGGACTTGCCGGAGCCGGACGGGCCGAGGATCACGGTGACCTCGCCGACGTGGACCTGGAGGTCGACGCCGCGCAGCACCTCCAGCGGGCCGAAGCTCTTGTGGACGCCGTGGAGTTCCACCATCACGTCGTCGACCGTCGGCGTCGTGTCCTCGACGGCCACTGTCACGTCGTTCATCGGCTGTCTCCCAAGGGCTTCAGGGGTGTGACGGGCTGGTTGCGCTGGGCGGCTGCCGCGCGCAGGGTGCGGACGAAGCGGCGGGCACGCTGGAGCGGGGTGGGCGGCGGGGTGCGGTTGGCGCCCCGGGCGTAGCGGCGCTCGACGTAGTACTGCGCGACCGACAGCAAGGAGGTCAGCACCACGTACCAGGCGGTGGCGACCAGCAGCAGCGGGATCACCCGGCCGTTGCGTCCGTAGATCACCTGCACCTGGTAGAACAGCTCACCGATGGACATCACGTAGACCACCGAGGTGCCCTTGAGCAGGCCGATGATCTCGTTGCCGGCCGTGGGCAGGATGGCGCGCATGGCCTGCGGCAGCACGATCCGGCGGATCTGCCGCAGCCGGGGGATGCCCAGCGCGGCGGCCGCCTCCAACTGCCCGTGGTCGACGGCGATGACACCACCGCGCACGATCTCGGCGGCATAGGCGGCCTGGTGCAGCGTCAGCCCGATGACGGCCGCGCCCATGGTGCCGATGATGCTGTTGCTGTCGACGGACCAGAACACCGGGCCGAAGGGGATGCCGAAGCCCAGCCTCTCGTACAGCGCGCTCAGGTTGAACCAGAACACCAGCTGGACGATCATCGGGATGGACCGGAAGATCCAGATGTAGGTCCAGGCGACGGTCTGGAGCACCGGACTGCGCGACAGCCGCATGAAGGCCAGGACGGTGCCGAGGAGGAAGCCGAGCACGGTGGCGTAGGCGGTGAGTTGGAGGGTCACCCACACTGCATGGACGATCGTCTCGGACAGCACGTAGTCGCGGAAGACGCCCCACTCCCAGACCGGGTTGGTGGCCAGGCCGTGCGCGAACTGGGCGACCAGCACGATCACGGCGACGGCCGCCACCCAGCGGGCGTAGTGGCGGGCGGGGACGACCTTGAGGGAGGCCGGGTCGTCCGGGGTGGGCGGAGCCCCGGGGCCGGTGCCGGGCGAGGCCGCTGCGGGTGGCGCGGAGGCGGAAGGTGTGGTGAGTCCCATCGTGACGTTCCTGCTTACTCGTTACGTGTGCTCGGGCGGGTTGATCCGCGACGTGTCGATCGCGGAGGCGGAGGTGCCCCACTTCTTGAGGATCCGGGCGTACGTGCCGTCCTTGATCAGCTCGTTGACGGCCGCCTGGAAGGCCTTGGTGAGGGGGGAGCCCTTCTTGAACGCGAAGCCGACGTCGAGGCGGTGGAACTCGCCGAGGAAGGTGGTCTGCGAGGCGGGCTGGGCCGCCTGGTAGCGCAGGCCGTTGATGGTCGACATGATCACGTCGATCCGGCCCTGCTGGAGCGCGGTGAGGGTCGCCCCGTTCTCCGAGTAGACCTTCACGTCGTACGGCTTCTTGCCCGCCTTCGCGCACACGCCCTTCTGCGCGGTGAGGGTCGCTTCGAAGGTGGTGCCGGCGCCTGTGCCGATGGTCAGCCCGCACAGCTGGGTGAGGTCGGTGACCTTCTTGCCGAAGGTGGTATTGCCCGTCTTCACCGCGAAGCCCTGGCCGTCGTTGATGTAGGTGACGAAGTCGATGGTCTTCAAGCGTTCGGTGGTGACGCCGAAGTTGCCGGTCCCGAAGTCGTACTTGCCGCTGCCCAGGGCGGGCAGGATCGTCTCGAAGGAGGCGTCCTGCCGCTCCAGCTTCACGCCGAGGACCTTGGCCACCGCGTCGGCGAGGTCGATGTCCTGGCCCGCGGGCGGCTTGTCCTGGCCGTTCGGGTAGTACGCCCCGGGCGGGAATCCGACCGAGCTGCCGACCCGCAGCGTGCCCGCTTCGCGGACGCCGACTGGCAGCAGGGCGGCGGCGGAGTCCACCTTGCGTACGGCGGCGACCGGGTCGTCGGCCGGCGCGGGGGACGCCTGAGCGGCCGCCGGTGCGGTGCCGGAGGTGTCGCCGGAGCCACAGGCGGTCAGCGCCAGTACGGGCAGCAGCGCGATGGTCGCGGCGACACGCAGGCGGGTTCTGATCGGGCGAGGGTTCACAGGTCGGCTGCCTTTCCCGTGCGTGCTGTGCGTGCTGTGCCTGCTCTGCGTGCTTCGGCCTGCAGATGCTTCTCGAAGGGCAGCGGGCCGATGGTTTCCGGGTCGGCCCCGGTGTCGAACAGCGGTGTGTAGCCGGTGGCCAGGTACAGGCCGCGGGCCTCGGGCTGGCGTGGCCCGGTGGTCAGATAGATCCGCCGGTAGCCACGCGTGCCCGCCTCGCGTTCCAGCTCGGCGATGACACGGCGGGCAAGGCCGCGCCGCCGGTGGGCGGAGTGGGTCCAGATCCGCTTCAGCTCGGCGGTGGTCGCGTCGTACCGCCGGAAGGCGCCGCCCGCTACGGGCTCGCCGCGCTCCAGCAGCAGGAGCAGCAGGCCGCCGTACGGTTCGGTGAACTCCTCGTCGGGGTAGCGGGAGATCTCGGCGTGGGCGTCCTTGCCGTAGCGCGTGGAGTACTCGTGGCCGAGTTCGCGCAGCAGGGGTCTCACGCGCGGGTCGGATACGGGTACCTGAAGGACCGTCAACTCGGGAGCGGACGTCATCGGTTCACCGCCGTCAGGGTCTGCGTCCCGCCTGCCGCCCGCTCTGCGTCGCGCTTGGCGACCTCCTCGCGGACGATCGGGATCACGTACCGGCCGAAGTCGATGGCGTCGCCGAGCAGGTCGTAGCCGCGGGCGGAGAGGATGTCGACGCCGAGGTCGTAGTAGTCGAGGAGTGCCTGGGCGACCGTCTCCGGGGTGCCGACCAGGGCGTTGGAGTTGCCCGCGCCACCCGTCGCGGCGGCGGTCGGGGTCCACAGGGCGCGGTCGTAGCGCTCCCCCGCCTCGGCGATGGCGAGCAGCCGCTGCGAACCAGTGTTCTGCGGCTGGGCGTGTCCGTTGTGGCGCTTGGTGATCGCCTCGCCCTTTGCCTTCCGGGCCTTGATCGCGCCGACCGTGCGCTGGGCCTTCTCCCAGGCCAGCTCCTCGGTCGGGGCGATGATCGGGCGGAAGGCGACCTGGACGCGGGGCACGTCGGTGCGGCCCGCGGCCTTCGCGGCGGCCTTCACGTTCTCGATCTGCTCGGCGGTCTTCGCCAGGGGCTCGCCCCACAGGCAGTAGATGTCGGCCTCGGCGCCTCCGGCGGCGTACGCGGCAGGGGACGAGCCGCCGAACGAGACGTTCGGGCGGGGCTGTTGGAGGGGGAAGACGTCGCTGACGAAGTCGTGGAAGCGGTAGTGCTCGCCCTCGTGGTCGAAGGGCTCGTGGGTGGTCCAGATCTTCTTGACGATCCGGATGTATTCGCGGGTGCGGGCGTAGCGCTCGTCCTTGGTGAGGGTGTCGCCCTCGCGGCCCTGCTCGTGGTCGTTTCCGCCGGTGATGAAGTGCACGGTCAGCCGGCCGTCGCTGATCTGGTCGAGGGTGGCGAAGGTCTTGGCGGCGAAGGTGGGGTAGGAGACGTTGGGCCGGTGGGCGAGCAGGATCTGCAGGCGCTCCAGCCTGCTCGCGATGTACGCGGCGGCCGGGGCGGGGTCCGGGGACCCGGAGCCGTAGGCGAACAGCACCCGGTCCCAGCCGTGGTCCTCGTGGGCCCGGGCGAGCCGGAGCGTGTACTCCTTGTCGAACGCGGCGCCGGAGCGGGGCGTGGTTTCGGAGCCGTCGTTGGTGGCGGCGATGCCGAGGAACTCCACGGGCATGGGCATGGCCTTTCAGGGATCGCGGCGGCACGCGGGCATGGCGGAATCGCCCTGCGTGCAGGCATGAGTGAACAGACCGTCAGGCAGACGGGTCGGTGCGGTCGTGACGACGTCGAGCGTCGGGAGAAGCGGAGCTGCGGCAGCGCGCGTGAGGAGAGAACTCGGCCCGCGACGGGGTCACCGAGGGAGGGAAGGGCCGGTCAGACGGCCCGCTGCCGAGTCAGGCGCAACACGCGGCCGACCACACCCGACCGAAGTCGATGTGGTCGCGCGAGACCAAGCGCTGCTGGGCAGTCATGCGACTACTTGAGCAGTACATCGTGGCGCTCGTCAAGCAGCGCCCGGATGCCGGACGGCTCGGGATCGGCGCTGCCCTGGGCGCTGTTGACACATCGATGCCCTGGGCACATACGATCGACAGCGGATCGGCCGCCCTGCCCGGCGGCCTTCCCGTCCGCGTTGAGGGACGCGGCGCATGTGACGACGCCGAGCCCCGGCCGCACCTACGCACGCAGCGCCTGTGGCGTTGCGCTCCCTGCGAGTGCCACCGGGTGGTCACCCACGCCTGCCATCCCCTCCCCCGGAGAGCCTCTCGATGGTCACGCCTTCCGAAGTCACGCCGGCCCCTGCGACGCAACCCCCGAAAAGGGCGAGTGCCCCTGGTCCCGACGTGCCGCGCATCGTGCCGCGCCGGCACCTCGGCCGCTGGGCGACCGCTGCCGCCGCGCTGCTGCTGTTCGCGATGGTCCTCAACTCCGTCGTCCGCAACGACGCCTTCCAATGGAGCGTGGTGGGCCGGTACTTCACCACCGCCGCCGTGCTCGACGGACTGCTGCTCTCCCTGTGGCTGACCGCCGTGGTGATGGTGCTCGGCTTCCTGCTCGGCACCGTGCTCGCGGTGATGCGCCTGTCGGCCAACCCTGTGCTTCGCACGCTGAGTTGGGGCTATGTGTGGATCTTCCGGTCCACGCCGCTGCTGGTGCAGCTGCTGTTCTGGTTCAACATCGGTGCCCTGTATCCGACGCTCGGCCTCGGCATCCCGTTCGGCCCGCAGTTCCTCACCGTCAAGACGGTCAACCTCCTCGGCCCCACCCTGACCGCCGTCATCGGCCTGACCCTGCACGAGACCGCCTACGCCGCCGAAGTGGTGCGCGGCGGCATCCTCTCCGTGGACCCCGGGCAGACCGAGGCCGCCCAGGCGCTGGGGCTGAGCAGGCGCCGCACGCTGCGCCGGATCGTCGTCCCCCAGGCGATGCGCTCGATCGTGCCCACGGCCGGGAACATGCTGATCGGCACGCTCAAGGGCACCAGCATCGTCAGCGTGCTGGCCGTGCACGACCTGCTGTACTCGGTGCAGCTGATCTACAACCAGACCTACCAGGTCATCCCGCTGCTGATGGTCGCCACCCTGTGGTACATCGCGGTCACCACCGTGCTGAGCGCGGGCCAGTTCCACGTCGAGCGGTACTACGCGCGCGGGGACTCCCGCACCCTGCCGCCGACCCCGCTGCAACGGCTGCGCGGCCATCTGACCGCCGTGCGCCATCGACTGAGCGCGGCCACGGCCGCCGACGCCCGCCCGGCGATCGGCGGTGACCGGTGAGCAGCACCCCTTCGCCGGCCGTCCTGGTCCTCGTCGGCGCGGGGCCGCGCGCCACGGGCCTGCTGGAGCGGATCGCCGCCAATGCACCCGAACTGTGGGACGAGGTACGGGAGTTGCGCATCCACCTGGTGGACCCGCACCCGCCCGGCCCGGGACGCGTCTGGCGTCACGAACAGTCGGCGCTGCTGCGGATGAACTCCATGGCCGAGGACGTCACCATGTTCACCGACGAGTCCTCCACGATCGACGGCCCGGTACAGCCGGGCCCCTCACTCGCCGAGTGGGCCGCCCAGTTCTCCGGCCGGAGCCCGCGCCACGCCCCGTACGCCGAACCCACCGACCCTGACGTGCTCGCCGAACTGCGCACGCTCGACGGGTCCGACTTCCCCACCCGCCGTGCCCAGAGCGCCTACCTGGACTGGGTGTTCCGCAGGGCGCTGGCCCAACTGCCGCCCACCGTCACGGTCGAGTGGCACCCCACCACCGCGACCGGCGTCAGCGGTCCCCCGAACGGTCCGCAGCGGGTGCACCTCGCCGACCGGTCCACCCCGCTCACCGCCGACCTGGTCGTCCTCGCACAGGGACACCTCGGCTCCACTCCCGCCGCCGAGCACCGGGACCACGCCGCCTTCGCTCGCCGGCACGGCCGCTTCCACCTCCCGCCCGAGTTCTCCGCCGACGCCGACCTGTCCGCACTGCGACCCGGCGAGCACGTCATCCTGCGCGGCTTCGGGCTGGCCTTCATCGACGTGATGACGCTGCTCACCGAGGGACGCGGCGGCAGATACCGCACCGAGGCCGACGGCACCCTCACCTACCTCCCGTCCGGCCGCGAGCCCGTCCTGCACGTCGGATCGCGGCGCGGTGTGCCGTACCGCTCCAAGACCCGCTACCGCCTGCAGGGTCCCCGGCCTCCACTGCCGCGCCACTTCGGCCCTGAGGCGGTCGACGCACTGCTCGCCGAGGGCCGCCCGCTGGACCTGCGGCGCGACGTGTGGCCGCTGATGGCCAAGGAGATCGGCTTCGGCCACTACCACGAGCTCTTCCACGCCCACCCCGAGCGCACGGCCCTCCCCTGGCCGGATTTCGTCGCCGCCTACGACCGCCTGGGCTGGTACGACGCCGAGATGGCGGCCCTCGTCGCCACGGCCGTACCCGACCCGGCGGACCGCCTGGACTTCGAAGTCCTGGACCGCCCGCTGGACGGCCTCGCGTTCCCCACGCCGGAGGCCTTCCAGGACCACCTGCGCGACCACATCGCCCAGGACGTCGCCCGCCGCGAGGACCCGGCGTTCAGCGCCGACCTCGGGGCGTTCCTCGCCCTGCTCTCGGTCTACGGGCAACTGCCCCACCTGGTCGCGGCGGGGCGACTGACCGCGCGTTCCGTCGCCGAGCAACTCGACGGCTGGTGGCACGGCTTCTTCAGCTTCCTGGCCTCCGGTCCGCCCGGCTTCCGCCTGCGCCAACTCCTCGCGCTGTCCCGGGCCGGCATCGTCCACTTCCTGGGGGCGGACATCCGCATCGCCACCGACGAGACGAGCGGCACCTTCACCGCGACCAGCCCCACCATCTCCGGCCACACCACCCACGCCACGGCCCTGATCGAGGCGTACCTGCCGGGCCCCTCCCTGGCCCACACCGAGGACCCACTCCTGCGGGGCCTGCATCGGGAAGGCGCACTCGCCGAGGAGGTCATCGCCGACCCCACCCACACCCACCGCTCCGGCCTGCTCGCCGTCTCCCCCACGGACGGCCACGTCCTCGACCCGTCCCTCGACAGCCCCCACCCCCGGCGCATCGCCCTCGGCGCCCCCACCAACAGCCGGGCCGTCGCCGCCTTCGCCCGCCCCCGCACCAACGCCCCGGCCTTCCGCCAGAACGACGCCGTCGCCCGCGCGCTCCTGCGTGCTCTGAGCACCACCGAGGCCGAGACGGCAACGTAACCGGTGGACAGCCGACCTCTCAGTGTGTGAGACCTTGTGTGAGACCTTTCCCTGGAAGCCGTGCGAGGCGGGCGCAATACCAGGACCCACACCTTGTACGAGACCGTCGCCCACCGGCTCCGCGATGCCGGGGAGTACGATCAGTTGTTCCCCGGGTCAACGAACCCTTCCCCGCGACTTTAGAGGCACCGGCGGGAGCTCGGGGGCCGGCAGTGGGTCCCCGTCGTATCCCTTCACCTCCCCGAACCGAGAGCCCTCCATCCAGTCCCGTCGCGCCTGCTCGATCTCCTCTTGGGAACGGCCGATCCAGTTCCAGAACATGATCAGCTCCTCCTCGAACGGCTCGCCCCCCAGGAGCATCAGGCCCGCGTCCGACTCCGCCCGCAGGGGCAGTTCGCCGCGGCCGCAGCCGAGGTAGAGCATCGAGCCGGGCAGGACCGGGACGCCGTCCACATGAGCCTCGCCGGACATGGACAGGACGGCGTACTCGAAATCGGGTTCCAGGGGCAGGCGTACGTCCGCGCCGCGGCTCAGGGCGATGTCGGCGCCGACGAGGGGCGTGTACGCCGTGCCGGGCGACCTCGCGCCGTCGAGGTCGCCGAGGATCAGGGTCGCCTTGATGCCGGGCGCGGTGACGACCGGCAGGTCGGCGTGGTGTTCGAAGCGCGGGTCGGTGTGGCGGTGGCTGTCCGGCAGGGCGACCCACAGCTGCGCACCGTGCAGGAAACGCGCGTGCGAGCGGGGGCTCTCCTCGGAGTGGCTGATCGCCCGGCCGGAGGTCATCAGGCCCAGTTCGCGCGGACGGATCGTCTGGAGGCTGCCGGTGGAGTCGCGGTGCAGCACCTCGCCCTCGTGCAGCCAGCTCACCGTCTGCAGGCCCATGTGGGGGTGCGGCGGCACCTGCATGCCGGGTTCGTCGGCGATGTCGTCGGGGCCGTAGTGATCGATGAAGCACCAGGCTCCGACCATCCGGCGGCCGAGGTTGGGCAGCAGTCGGCGGACCTCGCTGGACTCGCCCAGCTTGACGTGGCGGGGGCTGAGGAGTTCACGCACGGGCTCCGCCACCACGAAGCCACGGCCACCGCACAGGGAGGGAGCCGCCTCGCGCTCAAGATTGCTCATGGCGCCCAACCTAGTCCGGCGGCGGGTCCCGCGTCAGCGCGTCCGCCCGTCATCCGGGCCGCGGTCCGCGCCGCATGCGCCCTTGCGCTGCATGCCGTACAGGGAGGCCACCAGCGCGTACTGCGTGTGGGTGAGCCCCAGCGGCGCCACCGCGCGGTCGAACTGTTTTCCTCTGCGACGCGAGCGGAGAAGCTCGCCGACGGACCGATCGAGCGGGAGCGGCTCGTCGACGGTGTCACCGGTGCGCTGAAAGACCGACGCGGCCGAGGTGCGCGACGTGGTCGACGGGTTGATCGCCGCGCGGCTGCCGGCGCGGACGCCGAGCTGACCGCCCTCGTCGGGTAGTGGAATATTGAACCAACGGGCTCGGTTGTCGGCCTCGAAGGAGGTCACCCGTGAACACGACCTACGACGAGACGTACTACGCCCACGGGACACCGGCGGAGCGCTGGGAGCGCGCGCGGCTGTTCTTCGACGCCAAGGACTACGCCGCCGCCGCGCGTGTCCTGGTCGGGCTGGTCGAGGAGGCGCCCGAGCAGACCGGGCCGCGCCTGCTGCTGGCGCGCTCCTACTACCACTCGGCGCAACTGCGGCGCGCCGAGGCCGAGTTGCGGACGATCGTCGAGCAGGACCCGGTCGAGCACTACGCCCGGCTGATGCTCGGCCGCACGCTCCAGCGGCAGAACCGGCACGAGGAGGCGGAGTCGCACCTGCGGATCGCCTCGGCGCTGGCGGGTGACTTCGAGCAGCTCTGACCGCCATCGGAGCGAAGGTGCCCCGGCTCGCGGCGAGTCGGGGCACCTGTGTTTCGGGGTGCCAGTGTCTCGGGGCACCTGTGGTGCGGGGTACCCGCGTGTCGGCGGGTCCGCTACTGCGCGGGGGTCCCGGGCCCGTACGAGCGCCGTCCCCGCCGGTGGGCGATCTCGCCCAGCAGGATGTCGACCGCGAGGAACGCCGCCAGCGGGATGCCGAACAAGGGCAGGAAGTACCCGAGTACGGCGGTCACGGCCAGCAGCGGCACCAGGATCTGCGGCGGCACCTGCTGCCAGGCGCCGCGTGGAATCGGCCGGCCGAAGGCGGTGGCCCGGCCACGCTGCCACCACATGCGGTAGCCCCAGACGATCAGCAGGATCAGGCAGAGCGCGAGCAGCATCAGGGCGATCTGGTTGGCCAGGCCGAACAGGCTGCCGGTGTGCAGGTCGATGCCCCACCGGGTGAGCTTGGCGAGCACCGGGTAGTCGGCGAACCGCAGGACGTCCGTGACCTCGCCGCTGCCCGGGTCGATCGCGACGGAGTCCTGCTTCTCGGGCCAGCTGCGCTGGACCTGCTTGACGACGTACGCCGAGTTCGCGTCGGCGGGCGGCACGATCTCCACCGGATCGCCGAGGCCCTCGGCCCGCGCCGCCGCCAGGACCTTGTCCAGGCCCACGCCGTGCGCCGCGTCCCCCGCCTGCCCGGCGGCGGAGCCGTGACCGGCGTGTTCGCCGCCCGCCGCGGCCGACACCGACGGGGTTGCCTGGCCCAGCGAGGTCCGCAGCTCGTCGATGGAGGCCCCGGCGTGGGCCGACCAGGTCAGCCCGGTCGCCGAGAGGAAGAAGAACCCGGCCGCCGCCCACACGCCGACGCCGCCGTGCAGTCCGAGCGTGCGGCGCCGCCCCTTCGTCCCCCGCACCGTGCGCAGGGCACGGCGCCGGGAGAACCACAGCACCAGCCCTCCGGCCGTGATCACCGACAGCCAGCTGGCCGCCAACTCGCTGTACAGGCGCCCCGGTTCGCCGAGGTGGAGGTCCCGGTGGAACTCGTCGATCCAGGTGCGCAGGGGCAGCGCGCCGGTCGCGCCGTACTGTTCGAGGGCGCCCCGCACCTTCGCGGTGTACGGGTCGACGAAGACGGCGAGCGTGTGGTCCTCGTCGACGCCCGGGACACCGGACACCAGCACCCTGGTCGTCGCGTCGTCCTCGGGTGAGGGGCGTACGGCCGTGACCGTGCCCTCGGGGTGGGCCTTGCGAGCGGCGGCCACCTGCTCACCGATCGGCAGCTTCCGCTCGCCGACGGGGACGGTCAGTTCGCGGTCGTAGACGATCTTCTCGGCCTGGAAGGAGGCGGCGTACAGCAGGCCGGTGACGGCGGCGACGAGGAGGAACGGCGCCACCAGCACCCCTGCGTAGAAGTGCAGGCGGAGGACGAGGGGACGCAGCGGGGCCCAGCTGTTCTTCTGCGGTGCCGGGGTGGCTGGTGGCGGGGCCTCGTCCGTGGTGGTCGAGGGAGCGGTTGTCATCGGCGGGCTTCTCCGGGGGACGTCTTCGTGGCCGTTGCGGTGCAGTAGTCGGGGCGGAGGGGCATCCAGTTCCCGACGGGGGTGTGTGACCTGCGCCACGCGAGGGGGGAGGGGGCCGTGTCATCCTGACGCGATGGGAACTCCGAGCGATCGCGCACCCCTGTCCGAGCGGGTCGAGGAACTCCTCGCCGCCGACGGGCCGTTGACCATCGTCACGGCCGGGGACCCGGTGCTGCGGCGCGGCACCGAGCCGTACGACGGCCAGCTGGACCCCGCGCTGCTGGCCCGGTTCGTCGAGGCCCTGCGGGTCACCATGCGCGCGGCGCCGGGGGTCGGGCTGGCGGCGCCGCAGGTCGGTGTGGAGCTCAGGATCGCGGTGATCGAGGATCCGGCTCCGGTGCCGGAGGAGGTGCGGGTGGCGCGCGGGCGGGTTCCGCAGCCGTTCCGGGTGCTGATCAATCCGGCCTACGAGCCCGTCGGTGCCGCGCGGGCCGCGTTCTTCGAGGGCTGTCTGAGTGTGCCGGGGTGGCAGGCGGTGGTGGCGCGGCCCGCCGCGGTGCGGCTGACCGGGCAGGACGAGCACGGGCGCGCGCTGGACGAGGTGTTCACGGGGTGGCCCGCGCGGATCGTGCAGCACGAGACGGACCATCTGGACGGCGTGCTGTACCTGGACCGGGCCGAGTCGCGTTCGCTCTCGTCCCACCAGGCGGTGGCGGAGCGCTGGGCGCAGCCGACGCCGCAGGAGGCGGCACGGGCCCTCGGCTTTCCCCTGCCGTGAGGACGAGCCGTAGGGACGAGAAGAGACGAAAAAATCGGAGGCGTCCGGCGCGGTGCTTCCCTTACCGTGGCCGCATGTCTACGCCCCGAATTTCCTAGCCGAGGACCCGCTTTCACGCCACCCGTGTGTCCTCTTGCTTGTTCGGAGCGTTCTCTCATGATCACCGTTCGTGATGTCGACGTGCGCGTGGGCGCGCGTCTGCTGCTGTCCGGCGTCTCCTTCCATGTCTCCCCCGGCGACCGCGTCGGCCTGGTGGGGCGCAACGGCGCCGGGAAGACGACCCTGCTGCACATCCTGGCGGGAGTCCTGCAGCCCGCCGCCGGCACCGTCGTCCGCACCGGCGACGTGGGCCATCTCCCGCAGGACTCGCGCGCGGCCGACCAGTCGGTCACCGTCACCGACCGGATCCTGTCCGCGCGCGGCCTGGACCGGGCCGTACGGGCGCTGCGCCGCGCGGAGGCCGCGTTGGCCGACGGGACGGAGCGCTCGATGCGCGCCTATGTGCGCGCCGAGGCCGAGTTCCAGTCGCGCGGCGGATACGCGGCCGAGGCGGAGGCCGCCCGGGTCGCCGCCGGTCTCGGCCTGCCGACGGAGCTGACGGACCGGCCGCTCAGCGCGCTGTCCGGCGGGCAGCGCCGTCGCGTGGAGCTGTCCCGGATCCTGTTCGCCGGGCACGGCACCCTGCTGCTGGACGAGCCGACGAACCACCTCGACGCGGCCTCGATCGCCTGGCTGCGCGGGTTCCTGACGAACCATCAGGGCGGCTTGGTGATGATCAGCCACGACACGTCCCTGCTGGCCGCCACGGTGAACCGGGTCTTCCACCTGGACCCGGGGCGGGCGGCGCTCGACATCCACAACACCGGCTGGGACACGTACCTCGAACGGCGGGAGGCCGACGACCGGCGGCGGACCCGCGAGCGGGCCAACGCCGAGCGCAAGGCGGCCGCCCTGCACGCCCAGGCCGACAAGATGCGGGCCCGGGTGGCGACCGCGGTGGCCGCGCGGAACATGGCGCGCCGCGCGGACCGTATGCTCGCGGACCTCGAACCGGCCCGGCGCGCCGAGAAGACCGCCAGGATCCGGCTGCCCGAGCCTGCGCCCTGCGGCCGGATCCCGCTCGGCGCGGTGAGCCTGACCAGGTCGTACGGCGGGCGGCGGGTGCTGCGCGGCGTCGATCTCGCCGTCGACCGGGGCAGCCGGCTGGTGGTGCTCGGGCCGAACGGCGCCGGGAAGACGACCCTGTTGCGGATCCTCGCCGGCCAGGACGCACCCGACGGTGGCCGGGTGGTCCACGGGCACGGGCTGCGCCTCGGCTACTTCGCCCAGGAACACGACACCCTGGACCCGGAGTCGACGGTCCGCGGGCACCTGGCGGGTGCCGCCCCGCACCTCACCGACGGCGAGGTCCGCCGGGTCCTCGGCTCCTTCCTGTTCACCGGGGACGACGCCGGCAAGCGCGTCGGTGTCCTCTCCGGCGGTGAGAAGACGCGTCTGGCCCTGGCGGGTCTGGTGCACTCGGGCGCGAACGTCCTGCTCCTGGACGAGCCCACCAACAACCTGGACCCGGCCTCCCGCGCCGAGGTCCTGGCCGCGGTGGGCACCTATCCGGGTGCGATCGTCATGGTCACGCACGACGAGGGCGCAGTCCGGGCGCTGCGCCCGGACCGCGTCCTGCTGCTGCCGGACGCGGACGAGGACCTGTGGGACGAGGAGTACCTGGAGCTGGTGTCCTCCTGACTCAGCTGTCCCGGTAGGACTCCAGCAGCCGCAGCCACACCTCGCTGATCGTCGGGTAGGAGGGGACGGCGTGCCACAGGCGGCTGACCGGGACCTGCCCGGCGACGGCGATCGTCGCGGAGTGGATGAGCTCGCCGACGCCGGGGCCGACGAGGGTCACGCCGCGCAGGATCTCGTCCTCGACGTCGACGACCATGCGGGCGCGGCCCTTGTAGCCGTCGGCGTACAGGCCGGCGCCCGCGACGGAGGACAGGTCGACGTCGACGGCCTTGACCCGGTGGCCTGCCTGCTCGGCCTCGGCGAGGGACAGGCCGACGGCCGCCGCCTCCGGGTCGGTGAAGACGACCTGGGGGACGGCGGCGTGGTCGGCGGTCGCCGCGTGGGCGCCCCACGGCTGGGCGAGGAGGGTCTCCCCGGTCGCCCGCGCGGCGATGGCGGCGCCCGCGATGCGGGCCTGGTACTTGCCCTGGTGGGTGAGCAGGGCGCGCTGGTTGACGTCGCCGACCGCGTAGAGCCAGTCGTGGCCGGTGACGCGGAGGCTGTCGTCGACGTCGAGCCAGGAGCCGGGTTCCAGGCCGATGGTCTCCAGGCCGATGTCGTCGGTGCGCGCGGCGCGGCCGGTGGCGAAGAGGATCTCGTCGGCCTCGACGCGGTCGCCCTTGTCGGTGACGGCGACGACGGTGCCGTTCTCGCGGGTCACCGACTCCACCGACGTGCCGGTCCGGACGTCCGCGCCCGCCTCGGTGAGGGCCTCGGCGACCAGTTCCCCGGCGAAGGGCTCCATCCGGGCGAGCAGGCCCTTGCCGCGGACGAGCAGGGTGACCTTCGAGCCGAGGGCCTGCCAGACGGTGGCCATCTCGGTGGCGACCACGCCCCCGCCGACGACGATCAGCCGGCCGGGCACGGTCTTGGCGCTGGTGGCCTCCCGGCTGGTCCAGGGGCGGATCTCGTCCAGTCCGGGCAGCCCGGGCAGGGCGGCGCGGCTGCCGGTGCAGACGGCGACGGCGTGCCGGGCGGTCAGGACCGTCTCGCCTCCGTCGGGGCCGGTGACCGTCACCGTGCGGGGTCCGGTGAGCCGCCCGTGGCCGCGGTGGAGGTCGGCGCCGATGGAGTCGAGCCAGCCGACCTGGCCGTCGTCCTTCCAGTGGGAGGTGTAGTAGTCGCGGTGGGCGAGGACCGCGGCGGCGTCGAGGGGGCCCTGCACCGACTGGCTCAGGCCCGGCACGCGGCGGGCGTCCGCGCGGGCGATGACCGGCCGCAGCAGGGCCTTGCTGGGCATGCACGCCCAGTAGGAACACTCGCCGCCGACGAGCTCGTTCTCCACGACCGCGGTGGTCAGTCCGGCGGCGCGGGTGCGGTCGGCGACGTTCTCCCCCACGGGCCCGGCCCCGAGCACCACGACGTCGTACGTGTTGGTTTCCGTTTCCGTCATGGGGTCAGTCTGGTGGGTGGTGTGCGCACTGGCCACATGGGTAGGGGCGCGGAATACGTGTCCGGTCGGCCGTGTTGTGCCGACGGCTTGACCCCACACCAGGAAGAGGGATTTACGCCATGAGCAGCACCGTGGAGCTCACCAAGGAGAACTTCGACCAGACGGTCACGGACAACGAGTTCGTCCTGATCGACTTCTGGGCGTCCTGGTGCGGGCCGTGCAAGCAGTTCGCCCCGGTGTACGAGAAGGCGGCGGAGGAGAACCCGGACCTGGTGTTCGGCAAGGTGGACACCGAGGCGCAGCCTGAGCTGGCCGCGGCCTTCGGTATCCAGTCGATCCCGACGCTGATGATCGTCCGTGACCAGGTCGCCGTGTTCGCGCAGCCGGGCGCCCTGCCCGAGGCCGCGCTGACGGACGTCATCGGACAGGCCCGGAACCTGGACATGGACGAGGTCCGCAAGGCGATCGCCGAGCAGCAGTCCCAGCAGGCCCAGCAGCAGGGCCAGTGACGGACCCGGGGGCGGGTGACACGCCCGCCCCCGAGGCGAGCCCCTAGTAGGGGTAGGGAGCGACGTCCCCGCGCACCGTCGTCCAGCGCAGTTCGGTGAAGGCCTCCAGGTTGGCCTCGCCGCCGAAGCGGGCGCCGGTGCCGGAGGCGGCGACTCCGCCGAAGGGCGCCACGGCCTCGTCGTTCACCGTCTGGTCGTTGATGTGGACGATGCCGGTCGGGATGCGCTCGGCGAGGTCGAGGCCCCGGGCCGTATCGCTGGTGACGATGCCCAGGGAGAGGCCGTACGGGCTCTGCGCGGCCAGCGCCGCCGCCTCGTCGGCGGTGGTGAAGGGCCGGACGGGCGCCACGGGGCCGAAGACCTCCTCGGCGTAGGCCGGGGTGTGGTCGCCGACGTCGGCGAGGACCGTCGGCCGGTAGAACAGCCGGTCGTGGGTGCCGCCCGCGGCGAGCTTGGCGCCCGCGGCCCTGCTGGACTCGACCAGGCCGCTGATCTTGGCGAGCTGGCCGGAGTCGATGATGGGGCCCAGGTGGACCTGGTCGCGGTACGGGTCGCCGACGGCGAGCGAGTCGGCCTTCGCGGCCAGCCGTGCGACGTACTCGTCGTAGAGGGACGCGTGCACCAGGTGGCGTCCGGTCGTCATGCAGATCTGGCCCTGGTGGAAGAACGAGCCCCAGGCGGCGGTGGAGATCACCGCGTCGAGGTCGGCGTCCTCCAGGACGATCATGGCCGAGTTGCCGCCCAGCTCCAGGTGCGCCCGCTTGAGGTGACGGCCGGCCGCCTCTCCGACCGCCCGTCCGGCGGCGGTGGAGCCGGTGAAGGAGATGACCGGCACGCGCGGGTCGGCGACCAGGGCCTGACCGGCGTCCGGGCCGCCGGGGAGGACGTGCAGCAGGTCCTGCGGCAGGCCGGCGGCGGCGAAGACCGCGGCGAGGGACAGCCCTCCGCAGACGGCCGTGCGCGGGTCCGGCTTTAGCAGCACCGCGTTGCCCAGCGCCAGGGCGGGCGCGACGGAGCGGATGGACAGGATCAGCGGGGCGTTGAACGGGGAGATCACACCCACCACGCCGACCGGGACGCGGCGCGTGTACGACAGGCGCGGGGCCTCGCTGGGCAGGACCTGGCCGGCCGGGCGGGAGGCGAGCGCGGCGGCCTCGTAGCACTCCTGGGCGGCGACGTGCAGCTCGAAGTCGGCCTTGCCGGGGACCGAGCCGGATTCGCGGACGAGCCACGCGCGCAGTTCGTCGGCGTGCTCGGTGAACAGGTCGCCCGCCTTGCGGAGCACGGCGGCGCGGGCGAAGTGCGGGGCGCGGGCCCAGGCGCGCTGGGCGGCCGCGGCCCGCCCGGCGGCGGCCCCCACGTCCTCGGGGGTGGCGAGGGTGAGGGCGGCGAGGGCTTGGCCGGTGGCGGGCTCGGTGACGCTGTACCCGGGGCCCGCGAGGGGGTGGGGCTGCCAGGTCCTGGTGTCGAGCAACGGCATGACGGCTCTCCGATCGATCGGTCACCGGCTGACGGGTGGGCGGAAGTCCCGTGCGTGCGCGGCCGGTTCGGCGGTCACATGGCGGGACGCGCGGAGCGGGCGCGGCCGTGCGTGCCGCGGCCCGCCTGCGAACGCGCCCCCATTTTGTTGAGCATGCAACATCCTAGCCGTGTGGCGCGAGGGGCGGGGCGAACCGTCCCCCGCTTGTCGACCGTACGCACGGGAGCGGTCCGCCCGCACGTCAGCTCGACTCGCGGTGCACCACTGTCGCGCCCAGCACCTTGTGCGTCTCGGGTGCGGTGCCGGGCTTGCGCACCGCGCGGTCGACGAGTTCGGCCAGTTCCCGCCCCGAGGGCAGTTCCAGGCGGACCGTGGTCAGCCGGGGCCGCAGCAGCCGGCCGAGCATCAGGTCGTCCGCGCCGATCACGGCCGTCTCCTCGGGGATGCGGACGCCCTCGTCCTGCAGGGCCCGCATCAGCAGCATCGCGTACTCGTCGTTGTAGGTGAACACGGCGTCCAGGCCGAGGGTCCGCCAGCGGGCGGCGAGGGAGGCCGCGGCCTCCTCCTCGTTGGCCAGGGGCAGTTCGGTCACGGTGGCGTCCGTGCCCCGCAGGGCCTGGCGCACACCGTCGAGGCGGGGCGCGGAGAACGCCTCCAGGCCGGGCTCCTGGGGGATGACGACGCCGATCCGGCGTCGGCCGCGGTCGTAGAGGTGGGAGCCCGCGCTGTGGCCGACGACGTCGTGGTCCATGAGCAGGGCGTGCGCGCCCTCGATGGTCTCGGGGCCGAGGGTGACGACGGCCCGGGCACCGGAGCGTTTGAGCACCGCCACCCCGCGCGGACCGAGTCCGGAGCCGGGCACGAGCACGGCGACGGGCCGCAACTCGGCCCAGGCGCGGGCGGCTTCGTCGCCGTGCGGGCCGCCGGTGCCGTACTGCACGACCGTGTAGTCCAGGATGCCGAGCGCGCCCTGGAGGTCGGCGAGGAACCGGCTGTAGAGCGGGCCGACGGGGAAGGTGGGCGCCGGGATCAGGACCATCCTGCTGTGCCCGGCGCGCAGGCTGCGGGCCGCCGCGTGCGGCACGTAGCCGAGTTCCTTGGCGGCCTCGTGGACCCGGCGGCGGGTGGGTTCGCTGATCCGTACGGCGCTGGTGTTGTTCAGGACGTAGGAGACGGTCGCGCGCGAGACGCCGGCCAGGCGGGCCACATCGGCGCTCGTGGGGACGGAGCGCGACGGCGCGGGGGACGGGAGCGCGGGCGTTTTCGGTATCTGCACCATGACAGACGGCATCTTGGCAGAAGCCCCAATGCGCCCTTCCGGCGGGGGAGTTGTGACGAACCCGTGAGCGTTCACGACGAGCGGCGGGCGCGCTCAGCAGGCCGGACGCGCCCCCGTCACCCGGTCGACCAGGTCGATCCAGGCGACCTCCAGACGGGACAGGGGGATCCCGCACTGCCTGGTCAGGTGGTGGACCAGGGCCGGATCGAGCTGTCCCATCAGGGTGTGGGCGAGGAGTTCGCAGTCCGCGCCGGGGACCGCCTGCCGCAGGAGCATCTCGACGTGGTGCCGCAGCACGCGGCGGGCCGGGTTGACGAAGCGGCGGTTGGCGCTCGGCTCGGCCGCCAGCTGCAGCTCCAGTTCGTCGGACGACCGGCGCAGCAGCGCGCAGCCGAACGCCCGCAGCCGCTCCACGGGCGGCGCTCCGGGGCCGAGCGGCGGCGGGCCGCCGAGGAACGCGGCCTGGAACTTCTTCTCGGAGTGGTCGAGCAGCGCCGTCAGCAGGCCGGTGCGGTCGCCGAAACGGCGGAAGACGGTGCCCTTGCCGACGCGGGCCGCGGCGGCCACCGCCTCCATCGTGACGGCCTCCGCGCCGCGCTCCGCCACCAGCCGCGCCGCGGCCTCCAGCAGCCGGGCCCGGTTGCGCGCGGCATCGGCGCGCAGGCAGGGCTCGTCGGCCTCCAGGGCGGTGCCGAGCTGGAGCAGCTCCGGGTGGTCGACGGGCTCCTGGGGCGTCGGGATGGGCGGCGGGGCGGCGGACATGAAGCCAGCGTAAAGCATCGGGAACAAAACTGGACCGTGGTCCGGTTAGGATGCTAGAACATTAAACGGACCCCGGTCCGGATCGTGACGGCAGTGTTTCACTGCGGTCTTTTCACATACGTGGGAGTCAGCATGTCTGTTCGTATCCTCGCCCTCGTCGGCAGCCTTCGCGCCGGTTCGCACAACCGCCAGCTCGCCGAGGCGGCCGTCAAGCTCGCCCCCGAGGGTGCCGAGGTGGACCTGTTCGAGGGCCTGGCCGAGATCCCGTTCTACAACGAGGACATCGACGTGGAGGGCAGTGTCCCGGCCGCCGCCGCGCGCCTGCGCGAGGCCGCGAACACCGCGGACGGCCTGATCCTGTTCACGCCGGAGTACAACGGCACCATTCCGGCCGTCCTGAAGAACGCCATCGACTGGCTGTCCCGCCCGTACGGCGCCGGTGCCCTCACGGGCAAGCCGGTCGCGGTGGTCGGCACGGCGTTCGGCCAGTACGGCGGTGTCTGGGCGCACGACGAGACCCGCAAGTCCGTGGGTGTGGCCGGCGGCAAGGTGCTGGAGGACGTCAAGCTGTCCATCCCCGGCTCGGTCACCCGCTTCGCCGAGACGCACCCGGCCGACGACGCCGAGGTCGCCGCGCAGCTGACCGAGGTCATCGCCCGCCTGCACGGCGACGTCACGGAGCCGGCCGCGGCCTGACCCGCATCCGCCCGCCGGCACGGAGGGACCGCAGCCGTCACGGCTCCGGTCCCTCCGGCATGTCGCCGCCCGGACGCGCGGTGGACCCTCGGACCGGCGCGGGCCCTCAGACAGGCTGGGGAGCAGCGTCCCGCCCGGCACGGTGGATCGGTGCGTCCGAGCCGGTCAGGGGCGTCCCCGTGCCGCCGTACCGGGCCGCGATGATCTCCGCCGCGATGGAGACGGCGGTCTCCTCGGGCGTACGGGCGCCCAGGTCGAGGCCGATCGGCGACCTCAGCCGGGCCAGCTCCCGCTCGCTCACCCCGGCCTCCCGCAGCCGCCGCTCGCGGTCCTCATGGGTGCGACGGGAGCCCATGGCGCCGACGTACGCGACCGGCAGCCGCAGTGCCTCCGTCAGCAGCGGCACGTCGAACTTCGCGTCGTGCGTGAGCACGCACAGCACCGTGCGCGCGTCGGTCTCGGTGCTCCGCAGGTAGCGGTCGGGCCAGTCCACGACGATCTCGTCGGCCTCCGGGAAGCGGGCCCGGGTGGCGAAGACGGGGCGGGCGTCGCACACGGTGACGTGGTGGCCGAGGAACTTGCCCGCCCGCACGAGAGCCGCCGCGAAGTCGATCGCGCCGAAGACGATCATGCGGGGCGGGGGCACGGCCGACTCGACGAGCAGGGTGAGTCCGCCCGGGCAGTGCGAGCCGTCCTCGGAGAGCTCGACCGTGCCGGTGCGGCCGCTGTCCAGCAGGGCGCGGGCCTCGGCGACGGCCGTGCGGTCCAGGTCCGGGCCGCCGCCCAGACCGCCCTCGTGCGAGCCTGTCCCGGTCTCCGTCCGGGAGGACCCCCGTCCCGCCTCGCCCGGGCGGACGAGCAGCGCCCGGCCGAGGAGGCGGGCAGGGCCCCGGACGACCCGGGCCAGCGCCACCGGCTCACCGCGGGCGGCGGCGGACAGCGCGGCCCCCTCGACCGACCGCCCCGCGCTGTACGGGGTGACCATGACGTCAATGGTTCCGCCGCAGGTCAGCCCGACCGCGAACGCGTCCTCGTCGCTGTAGCCGAACCGCTCGACGAGCGTCTCGCCGTCCCGGAGCGCCTGGACGCACAGCTCGTACACCGCTCCTTCGACGCACCCTCCGGACACCGAGCCGATGGCCGTGCCGTCGGCGGACACCGCCAGCGCGGCACCGGGAGGGCGCGGGGCGCTGCCGCCGACGGCGACGACCGTGGCGACCGCGAAGTCCCGGCCCTCCTCGATCCACTCGCGCAGCGGCCCGGCGAGATCAAGCACGGCCGCCCGCCAGCAGCACGCGGTCGGGCCGGATCGGCAGGTTCCGGTGGCGTACGCCGGTCGCGTGCCACACGGCGTTGGCGACCGCCGCCGCGGCCCCCACGATGCCGACCTCGCCGATGCCCTTGATGCCGACCGGGTCGTCCGGGTCGGGGTCGTCGACCCAGTCGGCCTCGATGTGCGGAACGTCGGCGTGCGCGGCGACGTGGTAGCCCGCGAGGTCGGCGCCGTAGACGCCGCCGCTCGCCCGGTCCCGGACGGCTTCCTCGTGCAGGGCCATGGACAGGCCCCACACCATGCCGCCGACGAGCTGGTTGCGGGCGGTCAGGGGGTTGACGATCCGGCCGGCCGCGAAGACGCCCAGCATGCGGCGCACGCGGACCTCGCCGGTGGTGGGGTCGACGGCGACCTCGGCGAACTGCGCACCGTAGGAGTGCCGTTCCTTCTGGGCGAGGGCGCCGACGGCCTCGGCCGTGTTCGACCGTACGGTGACGCCCTCCGGCGGGATGTCGGCGCCCGGCACCAGGCTCCCGCGCAGTTCCTCGGCGGCGGTCCGGACGGCCCAGCTCCAGGAACGGGTGCCCGTCGAGCCGCCGGCGATCATCGCGGGGCCGAGGTCGCTGTCCCCGATCCGCACCCGCACCCGGTCCGCCGGGACGTCCAGGGCGTCGGCGGCGACCAGGGTGAGCGCGGTCCGGGCGCCGGTGCCGATGTCGGCGGCGTTGATCCCGACCGTGAAGGTGCCGTCCGCCTCCGCGGTCACGGCGGCCGTGGACGGCATGGCCATCACGGGGAAGGAGGCGGCCGCGGTGCCCGTGCCGAGCAGCCACCGCCCCTCCCGGCGTACGCCCGGCCGCGGGTCCCGCTCCGCCCAGCCGAACCTGCGGGCGCCTTCCCGGAAGCAGGCGATCAGGTTGCGGCTGCCGAACGGCAGCCCGGACACGGGACCCACCTCGGGCTCGTTGCGCAGCCGCAGCTCGATCGGGTCGACACCGCACCGCTCCGCCAGCTCGTCGAGCGCCGACTCCAGCGCGAACGAGCCGGGGGCCTCGCCCGGGGCGCGCATCCACGTCGGGGTGGGCACGTCGAGCCGCACGACCCGGCTGGCCGTGTGGTGGGCGTCGGCGGCGTACATCGCCCGGCCGGCCGCGGCGCTCGGCTCGACGAAGTCGTGCACGGCCGAGGTCTGGCTCAGGGACCGGTGCTCCAGCGCGCGCAGCCGCCCGTCCGCGTCGGCGCCGAGCCGGACCCGCTGGGCGGTGGGGCTGCGGTACCCGGCGAGTGAGAACATCTGCCTGCGGGTCATGACGACCCTGACCGGGCGCTGCAGGAGGGTCGCGGCCATCACGGCGGCCACCTGGTGCGCCCGCACGCCCTTGCTGCCGAAGCCGCCGCCGACGTGCTCGGAGCGCACGCGCACGGAGGCCGGGTCGAGGGAGAAGAGGTTCGCGAGCTCCCCGGCGACCCAGCTGGTGCCCTGGTT
Source organism: Streptomyces olindensis (assembly GCA_000696115.1). GTDB lineage: Bacteria > Actinomycetota > Actinomycetes > Streptomycetales > Streptomycetaceae > Streptomyces > Streptomyces olindensis. The sequence continues at coordinate 526,559 of JJOH01000019.1, forward strand.
GGAGTCGACGACCTCCAGCCGGCCGCCCTCCCAGCGGGCCGTCGCCGCGTGCGGCTCCATCGGGTTGTGGTACTCCTCCGGCGTGGTGTACTCGGCGTCCACCACGACCGCCGACTCCGCGAGCCGGTCCGCCAGGTCCCCCTTCTCGACCACGGCCGGCGCGTGCCCGTCGAGCGCGTGCGCCTCGGACTCGCGCCCGGCGGAGAACGCGATGTCGTGCGGCTCCCGGTCGTAGTGCACGACGAGGGTCTCGGCGGCCTCCCGGGCCTGCTCGGACGTCTCGGCGACGACGAGTGCCACCGGCCAGCCCAGGTGGGGCACCCGGTCGTGCTGGAAGAGGGCGACGGTCGGGTCCGGCGGGACACCCAGCAGGCCGATGTAGTCGCTGTCGACGCGCGGGGCGTTGTGGTGGTGCAGCACGGTGAGGACGCCCGGCATCTCGAGGACGGCCTCGGCGTCGACGGCCCGGACGCGGCCCCGGGCGACGGTGGACAGCACCAGCCAGCCGTGGGCGAGTTCGGCGAAGGGGATCTCGGCGGCGTAGCGGGCGGCTCCGGTGACCTTGTCCAGGCCCTCGACGCGGGTGTGCGCGGTGCCGACGGCTCCCCTGGTGGCGGTGGTCATCGGGTGGCCTCCTCGGCGAGTTCGCTGAGCACGGCGACGACGAGGTTGCGCATCAGGGTCACCTTGTATCCGTTGTGGGGCAGCGGTTTCGCCCGGGCCAGTTCGGCGTCCGCGGCGGCCGCGAAGGTCTCGGCGTCGGCCGGGGCGCCGGTCAGGACGCGTTCGGCCGCCCGGGCCCGCCAGGGCCGGGAGGCGACCGCCCCGAAGGCCAGGCGCACCTCGCGCACGCGGCCGTCGTGGACGTCGAGCGCGGCGGCGATCGAGCCGATGGCGAAGGCGTACGAGGCCCGCTCGCGGACCTTGCGGTAGCGGGAGACGGCGGCCACCGGGGCGGGCGGCAGGGTGACGCCGGTGATCAGCGCACCCGGCGGCAGGACGGTCTCCAGGTGTGGGGTCTCCCCCACCGGCAGATAGAAGTCGGCGAGCGGCACCTCGCCCGGGCCGTCCGCCGTCTCGTACGCCACGACCGCGTCGAAGGCGGCCAGCGCCACGCCCATGTCGGAGGGGTGGGTCGCCACGCAGTGGTCGGAGGCGCCGAGGACGGCGTGGTTGTGGTGCTCGCCCTCGACGGCGGGGCAACCGCTGCCCGGGACGCGCTTGTTGCAGGGCGAGGTGACGTCCGCGAAGTAGCCGCAGCGGGTGCGCTGAAGCAGGTTGCCGCCGACGGTGGCCATGTTGCGCAGCTGCCCGGAGGCGCCGGCCAGCACGGCCTGCGCCAGTGCCGGGTAGCGGCGGCGCACCTCGGGGTGGGCGGCCAGGTCGCTGTTGGTGACGGTGGCGCCGATGCGCAGACCGCCGTCCGGGGTGGACTCGACACGGTTCAGGGGCAGTTCGCGCACGTCGACGAGGAGGGCGGGCCGCTCGACGCCGGTCTTCATCAGGTCGACCAGGTTGGTGCCGCCGCCCAGGAAGCGCGCGTCCGGGTCGCCGTCGAGCAGCGCGACGGCGCCGGAGACGTCGTACGCCCGCTGGTAGCCGAACTCCCTCATGCCGCGGCCTCCTTGGCCTCGGCGGCCCGGGCCACGGCCTGGACGATCGAGACGTAGGCGCCGCAGCGGCACAGGTTGCCGCTCATCCGCTCGCGTATCTCCTCGGGGGTCAGCGGGGGTGGCCCGGCCTCGGGCCGTACGTCACCGGTGGCGGCGCTCGGCCACCCGGCCGCGTGCTCCTCGAGCACGGCGATGGCCGAACAGATCTGGCCCGGCGTGCAGTAACCGCACTGGTAACCGTCCAGGTCGAGGAACGCCTGCTGCACCGGGTGGAGTTCTCCGCCCTCGGCCACGCCCTCGATGGTGGTGATCTCGCGGCCTTCGGCCGCCACCGCCAGTTGCAGGCACGACACGCTCCGGCGGCCGTCGACCAGGACCGTGCACGCGCCGCACTGCCCCTGGTCACAGCCTTTCTTGGTGCCGGTCATGTCCAGTCGCTCGCGCAGGGCGTCGAGCAGGGTGGTGCGGTGGTCGACGGTCAGCGTGTACTTCTCGCCGTTGACGGACAGGGTGAGGTCGCTGGACGTCGATGGGGGCATGGAAGCCTTCTCTCTCACATCGCAAGGTCGGGAGGCGGGACGTGCCGCTGGCGGGGCCGGTCCGCAACCGGGCAGGATGCGGGGCGGGCCGGGCACGGCCCGCGAGGGCTGTCCGCGTGGACGGCATGCCGATACGATGGAACAATCGGACAGTTGTCCGCTTACCCGGAAAACGTAATGGACGATTGTCCGCTTAACAAGAGCCGAGTTTCGGCCACGACCGCGAGGAGGGCGCGTGCCGCAGAAGAAGGACGCTCCCCTGCGCTCGGACGCGCAGCGCAACCGCGAGCGCATCCTGGAGGTGGCCGTGGTCGAACTGACGCATGCGGCGGACGCTCCGCTGAGCGCGATCGCCAAGAAGGCGGGCGTCGGGCAGGGCACGTTCTACCGCCACTTCCCCAGCCGTGAGGCACTCGTGATGGAGATCTACCGTCATGAGATGCGGCAGGTCGCCGAATCGGCGGCACCCCTGCTGGAGAGCCGGGAACCCGACCGGGCGCTGCGCGAATGGATGGACCGCCTGGCCCGGTTCGCCATGACCAAGGCCGGCCTCGCCGACGCGATCCGCCAGGCCACCAGCGCGCCCGGGAAGCCGGAGAAACCGGCACACGCCCCGGTGACCGAGGCGGCCGAACTCCTGCTCCGCGCCGCCGAGCGGGCCGGCACCATCCGCCCGGGGATCACCGCGGAGGACCTCTTCCTCGCCATCGGCGGCCTCTGGACGATCGACCCGCGCGGCGACTGGCAGCCACGCGCCACCCGACTGCTGGACCTGGTCATGGACGCCCTGCGCGTGGGGGCACCGGGGAGGTGAACGCCGGTCCGCGCGCCGGGCGTCCCGCGCGGACGGTGACGGGCGTCCAGCGCGGACGGTGAACCGGCGCCCCGGGCGCGGAGCGCCCCGCGCGGTGGGCTGCCCGTTGCTACGCCATGCTGGGCGGGTCGCTGTTCAGGCGACGGCTGTGGGTGCCAGGTCCCGTAGTTCGTCGAGCGCCGCCGCTACCGCCGGGCGGGCGTGGCCGCCGCCGCGCGTGCAGGTCAGGAGCTTGCGGTGGGGGTTGCCGGTGCAGCGGACGCGGACGATCGGCAGGTGCGGGGTCAGGTGGGCCAGGCGCGGGACGAGGGCGACGCCGAGCCGGTGGGCGACCAGGTGCGCGGCGACGTTCCAGTCCAGCGCGTGGTGGACGACATCGGGGGTGAATCCGGCCGCGCCGCAGGCGGACAGCACGTGCGGGCGGCAGGGGCTCTCCTCCACCGGCGCGATCCACGGCTCGCACGCGGCCTCCGCGAGGTCGACCCGGGCACGCCCGGCGAGCCCGTGCTCCTCGTGCACGACCAGGTCGAACGGGTCGTCCAGCAACGGCCGCTGGTCGAACCGCGCGTCGCTCTGCGGCGGGTTGTGCGGGGTGGACTCGACGATCGCCAGGTCGGTGACGCCCTCGAAGAGGAGGTCGAAGCTCTCCGGAACGCCCGCCTCCGTGATCCGTACGGACAGCCGCGGATGCCGCTCCCCCAGCCGGGCCGCCATCGGCGCCAGCAGCACCGACACGGCCACCGGGAAGCCCGTCACCCGCAGCACCCCGGAGGGCGCACCGTGGTCGGCCCGCAGGTCGAGCTCGGCCTGGTCCCAGCGGGCCTGGATGGCGTCGGCGTGCGCCAGCAGGCTCTCGGCGGCGGGGGTGAGGCGGACCCCGCGGCCCTGCGGCTCCAGCAGGTCGACGTCCAGGTCCCGGGCGAGCTGCCGGATCTGCTGGGAGGCGGCGGACGGGGTGAAGTGCAGGGCCCGGGCGGCCGCGGTGACCGTGCCGTAGTGGGCGACCGCCCTGAGGACGTGCAGTCGGCGCAGGTCAATCATGAAGGCTACGCTTCACAATGCCGTCCACAAAGTCAACCTGGACGTGTACAGAGACCTCGACGCACCCTGGCTGTGTCGCGACGGTCAACCAGCCACGACGTACGAGGAGTCATCCATGAACAGCACCGACGCCACGGCCTGCCCGCACTGCGGTTGGCCGGACGGGGGCGAGCCGTTCCAGGTGCTGTCCCGGCACACCACCGCGACGGGCCGCACGGAGTGGACGCGCTGCGGATGCGGCTCACTGCAGGTCCGGGTCGTCGACGGGGCCGGGACGCGCATCGTCACGCGCAGCAGGCCGGCGGCCGGGGCGGGCGCGGTGAGCCGCTGACCGGTCGGGCACCGTTCGGGCGCCGTTCGGGCACCGCGTGCCTTGGTCCGGAGGCGGGGCTCGGAGGCGTGCGAACCACCGCGTACGTCGTCTGCGCGGGGGCTGTGCGCGTTGCTGGGCGTATCTTGAGCGCCCGCGGGTCGTGGACGGGCCGTTCCGGCCCTGGCCCAGGCCCTGGCCTCCAGTGGAGCACCACCCGCCGAACGGCGGGCAGGTTCCGCCGCACGGCGGCGTCCGCCGCCGGGGCCGGCGGGCCGACCATGGCTGCCCGAGCCGCCGCGACCCCGCGTGAGGAGACGTCATGACGCACGTACCGCCCCCGTTCGACCCCGAACTCGCCGGTGCCCTGGAGCTGATCAAGGAGATGATCCGGCCGGAGCTCGCGCCGGACGAGATCGCCGAGGTGCGCCAGGGCCCGGCCATCCAGATGCTGGCCGAGCTGGATCTGACGATGGGCGGCACGTTCGAGGTGGAGGACCGGCAGGTGCCGGGGCCGGAGGGCGAGCCGGACATCTCCCTGCTGATCTGCCGCCCGGCGGCTGCGGCGGCCTCCGGACCGCGGCCCGTGATCTACCACGTGCACGGCGGCGGCATGGTCATCGGGAACAACCGGGTCGGCGTCGAGGGCGCCCTGGCGTGGGCGCAGGCGCTGGACGCGGTGGTGGTGTCCGTCGAGTACCGGCTCGCGCCGGAGCATCCGTATCCGGCGCCGATCGAGGACGTGTACGCCGGGCTGCTGTGGACGGCGGACCACGCCGCCGAGCTCGACGGCGACCCCGAGCGGATCGTCCTCGCGGGCGCCAGCGCGGGGGGCGGGCTGTGCGCGGCCCTGGCGCTGCTCAGCCGGGACCGCAAGGGGCCGCAGCCGATCGGGCAGGTGCTGTTGTGCCCGATGCTCGACGACCGCAACGACACTCCGTCGACGTACCAGATGGCGGGTCTCGGGGTGTGGGACCGCACCGCCAACGAGACCGGCTGGACCGCGCTGCTGGGTGAGCGGCGCGGCGGGCCCGACGTGCCGGCGTACGCGGCACCGGCCCGGGCCGAGGACCTGTCCGGGCTGCCTCCGGCCTTCCTCGACGTCGGCTCCGCGGAGACCTTCCGCGACGAGGTCGTCGCCTACGCCTCGCGCATCTGGCAGGCGGGCGGCGTGGCCGAACTGCACGTGTGGCCCGGCGGCTTCCACGGCTTCGACGGTTTCGCCCCGCAGGCGGCGCTGTCCCAGGCGGCGCGGGCGGCGCAGCTGGACTGGCTGCGGAGGCTGCTGGCCGTGTCACGCCCGGGGTGAGCGGGGGCGGGGCCCGCGAGGGGAGCGGAGGGCGCCAACGGGAAGCGGCCTGTGGCCTCCCACCGCCTCCTCGTCGCGCACGAGCGGTTCGTACCGCGCCCGCATGCCGCACCATGGGCCTATGAAAGAGCTGGCCGGGCGCCTGACCGCACTCGACCCGGATGCCGGTGCGGCGGTCCGGGTCATCGCCTACTTCGACCGACTGGCCGAGTCCAGGGCCGGTGTCGAGGCACTCGTGCGCGGTGCCGCCGTGCTGGCCGGCTGCCCGGCCCGGCTGGTGGATCCCGAGCGTCGCGTCCACGTCCGTGTCGAACCCGACGGCACCCGGCGGGACGCCGAGCTGCCGCCCGATCCCGCGTGGCCGTCGGCCCGGCTGGCCCCGGACGGGGCGGCGGCCCTGTGGCTGGAACGCGACGGGTTCGCGCCCGGCAGCTCCGACAAGGCGTCCGCCGGAGCCGTACCCGGCACGGTGGACGCGGTACGCCTCACCCGAGCCGCCACCGGCAAGGGCGGCATCACCCCCGCCCCGGCCACACCTCGCGCGGGCGCCTCGGAACGCCTCGCCGGAGCCGCACCCGGCACCAGTGACAGCAGCCCCGCCACCGCCGCCCTGCCCAGTGTCGTCGACGCCGTGATCCTCGAGCGGGCCGCCGGTGCCCTGCGGGTCGTCCTCGATCGCACCCGCGGCCGGGTCCCCGCCGACGACCCGGCGCTGATCGAGACGCTGCTCGACGGCACCGCTCCGGAGCAGGCCCGGCTGCACGCCGCCCGTCGCCTCGGGCTGGACCCCGCCGTACCGGCCCGGGCCCTCGCCCCGCTGGACGGCCGGCCACGGGTCGTGGTGGCCGACGCCGAGTCCCTGCCGGCCGGGGACGGGGCGACGCCCGCACGGGCGAGCGACCCCGAGCGCCCGGCGTCCGCGCGGGCCGCGTCCCACACCCGGACCGGCACCAGCGCAGGCACCGGCACCGCACCGGGTTCTGCCGCGTCGGACGCCCGCCGCTTCTCCGCCGGGCGGCTCGGGGTCGGGCCCGCCGTTCCCGTGCTCGAACTGCCCCGGTCGTGGGACGCGGCCCGTACCGCCCTGCGGTTCACCGCCGAGGGCACCCCGCAGGACCCCGGTCCGCGGGTCGTGTACGCCGAGGAACTGGGCGGCATCGCCCTCCTCGCCGACCTCGTCGCACCGGGCGCCGAACCGCCGCCTGACGTCCGCGCCCTGGAAGCGGCCGCGACCCACACGCCCTGGCTGCTGTCGACCCTGCACGCGGTCGCGTCCACGGCGAGCCTGCGGGCCGCCGCCACCGGCGTCAACGTCCACCACTCCACGCTCCAGGACCGGCTGGCCCACGCCGAGCACCTGCTCGGGTGGCCGCTGCGCACCCCGCAGGGCCGGCTCCGCCTGCAACTGGCCCTGACCATGCGCCACCTGGCCCGGCGGTAGCCACCGCCACGCCCAGCCGTGCCAGACCGTCAGCGCCGGGCCGGAGCTGATCGTCAACGCCCGGCCGTAGCCGACCGTCACGTCCGGCCGCGGCCACCGTCGCGCTCCAGTGGGGGACACTGTCCGGGCGCCCTCCCGTACGACGTTCAGGAGCATGACGCATGAGCGTGCAGCGGTACCCCCTGGCCGGGGTCACGGTGGTCAGCCTGGAGCAGGCCGTGGCCGCGCCCTACGCCACCCGGCAGCTCGCCGACCTCGGTGCGCGTGTCATCAAGGTGGAGCGGCCCGGCGGCGGTGACTTCGCCCGCCGGTACGACACGACCGTGCACGGCCACTCCAGCTATTTCGTGTGGCTCAACCGCTCCAAGGAGTCCCTCACGCTGGACCTGAAGGACCCGCGCGGCCGCGAGATCCTGCACGACCTCCTCGACGGCGCCGACGTCTTCGTGCAGAACCTCGCCCCGGGCGCCGCCACCCGGCTCGGTCTGGACGCCGCCGTCGTCACCGGCCGCCGCCCCAACCTGATCGCGTGCACGATATCCGGCTGGGGCACGACCGGCCCCTGGGCGGACCGCAAGGCGTACGACCTGCTGGTGCAGTGCCAGACGGGGCTGGTGTCGCTGACCGGGACACCGGAGGGCACCGCCCGGACCGGGATCTCCGTCGCCGACATCGCCGCCGGGATGTACGCCTACAGCGGCATCCTCACGGCCCTGTACACCCGCGCGGTCACCGGCGAGGCCCATCCCGTGGAGGTGTCCCTGTTCGAGGCGCTCGCGGAGTGGATGGGCCAGCCCGCCTACTACACCCGGCACGGCGGCACCCAGCCCCCGCGCCTCGGCACCCAGCACGCCACCATCGCGCCGTACGGGACGTACACCGCCGCCGACGGCAGGGAGGTGCTGTTCTCCGTCCAGAACGAGCGGGAGTGGGCGGCCCTGTGCACGGAGTTCCTCGGCCGGCCGGAGCTGGTCGACGACCCGCGCTTCGCCACCGCCTCCGACCGGGTCGCCCACCGCGAGGAGCTCAACACCGTCGTCGCCGGCCGTTTCGCCCGCTCCGGCTCCGACGAGATCCTCAAGGACCTGGAGCGGATCGGCATCGCCTGCGCGGGGGTCAACGACGTGGCCGCGTTCCTGGACCATCCGGTGCTGGCCGCCCGCGGCCGCTGGACCGAGGTCGGGGTGCCGGGCGCCACCGTGGAGGCGCTGCTCCCGCCGGCCGACCTCGCGGGCCTGCCCGCGCGCATGGACCCCGTACCGGCGGTGGGCGAGCACACCGAGGCGATCCTCACCGAACTGGGCCGCACCGATGAGGAGGTGGCGGCGCTGCGCGCGGACGGCGTCGTCTGACCGCGGCCCGGACGGGCCTACCGGGACTCGGCCTCGCGGCCCGCCTCCTCCTCGGCCCGCTGCTGCTTCTTCGAGGCCCGCAGGCTGGTGATCGTGGTGACCGTCAGCACGAGCACGATGAAGCTCAGCGAGAAGGGGATGCTGATCTCCGGGACGTGCACGCCCGACTCGTGCAGGGCGTGCAGGACCAGCTTCACGCCGATGAAGCCGAGGATGATCGACAGGCCGTAGGAGAGGTGGACCAGCTTCTTCAGCAGGCCGCCGATGAGGAAGTACAGCTGCCGCAGACCCATCAAGGCGAACGCGTTGGCGGTGAACACGATGTACGGGTCCTGCGTCAGACCGTAGATCGCGGGGATGGAGTCGAGGGCGAACAGCACGTCGGTGGAGCCGATCGCGAGCATCACGACCAGCATCGGGGTCATGATCCGCTTGCCGTTCTCGGTGATGAACAGCTTGGTGCCGTGGTAGCGGTCGGCCACCCCGAAGCGCTCCTCCGCCATCTTCAGCAGCTTGTTCTCCTGGTACTCCTCCTCGTGCTCCTCCTTGCGGGCGTCCTGGACCAGCTTCCAGGCGGTCCAGATCAGGAAGGCGCCGAAGATGTAGAACACCCAGGAGAAGGCGGAGATGATCGCCGCGCCGGCCGCGATGAACACGGCCCTCAGCACCAGGGCCATGATCACGCCGACCATCAGCACTCTCTGCTGGTACTGCGAGGGCACCGCGAACTTCGCCATGATCAGGACGAAGACGAAGAGATTGTCGACGCTGAGCGACTTCTCGGTGATGTACCCGGCGAAGAACTCACCCGTGGGCCCGCTCCCACCGTAGTACCAGAGCCCCAGCCCGAACAGCACGGCCAGGACGATCCACACCACCGTCCACGTCCCGGCTTCCTTGATGGACACGTCGTGCGGCTTGCGACCGACGAAGAAGTCGACGGCGACGAGCACGCACAGCGCCGCCACGGTCAGCAGCCACACGGAGAGCGAGACGTTCACTTGTTACTCCTGGTGCAGGTGTGGGGACGGAACATCGTCCTCCGTGATGGCTGGTTTCCGCCAGCCCTGCCAGGTGAACAAATGGTCACAGCCGCACGTGGAGCGCCTTCAGGACGTCCTGGTCCGTCAACTGGTCGAAGTTCTCGTACCACAGGCCCACGGCCATGAACGCGGCCGGCTGGTGCAGGCAGATCACCTCGTCGGCCTCCGCACGCATCAGTTCGGCCGCCTCGGGCGAGCACACCGGCGCCGCGAGCACCACCCGTTCGGGCGCCTGACGGCGTACGAATCGCAGCGCGGCCCGGGCCGTGGAGCCGGTCGCCAGGCCGTCGTCGACCACGATCACGGTCCGTCCGCGCAGGTCGGGGGCCGGGCGGCCCTGCCGGTACAGCCGCTCGCGGCGGCGCAGCTCGCCGCGTTCCCGCTCGATGACGGGGGCCAGGGCGGCCTCGCTCAGGCCCAGGTGACGCAGGGCGTCCTGGTCGAGGAGCGGCACCTCGTCCCCGGCCATCGCGCCGACTCCGTACTCCTCCTGGAAGGGCGCGCCGATCTTCCGTACGACGAGGACGTCGAGCGGGGCGTCCAGCGCCCCGGCGACCTCGCTCGCCACGGCCACCCCGCCGCGGGGCAGGGCGAGGACGAAGGGATCGGGCAGGGCCCCCTCCCGCTGGCGGGCCCGAAGTGTTTCGGCCAGTTCGCGGCCGGCCTGCCGCCGATCATGGAACCGCATGACGGTCACCTCTGCTTCCCGCCCACAGACGGCGCCTCGGTCCGGCTCCCGCGTACCCCCCGCTCACCGGACAATGCGCACCTTCCGGACCTCCGTCACACTCGGAACGCGGGGTGTTTCCGGCCGGGCGGCACAGGCAACCCGGGACCGTGCGCACGGCACGCACCGTACGCACGGCACAGCTGTCCGTGCCGGTGACGCCCCGGGCCACTGAGCAGACTCCGACGCGACGGGAGCACCCGGATGACCAATGCCCCTCCTCATCCGCAGCTCGCCCGGTCGGGCCCGCGCATCGGCGTGCTGGGTTCGTACGGCGGCTTCAACATCGGCGACGAGTCGATCCTGACCTGTGTCCTGCGCTGTCTGCGCGCCCAGCGGCCCGACGCCAGCCTGGTCGTCTTCAGCCGGAACGCCGAGCACACCCGCGCCCATCACCCGGGCGCCGACGAGGTGGTGGACTGGGAAGGCGTCAGCCGCAACCGGGTCCTGGACACGCTGGCCTCGCTGGACCTGCTGGTCCTGGGCGGCGGCGGGATCCTCTACGACGGCGAGGCGCGCCGCTATCTGCGGCTGGTCCGGGCCGCTCAGGAACGCGGCATCCGCACGTTCTCCTACGCCGTCGGCGCGGGGCCGCTGCGTGAGCCCGACGACCGGGAGGCGGTGCGCACGGTCCTGGCCGCGATGGACGACGTCGTCGTGCGGGACGAGGAGTCCAAGCTGGTGCTGGAGGAGGTCGGTGTCGAGCGGGACGTCGTCGTCACCGCCGATCCGGCGCTGCTGCTGGAGCCGGAGCCGTTCACCGACGAGATGATGCGCCACGAGGGCGTGCCCACCGAGTCCCGTCTGGTGGGGATGTCGGTGCGGGAGCCGGGCCGGGCGGCCGAGAAGCTGGACGAGGGCGACTACCACGCGCTGCTCGCCGACGTCGCCGACTTCCTGGTCCGCCGGCTGGACGCGCACGTGGTGTTCCTGCCGATGGAGCGGCACGACGTGCGGCACGCGCACGCGGTGCTGTCCCACATGACCGCTCCCGACAAGGGGCGGATCCTGCACGGCTCGTACAGCCCGGGGCAGGTCCTGGGCTTCATGCGCCATCTGGACCTGGCGGTCGGCATGCGGCTGCACTTCGTGATCTTCGCGGCGCTCTCCGGGCTGCCGGTGCTGCCGCTGCCGTACTCCGGCAAGGTCTTCGACTTCGCCCGCCGGATGGGTGCTCCGGCCCTGGTGGGCGTGGCGCGGGAGCAGGCCGGGCTGCTTCTGGCGGAGGTGGACCGGCTGTGGGACGAGTACCCGGAGCGCCGGGAGGACCTGCACACCCGTGTCCGGGAGCTGTCCACGCGGGCCCGCGAGACCTGCGCCCGCTGCGGCGTGCTGCTCGACGAGATCGACGGCCGGGCCGGCGCGTCCCGGGAGCCGGAGGTACCCGCGGAGGCGGCCACGGGGGCGGAGCCGACCGTGGCAGCGGACCCGGATGTGGCCGCGGACCCGGCCGAGGGCGCCGAGGCCGAGCCGCCGCGTCCGCCCACTGCCGAACCGCGCCCGCTGGGCGTGTGACACCGGAGCCGGGGACCCGCCCGCCGGAGGACATCGATGCCGATCCTGCGAGAACCGAGCAAGCCCCGCACGGTCACCCTGCCCGCCCGGCCCGCCCGGCACGGCGGCCGGACGGAGGTCCTGGTGGTCGGCGGCGGCCCGGCCGGGTTCGCCGCGGCCGTCGCGGCGGCCGACGCCGGGGCCGAGGTCGTCCTGGTCGAGCGCTACGGATTCCTCGGCGGCAACGCGACCGCGGCGCTGGTCATGCCGCTGATGTCGTTCCACAACGAGCACAAGCAGGCCGCGTTCACCGAGGACGGCGAGGACTCCCGGCTGCTGCCCTCCGACCACGGCGAGGGCGAACCGGTCGTCCAGGGCGTGCTGTGGCGGCTGCTCGACCAGCTCATGGGGCGCGGCGGCTGCCTGAAGCCGTCGCCGAAGACCGGGTACACGGTCCCCTTCGACCCGGAGCTGTTCAAGCTGGTGCTGCTCGACATGATGGACGAGGCGGGCGTGCGGATGCTCTTCCACGCCTTCGCCTCGACCGCGCTGCGCCTGGAGGACGGCTGGCGGGTGGTGTTCGAGACCAAGTCGGGGCCGGTGGTGATCGACGCCGACGTGGTCGTGGACGGCACCGGCGACGGTGACGTCGCGGCGGCGTGCGGGGCGCCGTACGAGATCGGCCGGCCGGAGGACGGGCTGGTGCAGCCGATGACGCTGATGTTCCGCGTCGCGGACTTCGCACGGCCGGACTTCGCCGCGTACGTGCGGGAGCATCCCGACCAGTGGCGCGGGGTGCACGGCCTGTGGGACCTGGTGGAGGAGGCCCGGGCGGACGGCGATCTGCGGCTGCCGCGCGAGGACATCCTGTTCTTCGCGACCCCGCATCCGCGCGAGCTGAGCGTCAACAGCACCCGGGTCACCAGGGTGCTCGGCACCAGCGTGTGGGACCTGACCCGGGCCGAGTACACCGCCCGGCGCCAGCTCGCGCAGATCGACCGCTTCCTGCGCACCCGCGTGCCCGGCTTCGAGGAGTCGTACGTGGTGCAGAGCGGCACCCACATCGGCGTCCGGGAGACCCGGCGCGTCATCGGCGACTACCAGCTGACCGGTCACGACATCCTGGCCGCCCGCGCCTTCCCGGACGTCGTGGCGCACGGCGCCTACCCCGTCGACATCCACAACCCGCGCGGCTCCGGCACGGTCCTGAAGCGGGTGCCCACCGGCAGCTTCTACGACATTCCGCTGCGCTGCCTCGTGCCGCAGGGGACCGAGCGGCTGCTGGTGGCGGGCCGCTGCATCTCGGGCACGCACGTGGCGCACTCCTCGTACCGGGTGATGCCGATCGCAATGGCGACGGGCCAGGCGGCGGGAGTGTGCGCCGCCCTCACCGTGCGCCACGGGCACGGACCGCGGGGCGTGCCGTACCGGCTCGTGCAGCGGGAGCTGCTGCGGCAGGGGGCCCGGTTGCGGATCGACCTGCCGGTGAGCGGCTGAGCCCGGCCGGTCAGTCCGCCGCGGTCCTCAGCTGCTCGTCGCACCACCGCCGGGCCGCCTCGGTGACCTGGTCGAGCGCGCCCGGCTCCTCGAACAGATGGGTGGCGCCGGGTACCACGTGGAGGGTGTGCGGGGCGTGCAGCCGGCCGGCGGCCGCCTCGTTGAGCCGCAGCACCTGCTGGTCCCGGCCGCCCACGATCAGCAGCACGGGGGCCCGTACGGCCTCCAGGGCATCGCCCGCGAGGTCGGGCCGGCCGCCGCGCGAGACGACCGCCCGCACCCGGTCGGGGCGTCGGGCGGCGGCGACCAGGGCCGCACCCGCGCCGGTGCTGGCGCCGAACAGGGCGACGGGCAGGCCGTGGGTGGCGGGCCACCGCGCCAGCCAGTCGATCGCGCCCACCAGGCGGCGGCCCAGCAGCGGGATGTCGAAGCGGAGTTCGGCGGTCACGGCGTCCTGCTGTTCCTCCGCCTCGGTGAGCAGGTCGATGAGCAGGGTGCCGAGGCCGGCGGTGCGCAGGCCGGCGGCGACCTCGCGGTTGCGGGGGCTGTGCCGGGAACTGCCGCTGCCGTGCGCGAAGAGCACGACCGCGCGGGCGTCGTGGGGCACGGTCAGGTCGCCGGTGAGGGCGGTGCCGCCGGCCGGCACGGTCACGGTCACGGTTTGGGAGATCATCGCGAGCCTCCTCTCCCCCGGGTCCCGTGGTACCCCCGCCGCGGCGGACGTCCCATGGCGCGATCTGTGGGACGCGCGTCGTTGACGCCATGATCCGGGCCGGTGGAGCGTGGAGGGGTGACAGAGCACCGTGTCGTCTTCGTCGTCTTCGACGGTTTCCAGCCGCTCGACCTCACCGGCCCGCACGAGGTGTTCCACGGCGCGGGCGGGTACGCCTGCAAGGTAGTAGCGACCCGGGCGGGCCCGGTCCGGTCGGTCAGCGGGCTGTTCGTGCACGCCGGGCACGGGGTGGCGGATCTGGACCCGGCCGGTACGGACACCCTCGTGGTGGTGGGCGGCGAGGGCGTCGACCGGGCCCGGGAGGACGCGGCGCTGGTCTCCTGGGTCGCCGCCGCGGCGGCCGGTGCCCGGCGCGTCGCCTCGGTGTGCAGCGGGGTGTTCCTGCTGGCGGCGGCGGGCCTGCTGGACGGGCGGCGGGTCACCACGCACTGGGCGCGGGAGGAGCAGCTGGCCCGGGAGCATCCGGAGGTGCGGGTGGACTGCGACCCGATCTTCCTCCGGGACGGGCGGGTGTGGACCTCGGCGGGTGTGACGGCCGGCATGGATCTGGCGCTCGCCCTGGTGGAGGACGACCGGGGCCGGCAGGTCGCGCACGCGGTGGCCCGGCAGCTGGTGCTCTTCCTGCGCCGTCCGGGCGGCCAGTCGCAGTTCAGCGTGGCGCTGTGGTCGCGGCAGCCGGCGACGGACCCCGTACGGGCCGCCGTCACCGCCATCCACGCCGATCCGGGCGCCCGGCACGACATCGCCTCGCTCGCCGCGCACGCCGGGCTGAGCCCGCGCCACCTCCAGCGCCGCTTCACCGCAGAACTGGGCGTGCCCCCGGCCGCGTACGTCGAGCGGGTCCGCGTCGAGGCGGCGCGGCGTGCGCTGACCGAGGGGGACGAGCCGGTCGAGGCCATCGCCCGCCGCCACGGCTTCGCCACCGCCGAGACCCTGCGCCGCACGTTCCACCGCCGGCTGGGTGTCCCGCCGTCGGAGTACCGCGCCCGGTTCCGCTCCACCGCGGAACCCGCCGGCGCACTGCTCGAACAGCCCGTCCACCCCGTCCAACCCGTCCAACCCGTCCCAGAGGAAGGTGAACCCGTATGACGACGTACGGCCTGCTGGTCTTCGAGGAAGCGGAGGAGCTCGACTTCGTGGGGCCCTGGGAGGTGTTCACCGTCTCCGCCATGCTCCGCGACGGCGCCGACCGGGCCGTGCTGGTCGCCGAGCACCCCGGGCCCGTGCGCTGCAACAAGGGCCTGCGGGTCCTGCCCGACCACACGCTGGACGACCATCCGCCGCTGGACGTGCTGCACGTGCCGGGCGGGCGGGGCGCGCGCGAGGCCCAGCCGCACAACCGGGTGGTCACCGACTGGATCGGGAAGACCGCGGAACAGGCGGCGTGGGTGCACGGGGTGTGCACCGGCACGTTCCTGCTGCACGCCGCGGGACCGGCCCGCGGACGCCGGGTGGCCACGCACTGGAGCCAGGAGGACACCCTCCAGGCGCGGGGCGACGTGACGGTGGTCCGGGACGCCCGCTATGTCGTGGACGGCAACCTGGTCACCAGCCAGGGCGTCTCGGCCGGCATCGACAGCGCGCTGTGGCTGGTGGGCTGGCTGCACGGCCGGGAGCACGCGCGGGCCGTGCGCCGCTACATCCAGTACGACCCGGCGCCGCCCTACATGGCCGACGAGCCCGTCTGACCCATGTGCCGGTGCCGTGCGCCGCATGGGTCCGCGTGACCCGGGCAGCCGATGTTCATGGGCGGTGACACGGGCGACGGCGGACAGGTGAGGCAACCGGGCGGCTGCGGGCACCGGGCGGTGCCGCACCCGGGCGACATCCGGATCGAGGCGTGGGCGGCGTGCCGGGAGCACTGTCTGGCGGAGGCCGTGCTGGCGATGGTGGAGTGCTTCGCGGACGTGTCCGGGGTGCGGCCCACCGCCGTGGGCCGGGTGCGGCTGGCCGAGGCCAGCGACGACGACCTGCTCGCCGCGCTGCTGGACGAGGTCATCTTCCGGCTGGAGGCGTACGGCGAGGTGCCGGTGGACGTGGAGGCGGACGAGGCCGACGGCGGCCTGGACGTCCGGCTGGCGGTCACCGGCCTCGACGACGTGGAGATCACCGGGTCGGTCCCGAAGGCGGTGGCGTGGGACGAGCTGCGGATCGGCCCGGATCCGTACGGCTGGTCGTGCGCGGTGCGGGTCGACGCCTGACCCCGCCGGCCCCGGTGTGCCTACGGTGGAGGCGTGGGCGGCTCAGTCGTGACGCTGTTCCTGTGCGGTGACGTGATGCTCGGGCGCGGCGTCGACCAGATCCTGGCGCACCCCGGTGATCCGGCGCTGCGGGAGGCGTACGTCGTGGACGCGCGGTCCTACGTCCGGCTGGCGGAGGCGGCGCACGGTCCGGTCCCCGCGCCCGTTCCTCCCTCCTGGCCGTGGGGCGAGGCGCTGCGGGTGCTCGCCGAGGCCGCCCCGGACGCCCGGATCGTGAACCTGGAGACGTCGGTGACGGGCAGCGACACGTTCGACCCGGGCAAGGAGATCCACTACCGGATGCACCCGGCTGACCTGCCCGCCCTGGCCGTGGCCCGGCCCGACGTGACCGTCCTCGCCAACAACCACGTCCTGGACTTCGGCCGCCCGGGTCTGCTGGAGACCCTGGACACGCTGGCCCGGGCGGGGTTGCGGACGGCGGGCGCGGGCCGGGACGCCGGCCGGGCGTACGCCCCCGCGGCGGTGCCTCTACCGGGCGGTCGGCGGCTGCTGGTGTTCGCCCTCGGGGCGCGCTCCAGCGGGATCCCGTCCGGCTGGGCGGCGACCGAGGACCGGCCGGGCGTCGCGTACCTGCCCGAACTCTCGGCCGCCGCGGCCGACACCGTCGTACGGCGGGTCCGGCAGGTGCGGCGGGCCGGTGACGTCACCGTCGTGTCCGTGCACTGGGGTTCGAACTGGGGGTACCACGTGCCGCGGGAGCAGGTGCGGTTCGCGCACGCCCTGGTGGACGGCGGGGTGGACGTCGTCCACGGGCACTCCTCGCACCATCCCCGACCGCTGGAGGTGTACCGGGAGCGGCTGATCCTGTACGGCTGCGGCGACTTCGTCGACGACTACGAGGGGATCTCCGGTTACGAGGAGTACCGCGACGACCTGCGGCTCGCGTTCCTGGTGTCGGTCGAGGCGGACGGCGGACGGCTGGCGGGGCTGCGCATGGTGCCGCTGCGGGCACGACGGATGCGGCTGGAGCCCGCGCCCCGGGAGGACCGCGTGTGGCTGCGGACGACGCTGGACCGGGTCAGCCGCGGGGTGGGCGTGGCGCTGGGGGCCGACGGTTCGCTGGTGCTGGTGTGACCGACCGGCGCTGGACGTCGGATCAGCTCGCCCAGGCCACCAGGCGTTCCCGGTTCCCGGGCTCGCGCAGGCGGGCGAGGGACTCCTTCTCCAGCTGGCGGACCCGCTCCCGGGTCAGGCCGACGCGCTTCGCGACCTCCTCGCGGGTGCGGGTGTGGCCGTCGTGGAGGCCGTAGCGCAGGGAGAGGATCATGGCCTCGCGGGGCGCGAGCGTGCCGACGGCCTCGCGGAGTTCCTCGGCGAGTGCCTGGTACTCGGCGACTTCGGGAGCCTGGAGCACCTCGGTGTCGGGGATGAGGTCGCCGACGACGGTCTCGCCGGTCTCGTCCACGGGCGTGTCCAGGCTGACGGCCTGCCGGCCGACGCGGCGCAGCCAGCCGATCCGGTCCTCGGCGAGGCCGCTCTCCCGGGCCACCTCCTCGACGCTCGGCTCGCGGTCCAGGTCGTGCCGGAGCCGCCGCTCGACCTTGGCGACCTTCTGCAACTGCTCGACGACGTGCATCGGCAGCCGTACGGTGCGGGCGTGCGCGGCCAGGCCCCGTTCGATGGCCTGGCGGACCCACCAGGTCGCGTAGGTGGAGAACTTGAAGCCCTTGGTGTGGTCGAACTTCTCCACGGCCCGGATCAGACCGAGGTTGCCCTCCTGGATCACGTCCAGCAGGGGCAGACCGCGGTGGGCGTGGCGTTTGGCCATCGAGACCACGAGCCGGAGGTTGGCCCGCACCATGTGGTCCTTGGCCGCCTGCCCGTCGCGGGCGGCCTCCTCCAGTTCCCCGCGCCGCTCGGGTGCGAGGTCGCTCTCACCGGCGTCGGCCCGCTCCAGTTCCGCCAGCGCCCGCTCGCCGTCCCGCATCCGCCGGGTCAGCCGTACCTCGTCCTCCGCGGTGAGCAGCGGCGTCGCCGCGATCTGCGCGAGGTACTGGCCGAGCAGGTCCGGTTCCTCGTCGGGCTCGGGGATGCGGCTGCGCAGCCGGGCGGTGCGAGCGGGGGCGCGGCGGTCCTCGCGGGTCTCGGCCGCGGGGTCTTCTGCCAGGGGAGACATCCTCGTGTTCCTCCGTCTCCTGCCTTCGTGCCGGCTCGCTCCGGAAAGGGTCTCCGGGTACCCGCGAGGATGGGTTCCGAACCGCATGCCCGGGTCCCGTGGGGGTACTCCGGGGCACATGACCGGCATCGAACTGCGCAGCGACGCGTTCAACGACCACTCCTTCATCGCGCGCCGGTACGCGTACGAGGGACCGAACGTCTCTCCGCCGCTGACCTGGAGCGGCGTACCGGACGACGCGGCCGAACTGGTCCTGCTCTGCGAGGACCCCGACGCCCCGTCGGGCACCTTCGCGCACTGGGTGGTGGTGGGCATCGACCCGCACAGCGACGGCGTCGAGGCCGGGCACTGCCCACCGGGCGGCACGGAACTCGTCAACGGCTACGGGCAGCAGGGCTGGGGCGGCCCCCATCCCCCGCCGGGTGACGACGCCCACCACTACTTCTTCCGGCTCTACGCCCTGTCCGAACCGTGCGTGCTGCCCGACGCGCCCCGGGCGGACCAGGTGCACGAGGAGGTCGAGAAGCGGCGGATCGCCGACGGGACGCTGGTGGGGCTGTACCAGCGCTGACCCCCTGAACCGTCCAGGTCCTCGTGGCACAACGGTCGGTTGTGGCACGGGTGCCGGGCAGTTGTTTGCCCGGCCCGCCCGGTCCTCGCTTGGATGGCTCCCGGTCAACACCGGGTTGTCCACGGGAACGGGGAGTGTGCGCCGGGTATGGCGGGCAGGCGGTCGCTGGGGCGGCGGTTCGGGTGGCTGTGGGGCGCGTACGCGGTCAGCACGGCCGGTACGTGGCTGGCGTTCGACGCGTTCGCCCTGATCGCGGTCCTGGTGCTGGACGCCGGGCCGGCGCAGGTGTCACTGCTGGCGGCGGTGGGGCCGGCCGTCGGCGCCGCGGTGTCGGTGCCGCTCGGGCCGTGGGTGGAACCGCGCCGGAAACGGCCGGTGATGATCGCGACGGACCTGGTCCGGTGCGCGGTGCTGCTGAGCGTCCCCGTGGCGTTCGCCCTGGGTGGGCTGAGCTTCGGTCAGCTGCTGCTGGTGTCGGTGGTGGTCGCGGCGGCCGACATCACCTTCAACGCGGCGGCCGGGGCGTTCCTGAAGGAGCTGGTGCCGCGGCGGGACCTGTTGGTCGCGAACGGGCGGTTCGAGGCGACGATGTGGACCGCGAGCATGGCCGGGCCGCCGCTGGGCGGTGCCGCGATCGGGCTGTTCGGTCCGGTGGCGACCGTGGTGGCGGACGCGGTGAGCCATCTGCTCTCGGCGGCCGGGCTCCGGGCGATCGGGGGCGGCGAGCAGCGCCCGGTGCGGCCGGGACCCGCCGCGGCCCGGCTCCGGGCGGGCGACCTGCTCGGCGGCTGGCGGCACATCCTGGCCGACCCGGCGCTGCGCCCGCTGTTCGGCAACACGGTCCTGGTCAACGCCCTGATCATGGCGGCCTCGCCACCGCTGCTCCTCCTGATGGTCGACGACCTGCGGTTCGCGCCCTGGCAGTACGCCCTCGCCTTCGCCGTGCCCTGCACCGGCGGCCTGCTCGGCTCACGGCTGGCGCCCCGGCTCGTCACGCGGTTCGGGCGGCACCGGGTGCTGCGCGCGGCCGGGGTGCTGCGGGCGTGCTGGTCGCTCGGTCTGGCCTTCGTCGGCCCCGGGGCGGCCGGGCTGGCGCTGGTGATGGTGATCGAGTTCGGGCTGATCACCTGCTGCGCCGTGTTCAACCCGGTGTTCGCCACGTTCCGCCTGGAGCGGACCCCCGCCGACCGGGTCACCCGCACCCTGGCCGCCTGGTCGGCCACCGGCAAGGCGGCCACCGCGGCCCTGACCGCCCTGTGGGGCCTGCTGGCCGCGCGGACCGGCCCGCGTACGGCCCTCGCACTCGCCGGTGTCCTGCTCCTCGCGACCCCGCTGCTGCTCCCCCGCCGGGACCACGCGCCGGACACCGAGGCCGAGCCCGCTCCCCTGGCCCTGGAGCCGGACGGCGGCTGAACGGCCGTTCAGCCGCCGCGCGGACTCGGGGGCGCCGGGTCAGACCGCCCCGGGCACGTCCTCCGTGACCCCGTTCAGCGGGGAGGACGGATCGGCGCCGTACGGGCGGGTGATGATCTCCAGGCCGTGGCCCGCCGGGTCGAGGAAGTAGACCCCGCGGCCGCCGTCGTTGCGGTTGATCCGGCGCGGGTGGTTGCCGTGCGGATCTGCCTGGATGGGTATCCGGGCCTTGATGAGGCGGGCGAGGGCCTCGTCGAACTCGTCCTCGGAGACGAGGAACGCGTAGTGCTGCATGGGGATGTCGGCGTCGATGGTGAGGAAGTCCAGCGTGACGCCGTTGGCGGTCGTCACCGGCAGGAACACCCCGGCCGGTGCCCCGACCTCCAGGCCCAGGATCTCCGCGAGGAAGTGAGCGGACTTCTCCCGGTCTCGGGACAGGACGATGGTGTGGTTGAACTCGACTGACACGGTTGAATGCCTCCACGGGCATCTCCGCGGCGCCTCCATGCCTCACCCGGCCGGTGACCGGCACGCGATGCCGCGCCGTGGATCGTAGACAGAGGCGGCCGGGACCGTCGAGCGGTTTTCGGCCGTATCGAGAGCTCTGGCGCGGAGTCCCCGCCCCGGCAGCCCCAGGCGATCCTGACAATTGTCAGGGACCGTGTCGCCCCAGGCCTCCCTACAGTGCTGAGCGTCGGCCACACCGTCAGGGGGAACACGACATGTCCACTCGTCTCTTCGCCAAGGCCGCGCTCGTCGGTGCCGGGGCGCTCGCGCTGCTCGGCCCGCTCACCGCCGGGACCGCGACCGCGGCCACCGCCGGTGAGCAGGGCGGCGCCCGCGTCCTGGCCGCGCCGTACGCGGTCGTTCCGTACGAGAACGTCAACGTCCGCCGCGGGCCGGGGACTTCCTACGGCATCATCACGACCGCTCCGGCGGGCCAGCCGCTCGGCGCCTACTGCTGGACCCGCGGCGAGCGCATCACCGACAACGGCTACTCCAACGACGTCTGGGTGAAGCTCCTCGAGGGCTACGTCAGCGCCGTCTACCTCAAGGGCAACGAGTACGGCGACCTGCCCGCCTCGGCGCGCTGCTGACCCGGACCATGACCGGTTCCGACCACACCGTCCGCACCTTCATCCCACGGGGGACAGACACATGAAGCGACTGATCAGCCGTACCGCCATGGGCCTCGCCGTGGCCACGCTCGCCGTCGGCGGGCTCGCCACCACGGCCCAGGCCTCCCCGGCCGTCGCAGGCGGCGGCGACCCGACCCTCACCGACGTCTACATCTGGGCCACCAACGTCAACCTGCGCCAGGAGCCGACCACCGAATCCCCGCGCCTCGCGGTCCGTTCGCAGTGGTGGGCGGACGCCATCTGCCAGAAGCAGGGCCAGACCGTGCACGACCCGGCCGTCGGCACCAACAACTGGTGGACCGCCGTCATGGAGCTCTCGGGCAGCGACGTGGCCTGGGTGAACAACCTGTACATCCGGGGCGGCGAGAAGATCGCCGGCGTTCCGGACTGCTGACGACGTACGCCGCGGGGGGCGGACCGAAGCACCGGCCGCCCCCCGCGGTGTGTGCGGCTCAGTACCAGCCGGTCTCGGTCAGGTCGTGGCCGTCGCACGAGAGCACGGCGCGCGAGACGCGGCCGTTGAGGTTGTTGCCCATCTGCGTGTAGGCGTAGTTGATGCCCGGGTCGACGGTCTCGGAGACCCAGCCGTCGACACGCCCCACACCGCTGTTGGAACGCTGCAGCACGGCCGCGCAGTTGGCCCGGGAGTTCTCGATCCGGGCGAACGAGCCGCACTTGTCGGAGTAGAAGTACTTCAGGGCCATGCCCTCGGCGTACTTGGTGTCACCGATTTGCCGGAACGTGCCCGAGCAGTAGGAGGTGGTGGGGTACTGCCCCTCCATCCCGTAGGCCCCGTAGTTGCCGCCCGAGTACGGCGCGGCCTGGGCGGAGGTCGGGAGGAGCGCCATCACCGCGGCGGCTCCCCCGGCGGCCAGCAGTGTCCTGAGTGATCGGCGGCTCATGAGCCCTCTTTCGTTCGTGTGTCGGCGGGTGTTTCCCGGGGTGACCGTACGGGCCGTCACCAGGCCGCCGACACCTGACATTTATCAGGGTGGACCGGCCCTGACATTCGTCAGGACCGCTCGCCCCCCCGCGCTCCTACGGTGTCGGCACGGGGCCGCGGCTCCGCCGGACAGCCCGACAGCCGGACGACCAGGAAGGCCAACCATGCGCATGCTGCTGCGCGGCGCCGCCGCGCTCGCGACCCTCGTCACGGTCGCGTCGCTCACGGGCGGTGCCGCGGCCGTCCCCCGGCAGGGGACGGCCACCCAGACGGTACGGGCCGCCCAGATCCCGGACGGCGTCACCGCCGGCGTCGCCGTGTTCGACCGCCGGACCGGCACGTTCACCGAACAGGTCAATGAGAGCGCGCGGTTCCGCTCCGCCTCGATCGTGAAACTGCTGCTGACGCTGGACTTCCTCTGGAACCGCGGGCCCGACTACACCGTCCCCGCGGCCGACCGGGCCCTGCTGGAGCCGATGCTGCGCAGCAGTGACGACGACGCCGCGAACCACTACTGGTCGACGTACGGCGGCTCGGCCATCATCAACCGGATCTCCGCCCGGCTCGGCCTGCGCGACACCGCGCCGCCGCCCGCCGGGTACGCGGGCTTCTGGGGCTACACCGCCCTCTCCGCCCGGGACACGGTGACGATCTACCGGTACGTCCTGGAGAAGGCGCCCGCACCCGTCCGCGACTTCGTCATGGACAACCTGCGCCGCTCCACCCGCTGCTCCTCCACCGACCGCTTCGACCAGCACTTCGGCATCGCGGGGGCGTTCGACCGCCCCTGGGCGGTGAAGCAGGGCTGGTCCGGGAAGTTCGCCAAGGGAACCTGCGGCCCGCAGGGAGCGGCCGCCCCGGCGGCGGCACCGGCCGCGACCACCACCCGGGCGGCCGCCGACGTGGACCTCACCCGTCCCGCGCTGCACACCACCGGCACGGTGGGCGCGGACGACCGCTCGATCGTGGCCGTGCTGACGCTGCACCCGGTGGGCACGTCGTACGGGAAGGCCTACACCGACGTCGGGCGGCTGACGCGCTCGCTGAACGTGCCGGGTGCGGTGCGGCCCGCGGGGACGTGGTTCGGCACGTGGGGCGAGTTCGTGAACGTCCGCAAGGGCCCGACCACCGGTGACGACCGGATCACGCAACTGCCGGCCGGGGTCGAGGTGCTGGTGGGCTGCCAGGTCCGCGGCCAGGTGGTCAACGTGCCGCCCTACACCAACGAGTGGTGGGCCTATCTGCCGCAGTACGGCGGCTACATCTCCAACATCTACATCAGCTCGCCGGACAACCGGCTGCCGAACGTCCCGGAGTGCGGCTCGCCGCGGCCGTGACGGGAACGGGGGACGAGCGGGGGGCGGGGCGAAGGCTCCGCCTCCCGCTCGCGTGCGCGTACCTCAGCGCCGGTTCTCGGCGAGTCAGCGCCGGTACTCGGCGAGATAGCGCAGCACCTTGTCGACGTGCGGCCGCACCCGTTCCGGGACGCCGCCCTCCTCGATGACCGTGCGGTCGCTGGTGCGGTAGCCGGCCGCGACCAGGGCGGGCAGGTCCTTCTTCGGCAGCCCGGCCTCCTTGAAACGCTGGTCGAGCCAGCACACGTAGCCGCTCATGGTGGAGATCGCGTCCGGCGGCGACATGTGGTCCTTGTCGCCGTCGCCGTCCCCGTCCACCGCCCAGGCGTTGAACACCGCCGGCGTCCACATGGCGATGCCGTACTCGTCGCTCTCCGGGCGGGCGGCGTTCGCGTCGAAGCCGCTCTCGGCCTTGACCATCGCGGCGAGCAGGGCGGGGGTGATCTCCTCGTCGGTGCAGCGGTGCGCGGCGCGGGTGATGACGGGCCGCAGCGCCTCGGGCACGTCGGAGTCCGCCGGGATCTCACCGGGCGCCGGGCGGGGTGTGCCGGTGACGGCGGCGGGCGTGCCCCGGTCGCGGGCGTCGTCCCGGGTGTCGCCGTCTCCGCCGAGCAGGGCCGTCCCGGCGAGTGCGGCGGCGGTCAGGACGGCGAGTCCGGCCGCGGCGACCGGCAGCAGGCGTCGCCCTCGGGGGCGGGGGCCGCCGGTCAGGGCTTCGACCCGGGCGGCGACGCTGCTCGCCGTGTGCGGCAGGCGGGTGGTGTGGTCGGGTGCCAGGCAGTCGGCGACCAGCCGCCGCAGGTCGTCGTCGAGGGCGGTGTCGAGCCGCAGGGGTGCGGTGCCGCGGGCGTAGGTCTGGGCGGCGAGGGAGCGGGCCCGGGCCGTGGCGCCCGGAAAGGGGTGCAGGCCGCCGGTGAGGACCTGGTGGGCGAGGACGCCGAAGGCCCAGATGTCGGCGGTGGGCCGGACGATGGCGCCCTGGGTGCCGGTGCGCTGGGACCACCACTCGGGCGGCAGGTGGTCGAGGGTGCCGAGCGGTGGCAGATGGGCGTGGGTGCCGTCGAGTTCGGCGGCCAGTCCGAAGTCCGCGAGCCACACCTGCCCGTCCGGGCCGAGCAGGACGTTGGCGGGTTTGAGGTCGCCGTGCACCCAGCCGGCGGCGTGCATGTGGGCGAGGCCGGCGGCGACTCCGCGCAGCACGCGGTCCGCGCCGTCGATCGGCCCGCCCGTGACGGCCGCGTCGAGGACGTCCTTGAGGCTGGCCTCGGCCCGGTCCATCACCAGTGCGATCGCCCCGTCGAGGGCGGGCAGCTCCGGTGCCTCGACGGTGCACACGGCGTGGGTGCGGACGAGGTGCGGGTGGTCGGCCTCCGCGCTGAACCGGACCTCGCGGGCCACGAGTTCGCCGAGCGCGGCACGCTGCCCGGGGCCCAGGGAGCCGGTCGGCAGCACCTTCACGGCGACCGGCGTGCCGTCGGCGACGGTCCGGGCCTCGTGGACGGTTCCCCAGCCGCCGGAGCCGATGACCGCGCCCACTTCCCAGCCCTCGATCCGGAAGCCCTCGGGGAGGCGGGGCCGGGGCGTCTCCAGGTCGTCCTCGTGGACGTCGGGTCCGGGCGTCATGCTCCGGCCTCCTGCGGGGCGAGGCGGCCGGCGCCGCGGCGCGGCAGCAGGCCGAGGTGCTCTTCGCGCACCAGGCCGAAGCGCAGGGCGACGGAGGCGAGCCGGGCGCGTTTGGCGCCGGCCCCGGTCGCCGTCTCCTCACCGACGTCCAGGCGCAGTTTGGCGAAGGCGAGGTAGTCGATGTGGTAGTTGACGGCGGAGCGGGTGAGGTCGCGGCAGGACTCCAGGGGGCGCAGGCGGTCCACGATCTGCCCGACGCCGGGCAGTGCCGAGTCCGAGGGATCGCGCAGCCGCGGTTCGCACAGGGCCACCAGGACGAGGAAGTACTTCGACGTGGGGTCGAGGGCGAAGGGATGGACGGTCTGTTCCCCGCCGCCCGGTACGGTCTGCTCGCCGAGGTAGGCGTGCTGGGGCGCGAACACCTTGAAGCCGGCGGTGCCGGACAGGGCGGGGAGCACCACGCGGGAGAACTCGAAGGGCACGGGCGCGCCGAGCCGCCCGGGGGCGACGGTGAGGTACTCGCCGGCCCCCTCCAGGTTCTCCACCACGTACGACACGCTGCGGCTGAAGTTGGACAGCCGCCAGTAGTCCCCGGCCGCTTCCAGTTGCCCGGCCCGGCGGGAGATCCCGGGGTCGGCCAGGACGATGCGCACCCCTGTCCCACCGCGGCCGAAGTCCGCGACGTCCCCCGGTCCGAGGTGGATCAGTTCGGGACTGCCCGGCTCGTCCGCGTCCCAGTGCGACGGGCCGGGCAACTGCACGATGATGGTTTCCACGCGGACTCCCCCGCTGATGACGCCCCCGATTTGGTCGCGAGGATTGTACGGGCGGATTCCGCTTGCCGCGGAGCCGGTCGGGCCGTCTCAGCGGGCGTTTTCCGGACGCCGTGCGACGAACACGTATTCCCGGCCGGGACGGTCGGGCGCCTCGCGCACGTCGTCCACCGCGTAGCCCTCGGCGGCGAGTTGGGCTTCGACCTCCTCGTGCTCGCGGAAGCGCAGCGTCGAGTCGGAGGTCAGCACCTGGCCGTCAGCGGCGAACACATAGGTCCACCGGAACGTCACCAGCGGCCCGCGCACGTCGAGCAGTTCGGCCCAGGACTCGACGCCGCCGACGCCGGGGACGTCCGTCACGGTGTACGTGTCCTCGCGGGTCCACCGCTCCCAGGCGCGGCGGGCCGGTATCCGGGTCTCGAACACCAGGCGCCCGCCGGGCTTCAGCGTCTCGCGTGCCCCGCGCAGGGTGTGCCGCCAGGCCTCGGGGTCGACGATGGCCTGGGCGGCGTTGCCCGTCATCGTCGCGAGGTCGGCGGCGAGCGGCGGGAGCGCCGTGGCGTCGCCGTGGATCCACCGCACCCGCTCGGCGCCCGGCTTGCCGCGTGCCACGTCCAGGGACGCCCGGGCCGGATCGACGCCGACGACCTCGACGCCGCGTTCCGCGAGCAGCAGCGCGAACACGCCGGTTCCGCAGCCGATGTCGAGCACCTGACGCGCCCCGAACTCCTCCGCCATGCGCAGGTAGGGGTCGAGATCGCCGCGGTCGGGGTCGAGCGGGTCGTAGACCGCGGCGAGCCGCGGATGCCGGAAGCACTCGTCAGCCATGCGCCCGACGGTACGAAGGCGGAGGCCGGGCGGCCACCGGTTTTCGGCTCAGCCGAGGCAGATGACGAGCAGGCAGAGTTCCTTCGACTGCGGGTCGGAGGGAGAGGAGGCGGGCGGCGGGGTGCTCGTCGCGGGCGGGGGTGTCGCCGGAGCGGCGGGCTCCTGCGTGTCCGGCTGGGTCTCGGCGGCCGGCGGAGTCGTCGGCTCGGTGACCTTCGACGCGGACGAGCCTGCGTTGCCGGTGACCGTGTCGGCGGTGTCCGGGGCGGTGGACCGCCGTTGCGGGGTCGTCAGCGGCAGCTCGCGCGGTGCGGCGGCCGCGTCCGTGCGGGCGTCCGTCGGCGTGGTACGGGGGTCGGCCTTCCTGGTCTGCTGGTGGCGGGAGGCGCGGTCGGAGTGCGGTGGCGTGGTGGGCGAGGAGCGCGGGGTGTCGTACTGCTTCGACGTCGGCTCCGTGAACGTCGGGGCCTCTCCGTCGGCGCCGCCCATGGTCGTGTCCTCCGGCGCGGTGGCCGCGCGCACGCCGGGTGCCGCGCTCCCGTTCAGCGTGGCGACGGTCAGACCGCCTCCGACGAGTGCGACGGCGGTGGCCACCACGGCCCGGCGCTGGCTCTTCTTCCAGCGGGCCATCTGACGGCGGCGTGCCGCACGCCCCTGGGGCCGTTCCTGGTAGCTCTCGGAGGTGTCGGTGTCCGGGGAGTCGTAGCCGTCGGACGCGCCGGTGTCGTGGGTCTCCCGTGTGCCGGTACGGGTCGTCTCGTCCCACACGGTGCCGTCGTGCCACGTACCGGTGGCGGCCGGGTGCTCCCATGCGGCCGGTCCGGCCTGGGCCGGGGCGGTCACGGGGGCCGGGCCGGTACGGCCGTCGGCGGCGGAGGGGTCGATGTCCGGGGCGTAGGCGCCGCACCCCGGGCAGACCAAGGCGCCGTTGAGGTGCCGACGGCACGAGGAGCAGTAGTCCATGTGTGGTCTTCCCGATCTGGCTGTGCCGGCGGCTCGCCGGCCGCGGCCTGGTCACGTTCGCACGTGGGATCGAGCCGTAACGCTAACGAGACTTTGGAGGGGCGGTGTGCAGTCCGTGTGTCACCCCTGCGCAGATCCTCTGGATCTCACGTGAGCCATGGGTGACCCGATGAGTAAAGACGGCGGGGTCTGGGCACGCTCGGGCACCGCCTCGGGGGGCGGGCGGTTCTCCCACCGAAAGTCACCCCTCCCCGTCAACTCACCTGATTTTCCCGGGAATCGACGCACAACCCTTTGGACGTGCCGCGGGTCACATCATGCAGGAGCAACCACCTCGAAGAGTTGCAAGGGGGAAATATGAGATTCGCCCGTTCCGTCCTGGCCGCGTCCGCCGTGGCGGCGCTGTCGGTGGGGACCATGACCGCTCTGGCGTCGCCGGCCTCCGCGGCGCCCAACACCACGCCGCAGAAGGTCTGCGGCAGCGGCTACAAGACGGTCAATTCCGCGGCCGTCGGCTCGCTGGGGACCGTTTACCTGACCTACAACGCCTCCAACGGCCAGAACTGCGTCGCGACCATCCGCAACAACCCGGGTACGGCCGTGAACATGTCCGCCTGGATCTACGTCCCGGACACCGACGAGAGCCACTACGACGAGGGCCTCTTCACGTCGTACGCCGGACCGACCTACGTCTACGGCAAGGGCCACTGCGTGGACTGGGGCGGCAGCATCGCCAACACGTACGTCCAGGTGTACGGCTCCAACTGCGGCTCCCTGAAGGAGCACCGGGTCACCTTCACCCGCTGACCCCCCTCCAGCCGGGCCACCACAGTTCCCCGCCGCGCGCTCGCGGGGCCGTGGTGGCCCGGTCCCCGTCGTGATGTCGGTGCCGGGCCCTACCTTTGCCGTGTGACTTCTCCAGAGCTACGCGAGCGACTGACCCGTTTCCGCGACGAAGCGGCGGAACTGGGCATCCCGGCCGACGAGGTCGACCGGTGGATCGACATGGTGCGGCCCTGCGCGGTCCTGTCGACGCGCGACGACGGCCCGGTCGCCGCCCGGTTCGGCGGCCCCGTGCTGCTGCCGACCGGCACCCCGCACCCTCCCTTCCCCTACGTCGCCTCCATCGACCTCGCGGCGCTGCCGCAAGGCTCGACCGACCTGCCCCTGCCGCGCGACGGCCGCCTGCTCCTCTTCGCCTGGCCACGGGACAGAGGTGACCTCACCGACCACGGCGCCGTCGTGCATGTCCCCGCCGGGGCGCCGACGGAGGAACACGACCCGTACGCCTGGGACCCGGACGGCATCCCCGAGGAGCGGGAGGTGGCCGACGCCTTCCCGCAGGGCGAGCTGCGGGCGCGGACCGAGCCGTCACTGCCGTACCACTACGAGGTCGAACTGCCCGACGGCGACCTGGAGCCGCTGCCCGGCTTCCCCCACGCCGAGGAACTGGCCGAGGAGTGGGAGATGGCGTGCCGCTACCTCGACCTCCGGGGGCCTTTGCACATAGGCGGGTACGCCGACGAGGAGATGGTTCATCTCGATCCGCTGGCAGGCCTGGTGCGCTGCGCGGTGGAGCAGGCGTCGGAGGGCGGTCGGGGCGGAGGGGAACCGGTGTCCGAGAACGTCGAGGACTGGGTGCTGCTCGCGAGCTGGAGCCCCGACCTCGGTGATGTGGCGGCCGGATCCAGCGTCCACTGGGCGATCCAGCGCAAGGACCTGGAGACCGGACGCTTCGACCGGACGTTCACCAACGTGTACTGGAACCCCTGAGCCGACCGGTTCGCGCCTCGGGTGTCAGCCTGGTGGGCGATGATTCGCACCGTGCGGGAGTGACGGCCGCCCGTCGCGCACAGGGCGGGCACGCCCGCGGGCGTCAGCGATCGGTCGTCCCGACCAGCCCGGCCACCAACTCACGCGCGTACGCGGTGTCGAGCCCCTCAGGACGGAAGAGGATGCGGTACATCATGGGGGCGACCACGCGGTCGAGGACCGTCTCGACGTCGGGTGCGGTCTCCGCGCGGCCGGCCGCGCGGCCGATGATGACATCGATCTGCTCGGCCGCGTAGGCCGAGCACTGGCCGGCATTGCTGCCGTCCGGATCGCCGAGCAGGGCGTCGCGGAGATAGGCGCGGCCGGTGGGGGCGGACATCTCCTCGAGGAACTGCTCCGCCCAATCCTCGAGATCGGACCTCAGGCTTCCCCGGTCCCGCGGCGCCTTCTCGGGCCGCAGGCGCTCGACCGCCACGTCCGACAGCAGCTCCTGCAGGTCGCCCCAGCGGCGGTAGATCGTGGACGGGGTGACTCCGGCGCGCGTGGCGACCAGGGGGACGGTCAGCGCTTCCCGGCCCACCTCCGCCTCGAGTTCGCGCACGGCGGCGTGCACCGACGCCTGCACCCTGGCGCTGCGACCACCGGGGCGCACCATCGTCTTGCGGCTCATGGAACCAGCTTAAAGCGAACATGTTGCTTCAAGCGCCCGTTGGGGCCACGTCCAGGACCCGGCCGGGGGCCACACAGCCCGTTCGTCACACGGCCGCCGGCCGGCGCGCGGGCCGGGTCTGCTCGTAGGCATGGCCGACCCGCAGCAGCACCGGCTCGC
This sequence comes from Streptomyces olindensis, assembly GCA_000696115.1. GTDB lineage: Bacteria > Actinomycetota > Actinomycetes > Streptomycetales > Streptomycetaceae > Streptomyces > Streptomyces olindensis. Next base: position 557,059 of record JJOH01000019.1, read on the forward strand.
CGAAGGGCCGGCCCAGCAGCTGCATGCCGATGGGCAGGCCTGCCGTGTCGTGACCGACCGGGACGGACAGCGAGGGCACCCCGGTGATGTTGGCGGGGGCCGAGAGGCGCACATAGGCGTCGGAGACACCCTCGACGGTGCCGTCCGGCCAGGTGATCGTCTCGTCGCCGGCCTTCACCGCCGTGGCAGGGACCGTCGGGGCGGCGATCACGTCGACCTCTTCCAGCAGGCGCCCCCAGGCCTGCCGCATGAGCGTGCGCGAACGCTGGGCGCGCAGATAGTCCCCGGCCGGCATCAGCGCGCCGGCTTCGAGCAGGACACGCACGTCGGCCTGGTACAGCTCGGGGACGGTGCGCAGGGTGCGCTCGTGGTAGGCGGTGGCCTCCGGCACCATCAGGCCCCACTGGGTGGCCTGGATGTAGCCCGTCATCGGGATCTCGACCTCGACGAGCCGTGCGCCGAGGCTCTGCAGCTCGGCTGTGGCACGCCGGACGGCGGCCGCCACCTCCGGGGCGACGTGGTCGAAGTAGTAGGTGCGCGGCACTCCGATGCGCAGTCCCGTCAGTTCCGTCGCGCCGCCCGGCCGGTAGACCGGGCCGGAGGCGGCCACGGAGGCGGGGTCGCGGGGGTCGTGGCCGGCCAGGGCGGCCAGGACCAGGGCCGCGTCCTCGACGGTGCGGGTGATCGGGCCGACGTGGTCCAGCGACCAGGACAGGGACGTGACGCCGTGGCGCGGGACGAGGCCGTAGGTCGGCTTGAAACCCACGACACCGTTGAGCGCGGAGGGCACCCGGATCGATCCGCCGGTGTCGGTGCCCAGCGCGAAGGTCGCGGCGCCCGCGGCGACGGCGACGGCGGACCCGCCGCTGGAGCCGCCGGCGACCCGGTCCCGGTTCCAGGCGTTGGCGGTCTGCGGGGTGGTAAGACCGTAGGCGAATTCATGAGTGTGCGTCTTGCCGACCAGGACCGCGCCGGCCGCGGCCAGACGGGCGGCGACCGTGCTGTCGCTCTCCGCGCGGTGGTCCGCACGGACCCGGGAGCTGGCCGTGGTGGCCTCGCCGGCGACGTCGATCAGGTCCTTCAGCGCCATGGGGATGCCGTGCAGCGGGCCGCGCGGGCGGCCGGCCGCGACATCCTGCTCGGCCTCGCGTGCAGCCCGGCGGGCCCGCTCAGCGGTGACGGTGACGTAGGCCTCCAGCTGCGGATCGACCTTCTCGACGCGGTCGAGGACCGAGTCCACCAGCTCGACGGGCGACAGCGTCCGTGCCCTGATCGCGTCAGCGGCTCGGACGAGGGACAGTTCATACGGCTGCATCGGTCTTCTCCTCTCCGGCGCGGTAGGCGGCGGCAGGCGGGGTGTCTCCGAAGTCCAGCTCCCGCAGGACCGCGACGACGGAGTGGATGTGGTTGGCCGTGGCGGCCACCGCGGCATGCCGGCCGGCCGGCATCGGGAACCCGGCACGGTCGGCCCCGAGGGCCGCCTCCTGTGGCGTGAGTCCGGCAGCGGACATGGCAGTGGACATGAAGGTCCTCCCCTGATCGGGCGGGAGCGACGGAGCGCCCGGCGTCAAAAGCTAAGTTTTTGCTTTAACCGACACTAGGACCTAGGGTTCCTTAAAGCAAACCGTTTGCTTTTACTGAGCCGAACGCCACTGAACACCGCCGAAGAACCAAAGGAACCGACAGAGCATGAACACTCCACCGGCCGTCGAGACCACCGCCATCCCCTCCTGGACCACGGGCGCTGTCACCGTCCACCGCATCGACGAGGTCCTTCTGCCGCCCGCGACCGGACGCTGGCTGCTTCCGGACGCCACCACGGACCTGGTCGGACAGCAGGACTGGCTGCACCCCGACTTCGCCGACCAGGAGGGCGTCCTGCGCATCGACAGCCACAGCTTCGCCCTCACCGTCGGCGGGCTGCGCATCCTCGTCGACACCGGCATCGGCAACGGCAAGGAGCGGGCGAACCCCGCCTGGCACCACCTGCGGACCGACTTCCTCGAGCGCCTGACCGCCGCCGGTTTCCCCCCGGACTCCGTCGACCTGGTGATCCTCACCCACCTGCATGCCGACCACGTCGGCTGGAACACGCGGCAGGTGAACGGCGAGTGGGTCCCCACCTTCCCCCACGCCCGCTACCTCACCTCCCGCCTCGAGCGGGAGTTCTGGGCCACGTACGACATGGAGGAGGCGCGCAGGCAGATGTTCCGCGACTCCGTGATCCCGGTCGAGAAGGCGGGACTGCTCGACCTCGTCGACATCCCGGCCGAGGGGGCCGAGGTCGCCCCGGGCCTGCGCCTGCTGCCCACGCCCGGCCACACCCCCGGCCACATCGCCGTCGAACTGACCAGCCAGGGCGAGACGGCGCTGATCACCGGTGACTGCATCCATCACCCGGTCCAGCTCGCCCACCCGGCCATCGGCGCGTGCGTCGACATCGACCCGGAGCAGTCCGAGGCCTCGCGTCGCAAGCTGCTCGATTCCCTCGCCGACACGGACACCCTGGTCCTCGGCACCCACTTCGCGCCGCCCACCGCCGGCCGCGTGATCACCTACGAGAACGCCTACCGGCTCGCGCCCGTCCCCGCCGCCCCGCAGACCGTCGCGCCACGGCCCTGAGCGAGGACTCTTCCTACTTTTCCTATCGGATTACTAGGGAAGCCTTGACGGCGTCCGACGGGGGTGCGCAGGATGACGTACATGTCCCGTACACAGCAACGACTCGTTCGTCGTCGGCATGTCGACTTCGGTCACGTCGGCAGCGCCGCCTGCTGTTGCGGATAAGCGGACAAGAGGCCCGCCGCTCACGCGTTCGCCCGTGCCGTTCCACTCCCCGTATGTGAGGCGACCAGGCGCGGACACGTCCCGCGTCCGACGGTCCGCCGCATCCCTGAGGGACATCTCCGGGACCACGGCACTTCCCTCCCTGCCACCGACCTTGAGGAGCCCACGTCATGGGCGTTGCCACCGCGCCGTCCGGCCCCGCCGCGGAATCCGACCTGCCCGGGCCCGGCCGTGCGCACTGGCTGCGCGTGGCCCACGAGGCGGCGGACGACCTGGCCACGGACGCGGTGGCCAGGGAGCAGGCGGGCAAGGCCCCGTTCGACGAGGTGTCCCGGCTGCGCGAGGCGGGCCTGCTGACGCTGTTGATACCGGCCGGGTCCGGGGGCGGCGGCGCGGACTGGGCCACGGCCTACGCCGTCGTACGGGAGATCGGCGCGGCCGACGGCGCGATCGGTCAGCTGCTCGGCTGTCACTACTTCGCGTCGTGGAGCGCCGGGTTCTTCGCGGAGCCCGCCGTGGCCGCGCGGGTCGAGCAGCGGTCGGCGGCCGAACAGTGGTGCTGGGGCGCTGGTTTCGCCCCTCGGGAACCGCCGCTGACGCTCGCCAGGAAGGCCGGCGGGCACGTGCTCGACGGCCGGCAGAGCTACACCACCGGGGTCCTGGTCGCCGACCGCCTCGCCGTGCGGGCCGTGCGGGCCGACACCGGCGAACCGCTCGCCGTCGTCGTGGATCCGGCGCGTCCCGGCGTGCGGATCGACGACGCCGCCGACCCCTTCGGCCAGCGGCTCGCGGCCGGCGCGAGCGTGGAGTTCGACGCCGTGCCGGTCACCCCCGACGACGTGCTCGGCCCCCTGCCCGTGGACGAGGACATGCTGTCGCCGCTGGCCGCGCTGGCGGCTCCGGTCGGGCGCCTCGTCTCCGTGCAACTCCTTCTCGGCATGGCCGAGGGAGTGCTCGCCGAAGCCCGCGAGTACAGCAGGACGGGCCACGCCCCCTGGCATCCCGCCTGGCCGGTCGGCACCCCCCACGACCCCCAGGTGCTGACCGCCTACGGGGAACTCACCGTCCTCACCCGCTCCGCGGCCGCACTCGCCGATCAGGCGCTGGACGCCGTGCGCGGCGGACTGGCCCGCGGCGAGGACCTCGCCCACGACGCGTACGCGGAGATCTCCGTCCTCGTCGCCATGGCCGAAGCCGCCGCCTCCCGGGCCGCGCAGGAGTGCACCACCCGTGCCCTCGACATCGTCGGCACCCACTGCGTCTCCGCACGGCTGGGCTTCGACCGCTTCTGGCGCAACGCCCGGACCCACACCCTCTACGAACCCGTCGCCCACCGGCTCCGCGAGATCGGCGACTACCACCTCAACGGCGCCCACCCGCCCTTCGGCCTGCCCGCCTGAGCCGGTGTGCCCGCCTCGAACCCCCGAAAGGACACCGCACATGACCACCGGCACCGGCTTCGGCCTCCGCAGGATCGGCGGCCGCATCGGCGCCGAGATCCTCGGCGTGGACCTCGGCACCGACCTCGCCCCCGCCCTCGTCACCGAGATCAACTCCGCGCTTCTGGAACACAAGGCGCTGGTCTTCCGCGACCAGCACCTCGACGACGCGGGCCAGCTCCGCTTCGCCGCCCTATTCGGCGAACTCACCACCGCGCACCCGACCGTGTCCTCCGTCAAGGGACAGCCCCGGGTCCTGCCCGTGGACGGCGACGAGGGCATCCGCGCCAACCAGTGGCACACCGACGTCACCTTCGTCCGTACGCCCCCGAAGGCGTCCACGCTGCGCGCCATCGTCGTCCCGCCCTACGGCGGCAACACCCTCATCGCCAACGCCGGTGCCGCCTACCGGGACCTGCCCGAACCACTGCGTGAGCTCGCCGACAAGCTGTGGGCGGTGCACACCAACGACTACGACTACGCGGCTCCCAGGAGCGAGAAGGCGGCCGAGTACCGCAGGCGGTTCGTCTCGCGGAAGTACCGCACCGCACACCCCGTCGTCCGCGTCCACCCCGAGACCGGGGAGCGCGGGCTGTTCATCGGCGGCTTCGCCCAGAGCCTCGTCGGCCTCGGCCCCTCCGACTCCCGCGACCTGCTGCGCCTCTTCCAGTCGTACGTCACCCGCCCGGAGAACATCGTGCGGGTGGCCTGGAACCCGGGCGACGTCGTCCTGTTCGACAACCGCATCACCCAGCACTACGCCCCGGACGACTACGGTGACCTGCCCCGGCTCCTGCACCGGGTGACCGTCGCGGGCGACGTCCCCGCCGGCGTCGACGGCACCCTCAGCCACGTCGTCGAGGGCGACGACGCCTCGCACTACACCCCCGCCGCGGCATGAGCCGCCCGGCCGCCGGGCAGGGACTCCCGCCCCTGCCCGGCCGCCCGCCCGGAGCGGAGGCCGGCCGGAGCCCTACGCGATAATGGACGCATGCGGATCTCAGCCAGGGCGGACTACGCGGTACGTGCCGCGCTGCAGCTCGCCGCGTCCCGGGACGACCTGCCACTGAAGGCCGAGGCCATCGCCGACGCCCAGGACATCCCGCACAAGTTCCTGGAAAGCATCCTCAACGACATGCGCCGGGGCGGTCTCATCCTCAGCCAGCGCGGCGGCAACGGCGGCTACCGGCTGGCGAAGCCCGCGGAGTCCATCAGCATCGCCGACGTCATCCGCGTCGTCGACGGACCGCTGGTGTCGGTGCGCGGGGTCCGCCCGCCGGACCTGTCGTACTCCGGCCCGGCCCAGTCGCTGCTCCCCCTGTGGATCGCCCTGCGGTCCAATGTGCGCGAGATCCTCGAGGGCGTGTCCCTCGCCGATGTCGCATCGGCCCAACTCCCCCCTGACGTCTCCGCGTTGACCGACGCGCCGGGAGCCTGGACCAACCCCTGACGGGCCGGGGCGTCGACCAGCATCCCACCAGGTGAGATCCCCTCGTCCACTATATGAATGACCTCTTGGGGCGGGCGCGGCCTTCTGCCACGATCCCTATCAGCCCGGTAGGAAAACTAGGAAATCAGGAGGTGGCCATGGGAACGCACCACCGCGCGGACCGGTCGTTCCTCCTGCTCACCTCGCGTCGCCACATCGACCTGGGCCGGACGTCCAGCGCCATCTGTCGACCCGTCTGAGACCGCCCGCCGAGTCCCGCTCTCCGGCCGGCGGCACCTGCCGCGCCTCCCCCCACACCGCACACCTCCGCTCCCGGACCCCGCGGCGGCATTCCCGCCGCCGGGTGCCGGCGAGCGGAGCGCCGGCGCCTGCCCGCGGGTCGCACGCCCCGCACGCGCCGCTCCTCACCGATCCACCCGTCTCCCCGAGAGGACACCTCCGTGTCTGCCGCCAGACCGCTCACCACCCTGCGCGCCCTCGCCGTCGCAGCCGCGCTGCCGCTGCTGCTCACCGCCTGCGGCTACGGCTCCCAGTCCACCGACGACGGCAAGCAGAGCCAGGTCGCGGCGGGCGCGAAGAAGCTCTCCGCCGACGAAGTGAAGATCGGCTACTTCCCCAACCTCACGCACGCCACCGCGCTCGTCGGCGTCCAGGAGGGCCTCCTCCAGAAGGAACTCGGCGGCACGAGGATCAAGCCCTCGACGTTCAACGCCGGCCCCTCCGAGATCGAGGCGCTGAACGCCGGCTCCCTCGACATCGGCTGGATCGGCCCCTCCCCCGCCATCAACGGCTACACCAAGTCCAACGGCAGGAACCTGCGCATCATCGGCGGCTCCGCCTCGGGCGGCGTGAAGCTCGTCGTCAACCCGGACCGGATCACGTCCCTCCAGGACGTCAAGGGCAAGAAGATCGCCACCCCGCAGCACGGCAACACCCAGGACGTCGCGTTCCTCAACTGGGTCAAGGACCAGGGGTGGAAGGTCGACGCCGCGAGCGGCCGGGGCGACGTCTCCGTCGTCCGCACCGACAACAAGGTCACCCCGGACGCCTACAAGTCCGGTTCCATCGACGGCGCGTGGGTGCCCGAGCCGACCGCGTCGAAGCTGGTCGCCGAGGGCGGCAAGGTGCTGCTCGACGAGTCGACGCTGTGGCCCGACAAGAAGTTCGTGATCACGAACATCATCGTGCGGCAGGAGTTCCTGAAGCAGCACCCGGACGTGGTCGAGGCCGTGCTGCGCGGGTCGGTGAAGACCAACGCGTGGATCAACGCCCACCCGGACCGGGCGAAGGCCTCCGCGAACAAGGCCCTGGAGACCCTGTCCGGGAAGGCGCTGCCCGCCGACGTCCTGGACCCGGCCTGGAAGTCCATCACCTTCCTCGACGACCCGCTCGCCTCCACCCTCCGCACCCAGGCCGAACACGCGGTCAAGGCCGGGCTGCTGGAGAAGCCCGACCTGGAGGGCATCTACGACCTCGCGCCGCTCAACAAGGTCCTCAAGGCCGAGGGCAAGGAGGAGGTCGACGACGCCGGTCTCGGCACCGGGTGACGACGCGCCCGGCCCGGCCTTGAGCCGGGCCGGTCCCGTGGAACAGGGTCGACACCGGAACCGTTCGGTAATGTGTTCGCCCGGAGAGGGCCCGAACGACCGCTGCCGGGCGGCAACGGCAGCCGCAGCCGTCGACGACGTCCCCTGACCCCGGACGTCGGCACGGTCTCCGGCCCCCGATCCCACAGGACGGAACACGAGACGGACGGGGGAACGCCGATGACGACCGGTCACGCGTCACCAGGGGCCGACAGCCCACCGCCAGGCGGCGACACGGTCATCGCCGTACGCGATCTGCGGATGCGCTACCGCACCCAGGACGTGTTGAAAGGAGTCGGCTTCACGGCCCGGCGGGGCGAGGTCCTGGTGCTGCTCGGCCCGAACGGCGCCGGGAAGACGACCACGATCGAGATCCTGGAAGGCTTCCGGATGCGTTCGGACGGCGAGGTGACCGTCCTCGGCACCGATCCGGCCCGCGGGGACGAGCGGTGGCGTGCGCGCCTGGGCGTCGTGCTGCAGTCCTGGCGGGACCACGGCAAGTGGCGGGTGCGGGAGTTGCTGGCCCATCTCGGCTCCTACTACGTGCCGTACTCCACCGGCCTCATACGGCGCCCGTGGGACGTCGACGAACTCCTCGCCGCGGTGGGGCTGACCGAGCAGGCGGACAAGCGGGTCGGGACCCTGTCCGGCGGGCAGCGCAGACGATTCGACGTGGCCGTCGGCATCGTGGGCAGGCCCGAGCTGCTGTTCCTGGACGAGCCGACGGCCGGTCTGGACCCCGAGGCGAGGAACGAGTTCCACGGTCTGGTGCGCGGGCTCGCGGACGAGAACACCACCGTCCTGATGACCACGCACGACCTCGCCGAGGCGGAGAGACTCGCCCACCGGATCCTCATCCTGGCCGGCGGGCGGATCGTGGCCGACGGTCCGGCCGAGGAGCTGTCCCGGCAGGCCTCGGCCGACGCCACCGTGCGCTGGACGCGGGACGGGCGCCGCTTCGAGGAGTCGACGGCCGAGCCCACCCGGTTCGTTCGCCGGCTCTTCGAGGAGCACGGCGAGGCGATCGGCGGGCTGGAGGTGCGCCGGGCGAGCCTGGAGGACACCTACCTGACCATGGTGCGGGAGCTGGAGACGGGGAGCGTTCCCGAGGAGCGGGCGGCGCGTGCTTTCGGGGAGGGATCGCGATGAGTCCGGTGTGGTACGCGGCCGGAGCAGGGGTGCGGCGCGGCTGGACGGAACTCCGGCACACCTTCACCACCGGCCAGGACGTGTTCGGTTACGTGCTCTGGACGGTGCTGCTCCTCGTTCCGCTGTTCCTGGCCGGGGACGACCGGCTGAAGGGCACCGACATCTCGACCGGCGCGTTCCTGCTGCCGAGCATGCTGGGAATGACCCTCGCGTTCACCGGGATGATGACCACGGCGCAACTGCTCGCGGCCGAGCGCGAGGACGGCACGCTGCTGCGGGCCAAGGCCGTCCCGCACGGCATGGTCGGCCACCTCGTCGGCAAGATCATCATGGTGTCGGGTACGGCCCTGGCGTCCATGGCACTCCCCTTCGCCGTCGGCGTGTTCCTCGTGGACGGGGTCGCCCGGCAGGGCGGCGGAGCGTTGCTGACACTCGTGTGGGCGGTCCCGCTCGGTCTGCTGGCCACCCTGCCGGCAGGCGCTGTCATCGGCTCACTCGTCGACAGCCCGCGCACGGTCGGACTGCTGATGCTTCCGGTGATGGGACTCGTCGCGATCTCCGGGATCTACTTCCCTCTGTCGAAGCTCCCCGAGTGGCTGCAGACCGTCGGGGGCAGGTCTTCCCCGTGTACTGGCTCGGCCTCGCGCTGCGGTCAGCGTTGTTGCCGGCCGACGCGGTGGCCGCCGAGATCGGCGCGTCCTGGCGGCATCTGGAGACGGCGGGCGTGCTGGGCGCCTGGACGGTCGCCGGGCTGCTCGTCGCACCGTCGGTGCTGCGCAGGATGGCCCGCCGCGAGTCCGGGGCGGCGATGGCGGAGCGGCACCGGAAGGCGATGCAGCGGGTCGGTTAGTCCCCCTGCGTGATCGCTCCGCGGGTGACGCCGGAGGGGCTCCGGGTACCGGTGGCGGCATGGCTGAAGTGGTGCCTGCGGGACTGTGGGGACTGCTGGCGGGCTCGGCGCTGCTGCTCGGTGCCGCGCTCGGCACGCTCGTCGGCGCGATCGCCTACACCGCGGGCAACCTCTGGCCCGCCCGCCGCGGGGCGCGACACCGCAAACGCTCCGGCCACCGGTCGTCGAAGTCCCAGCCGGAGTCAGCCTGCTCGACGGCTGGGCGGTCAGCCTGGTGACCGTGGCCGCCGTGTTACACCTGACCGAGACCGGCGCACGACGGGCCCTGCGGCCGAGCGGAGAGGGCGCGGCGGCGTCAACCGCCGTCGGCGGCGTCTTCCTCGCCCCCGGCCCCGGGCGTCCCGGCGTCCTCCGCCGGTGCCGGGCCGAGCAGGACCTCGATGCCCGCCCGCAGATACCGCTCCAGCGTGGCGTCCGGCGTCGAGACGAGGGCGGGCGGGCGAATCTCCGTGCGCATCAGGCTCGTGCCGAGCATCCAGGCCGCGAGGAGTTCCGCCCGCAGGTCGGCGTCGGGGCCGTCGAGGCGGGCGGCCAGGCGACGGGAGAACACCTCCGTGAAGTCCGCGCGCAGCCGTGCCACCGCCTCGTCCCGGCCGGAGGACCGCAGCACGGAGAGCACCGGATGCGGGAAGCCACCCTCGTTCGGCGGCCCCATGAGCAGCGCGCAGAACCAGTCGGGTATCGCCTCGACCGGCTCGTCCAGCAGCGGCTCGAATATCCTGCCGGCCCCCGACACGTCGTTGAACAGCGCTTCTTTCGAGCCGAAGTAGCGGTAGACGAGGGCCGCGTCCACCCCCACGTCGCCCGCGATGTCGCGCACGCTGGTGCCCTCGTAGCCGTACTTGCCGAAGCGGAAGGCCGCGGCGGCCCGCAGCGCCGTACGCGTCGCCGAGGCCGAGCGTTTGTGGGCGGGCCGGCGGGCCGCCGCCTTCGCCGCCTCGCCGTTGTGTACTCCGGTCACGTACCGCACCTCCTGGTCCACGGCCCTTCGGCCGTCCGCCCATGTTCCAGTCTGCGGCGACTGTCTCAAAGTCACCGACCGTTGTCATCAAACGTTGACTTGTCTTCTCGGCGCATGCGATACCTGACTCCGGTCAACGCTTGGTGACTTGAGTCCTCGCTGTGCCCGGGCCGTACGACGGAGTCGGCCCTTCCAGGTCCGCCCGCACGACGTGGTCGAGCGCGCTCCTGCGCGCTCCTCGGCCGTCGCACGCGGGCATCCCCCACCGACCGGAAAAGGTGATCCTCTGTGCCTGCTCGACGCGTCGCCGTGATCGGCACCGGCTACGTCGGACTGACAACCGGCGCCTGTCTGGCCTTTCTCGGGCACTGTGTGGTGTGCGCGGACGCCGACCCGCACAAGGTCGAGCGACTGCGCGAGGCCCGGGTGGACATCCTCGAGCCCGGCCTGCCCGAGACCGTCCGGGACGCCCTGGACGCGGACCTGCTCGACTTCACCGGCGACACCGCGGCCGCCGTCGCCGAGGCCGAGGTCGTGTTCCTGTGCCTGCCCACGCCCATGGGCGCGGGCGGCGCGGCCGACCTCGCCGCGGTGGAGGCCGTGGCCGCGCAGATCCGCGACGTACTGCCGCCCGGCTGTGTCGTCGTCAACAAGTCGACCGTGCCGGTCGGGACGAGCGAGCGCGTCGCCGCGCTGCTCGGCCGGGACGACGTGGCCGTGGTGAGCAACCCGGAGTTCCTGCGCGAGGGCCGCGCCGTGCAGGACTTCCTGCACCCCGACCGGATCGTCATCGGCGCCGCCGACCGGGAGGCCGCCCGGCGCGTCGCCGACCTGTACGCCGGGCTGGACGCCCCGCTGGTGCTCACCGACCCGGCGAGCGCCGAACTGACCAAGTACGCGGCGAACTTCTTCCTCGCGATGAAGCTGTCCTTCGCCAACAACCTGGCCACCGTCTGCGAGCGCTTCGGCGCCGACATCGACGACGTCACCGAGGGCATCGGCCGGGACCCGCGCATCGGCTCCGCGTTCCTGCGGCCCGGGCCCGGCTGGGGCGGCTCCTGCCTGCCCAAGGACACCCACGCCCTGCTGACCGTGTGCGAACTGGCCGGGGTCGACTTCCCCCTGCTGCGCGCCACCATCGAGACCAACGTCGCCCACCAGCGGCAGCTCGTCGACCGGGTCGCCGCCTCGTGCGGAAGCGGCGCGGACGGATCGCTGCGCGGCGTACGACTCGCCCTGTACGGCCTGACCTTCAAGGCCGGCACCTCCGATCTGCGTGACTCCCCCGCGCTCTCCGTCGCCCGGCTGCTGCGCGAGCGCGGAGCCGAACTCACGGCGTATGACCCGGCGTTGCGTGAGGAGCGGCCCGACCTGAGCGATCTGCTCGACCTCGTCGACGACCCGGTGCGGGCGGCGGAGGGGGCGGCGGCCTGTCTCGTCCTCACCGAGTGGCCGGAGCTGCGCGACCTCGACTGGGCGGCGATCGCCGCGCGCATGTCCGGCCGGGAGGTCCACGACTTCCGCGACCTGCTGGACGCGGACCGGCTCGCGCGGGCCGGGCTGAGCCGGCACGGCATCGGGCGCGCGGAGGCTCCGGCGCGGGTGGCGTGAGTCGCGCGGGCACCGGTGCGCGCCGCCGCCTCGATCGCCCCTCCCTCGGAAGAAGAATCCAAGAGAAAGGCTCATCCCATGCGGGTTCTGTGCACCACGCTCGGCAGTCCCTCCCACGGGCGTGCCCAACTGCCCCTGCTGCGCGCCCTCGCCGGTGCCGGGCATCAGGTGCTGGTGGTCACCACCGAAGCGCTCGTCCCCGTCTTCCGCGACGACGACGTACAAGTGGAGGCCGGCTTACCGGAGTTCAACCCGCTCGCCGCGGCGGGCCCGTACCTCGCCGAGCTCCAGGGCACCGCCGACCTGGCGGAGCCGACCGAGGCGCTGGCCCGGCTGCTGATGCGCCACGTGGCCGGGCCGGGAGTCAAGCCGCACCTGGACATCCTGCTCCCCCTCGCCCGGGACTTCCGGCCCGACCTGGTCCTGCGGGACGGCATGGACATGAGCGCGGTGCTCACCGCCGAACTGCTCGGCGTGCCGCAGTTGCCGACGCCGTCCGGGTTCAGCAACATCCTGGACCCCGCCGAGGTGCTGCCACAGCTGAACGAGCGGCGCGCGGAGCTGGGACTGCCCGTGGTGGACGACCCGCTGTCCGTGGCACCGCACGGCCGCGTCGACTACGTGCCGCCCGCGTACTCCTTCGCCCGTCACCTGGCCAAGGCGTGGTCCTACCGGCAGACGGTGGACGTCGAGCGCGGCGGGGTGCTGCCGGAGTGGGCCGCCCGACTGCCCACGGACCGGCCGCTGGTGTACGCCGCGATCGGTACCGCCCTGCCGAAGATCCGTGAGCGCACGGCGGACGAGGAGCCGCCGCTGCCCGTGAAGCTGCCGGATCCCACCGAGAGCCTGCGCGCGATCGTGGAAGCGGCGGCCGAGCTGGACGACTGCACGGTGGTCGTGTCGACCTCCGGGATACCGGTGGACACCGCGGGACTGCCCGGGCACGTCCATGTCACCGAGCGGGTGCCGCAGCCGCTGCTGCTGGAGTCGGTCGACCTGTTCGTCACCCACGGCGGCTTCAACAGCATCCGGGAGGCCATGCGCACCGGCACGCCGCTGGCGGTCCTGCCGCACTTCGGGGACCAGCCCGCCAACGCGGAGCGCGTGGAGGAACTCGGCATGGGCCGTCACATCACGGACCGCAGCGCGACGGGCATCGCCGACGTGTGCCGCAAGCTCCTCGCCGATCCCGAGCCCCGGGCGCGGGCCCGCTCGGCCCAGCTGGCGATGCTGACACTGCCGGAGATCGGTCAGGCGGTCGAGGACCTGGCCGGCATCGCCGGCTAGCCGCCTCGGCGCGGGCGCGGAACGCACCGGGGTTCCCGGGCGGCCCGCGCCCGCGCGCCGTACCCGCCCCCACCCCGAGGACGACACGTGACCTTCTCCGACACCCGCGAACCGGGCGCGGCCGGGGACATGCCCCCGCGGCTCAGTCACCGGCAGATCACCACCGTGATGTCCGGGCTGGTGCTCGGCATGTTCCTGGGCGCGCTGGACCAGACGGTGGTCTCGTCCGCGCTGCGCACCATCGCCGACGACCTGCACGGGCTGACCGCCCAGGCGTGGGTGACCACCGCGTACCTCATCACCGCCACCATCGCCACGCCGCTGTACGGCAAACTCTCCGACCTGTACGGCCGCAGGCCCGTCTACCTCGCCGCGATCGCCCTGTTCACCGTCGGCTCGCTGCTGTGCGGATGCGCCACCTCGATCTACGAACTCGCGGCGTTCCGCGCCGTGCAGGGGCTCGGCGGCGGCGGCCTGATGTCGCTGGCGATGACCATCGTCGCCGACATCACCACGCCACGTGAACGGGGCCGCTACCAGGGTTACTTCATGGCCGTGTTCGGCGGCGCCAGCATCGTGGGCCCGCTCGTGGGCGGTGCCTTCGCGGACCGGGCCGAGCTGCTGGGCATCGCCGGCTGGCGCTGGATCTTCCTGATCAACGTGCCGCTCGCCGCCGCGGCAGCGGTGGCGATCATGCGGGTGCTGCGCTTCCCGCACCGGCGGGTGCGGCACCGGCTCGACTACGCGGGGGCCCTCACCCTGGCCGTGGGGCTGGTGCCGCTGCTGACGGTCGCCGAGCAGGGCCGGGTCTGGGGGTGGGACTCGCCCCGGGCCCTGGTGATGTACGCGATCGGCGTGGCGGGACTGGCCGGGTTCGTCCTGGTGGAGCGCCGTTCCGGTGACGCCGCGCTGCTGCCGCCGCGCCTGTTCCGCATCCGGAGCTTCCGGCTGGGCGTCGGGCTGCACTTCGTCGTCGGCATCGGCATGTTCGGCGCGATGACGACGCTGCCGCTCTACCTCCAGCTCGTGCGCGGCATGAGCCCCATCGCGGCGGGCCTGGCGACCCTGCCCACGGTCGCCGCGAACCTCGCGGTGACCTTGCTGACGGGCCGGATGATCGCCCGGACCGGCCGGTTCAAGGTCCATCTCGTCGCCGGTGTCGGCTCGTTCACCGCCGCGATGCTCGTGTTCGCGACGCTGCGCGTGGACAGTCCGCTGTGGCACCCGGCGCTCGGCATGGCCCTGATGGGCGCGGGACTCGGCGCGTCGATGCAGACGCTCACCACGCTCGCGCAGTGCGAGGTGCCCCGTACGGACATGGGAGCGGCGACGGCGTCCGTCAACTTCTTCCGCTCCAACGGCGGTACGGTCGGCACCGCGGCGTTCCTGTCGATCCTGTTCACCACGGCGGCCGGCAGCATCGCCGAGCGGCTGGCCGAGGCCCGCCACGACCCGGCCTACCGCCGGCTCCTGGCCCAGCCCGACAACGCGCACGCCCTGACCGGAGTCCTCCGCCCCGGCGGCGGGGTCGACCTGGAGGATTCCGCCTTCCTGCACGCCCTCGACCCGGGCGTGGCGCTGCCGTTCCTGGAGGGTTACGTCGCCTCGATGCGCCTCGTCTTCCTCACCGGCGCCGCGGTGTCCCTGCTCGCCTTCGTGCTGGCGGCCTGGCGGGTTCCCGACCTCACGCTGTCCGACGAGTAGCGTCGGCACGGCGTCAGTCCGCCGTCTGTGCCGGGCCCGCCGTCACCTTCCGCAGCAGCGGCTTGCTGCCGGCGATCGCGGCGAACATGGCGAGCGCGCCGACGGCCACGCAGATCGCCAGTTGCACGGCACCGGAGGTGTTGATGGTGGTGCCGGCCGCCTTGTTGAGCTGCGTGGCGCCGAAGACACCCATCGCGGTGGTACCGCCGGCCAGGACCGTCAACGGGATGACCGTCTCGCGGATCCGAGCCCGGTCCAGCACCAGGAGCGGGGTGCCGGCCAGCCGCAGCAGGCCGTAGACCCGGCGCCGGTCGAGGACGTTCGCGGCGGCCGTGAGTCCGGCGGAGGCGGCCGCTACGAGGAAGCTCAGCACCAGGGTGGCGGTGCTGACGGTGGCGATGCGGTCGAGAGCGGTGTCGTCCGAGGCGGACACGTACTCCTGCGTGATCGGGTACCTGCCCGAGCCGAGGGGCGTCAGGGCGGTGACGGCGGTGTCGATCTGCTCCTGCCCGCCGGTGACCTGGGCGGTCACGCCGTTGATCCCGCCGAGCAGGCTCTCGTAGTCGTCCTCGCTCGTGACGGCGACGGTCGCCGTGACGCCCGCCTCGCGCAGGAGCGTGCGGGCCTCGGACGCGGTGTGCCGGGCGTCGGCGGCGTTCGCGGTGATCACCGCCACCTGGCCCTCATGGCGGGGGCCTTCGGAGCCGAGGGAGCTGACGGAGAAGAACCCGGCCACGAAGCCGGCGAGGACCAGGCCGCTGACGGTGCGCCAGGCGCCGCGCGGGTCGTCGCTGAGGCGGCGCGCGGCCAGCAGCGTGGCCGGGCGCTTGGCACGGCGGCCCACGATCCGTCCCAGCCGGTCCACGGCCCACGGGCCGAGCAGCCAGAACGCGCCGTAGAAGATCGCGAGCAGGGCCAGCAGTTGACGGGGCTTCAGCTGGCCGCCGCCCGTGGTCGACCAGATGTAGACCAGGACCGCGACGAACAGCAGCAGACGGATCAGGCGGGTCCGGCGGGGGTCGGCCTGCTGGGCGACGCCGAGGGGCGAGGTGGCCACCTGGCGGAGCGTCGTCACCGCGCTGACGGTGATCAGTGCCGTGACGGCCAGCACCACCGCGGCGAGCCACGCGGGCCCCACCCACAGCTGACCGGTGTACCAGGCGCCGACGCCGTACGGGACTTCGGCGAGCGCGGGCAGCAGTGCCGTGTAGGCGAGCGCGCCCGCGAGCGCCCCGGCCGCGCCGACGGCGGCCGCCTCGACGGCGGTCATGGCGAGGATCTGGCGTGGGGTCGCCCCGGCCAGCCGCAGTGCGGCGAGCCGCTGCTCGCGCCGGGCCGCGCCGAGCCGTCCGGCGGCCGAGGCCGGCACGACGACCGGCATGACGAGGAGTACCACCCCCAGGAGCACGGTCCCCTGGTCGGTGCCGGTGAACACGCTCGCCTCGGTGCCGGAGAAACCGGCGATCGGGGCGCGCTCCGTCAGGTTCTCGTCGTAGTAGTTCTGCTCTCCGGCGGCCTTGGAGACGGCCGCGTCGCCGGGCGCCCGTCCGACCACCGCGACCAGTTCGTCGGGAGAGGCGAGACCGGCGGCGCCGATCGTGCCGTAGGACCTCACCTCCGGGAAGCGGCCGGCGAGTCGGTCCGCGGGCAGCTCGCGCAGGAGGTCGGCCAGGGCCGGGGAGACGTACACCTGGCCCTGCTTCGGGAAGCCGCTCAGGCCGGGCGGTGCGGGCGTCGGCCCCCGGCCGGGCAGCCGGGCCAGGTTCACGACGGTCACCGGTTCGTGGCGGACGTACGTCGTGGTCGTGGCCTGGACGGCCGTGGCCTTCCCGGCCGGAACGGCGTCGGGGGTGCGCCACGTGGTGTGGTCGGCGCGGGTGCCCGCGCCGAGGGAGGCGGCGATCATCAGCAGCAGGAGGAACGAGCCGACGGCGGCGGCCCCGGCGGCGAGCAGTTGGGAGTGCAGGCCGCGGCGGCCGGAGGACTTGGCGAGGTGCCAGGTCAGGGGCAGGACGGGGGAACGCATGGGGACTCCGGTGGGCTTCGGCTTCGGGCGGGGCGGCTCAGGCGACGGTGAACTGGCTGTGATCGCTGATGCGGCCGTCGCGGACGTGGAGGACGCGGTCGCAGTGGGCGGCGACGTCGGCGTCGTGGGTGACCATGACCAGGGCGGCTCCGGTCTCCCGGGTGGCGAAGGTCAGCAGCTGGACGACCTCCGTGCTGGTGCGCTGGTCCAGGGCCCCGGTCGGCTCGTCGGCGAAGACCACGTCCGGCTCGACGACCAGGGCGCGGGCGATGGCGACGCGCTGTGCTTGTCCGCCGGAGAGCTGGCCGGGGCGGCGCTGCTCCAGTCCCTCCAGGCCGAGCGGTGCGAACCAGTGGCGGGCCCGGGCGACGGCCTCCTTCCGCGGCACGCCTTCCAGCATCAGCGGCAGGGCGACGTTCTCCTCCGCGGGCAGTTCCGGCAGCAGCTGGCCGAACTGGAAGACGAAGCCGAAGCGCTTGCGGCGCAGCGCGCTCAGCCGGTTCTCGCCGAGGTCGTCGATGCGCCCCCAGCCTTCGGCCGGGGGCCCCCATCTCGCTTCGCTCGCCGCGCAGCAGCACCTGACCGCCGTCGGGGCGGATGATCCCGGCGAGGGTGTGCAGCAGGGTCGACTTGCCGGACCCCGACGGGCCCATGATCGCCAGCGAGTCGCGCGCATGGACCGCCACGTCCACGCCGGCCAGGGCGGTGGTGGAGCCGTACTTCTTGACGAGGCCGTGTCCGGCCAGGACGGTGCTCATGGGGTGTCGTGGCTCCTTCTCAGCGCTCGAACGTCCAGGTGACGCTCTGGGCGCCGGCCTTGGTCACGCGGACGGGGATCTCGACGGTCGTGCCGTCGCTCTTCTTGCCGGTGCAGGTGAGGGCGGCTCCGGTCACGGCCTTGAGACCGGTCGGGCAGGAGACGCCGGAGAGCTTGTCGCCGACCCAGGGAAGCGGGTGGTACTTGCTCTGGGTGCGGCCCGCGACGATGTTCGCGGAGAGCGCCTTGTGGCCGTCGACCGACACCGTGCTGTACCCGTCCAGGCGGCTGGTCGACTCGGTGCCCGAGAGCAGATAGGTGCCGAGACCGCCCAGCGCGACGACGGCGGTCGCGCCGCCGACGGCACCGATGAGGAACGTGCTGCGCTGCATCGCGTACTCCTGATGTCCGTGGTGAGGATGCGGCTCCACCCTCGCCCGCCGGCCCGCACGCGCGCCTCGGCCGAACGGTCGGCATCACGCGCCGCGTTCCGCGGGCCCCTCGACCGTTCGGCCGATCCCGCTGCCGGGGCCCCGACCTACGGTGATCGGCATGAAGCGTGTTTCCGCCCGGAGCCGGCCCCGTGGCCTCGCCGTGGGTGCCCTGCCGGCCACGTGTGTCGTCGACGTCCTCTTCGCCGGTGCCGACGGAACGAGTGTCCTGCCGCTGGCGGACCCCGTCTGGCCGACCCTGGCCGTGTTGCTCGTGGGGCTGGCCGCCGTGCTGTGGCCGGCCGGGCGGCGACCCGAGTGGCTGACCCGCTGGCGCGCACCGCCGTGCCCGCCGCCGTGTCGGTCCTCCTCACCGTCACGTCGCTGCTGATCCGGGGCCGGTCGTGTTCGGCCCGGGCGAGGTCGTGATCCCGCTGTGCCTGCTCTTCATCGCGGTGCGTCACTGCCCGCCGCGCTGGGCCATCGGGTGCGGCGTCCTCGACGCGGGCGCCCTGCGCGTCCTGCCGGTACGCGGCGACGTATTCCGAGCAGCGACGCGATGGGCCTGGAGGTGATCGCTCTGCTGCTGGTCGGCCTCGTCGCCGGACTCGCGGGCCATCTGCGCTCGTTGGACTACCGCCGGGCCGTCGCCGTCACGGAGTCCCGCCGCGGCGAACAATGATGGCGCGGTCCCGGCCGCAGGACCTCAACCCGGTCCTGGCCGGCATCGAACGCGCCGCGACCGAGGCCCTCGCCTCGATGCGCCGCACGGTCGGCGTGCTGCGCGACACCGGAGAGGAGGCGGCCGACCGCCGCCCGATCGGTGACCTCGCGGGCATCACCGAACTGATCGACGGGTTCGCGACGCCGGGTCAGCAGGTCGTCCTGCGGCGCGATCCCGCCCTGTCCCCCGACGCCCTCCCCCACGAGGTGCAGGCCGCCGCCTTCCGGGTCGTGCAGGAACCCCTCACGAACATCCGCCGTCACGCGGCCGACGCCGCACACGTCGAGGTCCCGCTGCGCGACGACTCCGGCCGCCTGGAGGTGACGGTCGCGGACGACGGCCGCGGGGGCACCCGGGCGGGCTCGCGGATGCCGGACCGGGCCCGCCGCCTTGACGGCGGGCCCGGCGGGTGGGGAGGCCGGTGCCCCGGTGCCTCGTTGGATCAGTTGATGCGGACGATCTTCCAGAGCTGGTCGTCGACGTCGACGCTGTTCCACTGGACGACGGCCGCGCCGTCGGCGGTGGAGGACTGGGCGACCCCGGCGACGAGGGTGCTGTTCACGTTCCGGAGCCGGTAGTAGCCTTCGCCCGCGTCGACGAGGGTCCACTTCTGGGGGTCGGCGCCGGAGGCGGTGTTCTGGACGACGGCCGCGCCCGCGGTACCGGCGGAGTCGCGGATGTCCAGGTTGGTTGGCCGCGGTGCCCGCGGTGGTGGAGGCCTGGGGGATGTCGAGGTACTTGCCGCTGTTCTTGTTGACCAGGACGTACTGACCGGTGCCCAGCGGCGGCAGAGCGGTCTGCGTGAAGTTCCAGCGCTGGCAGGCGCAGTCGGTGCCGCTCCACTGCACCGCGGTGGTGCCGACGGTGGTGGAGGCGTTCGGGATCTCGAGGTACTTGCCGGTCACGCGGTTGGTGATCGTGTAGCCACCGGCCTGGTGCGGTGCGACGGCCCATTCGTGGTCGAGGGTGCCGTTGTCGTCCCACTGAAGGATCCTGGC
This sequence comes from Streptomyces olindensis, assembly GCA_000696115.1. Classification (GTDB taxonomy): domain Bacteria; phylum Actinomycetota; class Actinomycetes; order Streptomycetales; family Streptomycetaceae; genus Streptomyces; species Streptomyces olindensis. Next base: position 576,879 of record JJOH01000019.1, read on the forward strand.
GCCGTTGGCGGTGGACTGGTTCTCCACACCGAGGACCTTGCCACTGGCCACGTTGAAGATCTTGAAGTAGCCGGAAGGCTGCTGTACGAAGCGCCACTGCTGGTCGGTGGCGGGCAGTGGGTGGACGACAGCGCCACGGGCAGCTGGAACCTCGTCAAGACCGCCGACGGGTTCTACAAGCTGCAGTCCGTCAAGAACCCGAGCCTGTACCTGACCGGCGCGTCCGCCGGGGCGCAACTGACCTTGCAGAACGCGCTCACGGACGGCTCCCAGGACTGGGAGCTCGTTCAGTAGGCACGGCGGCCGGGGCCTGACGGGCCCGGCGGCCGGGGCCCGGGCGAGGGAGCCGGGCCCCGGCCACTTCGCCGGAGCAGGTTGACCTGCCAGTAACCTAGTGGCGCGAAGACACCCCCGGCGACGCGCCCAGCGGCCGGACGCAGCACGAAGGACCACCATGACAGTCGACGTACCTCCCCCCGGGGCGGAGGATGACCGGTTCTGGCAGGAACGCCGGATCTGCTTCCTCGTCACCCACCGCCCGGACGGCAGTCCGCATCTCGTCCCGGTGGGTGTCACCTTCGATCCCGAGACCGGCATCGCACGCATTATCAGCAGCGCGGGAAGCAAGAAGGTCCGCAACGTCCGGGCGGCCGGACCCGGCGCGAAAGTAGCGGTCAGCCAGGTCGAGGGACGCCGATGGTGCACCCTGGAAGGCGTCGCGCTGATCAAGGACGATCCGCAGTCCGTCGCCGAGGCCGAACGGCGCTACGCCGAGCGCTACCGGCCGCCCCGCCCCAACCCCGAGCGCGTGGTCATCGAGATCACCGTGACCCGCGTGATGGGCACGGTGCGCCCGCCTGGTTGGTGACGCGGCACGTCACTGGCGTTCCATGGTCCCGGCGCGCGGCGGAATGGATGGGCCGGCCAGGCTGGGGAGGTCGCCGGTCACCACGACCGTGTCCGCCTTCTCGGCGGTCAGCGCCTGACTGTCCACGGCGGGCAGCGCACGCTCGACGGCCGCCTCGGCCGACTTCATGGGTGACGTCGAACAGACGGCGGTCCAGCCGCCCGCTCGCCAGGGCGCACTGCGTCCGTGCGCAGTGTCGCCGGGGGTGGGGTGGGCGAATCCGGGTGGGCGAATCGCCCGCGGACACAGCAGATCGGCATGCGTTGTGGCCGTTTTGACATGGGGAAGGTGACAGGCGGAGAAGCGAGGCTCTGAGCAGCCGCACCGTGAAGGCGGCGGACTGTGAAGGAGCGATCTCATGGGCCGATACGATCTCGCCCTCATCGGATTCGGCGGCGTCAACCGCGCGCTGGCCGAGCTGATATCCCACAGCGGGGAGCGCCTGGCCAAGGAGCTGGGCTTCGCCCTGCGGGTGGTGGCGATCACCGATCTGCGGGCCGGTTCCCTGGTGGACACCGACGGCATCGATCTGGCGCCGCTGCTGGCCGCCGAGCCCGGGGAGCTGAGCTTCGCGGGCCTGGCCGGCGGCAGCGCGGATCCGCGCAACGAGTGGGTGATCCGCGAGGTCCCGGCCGACATCGTCGTGGAGGCGACGTTCACCAACCCCACCGACGGCGAGCCCGCCCTGTCCCATGTGCGCTGGGCCCTGGAATCGGGCAAGCACGTGTGCACCACCAACAAGGGACCGGTCGCCCTCGCCGGCCGCGCGCTGAAGCGGCTGGCCGCCGAGCGCGGCGTCAGCTTCGAGTTCGAGGGCTCGGTACTCAGCGGCACACCCGTCCTGCGCACCGCCGAGCGCATGTTCGGCGGCCTGGAGATCACCGGCGTCCAGGGCGTCATGAACGGCACCTCGAACTACATCCTGGGCCGCCTCGAAGAGGGCATCGAGCTGTCGGCGGCCATCGCCGAAGCCCAGGAGCTCGGGTACGCCGAAGCCGATCCCACCGCGGACATCGAGGGCCACGACGTCCAGCTCAAGGTCATGATCCTGGCCAACGAGGTCCTCGGCGCCGACCTGCGCCGCGAGGACGTCTTCTGCGAGGGAATATCGGCGATCACACCGAACGAGATGCGGGACGCGGCCTCGAAGGGGCTGCGCTGGAAGCTGGTCGGCTCCGCCACCCGCCACGAGGACGGCAGCGTCGACGCGCGCGTCGCCCCGCTCGCCCTGCCCGCCCAGCACCCGCTCGCCGGGATATCCGGTCCCCTCAACGCGGTCGCCTTCCACACCGACATCCTCGGCACCGTCACGGTGTCCGGGCCGGGCGCCGGCCGCATCGAGACCGCCTACGCCCTGCTGTCGGACATCATCGCCATCCACCAGCGCCACGCGGACGACGACACCGCCCCCACGCGCCCCGTTCTCCTGGAGACTCACCGTGTCTGACACCGACGTACCCCCCGGCATCGAACTCGGCACCGACACCACGCCCGTGCACAACCCCTACACCGGCGAGGTCATCGCCTCGGTGCCCACCGTCGACGCGGGCGCCGTCGGCGGCATCCTGCAGCAGGCCAGGTGCGGGCGCCGCACCGCGGCCGCGCTGTCCCGTGCCTCCCGGGCTGCGGTCCTGGAACGCGCCGCCCGTCTGATCGAGCGGCGCGCCGAGTCCTTCGCCCAGCTGATCGTCAGCGAGGCCGGCAAGACCATCACCCAGGCCCGCAAGGAAGTCGCCCGCGCGGTCAACACCCTGTCCCTGTCCGGAGCCGAGGCACGGCGCAACGCCGGCGAGGTCATCCCCTTCGACTCCTATGAGGGCTCGGAGAAACGCCAGGGCTGGTTCACCCGCGAACCGCTGGGCATCATCGCCGCCATCACCCCGTTCAACGACCCCCTCAACCTGGTCGCCCACAAGCTCGGCCCGGCCATCGCCGGCGGCAACGCGGTCATCCTCAAACCGTCCGCCCTGACACCGCTGTCCGCGCTGCGCCTGGTCGACACCCTCATCGAGGCCGGCCTGCCCGAGGAGATCGTCACCGTCGTCAACGGCGACGCCGACATCGCCGCCGCGATCGTGGCCGCCCCCGACGTGCGNATGGTGTCCTTCACCGGCGGATTCGCCACCGGCGAGGCCATCTCCCGCACGGCCGGCTTGAAGAAACTCGCCATGGACCTGGGCGGCAACGCCCCGGTCATCGTCATGGACGACGCCGACCTCGACGAGGCCGTCGCCTCCTGTGTCTCCGGCGCGTTCTGGGCCGCGGGCCAGAACTGCATCGGCACCCAGCGCATCCTGATCGCCCACGAGGTCTACGACCGCTTCCGCGACGCCTTCGTCGCCCGCACCAAGGGGCTGCGCGTCGGTGACCCGCTCGACGAGCGCTCCGACGTCGGCCCCATGATCACCCATCAGGCCGCGGCCGCCACCCGCGCCAAGGTCGATGCGGCGGTGGCCGAGGGCGCCGTGCTGCTGTGCGGCAACGACATCACCGGCGCCCTGTACACGCCGGCCGTCCTGGAAGACGTCCCGGCGACCTGCTCGATCTGGCAGGAGGAGGTGTTCGCCCCGGTCGTCGTGCTGCAGCCGTTCACGTCCTTCGAGGACGCCATCGAGCAGGCCAACGCCACCGAATACAGTCTCCACGCGGGCATCTTCACCTCGCGCCTGGACCGCGCCCTGAACGCGGCCCGGCTGCTGGAAGCCGGCGGAGTCATGATCAACGACTCGTCCGACTACCGCTTCGACGCCATGCCCTTCGGCGGGTTCAAGTACGGCAGCATGGGCCGCGAAGGCGTGCGCTTCGCCTTCGAGGAGATGACCCAGCCCAAGGTCGTCTGCATCAACCACATCACCGACGTGGTGCAATGACCGCCTTCCGCGCCGAGCACGACTCCCTGGGCAGGCCGCGACCTGCCGGAGCATGTGTCCCGTACGTCCGGCATCTGGGCGATGGCTTCCCAGATGCCGGGCGTACCTGTTCCAGAACGGGCAACACCAACTCCACGCCGTCGAGCCACTGATCGGGCACCTGGTACTGACCTCGGTCCAGGGCTCACATGCGGCTGCGCTGCTCACCCCGGTGCCGTTGCGCTCCGCCCTCCTCGCGGGCGGTTGACGATGCTGGACAGGGTGAGCGCGGTGACCGTGTCCCGTACGCCGGGCATCTGGGCGATGTCCTCCCAGATGACTCGTACGCGTTCCAGCGAGGCAGCCTCCAGGCGCACCATGATGTCGAAGTCGCCGCTGAGGATCTCGCAGATGACGACCTCGGGGATGCGTTTGAGCGCGGCCAGGACGTCGCCGCCGCGCATGCGGTCCTGGCGGTAGACGAGGACCAGCGCCGAGACGACATCGCCGGTGTCGTCGCCCGCGCGGACGATGGTGTAGCCGGCGATGTGGCCCTGCCGCTCCAGCCGTTCGATGCGCTGGCGCACCGCGTTGCGGGAGAGCAGCACCTTGTCGGCCAGTTCGGAGTGCGAGATGCGGGCGTTGCGGGTCAGCTCGGCGATGATCTTCTCGTCGGTGGCGTCCACGGTAGACCGTCTCCTTCATGAAGTCGTTGGAGATGGCAGCACCCACGGCACGCGGATCGCGGGTGCCGTGGGTTCCTGCGGAGCATGGTGCGTGGTGGTTGCTGATCAGGCTCAGGATGTGCCCGGATCGGGATCATAGGCGGCAGCGCAAACGCGCGTGTCGGGCCTCTGGACGTCGAAAGCATCGTCCAAGGCGGTCCAGACCCGCGACATCAGGCTGCCAGAGGCTTTCGCGGCCACCAAGGTGAACCCAGCCGCGCTGCTGGTGGCCGTCGCCGAACGCCTCGTCACCACCGCCGCTCACCAGGACGCGGGCGAGCCCTGCGCCCGTGTGCTTGCTCAGCTGTGGAAGCCGGGCAGGGACAGGTACTTGAGCTGCTGGTACTCGTGGAGGCCCTCGGGTCCGCCCTCGCGACCCAGGCCGGACTGCTTGACGCCGCCGAAGGGTGCCGCGACCTCGGAGACCAGCCCGCGGTTGATGCCGACCATTCCGGCCTGCAGACGGGCGGCGACCCGGCGGGCACGGTCGATGTGGGACGTCATCACGTACGACGCGAGGCCGTGCTCGGTGTTGTTGGCCACCGCGATGGCCTCGGTCTCGGTGGAGAAGCGGTGGATGGCGGCGACGGGTCCGAAGACCTCCTCGTGCATGATCGCGGCGTCGGCGGGGACGTGGTCCAGCACGGTCGGGGCGGCCCAGTGGCCCGGCCCGTCAGGGACGTCCGCCTGGCCGATGACGACGGCACCACGGGCCACGGCGTCCTCGACGAGGCGGCGGACCTTGTCCACCGCACGGTGGTCGGCCAGCGGGCCGAGCTCGGTGTCCTCCCGGTCCGGGGCGCCCACCCGAATGGCGGCCATGCGTTCGCCCAGCGCAGCGGCGAACGCGTCGGCGATTCCCTCCTGGACCAGGAACCGGTTGGCGCCGACACAGGACTGACCGCCCAGCCGCATCTTCGCGATCATCGCTTCGCGGACCGCGAGGTCGAGGTCGGCGTCGTCGAAGACCAGGAACGGCGCGTTGCCGCCCAGCTCCATCGAGGTGCGCAGCACCCGGGCACCGCTCTGCTGAAGCAGCAGCCTCCCGACCGGGGTGGACCCGGTGAAGGACAGCTTGCGCAGCCGGGGGTCGGCCAGCAGAGCCGTGGTGACCGCTGCCGCGTCACTGCTGGTGATCACGGTCAGGACACCCGCGGGCGCGCCGACCTCACGCGCCAACTCGCCCAGCAGCAGGGAGGACAGCGGGGTGAGCTCGGCCGGTTTGAGCACGGCGGTGCAGCCCGCGGCGAGGGCGGCGGCGGCCTTGCGGGCGGCCATGGCCAGCGGCACGTTCCACGGAGTGATCAGCAGGCAGGGCCCGACCGGTTCGGCGACGGTGACGATATGGCTCCTGCCGTCCGGGGAGGGCGTGCTGCGCCCGTGCGGGCGAACCGCCTCCTCGGCGTACCAGCGGAAATAGGCCGCGGCGTAGTCGACCTCGCCCCGGGCTTCGGCGATCGTCTTGCCGATCTCCAGGGTGATGATCCGGGCCAACCGCTCACGGTGCTCGATCAGGGCGTCGGTGAGCCGGTGCAGGACGGCCGCGCGGTCCCGCGGGCTGGTGAGGGCCCACCCGTCGGCGGCCGCGGCCGCCGCGTCCAGTGCTCGCAACGCGTCCTGTGGGCCGCAGTCGGCGACGGTGGCGATGACTTCTTCGGTCGCGGGGTTGCGCACCTCGAAGGTGCGCCCGCCGGTGGCGGGTTGCCAGTCGTGGGCCAGGAAGCCACGGGGGACGGATTCCAGGACTGCCGACTGCCATGAGGGAGCGGTGAGCGTGTCAGTCATGCGCGTGGCTCTTTCGCTGATCGCAGGGTGGTGTGTCGAGGGAGCACGATCGGTGGCTGGTCACACGGCCTCGCCTCCGGGGTTGGCGACGCCGACCGTGTTCTCGACCGAGAGCAGGGAGTCCTGTCGTCCGGAGCCGAGCCAGCGCACCAGGGCCACCAGGCCGAGGGCGAGGATGGCGAAGGCGGTGAGGAGCGCGCTGACGGCGGTGACGCTGGGGTCGATCTCGAAGGTCAGCGAGTTGTAGACCTGCACGGGCAGGGTGACGGTGTCGACCGAGGAGAGGAACTGGGAGATGTAGAACTCGTCGAAGCTGGTGATGAAGGAGAAGATCGCCGCCGCGATCATGCCGGGTGCGGCGAGGGGGAAGGTGATCTTCCGGGCGATCGTGAGGCGGCCGGCGCCCATGCTCGCGGCGGCGTCCTCGAGGCGTTCGTCGATCCCGCGCAGGGTCGCGATCAGGATCAGCACCGCGATCGGTGAGGCCAGCACGGTGTGTCCGAGGGCGATGGCGATGGGGCTGCCCAGCATCGCGGCGGGCTCGAACAGCAGGAACAGGCCGAGCGCGGTGACGATCTGCGGGATGACCAGAGGGCCGAGGACCAGGGCGAAGACCGCTGAGCGCAGCGGGAGTTCGCTGCGGACCAGAGCGGTTGCCGCGGTCACCCCGATGATCAGGGAGAACACGGTGCTCAGGGCGGCGATCAGGGCGCTCAGGGAGAGCGCGGCGGGCCATTTGCTGCCGTCGGCGAACAGGGCCTTGTACCAGTTCAGCGTCCACGCCTCGGGCGGGAAGGAGGCGAAGGCGTTGTTGCTGAAGGAGGTGACGAGGATGACGACGATCGGCAGCGCCAGGAACAGCAGGATCACAGTGGCGACCGCGGTCAGGGCGATGCGTCCGGTGAGGGACTTGCGCAGTTCCATCATGACGCACTCCTCTTCTTACGGCTGGCGCCCAGTGAGGTCACGGCCTTGACCAGGAGGAGTCCGGCCAGGGTGAGGACCAGCAGGATGACGCCTTGCGCGGCGGCGCCGTTCCACTGGTTCTCCTTGGTGACCTGCTGGTTGATGAGGGTGGCGATCATCGTCTGGTCGGGTCCGCCCATCAGGGCCGGGGTGATGTAGTAGCCCAGCGAGAGGATGAAGCTGAGCAGCCCGGCACTGGCCAAGCCGGGGGCGACCAGGGGCAGGTAGACCCTGCGGAAGATGGTCACCCGTCCGGCGCCCATGCTGGCCGCGGCCGCGAGCAGGCGGCGGTCCACGCCGCGCATCACGCCGTACAGCAGCAGCACCGTGTACGGCAGCATCATCGAGGTGGTGCCGATGACGACGCCGAGTTCGTTGTAGAGCAGCTGGAACGGCGCTCCGGGGACCGACATGGCGGCCAGCGTCTCGTTCACCAGGCCCTTGTCACCCAGCATGATGATCCAGCCGTAGGTGCGTACCAGGGCGGACACGAAGTGCGGGACGACCACGATCAGCATGGCCAGGCCCGCCAGGATGGGCTTGAGCCGCGTGATCGCCTGGGCCAGGACGAACCCGAACACCAGGCTCAACACGGCCGTCTCGGCGGAGATCCGCAGCGTGGTGATCAGGACGGACAGGTTCACGCCGGTCAGGGCGTCGGCGTACCAGTGCAGGGTGAACGATCCGTCGGCGTCCTTCAGGCTGAGCAGCAGCGTGCTGAAGATCGGGTAGACGAACAGCACCAGCAGATACACGACGACCGGCAGCGCGTAGAGGATCCCGACGCGTGTCCTGCGCGAAGCCAGGAGTTTGCGCGGGCGGGCGGGGGCCCCCGCGGTGAGGGTGGCTGCCATGGCTCACCCTGCCTGTTCGTCTGCGAAGAGGTTGACGTCCTCGGGGTCGGCGGTGATCCCGATCCGCTCGCCCGCGACCGGGCCCCGGCCCGCCGGGACCTCCAGACGCAGCAGCGGTGCCTGACCGCCGTCGATGCGCACGCCGGCGCGGACCAGGGTGCCGACGTAGGTGGCGGTCTCGACCGCGCCGGTACAGAAGCCGTCGTCGGGGGCGCAGGCCCGCAGCCGGCCCGGCTGCACAGCCACCTTGACCGGGGTGTTGGCGGCCAGCTGGTGGCGGCGCGCCTTGATCAGGCCACCGGAGTTGTCGAGGCGGACCAGGGTGTGCTGGCCGTCGTGCTGCTCGACGCGGCCGGGCAGGAAGTTGGCCGCGCCGAGGAAGTCCGCCACGAACGGCGTCTTCGGCCGCTCGAACAGCTCCCTGGGGGTGTCGAACTGCTCGATCAGGCCGTTGCGCATCACCGCGATACGGTCGGACATGACCAGCGCCTCTTCCTGATCGTGCGTCACATAGATGACGGTCAGGCCGAGTTCCTGCTGGATGGTCTTGATCTCGACCTGGAGCTGGTCACGCAGCTTCTTGTCCAGCGCGCCGAGCGGTTCGTCCATGAGGATGACCGGCGGGCGGTAGACCAGCGCCCGGCACAGGGCGACCCGCTGCTGCTGGCCACCGGACAGCTCACGCGGCTTACGCCCGCCGAACCCGGACAGGCCCGCGATCTCCAGCGTCTCCCCCACCCGGCGGCGGATCTCGTCCTTCGCCACTCCGCGCAGGGTGAGCGGGAAGGCGACGTTCTCGGCGACCGTCATGTGCGGGAAGAGCAGGTACTGCTGGAAGACGAAGCCCAGGCCACGTTTCTGCGGCGCGAGCCGGGTGACATCCCGGTCCCCGACGGTGATGGTGCCGGAGTCGGGTTCGCAGAACCCGGCGATCATCATCAGCGTCGTGGTCTTGCCCGACCCCGAGGAGCCGAGGAAGGTGACGAACTCCCCGGCGGCGATCTCCATGGACGCCTCGTCGACGGCGACCACGTCGCCGTAGGTCTTGCGCAGGGCCACCACCGACAGCGATTTGCCGGTCGCGGTGGCCGGCTTGCCGCCGGCCACCTTGACGGACGGTGTGGCAACACCGAATTCAGCCACGAGCCCACTCCAACCAGCGCTTGGTGACGGCCGATTCGTTCTTCAGCCACCAGTCGACATCCGCGTCGAAACCCTTGTCGTAGTACTGCGGCGCGCCGGCGGAAGCGTTGCGCTGGTCCTCGGTGAGCTTTTCGTAGGCCACCGGAGAGGACGGGTTCGACGGAAAGAACTTGACCAGGTTGGCCTGGCTCTCGGCACGCAGCGAGAAGTCCATGAGCTTGTAGGCGTTGTCCATGTTGGCCGCGCCCTTGGCGATGGCGTAGCCGGAGAACTGGCGGCGCGTGCCGTTGAGCTGCCGCTCGACCGGGACGCCCTGCTTCTGCAGGTCGGCGAGCCGGCCGTCCCAGACGGTGGACATCGTCACTTCCTGGCGGCTGAGCAGCACGCCCGGGAGCGGGCCGCTGTCCCAGAACTTCTTGATGTCGGGCCGCAGCTCGGTCAGCACCTTGAAGGCGCGGTCCACATCCAGCGGATACAGCTTGTCCATCGGGACGCCGTCGGCCAGCAGCGCGAACTCCAGCTCCGGCAGGTCACCGTCCGGGTGGACCATCGCACGGGAGCCCTGGAACGCCTTGGTGTCCCAGAAGTCCGCCCACGACTCGGGCTTCCGGCCCCCGAAGGCGTCGGTGCGGTAGCCGATGCACTGACCGTAGAAACTGTGTCCGATGGCATGGTCGGTGATCTGGGCCTTGGGGATCTTCGCGCTCCTCAGGCTCTTGACCCGGTCGAGGTCCAGCGCCTCCAGCGCGTCCTGCTTGACGTACTTGTAGTGAGACATCATCGAGTTGTTGATGAGGTCGCACTGCGGGCGGCCCTGCTTGATCTGCGCCAGCAGCGGGGCGTCGTCCAGGTTGAGCACCTTGACCTGGATGCCGGTCTCCTGGGTGAACGGCGTGTAGATCGCCTTCTGCAGGGCCGCCCCGTAGGAACCGCCGCTGTCACGGACGACCACCGTCTTACCGCCACCCTTGCCTCCGGCCGCGGCGCGGCTGGTGCCGGTGCCGCAGGCGGCCAGGGAGGGAAGAGCGGCGAGGGCGGCGAGGCCGCCTGCTCCGCGCAGGAGCGCTCTACGACCGATCTGGGCATCACTCATGGCAGTACTCCTCATATAGGGACGCGTGGGACCAGCTGTGCGGGGGCTTTACCTCGCAGGTGGGGGGTGGGATGTGCAGGGCGGCGAACGCGGACGGAAGAATTGCCCGCTTGCGTTGTCGGTCGCCTCTTTGGGCGCGTGTTCGCCGTGGATCGGGTCCCCGACGACCGTGTTGTCGGGGCGACTCCGGCTGGAAGACCGGATGAGTGGCGGCGGCGTCGGTCTTCGACGTTGCTCAGCAGGCAGCTTCGCGAGAGGTCTCGAAGACGATCGGGTCGCGCGGTACCGGCGTCACATCACGGTCACGTAGATCTTGCGGACGGTTTCGATGGCGGCACGTACGCGCGGGCGTGGCCCGTTCGCGAGGTGCGGAGGCCGGCGACGCCTCGCGGCCGGCGTCGGGGTGGCCAGGGTTGCGCGGATGTGCTCTTCGGCACGGGCGCAGCGGGTAGCGCAGTCCGAGTGCGGCGATCGGGGCATGCGCTCGACTCGTGGTCGATCAGGCATGCCGCAAGCGGCGGTTGCCGAAGGCAGAAGACGAGACGGAGAACAGGTCGTTCAGCCGATGCTGGTGGTGATGCCCAGCAGGGATGCTCAGAAAGCGGTGTAGCCGCCGTCGACGGTCAGGACAGATCCGGTCACGTACGACGACTCCGAGGACGCGAAGAAGAGCACCGCGTCGGCGACCTCTTCAGGGGTGGCGAGGCGCTGGAGCGGGATCGTGCTCTCGCGCTCGCGGCGGTAGCCCTCGGGGTCGGGCCTGCGTTGGAACGCCGCTTCGATGATCGGGGTGGCGGTCAGACCCGGAGCGACGACGTTGACACGGATGTTGCGCGGGGCCCATTCGATCGCGGCGCCCTTGGCGAGCATGATGAGGCCACCCTTGGCGGCGGAGTACAGGACCTGCCCGGCCATGCCGACCATGCCCAGCCGTGAACTGACGCAGACGAACGAGCCGCCGGTCTCAGGCATCAGCGGCGCGAAGTGCTTCATCACCAGGAACGCGCTGAGCAGGTTGCTCTCGAGCACGTTCTTCGCGTCGTCGTAGGCCATCTCGGTGAGCGGACTGGCAGCCTGCAGGCCGTGGTTGAGGACGACGACGTCGACGGTGCCGAAGGACTCGGCGGCCTGCTTGGCCAGGTGCTCGACGAACGCCTCGTCGTTGAGGTCTCCGGGAACGTACAGGTCGTCGGGCTCAGCACTGTCGAGCCGCTCCCTGCGTCCGGTCAGCAGCAGCCGCGCGCCCTCGCGGCGGAAGTGGGAACTCACGGCCTGCCCGATGCCACTGCTGGCGCCGGTCACCAGGGCCGTGACGTTGTTGAGTCTCATGTGGGGCATTCCTTTGCGGTGGAGGTAGGTCGGATTGCGGGCTCGGCCACGAACATCTCGTCCCGTGCCGGTCAGTTGAGGAATCCGCGGGCGTCGACCGGCCACCGCTCCAGCGACGTGCCCGTGCTGTCGGTGACGATCAGTTCCTCGAAACCGAGGACGACCGGGCACACGTGGTTCGGCACCACCGGTACGACGGTGCCGACGCTGGGGCGGAACTCGCCGTCTGGCAGCGGGAGGAATCCGTGGTACTCGTTGACCTTGGACAGGACCGCCTTCGTGCCGGCGATGCCGCCGTAGCCGATCTCGGGGCTGCCTTCTTTGCTGAGGGCCTTGTTGCCCACATCGACGATGACCTGGCCGGGGACCCAATCGCTGACCACGGTGCCGGCGACGAACAGCGCGATCTGGTCCTCCGTGCAGGAGCCCAACCGGGCGTTGTTCAGATCGCCGAAGACATACTCGCCGGGACGGATCTCGGTGATCACGCCGCTGGTGGAGAACTCGAGGGTGGGAGTGGACCCGGCGCTGACCACCTCAGCGGTGACCCCGACGTCGGCGAGGCTGCGTACCGCGGTGATGAGCGCGGCCTCCTGGTCCTGCGCAGCGCGCCCGCGAGCGTCCCGACCGGCACCACCGTGACCCGGATAGGTGAAGACACCCACTGGTACCAGACCGCGCTTGCGGGCGGCGAGCGCGAGGTCGCCCGCAGCCTCGGGCGGCGCCCCGGAACGACGGGCGCCGCAGTCGACCTCGACCACGACCTGCAGCCGGTCCGGTTCGTCCCCCATCGCGTCGGCGAGGGCCTCGATCGCCAGCACGTTGTCGACACCGACCCGCAGTCGGGCGGACTCGGCAAGCCGGCGGATCCGGGGACCCTTCGTTCCCGCCGGCCAGACCGGGTAGGCGAGGAAGATGTCGTCGAATCCGGCCGCGGCAAAGACCTCGGCCTCACCGACGTTTCCCGCGGTGATCCCGACCGCGCCGGCCTCGATCTGGCGTCGCCCGATCTCCACGCACTTGTGCGTCTTGATGTGCGGCCTGACCTTGAGGTTGTGCTGGTCGGCGAAGCTCTGGATGCGGTCGATGTTGCCTTGCATGACGTCGACCAGCACGATCGGGGCGGGGGTGTCGATCCGCTCGACCACAGCGTCGAGTGCTCGTTGCAGCCGGTTCACGCTGCCCTCCTTGTGATTCTGCCTGGAATGATCGAGGGGCGCGAGTGCTGACTCCCCTTGGATGCCGACGGCGCGCGGCCCGCGATATCGCGCGTCCTTGCGTACACCGCCGTCGAGACCGCCCTATACGGCGGTGCAGACCATCTGGATCTCGACCGGACTGTTGAGCGGCAGCCCGGCGACACCGATCGCGGTGCGGGCGTGCCGTCCCTTCTCCCCCAGCACCTCTATGAGCAGTTCACTGGCCGCGTTGGCGACCTTCGACTGCTCACCGAAGTCCGGCGTACTGGCCACGAAGACCAGCATCTGCACGATCCGGACCCGGTCCAGGTCGCCCACCGCCTGCACAGCAGCGGCGAGGCAGTTGAGCACGGCATGGCGCGCGAGTGACCGCGCCGTCTCCAGCTCGACGTCCCGGCCGACCGTGCCCTGACCCTGCAGCCAACCGTCCTGGTAGGGCAGCTGGCCCGAAATGTAGATGCTGGAGCCCACGGTCCGGTGGTGGACGTAGTACGGGTTGTCACCGAGCTCGGGAAGGGCCAGACCCAGGGCCTGGAGCCGGTCGGAAGCCGAGCCGGTGTTCGCTGCCGAAGTCATGGACTGGCTCATCGAGCCACCTCCCGCTTCGCATGAATCTTGATCATCTGCACTCGGTTCTCCTCTCGAGTAACAGCGGCGACATATCGCCGTATGGTGGCTTAAAACTGCCACCACATTGTCGTTTGTCGACCATATGGCTGCCTGTCGAGCAGTGTCAATACGAACTTCAACCTGGCTCGCCGGTCTCATCCAGGTTCGACATGGACGAGCATGCGCAGGACACCCGTCCGCGACGATCCAGCAGCAAGAAGGCCGTGACGGAGCAACTCACCGACACGGAGAGTAAGTTGACTGCACTGTCCTGGTCGGCTCTTTGGGTCTTGAGGCCGATCACGACAGCACGTGCGCCTTGCGGGCGCAGGCACCACCGGGTGCTCGCGACCTCCTCGATCACGCAGCCCCGGGGCCCCGGGTTCAGGCGGCGCGCCCCGCCCAAGCATCAGCCGACGCCCTGGACACGCGGCAACCGATCCGCCCTCGTTCTGCTCCTACGGCAACTCCCCGTCCGCGGTTGCGCCTCCGTCATGGCGCACCAGCCGTGGCCACGACTGAGGCCCGGACGCCGCACCAGTGATCCGGGGCGGCGTCCGGGCAGGCCGAGAAGGGTTGCTCGGACGGGCGGCGCTCGATCGGCGACCGATGATGCGATGCGACAAGCGCACCATCCGGGTCAGTGCGCCGTCTCGGCCATGTCGCAGGTGTGGCATACCACCCTGCGGGCCGGGATCCGGCCGTACGCAGCGCCCATGCCGAGCTGGCGGGTGACCTGTACCTGACGTACGCGGGCATGGTTCTCGCAGGTGGCCAAGCCGCAGCGCGAGCACACACCGATGCCGGTGGTGTCGCTGCGCGCCTCCTGAAGGCAGTCGTAGCACCTCATGTTCAACTCCGATTTCAGCGGGGGCCAGGTGCGGCGGCCGACCAACATGAACAAACCCACCTAGGCCACGCACACCTACTCAAGGAGCTTGAAAAGTATGCGCCAGTTTAGACTTTGTCAAGACTGAGACTCGATCGCGCTCGTCCGGCCAGGGTCCTCGTCCGGCCAGGGCGCGATGCGGTGCGGGTGGTGGACGGCGGCGGGCCGGTGACCGCGACACTCCGCGAGCGGGCACCTCCGTGGCCTCGCCCGGCTGCTGACTGCGGGCAGTTGCCTCCACATTCGGGCCGGCCATGCGCCAGCTCGTGGGCGGCTGCCACCACCGCGCACCGGCCGTTGGGTGCGGTTCGTCAGCGAGCAGATCCGCCGGCCGCCCGCTGGGGCCCCTGCCGGCGGGCACGCCGTTGCCGGCGGACCGAAGGGCTTCTCCGGATCTCCACCGTGCCCCGCAGCCACAGCGAAACGGGCATCGACCGGCTGTGGCAGGGCAAGAATGCCGTGGTGCCACTGGTGCGCCAGGCCTTCCAGCTGCCGCGAGTTCTCCAGGAGAAGGCCACGGCCGAGCGCGACGTCGATCCCCGGCGTGCCCCTGGCCGAGGTCCTGCCCCTGGTCGCCACCGCGCCCCGCCGTCCGGTGAAGGAACGGCCCCGCCCGCGCGACTGCCCGCCCGGCGGCACGGCCTCACACTTGCCCTGGCAGGCGTTACCCCGAGTCCCCCGTTCGGCCTCCCAGTCCCACGGGGAAGTGGGCAGCCAGTTCCTGGCGGAACGCGTCGGTGTCGCCTTCCAGGGCAACCGCGGCCAACCGCTCGTGCTCGACGACCAATTGCTGCGGGTCGTCGCTGTAAGTGCGGTGATCGACGCTGAGGTGAAGGCGCAGCTTGGTCTCCCAGCCGTTCCAGAGACTCTGCAGGACGCCATGACCGGAGAGATCGTAGAAGAGCCTGTGGAAGCGAAGATGCGCGTCGATGCTGGCCGGGATGTCGCCCTTCTCCATCGCCCGGCGGAGGTCCTCGACGGTTTGCAGCAACTGAGGCCGCTCGGAACCACGCAGCTTTTCGGCCGAGAGCTCGGCGGCGTACGGCTCGACCCGCAGCCGGACCGAGTCGATCTCGGCGACCTCACGAGCGCTCACCTCTACGACGAACGCCCCGCGGTAGGGGATCTTGACGACGAGCCCTTCCTCCTCCAGCTTGGTCAGCGCTTCCCGCAGCGGGGACCGGCTGATGCCGAGATCCGCGGCGATGTGCGCCTCACGCAGCTGGCCACCAGGAGGCACGGTGCCGTCGAGGATGGCGGCACGCAGTGTGCGGTAGACGCCGTCCGGCGTCGTCATCCGCTGCTCCTGCCACTCGAACTTGTGGTCCACCCCGTCGTCCTCCCTCAGTGCCCTGCCGACCACTTGGTCGTTTGTCGACTATAGCGCCCGCCCTGCACGGAACTCCCTGGATTCAGGGGCCCGCACCCCGTCCGGCTCGCCGGTCGCGACGCCAGGTCCGGGCCCGCTTCTCCGACTCTATTGACAGCCGGGATTCACTTGGTCGACAATCGACCAAGAGGCGGGATGGTCGACAATCGACCAAACGCAAGACTGTTCCACTGACACACCAGGAGGACCCAGTGGGATTCGACGTCAAGCCCAAGTTCGTGACGTTCGACATGAACGGAACGCTGATCAACTTCCGCATCAACGACACGATGCGTGAGGTCCTGGGTGACCGGCTGCCGGCCGAGGTCGCCGATGAGTTCCTGCGGATCTGCAAGGCGTACCGGATCGACGAGTGCACGGGCGCGTACCAGCCCTTCCACCAGGTCGTCGCGCGCTCGATGGAGCGCGCCCTGCACAAGGTCGGTCTCGAGTACCGCGAGGACGAGGCGCGGGCGGTGTACGAGCGCATCCCCACCTGGGGCCCGCACCCCGGTGTCACCGAGGCGCTGAACCGCCTGGCCGAGGAGGTCCCGCTGGTCATCATCACCAACAGCGACACCGCGCACGCCGTGCGCCTCGCGGAGAACCTCAAGGCCCCGTTCGAGGTCGTCATCAGCGCCGAGGAGATGGGCGTCTACAAGCCGCGACTCCGCGCCTTCGAGTACATGTTTGACAAGCTCGGCGTGACACCCGACGAGCTCGTGCACGTCTCCGCGAGCCCGATGTACGACCTGCGCTCCGCGGCCATCATGGGCATCGAGAACAAGGTGTACGTCGACCGCGGCTGGGAGCACGACGAGCACTGGCTCGGCTACGAGCGGATCACCGACATCGCCGACCTCCCCGTCCTCTTCGGCCTGCCGCGCCCCTGACGCCTGAGCCTGAGCGGAGAACCGAGGAAATGATCCACAGCAAGACGGTGGCGGAATGAGTCAGCCCCTGCCTCAAACCGTCAAGGGTGACTCGGCTTCAGAAAGGCTCCGGGCCCTGGGACTGGAGCTACCCGTCCTCGCCGGCACCACGTACCTCGTGCCCCACCGGACGGTGGGCTCCACCATCCACCTCTCCGGCCAACTCCCCTTCAAGGACGGCGAGCTGCTGGGGCAGGGCGTTGTCGGCCGGGACGTGGAGCTGGAGACCGCGCAGGAGCTCGCACGCCATGCCGTGCTCAACTGCCTCGCCGCTGCTGTGCAGGCGGTGGGCGATCTGGACCGGGTCCGGATCGTGCAGATGCTGGTCTTCGTGGCCAGTACGCCGGACTTCGGTGAGCAGTCGAAGGTCGCCAACGCGGCCAGTGAACTGCTCATCGAGGTACTGGGTGAGAACGGACGGCACGCCCGCACCGCGATCGGTGTCGCCGGGCTGCCGCTCAACAAGCCTGTCGAGATCCAGGTCGTCTGCACCGCCGTATAGCGGCGAGCCACTCATGAGCAGCGCGGCGGTGGCCCGGCATCGACAGGCACTCGACGCCCTCGGCCAGCACGATCGACACCCCGGTGCGGATCCTGCTGGCCGACGGGAGGGGCGATTTCACTCAGGCACCTCGCCGCTCCCGAGGAGATCGCCGACGCCGTTCTGTTCCTCGCGTCGTCGGAGTCCTCGTACATCACCGGGGCAACCCACCCCGTCGACGGCGGCCACACCGCCTTCCGGCAGTGGTCCACGCGGTTCCCAGAGACAGATGAAGGACACACCATGAACGCCCCAGCGGCACCACCCCGCAACGGAGAGCTCGGCTTCTGGGTGGCCCAACTGGCCGACAGGAAGCCCTCGTTCCCCCGCTTCACCGGCCAGGACTCCGTCGACGTGGCCATTGTGGGCGGCGGCTACACCGGCCTCTGGGCGGCGTACTTCGCCAAGAAGCTCGAACCCTCGCTCTCGGTCACCGTCTTCGAGGCCGAGCAGGTGGGCTACGGCGCGTCAGGGCGCAACGGTGGCTGGCTCTCGGCCATGCCGCCGGGAAACCGTGCCACCTTCGCCCGCGCCGGGGGAGGGCTGGAGGCGAGCCGGGCGCTGCAGCAGGAGTTCGTCGCCGGCGTCGACGCTGTCCTGGACATCCTTGAGGCCGAGGGCATCGATGCCGATCAGCACAAGGGCGGCGCGCTCGTCGCCGCTCACACTCGGGCGGGGCTGGGCCGACTGGTCACCAGGCGTGACGCCGAACTGAAGTACGGGCTGACCGACGACGAAGTCCACCTGCTCGACCGGGACGAGTTCCAGTCCCGGATCAACATCTCCACCGTTCACGGCGGACTCTTCTACAAGCACTGCGCGCGGATCCACCCCGCGAAACTCGTCTACGGCCTCGCCGACACCCTGACCTCCATGGGGGTCAGGATCTACGAGAGCAGCCGCGTGGACCGTGTCGAGGGCAAGACCCTCACCCTGGCCGACGGGCGTGTCACCGCGGCGAAGACATTCATCTGCACCGAAGGCTATTCGGGACAGCTGCTGGGCCGCCGGAGCCTGATCCCGGTCAATTCCTCGATGATCGTGACCAAGCCCCTGCCGGAGGAGGCCTGGCAGCAGATCGGCTGGGACGGGCCCCAGTGCCTCAACGACTCCGCGCACACGTTCATCTACTCCCAGCGGACATCCGACGGCCGTATCGCCATGGGGGGCCGTGGCGTCCCCTACCGCTTCGGGTCCGGCACGGGGGGAGCCGGTGCGACTCCCCAGTCCACCATCGACCTGATCTCGCACAAGCTCAGTACCTTCTTCCCGGGCATCTCCTTCGAGGTGGATCACGCCTGGTCGGGAGTCCTGGGCGTCACGCGTGACTGGAACGGCGGTGTGCACTGGGACCCGGCATCCGGGATCGGGTCGTCCACCGGCTACGCGGGACACGGTGTCACGGCGGCCTACGTCGGCGGCAGGACCCTCGTGGAGCTCGCCTTCGAGAAGGAAACCGAACGGACCACCCTTCCCTGGGTCGGCTACCGGGCACGGAAGTGGGAACCGGAACCCATCCGCTGGCTGGGCGTTCACGCCATGTACCGGCTCTTCGGCATCGCCGACCAGTGGGAGGAGCGCAGGGGATCCACCGCCACCTCGCTCCTGGCCAGATTCGGCAGCAGGCTCGCCGGACTTCACGAGTAGACGAAAAGGACAATTGCTCACATGGACGCACAACTCGCCGTCATCGGCCTGGGCAGCATCGGAAGCATGGCCCTATGGCAGGCCTCCCGGCTGGGCGGCTCGGTCGTGGGCTTCGAGGCCGCCACGCCGGCCCACGGCCGGAGTGCCGTGGGCGGGGACACCCGGCTGTTCCGCATGGTCTACCTCGGCAAGCCCGACTACTACCCCATCATCGAACGCTCCCGCAGCCTGTGGGCCGAACTCGAAGCGGAAACCGGGCAGGAAATCCTCACCCCTACCGGGGGCCTGTCCATCGGGACGGTGAACGGCAGGTTCATCAACGGCCTCCTCGAGACAGCGCGCGCCAACGGAGCCGAGCACCGCGTCCTCAGCCGGGAGGAATTGGCGAAGCGCTACCCCCAGCACAACCTGCGCCCCGACGACTGTGCCCTCTATGACCCCCGCGCCGGCGTTCTGCGCACCGACCGCGCCGTCAGCGCTGCCGTCACGGCGGCCCAGGCCAACGGCGCCACAGTCCTCCAGAACACACCCGTGGACAGCATCACCGAAACCGACCACGGCGTGGTCGTCACTTCGGGCGACAGGAGCTGGACGTTCGAGAAGGTCATCGTCGCCTCGGGCGGCTGGTCCCGCAGGCTCATGCCCGACCACCTCAAGGCCGTCACGGAAACCCATCGGATCGTCCTGACCTGGTTCGTCGCCCAGGACGCCACACAGTTCTCGCCGGAGAACTTCCCCGTCTTCAGCCGGCTGTACGGCGATCGCTCCCTGTACGGCGCACCCGCCGTCGACGGCGTGACGGTCAAGGCATCGGTGGACGGACCGCTGGACGGACGCGGAAGGGAAACTCCCGACCCGGACTCCGTGCCCAGGGAACTCACCCGGCGCGAAATCGAGAAGGTCACCGAGATCGTCACCGACTTCTTTCCCGGCCTGATCCCCACCATCGTGCGCGCCGACGCCTTCCCCGACCTCTTCACCGAGGACAGGCACCCCCTCCTCGGCTGGCTGGACGAGAACAGCAGAGTCTACTGCGCCACCGGATTCTCCGGGAAGGGCTTCAAGATGGCCACCGGCTACGGTCACATCGCCGCACACGAGGCGCTCGGCAAACAGACCATAGGGGGCCTGGATTTCGTGCGTCCGGACCGGTTCAAGATCAGGTAGCCCACCCACGTCCGCTGCCGCGGCACGCGGTAGCGCCGGTATCGCGCCGTTCGGCTGATGTTCGTGGCGGGACTCATCTCGTGATGTCCCGCCACGATGCCGAGAACCAGCCGTATGCCGAACGCGCTCCCAGCGACGCCACGCTGATCGCGCCACCGCACCTTCGGCTTCAATCCGCGCGTCCAGCAGCTCGCCCTCGGGCGAGAACAGCCCGGCGGCATACAGTCCGCCGGTCCGGTCGAACACCCGCTGTGCGGCCCGCAGTCGGTCGGGCAGGGCGGCCAGCAGCTCGGCGGTGACACGGACCGGAGGCGTGTCGGCGATCGGCCACCGCGCCGTGGTCCGTACGGCGTTCGCCACTTCCTCGGCCCGCCCGGCCCAGACCAGCGTGTCCGGGCGCGTGCTCGGCGCACCGTCCCGGATCCGCAGCACGCGCCGTCGCTCGGTGACCCGTCCCATGCTCCGTCCGTCTCCTCAGCACTCGATGACGTTGACGGCCAGGCCGCCGCGGGCGGTCTCCTTGTACTTGACCTTCATGTCGGCGCCGGTCTCCTTCATCGTCTTGATGACCTTGTCGAGGGAGACGTGGTGGCGGCCGTCGCCGCGCAGCGCCATCCGGGCGGCGGTGACGGCCTTGACCGCGGCCATGCCGTTGCGTTCGATGCAGGGGATCTGGACGAGGCCGCCGACCGGGTCGCAGGTCAGGCCGAGGTTGTGTTCCATGCCGATCTCCGCGGCGTTCTCCACCTGTTCGGGGCTGCCGCCGAGGACCTCGGCGAGACCGCCGGCGGCCATCGAGCAGGCGGAGCCGACCTCGCCCTGGCAGCCGACCTCGGCGCCGGAGATGGACGCGTTCTCCTTGAAGAGCATGCCGATGGCGCCGGCCGCGAGCAGGAAGCGGACGATGCCGTCCTCGTCGGCGCCGGGCACGAAGTCGAGGTAGTAGCGCAGCACGGCCGGGATGATGCCCGCCGCGCCGTTCGTCGGCGCGGTGACGACCCGGCCGCCGGCGGCGTTCTCCTCGTTCACCGCCATCGCGTAGAGGGTCACCCACTCCAGCGCGCGGACCGCCGCGTTGCCCTCGCTGCGCAGTGCCCGGGCCGCCGCCGCGGCCCGCCGACGGACCTTCAGGCCGCCGGGGAGGATGCCCTCACGGCCCAGTCCGCGCGCGACACAGGCCTCCATGGCCCGCCAGATCTCCAGCAGGCCCGCGCGGATCTCGTCCTCGGTGCGCCAGGCCTTCTCGTTCTCCAGCATCAACGCGGAGATCGACAGACCGGTCTCCTTCGTCAGGCACAGGAGTTCGTCGCCGGTGCGGAATGCGTGGGGCAGCACCGTGGCGTCGGGGGTGACGCGGTCCGCGCCGACCGCGTCCTCGTCGACGACGAAGCCGCCCCCCACCGAGTAGTACGTCTTCTCCAGCAGCGGCACCCCGTCGGCGTCGTACGCGAAAAGGATCATGCCGTTGGCGTGGTACGGCAGCGAGCGCCGACGGTGCAGGACCAGCTGGGTCGAGGCGTCGAAGCCGATCTCGTGGGCCGGGCCGATCTCGGCGCCGAGGAGCCGGATGCGTCCGGTGCCGCGGATCCGGTCGACGTCCAGGTCGGCCCGGGCGACGTCGACCGTGTGCGGTTCGTTGCCCTCCAGCCCGAGCAGCACCGCCTTCGGGGTGCCGTGACCGTGGCCGGTGGCACCGAGGGAGCCGAACAGCTCCGCCCGGACCGCGGCGGTCTGGGCAAGCAGCCCGTCCTGCTTCAGCCGGGCGACGAACATCCCGGCGGCCCGCATCGGGCCGACGGTGTGCGAACTGGACGGACCGATGCCTATGGAGAACAGGTCGAAGACGCTGATTGCCACGCCACACTCCGTGGGATCGGCAGGGGCGTGACGCGCTGTCACGGCACGCCCCTGCGGGAGGTTGTCGCCTACAGGCCGGGGTACAGCGGGTGCTCGTCGGCCAGGGCCTGCACCCTGGCCTTGAGGGCCTGTGCGTCGTACGACGGCTTGAGCGCCTCGGCGATGACGCCGGCGACCTCGGCGAAGTCCGCCGCCGTGAAGCCCCGGGTGGCCAGGGCCGGGGTGCCGATGCGCAGGCCGGAGGTGACCATCGGGGGGCGCGGGTCGTCGGGGACGGCGTTGCGGTTGACCGTGATGCCGACCTCGTGGAGGCGGTCCTCGGCCTGCTGTCCGTCCAGCTCGGACGCGCGCAGGTCGACCAGGATCAGGTGGACGTCGGTGCCGCCGGACAGCACGTTCACCCCGGCTGCCCGTACATCGGGCGCGGTCAGCCGCTCGGCGAGGATCTTCGCGCCCTCGACCGTACGGCGCTGACGCTCCTTGAACTCCTCGCTCGCGGCGACCTTGAAGGAGACCGCCTTGGCCGCGATCACGTGCTCCAGGGGGCCGCCCTGGAACCCCGGGAAGACCGAGGAGTTCAGCTTCTTCGCGAAGTCCCGCTTCGCCAGGATGATGCCGCCGCGCGGCCCGCCCAGGGTCTTGTGCGTCGTGGACGTCACCACGTCCGCGTACTCCACCGGGTTCGGGTGCAGCCCCGCCGCGACCAGACCCGCGAAGTGCGCCATGTCCACCCACAGGTACGCCCCGACCTCGTCGGCGATCCGCCGGAACTCCGCGAAGTCCAGCTGCCGCGGGTACGCCGACCACCCGGCGATGATCACCTTCGGCCGGTGCTCCTTCGCGAGCCGCTCCAGCTCCGCCATGTCGACCAGGCCGGTCGCGGCGTCCACGTGGTACGGGACCACGTCGAACTGCTTGCCCGAGAAGTTGATCTTCATGCCGTGGGTGAGGTGACCTCCGTGGGCCAGGTCCAGGCCCAGGACGGTGTCGCCGGGCCGGGCCAGGGCGAACAGAGCCGCCTGGTTGGCCGAGGCGCCGGAGTGGGGCTGGACGTTGGCGTACTCGGCCCCGAACAGCTCCTTGACCCGGTCGATGGCGATCTGCTCGGTGACGTCGACGTGCTCGCAGCCGCCGTAGTAGCGGCGTCCCGGGTAGCCCTCGGCGTACTTGTTGGTCAGCACCGAGCCCTGCGCCTGAAGCACCGCGACGGGCGCGAAGTTCTCCGAGGCGATCATCTCCAGGGTCGACTGCTGGCGCTCCAGCTCGGCGTCGACCGCGGCGGCCACCTCCGGGTCGAGCTCGTGCAGGGGCTGGTCGAACAGGGTCATCGGCGGTCTCCTTGCGTGTGGGCGCGGTGGGCGGCGCGGGCACCGGCGGTCAGCACACGACGGCCGGGGCGGCGGGGACGAGGGTGCGGCGGAGGCGGTTGAAGAACTTCGGCTGGTTCAGGGAGAGGACGGCGACGGGAGTGCCCTCGTACCGGTAGACGGCCGTGAAGGTGCGGCTGTCGATGTCGCCCTCGACGACCTCGGGTTCGGCACCCGGGGTGACGTGTCCGGCGAACTGGATCCGCACCCGGTACTGGTCGGACCAGAAGTACGGAGGCGTGAGCGGGGCCTCGGCCGGCACACCGGTCAGCAGCGTGCGGGCGGCGGTCTTCGCCTGCTCGGTGGCGTTGCTCCAGTGCTCGACGCGGGCGTGCAGTCCGGTGAACGGGTCGGGGCAGCGGGCGACGTCACCGACGGCGACCACGCCCGGTACGCCGGTCGCGCAGCCGGCGTCGCACACGACGCCGTCGTCCACGCGCACACCGGAGCCGACGAGCCAGTCGGTGTTGGGCCGCACGCCCACGCCGGCCACGACGATGTCGGCGGGCAGCACCCGCCCGTCCGTCAGCCGTACGCCCGTGACCCGGCTCTCGCCGATCAGTTCCGCCACGCCGGTTCCGCACAGCAGCCGGACCCCGTGGTCGCCGTGGAGCGAGGAGACCACCAGCCCCATCTCGCGCCCGAGCTGACGCTCCAGGGGGACGGGGAGCGCCTCGACGACGGTGACGTGGAGTCCGAGCCGGTGCGCGGTGGCGGCCACCTCGGCACCGATGAACCCCGCGCCGATCACGACGACCCTGGGCAGGCCGTCCAGCAACTCGGCACGCAGGGCCCGGGCGTCGTCCAGAGTGCGCAGGGTGTGGACACCGGCCTTCCCGTCCGCGCCGGGGAGCGTACGGGGGCTCGCGCCGGTCGCCACGACGACGCCCTCGGTGCGCACGTGCCGCCCGCCGGCCAGGGTGACGGTGCGGGCGACGGGATCGAGCCCTACCGCACGCTCGCCGAGCAGCCACTGCGCGTCCAGGATCTCGAACTCGTCCGCGTCGCCGAGCGCGAGCGCCTCGGCATCGACGTCTCCCGTGAGGAAGTCCTTGGACAACGGCGGGCGGTCGTAGGGAGCGTGGCGCTCCTCCCCCACGACGACGATCTCGCCGTCGTAGCCCTCTGCGCGCAGCGCGCGGACGGTGCTCAGGCCCGCCAGCGACGCTCCGACGACGGTGATGCTCCTCATGCCGGCTCCTGACGGGAGGGTGTCTCGCGGATGTCTCGCATAACACAACGACATTCGCTATACGCAACATGCTTTCGGCGCGGCACAGGTGTTGTCAAGGGAGGTGCCGCAGACGCGTGCGCGGCGCGGGATGACCACCGAGCGCAGGACGTCCCCGTGGCGCATCCTGGTGAACGCGGCCTCCACGCCGTCCAGGGCGATCGTCTCGGTGACGAAGTCGCCCAGGGCGAAGCGGCCTTGGAGGTAGAGGTCGATCAGGGCGGGGAAGTCCCGGGCGGGCAGACAGTCGCCGTACCAGGAGGGCTTCAGAGCCCCGCCGCGGCCGAACACGTCCAGCAGGGGCAGGTCGAGGGTCGGTTCCGGGGCGGGGACGCCGACCAGGACGGCGGTGCCGGCCAGGTCCCGGGCGTAGAAGGCCTGCCGGAAGGTCTCGGGGCGACCGACCGCGTCCACGACGACATCGGCGCCGAAACCGCCGGTGAGCGCGCGGATCGCCTCGACGGCGTCGGTGCGCGAGGAGTCGACGGTGTCGGTGGCGCCGAACCGTTCGGCCAGCTTCAGCTTCCGCTCGTCGACGTCCACGGCGATGATCCGGCTCGCACCGGCCACCTTGGAGCCCGCGACAGCGGCCATGCCGACGCCGCCGCACCCGATCACCGCGACCGAGTCGCCGCGGCCCACACCGCCGGTGTTGACCGCGGCTCCGAACCCGGCCATCACCCCGCAGCCGAGCAGCCCGGCCGCGGCGGGCGCGGCGGCAGGGTCGACCTTGGTGCACTGGCCCGCGGCGACCAGGGTCTTCTCGGCGAAGGCACCGATGCCGAGGGCCGGGGACAGCCGGGTTCCGTCGGCCAGGGTCATCGGCCGGGCGGCGTTGCGGGTGGCGAAGCAGTACCACGGCTTGCCCCTGCCGCAGGCCCGGCAAGAGCCGCAGACGGCACGCCGGTTGAGGACGACGAAGTCGCCGGGTGACACGTCCGTGACGCCCTCACCGACCGACTCGACGACACCGGCCGCCTCATGGCCGAGCAGGAACGGGAACTCGTCGCCGATCCCGCCCTCCCGGTAGCGCAGGTCGGTGGGGCAGACACCGCAGGCCCGTACCCGCACCAGCGCCTCACCGGGGCCGGGGTCCGGCACCAGGACGGTCTCGACCGAGACCGGTGCGCCCGCCTTCCGGGCGACGACGGCGCGTACCTCGTGTGTCACGGTCGATCTCCTCGTCGATGTCCAGCCGGATGTGATCTTGAGCGATCGAGGGGAACCTTCGTTGCGTATAGCGCAACATTGTTCGCTATGGGCGACAACCGCCCAAACTGTCTCCCCGCGGACACGCACTGTCAAGGGGCGGCCGGAGCGAAGTCGCGCACCTCGCGAGCGCCCGGGCCACTTCCACCGCCCGACCTCTTGACCGTCCGGTCACCCCCATTCGATGATGTTGCGCATAGCTCACCGCGTTGCGCCATCCGCACCACCGACATCGGAGGAAGGCATGTCTCCTCGACCGCAGCCCGGCCGTGAGTTCATCCTCACCCTTTCCTGTCCCGACCAGGCCGGCCTCGTCCACGCCGTGACCTCCTTCCTCGTGAGCCATTCCGGCAACATCCTGGAGAGCCAGCAGTTCGACGACCGCCTGCACGACCGCTTCTTCATGCGGGTGCACTTCGACGTCTCGGAGTCCGGCATCTCCCTGGAGGACCTGCGCACCGGCTTCGGCCCGGTCGGCCAGGCGTACGGCATCACCTGGCAGCTGCGCGACGCGTCGATCCCGACGCGCACACTGATCATGGTGTCGAAGTTCGGCCACTGCCTGAACGACCTGCTGTTCCGCAGGTCCACGGGCGCCCTCGACATCGAGATCCCGGCGATCGTCTCCAACCACCGCGACTTCGAGGCGCTGGCGCGGAGTTACGGCATCCCCTTCCACCACATCCCGGTGACCAAGGAGAACAAGGCGCAGGCCGAGGCGCGGCTGCTGGAGCTGGTGCGTGAGCTCGACATCGACCTGGTGGTGCTGGCCCGCTACATGCAGATCCTCTCCGACGACCTGTGCAAGCAGCTCGACGGCAAGGCCATCAACATCCACCACTCGTTCCTGCCGAGCTTCAAGGGAGCCCGGCCGTACGTCCAGGCGCACGAGCGCGGCGTGAAGCTCGTCGGCGCCACGGCGCACTACGTCACGCCCGACCTCGACGAGGGCCCGATCATCGAGCAGGACGTCGTCCGTGTGGACCACTCCCGCACCCCCGACGAGTTGGTCACCATCGGCCGCGACGTCGAGGCCCAGGTACTCGCCCGCGCCGTCGAATGGCACAGTCGGAGCCGGGTGCTGGTGAACGGACACTGCACCGTGGTCTTCCGCTGACGCGACGGGCCGTGCGACCATGCGGGCGGCCGAGAACCGCCCGTTCCACCCCGCCGTCCGGGGCTCGTGGGGCCGGTGCGGCCTCTTGAAGATCCGGGGATACCCCTGCCTATAGTTGCGTTATGAGCAACTACACCGCAGATGGCGAAACAGCAGGTCCCGCGGTGAGTGGGGTGCAGTCCGTCGACCGGGCCGTCAGCGTCCTGGAGATCCTCGCCCAACGCGGCGAGGCGGGCGTCAGCGAAGTGGCCGCCGAGATCGATGTCCACAAGTCGACCGCGTTCCGCCTGCTCGGGGCTCTGGAGGCACGCGGCCTGGTCGAACAGACGGCGGAGCGGGGCAAGTACCGTCTGGGTTTCGGCATCGTCCGCCTGGCCGGCGCGGTCACCGGCCGCCTCGACATCACCCAGCAGGGCCGGCCCGTGTGCGAGCGGCTCAGCGAGGAGATCGGCGAGACCGTCAACATCGCCGTCCTGCAGGAGCACTTCGCCGTCAGCCTGTGTCAGGTACGCGGCCCGGGAGCCGTCGGCACCCACAACTGGGTCGGCCAGCTCACCCCGGTCCACGCCACGTCGAGCGGCAAGATCCTGCTGGCCCACCTGCCGGCGGACGAGCGCGCCGGCGTGCTCGCGGAGTCCGGGATGCGCAAGCTCACGCCGCACACCCTGACGGCCAGGACGAAGCTGGAGAAGAACCTCGCCGAGGCGCGGGAGCGCGGATACGCGTGGACGCTGGAGGAGTTGGAGATCGGTCTGCACGCCATGGCGGCCCCGATCCGCTCCCGTGACGGCGAGGTCATCGCCGCGCTCAGCGCCTCCGGCCCCGCGTACCGCTTCACCGAGGAACGCATGCACGAGCTGGCACCCGAGCTGATCGGCGGCGCGCAGGAGATCAGCCACCGGATGGGCCATCCGGGCTGACACCCCTCAGCGGCACCAGGCCCGGCGGCGTTTCAGCGCACGCGGCTCAGCGACGACCGTGCCGGCGCACGAGCAGGCACCAGGCGCCCTGTGCCGCGGCGAGGACGGACCCAGCGGTCGTCCGGGCCGCGCAGTCCGTGCGGGTGAACAGGGTGGGAGCCCCTCGACGGGGCTCCCACGGGGCGGACGGGCGAACCCGTCCACGGCCCCCGACGTATGGCGTCAGACGTATTCCGTCGCCGCGTCGAGCAGCCAGTCCGCCAGGTAGCCGGCGAACGTCGAGCGCACCAGGACCCAGAACCCGGCCCTCGGATCGTCGCGGGCGACCAGGACGACCTGCGTGCGGCCAAGGGTCGTCTGGGCGCAGCGTCCGGGCCCGAAGGCCCGCGGGTGCAGGTCCAGCGGACAGCCGTGGGCCAGCAGGTCGCGGGCGCGGGGGCCCGTGACCAGGAGTGTGGTGCGCTGCGCGGAGACGTCGATCACGGAGACGAACTCGTCGCCCGCGGCCTCACGGATCCGGCCCTCGAGGTCCCGCTCGGTCCCCGGCGGTCCCACCAGCAGCCACTCGTCCGGGCCGAGCCACAGCGCGGTCAACTCCCCGGCGCGCACGGTGGTGTTCGGCTGGAGGGGCAGTTGGAGGTCCAGTGCGAGCCCGACGGCGGCCGCCGCCGCTCCCTTGGCGTCGAGGCGCAGGTTGATCTGGGTCAGGAAGGGGAGTTCGGCCAGCCGGATCGCGCCCCCGGACGCACGTGTCGCGGTGGCGAGGCGGTCCGCGGCCTGCGACAGCGGGCTGCGGAGCGGGGCGGTCAGGGCGTTGTCAGCCATCGCGGCGGGCTCCCTCGGGGTCGTAGAGGACGGGGCTGGCGACGGTCACCGGGACGAGTCGGTCGCCGACGGGGGCGTACAGGCGCTGGCCGATGCGGTCCCGGCCGCCCTTGATCAGGGCGAGCGCGAAGGTCCGGCCGAGGGCGGCGCTGCGATAGCTGGAGGTGACGTGGCCGAGCATCGGGACGGGCGGAGCCGGCAGCACGCTCTCGGAGACCAGGTGGGTGCCTTCCGGGAGGAAGGTGTCCGGGTCCTCGGGAAGGAGACCGACCAGGTGCTTGCGGTCGGGGCGGGCGGTGTCGGCGCGGGCGTGGGACCGCTTGCCGATGAAATCCGCCTTCTTCTTCGACACCACCCAGTTCATCCCCAGGTCCTGGGGCGTGACGGTGCCGTCCGTGTCCTGGCCGATGATGGGGTAGCCCTTCTCGGCGCGCAGGACGTGCATGGTCTCCGTGCCGTACGGGGTGATGCCGTACGGGGCGCCGGCCTCGTACACGGCCTCCCACAGGGCGAGGCCCTGCCACGGCGACACGTTGATCTCGAAGGCGAGTTCGCCGGAGAAGCTGATCCGGCAGACCCGGGCCCCGATGCCCGCGACGGTCGTCTCCCGCCAGGCCATGAACGGGAAGTCGTCGTTGGCCACGGCGAGTTGAGGTGCGAGCGAGGCGAGGACCTCACGGGACTTCGGGCCGACCAGGGCGACCGTGGCCCACTGCTCGGTCACGGAGGTGCAGTGGACCTTCAGCTCGGGCCACTCGGTCTGGAGCCACTCCTCCATCCAGTCGAGTACGGCGGCGGCGTTGCCCGTCGTCGTGGTGACCAGGAAGCGGTCCCGGGCGACGCGGATGACCGTGCCGTCGTCGAAGACCATGCCGTCCGGGCGGCACATGACGCCGTAGCGGATCATGCCGACCTTCAGGGTGCTCATCACGTTGGTGTAGAGCCGGTCGAGGAAGACGCCGGCGTCCGGGCCCTGCACATCGATCTTGCCGAGGGTGGAGGCGTCCATGAAGGCCACGCCCTCGCGGGCCGCCCGGCACTCGCGCAGCACGGCGGCTGCCATGTCCTCGCCGTCCTGCGGGTAGTACCAGGGGCGCTTCCACTGGCCGACGTTCTCGAACAGGGCGCCGTGCGCGACGTGCCATTCGTGGAGGGCGGTCGTGCGGACCGGGTCGCTCAGCGTGCCTCGGTCGCGGCCCGCGAGGGCGGCGAAGGAGACCGGCGTGTAGGGCGGGCGGAACGTGGTCGTGCCGAGCGCCGAGATGTCCACGCCGAGGAGTTCCGCGACGACGCCACTGGCCAGGACACCGGACGTCTTGCCCTGGTCGTTGGCGGTGCCGGCCGTCGTGTAGCGCTTGGTGTGCTCGACCGAGCGCAGGCCGGCGCCGGTCGCGCGGGCCAGGTCGTCGACGGTGACGTCACGTTGGAGGTCGACGAAACGGGGGGCGTCCGAGTCGCCCGGGACGACGTACACGTGCATGGGGGGCGTCGGCCGCGGCTGTTCGGCCACCTCGGGGAGGCGGGGCGCCTCAGCCGTGTAGCCCTCGGCCTCGACGGCGCGGGCACCGGCGGCAGCGCCCTGTGCCAGGACGGTGGCCGGGTCGAGGGCACCGCTCGCGCTGCCGACGACCTCGACGGCCTGGCGGGTGGTGTCGGGGACGAAGGAGCCCAGCGTGTCGTCGT
Organism: Streptomyces olindensis; assembly: GCA_000696115.1. Classification (GTDB taxonomy): domain Bacteria; phylum Actinomycetota; class Actinomycetes; order Streptomycetales; family Streptomycetaceae; genus Streptomyces; species Streptomyces olindensis. The sequence continues at coordinate 607,092 of JJOH01000019.1, forward strand.
AGCGCAGTTTGCCGCCCGACTGGCTGAACAGGTGCGCCACCGGGTTCCAGCCGCCGGAGACCAGCAGCAGGTCGGCGGCGAACTCCCGTCGGCCCACGGACTCTCCGTACGGGGCGACCGTCACCGCGGTGAGGCGCGCGTCGCCGCCTTCCGTGCCGGTGACGGCGTGGCCGGGCAGAACTTCGATGCCGGCCGCCCTCGCGTGCTCGGCCCACTCGCCCGGTTCAGGGCGGGTGTCGACGATCGCCCCGATGGCGAGGCCGGCCTGGGCCAGGTCCAGCGCCGCCGCGTACGCGCTGTCGTTCGTCGTGAAGACGACCGCGTGACGGCCGGGCAGGACGCCGTGCCGGTTGGCGTACGAGCGGGCCGAGGCGGCCAGCATCACGCCCGGGCGGTCGTTGTCCGCGAAGGCCAGCGAGCGCTCGTGGGCGCCGGTGGCGAGGACGACCCGGCGGGCGCGGATGCGCCAGACGCGTTCGCGGGAGACGTTCTCGGGGGCGTCGGCGCCGAGGTGGTTCGTGCGGCGCTCGACGGCGAGGAGGTGGTTGTCGTCGTAGTAGCCGAAGACGGTGGTGCGGCGCAGGACGCGGACCTCGGGGGCGGCGTCGAGCCGGCCGGTGACGTCCTGGACCCAGTCGAGGTGTTCGCCGGTGCCCAGGAGGCTGCCGCCGAGTTCCGGTCGGTCGTCGGCGAGGATGACGCGGGCGCCGCTGTGCGCTGCCGCCGCCGCTGCCGCGAGGCCGGCCGGGCCGCCGCCCACGATCAGCAGGTCGCAGTGGGCGTGTACGGCGTCGTAGCGGGCGGGGTCCGGGTCGGTGGCGAGGCGGCCCTGGCCGGGGAGGCTGCTCGCGACCAGGCCGTCGTAGAGCTCGACGGTGGTGGCCGGGAGCATGGGCTCCGGGAACGGTTCCTCGATCTGGACGACCGCGTTGGGCTCCTCCACGCCGGCGGAGAAGATGCCGCGGGGGCGGCCGAGCTTGATGCTGGTGCCGGCCTGGATGACGCCGTTGGCGAGGAGGGCGGAGGCGAGGGTGTCGCCCCTGTAGCCCTGGTATGCGGTGCCGTCGAAGGTGAAGGTGAGGGGGGTGTCGCGGTGGATTCGGCCGCGGGTCGCGTGGCGGAACAGTTGTGTCTCGTCCCCGCCGCCCCTACCCGTCCCATCCTGAAGGGGCTCCGCCCCTTCGACCCCGCCAGGGGGCTCTGCCCCCTGGACCCCCGTCGGCCCCGAAAGGGCCTCGTCCTCAAACGCCGGACGGGCTGGGACAGCCGGCCTCGGCTCACTGGTCACCGGGCGCTCCTCCCCCGCCCGATACACCGTCAGGATCTCGTTCGTCGACGTGTCCCGCACGGCGTTGAACCAGCGGCGGCAGCCCGACGCGTGGGTCCAGCGCTCGGCGAAGGGGCCCTTGGGGTTGTCGCGGAAGAAGAGGTAGCGGGCCCATTCCTCGTCGGAGAGGGACGCCGGGTCCTCCGGGTACGGCACGTGGGCCTGACCGCCGTAGTGGAACTCGGCCTCGTCGCGGGGCCCGCACCACGGGCAGGGGATGAGCAGCATGGATCGGCTCCCAGATTCCAGTGGTCCTAGTGGGCCACCGCGGCCGCGCCGTGCTCGTCGACGAGCGCGCCGGTGGTGAAACGGTCGAGCGAGAAGGGGGCGTTGAGGGCGTGCGGGGTGTCGTGGGCGATGGTGTGGGCGTAGACCCAGCCGACGCCCGGCGTGGCCTTGAAACCGCCCGTTCCCCAGCCACAGTTGAGGTAGAGGTTGTCGACGGGGGTGAGCCCGATGATCGGTGAGGCGTCGGGGCTGACGTCGACGATGCCGCCCCAGGTGCGCAGGACGTGGGCGCGGGCGAAGACCGGGAAGAGTTCCAGGGCCGCCGCCATCTGCTCCTCGATGATGTGGAAGGCGCCGCGCTGGGTGTAGGAGTTGTAGGCGTCGATGCCAGCGCCCATCACCAGCTCGCCCTTGTGGGCCTGGCTGACGTACACGTGGACCGCGTTGGACATGACCACCGTGGGGTGGACGGGCTCCAGGAGCTCCGACACCAGCGCCTGCAACGGGTGGCTCTGGAGCGGGAGTTCGATGCCCGCCATGGCGGCGAGGACCGAGGTGTGGCCCGCCGAGCACAGTGCCACCTTGCCGGCCGCAATGGGGCCCAGGTTCGTCCGGACCCCCACCACCCGGTTGCCGACCACCTCCAGGCCGGTGACCTCGCAGTTCTGGATGATGTCGATGCCGGCGGCGTCCGCCGAGCGGGCCAGGCCCCAGGCCACGTGGTCGTGCTTGGCGATCCCGGCGCGCGGCTGGTAGGTGGCGCCGAGGACCGGGTAGCGCACGTCCGGGGAGGTGTTGACGATCGGGCAGACGTCCTTGACGCCGTCCGCGTCGAGCCATTCCGCGTCCACGCCGTTGAGGCGGTTGGCCTCCACGCGGCGCACGCTGTCTCGGACGTCCTGGAGGCTGTGCGCGAGGTTCAGCACGCCGCGCTGGGAGAAGAGGATCGGGTAGTCGAGTTCCTCCGCCAGGCCCTCCCACAGCTTGAGGGCGTGCTCGTAGATGCCGGCGCTCTCGTCCCACAGGTAGTTGGAGCGGATGATGGTGGTGTTGCGGGCCATGTTGCCGCCCGCCAGCCAGCCCTTCTCCAGCACGGCGACGTTCGTGATGCCGTGGTTCTTCGCCAGGTAGTGGGCGGTGGCGAGGCCGTGTCCGCCGCCGCCGACGATGACGACGTCGTACGAGCGCTTCGGCTCGGGGGTGCGCCACAGCCAGTCGGGGTGCTCGGGGAGCTCGGCGCCGGGGGTGCGGGGGCTCATCGGATGTCTCCAGCCAGTGGGGTGTTCAGCGCGTTCATACGGCGGTGGCGTTCCTCTCGGCGGCCTCGACGACGTTGGCGAGCAGCATCGCCCGGGTCATGGGGCCCACACCGCCGGGCATGGGGGCGAGCCGGCCGGCGACCTGGGCGGCGTCCGGGTGGATGTCGCCGACCAGCCCGTGGTCGGTGCGGGTGATGCCGACGTCCAGCACGGCCGCTCCGGGGCGCAGCATGTCCTTGGTGATCAGCCCGGGTGAGCCGGCGGCCGCGACGACGATGTCCGCCTCGCGTACGTGCCAGGCCAGGCCCTTGGTGCCGGTGTGGCAGAGGGTGACGGTGGCGTTCTCGGAGCGGCGGGTCAGGAGCAGTCCGATGGGGCGTCCGACCGTGATGCCCCGGCCGATCACACAGACCCGCGCCCCGGCGAGGGGCACCTCGTGGCGGCGGAGCAGTTCGACGATGCCGCGCGGGGTGCACGGCAGCGGGGCCTCGACGCCCAGGACGAGCCGGCCGAGGTTGACGGGGTGCAGGCCGTCGGCGTCCTTGGCCGGGTCCATGCGTTCCAGTACGGCGTTCGCGTCCAGGTGGCGCGGCAGCGGGAGCTGGACGATGTAGCCGGTGCAGGCCGGGTCGGCGTTGAGTTCGTCGATGACCTCCTCGACCTGCTGCTGGGAGGCGTCGGCGGGCAGTTCCCGGCGGATGGACGCGATGCCCACCTGCGCGCAGTCGCGGTGCTTGCCGGTGACGTAGGCGTGGCTGCCGGGGTCGTCGCCGACCAGGACGGTGCCGAGCCCCGGCGGGCGGCCGACGGTGGCGGTCACCTTGGCGACGCGCTCCGCGAGTTCACGGCGGATGCCGGCGGCGGTCGCCTTGCCGTCAAGGAGTTGTGCGGTCATGGGAGGCACCTCTTCGCACGGTCAGCCACGGAGGCGGGACATGGTCGGGTCGAACAGGGGTTCCTCGGCGACGGTCGCCTCGACGCGCTGGTCGAAGTAGCCGATGTGGACGGTCGTGCCGGGGGCGGTGAGCTCGTCCGGGAGCCAGGCGTAGGCGATGCCCTTGCCGATCGTGTAGCCGTGGGCGGCGCTGGTGACGTAGCCGACCGCGCGGTCGCCGTCGTACACCGGCTCCTTGCCCAGGACGACCGACCGGGGGTCGTCGATGGTCAGGCAGGTCAGCCTGCGCCGCACGTTCTCCTTGCGGCGTTCCAGCGCGGCCTTGCCGATGAAGTCGTCCTTGTCGAGCTTGACGGCGAAGCCGACGCCCGCTTCGTAGGGGTCGTGCTCGTAGGTCATGTCGGTGCCGAAGGAGCGGTAACCCTTCTCCAGGCGGAGGCTGTTGAAGGCGCCACGGCCGGCGATGACCCCGCCGAGGGGCTTCGCCGCCTGCCACAGGGTGTCCCAGAGTTTCAGGCCCTGGTCGGCGGTGGTGTACAGCTCCCAGCCGAGTTCGCCGACGTAGCTCAGGCGCATCGCCGTCACGGGGACGCTGCCGACGTAGGCGCGCTTGGCGCGGAAGTACTTCAGGCCGTCTTTGGAGAAGTCCTCGTCCGTCAGGGGCTGGAGGACCTCGCGGGCCAGCGGGCCCCACAGGCCGATGCAGCAGGTGCCGGGGGTGATGTCGCGGACCTGGACCGTGCCGTCGGCGGGGAGGTGGCGGGTGAACCAGTCGAGGTCCAGGTTGCCGTTGGCGCCGACCTGGAAGAGGTCACGGGCGAGGCGGGCGACGGTGATGTCGCTGCGGATGCCGCCGTCGTGGTCGAGCAGCAGGGTGTAGGTGACCGAGCCGACGGACTTGGCGACCTTGCCGGTGCACAGGCGCTCCAGGAAGTCGGCGGCTCCGGGGCCGCTCACCTCCAGGCGCTTGAGGGCGGTCATGTCGTACATCGCGACGGTCTCGCGGGTGGCCTGTGCCTCGGCGCCGACGATGGGCGACCAGAACCGGGCGGCCCAGTCGTTCGGGGTGGGGATGGAACGGCCCTCGACGAGCCCCGCGTTGGCCTCGTACCACTGCGGGCGCTCCCAGCCGTTCGCCTCCAGGAAGAAGGCGCCGTGCTCCTGCTGGCGGGTGTGGAAGGGGCTGGTGCGGATCGGGCGCGGGTCGCCGGACGGCTGGAGGGGGTGGAGGATGTCGTAGACCTCGACGAAGTTCTGGCAGTCGCGGGCCAGGACGTACTCCGGGGACAGCTGGTGCGGCTCGAAGCGGTTGACGTCGCACTCGTGCAGGTCGAAGGACGAGCAGTGGCCGTCGACCAGCCATTCGGCCATCGCCCTGCCCACGCCCGCGGAGTGGGTGACCCAGACGGCCTCGGCGACCCAGAAGCCCTTGACGTCCGGGGACTCGCCGAGCAGCGGGAAGTTGTCGGTGGTGAAGGAGAACAGGCCGTTGAGGCCCTCCTCGACCTTCGCCTCCTGCGTGGCGGGGAGGAGGGACCGGGTCTCGGTCCAGGCGTCCTCGAAGTCCTCCTCGGTGAACTTCAGGACCGAGGGCATGTCGTCGGCCTCGTCGACCGAGAGGATCTCGTCGGCGGTGATCGGCATCGGGCGGTGGCCGTAGTAGCCGATGCCCAGGCCGTCGAAGCGGTCGCGGTAGTAGAGGTCGGCGTCCTGGTGGCGCAGGATCGGGCGGACCGCCTCCTCGGTCTGGCCGGCGAGGGCCGGGACGGGGCCGGTCCAGGCGAGCTGGTGGGCGAGCGGCGTCAGCGGCAGGTTCATGCCGACCATGCGGGCGATCTTCGGGCCCCAGATGCCGGCGCAGCACACGACGATGTCGGCTTCGAGGTCGCCCTGGTCGGTGCGGACGCCCGTCACCTCGCCGTCGGCCGTCAGGACGTCGAGGACCTCGTGGCGGGCGAGGAAGCGCACGCCGCGCTCGGTGGCGCGGCGGATCTGCGCCTCGACGGCGAGGACGGCCTTGGCGAGGCCGTCGGTCGGGACGTGGAGGCCGCCGAGGACCTTGTCGCGGTCGAGCAGCGGGTGTTTCTCGACGCACTCGTCGGCGGTGAGGATCCGCGACTCGATGCCCCAGGCGGTGATCCAGCCGTGCCGGCGGTGCAGTTCGGCGAGGCGCTCCGGGGTGGTGGCCACTTCGAGGCCGCCGACCTGGAGGAAGCAGGGCTTGCCGTCGACGTCGAGGGAGCAGAACTTCTCGACGGTGTAGCGGGCCAGCTCGGTCATCGTCTTCGAGGAGTTGGTCTGGAAGACCAGGCCGGGAGCGTGCGAGGTCGAGCCCCCGGTGGCCGGGAGCGGGCCCTGGTCGACCACCGTCACCTCGGTCCAGCCCCGCGCCGAGATCTCGTCCGCGAGAGCCGCGCCGACGACTCCCGCTCCGATGATGACCACACGCGGTCCCGCCATCGCCGCACCTCCGGTTGAGTTGCTTTCTGCGCAACCTGATTCAGGTTGCGCAACTCAATGTGCCTGCCGTCCAGGTGGGTGTCAAGAGGTCCGGTGACGTCGGAGAACGGCGTGGAAAACAGGAATGCCCGGCGGGCGGCGCGTGTCCGTGCGCACCGCCCACCGGGCATCCGTGCAGGGCCTACTTGAGCCAGGCGTCCACCTTGGCGCGGTTGGCCTCGACCCACTTCTTCGCCGCCGCCTCGGGGGCCATCTTGTCGACCGCGATGTACTTCGCCACGACGTTCTGGTCGTCGTTGGTCCAGGTGAAGTTCTTCACCAGGTCATAGGCGGGGCTGCCCGACTTGGCGAACTTCGCACTGACGATCTTGTCGAGCTTGTACACGGGGTAGTCGCAGGCGACCTTCTCCGCGTCGGCGTCGCAGCCCTCCTTGTACTCGGGCAGCTTGACCTTCTTCAGCGGCACCTCGGACATGAACCACTGCGGCTCGTAGAAGTAGCCGATCACCCATTCCCTGTCCTTCTCCGCCTTGCGGAAGGCCTGGATGAGGGCGGTCTCGCTGCCCGCGTACACCACCTTGTAGTCGAGCTTCAGGTTCTTCACCAGGGCCTCGTCGTTGGTGACGAACGACGGGTCGCCGTCGAGGAGTTGGCCCTTGCCGCCGGACTCGGAGGTCTTGAACTCGGCCGCGTACTTGTTGAGGTTCTTCCAGTCGAGGATGTCCGGGTGCTCCTTGGCCAGCCACGGCGGCACGTACCAGCCGATGAGGCCTTCGTTGCCGGTCGGGCCGGCGTCGACGGCGGTCTTCTGGTCGGTGATGTACTTCTTCTTCAGGTCGTCGTGACCCCAGTTCTCGACGACGGCGTCGACCTCGCCCGTGCCGAAGCCCTGCCAGGCGATCTCCTCCTTCAGGTCCTTCTGGGTGACCTTGCAACCGAGGTCGTGCTCCGCCACGTACGCGATGACCGCCGCGTTGGCCTCGTAGCCCACCCACGGGTTGACCGCGAGGTTGAAGGTGCCGCACTTGGCGGAGCCGCCCGAGCCGCCGGCCTCCGAGGAGCTGTCACCGACCTTCGCGCCGCCGCAGGCGGTGAGGGTGAGCCCGAGAACGGCCACGCCCGCTATGCCGGCCGCGCCGACTCTCCAGTGTCTTGCTTGCCTTGCCATGGTCAGTTGCTCCTTACGCGCTGGTACGCCGCGCCGCTGCCTGAGTGATCCGGTCGAACATGACTCCGAGAAGGACGATGGCGAGCCCTGCGGCCAGTCCCTTCCCGAACAGCTGCCCCTGTGAGAAGCCGGCCACGACGTCGTAGCCGAGGGCGCCCGCTCCTACCAGGCCGCCCACCACAACCATCGACAGCACGTAGATCAGGCCCTGGTTGGTCGCGAGAGTCAGGGCGCCGCGTGCCATCGGCAGTTGGACCTTGGTGATGATCTGCCAGGTGTTGCACCCGGCGGAGGTGGCCGCCTCCACGGTCGTCGCGGGGACGTTCCGCACCCCGTCCGCGATGATCTTCATGGCGACGGGGGCCGCGTAGACGACGGCGGCGACGATCGCCGTGAAGCGGGTCGCGCCGAACAGCGCGAGGAACGGTACGAGATAGACGAACGGCGGCATGACCTGTGCCGCGTCCAGGCTGGGCCGCAGCATCCGGTCCACGAGTGCGCTGCGTCCCATCCACACGCCGAAGACGATGCCGAGAAGCATCACGAGCACCGTGGCGACGAGGGTCGAGGCCAGCGTCGTCATGCCGTCCGACCACACGCCGGTGGCGACCAGCAGCCCCACGCACACCGTCGTGGTGAGACCGGCGCGCACCCCGCCGAGGACGACGCCGAGCGCGATCAGCACGGCGCCGACGAGCCACCACGGGGAGTCGGTGAGCAGAGACTGGAACGGGTTGAGCAGCCCGTTGGTGATGACGTCGCGGACGGCGTTGGTCAGGCCCGAGAGGTTGTCCTGCACCCAGGTCGTCGCGGTGTCGGCCGCGCTCGCGATGGTGCTGCCGGTCCCGCCCTCGCCCGGGAACTCCGCCGCCCACACGTAGGTGTGCGACATGTAGATCAGGACGGCCGTCGCCGCGGCGCCCGCGCCCAGCAGCGGCCGCCGCCACGCCAGGAAGCGGTTCTTCGATCGCCGGGCCGCCTCCTCGCGCGCGCTGGCCGCGGTCGTGACCCGGTCCAGCACGATCGCCATGACGACGATGGACAGTCCCGCGTTGAAGGCCGTGCCCACATCCAGCGACTGCAGCGCCTGTACGACGGTCTTGCCGAGGCCGGGCGCGTCGATGAGGGCCGCGATGGTCACCATGGCCAGGGCGGCCATGATGGTCTGGTTGACGCCCATCACCACGGTTCGCTTGGACATCGGCAGCAGGACCTTCAGCAGGGCCTGGCGTCGCGTCGCCCCCAGCGAGTCGGCCGCTTCCACCGTGGCCTCGGGCACGGAACGGATGGCGTGGGCGGTGATGCGGATCGCCGGCGGTGCCGCGTAGATCACCGTGGCGATGGTGGCGGAGGCTCCGCCGATGAGGAAGAACAGTGTCAGCGGGGCCAGGTAGACGAAGGTGGGCATCGTCTGCATGAAGTCCAGCACGGGCGTGATGATCCGGTTGAACCGGTCGGACAGCCCCGCGAACACACCCAGCGGGAGGGCGAACAGCAGCGCCACGAAGACGGCCGAGAGGGTGAGCGCCAGGGTGTCCATGCTCTCCTGCCACAGCCCCTGGAGCCCCAGGAAGGTGAAGCCGGCCACCGCCAGCAGCGCGACGCGCCAGTTGCCCACGGCCCAGGACACATAGCCGGCGATGCCGACGACACCCAGCCACCCGATCTGCGGGGCGGGGCGGTCGGCGGAGGGCTGTGAGATCAGCTCCTGCACGAAGGTCACCAGGGTGTCGATGACCAGGCGGATCTCGTTGAAGAAGTACAGGAAGAGGGGGTTGGAGTTGCGGTTCGCGCCGATGGAGTCGTTGACGTCGTTGAACCACCGGTGCAGGTCGGTCAGGTCCGCCGCGGCCAGCGCGAGGGTCTGCTTCCCGCGCAGGACGGCGAAGAGCACCAGCCAGACGACCAGGATGGCGCCGACCACCATGGACCTGCTGACCTTGCGTGCCGCTTCGGCGGCGGGAGCGGGCTGCGCCGTCCGCGTCTCGTCGGGCTTCTCGACGGCGACGGTCATCACGCGCCGCCTTCCTGCCCGGCGACCACCGCGAGGATCTCCTCGTCGCCGACGATGCCGAGCAGCTTGCCGTTCTCGACGACCTTGACCGGCTTGTCGGCGGCCAGTACCGCCCGGGTGGCCTCCTTCACCACGACGTCCGGGCCCAGCTCGGGACCGTCCAGGGCGTCGCCGTCCTCCAGGGGCCGCATGATCCACCGCAGGGTCAGCACGTCGCCGCGCGGGACGTCCTTGACGAACTCGCGCACGTAGTCGTCCGCCGGGGCGCCCACCAGTTCGTCGCCGGTGCCGCACTGGACCATCGCGCCGTCGCGCATGATCAGGATGCGGTCGCCGAGTTTGAGGGCCTCGGACAGGTCGTGGGTGATGAACACCATCGTCTTGCCGACCTCGTGGTGCAGCCGGATGACCTCGTTCTGCATGTCCCGGCGGATCAGCGGGTCGAGCGCCGAGAACGGCTCGTCGAAGAAGAGCACGTCGGGATCACCGGCCAGCGCCCGGGCCAGGCCGACGCGCTGCTGCATGCCGCCGGAGAGCTGGTCGGGGTAGGAGTTCTCGTAGCCCGCGAGGCCGACCAGTTCGACGACCTCCTGGGCCCGCCTGACGCGCTCGGCCCTGCCGACGCCGCGGATCTCCAGCCCGAACGCCACGTTGTCGACGACGCGGCGGTGGGGCAGCAGACCGAAGTGCTGGAAGACCATGGAGAACTTCCGGCGTCTGAGGTCGCGCAGGCGCCTGTCGTCGGCCTGGCGGATGTCCTCGCCCTCGAAGACGATCTCACCGGCGGTGGGTTCGATCAGCCGGGTCAGGCAGCGCACCAGCGTGGACTTGCCGGAGCCGGACAGCCCCATGACGACGAAGACCTCGCCGGGCGAGACGTCGAAGTGGACGTCGCGCACGGCGGCGGTGCATCCGGTGCGGTCCATCAGCTCGCGGCGGGTCAGCCCGCACAGCTCCTCGGAATCCGGGACCTGGTCGGCCTTCGGTCCGAACACCTTCCACAGCCTGCGCACGGAGATGACCGGGGTGGAGCCCGAGTCCTGGGACGTGCCGCGCCGCTGCGGCACCTCGGTCTGTGTGGTCACGTTCGACCTTCTTTCGGCGTTCAGCCGCGGAACCAGTGCTGCGGCCGGGGTTGGATGTTCTGCCAGATGTGTTTGGGCTCGCGGTACTCGTTCAGGCCGGTCGGTCCCAGCTCCCGGCCCACGCCCGATTGCCCGAAGCCACCCCATTCCGCCTGCGGCACATAGGGGTGGTAGTCGTTGATCCAGACCGTTCCGTGACGCAGCCTCCGGGCGACCCGCTGGGCCTTGCCGGCGTCCTGCGTCCACACGGCTCCGGCGAGTCCGTACGCGGTGTCGTTCGCGATGCGTACGGCGTCGTCCTCGTCGGTGAAGCGCTCCACGGTGAGCACGGGCCCGAAGGACTCCTCGTGCACCACGCGCATGTCCTGCCGGCACTCGTCGAGCACGGTCGGCAGGTAGTAGTGGCCGCCTGCCAGCGCCGGGTCGTCGGGCCGGGCGCCCCCGCAGCGCAGTACGGCGCCTTCGGCGAGCCCGGCCTCGACGTAGGCCTCGACCTTCCCCAGGTGCTGCGCGGAGATCAGCGCTCCGGTCTCGGCCGCGGGATCGAAGGGGCCGCCGAGCCGGATCCGCCGGGCCCGGCGCACCACCTCGTCGACGAAGCGGTCGTGCAGGGAGTCCTCGACGATCAGCCGGGCCCCGGCCGAGCAGACCTGTCCCGAGTTCAGGAAGACGGCCGTGAGCGCGAAGTCCACGGCCGTGGCGAAGTCGGCGTCGGCGAAGACGACGTTGGGGTTCTTGCCGCCCAGTTCCAGCGCCACCTTCTTCACGGTCGCGGCGGCGGTGGCCATGATCCGCCTGCCGGTCTCCAGGCCCCCCGTGAAGGACACCATGTCGACGGCCGGGTCCTCGGACAGCGGCGCGCCCACCTCGGGCCCGGTGCCGAGGACGAGATTGGCGACGCCGGCCGGGAGCCCCGCCTCCTGAAGTGCCTTCATCAGCAGGATCGAGGTGGAGGGGGTGAGCTCGCTGGGCTTGAGGACGATCGTGTTGCCGGCGAGGAGCGCCGGGGCGACTTTCCAACTGGCCTGCAACAGCGGGTAGTTCCAGGGGGTGATGAGCCCGCACACGCCGACCGGCTCGTACACGACGCGGCTGACGGCGTCGTCGCGGCCGGTGTCGATCACACGGCCGGCGTCGGTGCCGCCGAGCCCGCCGTAGTAGCGGAGGCAGGAGACGACGTCGGCGATGTCGTACTCGCTCTCCACCAGCCGCTTGCCGGTGTCGAGGGACTCGGCGCGGGCGAATTCCTTGGCGTCGCGTTCGAGGATGTCGGCGGTGCGCAGCAGCAGCGCGCCGCGTTCCCGCTCGGGGGTGCCCGGCCAGATCCCCGTGTCGAAGGCGCGCCGTGCGGCGGCGATCGCCGCCTCGGCGTCGGGGCGTGCGCCTTCCGAGACGGTCGCCGCGAGCGTCCCGTCGGCGGGACATCGGATCTCCCGGCGACCGCCGTCCACCGAATCCCGCCATTCGCCGTCCACATACAGGTCTGCCACGCGACGAGCCTTTCGATGGAATTCGTTGCGCATCGTGCACCCGATTGCTTGTGGTGGAACACAGTGTCGAATGGGAGTACCCACGTCAAGAGGGGGACGGATGACGATTTCGCCATGCGCGTGGTGGACGGCGACCGCACGGTGGTCTTCCGCTGAACCGAGGTCACGAAGGCGTCGGGACCGGATTCCGGTCCCGACCTTTCGTATACGGCGCGAGTCGGTCTCCGTCTCCTGCCTTCTCCCGGTTCAGCCGCCCAGCCGGTCCAGCAGCGCACGGCGCCACCGCTCCGTTTCGGCGATCTGGTTGAACGTGAACAGGTGCAGGCCCGCCACGCCCGCCGAGGGTGCGGTGAGGGCCTCCTCGGCACGGGACAGCAGCCGCTCGGGGGCGTACCCGCCGGGGGCCGCGAAACGCACGAACCAGGAGGCGTGCTTCGTCAGGAAGCGCGTCGACTCCCCCACCCCGATCCTGGTGGCCATGGCCAGCAGCTTCGCCCGCTGCACGGGCCCGGCGACCCCCATGTACACGGGCAGGGTGATGTCACGGCGCCGGACGCGCACGAGCCATTCCCCGAGCACCCGTGGGTCGAAGCACAGGTTGCTCACGATGTAGGTGGCGTGCTCGCGCTTGTCCCACATGGCCTGGACGGTGACGTCGTCGTCGATGAGCGGATGGCTCTCCGGGTAGCCGGTGATCCCGACGCGGGCGAAGGGACTGCCCAGCTCGCTCAGCCTGCGCAGGACCGGGAGGGCGCCGCCGTAGGCCCCGGCGGGCGGGTCGCTGTCACCGGCGGGGACGAACACGTCGTCCACGCCCGCCTCCAGGAGCCGGCCCGTGACCTCCTTCAGGTGGAGGTCGTCCCGCAGCAGCCGGGCCGGCACGTGCGGGACGACCCGGTAGCCCTGCGCGGCGAGCCTGGAGGCGAGGGTCAGGGTCGGTTCCAGGCCCTTGACCGGCGACGCCGTCACGGTGACGACGAGGTCGCGCGGGACGTGGGCGAGGACCTTGTCCTCGGTGGCCTTCGCGGGCAGCACCTCGTAGCGGACGCTCTCCAGCAGCGCCCTCAGACCTGTCGCGCTCAACACCTACTCCGTCTGCTCCTGGACGTCACGATGGCGGTAGTACGCGGCCTTCGACGGCGCCGGCGGCTCCTTGCCGAGGATCAGGTCGGCGGCCTTCTCGGCGACCATCATCACCGGGGCGTAGATGTTGCCGTTGGTGACGTACGGCATCACCGACGCGTCGACGACGCGCAGGCCGTCCACGCCGTGCACCCGCATGCTGGTGGGATCGACGACGGACATCTCGTCGGTGCCCATCTTGCAGGTGCAGGACGGGTGCAGGGCGGTCTCGCCGTCCTTGGCGACCCAGGCGAGGATCTCCTCGTCGGTCTCCACCGACGGACCGGGTGAGATCTCCCCGTCGTTGTAGGGGGCGAGCGCGGGCTGGTTGAGGATCCTGCGCGCGACCCTGATCGCCTCGACCCACTCGCGGCGGTCCTGTTCGGTGGAGAGGTAGTTGAAGCGCAGCGCCGGGTGCTCGCGCGGGTCCCTGCTCTTGATCTTCACGGAGCCGATGGCGTCGGAGTACATGGGTCCGACGTGCACCTGGTAGCCGTGGCCGCCGGCGGGCACGGAGCCGTCGTAGCGGACCGCGATGGGCAGGAAGTGGAACATCAGGTTGGGGTAGTCCACGTCCTCGTTGCTGCGGGCGAAGCCGCCGGCCTCGAAGTGGTTGGTCGCGGCCGGGCCCTTCCTGAACAGCCACTGCAGACCGATGAAGGGGGCCCGCCACTTCGCCAGGTACGGCTGCATGGAGACGGGCTGCTTGCAGGCGTACTGGATGTACACCTCCAGGTGGTCCTGCAGGTTCTCGCCGACGCCCGGCAGGTCGTGGACGACGTCGATGCCGAGGGCGCGCAGCTCCCCGGCGTTGCCGACGCCGGACAGCTGGAGCAACTGCGGGGAGTTGATGGCGCCGCCGCACAGGATGACCTCCTTGGCGCGGACCTGCTGGAGGGCGCCCCGGCCGCGCTGGTACTCGACTCCGACCGCGCGCTTGCCCTCGAAGAGGACGCGGGTGACGAGACAGCGGGTCCTGACGGTGAGGTTGGGCCGCTTCATCGCGGGCTTGAGGTACGCCTTCGAGGCCGACAGCCGGCGTCCGCGATGGACATTCCGGTCGAACTTGGCGAAACCTTCCTGCCGGTAGCCGTTGACGTCGTCCGTGGGCGCGTAGCCCGCCTCCTCGGTGGCCTTGAGGAAGGCGTCGAAGAGGGGGTTGGACGCCGGGCCGCGTTCGAGGACGAGAGGGCCGTCGTGGCCACGGAACTCGTCGTCGGGGTCGGCCGCGAGGCAGTTCTCCATGCGCCGGAAGTACGGCAGGCAGTGCGCGTAGTCCCAGGTCTCCATGCCGGGGTCGGCCGCCCAGCGCTCGTAGTCCATGGGGTTGCCGCGCTGGAAGATCATGCCGTTGATGCTGCTGGAGCCGCCCAGCACCTTGCCGCGCGCGTGGTAGACGCGCCGGCCGCCCATGTGGGGCTCGGGCTCGGACTCGTACTTCCAGTCGTAGAAACGGCTGCCGATCGGGTAGGTCAGCGCCGCGGGCATGTGGATGAAGACGTCCCACGGGTAGTCCGGCCGGCCCGCCTCCACTACCAGTACCCGGTTGGCCGGGTCGGCGGAGAGCCGGTTCGCCAGCGCACTGCCGGCCGAACCGCCACCGACGATGACGAAGTCGTACTGCAGGGGAGCCATGGTGCCTCGTCTCGCTCGCGCCGTAGATGTGCGAGGCATGCTAGACCTGGTCCCGCTATGCGCACCAGGTTGCGAACAACGCAACTTGCCGAGCATCGTTTCGGCAGCGTTACTTGCAGGTGTGTTGTTTACTGCGCGTATAGTTTTACTGTGAGCAACTACAGCCCTGACACAGAAGCGTCGAATTCGCACGCCGGCGGCGTGCAGTCGGTGGACCGCGCCATCAGCGTTCTGGAGATCCTCGCTCAGCGTGGCGAGGCGGGGGTCAGCGAGGTGGCGGGCGAGATCGACGTCCACAAGTCCACCGCCTTCCGTCTGCTCGGCGCCCTGGAGGCGCGCGGTCTGGTGGAGCAGGCCGGCGAGCGCGGGAAGTACCGGCTCGGCTTCGGCATCGTGCGCCTGGCCGGCGCGGTCACGGGCCGTATCGACATCACCCAGCAGGGCCGTCCGGTCTGCGAGCGTCTCGCCGAGGAGATCGGCGAGACGGTCAACATCGCCGTCATGCAGGAGCACTACGCGATCAACCTGTACCAGGTGCGCGGCCCGGGCGCGGTCACCGCGCACAACTGGGTCGGCCAGCTGACCCCGCTGCACGCCACGTCCAGCGGCAAGATCCTGCTGGCCCACATGCCCGCGAAGGAGCGCGCCGCGCTGCTGGCCGCCGCCGGGATGAAGAAGGTCACCCCGCGGACCATCACCGCGAAGACGAAGCTGGAGAAGAACCTCGCCGAGGCCCGCGAGCGCGGCTACGCATGGACGCTGGAGGAGCTGGAGATCGGCCTGCACGCCATGGCCGCGCCGGTTCGCAACCGGGACGGCGAGGTCATCGCGGCGCTCAGCGCCTCCGGACCCGCGTACCGGTTCACCGAGGAGCGTCTGCACGAGCTGGCCCCGGTGCTGCTCAAGGGCGCCGAGGAGATCAGCCACCGGATGGGCTACCTGGGCTGAGTCCCGGCCGAGTCACCCCTGAGGGGTGCCCAGGCGCTCGTTCACCCAGTCGTGGAAGGCGCCGATGTGGTGCTCGCTGGGCACCAGCACGCCGCCCTTGGCGTACATCCGGGAGCCCATTCCGGGCTGTGTGCGTTCGCAGGCGTCGAAGTCCTGTTGATTGACCCGGTGGAACAGTTCCACGGACCGGCTGACGTCCTTGCCGCTCTCGACGACGTGCGGCAGGTACAGCCAGTCGCACTCGACGACCGTGCGGTCCACGGACACCGGATACATCCGGTGGAAGATCACGTGGTCGGGCACCAGATTGATGAACACCTGGGGCTTGACGGTGATCGCGTAGTAGCGGCGGTCCTGGTCCTCGGCGACGCCGGGAATGCGGTCCAGGCCCTCGGAGCCGTCGACGGTGAAGCCCTGGACCTCCTCGCCGAACTCGGCGCCGTGGCCGACGTAGTACTGGGCGGCGTAACCGTCCGCGAACTCCGGCAGCACCTCGGTGAGTTCGGGGTGGATCGTGGCGCAGTGGTAGCACTCCATGAAGTTCTCGATGATGAGCTTCCAGTTCGCCTTCACGTCGTAGACGATCCGCTTGCCGACGGAGAGGTCCTCGATGCCGTAGCGCTCGATCGACTCGACGTCGCCGAGGCGGGCGACGATCTCGCCGATGACCTCCTTCTCGAAGGAGGGCGGGTTCTCCGCGAGGCAGACCCAGACGTAGCCGAGCCATTCGCGCACGGCCACGCTCGCCAGGCCGTACTCGGTGCGGCCGATGTCGGGCATCTTGGTGAGGTTGGGCGCCGCGACGAGCTTGCCGTCCAGGCCGTACGTCCAGGCGTGGTACGGGCACTGGAAGGCCCGCTTGACCTCACCGGTCTCCTCGGTGCAGAGCTTGGCACCGCGGTGCCGGCACACGTTGAAGTACGCCCGGACGCTGTGGTCCCTCGCCCGGGTGACGAGGATGCTCTCGCGGCCCACGTCGACGGTGCGGAAGGCACCGGGCTTCGCCAGCTCGGAGGCACGCGCCACGCAGAACCACATGGTCTCGAATATGCGCTCCTGCTCCTGGGCGAAGATCCCCGGGTCCGTGTAGGAGGAGCCGGGGAGGGTGGCGATCAGACTGTCCGGCAGGCTGGTCGAGGTCACGTTGCACTCCTCGGAAGACGTCATGGAGGGGTCGTTCACGCGCCGAGAACAGTCAGGACGCGGCGGCGGCGAGTTGCTTGCGCCAGCGCATGAACAGCCGCGGCTGGTTCATGCCGAGCACGGCGACCGGGTCCCCGGCCCGCCGGTAGACGGCCAGGACATCGCGGTCGTCCGCGGTGCCCGCCTCGATGGTCACGCTGTCGGCGCCGGTCGCGTGACCGGCGAACTGGATCTTGACGCCGTACTGGTCGGACCAGAAGTACGGCGGCCGGGGCGCCCCCGGTTCCACCGCACCCCCCGCCAGCAGCGTGGCGACGGCTGCGTCGGGGCGCTCGCGCGCGCCCGTCCAGTGCTCGACGCGTCGGTGCAGGCCCGTGCGCGGGTCGTACCAGTTGGCACAGTCACCGACCGCGACCACGCCGGCCAGGGAGGTACGGCCGTCGGCGCCGCACTTGACGCCGTCGTCGAGAGCGATGCCGGAGCCTGCCAGCCACTCGACGTTGGGGCGGGCACCCACGCCGACCACCACGATGTCGGCGGGGACGCTGCGGCCGTCCTCCAGCAGGACGGCGTCGACACGCCGCTCCCCGCTCAGTCCCTTGACGCCCGCACCGCACTCCAGTCGTACGCCGTGGTCGGCGTGGAGGGCGGAGACGATGGCCCCCATGGCCTCGCCCAGCGGTCCGGCGAGCGGCGTCCGAGCGGCCTCGACGACGGTCACGTCCAGTCCGAGGGAGGACGCGGTGGAGGCGACCTCGGCTCCGATGAAGCCTCCGCCGATCACCACCAGGCGTCCACCGCGGAGCAGTTCGTCCCGCAGGGCGCGGGCGTCGTCCAGGGTGCGCAGCGTGTGCACGCCGGCCAGGCCCTCGGAGCCGGGGAGCGTGCGTGCCGCGGCACCCGTCGCGATGACGACCCCGTCGGCCTGCACCTCCCGCCCGTCACCCAGCCGGACGGCACGCCGCGCGTGGTCGAGTCCCGTGGCGCGGACGCCGAGCAGCCAATCCGCCCCGAGGTCCTCGTCGTCCGTCTCCAGCGCGAGTTCGGCTTCGCCCAGCGTGCCGACCAGGAACTCCTTGGACAGCGGGGGCCGGTCGTACGGGCGGTGGAGTTCGTCGCCGATGACGACGAGCCGGCCGTCGTAGCCCCGCTTGCGCAGGGAGCGCGCCGCCGACAGGCCGGCCAGCGAGGCGCCGACCACGGCGACCGTCCTCACGCGGGACCTCCGGCGAGCCGGGCCGCGATGCAGGGCGGCAGGTTGGGCGCGTCCGTGGACAGCCGGACGTAGATCATGCCGGCCTCGACGAAGACCTCGTGCGTCCGGACCGGAAGCTTGGCCGGCGGGGCGTCGACCGCACCGGTCCGCAGGTCGAACTTCGAAGCATGCAGCGGGCATTCCACCTCGCAGCCCTCCAGCCAGCCGTCGGCGAGCGACGCGTCCTGGTGGGTGCAGGTGTCGTCGATGGCGAAGAGTTCGCCGTCGTCGGTGTGGAACACCGAGACCGGCGGATCGATGTCGAGCCGGTGGGCCTCGCCCCGGGGGAGATCCTCGAGACGGCACGCGGGAATCATCATGACACCTCGGTGCGTATAACGAAACGGATTGCGGTAAGCGCAACATCAGTCTGGGGTTGCCCAGAACCCTTGTCAAGGCATTCAGAGGCCGCTCTGGGCGGTTCCTTTTGTTGCGTCAGACAAAACTCAACTCACATACAACAACAGCCCGTCCCATCGGATCGCGATCGCCGCGAGCCGATGGGACGGGCCTGCGTGGGACCCCCGAGGGCGTCAGAAGCCGCGGTCGATCCACTCCTGGAGGTGCGGGGCCTCGGCGCCGACGGTGGTCGTGTCCCCGTGTCCGGTGTGCACGACGGTCTCTTCGGGCAGCGTCAGCAGCCGGTCCCGGATCGATTCCACGATGGTCGGGAAATGGCTGTACGACCGCCCTGTGGCCCCTGGCCCGCCGGCGAACAGCGTGTCGCCGCTGAAGAGCGCGCCGAGGGCCGGCGCGTACAGGCAGACCGCCCCGGGGGCGTGGCCGGGCGTGTGCAGCACGGTCAGCTCGATCCCGGCGACCGAGAGGCCCTGGCCGTCGGTCAGTTCGGCGTCCGGCGCCCTGTCGGGGTGGGTCTGTTTCCACAGCGGCAGATCGTCCGGATGGAGGAGGACCGGGGCGCCGGTGCGCGCCGCGAGTTCGGGGGCGGCGTCGATGTGGTCGTTGTGGGCGTGGGTGCACACGATCGCGGCCAGACGCCGGTCGCCGACGGCCTCGGCGATGGTGCCTGCGTCGTGGGCGGCGTCGATGACGATCGCCTCGGTGTCGTCGCCGACGATCCAGACGTTGTTGTCGACGTCCCAGGTGCCACCGTCGAGGGTGAACTGCCCCGAGGTGACCAGGCGGTCGATGCGGGCGGCCATCAGAGGACCACCACCGAGCGCAGGACGTCACCGTGGTGCATGCGCTCGAAGGCCTTCTCGACCTCGTCCAGTGCGATGGTCTCGGTGACGAAGGCGTCCAGGTCCAGCCGGCCCTGCAGATACAGGTCGATGAGCATCGGGAAGTCCCTGCTCGGCAGGCAGTCGCCGTACCAGGACGACTTCAGGGCACCGCCGCGGCCGAAGACGTCCAGCAGCGGCAGTTCGAGCTTCATCTCCGGGGTGGGCACACCGACCAGGACGACCGTACCGGCCAGGTCGCGGGCGTAGAAGGCCTGCTTGTACGTCTCCGGGCGGCCGACCGCCTCGATCACCACGTCGGCGCCGAAGCCGCCGGTCAGCTCGCGGATCGCCTCGACCGCGTCGGTCTCCTTGGAGTTGACGGTGTGGGTCGCGCCCAGCTTCGCGGCCGTCTCCAGCTTGCGGTCGTCGATGTCGACCGCGATGACCTTCGCCGCACCCGCCAGGTTCGCCCCCGCGATCGCCGCGGCCCCGACACCACCGCAGCCGATGACGGCGACCGAGTCGCCCCGTCCGACGTTCCCGGTGTTGATGGCCGCGCCGATGCCCGCCATCACTCCGCATCCCAGCAGACCGGCGGCGGCCGCCGACGCGGTCGGGTCGACCTTGGTGCACTGCCCGGCGGCGACCAGCGTCTTCTCCGCGAACGCGCCGATGCCCAGGGCCGGGGACAGCTCGGTGCCGTCGGTCAGA
This sequence comes from Streptomyces olindensis, assembly GCA_000696115.1. Lineage (GTDB taxonomy): Bacteria > Actinomycetota > Actinomycetes > Streptomycetales > Streptomycetaceae > Streptomyces > Streptomyces olindensis. The sequence continues at coordinate 627,016 of JJOH01000019.1, forward strand.
GTCATCTTCTGCTTCGCGTTGTGGGTGGCGAAGCAGTACCACGGCCGTCCGCGCAGACAGGCCCGGCACTGCCCGCACACGGCACGCCAGTTGAGGATGACGAAGTCGCCGGGCGCGAGGTCGGTGACGCCCTCCCCCACCGACTCCACGACACCCGCGGCCTCGTGGCCCAGCAGGAACGGGAAGTCGTCGTTGATGCCGCCCTCGCGATAGTGCAGATCGGTGTGGCACACCCCGCAGGCCTCGATCTTCACCAGCGCCTCACCGGGGCCCGGGTCGGGCACGATGATCGTTTCCAGGCTGACGGGGGCGCCCTTGCCCCGCGCGACGACAGCACGGACCTGGTGCGTCATGGCCACTCCTCGACTGATGGAGACTCGAACAGGATGTTGCTTATTACGGCACGCATCTCACTTGTCGCAACACAGCATGATTGAGGGCCGAGCGGGGGTCAAGGAGCGCGACGAGGTTCCCTCAGCGGGGCGGATCGTGGCCGGAACAGCGGGAACGCCCGGCGGGGCCGTGGCGGACCAGGTCCGTGCCACGACCCCGCCGGGCGAGGGGACTTGCGGGCTCAGCGAGCGGACGCGGAGGGGGACTGCGTCGCTGGCGGGGACTTCTGGGACGGCGGCGCGGCTTCCGTGGTCTCGTTGCACGCGACGGGGCCGATGCGCAGCTCGAAATCGCCGTCGTACTTCTCGTGGCCGGTGATGACGGCAGTTTCGATGGCTTCCTTGCCGATGCGCCCGCGGATGATGAGCGGGTCCTGGCGCAGATCGCGGGTGAGCGCGACACACAGGCCGACCATGACCAGGGTGAAGGGCGCCGCCGCGAGGATGGTGAGGTTCTGCAGTCCGGTGAGTGCGTCCCCCTTGCCACCGCCGATGAGCAGCATGATCGCGGCGACCGCCCCGGTCAGCACCCCCCAGAACACCACGATGCCCCGGGTCGGTTCCAGGGATCCGCGCTGCGAGAGCGTGCCCATCACGATCGAGGCGGCGTCGGCGCCGGAGACGAAGAAGATCCCGACGAGGACCATCACCACCACGCTCGTCACCGTGGCGACCGGGTACTGCTGGAGCACGTCGAAGAGCTGGCCCTGGGCGGTCGAGGCGCCGTCGAGGCGCTTCTCGTCCTGGAGGTGCATCGCAGAGCCGCCGAAGACGGCGAACCACATCAGGCTGACGGTGCTCGGCACCAGGATGACCCCGCCCACGAACTGCCGGATGGTCCGGCCGCGGCTGATGCGCGCGATGAACATGCCGACGAACGGCGTCCAGGAGATCCACCAGGCCCAGTAGAAGACCGTCCAGCCGGCCAGCCAGTCCGCCACGCCCTCGCCGCTGGACGCCTCGGTACGCCCCGCCATCTGGGTCAGGTCGCCGAAGAAGGCGCCGAGGGAGGTGGGCAGCAGGTCGAGGATGAAGATGGTCGGCCCGACGAGGAACACGAAGACGGCGAGCGACACCGCCAGCACCATGTTGATGTTGGACAGCCACTGGATGCCCTTGGCGATCCCGGACACGGCCGAGGCGACGAACGCGACGGTCAGCACCGCGATCACGGCGACCAGCAGACCGGTGCCGGCGGATCCCATCCAGCCCAGTCCGGTGAAGCCGCTGCCGATCTGCAGGGCGCCGAGCCCGAGGGAGGCCGCGGAGCCGAAGAGGGTGGCGAAGATGGCGAGGATGTCGATGATCCGGCCACCCCAGCCGTTCGCCCGCCGCTCGCCGATGAGCGGGGTGAACACGGCGCTGATCAGCTGTCGGCGGCCGCGCCGGAAGGTGCTGTAGGCGATCGCCAGGCCCACCACCGCGTACATCGCCCACGGGTGCAGCGTCCAGTGGAAGAGAGTGGTGGCCATGGCGGTCTCCATGGCCTCGTTGGCGTCGGCCGGGTCGGTGCCCGGCGGTGGCGTGACGAAGTGGGACAGCGGCTCGCTCACGCCGTAGAACATCAGGCCTATGCCCATGCCCGCGCTGAACATCATGGCGATCCACGAGACCGTGCGGAACTCGGGCTCCTCACCCTCCGCTCCCAGGGTGATCCGCCCGTAACGGCTGACCGCCAGCCAGAGGGCGAAGACCACGAAGCCCGAGGCGGCGAGGACGAAGGCCCAGCCGCCGTTGCGGATGGTTCCGTCCAGCAGCCTCCCCGACACGCTCTCCAGTGTGTCGGTCGCGGTGGCTCCCCACACGACGAAGGCCAGGGTGAGGGCCGCGGCGACGCCGAAGACGATCAGATCGGTCCGAGGGCCGGTGGACGCGGCCGGGCTGCCCGGCAGATCCGCTTCGACGGGACTACTGCGGCCATCATCCCTTTCGCGGGTTCTGTTCATCGGCTGGTCCTTTCCACAGACGGCAGTGGTGGTGGAGTCCTGGTCGCGGAAGAAGGTCAGGCGGAGCGGTCACCGTGACGCGTCGTTGCGCATAACCGTTGCGGATAATGCATAAGGCTTCACTATGAGCAACAACCATCCGAGGCCCGGAGAGGGCTGTCAAGAGGGCGGACGTGCCGTTGTCCCGCCGGACCGGGCACCGGCGGACCGCGGTTCCAGCCGGACGACGATGGACTTCGACGTGGGGGTGTTGCTGACGGCCGCCGTGGAGTCCAGGGGGACGAGGACGTTGGTCTCGGGGAAATAGGCGGCGCAGCAGCCCCGGGGGGTCGGGTACGGCACCGCCCGGAAGGCCGGTGCGCGGCGTTCCACGCCGTCCTCGAACTCACTGACGATGTCGACGAGGTCGCCGTCGGCCAGGCCTCGCTCGGCGAGGTCGTCGGGGTGCAGGAAGAGGACCCGGCGGCCCTGGTGGATGCCGCGGTAGCGGTCGTCCAGGCCGTAGATGGTGGTGTTGTACTGGTCGTGGGAGCGGAGCGTCTGCAGCAGCAGCCGGCCCGGCGGGACATCGGGGCTCTCCAGCCGGTTGACGGTGAAGTTGGCCAGGCCGGTGGCGGTCGGGAACCGGCGCTCGTCACGGGGCGGATGGGGCAGGCCGAAGCCGCCCGGCCGCCGCACCCGGGAGTTGAAGTCCTGGAAGCCGGGGATCACGCGTGCGATGCGGTCGCGGATGCGGTCGTAGTCCTCCTCGAAGTCGTCCCACGGCACCTGGGAGCCGGCCTCCCCGAGTGCGGCCCGCGCCATCCGGCAGATGATCGCGACCTCGCTCAGCAGCCGGCCGGACGCGGGCGCCAGCCGTCCCCGCGAGAGGTGCACCATGCCCATGGAGTCCTCCACCGTGACCAACTGGGGCCCGTTCGGCCGCAGGTCGGCCTCGGTCCGGCCGAGGCACGGGAGGATGAGGGCCTGCTCCCCGGCGACGACATGGGAGCGATTGAGCTTGGTCGAGATCTGGACGGTGAGACGACACCTGCGCAGTGCCTGCTCGGTCAGGTCGGTGTCGGGGGCCGCGGCGACGAAGTTGCCGCCCAGCGCGACGAAGACCCGCACCTCCCCGTCGCGCATGGCGCGGATGCTGTTGACCGCGTCGTGGCCGTGGTGGCGCGGGGGCGTGAAGGCGAACTCGTCGCCGAGCCGGTCCAGGAAGGCGTCGTCCGGCTTCTCGTGGATGCCCATCGTCCGGTCGCCCTGCACATTGGAATGCCCGCGCACCGGGCACAGGCCGGCGCCCGGGCGCCCGATGTTGCCGCGCAGCAGCAGGAAGTTGACGACGTCCCGGATGGTGGGCACGGAGTGCTGGTGCTGGGTCAGGCCCATCGCCCAGCAGACGACGATCCTCTCGGCGCCCAGCACCTGGCGGAACGCGGACCGGATCTCCTCCTCGGACAGGCCGGTGGCCGCCAGGATGTCCGCCCAGGACGCCTTGCGGGCGTGCTCGGCGAACTCCTCGAAGCCATGCGTGTACCGGTCGATGAAGGAGGTGTCCAGACAGGTGCCCGGCGCCTCGTCCTCCGTCTCCAGCAGCATGCGGTTGAAGGCCTGGAAGAGTGCCTGGTCTCCGCCCAGTCTGATCTGCAGGAACCGGTCCGCCAGCTTGGTGCCGCCGCCGAGGACACCGGAGGGCCGCTGGGGGTTCTTGAACCGGAGCAGCCCGGCCTCGGGCAGCGGGTTGACCGCGATGACACGGGCGCCCCGCTGCTTGGCCTTCTCCAGCGCGGAGAGCATGCGGGGGTGGTTGGTGCCGGGGTTCTGGCCGACCACGAGGATGAGGTCGGCTTCGTGGAGGTCCTCCAGGCTGAGGCTGCCCTTGCCGATGCCGATGGTCTCCGTCAGGGCCGAGCCGCTGGACTCGTGGCACATGCTGGAGCAGTCCGGCAGGTTGTTGGTGCCGAACATGCGGACGAAGAGCTGGTAGAGGAACGCGGCCTCGTTGCTCGCCCGTCCCGAGGTGTAGAAGGCCGCCTGGTCCGGGTGATCGAGCGCGGCGAGTTCGCGGGCGATCACGGCGAACGCGTCGTCCCAGGTGATCGGCCGGTAGCGGTCGTCGCCGGCGGGGCGGTACATGGGGTGCGTGAGGCGTCCCTGCTGTCCGAGCCAGTAGTCGCTGCGCGGGAGCAGATCCTCCAGGGTGTGCTCGGCGAAGAAGTCCGGGGTCACCCGGCGGAGGGTCGCCTCCTCGGCCACGGCCTTGGCCCCGTTCTCGCAGAACTCCGCCTTGTGCCGGTGTTCCGGTTCGGGCCAGGCGCAGCCGGGGCAGTCGAAGCCCTCCTTCTGGTTGACCCGGAGCAGAGTGAGCAGGCTGCGGCGGGCCCCCATCTGTTCGCTCGCGTGCCGGAGCGAGGAGGTGACCGCGGGGATGCCGGCGGCGTACTCCTTCGGCGGGCCGACCCGCAGACGGGCGTCACCGGGGTCCTCGGCAGGTGGCTTGCGAGTCATCTGTAGCGCTACTCCGCGGTGTGGGGAGACCGGAGTCACGCCATGACCCCAGGTTGCGCATCACACAACGGTATCGTGATGCGCAACATGGAAAGAGAAACCTCGGAGCGGCGCCGTGTCAAGAGAACGACGGCAAGGGGGGAGGAACCGGAGCACCTGCTCGACGCCGTCCGCCTGTCGCGGCCGGTGTCCATTCGGCCGGGCCGGCCGTGGCGGGGCTCAGGCCCAGGCCGTCACCGGCACGAACGAACTGTCCTGCCGGGAACGTCCTGATGCTTCTGGGCACCGCGCTGACCTGCGTAGTAGCCCCATCGCGCAGCACCCCGTGCACATCGCGTGCACAATGGCAGCGGCCGGCTCAGTGAGCGAGGCGCGCACGGTGAGGCCGCAGATCATCTCTGCCCCCTCCCCTTGCGAGCTGTGACAGCTGAGCCCGACACCCGCTTGATTGGTGCGCCGCCCCGGTGGCCACGCCCCCGCCCCACGTCAGCTTGTCGTCCCCGCCGCTGTGAGCGCGGCACCAGCGCCGCGTCGGGCAGTCCCACTGGGGCCGGAATGCCGAACAGCTCCTCGAAGGAAGCCGGTGCAGTTCCCAGTCCACTTCCAGGGCGAAGCCATTAGTCGCGCCCCTTCACTTCCGGCCCCGGGGCCTGCCGGACGGGTCAGACCCCGGGACCGAACACAGCGATGGCGGTCAGCTCTGGTAGGCGATCAGAGCCATCATGCCGACCTCCCCGTGGTACGCGTTGTGGCAGTGCATCATCCACTGGCCGGGGTTGTCGGCGTCGAAGACGACGGAGAGCTTCTTCTTGGGCAGCACGATGGCGGTGTCCTTGCGCGGGCCACTGTCCCCGAGCTGGTAGGTGTGCCCGTGCAGGTGCATCGGGTGCCACATCTCCGTGCTGTTGACGAAGTCCAGCCGGACCCGCTGCCCTTCCTCGACCGTGAGCGGATTCGCGGTCGGGTCGGCCATGTCGTAGGCCTTGCCGTTGACGGCCCAGTCGTACTTGTCCATGCCGCCGGTCAGCTCGACGCGGTGCACCCGGTCCACCTTCTTGGACGGAAGGCGTACGTCGTCAGCCGCGCGCAGCTCTGACGCCGTCAGGATCCTGCCGTTCAGTTCCTTCGGGCGGACGGTGGCCTTCGGCGCACCGCCGGATGCCGTACGCGCCAGGGCCATGCCGGTGGCGTCCTTGCCCTCGGCCAGCGCGACGAGCGGGAAGACGCCGTCTCCGAGGGTGACCAGGACGTCGTACCGCTCCCCCATGCCGATCAGCAGGGCGTCGACCTGCTGGTGCTCGACAGGGAAGCCGTCGGTGTGGGTGATGGTCAGCTTGTGGCCGCCGAGCGCCACCCGATACGCCGTGTCGCCGCCCGCGTTGATGATGCGCAGCCGGACCCGCCGGCCGGGCTTGGTCTGCAAGACGGCGGGGTCAGCGGGGACACGGCCATTGACCAAGTGGTACGGGTACTTCACGTCGCCGGCGTCGCCACCGAGCAGCTCGCTCTCGGCACCCATCAGCATGAACTTCATCGACGAGCCACCGGACGAGGGTGAGGCGGACGGGGACGGCGAGTCCTCCCCCATGTCCATGTCGCCCATGTCGTGGCCCTCGTGAGCACCGGAGCCGGCGTGGCCGCCCATGTCCATGCCGCTCATACCGCGCCGCATCTCGGCAAGGACCTCGTCGGGGGTGCCGGTGACTCCGTCGACCCAGTCGTCCAGGACGACGACCCATTCGTCGTCGTACGACAGCGGTTCCTTCGGGTCCTCGACGATCAGCGGCGCGTAGAGGCCCCGGTCGAGTTGGACGCCGACGTGGGGGTGGAAGAAGTACGTGCCGGGGGCGTCGGCGATGAAGCGGTAGGTGAAGTTGGCGCCCGCGCGTACGGCCTGCTGGGTAACCGGTGGTACCCCGTCCATATCGTTGCGCATGGCGATGCCGTGCCAGTGGATGGACGTGGTGGTCTTACTCGGCAGCTGGTTGGAGAGTTCGGCGGCCAGGGTGTCGCCGGCGGACAGGCGGATCTCCTTGCCCGGGGCCTGGCCGCTGAAGGCCCAGCTCTTGGCCATGACGCCGCCCCCGAGGTCGAGCATGGCGGGCGCGGCGGTCAGGGCCACCTTCTGCGTCCTGCCGGTGCACTTCCGCTTCCTCTCGGCTGCGGCGACCGCCGAGCCTGAGGGGCTGACCAGGGCGGGTGCCGCGCTGGAGCCGCTGCTGCAGGCGGCGAGCGCGCCGACGCCCGCGACGCCGAGCCCGGCGAGCAGGACGGAGCGGCGGTTGATGCTGTTCATGGGTGTCCTCGATCTCAGTGTGCGCATACGGTGGTTGGCGTGCTGGGACGGCTCCTCGGCATGACGAAGGCGCGAGGAAGCCGTTGGGCACGGCCTAAATGCGCAGTTGAGAGAGAACGGACAGGTCCGGGGGCGCTCGATCCACTGTCCCGGCGGAATGGGGCGCTGCGGCGACGGCTCCGGGAGCGGGGAGACCCCACGGCGCCGGGGTCTGTACCGGCACCGGGACCTTCACGACCTCCAAGCTCCCGGTCGAGCAGTGCTGCATGGCCACACCGGAGCAGGGCGGGCCATCAGCACTGCTCATCGGCGGCGCGGAGGCCATCGTCGGCTCTGCGGCCTGCCCGGCGGTGCTTCCGTGCTCATGCCCGGACATGGCCGTCGCCGGTGCGCTATGGCCGCCCGACATCACCATGCCGGACGTCATCACATGCGTGGCGGATGAAGCGGTCGGGCCGATCGCCACGGCGGCCGTCTCATGGTGAATCAGTACGGCGAGTGCTGCGAGCAGAGCGATGACGGCGGCACGTACCCAGCGGACGACGCCGTGCGCGGCATGGGTCCGCGGGGCACAAGCTCCACGTGGGGGCATCGCTTCCCTCTGGGTTCCGGTGAGACGACTGCCGCCAATATACCCGTAGGGGGTAAGCCGAACTCCGGGCCGCAGACGCGCCCGACCGCAGTGCCCTCACGTCTGAGGCACGGACACCGCACCCGGCGCGCTACGCCCCTCGCGCTGCGCTCCCTGCTTTCGCTGCCCGAACGGAGTGACGCCCCGCGGCTTGTACACCGCGAGCGCCATGGCCAGCAGCAGCACGACCAGTGCGAGCACGGAGTGCAGCACAGGAGAGAAGTCGCGCACCGAGGACAGCTCAGCCTCCGGGTCCGCCGCCCTGTGCGCCATGGACCTGAACGTCCCCATGTAGATCAGCAGGACGACGGTGGCCACGACGTTGATCAGAAGCTTGAACAGGACCCAGTAGTGACGGAAGAGGCCCCAAGGCGTCCCCAGCGACTGGACGATGCCGGTGAGCAGCGCGGCAAAGGCGAGCGGGACGAGGGTGTACCAGGCGGTCGGCTCCATCACGAGGTAGACGCCGCGCACCGTCGCCGGGTCCTGGCTGGTTGTGCCGATCACCGCCAGGGCGAGAAAGGCCACGACCGCGCCGAGCCAACCGACCGAGGACGTGACGTGCGCGACGAGGGCCAGCTTGCGCAGGCGGGGCGGCATGGTCATCCGATGCCCCCGGTGGACGGTCCGTCGGGTGCAGACACGCCGACGGGCGGAGCCTGTCCCCCGAAGTGACTGCCGGGACCGTGACCACCCGGTCCCGCCACCAGATGCATGATCACGAAGAGCAGGACCACGACCAGCGCGACGAACCCGGCCTTCACCCAGCGCGGCACTCCCGCGCGCGTTGCGCTGCCGGAAGTCCCATCGGCCGTCTTGCGAGTGGCCGGCTCCTGGGACGGATCCACCATGAGGGTTCTCCTTTTCTCGCCCAGGCCTGGGCGGCGTGCCGGTCGAACGAGCCCAGCTTTATCGAGACACTCTGTCGCTGTCAAACCATAGTGTCTCCACATCGGCGTCCCGTACGCTTTCTGCGTGCCGAAGCTCTGGAACGAGACGATCGAGGCGCACCGCCGCGAGGTGCGCGACGCCATCCTGGACAGCACCGCCGCACTCGCGGCCGAGAAGGGCCCCCTGTCGGTGACGATGTCTCAGATCGCGGAGAAGGCCGGTATCGGGCGGGCCACGCTGTACAAGTACTTCCCGGACGTCGAAGCGATCCTGCACGCCTGGCACGCGCGCGAGATCGCCGGGCACCTGGCCCGGTTGACGGAAGTCCGGGACCGGACCGACGGACCGGGCAAGCGCCTCGAAGCGGTCCTGGAGGCCTACGCCCTCATCACCCATGCGTCCCACGGCCACCACGACACGGACCTGGGAGCGTTCCTGCATCGGGACAGCGGCGACCACCTCGCCCACTCACACCGTCGCCTCCAGCACATGGTCCAGGACCTGCTGACCGAGGCGGCACAGGCCGGCGACGTCAGGGCCGACATCCCGCCCGCCGAACTCACGCGCTACTGCCTCAGCGCCCTGGCGGCAGCACGAACCCTGCCGTCCGAGGCCGCCGTGCGACGCCTGGTCACGGTCACCCTGGCCGGCGTGCGCCCTTCACCGCACTGACGCCCTCGGAGAGGGAACTTCCGCCTTCTGAACGCGCCTTGGCCTCACCACGTACTAAGGGCATCCGTAGACAACAGCCAGAGGACGGCCCACGTCGACGCGTCCGCGAACCACCGCACGCGCGACGGCCGGTCGATGCGGAGGGCAGCAAATGGGAAGTCCGGCTCTGACCTGGACGCTGACGACGGTCGCCGCACTCGTGACCGTCGTGAGCGCAGCCCGGCTCGCCGCAGCGGGCAACGGAGAGGCCCGATTCGCCGCCGGAGGCGACGTCGTCATGGCCGGTGGCATGGCCGCGATGTTCCTGCCCGCGACGGCAGCCAGCTTCGGCGACCACGGCCTGTGGTGGGTCACGGCGTTCACCGCCGTCGGCCTCGGCGGTGTGGCCCTGTCCGTGCACCACGCTCGGCTGCACGGCTGGCAACACGGTCGCCGCTGGGCACACCACGTCATCGGCAGTGCCGCGATGGTGATCATGACGCTGGCCATGCCGGGCACCGATTCCCCGCCGGCTCTGGCTCTGGGTGGGCACTCGATGGCCGGCATGAATCACGGACATGGCCACGGGTCCGCCGGAACGTCCGACGCCCCGGAGCTGGCGGGCATGGCCGGCATGGACCACTCCTCAGGGATGACCGCCCACGACATGACGACCGGCGCCGGCCACAGCGCCGCGGCGGGAGGCTCCGCTTCTGTGTGGCGTGTCGTTCTGTTCGCGCTGGCCTTGTACTTCCTGCTCTCGATCGTCGCGTCCGTATGGGCGCGGCTCCGCGGCACCGACCGGCAGGCGGGCGCGGGCCGCGGCGCAGCCAGGGGCCGCTGGGCACGACGGTTCCTGGCCCTGCCCGACGCGATCGTGGTGTTCGTCGCGTCCCTGGCCCTGTCCGTCTGGGACAAGGCCCGGTCGGGAGGGAACAAGCGCCGGGCCCACGCGGCGGCAGGCAACCGGAGCCGCCGTCGCCCGCCGGGTACGTCACCGGCCGCAGCGCTGATGGCCCACATCGGCATGGGCGGCACGATGTGCGCCATGCTCGTCATGATGGCCGGCTGACGCCCCGTCGCCCGGACTTGGAGCACAGGGTGAGGCCCCTGCGGCGTCGGGAGCCATCGGGCACCGCAGGGGTCCACGTGGACGCCGAGTCGAGCTCTGGTGTGAAGTCGCGCGGCCCGGGAGATACCGCTCAGTGGGCGCCGTTCGATTCGACGGCGAGGCGCTTCGTGAACGCGTTGCCGCCGTTCTTCGACTCGTACACCCCGGTCTGGGTGGCTACCAGGATGTGCTCGGCGTCGACGGCCGTGAGTGCTTGGGGCTGGCCGCCCGGCACGGTGGCGACCTTCTTCCAGGTGCGTCCGCCGTCACTGCTGCGGTGTACGCCCCCGGAGGTGTCGATGCCGTACAAGTCGTTCTTCGCCGCCCAGGAGAGGAAGGCCATCACCGGCTTCTCGCCCTTGGCGAAGGTCCTGCCGCCATCGGCGCTCCGGGCCACGCCGTCGGCGGTGGTGGCGAGCACGAGGTCGGGGTCCTGCGGGCTGACCGCGATGTCGATGGCTTCCAGCCGCGCGCCGTCCTTCCAGGAGACGCCGTCCTTGGTCGTGCGGACCAGGCCGTTGGTGGAGTCGTAGCCGTAGACCGTGCCGTGGGCGAACTCCAGGGCGTGGAAGTCCGACTCGCCGGACAGGGACAGGGACTTCCAGCTCCTGCCCGCGTCGGTGCTCTTGATGAGCCCCTTGTTGCCACCGGAGGCCGGGTGGCCGCTGGCGTAGAAGGTCTTGGCCCCGGCCACGGTGAAGCCCATGAAGTCGTCCTTGCTGTCACCCACCAGCTCGGGCTCCCCCTTGGCGTCGGGGCTGTAGACGCCCTCGTGGGTGGCGACGTACAGGCGCTGATCGGCGGGGTCCAGACCGAGACCGTGGATGTGACTCACGGTCGTCCCAGAAGCGGCGGAGCCGGTCGCGGCGTCGCCTCCGCTGCCGGAGCAGGCGGCCAGGGTGAGGGCAAGAGCCAGGGCAGTGGCTGCCACGGCGGCAGGGCGCTTGTTCATGATTCCTCGGGGCGTACGTGTGCACCGGAGCGGCGACGGCCGATCACGGTGATGGCGGCGTGGGGAGACGACCGCCCGGGCTCCTCGGGTGGCGCCTCGGAGCCCTGGGCGGTCAGTGGGTGATGCGGATCAGAGCCGGTCGAGGATCTTCTCGAACTTCTCGACCTCGGCGGACTGGGTCTTCACGACGTCGGCTGCGAGCTTCTTGGCCGTGGCGTTGCGGCCGTTCTTCTGCTCGTCCTCCGCCATGGTGATCGCGCCCTTGTGGTGCTCGATCATCATCTCCGCGAACATGCGGTCGAACTCGGTGCCCTTGGCGGCCTCGAGCTTCTTCATGTCCTCGTCGGACATCATTCCGGACATCCCGGATTCGTGGTCCATGCCACCGGACCCGTGGTCCATGCCGGGCATGCTCTCCTCGGCGGACTCCGGCTTGTCCCAGGCCTTCAGCCAGGACTTCATGGTCTGGATCTCGGGATCCTGGGCCTTCTCGATCTCCGCGGACAGGGTCTTGATCTCCGCGTCGTAAGCCCGGCCGTCCGCGAGCTTGGACATCTCCAGAGCCTGCTCGTGGTGCGGGATCATCATCTGGGCGAACATCACGTCGGCGTCGTTGAACGCGCCGGGCGCCGGGTTGTCGCCCGCGGTCTGCGTGGGCGTGGCGGAGGCGGGGCTACCGCTCCCGTGGTCCATGCCCTCCATGTCGTCCCCGCCGCAGGCGGCGAGCAGCAGCCCGCCTGCCGCGACGGTGCTCACGATCGCCATACGACGACGGAAACGGCGGCGCAGGGCAGGGTTGTGGGCAGTCATGTGCGAATACCTCGCTTGATCAGTTCTGTCAGTGAAGGTGGGGGATACACGCCGTGTGCACGGGCATGACGAAGCCCGGGCTGCGGCTCCGGCCTATATCCGCAGCACTGACAGCTGAACGAGGAGAGGTCTGGGCGGTGGCGGGAAGGGACGCAGCACTGCCATCGCGCGGGCGAGCAGGGCCGTCAGCTGGCCTTTCCGACGAGCCGCCGCGCACGGGAACAGCCAGAGCAGCCATCCGGTGAGAACAGCCACGCACACGGACAGCACGTCCATGCCGGTAACGGGCCCTTCCGCGGTCGGTTCGGTCGGTGCAACCGCCCCATGGTCCACCATTGCCACGGGCTCGGTGGAGGTCCGGGTCTCTGCAGCTCCCTGGGCCATGTCGTCCTGGTGCGTGACCGAGACGGCATGAGATGCGCCGCCCGTTCCTGAGCCGGACGAGTGCTCCGGATGTCCCATCGTGTGCATGGCGAAGACGCCGAATGCGAGCGCGGCGACCAGCAGCAGGTACCCGAAGGCCCCTCCCACACGCAGCCGACTGCTCACACGCAACATGCCGGACATGCTACTAAGACGCTTCCTGGGACGGCGACCTGCCGACCGGCCCCGCAAGCTCACCCTCGCACCAGCCGTCGCAGATGCCTGGACATATTCACGCCGGTCCGCCACCACCTCAGCCGTGTCGCCTCACCGGCCAGGATCGACACCATGCGCGTACCCCTGATCAGCAGTGATGACGCGTCTGGCCCGTCAGCGCGAGAGTGGTCCGCCCAGTACGTCCAGGACGGTCCCGCCGAGCACTCCGAGTACGACGGATCCGGTGGCCGCCCCGTAGGCGACTGCGGCAGCTGACCTGGACATCGCGCCCGGATCACTCCCGGGTCCGCGTGCGAGAAAGGCTGGGGCGATCCAGCGCAGGTAGTAGAAGAGGGAGGCCACCGTGTTGACGGCCGCGACGACGGCGAGCCATGCGTAGCCGCCGTCGATGGCCGCGCTGAAGGCTTCCAGTTTGCCGAGGAAGACGGCGGTCGGGGGTGTGCCCACCAGGCCCAGCAGGCAGACGACGAGCGAGGCGACCAGGGCCGGGTGCGCCCGTGCCAGGCCGCGGTAGTCGTCGATGGCGTGGGCGCCCGGGAGCGCGCAGACGACGGCGAAGGCGCCGAGGTTGGTCAGCGCGTACGCGGCGAGGTAGTACAGCAGCGCCTCCTGGTCGAGGGCGGTGCGCCCGGCGACGGCCACCGGGAGCAGGAGGTAGCCGACCTGGCTGATGGTGGAGTACGCGAGCAGGCGCTTGACATCCTGCTGGAAGAAGGCCGCCAGGTTGCCCAACGTCATCGAGGCGACCGAGAGCACCGCCACCAGGCCGGCCCACGGCAGGTCGGCGTCCGCGAGCGGCACGGCGGCGAGCCGGTAGAACGCCGCCAGGGCGCCGATCTTCGGGATCGTGGTGAGGAAGGCAGCAACGGGCCCCGAGCTGCCCTGGACCGCGTCCGGCACCCAGAAGTGGCCGGGCACGCCTCCGGCCTTGAACAGGACGCCGGCGAGCAGGGCGAGCGTGCCGGCTGCCACCAGTCCCGCCGGTGCCTCGGCGAGTTCAGTGCGCAGCATCGGGTACGACGTGACGCGCCCGGCGGCGAGGAGGGCGGTGATACCGGCGAGCATCACGACGCCGAGGAGCGCACCCACCACGTAGAACTTCATGGCCGCCTCGGTGCCGGGGCCGTCCTTGCGGAACCCTGCGAGCGCGTAGGCGGGCACGCTGGCCAGCAGGTAACCGGCAGCGAGGAGGAGCAGGTCCTGGGCGCCGGCCATCATCAGGGCGCCGGCGGAGGCGAGCTGGAGAAGGACGTAGAACTCCGTCTCGCGTGGGTCGGCGTACATGCGTGGCATTGCCAGCGCGAGGACCAGCAGTGTGGCGCCGAGGATGACGATCCTGCTGGTGGCAGTGAGCGTGTCCAGGGCGAAGGAGTCGCCGAAAGCCGTCTCCACGGGGCCGGCCGCCGCAATCGCGGCGGCCACGACCCCCCCGGTGCAGGCCGCGCCGGCCATCGCTCCGGTAAGCCACTGGCGGCCGCGCGGCAGCCACGCTCCGAGCAGCAGACCGAGCACGGCCGAGGCGCCGAGCAGGACCTCGGGCAGGAGGTCGAGGGGGTTCTCGTTCATCCCGGTCATCTCGTTCATCGCGCGAGCAGCTCCAGCACGGTGTGCGAAGCGGGCTCGATGACGTCGAGGACGAACCGGGGAGCGAGTCCCAGGACGACACCCAGGATCAGCAGCGGAACGATCGCGAGCCCTTCGTGGGCGCGGATGTCCGGGAAGGGCCGTTCGGTGCCCGGCGCGGCGACCGGTAGCCGCAGCGGTCCGAGGAAGATCTGTTGCAGGGCGCGCAGGAACAGGCCCGCGGTGAGCAGGATCCCGAGCACGGCCAGGCCGGTGGCCACCGGCTCCGGGCCCAGGCTCCCGGTGAGGATCTGGAACTCGGCGATGAAGCCGGAGAAGCCCGGCAGCCCCAGCGAGGCGAAGGCGGCGACGCCGGTCAGCGCGGCGAAGACGGGCGCCCGCCCGGCCACGCCGGAGTACGCGGACATCTCGTACGTACGGCCGCGCTCGTACAGCACGCCGGACAGCAGGAACAGCGCGCCGGTCAGCAGCCCGTGGCTGACCATCTGGAAGACCGAGCCGGTGACGGCCAGACGCCGGGCCTCCTCCTGGTCCGCGCCGACGGCCCCGGCCGCGCCGATCGCCAGGACGATGTAGCCCATGTGGTTGACGGAGGTGTACGCGACCATCCGTTTGAAGTCGTTCTGGGCGAGGGCGACCAGCGCGCCGTAGAGGACGGAGACCACACCGACGACGACGAAGACGAGGGCGTAGTCACGCCACGCGTCGGGCAGGACGGGCATGGCGATGCGCAGGAAGCCGTAGGTGCCCATCTTCAGCAGGACTCCGGCCAGGATCGCCGACCCGGCGGCCGGGGCGTCGGTGTGCGCGGGCGGCAGCCAGGTGTGGAAGGGCACGGTCGGCGTCTTCACCGCCAGTCCGACGGCGACGGCGAGGAGGACGAGAGCGCCATACGTCGTGCGCCCGGCGAGCGGGTCCGCGCGGGTCAGCTCGACGATGTCGAAGGTATGCGGATCGGCGGCCAGATACAGGCCGATGAAGCCGAGCAGCAGCGCGAGAGAGCCGATGAAGGTGTAGAGGAAGAACTTCAGGGCGGAGCGTGCCGCGTCCTTGTGTCCCCATCCGGCGATGATGAAGTACATCGCGACGATCGACAGGTCGAAGAAGACGAAGAACAGGATCAGGTCGAGGGCGACGAACAGGCCGAGACAGGTGGTCTGGAGGAAGAGGAACAGGGCCGCGAACTCCCTGACCCGCCGCGTCGCGCGCCACGAGTACAAGGCGCAGGCGAGGAACAGCACGCAGGTGACGGCGACGAGCGGGAGCGACAGGCCGTCGACTCCGACGTGGTAGCTGATGCCGGCGCTGGGGATCCAGCGGGCCCGGGTCTCGTACTGCATGCCGCCGTCGGGCTGGTATCCCGCCCAAACAATCACCGTCAGGACCAGTTCGGCGGCGGTGGTCGCTGCCCAAGCCATCAGGAACAGAGCGCGGGGCGCGCTGCGCGGCACGCACAGCAGGAGGGCCGCGACGGCGGTCGGGAGCAGGACGATGGCCGTGAGCACGGCGGTCACCTCACAAGGACGAGGACGACGGCGAGGACGGTGAAGGCGGCGATCGCCTGCGCGATGTACTGGTGCAGCTGTCCGGTCTGCGGCCGTCGCGCCCAGCGGCCGAGCGCACGGGTACCGCCCGCGACGCCCTCCACGGCGCCGTCGACGAGCCGCTCCGCCTGGGCGTTGGTCCACTGCGCCAACCGGACCGAGCCGCGGGCGGTGTCCTCGACGGCGCGGTCCAGTACGCGGTCGTCGAAGGTGGCGAGCGCGCCGGCGAGGCGTAGTACAGGGTTCACGAAGAGGAAGCGTGCGGCGGTCTCCAGGCGAATCCAGTCCGAAGCCCAGGCAGTCAATCGGCTGAGCACGGCGAGGAGTTGAGGACCATGGATCCAGACCAGGGCCGAGACAGCGACCGCAAGCGCGCCCGACAGGGCGAACTCCCAAAAGTACGGGCCCGGTTCCGCCTCTCCCCCGAGAACCCGCCCCACCGCGTCCCGGACGGGTGGGAAGGACGGGGCGGTGAGTGCGGCGCAGGCGACGGCCAGAGTCACGAGCGGCAGCCGGGCCACATGCGGCAGCGGCTGCCCGCGATCGTCCGGTAGGGGCACGGGCACGGGCTGCCAGACGAACCACAGGGCCTTGACGCTGTAGACAGCGGAGATCACCGCACCGGCCAGCCCGACGACGTACAGCGCCGCGTTGTCCTCAAGGGCGTCGGCGAGGAGCACATCCTTGGCCGCCCACAGGGCCAGAGGCGGGACACCGGCCAGAGTAAGGCCCGCAACGGTGAACGTGATCCCGGCCGTACGGTGCCGCCGGGCCGCCCCGCGCAGGGCGGACAGCGCCTTGGCGCCGAAGGCTGTCAGCCAGGCGCCCGCGACGAGGAAGGCCAGGCTCTTCGCGGCGGCATGGGCGATGAGCTGTAAGGTTCCGCCAGTTACCGCACCAGCCCCGGCGGCGAGCATCATGAAGCCGATCTGGGCACAGGTCGAGGCGGCGAGCAGCTGCTTGAGGTCGGTCTGCGCCACGGCGACCAGGCCGAGCACCACCGCTGTCACCGCGCCCGTCCACGCCACCACGGGCCCGCCCCAACCTGACCTGGCGAGAAGCGGCTCCAAGCGCAGCAGCAGATACGCCCCGGCCACGACCATGGTCGCCGAGTGCAGTAGAGCAGAGACCGGACTCGGGCCCTGCATGGCCCGGGACAGCCAGAAACTGAACGGCAGTTGGGCCGACTTGCCGAACGCGGCCGCGATGACGCCGGCGGTGATGACGGCAGACCACGCGCCGGTCGCGTCCGCGAGTTCGTCGAGGGCGAGGGAGTCGGCCTGCCCGCTGGCCAGCGCCGCCCCGGCGGCGACGTAAAGGCCGAGGTCGGCGGCGCGCGTGGTGAGGAAGGCCGAGTTGGCGGCATCACCGCGCTCAGGATCGCGCCACCAGTAGCCGATCAGCGCCCAGGAGGTGGCTCCCATCACCTCCCACGCCATCAGCAGGACCGGCAGCGTGGTCGCGGTGACCGTCGTCAGCATCGCACCGCTGAACAGCAGCATCAGCCCGAAGAAGCGGGCGCGTGCCTCACCCGGTCCCATGTCGGCGACGCTGAACAGCAGGACGGCCGCGGTCACCGCCGTGACGGTTACGACCATGAGCCCGGAGAGCCCGTCGACCGCGAGCCCGGCGGGGAGCCCTTCGAGCAGCGGCGCCTCGATCCGTGGGTGCTCGAACGCCACGACGACGGCGATGCCGAGCGCGGCGACGGCCGTGCCGACCGCGACGCCAGGGGCGTAGCGGTCCACCGGGCGGCCAACTACCGCCAGCAGCGTCCCCACGGTCAGCGGCAGCGCGACGAGCGCCCACAGCAGCGCGCTCACTCCTTCAGCTCCGCCGCCATGTCGGTCATGTCGACCTCGCGAGCCCGGAACAGCGCGGTCACCACGGCGAACCCGATGGCCATCTCCACCGCCATGACCGTGACCGCCAGGACGACCAGCACCTGCCCGTCGGCAGCGGCCGGGGCGATGTAGTGCCAGACTGCCGCGGCTCCCACGATGATGCCGCCCAGCATCAGTTCGAGCCCCATCATCAGCATCACGATCGACTGCTGGGTGAGCGCGCCGAACAGGCCGATACTGAACAGCGCGGCGGCAAGCAACAGGAACAGCTCCAGACTCATCGGCCCGTCCCTCCCCGTACCGCGTCGTCGGCGGTCCGCGCCTTCAAGTCGTCGCCGAACCGGTCGTAGCGGCCCCGGCGGGTGGCCAGGACGACGGTCGCCACGATGGTGGCGAACAGGGCGAGCCCCAGGGTCATCATGGTGAGCATCTGAGGTCCCATCAGTGACAGGCCCAGGTCCATGGTTGGATCGTCCGAGGGTTTGCCGCGCCGGGACGGCCACGGGGCGAGCAGGATCCCCGCGGCGAGTACGGCGAAGACCGCCGCGCAGATCACGGCCGCGCCCTTCTTGTTGTGGACCATGGTCATCGGCATGAGCCCGGCCGGGTTCATCATGTACATCACCATGAACACGGCCATGATGGCCATCTCGATGGTCATCATCAGCACGATCACAACGCCGAGGTAGTCCAGCCCGAGCAGCAGCACCTCGCCGCCGACGCACAGGAGCGAGGTCAGCAGCGCGTACGTCGCCCGGGCCATGGAGTCGAACCGGAAGACCATGACTCCGCCGGCAACCGCCAGCAGGGCCAGCACCCAGAAGATCACGTCGTCGAGCATGGGCGGCCCACCTCGCTCTCATCGGTTCAGGACGACGACGGCGACGAACAGCGCCTGAAGCAGCGTCAGCGGCACCATCACCATCCACGCCACCTCCATGTACCGCTCCATCCGCAGCACGGGCAGTGCCCGACGCCCGGCGACCAGCAGCATCAGGACGGCGGCGGTCTTGATCAGCGTCCACGCCCAGCCCGGCAGCAGCGGGCCCTGTCCGCCTCCGAGGAACAGCGGCACACTGAAACCGGCGGTCACCACCAGCAGCAGCCACCGCCCGCCCAGGAACACCAGCCGGTCCACGCCCGCCAGTTCGGTCGCCGCACCGCCGGCCGCGTCCCGCGACAGCGGGTACTCGAACGGGCCCCAGAAGGCCATCGCGAGTGCGCTCAGCAGATAGACGACGAACGCGGCCGGCATCCACACCACGAACCACAGGCCCTCCTGAGCCGCGACCACGTCGCCCACCCGCAGGGACTCGGCACCAAGGGCGGCGGTGGTGATCGCGAACATGTGCGGAAGTTCGTACGCCAGCCCCTGCGCCAGGAATCGGTACCCGCCGATCAGCGACAGCGCCGAGTTCGGCCCCCAGCCCGCCAGCCACACCGCCGCCCAGGCCAGCGCCTCCATCGCGTTGAACCACACGATGCCGACGGACGGATCGCTCACGGCACGAAAACCCCACGGCAGTACGGCACCCGCGAGCACCGCGGCCAACGGGACCAGCACCACGCCCAGCCTTCCGAGCAGCCGATCCGCGGCCGTCGTACGGCGCGGCTGCTGGACGAGCAGCCGCAGGGCCTCGCGTAAGGGGGCCACCGCCCGCAGTCCAGCCTCCCGGACAGTCCGGGCGGAACCGCGCTCGGCCGACCCGGACAGCAACGCGTCGAACCCGGCCGTGACCACGGCTGCCACCGCCAGGGCGACGGGCAGGACGACGGTCGCCCACAGGGGCGCTGCATCAGGCATGGGCCGCTCCGGACACGGACGCGAGGGCGAGTTCGTCGAGGTCGGGGTCCAGGCTGGCCACGATGATCCGAGCGCAGGCGAACTCGGCGCCGGTCAGCAGCTCGGGGAGGACGTCGAGCAACGCCTGCGACGGTGGCCGTGGTCCGTCCACCCTGCCACGCGGACCGGTCCGGTCATCCGGCGCCAATGGCCGTGCGTCGTCGAGCCCGTCGAGGCCGCGTTCGACCTCGCTCATCCACATCAGCAGCCGGTTGTACGCGTCCCCGTCCGCAGCAAGAGCCGGCCCAGTCACTCCGACGGCCCGCGCCCTGTCCGCCGACAACTCACCCAGTCCGGCGATCGACCAGCGAAGGGGCCGGGACCGGCCGACTCTGCGAACCGTACGGCGCAGATCGCCGTCGACCCCCTCACGCGGCGCCCCCGACAGCACCTCGTCGCGCAGCCGACGGCACCGCGCCGCAACGTCGTCCCAGCCGACGACGGCAAGGAGCCGTCCCGCACTGTCCAGATGCGCGGCACAGCGTCGGCGCGCCGCACGGTCCCTGGTGACTTTCTCGCCCTGCGCGGCCCGCAGCCACGGCTCGTCCCAGAAGGGGAGTCGATGGACGGACGGTACGCGGAGGTGGTCCACTGCGACGTCCTGCACGACGTCGCCTTGCAGGGTGAGACGGAGGATGAGCCCCGCCGGCCAGTTGCTCAGCGCGGGACCGATCGGCACGTGCAGCTGGTCGAGCCTGAGCTCGTCTCGGTCGTCGCCCCTTTCGGCCATCGGCAGGCCTGCTACCTGGCCCATGGTGTGCATCTCGTGACCCATGTGACCCATGTGACCCATATGGCCGTCATGGCCTGCGTGGTCCATATGGTCCTTGTGCGGCCCGTGGTCAGCAGGTTGGTGGTGCTCATGCCCCTCGTGGCCGGAGTGAGCGGCATGGTCACCATGGCCGTGGTCCATGCGGTGACGGTTTGGGCCTTGATCACCTTGATCGTCGGATGCTTCGGGCGGCGAGCTGTCGTGGTGCGTGTCGTGGTGGTGCCCCTCACCGTGCCCCTCATGATCGCCGTGCTCATGAGCGCCGGGCTCGTCCGCCACGTAGGCCCTGTGCCAAGTCACCGTCCTGTCGATCAGGTCCCTGCGAGCCATGTCGAGCGCGCCGGCGATCCGCCCGCTCTCCCCTGCCACGATGCGCAGGGCGGGCTCCGGCATCGACCACTCGATGCCGTCAAGCCACTCTCCGTCCTCCGGCGCCGGGACGCCGCAGACGAGCAGCAGATCCGCGGCGGCTGGAGTATCCACGACGGGCCACCCCCGCCGACGTACCTCCGCCTCAGCCTCCAGCCGGAGTTCCGTCACTCCAGGCATCGTCACCGCCAGCACCGCGGGGCGTGTCATCGCCGTGCGCCGTAGAGCGCCTCTCAGGTCCACCTCAGGGCCCCCTCGCGCCAGGCGTATGCCACCGCCGCGAACAGGATGCCGAGGAAGAGGAACATCTCCACGACGGCCGGAGTGCCCACCTCCGAAACGACCTTTGCCCACGGGTACATGAAGAGCATCTCCATGTCGAAGGCCAGGAAGATCATGGTGACCGGGTACCAGCGCACATGGAACCGGGACACGGCATGCTCGCCCGGCTTGAGACCTCCGGCGAAGGGACCGGCTTCGAGAGGAACCCGCACCGCCGCCAGCCACAGGCTCAGCCCATAGAGGGCAGCCAGGCCGGCCCCGACCACACCGAGAAGGACAAGCATCGGCTGCCATACGTCCATCACGCCCGACCTCCGTTCTCGGCTCCTCGCTCATGGTGCGCGACCGGCTGGTTCAGGCCCGGGAGGCGGGGCCCAATCCATCGGGAACACTTCGACCCAGAAACTCATTTACCCCCAGGGGGTATCATGATGCCCCCTCTTGGGAAAGGAGCAGCACATGGTTCAGAAGGTGTACGACGTCCAGGGCATGACGTGCGCTCACTGTGTTCAGGCCGTCAGCTCCGAACTCAAAGGCGTCCCCGGGGTCGAGGACGTCCAGGTGGATCTGCCGTCGGGCAAGGTCACGGTTACCAGCGAGCAGCCGCTGGATCGTGCCGCCGTCGCGGCCGCGGTCGACGAGGCGGGCTATGAGCTCGTCGGCGGAGAGGCCCAGTGACTCGGCGGGCGGAGCTGCTGCGCCGGGCTGTCGGTCACCCCATTGTCAGACTCACGGCGGTGGCACTGCTCCAGGCCGCGGCCTCCCACCTCACAGGTTCCGGAACGGCTGCGGCTCAGAAGACCTGCGCGTGCGGCGGCCCCGCCCGCGCTGCCCTCTGAGCGACTACCGTCATGCACCGCTTGCCGCCCGGCCATCGCTCACGGGTACTTTGATGCGCCGCGACGGTTGCGGAGGCGTCATGACGACGCCACGGCGGGATGACGGAGCATATGAGCAACGGAGCACAAGCAGGGCGAGGGGCAGTCGGTCGGCTGCTCCTCCTGCTGCTCCTCGCTCTCGGCCTGATGCACCTCCTCGCCCACGCCGGCAGCGCTGACACGAGCCCCGAACGCGGGGCCCCAGCTCACGCCCACACCATGCGGTCGGTGCCGACCGCACAGGACGAAGGAGCGGCTCCGCCCCTCGCGACGGCTTCTGACGAGCACAGCCATCACGGCACTTCGGACGCGGCGGAAGTCGGCCTGTGCGCTGCCGTCATCGGTTGCTGCGCTCTCCTGGCAGTAGGCGGTCGGCGGCTCCACGGACGTCGCGTCGCTTTGTTCCTCCAGCTCAGGCGACGCATTCAGACCGCCTGCCACAGCCTTTGCCGACCACCCCGTCCGAGGCATTCGCCGAGCGTCAACATCGCGCAGCTGGCCGTCCTGCGGATCTAGGCCACCGTCACGGCGTGCAGGCGTGTTCACCGTCGTACCACGTCGTACGACGAAGCCGGGCACCGCTCGAAGGCCGGCACCTCCGAGGTCCGGCCCGGACGAAGAACCCGGCACTCCTGCCGCTGACCCGACGTCTCCCTGCCACGCACGCCCCCGGCGGGTCGGCATGCCCTGTCGCGTGCCCGGCCCACCTGCGAAAAAGGCCTCGATTCGTGACCCAGCCCTACCTCGCCGACCGCGTCGGCATGCCCACCCAGCCGCAGGCACACCCCCCTCACCCACCGCAGTACCAACAGCACGCCGGATATCAGCCCAACCCGCGGTCTCCACAGCAGCCCCCTGTCCAGGCCTGCCCGGACATCCAGGACCCGCGGGATGTCCCGCCCGCCCATGAGCCTGCCCCGCTGGAAACGGAGCCCGCTCCCCGTCGCAGCCGGTCCTCAGAGTTCGACACCCCGCCCTCTGCCGGTGGCCGCCGGGCGCGTCGTCGTGCGATGAAGCGGACGCCGTTGATCGGTGACTATCTGGGGTACGCCACGACGTTCGTGGGGGCGGGTCTGATCAGTGGCGCGGTGGTCCACCATCCGCTAGATCCTGACCGGTACTCGATGATCGCTCTGATCGGTGCGGGCGTCTTCCTCTTCGCGACCGTGCTGAACGAGTTCGTCCTCGAGCGGCAGCGGCCCAGCGCTTCGAAAGTGGTCGCGATCGTCCTGTCCTCGCTGGCGCTGTCGTTCGGCATCGGCATGCTCAGCGGCGGGTTGCAGCACTTCGAGGACTTCCCCGAACGGGCGGCGATGCTGATTCCGTTCGGACTGGCACTGTCCTTCGTGGCGTACGTGGTGCGTCACGACACCACACGCTGGCGCAGCATCATCGGCCCAACCGGGCTGCTGGTGCTGGTCACCGCAACGATGGCGTTCTTCGGGCTGCGAGGTATCGCCTCCGACATGGCCGCGGAGCCCGCGGGCGGCGGCCACAGTCACGGCGAGGAGAGCAGCAGCGAGTCGGAGACGGCGAAGACGGAGGAGAACCCCACCGAAGAAGGCCACAGCGGGGGCGCCGACACGAAAGCCCCCGTTGCCTCACCCGGCATTAAAGGCACCGGAAGTGGAGCAGGAGGGGAGGAAGGCAGTCACACGGAAGACTGGCACGCGCACTGAGTGGGAAGTCTGTGGCCGGGTGCCGTCTCGCCACTGAGCCGTGGCGGCTCCCGGCACACCAGGGCGGCTTCAAGTTCCGGGATCGCGTAGATCGTCGGGGCCGTTCGCGGGTGGGGCGGAGCTGGGGCTTTGGCAGAACTCAGACCGCCGTTCCCAGTCGCGTGGAGATCATTACCCGACTGCGTACATAGCGCACTCATGTAGGCATCCGGCCCTCCGAAGCAGTGCCGCTCCGCCGACCTGATCGGCTGCAGCGTCATGGGTTGTCTCGCTACTCCCACGGCGCGGCCGATGAGTTTGTGGCTCCCGGCCGGTCCAAGCTCGTGACACCCTAGGAAAGGACACCGCGATGTCGGAGCTTCTCGTCGACTTCATCACCTCCCTCGACGGCCACGCATCGGGAGAGGGATGGCCTGGGTTCTGGGGCCTCGAGGGCCCGGAGTACCTCGCGTGGCTCGGCGAGCAGCCCGAGGCCACCTACCTGATGGGAGCGAACACCTACCGCCTGATGTCGGGCTTCGCCGCAGGCGAGGTCCCGAAGGGCCAAGACGAGTTCAGGCCGGAAGAAGAGGCGTCCGTCGACGAGCTCACGCAAGCGTCCAAGGTGGTGTTCTCCTCCTCACTCGAGGAGCCACTGACGTGGGCCAACTCCACGCTCGTCCGCGACGACGCCGTCGAGGCGGTCCGCGCCATGAAGTCGAGTGGCTCGGGGCTCCTCAGCACGATCGGCAGCCTCAGCTTGTGCCGGTCTCTGCTACGAGCCGGACTCGTCGACCGCTTCAGGGTCGTGATGTTCCCGGTGATCACGGGTGCCACGGGCGAAGAACGCATCTACGACGGCTATCCGGACGTTGCCCTCGAGATGATCGAGCACCGCACCTTCGACGGCCGCATCCAGCTGGTCGAGTACAAGCCCCGCGTGCTCGAACACCCGCCGCTCGGCGCCCCTGCGTGACGTCGCACCGTCCGCCGATCCGGACGGCCACCAACACCGAGGACCGTCCAGGGCTGATTGCTCTTGTCGCGCTACGACCGCCAGCGTCGCCTGTCTTCGCCGTAGCGCCGAATGCGTCGCTCGCCATGAAGGTCGCTCCGAGGCTCACCCGTCGGCCATCTCCGCAGCTGGGTGCACCACTTCAGTGCGCGTGGCCGGGCACTTCCTCCGCGGACACGGTCTCCGCCGCTGACTTCTCAGGCATCTCCGCCGCGCCGCCCACCTGTACCGTGAAGGCCGCCGTACGCACCTTGCCCTCGTGCTGGAAGTCCAGGAACAGGCGGTACGCGCCGGCGCTCGGCGCCGTCGCGGTGAACGAGACGTCGGGGCCGGGCTTGGTCTTGCCGTCGCCGGGCTCGCCGTTGGGGTGGACGTGCAGGTAGGCGAGGTCGCCGGAGCGCAGGGCGACCAGGTGGCCGTACGCGCCCAGGTAGGGCTGGAGGTTGCGGACCGGCTTGCCGTCCTTTGCCACCGTCAGCGTGAGTTCGACGGCCTTGCCGGGCGTCAGTGCGCCGCGCAGCTTCACCTCGTAGCCGTCGACCTTCGCTGTGGTGTTGCGCTCGGGCAGCTCGCCGGGCTCGTAGCGCCCGGACGCGGCGAGGTCCGCACCAAGGGTGAGCGCTTCGCCGCCCCTCGGCTTGAAGTCGGCGAACACGCGGTAGCCGCCGGCCTCGGGCAGGTTCACGGGCGTCGACCAGGTGCCGTCGGCGGCCCGGGTGGGGTGCAGGTGGCGGTAGACGGTGAGGTCGCGTGAGGCGAGGATCAGATGCAGGTCCTTGCCGTGCTCGCGCTGGTACGCGGTGACCTTGCGTCCGGTCCCGTCCTGTACGACGGCGAAGCGCAGGTCGGTCTTCTTGCCGGCCTCGATGCGCGGGGTCTTCAGGTCGAGCGTGTAGCCGTTCCTGGAGATCTCGAGGCCTGCCAGCGGTTCTGTTCCGTGACCGTCGGCCGCCTTCTCTTCGTGCCCGGTGGCCGCGTGGCCCTCGGAGCCACCGTGCGTGCCGCTCTTCGGCTCGGGAGAGATCGGGCCGACCGCGCCCCCCACGCCGTAGGCGGTACCGAAGGTCGCGGCGAGCGCGGCGGCGAAGACGGTGATCCGCAGTCCGGTGTTCATAGGACAACTCCTCAACTCCGGGGCCGCCCTACGTGCGGCCAACACGCGCCAACATACCCCTGGGGGGTACTAAGTCAAGTCAGCTCGGCGTTCTTGCCAGCCGATACGGGTGGGGGGTATATATGGAGCCGTCGCAGATACCCCCTAGGGGTATGAGCACTAGTTGCGGAGGACCCGTGTCGAACTGCTGCACCCCTGACGGAAGCTGCCACACCACCGCGGAGATCAAGACCACGTACAAGGTCGACGGCGTCGGCAGTGCGCACTGCCAGGGCGTCGTCACCAAGGCCGTGAGCGGCCTGGACGAGGTCACCGCGGTCGAGGTCGAGATCGGCACCGGCCTGGTCACGGTGACGACCGCGAACGAGCCCGACGAGTCGCTCGACGCGCTGATCGCCAAGACCGTCGACGAGGCCGGCTACGGCTTCGCCGGCCGCGTGGCCGCCTGACCCACGAACCGGGCGGGGGCCGCGCCGACTTCGCGGCCCCCGCCCCCGTCTGTCGCACATTGCATCCGTGAGCTCCGAGGAGCAGACATGACCACCACCACGCCCGGCGCCGCCGAGGTCGAACTCGCCATCGGCGGCATGACCTGCGCCTCGTGCGCCGCCCGGATCGAGAAGAAGCTCAACCGCATGGACGGTGTCGAGGCGACCGTCAACTACGCCACCGAGAAGGCGAAGGTCACCTACCGCGAGGACGTGACCGTCTCGGACCTCATCGAGACGGTCGAGGCCACCGGCTACACCGCGCGGAAGCCCGAGCCCGAAACCACCGGCGAGTCCGCATCCGGTGACGGGTCCGCACCGGAAGAGATCGACGAGCTGCGGCCGCTGCGCCAGCGGCTGACCGCCGCCGTGGCACTCGCCGTCCCCGTGATCGCGATGGCCATGATCCCGGCGCTGCAGTTCGAGTACTGGCAGTGGCTGTCGCTGACGCTGGCGGCGCCCGTGGTGACGTACGCCGCCTGGCCGTTCCACAAGGCCGCTTGGACGAACGCCAAGCACGGTGCCGCCACCATGGACACGCTGATCTCCGTCGGCACCTCGGCGGCGTTCCTGTGGTCGCTGTGGGCGCTGTTCTTCGGTACGGCGGGCACGCCCGGCATGACGCACCCCTTCGAACTCACCATCGCGCGCACCGACGGCGCCGGGAACATCTACCTGGAAGCCGCGGCGGGTGTGACCGCCTTCATCCTGGCCGGGCGGTACTTCGAGGCGCGCTCCAAGCGGAAGGCGGGGGCGGCGCTGAAGGCCCTGCTGGAGCTGGGCGCCAAGGAAGTCACCGTGCTGCGCGAGGGCCGCGAGGAACTCATCCCCGTGGGCGACTTGAAGGTCGGCGACCGGTTCCTCGTCCGGCCCGGTGAGAAGATCGCCACCGATGGTGTGGTCGTCGAGGGGTCGTCAGCCGTGGACGCCTCCATGCTCACCGGCGAGTCGGTGCCCGTCGAGGTCGGCACCGGGGACGCCGTCACCGGTGCCACGCTGAACGCCGGCGGCCGCCTGGTCGTCGAGGCCACCCGGATCGGCGCCGACACCCAGCTCGCCCGCATGGCCAAGCTGGTGGAGGACGCGCAGAACGGCAAGGCCGCCGCCCAGCGGCTCGCCGACAAGATCTCCGCGGTCTTCGTGCCGGTCGTGATCGCCCTGGCGCTCGGCACGCTGGGCTTCTGGCTCGGCAACGGCTCGGGCCTGACCGCCGCCTTCACGGCGGCGGTCGCCGTCCTGATCATCGCCTGCCCCTGCGCCCTGGGCCTGGCCACGCCGACCGCCCTCATGGTCGGCACCGGGCGTGGCGCCCAGCTCGGCATCCTCATCAAGGGCCCCGAGGTCCTGGAGACGACGCGCAAGGTCGACACCATCGTGCTGGACAAGACCGGCACCGTCACCACCGGCAAGATGACCCTGCTCGCCGTGCACACCGCCGACGGCACCGGCGAGGAGGACGTCCTGCGGCTCGCGGGCGCCCTGGAGCACTCCTCCGAGCACCCCATCGCCCAGGCCGTCGCCACCGGCGCCGCCGCCCGGGTCGGCACACTGCCCGCCCCGGAGGACTTCGCGAACATCGCCGGCCTCGGCGTCCAGGGCATCGTGGAGGGCCACGCGGTCCTCGTCGGCCGCGAGAAACTGCTGGACGAGTGGGCCATCTCCCTGCCGGTGGAGCTGCAACGCGCCAAGGCCGAGGCGGAGGCGGCCGGACGTACCGCCATCGCGGTCGCCTGGGACGGCGAGGCACGCGCGGTGCTCGAGGTTGCCGACGCCATCAAGGAGACCAGCCCGGAGGCCATCAAGCGGCTCCGCGCCCTGGGCCTGACGCCGATCCTGCTGACCGGTGACAACAAGGCGGTCGCCGAGGCGGTCGCCGCCGAGGTGGGCATCGCACCCGAGCACGTGATCGCCGAGGTCATGCCCCAGGACAAGGTCGACGTCGTCAAGCGCCTGCAGGGCGAGGGCCGTTCGGTCGCGATGGTCGGCGACGGTGTCAACGACGCGGCCGCACTGGCCCAGGCCGACCTGGGCCTGGCGATGGGCACGGGTACGGACGCCGCGATCGAGGCGGGCGACCTGACGCTCGTGCGGGGCGACCTGAGGGTCGCGGCGGACGCCATCCGCCTCTCCCGCAAGACGCTGGGCACCATCAAGTCCAACCTGTTCTGGGCCTTCGCCTACAACGTCGCCGCCCTGCCGCTCGCCGCCGCAGGCCTGCTCAACCCGATGATCGCCGGAGCGGCCATGGCCTTCTCCTCGGTCTTCGTGGTCGGCAACAGCCTGCGACTGCGCGGCTTCCAGCCCGCCGACCGCTGAAGCGGCCAACACAAGGAGGCCGCCGTGGCCGGAGAGCAGACTCACCGGGACGTCATTCTCCGACGGCTCCGCAGGATCGAGGGCCAGGTGAGGGGATTGCAGCGCATGGTCGAGGAGGAGACCTACTGCATCGACGTCCTGACCCAGGTCGCCGCCACCAACGCCGCGCTCCAGTCCTGCGCGCTGGCCCTTCTGGACGAGCACCTCAACTGCTGCGTCACGGAAGCCATCGTGGAGGGCGGCGAGCAGGCCAGGACCAAGGTCGGCGAGGCGTCCAAGGCCATCGCCCGGCTCGTACGGGCGTGACCTCCGAGTTCCGGGCCCGGGCGGTACCACCGCCGGGCCCGTACTGCTCAACTCGGCTCCACCCAGGCCGGTTCGGCAGACCTTCGCACACGGGCCTTTCGGGGCTCCGACGGCAAATTCCCTGCTGAGTGGGAATGCGCAGCGCAATATACCCCCGCCCCGTATGCTGGAGGCTCACTGGGGCATGAGGGGCACCTTCGACGGGAGGTGCCTCTACAACGAGGAAGTACAGGGGGAAGAGTGCGACGGCTGGGTAACCTGGAAGCCGAGATCATGGACCGGCTCTGGCGCTGGAGCCGACCGGCCAAGGTCCGCGAGATCGTCGACGACATCAATCGCACGCGACCTGTCGCCTACACAACCGTGATGACCGTCGCGGACATCCTCCACCGCAAGGGTTTCCTCCGCCGCGAGAAGTTCGGGCGGGCCTGGCTCTATGAAGCCGAGCAAAGCCGCGAGGATTACGCCGCGGATCTCATGAAGGACACCCTCGGCAATGTCGATGACCGCCGTGCCGCGTTACAGCGCTTTGTGAAGCGCATGTCGCCGGAGGAGGTGTCCGCGCTGGCCGAGGCTCTGCACGAGGCGGGACACAGCCCTGTCGACGTCGAGGAGCGGGAAGGGCCATCACAAGCGAGTTCTGCGGCGACAAGGATCAAGTCGCTCTAACCTGTCCCGATGATTCAACGGTTACGGCCTTGCCGACCGGCCACTTGCTCAGCGTCTCGTGCCGGCGTCGATCAAGGATGCAGCCAAGGTGACGACCTCAGACGGACTTCCTCAGGGGCACTTCCTTGATGCACATCATGAGCAGCAATGCCGCGAACGCCACAGGTGCAGTCCAGAGATACATGTCAGCGATGGCCTGACTATACCCTTCCTCGACTGGACCGCGGGACGCCTCGGACAGTCTTTCCAGTTTCGGTACCTCGCCTGAGCCACCCAGGTAATGAGCCACGCGCGCAGACAGCACGGCCCCCATGGCGGAAGCCCCAAGGGTGCCACCGAGCGAACGAGAGAAGGATACAAGGGAGCTCACGGCCCCGAGATCGTCTGCCTCCACCTGATTCTGCGCCGCAAGCACAAGGTTCTGCATCACCATGCCGATACCCAATCCCATGAGCGCCATGGGAACGGCTGCCCGCCAGTACTCCGTATCCGAAGGAACTGCCCCCAGGAACACCAGGCCGAGCCCCATCAAGGCTCCACCAATGAGCAGCCAAAGCTTCCACCGGCCGAAATGGGCAATGGCAAGGCCGGAGACGGTGGTGGCGACGACCAGTCCGACTACGGTAGGTGTTGTCATCAGGCCGGACAATGTGGGCGAGGCGCCCAGAGCCAGCTGGAAGTATTGACCGAGAAACGCCGGGGCAGCCATCTGAACGACACCCACGAAGAGACTGGCCAACACTGTCAGGGTCACGGTCTTGTCCCGGAATAGCCTCAGCGGAACGACTGGTTGAAGTGCGCGACGCTCCACCCGAATGAATACGACCGACAGTAGAGCCGAACAGCCAAGCAGCACGACCGTGATCCAGGACAGCCAGTCGTCCACCAAGGTCACCCAGATAAGCAGCAGTGCAACCGCCACCGTGAACAGCAGTGCTCCCGCCCAGTCGATTCGTCGACGCGTACCGGTAGGCCTCGGCAGTACCAGTGTCCTCCGAAGAATCACAAGAGAAAGCAGCGCGAATGGCACGCCCAAACAGAAACACCATCGCCAGCCGAGTAGCGCAGCATCGGCGACCACCCCACCGAACAGAGGGCCGCAGATGGTCGCAGCCGCGAACGTCGTTGCAAAATACCCGCTGTATCGGCCGCGCTGACGCGGCGGCACCAGTACCGCAATAATCACCTGAGAGAGCGCGGCGAGTCCGCCAACGCCGACACCTTCCACAAGCCTGACCGCAACAAGAACCTCAACATTCGGCGCCACGGCCGCAGCCAGAGCACCGAAGACGAATATCACGTATGCGGATTGGACAAGAACTCTTTTGTTGAAAAGGTCTGATAGTTTCCCCCACAAGGGGAGTGAGATGGTCAATGTCAGCAACGGCGCTGTCACAGCCCATGCGTATCCAGTTTGATCGCCGCCCAGTTCAGCGATCGCGCCAGGCAGGGCTACGGAGACGCCTGAAGACGTGAGCAGCGACACGAACATCCCGAGCAGGAGACCCGAAAGCACCCGGATCACCCGCCGATGCAGTACCGCCTCCGCGGAATCGCCGGCGAGACTCTCGTCAGTAACGCCACGGGAGAGCGCCACGCGACCAACTCCACTACACCGAGAACCAGAAAAAGGAAGAAGGAGGAGACTGACGAGCGAATCCGGGTGCGCCACCACGAAACGCGGCCGGCGCACCCGGCATGGCAGGCATCAAAGACTGAGCCCGCGAACTCCCGCGCTCGTCACGGCCAGTTGTTGCGCATCATGACACCTCCAAATGATTGGGGCTGTCAGAACCTTGCCGAATCAACTTAACTCGACGGCTTATCAGAGGTCAACAGTTTTAATTCGACCGGCGCTACTACGAATTACTTAGTTACTTAGCAGAGCAGTATCGAAGCAATGCCGGGCTTGCCCTTAGACGTCCCGCGAAGTCGGCCACTACCGGCCGGTCGCCAGGTGCGTAGAGCCTCCCGACGAAAGGGCCATTCGTTGGCCGGCCTCCGGGCCGGGCAGCGAATGGCCCTTAACCGTGTCGCGCTGCAATCATCAAGCAGCGCGCCAACGCAGCAGCTACGCACGCACGCGCTCGCTCTGCGCCGCAGGAGCGGTGTCGGACGGCGCGGCAGCCTTCTCGCCGCGCATCACCAACAGCGTGATCAGCCCACCCGCCGCGGCAATGGCGGCGGCCCAGATGAACGCCGCACTGAAGCCATCCGTCAGCGTGGGCAGGTTGCCCAGCTGACCGGCGCCCTGCGACGTGGCCACCGCGGTCAGTGCCGCGAGGCCCAGCGCGGAGCCCACCTGGTAGGTGGTGTTTACGATGCCGGACGCCAGGCCCGCCTGCTCCTGCGGAGCCCCGGACATCGCGGCCATCATCGCCGGGATGTAGGCGAGCGACATGCCGAGCGCGGCCACCAGCGAGGCGGGCAGGACGTCCACCACGAAGGTGCCGGTGGGCTCGACCGCGGACAGCCACAGCAGCCCGGCCGCGAGGACCAGCAGACCGCTGCCGATCATCGGCTTGGCTCCGAACCTGGCCATCAGCTTCGCCGTGATCGCCGTCATGAAGATCATCAGCAGGCCGGTCATCGGCAGCAGCGCGGCACCGGACGCGAACGCCCCGTAGCCGAGCACCTGCTGGAGGTACAGGTTGAGGAAGTACCACATGGGGATCCACGCGGCACCGAGCAGGGTCATCGCCAGGTTGGCCGAGCCGAGCCGCGGGACGCGCCAGATACCGAGCGGCATGAGCGGCTCGCGCACCGTCTTCTGGATCACGAAGAAGAGCGCGAGCAGTGCGGCGGCGCCGACCAGCTGGAGCACGGTGCCGGTGGAGGCCCAGCCGACCTCGGGCGCACGGACGATGGCGAAGACGGCGAGCGCCAGACCAGCGGTGACCGCGGCGGCTCCGAGCACGTCGACGGCACCGCGACGGCTGCCGACGGCGGGCAGGAGCTGGGTGGCGGCGAGGGTGGCGACGCCGATCGGGACGTAGATGATGAAGATCCACGGCCAGCTCAGCCACTCGGTGAAGACACCGCCGAGGAACACGCCGGCCGTGCCGCCCGCAGGAGCGGCGGCGCCGTAGAGCGCCATGGCCTTGCCGAGCTCCTTCGGGTCGTGCGCGAAGAGCATCATCAGCAGCGTCATGGCCGAGGGCGCGATCAGCGCACCACCGACACCCTGAACGGCACGGCCGACGACCTCTACCGAGGCCGTCTGTGCGGCGGCCGCGACCACCGAGCCGGCGATCAGCACGACCCAGCCGGTGTTGAAGATCTTGCGCGCCCCGAGCAGGTCGGACAGGCGGCCGCCGAGCAGCAGCAGCCCGCCGAAGGCGATGACGTACGCGTTGAAGACCCACTGCAACTCACCCTGTGAGAAGCCGAGGTCCTTCTGCATCTCGGGGAGCGCCACCCCGATGATTGACGTGTCCATGATCACCATGAACTGAGCGGCAGCGAGCACGACCAGTGCCCACCAGCGCCGGGGATTGACGGCAGACATGGGTTCGTCCCTTCTATGACATACCCCGGGGGGGTACCTGTGGCAAGCGACCGTAGCATACCCACCGGGGGTATGTAAGAGAGCGAAGCGGCATCCGTCCCGGGCCGTGGTCGCACGCCGGCGAAGAGGTTCAGAGGGGCCGAACCCGCGGCGAGAGGAGAGCCGCCGAGATCGAGTGACAGCCGTCGGCGGGAGATCTCAACAAGGGCCAACGCGCGGTTCTGTGGGCGGGAAGGCTCTATCGTCTCTTCATGTCGATACGCCGTGAGGACCTGGTCAGCCGTACCACCCGCGGCAGGTTCCGCACGCTGGCCACGAATCTGACCGTCCGCACGATCGCCGAGATGTGGCACAGCCACAACTTCGCGCCCGTTCCTGAGGACGAACTGCGGTACACCGACACCAGTGTGCGACGCACCACGTTCGAGTCGTACGCGGCGGCAGTCGACTGGTCCGATCGCTCCCATGTCAGCCGGGCCCTGCGAGTCTTCGAGGACATCATCCGCACCGGCAAGCGGGAAGGTTGGACGGGATCATGGCTGGACGAAGTAACGGCGAGGCTTGAGCGGGACGGCCTGGTCCTCGACCAGCACGGCCGCATCACTGGCGTGCCGATGGCCGCCCCACCCCGGGACACGCTGACGGACAGTCGATCGCGTATAACCGAGGTCACGCGCCGCCGCGTCTTCGACCTGCTGCGCCGCGAGGCCCGCTCGCCGTCCCCGCGGGCAGACCACCGACCCCCAGCGGACACGTGCCGGCGTCCGCTTCGGCACGGACGGCTTCGCCGCCCCGGAGCTCTCCCAAGACGCGCACGCGGCCACGCAGGCTGCCGACATCTACAGCATCGGCCAGCTCATCGGCTGGGCTGTCACCGGGGAGATGCCGCAGATCAACCTGCCCCTGATTCCCACATCAGGGCCGTGGCGCACCGTGGTGCGTGCGGCCACCCAACGCGAGCCCGCCCACAGGCCGGCAACTGTCCTAAGGCTCCAGCAGCTCATCGCCCAAGAGACCGAAACGCCACCACAGCCTCCCCTCCTGCGCGCCGAAGAGCTAAGCAAATCCATCGCAGCAGGAACGTCAGCCGCAGCGCACGAACTTGTTGCGCTCGCGGCCGCACACACCGATGACGCACCTCTGTACTGCGACCTCCTCCTGAAGCTGCCGCCTGCCAGCCTCGCGCCGGCGCTCCTGGCCGTGCCAGGCCAGGCCGCAGAAGTCGTTCGGGCCATGGCCACGCTGCTCGGTACCCACAGCCCCCCTGAACGCGGCGAGGTGGACGCCGTGATCATGTGACTGATGAACATCGCCCAGGAAGCAGTGGACGCGGGCGAGCTGGATCTGCTGGAGGAATGCTGCAACGGCGCCTTTGAATGGGACGCCGACTGGGATCAATGGATACCGCAACGCCACATCGCCGACTGGTTGCTCACCCTGACCGGAGACTCCGCAAGCTCCGTCGCGGCAGCGCTCCGCCGCCACCCGGCCTGTGCGGCACACTTCACCCACCTCGCCGGCACCTTCCGCATCGATCACCGGATCCAGGCTGCCATTGGGGTCGCTGCCGAAGGGCAGCATCAGAATCCAGCACTCTGAACCGGGTTCGTTCCCGTCACGATCTTGCCCACCGCCAAGGCGCGTGCACGTACGGGCATCTGGGCCTCGTCGGGACCGCTCAATGACCTCTGCGGTCATCCACCCGTCGAGTTCGGTCAGTCGCGCAGGGGGCTGCTCCGAGCCCTTGAAGTTGGGGATGCAGCCCTGGGCGGTGTCGTCGTGGACCGCACCGGCCACGTCGAGGCCCCTTCAGGCCTGGGTCCGTACGAGCTGCCTGGCGTCGTCGTGCATCAGTGGCACCCACGCCAGCCTGATGGGGCAGCAACGCCAGCTGTCGCTCGTCGGTAATGCGCTGCCCCTTCAACCGCGCGCAAGCCACGGCAGGGGCAGCTGTGCCGACACGCCGACGCCACGAGGCTGGCGGACGGAAGCCGCTCCCTGGTGAATCCACTCCTGCAAGCCGTGTCACGAGATTTGACCACGGAGGAAATACCCCCGGGGGGTATATGGTTACGGTCAACGTCCTGAGCGGACAACGCCGGAAGGCGCATCAGACCAATTGGGAGATGTCATGAGCGATCACTTCGGCCACGGCCACGCCAACCACGGCGTCCACGGCGGAGCCCAGCCCGGTGGCCTGTCTGTCTCCGAGAACGGGTACACCCTCGAGCTCGACTCGACGATCCTCACCGCCGGCGTGCAGCCGGTCAGCTTCCGGGTGATCGGCCCCGACGGGCAGGCGGTGACCGAGTTCACGCCCGAGCACGAGAAAGAACTGCACTTCATCGCCGTCCGGCGCGACACGGCTGGGTTCCAGCACGTGCACCCGGTGATGGACGAGAAGGGCACCTGGAGCGTCGAACTGGCCCTGGAACCGGGGGACTGGAGACTCTTTGCCGACATCCACCCGGCCGGCCACGACGGGACCATGACGCTGGGGATCGACGTCGCGGTCGCCGGGCCGTACGACCCGCAACCGCTCCCCGCGGCCACCCGGATCGCACAGGTCGGCGAGTACACCGTCGCGCTCGACGGCGAACTCCTGCCCGGCGAGGCGAGCGAGCTGACCCTGACCGTCAGCCGGAACGACCGCCCCGTCACCGACCTGCAGCCCTACCTGGCCGCGTACGGGCACCTGGTGGCACTGCGGGTCGGAGACCTGGGCTACCTCCACGTCCATCCGGAGGGCGAACCCGGTGACGGCACCACCGCTCCGGGGCCCGAGATCGCCTTCATGGTCGCGCCTTCGGCCGGCACCTACCGCCTGTACCTGGACTTCCAGCACAACGACGTCGTCCGGACCGCTGAGTTCACGGTTCAGACCACCACGACCACCCCCCGCTCGGACGCGGCATCTCAGGCCGCACCCGAGCACAGAGGCCACCACCACAGCGGCCACACACACCACTGACGCATGACCGCCGCCGATCGCCTGCCACGGCACACGGCATACCCAAGGTGCCCTCACCTCATCGAGCCCACGCCTGCGCGCATCTCCTCCATCGGAAGGAGCGTCATGCCCCGCCTGACCCGACTCACGCCCAATACGGCGGTCGGCGCCTCGCGCGACCTCCTCGCCGACCTGGTCTCCCGCCATGGCCAGATCGGCGACATGGTCTCCACGATGGCGCACTCGCCGGCCGTACTGGGCGGCTACCTCCAACTGAGCCGTGCCATGGGACGAGCCAGACTCGACCGAAGGATCAGCGAACGGATCTCGATCGCCGTTCAGGTCCTACAGGGATGCAGGCTGTGCCTCGACTCGCATGTAAATGCCGCGCGCGCCATGGGAGTGGACGAGGAGGAGATCGAGCGAGCCCACACGGGCACCTCGGCCGATCCCGCGATCGCAGCGATCATCGCCCTCGCCCTCCAGATCTATCGCGAGCCGACGTCGATCACCGACGAACAGGTCGTCGCGTTGCGTGAGTACGGCTACAGCGACCGCGCGATAGCCGATGTCGTCGGCGTCGTCGCACTCAACATCCTCACCGGCGCCTTCAACTTGCTCGCCGGACTCACACCCGAGAGCGACACCAGTGTCTAGGGACATCCCCGCCTGTACTCGCGGGGCACGGCCTCCACCCCGATCCCGTGCCCCGCCGCATGGATACGGAAGGAAACCGCCATGCGTCTGTTCGCCATCCGCGACTACCGTCAACTGTTCAGCGCCCAAGTCATCGCCCTGTTCGGTACCGGACTGACCACAGTGGCCCTCGGGCTCCTCGCCTACGACCTCGCCGGTCCGCGCGCCGGCATGGTTCTCGGTACCGCCCTGACCATCAAGATGGTCATGTACGTGGCCATAGCCCCCCTGGCTGCCGCGTACGTCGACCGGCTCCCCAGAAGAACCCTCCTGGTCCTCCTCGACGTGGTCCGCGGTGCAGTGGTCCTGGCACTGCCGCTGGTGACCGAGGTCTGGCACATCTACGTCCTGATCGGCCTGCTCCAGGGCGCCTCCGCGGCATTCACCCCGACGTTCCAGGCCGTCATCCCCGAGATCGTCACCGACGAGTCCGACTACACACGTGCCCTGTCCGCGTCCCAGGTCGCCTCCACCATGGAGAGCCTGCTCAGCCCCGTACTGGCAGCCGTCGCCCTGACGTTCATGAGCTTCGGTTGGCTGTTCCTGGGCACTTCCGCCGGGTTCCTCATCTCCGCCCTGTTCGTCTTGTCGACGCGCATCCCCGGCGCCCGCCCCAGCACCCACACCAAGGCGTGGGACAAGGCGGCTGCAGGGATCAGGACCTTCCTCCGGACACCGCGGCTGCGCGGCATCATGGCGCTCAATCTCGTGGTTGCTGCGGCAGGGTCAATGGTCGTCGTGAACACCGTCAACTACGTCCGTGATGAGCTCGGCGGCTCGCAGTCGGACGTCGCCTGGATGCTCGCCGCATCCGGCACCGGGACACTCCTGGCCGCCCTCGTACTCCCCCGCGTTCTTGACCGGATGGCTGCCCGCACCGTCATGATGACCGGCGCCGGAGTCCTCGTGGGCGGCACGACCGCCGCGGTGACGCTCATCGCGGCCGGTCTCACCACATGGACCGGTACGGCGATCATCTGGACCGTCGTCGGCATCGGCATGGCGCTGATCATCACACCGACCGGCAAGGTCCTGCGCGCCTCCGTCGGACGGAACGCGATCCCCGAGGTATTCGCCGCCCAGTTCTCACTGTCGCACCTGGCCTGGCTGTTCACCTATCCCGTCGCGGGGTGGCTCGGCACGAACGCCGGCTTCACTCTCGCCTGGTCCCTCCTCGCGGTCCTGGCCGGGGCGGGAGCGATCGGTGCCCTCCTCCTGTGGCCGCGCCACGACGAACGAGGAGCCATGACCACGCTCGCGGCACCCTACCGGCGCGCGCCCGGCAAAGACCGGTCCGCCCTGGCCAAGGCCGCGTGAAGCACCGCGTACGGCGCCTTGGGCGTCTGCTTCGTGCACAGCACTTGCTGCTGGCCACACACCGCGTAGGCCGTCACTGGTCTGACGGAAGCGGCAGACGCTCCCCCGAAGACGGACCCCATCTGACCCGACCCGCAAACACGTACGGCGGGATTCAGTCCGGGCGCGCCCCCGGACAGACCCCGCCGCGCGTGTTCTCGCGGCTCAGGCAGCCACTGTTGGTGCATGCGAGCCCAGAGCAGCGGCGCCATGGTCAACTGTGGTCACGATCGCAGCACAGGGGCGGCCGCTCGTGGAGATGCCCCAGTGGCGAGGTGTCCGCGACACCGCACCGCCGACCTGGAAAGGGATACATTCCGTATCCCTCGGCATGATTGCCCAGGTCAGCAGGTGTGCAGGTCAGGCCCAGGCCGTCACCGGCACGAACGAACTGTCCTGCCGGAACAGGTCCGTTCCGTTCGAGCGCTCCACGCGGAGCTGGTAGGAGTAGTGGCGCAGGTAGTGCCCCGGGTAGTTGTACGACTCGAAGCGGACGGAGCCCGACGTCGTGCCGGCCCGGAGGAAGAACGTGGCGTCCTTGGCGAACGTGCTCGTGCCGTCGTTCGCGTCGAAACGGGCGCGGAAGTCCCAGTGCCGCAGGTATCTGCCGGCCGCGTCGCGGAAGGAGTAGCCGCTGCCGTCGGCCAGGCCGGCGACGACCGTGAACGTGGCGGCCTGCTTCTCGGCGGTGGTGCTGGAGCCGCTGACGACGGGCAGGTTGAGGAGCGAGGACTGCTGCTGCCAGTAGCGGGTGGAGTAGTTCGCCGAGCGGAAGGAGCGGGTGATGTCGCGAGCCAGGCTCGGTCCGCCCGTCACCGTCTCCTTGACCACCGTGAAGTGCCGTGCGGTGCCGGAGATCCCGGGCAGCGCGGCCGGCGCCGACCAGGTGGCGAAGGTGTCGTAGCTGTCGCTGTAGTAGTAGTTCCCGTCGCCGTAGCCGTCGAAGAACATCCGCCAGCCGCCGTTGTCGAGCTGGACGAGCGCCGGGCCCTCGCGGTAGCTGCCCCAGCCGGCCCAGTCGCCGGTACGGCGGATCGTGTACGGGCCGGTCAGGTTCGTGGCGGTGGCGTACTCGATGTACTTCGTCGTCTCGTTCTTCGGGAAGGCGTGGTACGTCGAGCCGATCTTCACGATGAACGTGTCGATGTGGTTGGCGCCGATGCCGGAGAGCGGCACGGGTGAACTCCACGCTGTG
The DNA here is from genome assembly GCA_000696115.1 of Streptomyces olindensis. Taxonomy (GTDB): domain Bacteria; phylum Actinomycetota; class Actinomycetes; order Streptomycetales; family Streptomycetaceae; genus Streptomyces; species Streptomyces olindensis. The sequence continues at coordinate 666,179 of JJOH01000019.1, forward strand.
AGCGCGGAGTTGGTGGCCCGCATGAGGTACGGCGTGAAGATCCACTGGTCGTTCGTGGTGGAGCAGGACACGATGACGCTGACGCTGCCGTCGCTGTCGACGAACCACTCGGGCGCCCAGGCGCGGGACAGGTTGGGCACGGGGACGGTGTAGTCGTAGAGGAACGTCCAGTTGACGCGGTCGGAGCTGCGGGCGAAGCCGATCGTCGTGGTGGTGTCCTGCCAGGTGCGCGTGGTGTAGGTGACGTAGTAGTAGCCGTCGGTGTGTCTGATGACGCTCGCGTCGCGGATCCGGCCGGCGGGCGGCGTGTACGCGGAGGCGCGCAGCAGGCGGAAGTCGGTGGCGTCGTCCGACTGGTAGACGTTGACCGTGCCGTCGTTGCTGTTGAGGAACGGGACGATCGTGTAGCGGGTGGCGGAGCCGTTCGGGGGCGCGGCGGCCAGGGCGCTGCCGAGCAGTCCCGGGGTCTCGCCCAGCAGCACTGCCGAGGCGGGCAGTGCGGCCAGGGCGCGCAGCAGGGTGCGGCGGGACGGGGCGGCGGGGTGTGGGGTCACGGGCGGCTCTCCCTTGAGCAACCGGGAGTCGATATACCGAACAAGGTTCGGCAAACCGATCAGGAAGTGGGGCTCAGAAAGTAAGGGGGAGGCAGGGGGTCGTCAACGGTTTGAACAGGAGCGGATGAGCCCAGTGAGGAAGATGTGACCTGTGGGTGAATTTCCACTCCCGCCGTCGGCATTCCCCCACCGGCCACCGGACGTTACCGTTCGGTAGAGGAGCTGCTTCCGGAGGTGTCCGTATGACGCTCGACCGTGCCGCAGGCCTGGCGGAGACCGCCCGCGCGCTGGCCGCCGGGGACGTGACGTCCCGGGCGCTGGTCGAGCGGACGCTGGCCCGGATCGAGGCGGCGCAGGACAGCGTCAACGCCTTCCGGATCGTGCGGGGCGAGGCGGCGCTCGCCGAGGCCGACGCGGCCGACCGGGAGCTGGCCGCGGGCGGTCGCAAACCGCTGCTCGGCGTGCCCGTGGCGGTGAAGGACGACATGGACGTGGCCGGCGAGCCGACCGCCTTCGGCTGCTGCGGGGAGTTCCCGCCGGTCGCCGAGGACGGCGAGGCCGTACGGCGGCTGCGTGCGGCCGGGGCCGTGATCGTCGGCAAGACCAACACCTGCGAGTTCGGGCAGTGGCCCTTCACCGAGGGGCCCGCCTTCGGCGCGACCCGCAACCCGTGGAGCACCGACCACACGCCCGGCGGTTCCTCGGGCGGCTCGGCAGCGGCGGTCGCCGCCGGTCTCGTGCCCGCCGCGCTCGGCTCGGACGGGGCGGGATCGGTGCGGATCCCGGCCGCATGGACCCATCTGATCGGCATCAAACCGCAGCGCGGCCGCATCTCCACCTGGCCGCGCGGCGAGTCCTTCCAGGGCATCACCGTCAACGGCACCCTGGCCCGCACGGTCGCCGACGCGGCCCTGCTGCTGGACGCCGCGAGCGGCAACCACGCCCAGGACCCGCACCGGCCGCCGGCCGTCGACGTCTCCGGGGCCGTCGGCCGCGACCCGGGGCGGCTGCGTATCGCGCTCTCCCTCAAGCCGCCGTTCACGGCGGTGCCCGCGCGCCTGCTGCCGGAGGTGCGCACCCGGGTCGTGGAGCTCGCCGAGCGGCTGGCCGCGTCGGGGCACTGGGTCGAGGAGGCCGACCCGCCCTACGGGCAGATCGGGCTGACGTTCGTGCCGCGCGCGACGGCCGGGATCGCCGAGCGCGTGGGCGAGGCGCCCTTCCCGGCGCTGCTGGACCGGCGCACCCGGGACGCGGCCCGGCTGGGCCGGCTGCTGGGCGGGGCACCGCTGCGGGCGGCCCGGCGGGCGGAGGCCGTGCTGCACCGCCGTATCGGCGGGTTCTTCACCTCGTACGACGTCGTCCTCGCCCCGACGACCGCCGCTCCCCCGCCCCGCATCGGCGCCCTGCTCGAACTCAGCGGGTTCGCCACCGACCGGGCCATGATCGCGGCCTGCCCGTACGCCTGGCCGTGGAACGTGCTCGGCTGGCCGGGGATCAACGTGCCCGCGGGTTTCACGCCGGACGGTCTGCCGGTCGGGGCGCAACTGCTCGGACCGGCGAACAGCGAACCGCTCCTGGTACAGGTGGCCGCGCAGTTGGAGGCGGAGCTGCGCTGGCACGAGAAGTGGCCGGAGCCGGCGGTCACGGCACGTTCCGCCGCCGCCTGAGCGATCGAGCACCTGCCACGGGGGTGGGCCGGACGCGGCACGGAGGCAGCCCTTAGGGTGCCACCGTGACCGCGTTTACCGACGAGAACGTCCCCGGCCGCCACGGCCCGTCCGCCACCGTCCAGGCCGATCCGCGCGAGGTGGGCCGGGTGCGCACCGAGTACTCGCCCGCGCACGACGGCGATCCCGACCCGGGCGAGATCGTCTGGACGTGGGTGCCCTTCGAGGAGAACGACGGCCGGGGCAAGGACCGCCCGGTGCTCGTGGTCGCCCGCGAGGCCGGCGGCACGTTCCTGGCCGTGCGGCTGTCCAGCAAGCGGCACGACGGCGACCGGGAGTGGGTGCCGATCGGCAGCGGCCCGTGGGACCGCTCCGGCCGGGACTCATGGGTCGACGTGGACCGGGTGCTGCGCCTGCACGAGGACGGCATGCGCCGGGAGGCCTGCGCCCTGGACCGCATGCGCTTCAACCTGGTCAGACACCGCCTGCGGGAGCGCTACGGCTGGACCTGACAGGAACACACCGCAACCGCCGGGTCCCCCGGCACCGGCGCGCGGCAGCCGTGGGCGGAGCCGCGGCCGGAGCCGTGGCCGGGACAGCTGACGGGAGCGGCGAGCGGCCGCTAAGGGCGACAGCCGTCGCGACCAGCGCCCGCTCACCGCGAGCGGCCGGTCACGCCCGGCGAGCGACGGCTACGGGCCGCAACCGCCACGGTCGAACGCGCGGCAGCCCGGCTGACCCGCCTCACACCCGGCGCGCAGCAATCCCGGCGGACACCCCACGCAACCGGCGCGCAGCACCTCCCAGCGGACCCCCCACGCAACCGGCGCGCAGCACCCCCAGCCGACACCCCACGCAACCGGCGCGCAGCACCCCCAGCCGACACCCCACGCAACCGGCGCGCAGCACCCCCAGCCGACACCCCACGCAACCGGCGCGCAGCACCCCCAGCCGACACCCCACGCAACCGGCGCGCAGCAGCCCCGGCCGACACCGCTCGCCACCACGCGGTAACCGTCACCGGTCGGCGTCCGCGTCACCCGGACGGAGGACGTCGGTATGGGTCCCGGCCGCGCCACTCGGTCCGTTGCCCCCGTGTCCCGCGCAGGCGCGCGCTCGCGGCGCGACCCCCGTACGCGCCGCCGAGCACCTGCCGCACGATCCTTCTTGTCGTGCTCACGCAGGCATCCTGAGTGACGCCGGATCCGCGGCGCAACAGAGTTTTTCGCGGCCGGAAAACACCGGGGAAAGCGCCGGGAAACACCCGGTCCGCCCGGATGACCGACCCGGTACGCCCCGGTTCGCACCCTTGTGCCGAGCGACGGGAGGGGCTTGGGTGGGACGGGTGAACCCGGTTCGGGCCGCCGGAGTGCCCGGACCGATGGCATGGTGGAATCTCAGGAGGATCCCTATATGCCTGATTCGCCCACTGCAGCGGCGGGCGGCTGTACCCAGCCACACGCCGCACTGTCCGAGGCAGATGTCGAGGCCCTCGTCCGCGGCATCTGCTTCAAGACCGGCCCGCCGCGCCGCCTCGGGGTCGAGGTGGAATGGCTCGTCCACGAGCTGCGCGCACCGCAGCTCCCCGTCACACCCGCACGACTCGAAGCGGCCTACGCCGCACTGCGGACCCTGCCCCTGAGGTCGGCGCTCACCGTGGAGCCCGGCGGCCAGCTGGAGCTGAGCTCGCCCCCCGCCGCCTCGCTGACGGAGGTCGTCCGCACCGTCTCCGCCGACCTCGACGCCGTCCGCGCGGTTCTGCGCGAGGACGCCCTCACCCTCGTCGGCATCGGCCACGATCCCTGGCACGAACCCCGCCGGTTCCTGCGCGAACCGCGCTACGACGCCATGGAGGCCTGCCTCGACCGCACGGGTCCCGCCGGCCGCGCCATGATGTGCACCTCCGCCTCCGTGCAGGTGTGCCTGGACGCGGGCCACGAGGAGCCCGGGCCCCTCGGCCACGTACGGCGCTGGTGGCTGGCCCATCATCTGGGGCCGGTCCTGGTGGCCGCGTTCGCCAACTCCCCGCTCGCCGGCCACCGGCCGACCGGCTGGTTGTCCACCCGGCAGCTGCTGTGGACACGGATCGGCGCCGGCCGGGCGGGCGGGCCACCGCTGGACGCCGAGCCGCGCGCCGCCTGGGCCGGGCACGTGCTGGACTCCCCCGTGATGTGCGTACGGCGGGAGGGGGCGCCCTGGGACGTCCCGGAGGGCCTGACCTTCCGGGAGTGGATCCGTACGGGCGTGCCGAGGCCGCCCACGCGGGAGGACCTCGACTACCACGTCACGACGCTGTTCCCACCGGTCAGGCCGCGCGGCCATCTCGAACTGCGCATGATCGACGCGCAGCCGGGGGACGACGGCTGGATCGTGCCGCTGGCCGTGACGGCGGCGCTGTTCGACGACCCGGAGGCCGCCGAGACCGCGTACCGGGCCGTGAAGCCGCTGGCCGAGCGCACCCTGGGGATGCCCGCGCCGCACAACCCGCTGTGGCTCGACGCGGCCCGGCGCGGCCTGGCCGACGCCGAACTGCGCGAGGTGGCCGTCACGTGCTTCACGACCGCGCTGGACGCCCTGCCCCGGCTCGGCGCCGCGCCCGAGGTCACGGACGCCGTCACCGCCTACCTGGACCGTTATGTCGTCCTGGGCCGGTGCCCCGCCGACGACCTGCTCGACCGACAGCGCGGCACGGACGGTCGCGCCCACGGGAAGGACTTCCGCCGATGACTCACACCGAGCCCGCCGCCGACACCGGGACCATGGACCGCACCGAGCCCGCGGCCGACACCGGGACCGTGGACCCGGAGGCGCTCCGTGAGCGGGCGGTCGCCTCGCTGGTGGTCGCCCGCGACCGCACCACCCTGCTGACGAACTGCGTCGAGGACCCCGACCTGACCGCGCAGCACTCGCCGCTGATGTCGCCGCTGGTGTGGGACCTCGCGCACATCGGCAACCAGGAGGAGCAGTGGCTGCTGCGGGCCGTCGCCGGGCAGGAGGCGATACGGCCCGAGATCGACCGTCTCTACGACGCCTTCGAGCACCCGCGGGCGGAGCGGCCGAAGCTGCCCCTGCTGTCGCCCGCCGAGGCCCGCCGTTACGCCTCCGACGTGCGCGGCCGGGCGCTGGACGTGCTGGAGAAGGCCGCGTTCCACGGCACGCGGCTGACGGAGGCGGGCTTCGCCTTCGGCATGATCGCGCAGCACGAACAGCAGCACGACGAGACCATGCTGATCACCCATCAGCTCCGCAAGGGCCCGCAGGCCCTGACCGCGCCCGACCCGGATCCGGTGCCGCTGCTCACCGGACCGTCCGAAGTCCTCGTGCCCGGCGGCCCGTTCACGATGGGCACCTCCACCGAGCCCTGGGCCCTGGACAACGAACGCCCCGCGCACCGGCGCGAGGTGGCGCCCTTCTTCATCGACACCACCCCGGTGACGAACGCCGCGTACCAGGCGTTCATCGAGGACGGCGGCTACGAGAACCCGCGCTGGTGGGCCCCGGAGGGCTGGGCGCACATCCGCAGGCACGGCATCACCGCCCCGCTGTTCTGGCGGCGCGACGGGAAGCAGTGGCTCAGGCGCCGCTTCGGTGTCACCGAGGTCGTCCCGCCCGACGAGCCCGTCCTGCACGTGTGCTGGTACGAGGCCGACGCCTTCGCCCGCTGGGACGGCCGCCGGCTGCCGACCGAGGCGGAGTGGGAGAAGGCGGCGCGCCACGACCCGGCCGGCGACCGTTCGAGGCGCTACCCGTGGGGCGACGCCGACCCGGGCCCCGAGCACGCCAACCTGGGCCAGCGGCACCTGCGCCCGGCGCCCGCGGGGAGCTACCCGGCCGGCGAGTCGCCGCTCGGTGTACGGCAGTTGATCGGCGACGTGTGGGAGTGGACGGCGAGCGACTTCCTGCCGTACCCGGGGTTCCGGGCGTTCCCGTACAAGGAGTACTCGGAGGTGTTCTTCGGGCCCGAGTACAAGGTGCTGCGCGGCGGTTCCTTCGCGGTGGACGCGGTGGCCTGCCGGGGCACGTTCCGCAACTGGGACTACCCGATCCGGCGGCAGATCTTCTCAGGGTTCCGCACGGCCCGCTCGGAGGACGTCTGATGTGCCGTCATGTGGCGTACGTGGGACCCGAGGAGCCGCTCGGCCGGTTCCTGGTGGAGCCCCCGCACGGCCTGTACCGGCAGTCGTGGGCGCCCCGCCACCAGCGGTACGGGACGGTCAACGCGGACGGTTTCGGCGTGGGCTGGTACGCGGAGGGCGATCCGGTGCCGGCCCGCTACCGGCGGGCCGGGCCCATCTGGGCGGACCTGTCGTTCGCCGACCTCGCCCGGATCGTACGGACCGGCGCGCTGCTCGCCGCCGTGCGGGACGCGACCCTGTCCGGCGCGGACGCCGAGGCCGCGGCGGCACCGTTCGCCGCGGGGACCTGGCTGTTCAGCCACAACGGCGCGGTCAAGGGCTGGCCCGGCTCCCTGGCCGCCGTGTCCCGGACGCTGCCGCACGAGGACCTGCTGTCCCTGGAGGCCCGCAACGACTCGGCGCTCGTCTGGGCGCTGGTGCTGGCCCGGCTGCGCGGGGGCGACACGGAGGGCCAGGCGCTGGCCGACACGGTCCTGGAGGTCGCCGCGGCGGCCCCCGGTTCCCGGCTCAACCTCCTCCTCACCAACGGCGACACCATCACCGCGACCGCCTGGGGCGACACCCTCTGGTACCTCACCCGGCCCGGCGGCGGCACCGTCGTGGCCTCCGAGCCCTACGACGACGATCCGCACTGGCAGGAGGTCCCCGACCGCACCCTGCTCGCGGCGAGCCGCACGGACGTGCTGCTCACGCCGCTCAAGGACCTCCCGGACGCATCTCCCAAGGAGCCCCGTACGTGAGCCCGTTCCGCCTCACCCGCACCCTGCCCGAGGACGCCACGGAGGCCGCCCTGCGCGCCGACGTCCACCGGGGCCTGACCCACACGCCCAAGACCCTGCCGCCGAAGTGGTTCTACGACGCCCACGGCAGCGAACTGTTCGAGCGGATCACCGAGCTGCCCGAGTACTACCCCACGCGCGCCGAGCGCGAGATCCTCGTCGCCCGCTCCGGCGAGATCGCCGCCGCCACCGGCGCCCGCACCCTGGTGGAACTCGGTTCCGGCTCCTCCGAGAAGACGCGGCACCTCCTCGACGCCCTCACCGGTCTGCACACCTACGTCCCCGTCGACGTCAGCGGGAGCGCCCTCACCCAGGCGGGGCAGGCGCTCGCCGCCGAGCGGCCGGGGCTCGACGTGCACGCCCTGATCGCCGACTTCACCGCGGAGCTGACCCTGCCGGACACTCCGGGGCCCCGGCTGGTGGCGTTCCTCGGCGGCACGATCGGCAACCTGCTGCCCGCCGAGCGCGCCGCGTTCCTGGCCTCCGTACGGGCCCTGCTCAGCCCGGGCGACGCGCTGCTGCTGGGCACGGACCTGGTCAAGGACGAGGAGGTGCTGGTCCGGGCGTACGACGACGCGGCCGGGGTGACGGCCGCGTTCAACAAGAACGTCCTGACCGTGATCAACCGCGAGCTGGGCGGCGATTTCGAGCCCGGCGCGTTCGACCACGTGGCGCTGTGGGACGCCGAGCACGAGTGGATCGAGATGCGGCTGCGCTCCCGTACCGCGCAGACGGTGAAGGTGCCGGCGCTCGACCTGGCGGTCGACTTCGCGGCGGGCGAGGAGCTGCGCACGGAGGTGTCGGCGAAGTTCCGGCAGGAGGGGGTGCGGGCCGAACTGTTCGCGGCGGGCCTGGACCTGGCCCACTGGTGGACGGACGGCGCGGGCCGGTTCGCGCTGTCGCTGAGCGTGGCGCGCTGACACCGGGGAGCCCCCTTCGGCGGCGGGGCGGGAGGTGACGCCTCGCGCTTCGCCGCCGCGTGGGGCACGGTGGAGTGACGCGCGACACACTCGCCAGAACAGGAGCAGCGGCATGTCGAACCACACCTACCGGGTCACGGAGATCGTCGGGACCTCGCCCGAGGGCGTCGACCAGGCCATCCGCAACGGCATCGGCCGGGCCTCGCAGACCCTGCGCAACCTGGACTGGTTCGAGGTGACGCAGGTGCGCGGCCAGCTCGAGAACGGGGAGATCGCGCACTGGCAGGTGGGGCTCAAGGTGGGCTTCCGGCTGGAGGAGTCCGAGTAGAAGCCCCCTCAGGGCTCAGTCCGGCAGCGGTCGCGAGGTGGCGCGGCCCGGCTGCCTGCCCTCCGGCGGGTAGTCGCAGTCGATGCTGGTGACCTCGCGGTCGCTGTCCTCGGAGTCGACCACCGCCACACCGGTGCAGGCCCGGCCGTGTTCGTCGGTCCAGGTGACGATCTCGCTGCGGTCGGGCTTGGCGCAGCCGGTGAGCAGCAGCGCGGCGCCGAGCAGCGCCGCTCCCGCGAGCGCGCCCTTGCGACGTCCGTTCATGGCATCCCCCGTGTGTACGCGCACCGGTGCGCCGGTGCTGGTGGCTCGGGGATACCCGGCGGAGGTGAACAGTCCGCCAACCCCGGGTCTCAGGTCCGCCCTTCGCGCTCCTGGGCCGCCTTCATCTCGGCGGACCGCGCGGCCCAGTCGGCCCGTACGACGGTGAAGCCCGCACGCCGGGCGTCGGCGCAGACCAGTTCGTCGTCGTCCACCAGGACGCGGACCTCGCGCGTGCGGGCGAGCCGCTTCAGGATCTCCAGCTTGGTGAACCGCGCGGGCCGGCGGTCGGCGTCCCGCCGCATGTACACGCGCCCCTCGGGCAGCCCTTGGGCCGCCAGCCAGTCGAGCGTGTCCCGCCGGCAGCGCTCGGGGCGCCCGGTGAGGTAGACGATCTCGCACTCCCGCGCGCTCTCCCGCACCAGTGCGATGCCCTCCGGGAGCGGCCCGTCCTGCGGCGCCGCCGAGAAGAACCCGTCCCAGTCCTTCGGCCTGCGCTCCAGGAACCGCTGCCGGTGCGCGGTGTCGGCGAGGGTGTTGTCCAGATCGAACACGGCCAGCGGGGCCTTGCTGCGGTCGTCACTCACGCTGCCCACCCTAGGGGGTGTCCGCAAAGTCCCGGCAACCTTCGCTCCCCCGGCGGCCACTCCTGTGCGACATCCACGCGGGGAAAGGCAGGAGGCCGTATGCGCAACGCACGGATCTGGTCGGCGGCGATGGCGGGGGCCGCGCTGGCCCTGGCACTGACGGGGCCGGCGGCCGCCGCGGGCGCGACCCTGGTCGTGGCACCGAACGGCGACGACGCCGCCCCCGGCACGCTCGCCCGGCCGCTGAAGACCATCCAGCGGGCGGTGGACCTGGCCGGGCCCGGCGACACCATCACCGTGCGCGGCGGGACGTACGCCCTCACCGACAACATCACCATCGCGGCCTCGGGGACCGCCTCCCGGCCCATCACCCTCTCGGCCCACCCGGGCGAGCGCGTGGTCATCGACGGCGAGAAACTGCCCGCCAGTCACACGCCGGTCGGCGGCAGCATCCCGCGCGCCGAGCGCGGGGCGGTCCACATGGAGGCGTCGTACTGGCGGATCTCGGATCTGGAGATCGTCAACGGCCCGTACGGGGTGTACTGCGACGGCTGTGACGGCAACGTCTTCGCGCGGCTGCGCACGCATGACAACTACGAGTCCGGGTTCCAGCTCCAGGGCGATTCGAGCGACAACCTGATCCTGGACCTGGACAGTCACGGCAACCGCGATCCGCGCAAGAACGGCGAGAGCGCCGACGGCCTGGCCGTCAAGGAGGGCAGCGGCACGGGCAACGTGGTGCGCGGCGCCCGGCTGTGGAACAACGTCGACGACGGCTTCGACGCCTGGGAGTTCGCCTCCCCGGTGACGATCGAGAACACCGTGGCGTACGGCAACGGCTTCAACCGGTGGAACTTCCCGGACTTCGCGGGCGACGGCAACGGCTTCAAGCTCGGCGGCGGCAGCCCGGCCCCGGCGGTGGCCCACACCGTACGCAACAGCGTCTCCTTCAAGAACGCGAAGCACGGCCTCACCGACAACGGCAACACGGGCTCCCTCGTCCTGAGCCGCAACTCCACCTACGGCAACGGCGGTACGGGCTTCGACGCCGACGTCTCGGGCGGGACCGCCCGGATCACCGGCAATCTGTCCATCGCGGACCGGCGCGCGGCGGCCGTCGGAGGCAAGACCGTCGCCGACGGCAACTCCTGGAACATCGGCGGCACCTGGGACGCCGCCTCGGTGCGGAGCACCGATCCGGGGCCGCTCACCGGGTCCCGGGCGGCGGACGGTTCACTGCCGAAGGCACCGGAGTTCCTCGTGCCACGTTCCGGCACGGCGGTCGGGGCACGTTTCTGATCCGGCCGTCACGGCGGCACGTTTGAGCCGGACTGGCCGGAGAAATGGTCCGGACTATTCTCCGGCGGGCCCTTTCGGACAGGCCCGTCGCAGTACCGCCGGCTCTTCGCCGGGGGTGTGAACGCGCCATGGACAGAAGTCAATTGACCCTCACAGTTGATGGCTCAAGCACGACACTGACATACTCCGCTTTCAGCCTCGCCACCACCCGTGGCCGGGGCTGGTCGGGGATCTCCACACAGAACCCCGAGGCCGTCCGGGTGATTCCGAACAGGAAGTTTTTCGGTTTCACGAGCCCCCCACAGAGCCCGCACCCCCTCAGCGCGTCCGGCACCCCTCCACCCTGCCCGAAAGCCGGACGCGCCACTGACTCGACGGGGTCGAGTGCGGGGCACGAAGCAGCGAAGAAGGTGCGCCTGTGCCCGAATTTCCACCGCGGCGGGATGACACTCCTACATTCCCGCTCCCGCACATCGAACATACTCCGCCGTCCGGCATATCCGACCATCCCGAATTTCACTCGTTGCGCCGCGCGCAGCGCCGGTTCGGCACTCGGGCGACGATCTTGTCCGTCGGCGGATTCCTGCTGTATGTGCTGCTGTCGAGTTTCGTCCCCGCGGTGATGAACCAGCCGCTGTTCGGCCACCTCACGATCGGGCTCGCCCTGGGGCTCGGGCAGTTCGCCATCATGGGCGTGACCGCCTGGTGCTACGTGCGGCACATGCGCACCCGGGTCGATCCGCTCGCCCGCGGCCTGCGGTCGCGGCTGCACGAGAACGAGAACCGCCGCGCCCGCGCCGCCGCACCGCCCCAAGGTGCCGGGCAGCCCGGGCAGCCCCTCCGGCAGGGCACGAGGGGGTTCCGCACGTGGTGACCGCCGCCGCCATCGACGACAGCAGCCTGCAGCTGACGTTCGTGCTGTTCCTGACCGTGGTCGTGATCACCCTGTTCACGGCCCTGCTGACGGCCCCCCAGCGCGACGAGATCAGCGAGTTCTACCTCGGCAACCGCGCGATGTCCCCGTTGCGCAACGGCCTCGCCATGTGCGGCGACTACCTGTCCGCCGCCACCCTGCTGGGCAGCACCGGGCTGGTCGCCCTGACCGGGTACGACGGGCTGATGTACCTCGGCGGCACCACCGTCGCCTGGATGATGGTGCTGCTGCTGATCGCCGAACCCCTGCACCGCACGGGAAAGTTCACACTCGGCGACACGGTGGCGCTGCGCCTGCCCCGGCAGCAGCGGCCGGTGCGGGTCGCCCTGGCGGTGTGCATCCTGGCCATCACGACGCTCTACCTGGTGGCCCAACTGGTGGGCAGCGTGGCCCTCCTGACGCAGTTCACCGGCGTGCCGAGCGGCACCACCCGCACCCTGTGCGTCGTCGTGATCGGCACTTTCGTGATCCTGTACGCCTCCCTCGGCGGGATGCCCGGCGCGACGGTCATCCAGATCATCAAGGCCGTGATGCTGATCGTGGGCGTGCTGTTCACCGCGGGCTGGGTGCTGCACCGCTTCGACTGGAACCCCAACGCCCTCCTGGAGCGGGCGGCCGAACGCAGCGGTACCGGTGTGACCTTCCTCGAACCCGGGTTGCGCTACGGCGGCACCGTCAGCAACAAGCTGGACTTCCTCAGTCTCGAACTGGCCATCGTCCTCGGGCTCGCGGCCCTCCCGCACGTGCTGATGCGGCTGCTGGCCCCGCGCAGCAGCAGTGTGCTGCGCTCCTCGGTGCTGTGGGCCATCGGGCTGGTCGGCGCGGTCTGCTTCGGGGCCGGCATCCTCGGTCTCGGCGCCACCGCGCTGCTGGGCCGGGACACCATCCTGGACACGGACCGCACCGGCAACGCCTCCGTCCTGCTGCTCGCGCACGAGCTCGGCGGCAGTGTCCTCACCGCGCTGCTGACCTGCCTGGCGTATCTGACGCTGCTCGCCGTGGCAGTGGGCCTCACCCTGGCGGCGGCCTCCTCCCTGGCACACGACCTGTACAGCGAGGTGATCCGCAAGGGCCGGGCCAGCGAGACGGAGGAGCTGACCGTCGCGCGGCTGTCCGGGGCGGTCATCGGCATCCTCGGCATGCTGCTCGCCCTCGTCGCCTGGGGAGCGAACACGGCGACGCTCGCCTTCCTCGCCTTCGCCATCGCGGCGTCCGCCATCCTGCCGACGATCATCTACACCCTCTTCTGGCGGCGTTTCTCGGCGAAGGGCGCCCTGCTCAGCCTCTACGGCGGCCTGCTCTGCTCCGTGCTGCTCGCCGTGTTCTCCCCCGTCGTCTCCTCCGCCCCCGCCTCGTTCTACCCCGAGGCCGACTTCGCCTGGTTCCCGCTGCAGAACCCCGGCATCGTCTCCATCCCCGTCGGCTTCCTCCTGGGCTGGCTCGGCACGGTGCTGGACAAGGGGCCGGCTGAAGAGGCGGGCACGCACGAGGAGTTCGAGGTGCGGATGCTCGTGGGCGCCGACGACTGAGTCACTCCTGCGGAACGGCCGGGCAGGCACCGCGGACGCTGATTGTTAATGGGATCCATTTTCATGTAGCGTCCTCGGTGCCCGTCCGTGGTTGTGCACCGAGGAGGAATCCCATGGCCGTCCCGAAGCGGAAGATGTCCCGCAGCAACACCCGTCACCGCCGCGCCCAGTGGAAGGCCGCCACGCCGACCCTGGTGCCGGTCACGATCGACGGCGTCCGCCACCTGGTGCCCCAGCACCTGGTCAAGGCCTACGAACGCGGCCTCCTGCGCCCCGAGGGCTAGGCGACACCGCAGCCGGGAATGCCGCTGCGCCCCAGGCGTTGAACCCCGTGTGAGCTCCCTGATCGCCTCGACCCGCTTCTCCGTCCTCGACCGCTCCCGCACCCGCGAGGGCCACACGCACCCCGAGGCCCTGCGCGACACCGTCTCGCTCGCGCAGGAGCTGGAGCGGCTCGGCTACCACCGCCTGTGGGTCTCGGAGCACCACGGGGTGCCCGGGGTCGCCGGTTCCGCGCCGACCGTGCTGGCGGCCGCCGTCGCCGCCGCGACCCGGACGATCCGGGTCGGCACCGGCGGGGTGATGCTGCCCAATCACCGGCCGCTGGTCGTGGCGGAACAGTTCGGGGTGCTGGAGTCGCTGTTTCCCGGCCGGATCGACATGGGCCTCGGCCGCTCGGTCGGCTTCACGGACGGCGTGCGCAGGGCCCTGGGCCGCGACAAGGGCGACGCCGAGGACTTCGAGGCCCAGCTGCGGGAGCTGCTCGGCTGGTTCCGCGGCACCTCCCCCACCGGCGTACACGCCCGGCCCGCCGAGGGCCTGACCGTGCCGCCGTTCGTCCTGGCCATGGGCGAGGGCGCCGGTATCGCGGCCCGCGCGGGCCTGCCCATGGTCATCGGCGACCTCAGGAACCGGGAGAAGATGCGGCGCGGCATCGACCACTACCGCGCGCACTTCCGGCCCTCGCCCTGGGCGCCGGAACCGTACGTCGTCATCTCGGGCACGGTCGCCGTGGCCGCAAGCCCCGACGAGGCCCGGCGGCTGCTGGTCCCCGAGGCCTGGTCCATGGCGCACTCCCGCACCCACGGCACCTTCCCGCCCCTGCCGCCCGCCGAGCGCGTCGAGTCACTCACCCTGACCCCGAAGGAGCGCGGCTTCTACGAGTCCGGGCTCACCGGGCACATCGCAGGCACCGAGGAACAGGTCGCGCACGAGCTGGAGACGGTGCTGAAGGAGACGGGGGCACAGGAGGTCCTGGTCACCACCAGCACCTACGACCGCGAGGCGCTCCTCGACTCCTACCGGCGACTGGCCGCGATCACCTCCGGTTAGAGTCGTTTCCCATGCACGACCCCCACCGCCCCCACGACCCGTACGTCCGCGTCAGAGGAGCCCGCGAGCACAACCTCCAGGGCGTGGACGTCGACATCCCCCGGGACGTGCTGGCCGTGTTCACCGGCGTGTCCGGCTCGGGCAAGTCGTCGCTGGCGTTCGGCACGATCTACGCGGAGGCGCAACGGCGCTACTTCGAGTCGGTCGCGCCGTACGCGCGCCGCCTGATCCACCAGGTCGGAGCGCCGAAGGTCGGGGAGATCACCGGTCTGCCGCCGGCCGTCTCGCTCCAGCAGCGCCGCGCGGCGCCCACCTCGCGCTCCTCCGTCGGCACCGTCACCAACCTCTCCAACTCCCTGCGCATGCTGTTCTCCCGGGCCGGCACCTACCCGCCCGGCGCCGAGCGGCTCGACTCCGACGCCTTCTCGCCCAACACGGCGGCCGGTGCCTGCCCGGAGTGCCACGGGCTCGGGCAGGTGCACGGTACGACCGAGGAGTCGCTGGTCCCCGACCCCTCGCTGTCGATCCGCGAGGGCGCGATCGCCGCCTGGCCGGGCGCCTGGCAGGGCAAGAACCTGCGGGACGTCCTCGACGCGCTCGGGTACGACGTGGACCGGCCGTGGCGGGAGCTGCCCGCCGAACAACGCGAGTGGATCCTGTTCACGGACGAGCAGCCGGTGGTCACCGTGCACCCGGTCCGGGACGCCGACCGCGTCCAACGGCCGTACCAGGGCACGTACATGAGCGCCCGCCGGTATGTGATGAAGACCTTCTCGGACTCCAGGAGCGCGACCCTGCGGGCGAAGGCCGAACGGTTCCTCACCAGCGCGCCCTGCCCGGCGTGCGGCGGCAGCCGGCTGCGTCCCGAGGCGCTGGCGGTGACGTTCGGCGGGCGGACCATCGCCGAGCTGGCCGCGCTGCCGCTGGCGGAGCTGGCCGCGTCCCTCGACGCGAGGTCGCGGACCGCCCGGGTCCTGACCGACGACCTCACCTCCCGGATCGCCCCCGTCGTGGAACTGGGCCTCGGCTACCTCAGCCTCGACCGGCCCACCCCCACCCTCTCCGCGGGCGAACTGCAACGCCTGCGCCTCGCCACCCAGCTGCGCTCCGGCCTCTTCGGGGTTGTCTACGTCCTCGACGAGCCGTCGGCCGGGCTCCACCCGGCGGACACCGAGGCGCTGCTCACCGTGCTGGAGCGGCTGAAGACGGCCGGGAACTCGGTGTTCGTCGTGGAACACCACCTGGACGTCGTACGCGGCGCCGACTGGGTGGTGGACGTGGGCCCGCGGGCGGGCGAGCACGGCGGGCGGGTCCTGCACAGCGGCCCGGTGGCCGGCCTGGCCGCCGTCGGGGAGTCCGCCACGGCCCGCTACCTGTTCGACGGCTCCCCCGCCCCGGCCCGCCAGACCCGCGAGCCGCGCGGCTGGCTGAAGACGGGCCCCGTCACCCGGCACAACCTGCGGGACGTGACCGCCGCGTTCCCGCTCAGCGCGTTCACCGCGGTCACCGGCGTGTCCGGCTCCGGCAAGTCCACGCTCATCGGCGAGATCACGCAGGACACGGCGGGAGTCGGCCGGCTGGTCTCGGTCGACCAGAGGCCCATCGGCCGCACGCCGCGCTCGAACCTCGCCACCTACACCGGCCTGTTCGACATCGTGCGCAAGGTGTTCGCGGCGACCGACGGAGCCCGTGCACGCGGCTTCGGCGTCGGCCGGTTCTCCTTCAACGTGGCGGGAGGGCGCTGCGAGACCTGCCAGGGCGAGGGATTCGTCAGCGTGGAGCTGCTGTTCCTGCCCAGCACGTACGCGCCCTGCCCGGACTGCGGCGGGGCCCGCTACAACCCCGGGACGCTGGAGGTGACGTACCAGGGGCGGAACATCGCGCAGGTGCTGGACCTGACGGTGGAGAGCGCGGCGGAGTTCTTCGCCGACACCCCGGCCGTCGCCCGCAGCCTCGCCACCCTGCTCGACGTGGGCCTGGGCTATCTGCGCCTCGGCCAGCCGGCGACCGAGCTGTCCGGCGGCGAGGCCCAGCGCATCAAGCTGGCGAGCGAACTCCAGCGCGGTCGGCGCGGCCACACGCTCTACCTCCTCGACGAGCCGACGACCGGCCTCCACCCGGCCGACGTCGACGTCCTGATGCGCCAGTTGCACGGCCTCGTCGACGCCGGGCACACCGTCGTCGTCGTCGAGCACGACATGTCCGTCGTCGCGGGCGCCGACTGGGTGATCGACCTCGGGCCCGGCGGCGGCGACGCGGGCGGGCGGATCGTGGCGGCGGGCCGGCCGGCACAGGTGGCGCGCTCGGCGGAGAGCCGGACGGCGCCCTATCTCGCGCGCACGTTGTCCGGGACCCGCTGAGCCCGCCCTACGCCACGAGCACCGTGTGCGCCCAGGCCGGCGCAGCCGTCTCCGGCGCCTGCGCGGCGCGCGCGAGGGAGCGGCGGTCGGGGTGGCCGCCCGGCGGGATCGCGTCCCGTACCTCGACCTCCGCGACCAGGCCGCGGGCCGTCGCCACCCGCCACAGGGACGCGAGCAGCGTGTCGTCGCCGACGTACGCGGGGGCCGTGGTGGGCGCTCCGCCGTCGAGCCGGTAGCCGATGCGCACCGGCTGGACCGGCACGCCGGCGTCCAGGGCGGCCTGGAAGACGGCCCGGCGGAAGGTGCCCTGGGCACGGCCGCACCAGGTGCTGCCCTCGGGGAAGGCGGCGACCGCGGCGCCCGCGCGCAGGGCCCCGGCGATCCGGGCGACGGTGTCCGGGAGGGCCCGCAGCCGGTCCCGTTCGATGAACAGGGTGCCGCCGCGCGCGGCCAGCGGCCCGGCGACGGGCCACCGCCGCACCTCGGTCTTGGCCAGCATGCGGGCGGGACGCACGGCGGCGAGCAACGGGATGTCCAGCCAGGAGATGTGGTTGGCGACCAGCAGCAGTCCGCCGGTGGGGGCGGCGGCGCCGGTGACGCGGACCCGGACCCCCGCGGCCCGCACGATCCACCGGCACCACCGCCGGACCAGGGACGCCGGTATCCGGGCGCCGAACGGCGACAGCGCGATCCCGGCGAGGAGCAACAGCACGACTCCCGTGAGCCGCAGCACGGCGCGCGGCACGGCCCGCGCGGGCACCGCGGCCGGCGCCTCGACACAGGCCCGGGGCGTGCAGGGCGCGGTGGGCAGCCAGACGCTCATCAGGCCGGCACGAGGGAGAGGAAGTGCCGCAGGTACCGCGGGTTGACCCGGCTCATCGGCAGCAGCACGTACAGGTCGGCGACGCCGAAGTCCGGGTCGTGGGCCGGTTCGCCGCACACCCAGGCGCCCAGGCGCAGGTAGCCGCGGAGCAGGGCGGGCAGTTCGACGCGGGCGGCGGGAGCGGGGCCCGGCGTCCACGGCAGCAGGGGCCGGACGCGGTACTCCTCGGGCGAGAGGTGCTTGGCGCTCACCCGCTCCCAGGTGGCGGAGGCGAGGGTACCGCCGTCGGCGAGCGGGACGGAGCAGCAGCCGGCGAGCCACTCGTGGCCGCGGTCGACCATGTAGCGGGCGATGCCGGCCCAGATGAGGCTGATGACCGCGCCGTCGCGGTGGTCGGGGTGCACGCAGGAGCGGCCGACCTCGACGAGTTCCGGCCGGATCCCGGCGAGGGAGGTCAGATCGAACTCGCCCTCGGAGTACAGCCGCCCGGCGACCGCCGCGCGCTCCGGCGGCAGCAGCCGGTAGGTGCCGACGACCTGGCCGGTCGTCTCCTCACGTACGAGCAGGTGGTCGCAGTACGCGTCGAACGGGTCCACGTCCAGCCCGGGTTGCGAGCCGGTGAGCAGGGCACCCATCTCCCCGGCGAAGACGTCGTGCCGCAGCCGCTGGGCGGCACGCACGTCCTCCTCGTTCCGGGCGAGGGTGACGGTGTAGCGGGTGGGGGCCGTGGGCTGGGCGGGGCGGTCGACGGTCAGTACGCCGGTCATGGCTTCTCCTGGTCACGGGCCGGTGGCGGCGAGCGGTGCCGCCGCCCCCTGTTGTGCCCATGCCGCCTGACCACCGCATGACCAGTACCAGGAGAGCGGGTGCCAGAATGCTGAATGCCAGAGGAGCCACGCCCCTTCAGGGGCGCGGGGAACTGCGCGACAAGCCACAGTCGGCCCGCACCCGGCAACTACCGCCTGCCCACCCTGCGAGTAGCCCGCAACCACTCCTTGTTCATGCTGGTAATGGACATGAGCGGAATCCCCTTGGGACAAGCCGTGGCACACTCACCCGTCAGCGTGCACCCCCCGAATCCCTCATCATCCATCTGCTCCACCATGTCCAGCACCCGCGTCTCCCGCTCCGGCGCCCCCTGCGGCAGCACGTTCAGATGGTTGATCTTGGCGGACGTGAACAGCATCGCCGCCCCGTTCGGGCAGGCCGCCACACACGCCCCGCACCCGATGCACTCGGCGTGCTCGAACGCGAAGTCGGCGTCCGGCTTCGGCACCGGCGTGGCGTGGGCCTCGGGGGCCGCGCCCGTCGGCGCGGTGATGTAGCCGCCGGCCTGGATGATCCGGTCGAACGCCGACCGGTCCACCACCAGATCCTTGATCACCGGGAAGGCGGACGCCCGCCACGGCTCCACGTCGATCGTGTCGCCGTCCTTGAAGGACCGCATGTGCAGTTGGCAGGTGGTCGTCCGCTCCGGCCCGTGCGCGTCCCCGTTGATCACGAGCGAGCAGGCGCCGCAGATGCCCTCGCGGCAGTCGTGGTCGAAGGCGACCGGGTCCTCGCCCTTGAGGATGAGTTCCTCGTTGAGGGTGTCGAGCATCTCCAGGAACGACATGTCCTCGGAGATCCCGTCCACCTCGTACGTGGACATCGTGCCGTCGGCGTCGGCGTTCTTCTGCCGCCAGACGCGCAGGGTGAGCTTCATGCGTAGCTCCGCTGGGTGGGGTGGACGTACTCGAAGACCAGGTCTTCCCTGTGCAGGACGGGGGCCTCGCCGGTGCCGGTGAACTCCCAGGCGGCCGCGTAGGAGAACTCGTCGTCCTTGCGGGCGGCTTCGCCGTCGGGTGTCTGCGATTCCTCGCGGAAGTGGCCGCCGCAGGACTCGGAGCGGTGCAGGGCGTCGAGGCACATCAGCTCGGCGAGCTCCAGGTAGTCGACGATGCGGTTGGCCTTCTCCAGCGACTGGTTGAACTCCTCGCCGGTGCCGGGCACCTTGATGCGCCGCCAGAACTCCTCGCGGATCTGCGGGATGCGCTCCAGGGCCTTGCGCAGCCCCGAGTCGGTGCGGGCCATGCCGCAGAACTCCCACATGAGTTCGCCGACCTCGCGGTGGAAGGAGTCGGGTGTGCGGTCGCCGTCGACGGACAGCAGCAGGTTGAGCCGGTCCTGCGTCTCGGCCAGCACTCCCTGGACGACGGGGTGTTCGTCGGTCACCTCGTCGTGGTGCGGGTTGCGCGCGAGGTAGTCGTTGATGGTGGCCGGGAGGACGAAGTAGCCGTCGGCCAGGCCCTGCATCAGCGCGGAGGCGCCGAGCCGGTTGGCGCCGTGGTCGGAGAAGTTGGCCTCGCCGATGGCGAACAGGCCGGGGACGGTGGTCTGGAGGTCGTAGTCGACCCACAGGCCGCCCATCGTGTAGTGCACGGCGGGGTAGATCCGCATCGGCACCTCGTACGGATCCTCGTCGGTGATCCGCTGGTACATGTCGAAGAGGTTGCCGTACTTGGCCTCGACGGCCTTGCGGCCCATCCGCCGGATCGCGTCGGCGAAGTCCAGGTACACGCCCTGGCCGCCGGGACCGACGCCCCGTCCCTCGTCGCAGACGTTCTTCGCGGCCCGGGAGGCGATGTCGCGAGGCACGAGGTTGCCGAAGGAGGGGTAGATGCGCTCCAGGTAGTAGTCGCGCTCGTTCTCGGGGATCTCGTTCGGGGGCCGGGTGTCGCCCTTCGCCTTCGGCACCCAGATCCGGCCGTCGTTGCGCAGCGACTCGCTCATCAGCGTCAGCTTGGACTGGTGGTCGCCGGTGCGCGGGATGCACGTCGGGTGGATCTGTGTGAAGCAGGGGTTGGCGAAGTACGCGCCGCGCCGGTGGGCCCGCCAGACGGCGGTGGCGTTGGAGTTCATGGCGTTCGTCGACAGGTAGAAGACGTTGCCGTAGCCGCCGGAGGCGAGCACGACGGCGTCCGCGAAGTACGTGTCGATCTTCCCTGTGACGAGGTCCCGGGCGACGATGCCGCGCGCCCGTCCGTCGACGACGATCAGGTCGAGCATCTCGGTCCGCGGGTGCATCTCGATGTTCCCGGCGGCGATCTGCCGGCTGAGTGCCTGGTAGGCGCCGAGGAGGAGCTGCTGTCCCGTCTGGCCGCGGGCGTAGAAGGTGCGCGACACCTGTACACCGCCGAACGACCGGGTGTCGAGCAGGCCGCCGTACTCCCGGGCGAACGGCACGCCCTGGGCCACGCACTGGTCGATGATCTCGACGGAGATCTGCGCGAGCCGGTGCACGTTGGACTCGCGGGCGCGGAAGTCGCCGCCCTTGACGGTGTCGTAGAACAGCCGGTGGATGGAGTCGCCGTCGTTGCGGTAGTTCTTCGCCGCGTTGATGCCGCCCTGCGCGGCGATGGAGTGGGCGCGGCGCGGAGAGTCCTGGTAGCAGAACTGGACGACGTGGTAGCCCTGTTCGGCGAGGGTGGCACCGGCGGAGCCGCCGGCGAGGCCGGTGCCGACGACGATCACGGTGTGCTTGCGCCGGTTGGCGGGGTTCACCAGCTTGGCCTCGAAGCGGCGCTTGTCCCAGCGCTCGTTGATCGGCCCGGACGGTGCCTTGGTGTCGACGACCGGCTCACCGGTCGCGTAGTCGGCGTAAGAGGTCATGTCAGCTCACCACTCCGGTCATGACGCCCACGGGTACGGCGATGAAACCGGCCGTGAGCAGCAGCGCGAGGACGTCGGCGACGGTCTTCAGGGTGCGGTCACGCCGCCGGCTGCCGACGCCGAGGGTCTGGGCGGCGCTCCAGAACCCGTGCCGGACGTGCAGCCCGAGGGCGAGCATCGCGACGATGTAGATGACGTTGCCGTACCAGGTGGAGAAGGTGTCCACGACGTTCTGGTACGGGTGGCCGGGCCGGAAGCCCGGGTGCACGGTGCCCGTCGTCAGGTCGAGGACGTGCCAGACGATGAACAGCCCGAGGATGATCCCGCCCCAGCGCATGGTGCGGGTGGCGTAGGAGGCCCGTGGCTTCTTGTGCATGTACTTGCTGGGCCGCGCCCTGATGTCGCGGCGGCTGAGCTGGTACGCGGAGACCGCGTGCGCGACCACGGCCACCACGAGCGCGACGCGGACCAGCCAGAGCGTCCACTCGTAGTGCATGAAGGGCTCGCCGACGGTGCGCAGCCAGTGGGCGTAGTGGTCGAACTCGCCGGCCCCGAAGAAGATCTTCAGGTTCCCGATCATGTGGACGACCAGGTACAGCAGCATGATCAGACCGCTGACCGCCATCACGGTCTTCTTGCCGACGGTGGAGTCCCACACGGTGCGTGCCATGGACGGCCGTCGGTCCGTCCGCGTTGCCAGAGCCATGGCACAGCACGCTACGGACCCGCGGCCGATCGGTCCAAGACATGGTCTGGCTTGATTCCATAGGCCCTGGCTATGGTAAGAGGATGCAGTTCCAGCAGCTCCAGTACTTCGTGGCCGTCGCCGAGACCCGGCACTTCACCCGGGCCGCCGATCTGGTCCATGTCGCGCAGCCATCGCTGTCGCAGCAGATCAAGGCGCTGGAAAGGGAGTTGGGGGCCGACCTGTTCCTGCGGGCGCGCGGCAACATCACGCTCACGGACGCCGGGGAGGCGCTGCTGCCCCTGGCCCGGCGCATCCTGGCCGACGCGGACACGGCGCGGCACGAGGTGCTGGAGCTGGTGCAGCTGCGGAGGGGGCGGGTGCGGCTGGGGGCGACGCCGAGTCTGTGCACGGGTCTGCTGCCGGACGTGCTGCGCGCCTTCCACGACCGCTACCCGGGGATCCGACTGCTGATCGAGGAGGGCGGCTCCCACGACCTGGTGCGGGAACTGGCCCGTGGCGCGCTGGACCTGGCGCTGGTGGTGCTGCCGCTGCCGTCGCCCTCCCCCGCCCTGACGACGGTGGAGCTGCTGCGCGAGGACCTGGTCGTGGTCTCCTCCCCGGACGCGCCGAGGCCCGGGCAGGGGCGGCGGACCGTGCGCGTCGCCGATCTGGAGGGCGAGCGGCTTGTGATGTTCCGGCACGGCTACGACCTGCGGGAACTGACCGTGGCGGCGTGCCGGGCGGAGGGGTTCGAGCCGGACTTCGCGGTGGAGGGCGGCGAGATGGACGCGGTGCTGGGCTTCGTACGGGCGGGACTGGGTGTCGCCGTCGTCCCGCGGATGGTGGCCGCGCGGTCGGGGCGCGGACTGCGGGTGACTCCCCTGGCGCGGCCCGGCCTGCACCGCACGATCGCCCTGGCCCACCGCAGCGATGTGGCGCCGCCGCGGGCGGCGAGGGAGTTGCAGCGGATGCTGCTGGAGCGGTGACCCACCGCCCGGGGCACCTGCGGATATTCCCTGCGCCCGGCAGCAGCCCGCGCCTACCCTCGACCCGTGGGTGATGAGCAGTACGTCCGGTATCGGGACGACATGAAGGTGCTGGCCGCCATCGGGGCCTGCGTCGACCGGCAGGCGGGCCGGGTCGTGGTGCGGGTGCCGCGCGAGCCGGCCGAGGCGGCGGTGGCGGCCTGGGAGCGCACGGAGGAGGGCGCGCCCGGCGCGGAGACGCCGGAGCAGTACGCGCTGCGGGACGGTGCCGCCGAGCTGGCGCTGATCGGCCTCGCGATCAGTGAACGCGGCCGCTGGGAGGGCGAGGAGGTCGTCGTGGACCTGGACGTCGCCTCCGCGGGGGCGGCGCTCCGCGCGGCGCGGTGACAGCGGCTCCCGCCCGTCACCCGGTCCTGGCCGCTCCCGCACGGCGTGCGGCGGCGGCCGACCGGATCCGCTCCGGTGGGATGCCGGCCCGTTCGCCGTCGATGTCCCGGGCGGCCTCGATCGTGGGAAGCGGTCCCGGGGCCGACCACCGGGACCGCCGCCCGTCCGCTCAGCCCGTCGCGTCGACCAGCGCCAGCTCGTGCAGCCGCTCCGGAGGGCCGGGGCGGGCGTAGTACCAGCCCTGTGCCGTGTCGCAGCCCAGTATCCGCAGCTGCTCGGCCTGCGCCCCGGTCTCCACGCCCTCCACCGTGACCGCGAGGTCCAGGCTGTGGGCCAGCGAGACGATCCCCTCGACGATCTTGAGGTCGACGGGGTCGGCAGGGAACTGCTGCATGCTCTGGGTGAAGGAGCGGTCGAGCTTCAGGATGCTGACCGGCAGGCGACGCAGGTTGGCGAGGTTGGAGTAGCCCGTGCCGAAGTCGTCCAGGGCGATGTCGACGCCCATCTCCGCCAGTCGGCGGAGCGGCTTCAGCAGGTCGTCGTCCGCGCCGATCAGGGCCGACTCCGTGACCTCCAGGCAGAGCGCGTCCGGTTCGATGCCCGTGCGTTCCAGGATGTCGACGGTGTCCTGGACCAGGCCCGGGTGGGTCAGCTGGCAGGGCGAGAGGTTGACGTTGATCCGCAGCGGGCCCACCGCCTCCGCACCGCCGTGCAGTTCCCGCCACTCGCGGGCCTGCCGCACCGACTGCTCCAGGACCCAGCGGCCCAGCGGCACGATCAGCCCCGTGTGCTCGGCGAGCGGGATGAACCGGTCCGGGCCGAGCACGCCGTGCTGCGGGTGCAGCCAGCGCACCAGGGCCTCGGCGCCCCGGACGCTGCCGTCGCCGAGATGCACCAGCGGCTGGTACTCGATGAAGAACTCGCCCCGCTCCAGCGCCGTCGGCAGCGCGGTGGTGAGTCCGTGCCGGGTGATGGCGCGGGCGTCCGCCTCCGGGTCGGCCAGCTCGAAGCGGTTGCCGCCCGCCGACTTGGCCCGGTACATGGTGATGTCGGCGCTGCGCAGCACCTCGGCGGGGCTGCGCTCCCCGGCCGGGCCCTCGACGATGCCGATGCTGCCGCGCACGGTCAGCTCGCGGCCGTCGACGCTGATCGGCGCGAGCAGCGCGTTCATGATGCGGGCGGCGAGTTCGTCGACCTCGCGCTGGGTGTCGGGGCCGGTGGTCAGGGCCACGAACTCGTCGCCGCCGAGCCGGGCCACCATCTCGCCCGGCGCGGTGGCGCAGGACTGGAGCCGGTCGGCGACCTCCACGAGCAGCCGGTCGCCGGCCGCGTGGCCGAGGCTGTCGTTGACGGTCTTGAAGCCGTCCAGGTCGAGGTAGCACAGCCCGAACCGCTGTCCCTCGCCCGCGCCCAGGGCCTTCTCCAGGCGCTCGAAGAAGAAGGTGCGGTTCGGCAGGCCGGTGAGGGCGTCGTGCGTGGCCTCGTAGCGCAGGCGCAGGTTGAGCAGCCGCCGCTCGGTGGTGTCCTCCATGAGGGCGAGCTGGTACTGCGGGTTGCCGTCGGCGTCCCGGAGGAGGGAGACCGTCAGGTTGGTCCACAGGACCGTTCCGTCCGGGCGGTAGAACGCCTTCTCCAGGTGGTAGTGCTCCCGCTCGCCGCGGACGAGTTCCTCGTAGAGCCGCCAGGTCTGGGGCGCGTCGTCGGGGTGCGTCCACTCCATGACGTTGCGGCTGCGCAGGGTCTGCTCGGAGACTCCGAACATGCGCAGCAGCGCCCCGTTGACCTGGAGGATGTTGCCGTCCAGGTCGGCCATGCCGATGCCTATGGCCGCGCCCTCGAAGACGGCGCGGAAACGGGCCTCGCTCGCGTGCAGGGCCTGCGCGACCACCCCCTGTGCCTGGAGCGCGGCCTGCGCGATGGCCTCCTGCTCGGCCAGGGTCCGCTCGCGCAGCGCCCGTGCGAAGCCGGCGGCCATCGCGTGCTGCAGGCGCGCGCACCGGGCCCGCAGGTCCTCCTGGTCGCCGTCGTTCCCGCAGTACAGGACGAGGTAGGCGTCCACGCAGTCCAGCGTGCGGCTGAGTGCCTCGGGGTCGGTGCAGTGCGCGTCCACGAGGGCGGCGCCGACCGCCTTGCCCGCGTCGCCGTCGAAGGCCCGGGCCAGCAGAGCCTCGCTCAACCGCCGGGCCAGCGGCAGCAGGTGCGCCTCGAACTCCGGGCGGGTCGACGACGTCGAGGTCACCGGGAAGACCGCCCGGCTCCAGATCGTCGCGAACCGACGGAGTCTGTCCTCCGGCCCGTCCGGTTCCGCGATCACGCCGTACGCCCCACGCCCGCGAACCCGGAGAACGCATACGGATCCTCGTCCTCCGGTGCGGTGTCGGGCCGCCAGCGCGGCATCGCCACCAGTCCGGGTTCCACCATGTCGTACCCCTCGAAGAACCGCGCGATCTCCTCGCGCGAGCGCATGATCAGCGGGTTGCGGATGTCCTCGTACACGTCCACCGCACCCCCGGCCCGCTCCTGCGGCAGCGGGATCCCCTCGTAGGAGGCGTGGGTGAGCACGAGCAGGCTGCCGGGCGCGAGCGCCTCGCGCAGTTCGGCCACCGCCCCGTACGGGTCGTCCTCGTCTTCCACGAAGTGCAGTATGGCAACGAGGAGCAGCGCCACTGGCTGATTCAGGTCGATCAGCCGCTCCACCTCGGTGCTGCGCAGGATCTCCTGGGGCTTGCGCAGGTCCGCGGCGACGATGGCCGCGTCCTCGTTGCCCTCCAGGACCGCCTGGCTGTGCGCCACGGCCACCGGGTCGTGGTCGACGTAGACGACGCGCGCGCCGGGGCGGGCGGCCTGGGCGACTTCGTGGACGTTGCCGAAGGTGGGTATGCCGGAGCCGATGTCCAGGAACTGGGTGATGCCCTGGTCGGCCGCGTAGCGCACGGCGCGGCGCATGAACGCCCGGTTCGCCTGCATGATCTTGGGGAGTCCCGGCATGAACTCCATGGCCCTGCGGGCCGCTTCCCGGTCGACCTCGAAGTTGTGCGATCCGCCCAGGTAGTAGTCGTACATCCGGGAAACGCTGGGCACCGAGATGTCGATGCTCCGTGGGGCCCAGGCGGGACGCTCCATCTATCTCTCCAAGGCGTAGGCGATCCGGTGTTCGAGCAGAGGCTACTGATCGCCCGCCAATGGAGCGACCCGAAACGGAAATTGACCGTCCGTTCCCGGTCACTGCCTGCGGCACGTGCCGAATTGATACCCGTCCGCATGCCCTTCGAACATATGACGAACAGTGTCCGAGGCATTCCGGAGAGTTCCGGTCCGGAAGGGGGAGAGTGCCAGGAATTCGATGAGTTCAGGTGAAGCACGGCAAAACGGTCCGCCCCTCCGTGAGCACGGAGGGGCGGACCGGGTCGGCGTCGTCGGGTGACGAGATGAACCCTGGGGAGGTCGCTCTTGTTATTCCGACGCGCCGACCAGCTTGCCGTCGGGCCGGACGGCGAACCAGGTGCCGCCGACGCCCTGGCCGTTGGTGTCACCGGGAGCCTTGTCGCCGGCGAAGGTGTAGATCGGCGAGCAGTTGATCGTCTGCTGCTTGCCCTTGCCGTCGGTCCGGTCGAAGATCATGTAGCCCTTCTCCTGGATGCCCTTGGTGTCGGCGAAGTCGACGGGCTCCACGAGCGGCCACTTCTCCAGGCAGGCTCCGGTGCAGTTGGAGACGGGCTTGGGCCACGCCTTGTCCTTCTTGAACCGGTAGACCGTCATGCCGTTCTTGTCGACGACGATCTCGCCGAGCTTGGGGTCGTTACGGGTCGACAGCCCCAGTTCCTCGGCCTCGCCGGCGGCACCCACGCCGCCCGCGCCCTCCTGCACCTTCTTGCCGTCGGGGGCGAGCGCGTACCACTTGCCGCCCACGCCCTGGCCCTTGACGTCACCGGCGTTGACGTCCTTGGCGTAGCGGTAGGCCGGCCAGCCGCCGACGGTGAGCTGCTTGGTGCCGTCGGCCCGGGTGACCGAGCCGAGCAGCGCCTTGTCGATGCCCTCGCCGGCCTCGGCGTCGTCCGCGGGGACCGGCGGCCAGGTCTTGGCGCAGTCGCCGTCGCAGTTCGACTTGGGCGGCTGCTCGGTGTCCTGGTCGAACCGGTACAGGGTGAGGCCGAGGCTGTCGGTGACCACCTTGCCGATCTCGGCGGTGGAGACGGACAGCTTGCCCGCGGGGTTGGACAGGCCGGTGGGGCTCGGCGCGGCCGGCGGGCTGCTGGCGGTGCCGCCGACACCGTTCCCGGTGCCCGAGCCGATGCTTCCGTAGTCCCCGGGCGCGGCCGTGGCGCCCACGTTCTGGCTGGCCGCCGGTGGGCTGTCCTGACCGCACGCCGTCGTCAGCGCCAGGACCGCCGCGGCGCTCGCCACGAGTGAGGCGCTCCGCCAGGAGGTCTTCATCGTCAACTCCCCATATTCGCAAGGGTGTTGCAGCGCCCTGCTGCGCCGCCGCACGGCCATGAGTACGCATGGGGGCGGCGTTTGTGTTCAACGTCCGGCCAAATTTCTTTCCGGAGCCTGTGACAGCCGCCGCACGCCCGTGCGGACCGGCCGCCCCACGCGTGACGCCGGATCAAACCGGCACCCCCGGAACATCCCTCTTTCGGGGCAATCCCCTTGCGCTGCGGCCCGCCTGGGCGGCACAGGGCTCATGATCTTCGTCGTGTATGGACCCCTCTCGACTCAACCCGCCCTCGCCGCACGGGCCTTGGCGGTGGCGACGCTGACCTGGGCGCTCGTCGGCGCACCGGCCGGAGGGGCGGTGGCCGACTCCTGCGCGTACGCCTCGACGGGGCCGGACGGCACCAAGGCGGTGGCGGTCGCCGGGAGCAAGACCTGGCCGACCAAGCCGCCGTGCCCGACACCCACACCGACGCCCACCCCCACGCCCACCCCGAAACCCCCTCCGCCGAAACCGACCCCCACCCCGAGCCCGACGCCGACGCCGAGCCCGGACCCGCCACCGCCCTCACCCAAGCCCCCGCCCCCGAAACCGCCGCCCACCGCTGAACCGGAGCCTCCTCCTCCGCCCGCTCCAAGCCCGGCGGTGCCCGCACCCCGGCCGACTCCGCGGCCCACTCCTCCCCCGCCCCCTCCGCCGGCACCGGCACCGGCACCGAAACCGTCGGCCAGTCCCACCCCGCGTCCGTCCGCGAAGCCCGTGCACTACCCGCGTTACCGGGCCGCGCCACGGCCACGGCCGTCGAACAACACGCTGTCGCCGCTCACCTTCGTCCTGCTCGTCACGGTGCCCGCGGTAGTCGCCGTCGCCGCGCTGCGGGCGCGCTGATCCCTGGAAGCTCTGGAGGCACCTCTTGCCGGAATGGCTTGTTCTCACCCTCGCGATGCTGGCCGCCTGCGCCGTGGTGGTCGTCATCACCCTCGTTCGGCACCGCAGGGCGCCCGAGGACGAGGACCCCAGCGAGACTCCGGACGTCATCGAGTACATGACGATGTGGATCGGTGTCGTGTACGCCATCGTCCTGGGCCTGGCGATCGCCGGTGTCTGGGAGGGGCGCAGCGCCGCCCAGGACCACGTCCAGGCCGAGGCGACCGCGCTGCACGAGATCTCGGAGCGGGTCCGGGTCTACCCGGCCGAGGAACGCGACCGCATCCGGGACGACATCCACGCGTACGTCAGCCACGTGGTCACCACCGAGTGGGACACCATGGCCGACTCGGGCCGGGTCACAGAGCGCGGCGGCGAGCTCTTCGAGCGGGTCCGCGCGGACGTCACCGACTACGAGCCGAGGACGGACTTCCAGGCCCAGGCCTACCAGCCGCTCCTCGACCAGGTGACCGCGGCGAGCCAGGCGCGGATCGCCCGGGCCGAGTCGACCGGGGAGACCATGCCGGGCGTGGTGTGGTTCGGGCTGATCGCCGGGGCCGTCGTCACCATCGGGATGATCTTCGCGCTGCAGATCCGCAGAACGACACGCGAACTGGTCCTCGCCGGGCTGTTCTCGGCCCTGATCGCCTTCCTGCTGTTCCTGATCTGGGACTTCGACTCGCCCTACAGCCGGGGCGTGACGGCCTCGGCGGACCCCTTCCTGAACCTCTTCCCGGGTGTCGAGGACTGACGGTGCCCCCACCACGGATCCCTGCCGGGGGGCGCGCGACCCACCGTCGCCGTCCCCTGGGCGGGCCACCCCCGTACCCCGTTTGCGCTACTCCGATCGCGCCACCGCGGGCCCGTTCCTAGCGTTTCGGGCATCGAGGTGCAGGTGTGATGTGAGCGGAACAGGTCCGCGGCTGCTCCTCGGGGACCCGGAGGATCCATCATGCGCGCGATATGCGTCGCTTCGGCCGTACTGCTGGGCGCCGGCGCCCT
This sequence comes from Streptomyces olindensis, assembly GCA_000696115.1. Classification (GTDB taxonomy): domain Bacteria; phylum Actinomycetota; class Actinomycetes; order Streptomycetales; family Streptomycetaceae; genus Streptomyces; species Streptomyces olindensis. Next base: position 695,764 of record JJOH01000019.1, read on the forward strand.
CACCTCCTGCGTGCCCGCCGCCGACGCGGCGATCGCGACCGACTTCGGTTTCGCCGTCGAGCCCTCCACCGTCGCGGCGGGCGGCCGGGTCACCCTGCGCGTGGAGCGCAACGAGGCGTGCCGGGGCGAGGCGGCCGTCTCCTCGGCGGTCTTCGACGTGGTCACCATCCCGCCGGGGAAGTCGTCGGCGACGGCCGTGGTCGACTGGGACGCCAAGCCCGGCGCCGTCTACGACGTGGAGTTCGTCTGTGACGAGTCGAGCGGCACCGCGCGTCTGACCATCGCCGGCGGCCGGCCGACGCACCACCACCGTCACCCCAAGGGCGTGCACGCCGGTGAGGGCGGCACCTTCGCCGGCCTCGACCTCAAGGAGATCGGCCTCGGGGCCGCGCTCATCGCCGGTTCCCTCGGCGCCGCCTACCACTTCTCGCGCCGCCGCCCCGACGAGGACGCCGGCTGAAGACGCACGTCCGCAGGTGTGCGCCCCGGGGTTCCCCGCGCGAGGGAACCCCGGGGCGCACACCGTTCAGGTGCGAGGCGACCGCTCGTAAGAAGGCCGGGGCGCAAGAAGCCCGGGGAGCGTCAGATGCGCCGTTCGGCCCGCCGGCGCATCCAGAACACGCCACCGCCGACGAGCGCAGCGGCCACGAGACCGCCCCCGATGGCCATGTCGGTCGGGGTCGCGCCGGTGGTGCTGCCGCCGCCGATGCCGCCGCGGACACCGCCGATGACGGTGAAGGCCTGTGGCTTGGTCAGGCTCTTGCCGTTGCACGTGACCGTGATGTCGTACGGCCCCGGACGGGCGTTGGCCCTGATGGTGGCGGTGCCCCTCGCCGTCTCCTTGGGGCCGGAGACGGGCGAGAGCTTCGCCGGCATGGTGAACGCGGCGGAGGTCGCCGTGCCACCGTGGCGGCAGCCGTCGACCGTGATGGTCAGCTGGCCGCCACGGGCGATGACGCTCGGCAGGGCGACGATGTTGCTGGGTGTGTCCCACGCGACGGCCGCGGGGGCGGAGAGGCCGAGGGCGGCGACGGCCGCACCGGCGACCGCCAGGGCACGAGTGTTAGGCATGTGAACCTCCGCGGAAGACGCCCCGGGACCCGTCCCCGGTCGATCGGCGAGAAAGCGCCTCCCAGGAAGACAGTCAGTTGCCTTGTCCGCACCCGCATTTCGGGAATGGTCCGTCCTGGTGAGAGAGGGCAGCGCGGGAAAACCGCACAATGGGTTATCGCCGCAGGTCACGCACGGTCGGAAATTTCCTCACGGCGGCAACTCGGATGGCGCACCTCAGGGTCCCGGGCCGCCCCGCACAGCCCCGGGCCACCCGTTCGCTCCTGCCCCGTCGCCGCTTTCCCGCATGGCACTTAGCGTGCTGATATGCGCGAATGACACGGCGACGGCCGGGTCGAGAGGGGAAGGCGAATGTCTGCGTCCGAACTGGCCGAGGCGGAAGAGGAGGCGCGGCGGAAGAAGCGCGCCCCGTGGGGCGTGATAGCGCTGGTTCTGCTGACCGGCCTCGCGCTCATTCGGAATGGTTCGGGGGAGTTCGACGAGGGCCCGCCGCAGCCGGCCACGGCCGCCGCGGCGGACAGCCGGGTGCCCGCCGCCACCTTCGCCGGGACCGTACGGCCGCTGCCCTACGCCCTTCCGGACCGGGTCCGGATCCCGGCCATCCAGGTCGACGCGCCGATCATTCCCGTGGGCCTGGACGCGGACGGCTGGGTGGGCGCGCCGCCGCCCGAGGACCCGAACCTGGCCGGCTGGTTCACCGGTGCCGTCACGCCCGGGGAGAAGGGCACGGCGGTCGTCGTGGGCCATGTCGACAACCAGCAGGGCCCCGCCGTGTTCTACGGGCTCGGGGCGCTGAAGAAGGGGAACCGCGTCGAGGTCGCCCGGCAGGACGGGAAGACCGCCGTGTTCGAGATCTACGGCGTCGAGGTGTTCGAGAAGAACAACTTCCCCGGCGACCGGGTCTACGCGTCCAAGGGCGCGGCCGAACTGCGGGTCATCACCTGCGGCGGCGGATTCTCCGAGCAGGACGGCTACGCGGGCAATGTCGTGGCCTTCGCCCGCCTGGTCGAGGTGCGCTGAGCGCTGCCGGCCGGGCGGGCGAAAGCCCGAGCGTTCCTCTCCTTACGCGTAGTGCCGCCGGGGCACGGTGACGCGGTAGCCGGAGTCCAGCAGTCCGGGGAGGTAGCGCCGCAGGGCCCGCACGCTCTGCGAGCGGTCGCCCCCGGCGTCGTGCGAGAGCACCACGACGCCGGGGGCGGCGCCGTTCTCGACCCGCCTCACGATCGACCGGGTGCCCGGGGTGGTCCAGTCGAGGGTGTCCAGCGTCCAGGCGAGGGGCTCCATGCCGAGTTCGGCGCCGATCTGGAACGTGGCGCGGTTCCAGGCGCCGTAGGGCGCGCGGAACCACTCGGGGCGCTCCCCGCACGTCTCCTCGATGACCTCGCTGGTGCGCTCCATCTCCCTCCGGATCTGCCGGCGGGTGAGACGGGTGAGCAGCGGGTGGGACCACGTGTGGTTGCCGACGACGTGGCCCTCGTCGGTCATCCGGGACAGCAGGCCCCTGCTGTCGGCGGCCATCTCCCCGCACACGAAGAACATGGCGCGGACGTCGTACTCGGCCAGGGTGTCCAGGACGTCCGGGGTGTAGCGGGGGTCGGGGCCGTCGTCGAAGGTCAGCACGATGGTGCGGCCGCGTCCGGAGACGCGCAGCAGCGGTTCGCGGCGCACCAGGGTCCGGCGGGGCGCGGCGTGCGGCGGGCCGTAGCCGGTCAAGGGCTGGAGGCGGTACGCGGAGGCGCTGCGGGGGCTGCGGGCCTGGGCGCCGGCGGCCGGGCCGGAGCCTGCGGGGACGTCCCCGGTGACCGCCGTGAGCACCCCGGCCGTGGCGGCCGCTCCCACGCCGCCCGCGAGCAACGCCGCGCGTCGGGTGAGCAACTGATCCTTCTTCATGACTCATCAGTCGCCCGGCGGAGGGCCGACGCACCTGAGCAACACCGGTGCGGCGGCACGATTTCACCCGAACGGCCCACGTATGAGGGTCAGTGGCGGCGCGGCACGGCCGGTGAGGGGGTCGGCGGGCTCGGTCCCGTCCCCTCCGGCGAGGCCGAGCGCCGCCAGTGACGGCGGCCCTGCCGTGGTGACGGGCCGCTGTCCGCCGGTCGGGTGCCCCTTTCCCGACGACTTGAGCACCATGAACTCCATCGCGATGTCGGGGGCGGTGCGTTGGCGTTCTCCCCGGGGTGCCCGGCACGGTCTCGCCCTCCCGCCCGGCTGCCGGCCCCGTCGCCTCCGATAGCCTCGCGCCGTGACGGAACAGCACTCCCCTAGGTTCGAGCGGGGCACGGACGGGCCGAAAGTGATCGTGGCCGGAGTGGACGGCTCCGACTCCTCCCTGCGGGCCGCGGCCTACGCGGCCGGCCTGGCCCGGCGACAGCACGCGCTGCTCGCCCTGGTGTACGTGCAGCCCGTGCTGGCGGCGGGGGCCGCGCTCGGGGCGCCGGTGGCCGAGACGACCGACGAGATCGCCGAGGACCTGGTGGCGCAGATCCGGGACGCGGCGGAGCGGCTCAAGGGGATATACGAGGTCCGCTGGGAGTTCCACACGTTCCGCGGCGACCCGTACAACGGCCTGGTGAAGGCCGCCGACGCGCTCAAGGCGGACGCGGTGGTCGTGGGCGCCTCGGAACAGGCGGGCCACCGCATCGTCGGCTCGGTGGCGGTACGGCTGGTGAAGGCGGGGCGCTGGCCGGTGACGGTGGTGCCGTAGCGGTACCCGGTGGCCGGAGCGCGCGAGGAGCGGTGGGACGAGCGGTCGCGCGCGGCCCGTCCGACGAACCCGGGTGGTTCGCGCTGGGGCTCGTGAGCTACTTCGCCTGCTCCTACCGGCGCTCGGAACTGGCCGGGCACCGGCCGGAGCAGGGGGACTGAGGCCCTACTCCCCCATCACCAGTCCGTCCTGCGCCGCGCCGCGGCTGAGGACGACGTCCCGGATGCGGTCGCGTACGGCCCGGACGTCGGCGCCCTGGGCGAGGGCCCGGTTGAGGTTGACGACCCGGCCGGCGTCGACGTCGAACAGCTGCGGGACGAACTCCGCCTTCGTCACCTCCCAGCGGCCTCCCGGCCGTGCGGGCGGGGCGAAGGTGAAGCGGCCGAGGGTGGACTGGTTGCCGCGCGGGTCCTTGGCGCCTTGGTGGTTGGTCATCAGTCCGGCGATCTGGTCGCCCATGCCGTAGATCACCCAGGTGCCGTTGACCTTCTCGTAGGCCTGCGGGACGTGTGCGTGGGTGCCCAGGATCAGGTCGATGTCGGGACGCCCCTCGCTGCGGGCGGCGGTGAGGTTCCGGGCCAGGGTCAGCTGCCGGTCGTCAGGGGCGTCCTGCCATTCGGTGCCCCAGTGCATGGACACGACGACCACGTCCGCGCCCGCATTCCGCGCGGCCCGGGCGTCCGCGAGGATCCTGCCCTCGTCGATGAGGTTGACGGCCCTGGGCTGTCCCTCGGGGAGCGGGATGCCGTTGGTGTCGTAGGTGTAGGCGAGGTGAGCGATCTTCGCCTGGCCCGCCTGGAGGACCGTCACGGTGCGGGCCTCCTCCTCGCTGCGGGCCGAGCCGGCGTGCCGGACGCCCGCCCGGTCGAGGGCGTCGAGGGTGCGGCGGATGCCGTCGGCGCCGTCGTCCAGGGTGTGGTTGGAGGCCGTGGAGCAGCCGTCGTAGCCGGTGGTGGCGAGGGCCGGGGCCACCTCGGGCGGGGACTTGAAGGCGGGGTAGCCGGTGTAGTCGCCGTTCGCGCCGTAGACGGTCTCCATGTGGCACAGGGCCAGGTCGGCGCGTTCGACGACGGAGCGGATCCCGGCGAGCATCGGCCGGAAGTCGTAGCCGGTGCCGCCGGCGTCGAAGCGGGCCCGGTCGATGATCGTGTCGTGCGGGAGGACGTCGCCGGAGGCGACCAGGGTGAAGCCGCGGGGCTCGGCGAGGGATGGTGCGGGGCGCCCGGGGCCGGGCGGTTCGTGGTCACGGGCCTGGCAGGCGGCGCCTGCGGCGAGGGCGACGGTCAGGGCCAGGGCCACCTGTCGACTGCGTGCGATCATCCGTTCACCCCACTGTGGGCGTTGTGGTCGCATTTACACACAAACAGGAAAGAAGGCCCACGCCGCCCCACGCGGCTCCGACACGCTCATCAGCCCGACCGGCACCCGCCCGGTCGAGCGCCCCGACCGTTCGTCGAACCGTTCGTCGACGCGATCGACCGTCCGCCGCACAGCCGGGTACGTGGCCTGTGCCACAGCCACGCCCTGCGGTGGCATACGGCCATGACGGCCGGATCCACTCTCATGAACGGGACGACCGCCGAGCACGAGCTCGCCGCACTGCAGCGGGAGCACGGCCGGCCCCTCTTCGCGCTGCTGCTCCGGCTCTGTGACGGCGACCGGCAGCGCGCGGAGGACCTGGTCCAGGAAACGCTGGTGCGCGCCTGGCAGCACCCCGAGGCCCTGCGCGCCGACGACTTCGACTCCGTACGCCCCTGGCTGATGACCGTCGGGCGACGGCTCGCTATCGACGCCCGGCGGGCCCGGCAGGCCCGTCCGGCCGAGGTCGGCGACGCCGTGCTGGAGAACGCGCGGGTCATCTCCGACCACGCCGAACGGGCCGCGGCGACGCTCGACGTCCGCCGGGCTGTGAAGACACTCACTCCGGAACACCGTGAAGTCCTGGTACTCGTGTACTTCCAGGGGGCGAGTGTGGCGGAAGCCGCAGCGACCCTCGGGATCCCGCCCGGTACCGTGAAGTCCCGCGCGTACTACGCGCTGCGCGCCCTGCGCCGGGTGCTTCCGGGATACGCCGCCGACCTGCGGTGAAACCAACGGCCGAGTCAAACCTCCGTAAAGCGCCTTGCTGAGGACCCCGGTTGAGTAATCGGCTGTTCTCATCCGTGTTCCGGATGGGGCCGACAACGCCCCGGAGCCCGGTGTCGGCCAACGCGCACGTACCGGAGGAAGGCAGGAAGGGATGCTGCACAGAGGGCAGGAGAGCACGGACGGCGCCGGCGGTGAACTGACCGTCCCCATGGCGTGGTTGTACGCCGAGTACATCGCCGACGAGCTGCTGCGGACCGGCGATCTGATGCCGCCGACGTCCTTCGAGTTCCGCGCCGGGCGCGACGCCCTGGCGCTGACGATCTTCCTCTCCGACACCGACGGGGAGCTGTCGGGCATCCGGGTCGTCACCCAGCTGGAGACCTGGCTGTCGCTGACCGCGTACGACCAGCCGTGGCAGGAGTGGGTGCGCGAGCGGCTGGCCGAGGTCGCCGCGGCCGCCGCGGAGTCGGGCGGGCCGGCACCCGACCTGGAGCTGGCGGAGGAGGCCTGGCGCTGGCTGCAGGAGACGGAGCTGCTCGCGCCCGACCTGAACGCGGTGCCGGGCGGCGCTCCGGTGGTCGCGGAGGACGAGGGGCCGAAGGTGTGGACGCCCGCCTGGCAGCTCGGACTGCCGCTGGGGCACCTCGCGATCCATCTTTTTTAGATTTCTGCGACCCCGGACCAATCCGGGGGCCGGAGGGCTCCGAATCCTTTGGTTGCGATTGTGTCACCGGCTTGAGTGATTCCGCTGCCTGGTCCGTACCGGTGGGAGCAAGGAGTAACCCCACCCGCACCCAACGGCACGAGGATTCGGCATGAGGTCCCTGGAAAGGCATCGCGACGTCGGCGCCTACGCGCTCGGCGTGCTGGACGAGGCGGAGGCCTTCCGCTTCGAGGACCACCTCATGGAGTGCCCTCGGTGCGCTGCAGAGGTGACGGAATTCGGCCCGACGACACGGCAGTTGATGCTGTACCGGCGGGCGACGCCGCGGTTCGTGAGCCCGCTGACGCAGCCCGGGCCGCGCATGCTGGACCGGCTGCTGGCCGAGGTGGCCACCCGGCGCCGGGCCGGGCGCAGGCGCATGCTGTTCGCCCTGGCGGCCTCGGTGGCGCTCGCGGTGTCGGTGCCCGGGATCGCGATGATGGCCCGGGGCGGCGGCGAGGGGCCCCTGACCGTCGCGGCGACCGACGCGCGCACGGGGGTGTGGGCGCAGGTCACGACGGAGGACGAGGCCTCGGGCAGCCAGGTCGAGCTGCAGGTCAAGGACGCGGCCGGGCCCCGCGCCTGCCACCTCGTGATCATCGGCCGCGACGGCACGGAGGAGACCGCGACCAGCTGGCAGGGGCCCGGTCACGACGCCCACCCGAACACGATGATGGCCAGCTCGTCCATGCACCCGGACGAGATCGCCCGCTACGAGATCCGCTCCTCGGCCGGCGAGGTCCTGGTGAAGCTCCCGTCGCCCTAGCCCCTGGGGGTCTGTCGTCCGTCCGCCTCTGTCGCCGGGCGGCCCGTGCGTCCCGGTGTGAGACTGCTCGACGACACACCCGGGCTGCGCGGCGAGGGGAGACGAGGTGACGACGGCGGAGACCGGTGACGGTCGCCTGGAGGAGTTCCTCGCCGATCCGGAGAGCTCGACGCTGGACCTGGCCGCGGCGGTGGCCCGCTGCACCAAGGCCGTGGGGATCCAGCACTCCGTGGTGTACCTGGCCGACATCCAGCAGCGCCGGCTCGTGCCGCTCACCGACGTGGCCTCGCCCCTGCCCGTCGACGACTCGCTGGCCGGCTGGACCTACCGCACCCAGTCGCTGCGCGTGGAGGAGTCGGAGACGGGCGGCATGACGGTCTGGTTCCCCCTCCTGGACGGCGCGGAACGGCTCGGTGTGCTCTCCGTGCTCTGCCCGGCGCTGACCCCGGCCGTGCTGCGCCGCGGCAGGGCCCTCGCCACCCTGCTCGCCATGATGATCACGTCGAAGCGGGCGTACAAGGACTCCTTCGTCCGGCGGACGCGCACCGAACCGATGCGGCTGCCCGCCGAGATGCTGCGGGCCTTCCTGCCGCCCCGCACGATCGGCACCGCGCACGTGGTGTCCACGGCCGTGCTGGAGCCGGCCTACGAGATCGGCGGCGACGCCTTCGACCACTCCCTCACGGAGACGACCCTGCACGCCGCGGTCCTCGACGCCATGGGGCACGACCTGGCCTCCGGGCTCACCACGGCCGTGTCGCTGGCTGCCTGCCGCAACGCCCGGCGGACCGGGGCGGACCTGCCCGAGCTGGTGGAGTGCGTCGACGACGCGCTGGCGCACTGGCTCCCCGACCAGTTCTGCACGGGCGTCCTGGCCCAGCTGGACCTGGCCTCCGGGTTGCTGCGGTGGTGCAACTGCGGGCACCCCCCGCCGCTGCTCATCCGCGACCAGCGGCTGCACGTGGACGCCATGCGGCGCGAGCCGGATCCGCCGATGGGGCTGCCGTCCCTGCTCGCCGGGCGGCAGCGGCAGACGCACGAGATCGCGCTGAAGCCCGGCGACCGGGTGCTGATGTACACCGACGGGGTGACCGAGGCCCGGGGCAGCGACGGCGGCGAGTTCGGTCTCGAACAGTTCGCCGACTACATCATCCGGGCGATGGCGGCGGGCGAGCTGGCGCCCGAGACGCTGCGCCGGCTCATCCACTCCATCCTGGACTCGCCCACCAGCCGGCTGCGGGACGACGCGACCATCCTGATGTTCGAGTGGACGCCGCCGACCCGGTGATGCCGCCGACCCGGTGACGCGGGCCCGGGTCACTTCAGCAGGCGGGACATCCTGCGGTCCGCCAGCGGCTTCCCGCCCGTCTGGCAGGTCGGGCAGTACTGCAGCGAGGAGTCGCTGAAGGACACCTCGCGGATGGTGTCGCCGCACACCGGGCAGGGCTCGCCGGTGCGGCCGTGGACGCGCAGGCCGCTCTTCTTCTCGGCCTTCAGCCGCCCGGCCGCCACGCCCCGGGAGCGCTCGACCGCCTCGGTGAGCGTGTCGCGCAGGGCCGTGTACAGCCGCCCGGTCTCCGCCTCGGTCAGGGACGCGGCCAGCTTGAAGGGCGACATCCTCGCGGCGTGCAGGATCTCGTCGCTGTAGGCGTTGCCCACGCCCGCGATCAGGCTCTGGTCGCGCAGCGCCCCCTTGAGCTGCCGCCGCTCACCGGACAGCAGCCCGGCGAGGCGCGCCTCGTCGAAGTCGTCGGCGAGCGGGTCCGGGCCGAGCCGGGACACGCCCGGCACCTCCTGCGGATCCCCGACGACGTACACCGCGAGCCGCTTCTGCGTGCCGGCCTCCGTCAGGTCGAAGCCGGCGCCGGTCTCCAGGGCCACGCGCAGGGCGAGGGGGCCCTTGCCGGGGCGGGGCGGGCCGTCGGGGAGGCGGTCCTTCCAGTGCAGCCAGCCCGCGCGGGCCAGATGCGTCACGAAGTGCGGGCCCTCCGCGGTCCCGATGTCGAGGAACTTGCCGTACCGGCGCACGGCGGTCACCTCGCGGCCCTCCAGCGCGGACAGCGGCGGGTCGTAGGTCTTCAGGACGCTGATCGCCACGGGCAGCACCCGTACGATCTCGTGGCCGACGAGGTGCTCGGTGAGGAAGTCCTTGAGCGCCTCGACCTCGGGGAGTTCCGGCATAGGTCCAGAGTGCCACGTGGGGTCAGTCGTGGTCCGGCACCACGAACTCGCACCAGACGGCCTTGCCCCCGCCCCGGGCCTCCACGCCCCACACGTCGGTGAGCAGCTCGACCAGCAGCAGGCCCCGCCCGGAGACGCCCGAGTCGCCCGCCTCGCGGCGGCGCGGCAGGGCGCTGGAGGAGTCCTCGACCTCGACGCGCAGCCGGACCTCGGAGCCGGTGAGGGCCCGCAGGGTGACGATGGCGGAGCCCTCGGTGTGCATCAGGGCGTTGGTGATCAGCTCGTCGGCGACCAGCTCGATCTCGTCGGCGCGGTCCCGGGCTCCCCAGGCGGCGACCGCGGTCCGGATCATGTGCCGGGCCTCGGCCAGGGCCGCCGGGTCGCCGGGGGCCACGTGCCGCTGGAGCCGGCGGCCGGACTGCGGGCCGTCCGGGCCGCGCCGGCGCAGCAGGAGCAGCGCCACGTCGTCGTCGCCGCCGCGCTCGGCGGCCACGTCGATGAGCCGGTCGGCGAGGTCCCGTACGTCGTCGGGGCCGGTGTCGACGAGCGCGGTGAGGGTGCGCATGCCGTCGTCGAGGTCGGCGCCGGGCTGCTCCACGAGGCCGTCGGTGCACAGCAGCAGTGTGTCGCCGGGGTCGAGCTCCATGGTGCCCACCGGGTAGTCGAGGCGGCCGAACTCGGCGGACAGCCCGAGCGGCAGGCCGCCCGGGACGGTGACGCGGCGGCAGGAGCCGTCGGGGCTCCGCACGAGCGGGTCGATGTGCCCGGCCCGGACCATCTGGAGGACGCCCGTGGACAGGTCGGCCTCGGCGTAGAGGCAGGTGGCGGAGCGGTCGGTGTCGAGTTCGTGCAGGAAGACGGAGGCGCGGGCCATGACGGTGGCCGGGGGGTGCCCCTCGGCGGCGTAGGCGCGCAGCACGATGCGCAACTGGCCCATGACGGCGGCCGCGTGGGTGTCGTGGCCCTGGACGTCGCCGATGACGGCGCCGACCCGGCCGCCGGGCAGCGGGATCAGGTCGTACCAGTCGCCGCCGATGTCCCGGCCGACGGATCCGCCGATGGTGGCGGCGCGGTAGCGGACGGCGACGTCGGCACCGGGCACGCTGGGGATGGTCCGGGGCAGCATGGCCTGCTGGAGGCCCTGCGCGAGGTCCATCTCCTGCTCGTAGAACATGGCCCGCTGCAGGCTCTGCGCGATGCTGCTGCCGAGGGCGACGAGGATGTTGCGCTCCTCGGAGGTGAAGCCGCGCCGGTCGCTGTAGAGCAGGCCCATGGCGCCGATCGGCCGGGCCTGGACGATGAGCGGCAGATAGGCGGCCGAGGTGATGTTCAGGTCGGTGATGTGCGGCCACAGGATCGGGTAGCGCTCGGCGAACTCCTCGGGCGACTCGATGAAGCACGGGCCGAGGGTCCGTACGGCCTCGCTCATCGGGTAGGGCTCGTCGATGCGGGTGACGCGGGTGCCGGGCACGAAGCTGTCCCGCGGGTCCCTCGGCGACCAGGCGGATGCGGCCGGCCTCGACCAGGCCCATGACGAGGCTGGTGGCGCCCAGGTGGGTGAGGCCGTGGGTGTCCTTGAGGACGTCGATGACGTCCTGGACGGTCCGGGCGTGGGCAAGGGCGGCCGTGGTGAGTTCGACGACGTTGGTCTGCTCGCGGCGGGCCTCGTCCCGGTCGGCCTGGTCGCGCCGGGCGTCGATCTCGCCGAGCTCCTGGGTGGCGTCCCGGACGATGCCGATGATGCGGCGGGGCCGCCCGGTCTCGTCGCGCCGGATGTAGCCCTGGGTGTGGGTCCAGCGCAGGGTGCCGTCGCGGCGGCGGATGCGGAAATAGGCGCCGTAGTTCTCGCTGCCGTCCTTCAGGGCCTGGGAGACGGCGGTGTCCAGGCGCCGGGCCTCGCCGGGCGGGACGCGCCGGGAGAGGGTCTCGGGGTGGTCGTCGTACTCGTCGGGGCGCACGTCGAAGACCTCGTGGGCCTGCGCGTCCATCTGCATCAGGCCGGTGTCCAGATCCCAGTCGAAGCTGCCCATCCGGTTGAGCGCGAGGATCGGGTCCGGGTGGGCGGGCCAGTCGTCCGGGAGGGACAGGGCGCTCGCTCCCCGATCAGCCATGGGCCCACCTTGCCAGGATTCGTCCGATTCTTCGACCGGATGTGCCGAGTGTACGAGCCACCCGTCCGGGGCGGCCCTCAGTTACTGAAGACGTCCGTGGGGCTGCCGAAGATGCTGTCGGTGGCCGGTTCATCGGGAATCAGCCCGCCGCCGTCGGGCAGGTCGGGGCTGTCCGGGACGGCTTCGGGGCCGACCTCGCCGGGATCCTCGGGGTCCGGATCGCCGGGGTCCTCAGGCTCCGGGTCACCGGGGCCCTCCGGGGCCGGTTCGTCCGGGGGCGGGTCGGTCTCGTCCGGCGGGAGCGGGGCGGAGTCGTCGGTCAGGCCCGTGCCCCGGGACGCGTCCGGGTCACGCGGCAGGGCGTCCGGCCCGCCCGGGGCGACGGACGCGGGCGCCGACGCCACGGGGGTTCCCGTCGCCCACACCGGCGGCGGCAGGACCCGGTCGTGCCGCACGTCGTGCCCGGCGCGCCGTTCGATCCAAATGCGGGCGGCGACGTCGACGATCGTGAAGTCGGTGACCGCCCGCGGCGCCGGGGTCACGACGATCACCTCGCCGGGGCGGTAGCCGGGCCACGGAGTGCCTTGGGTGACCGGTGTGCCGCGCATCGCCGCCGGCGGGAGCAGCGGGTTGCCGCAGGCGCAGCGGACGCGCGGCACGCCCCGGTCGTCGACCAGGACCGCGGTGCCCGCCTGGAGGACGGACTGGTAGCCGTCGGCCCGTCCGGCGCGGTAGCCGTGGCCGGTGACGCGGGTGTCGACGCGCAGCACGACCGGGGTCAGGGCGCGCACGTGGTCGCCGAGGGCTGCCGGGGAGACGCCCGCGACGCGGGCGAAGGCGCGGGCCCTGGCCCGGTCGCGGGTGAGGTGGCCGATCTGCCGGCCGATGTCGCAGCTGCCGGTCCGTTCGATGCCGCCGTACAGGCCGGGTGTCGCGCCGGAGAGGGTGCGCAGTCCGCTCAGGGCGGCGGAGACCCGGGCGGAACCGTCCGCCGTCCGCGGCGTTCGCGGGGCGGGAGGCGGGGTAGCCGTCGTGGTGGCCGTGGAGTCGGTGAAGGGGTCCGGCCCCCGGTCCGCGGCCGGCAGGAGGACGAGCGCTCCGCCGGTGCCCGCGTCGTCGTCGCGGTCGCCGGCGCCGCCACCGCAGCCCGTGAGGAGGAGCGCCGCCGTGAGTGCGCAGGATGTGACGAAGGCCCCCGTCGGTGTCCGCACCTCGTCCTCCCGCCCACCTCGTCACCACTCGGGCATGTCAGGCAATGCGTCACTATTGTTTGCTTCGCTCACTCGGGTCACGCAACCGGAGCGGCGGCACACGGAGCGTGACCCCGGGGTCCGGCGTCGCAGGGGAAGGAGCGCACGGCCGTGGACTGGTTCACCGCGTCCGACTACTGGCTGACCCGGCTGGTCTTCCAGCGGGCGCTGGCCGCCGTGTACCTGGTGGCGTTCCTGACGGCGGCGCTCCAGTTCCGCGCGCTGATCGGGCGGCGCGGCATGCTGCCGGTGCCGCGGTTCGTCGAGCGGGTGCCGTTCAAGCGGGCGCCGAGCCTGTTCCAGCTGCACTACTCGGACGGCTTCTTCGCGCTCTGCGCCTGGGCGGGCTGCGCGGTGTCGGCGGCGCTGCTGGCCGGGCTGGACGCGCTGCTGCCGCTGTGGGGCGGCATGCTGCTGTGGCTGGTGCCGTGGGTGCTGTACCTGTCGATCGTCAACGTCGGCCAGACCTGGTACTCGTTCGGCTGGGAGTCGCTGCTGCTGGAGGTGGGCTTCCTCGCCGTGTTCCTCGGCAACGACGAGGTGGCGCCGCCGCTCGTGGTGCTGTTCCTGCTGCGGTGGATCCTGTTCCGGGTGGAGTTCGGCGCGGGGCTGATCAAGATGCGCGGGGACGAGTGCTGGCGGAAGCTGACGTGCCTGGACCACCATCACGAGACCCAGCCGATGCCGGGTCCGCTGAGCTGGTTCTTCCACCATCTGCCCGGGCCCGTGCACCGCGTCGAGGTGGCCGCGAACCACGTCACCCAGCTCGTGGTGCCGTTCCTGCTGTTCGCCCCGCAGCCGGTGGCGACGGCCGCCGCGTCGCTGATGATCGTCACCCAGCTGTGGCTGGTGCTGTCGGGCAACTTCTCCTGGCTGAACTGGATCACGATCGTGCTGGCGCTGTCGGCGGTGCGGTTCCCGGCCGATCCGCCGGACGTGCCGGACGCGCCGCTGTGGTACGTCGTCGTGGTGCTCGCGGTGGCCGCGCTGCTGGTGGGCCTCAGCTACCAGCCGGTGCGCAACATGCTCTCCCGCCGCCAGGTGATGAACCGCTCCTTCGACCCGCTGCATCTGGTCAACACCTACGGGGCGTTCGGCAGCGTGAGCCGGGTGCGGTACGAGGTGGTGGTCGAGGGGACGTCGGACGACGTGCCGCGGGAGGACTCGGACTGGCGGGAGTACGAGTTCAAGGGCAAGCCGGGCGATCCCCGGCGCTGGCCGCGCCAGTTCGCGCCCTACCACCTGCGGCTCGACTGGCTGATGTGGTTCGCGGCCCTCTCCCCCGCGTACGCCGGGTCCTGGTTCGGCGCGCTGGTGGAGCGGTTGCTGGAGAACGACCGGGACACGCTGAAACTGCTGCGGTGCTCGCCGTTCCCGCCGGACGAGCCGCCGCGATACGTGCGCGCCCGCCTGTTCCGCTACCGCTACACGACCTGGCGGGAGCTGCGGGAGACGGGCGCGTGCTGGGAGCGGACGTATGTGCGGGAGTACCTGCCGCCGACGCGGCTGTCGGAGGTCGTTCAGAGGCCGTAGACGCGGGTGGCGGTGGTTTCGAGGATCTGTGCGTGGTCGTGCGGGTCGGTCAGCCGGCGTGTGGCGTCCAGCATGTCGCCGTACGTCGCCGCCAGGGTGGACACCGGCCAGTCCGAGCCGTACATCAGGCGGCCGGGTCCGAAGGCCTGAAGCGCCACGTCGGCGTACGGGCGCAGGTCCTCGACGGTCCAGGAGGCGTGGTCGGCCTCGGTGGCCAGGCCGGAGAGCTTGCCGACCGTGTTGGGCAGGGCGGCGAGGGCGCGCAGGCCGGACGCCCAGGGTTCGAGGGCGCCGGAGGCGACGGGCGGTTTGCCGAGGTGGTCGAGGACGAAGGTGAGGCCGGGCAGGGCGGCGGCGGCCCGGACGCAGGCGGGCAGTTGGTGCGGGAGCACCACCAGGTCGTAGACGAGCCCCGCGTCGGCGACGGCGGTCAGTCCCCGGCGTACGTCCGGGCGGAGCAGCCACTCGGGGTCCGGTTCGCCCTGGACCTGGTGGCGGATGCCCTTCAGGTACCGCCCGCCGGGGAGTTCCCGCAGCCGGGCGAGTTCGTCGGCGACGTCGGGGCGGGTGAGGTCGGTCCAGCCGACGACGCCCGCGACGAGGTCGTGTTCGTCGGCCAGGGCGAGGAACTCGGGGGTCTCCTCGGGCACGGTGATCGTCTGGACGAGGACCGTGCGGCCCACTCCGGCGGCTCTCGCCTCGGGTTCGAGGTCTTTGAGGGTGAAGTCGCGCCGGATCGGGGCGAGTTCGGGTCCGGTGATCCAGTCCTGGTCCCGGACGGACAGGTCCCACACGTGGTGGTGCGCGTCGGTCACGGTCATGCCGGCAGCTCCCAGACGACGGGCAGGCCGGCGTCCGCGCCCTCGTCGGAGTAGTCGTGCACGACGTCGAGCAGCTCGGCCATGCGGGCCTGCCAGGCGACGTTGACCGGCAGTTTCTCCAGCTCGGCGAGGAGACGGGCGTAGTCCTCGCACTCCAGGACGTGGAACAGGTCGGTGCCGCTGCGCCAGATCGTCCAGGAGGTGGCGCCGGCGGCGCGGATGGCGTCGGTGAGTTCCTCGGGGACCTCGCGGTGGGCGGCCTCGTAGGCGGCGACGCGGTCGGCGCGGACCTTGGTGTGCAGGGCGACTCTCATGAGAGCTCCTTCGAGGAGGCCTCGGCGGGGACGGGGGCGTCGGCGGGCAGCAGGCCCTTGGCGCGCAGGTCCTGCCAGAAGGCGTCCGGCACCCGGGCGGCGAACTGGTGGGCGCAGTCGCGGACCTCGTGCGCGGAGCGGGCTCCGACGAGGACGCTGGCGACGGCCGGGTGGGCGGCGCAGAAGGCCAGGGCGGCGGCGCGCAGCGTGGTGCCGTGGCGGTCGGCGACGGACTTCAGCCGCAGGGCCCGCTGGACCAGCTCGGAGGGGGCGATGCTGTAGTTGTAGCGGGCGCCCGGCTCGGGGTTGGCCAACAGGCCGGAGTTGAAGGCGCCGCCGATGACGACGGACGTGCCGCGTTCGTGGGCCGCGGGCAGCAGGTCGGTGAGGGCGCTCTGGTCGAGCAGGGTGTAGCGGCCGGCGCACAGCACCACGTCGACGTCGGTGTCGCGGACGAAGCGGGTGAGCATCTCCGACTGGTTCATGCCGGCGCCGATCGCGCCGACCACGCCCTCCGAGCGGAGCTTCTCCAGGGCCGGGTAGCCCTCGCGGAAGGCGGCTTCGGCGTGCTCGTCCGGGTCGTGGAGGTACACGATGTCCACCCGGTCCAGGCCGAGGCGTTCCAGGCTGGACTCCAGGGTGCGGCGGATGCCGTCGGCGCTGAAGTCCCACACGCGCCGGTGGGTGGCGGGCACCGCGAAGCCGTGGGCGAGGTCGTCGCCGGTGCCGTGGGAGGGTTCGAGGCGGCGGCCCACCTTGGTGGAGACTGTGTACCGGTCGCGGGGGTGGTCGCGCAGGGCGGCGCCGAGGCGGCGTTCGGAGAGGCCGAGGCCGTAGTGCGGGGCGGTGTCGAAGTAGCGGATGCCGCGCTGCCAGGCGGCTTCCACGGCCTCGTGGGCCTGCTCCTCGCCGACCTCGGTGTACAGGTTGGCGATGGCTGCGGCGCCGAAGGACAGGGCGCTGACCCGGACGCCGCTGCCGCCGAGCGGGTTCACCGGGCCACCGGGCGCAGCCGCAGACCCTGCATGCCGCCGTCGACGGCGAGCGCGGTGCCCGTGGTGGCTCCGGACAGGGGGCTCGCCAGGTACGCGATGGCGCCCGCCACCTCGGCCGGGGAGACCAGGCGGCCGGTGGGCTGGCGGGCCTCCAGGGCGGCGCGTTCGGCGGCCGGGTCGGGCGCGGCGTCGAGGAGACGGCCGACCCACGGGGTGTCGACCGTGCCCGGGTTGACGCAGTTGACGCGGATGCCCTCGCGGACGTGGTCGGCGGCCATGGCGAGGGTCAGGGAGTACACGGCCCCCTTGGTGGCGCTGTACAGGGCGCGCTGCGGCAGGCCCGCGGTGGCGGCGATGGAGCAGGTGTTGACGATCGCCGCGTGGGCGGAGGCGCGCAGGTGGGGCAGGCAGGCGCGGGTGGTACGGACCATGCCGACGACGTTGACGTCGTAGACGCGGTGCCACTCGTCGTCGGGGTTGTCCTCGACGGTGCCCTGGGCGCCGATGCCCGCGTTGTTGACCAGGATGTCGAGGCCGCCGAGTTCCGCGACCGCCGCCGCGACGGCCGCCCGCACGGACGTGTCGTCGGTGACGTCCGCGCGGTGGCCGAGGAGTGGCTTGCCGACCGGGGACGGGTCCAGGTCGAGGACGGCGACCTGGGCGCCGCGCTCGGCCAAGAGGTCCGCGGTGGCCCGGCCGATGCCGGAGGCACCGCCCGTCACCAGGGCCCTGAGACCCTCGAAGTCGCTCATGCAGCGTGCCCCTTCTTCGTCGCGTCGAGGTCGGCGGCCCAGAAGCCGCCGCCCGGGTACGTGTAGCGCGCCAGCGACTCGGGCCGCATGGCGGCCGAGAAGCCCGGCGCGGTGGGTGCCGTGTAATGACCTTCGCGGATCACCACCGGATCGAGGAAGTGGTCGTGCAGATGGTCGACGTATTCGATGACGCGGTCCTCGGTGGTGCCGGTCAGGGCCACGTAGTCGAACATCGACAGGTGTTGGACGAGTTCGCACAGGCCGACGCCGCCCGCGTGCGGGCAGACCGGTACACCGAACTTGGCCGCGAGCAGCAGGATCGCGAGGTTCTCGGGGACGCCTCCGACGCGGGCCGCGTCGATCTGGACGACGTCGAGCGCGCCGGCCTGGAGGAGTTGCTTGAAGACGATCCGGTTGTGGACGTGCTCGCCGGTGGCGACCTTCACGGGGGCGACGGCCCGGCGGATCGCCGCGTGGCCGAGGATGTCGTCGGGGCTGGTGGGTTCCTCGATCCAGTACGGGTCGAACTCGGCGAGGGCCTTGGTCCAGCGGATCGCCTCGTCCACGTCCCAGCGCTGGTTGGCGTCGACGGCCATGCGGATGTCGGGGCCGATGACCGACCGGGCCACGCGGCAGCGGCGGATGTCGTCGTCGAGGTCGGCGCCCACCTTGAGCTTGATCTGCGTGAAGCCGTCGGCGACGGCCCGGGCGGCGAGCCGGGTGAGTTTCTCGTCGTCGTAGCCGAGCCAGCCGGGCGAGGTGGTGTAGGCGGGGTAACCGCGTTCCAGGAGCCGGGCCGTGCGCTCCTCGGCGCCCTGCCGGCCCTGGCGCAGGAGGGTCAGGGCCTCCTCGGGGGTGAGGGCGTCGGTGAGGTAGCGGAAGTCGATCTGGCGGACGAGCCACTCGGGTTCGGCCTCGGCGAGCAGCCGCCACAGCGGCAGGCCGGCACGCTTGGCGGTCAGGTCCCACACGGCGTTGACGACGGCGCCGATCGCCATGTGCATCACGCCCTTCTCGGGACCGAGCCAGCGCAACTGGCTGTCGCCGATCAGGTCGCGGTTCAGGGTGGCGGGGTCGGCGCACAGGTCGGCCACGTCACGGCCGACCAGGTGTCCGCGCAGCGCGTCGATCGCGGCGACCTGCACCTCGTTGCCCCGCCCGATGGTGAAGGCGAACCCGTGCCCCTCGTGGCCGTCGGCCGCGTCCGTGCGCAGGACGACGTAGGCCGCCGAGTAGTCGGGGTCGGGGTTCATCGCGTCGGAGCCGTCGAGCTCGCGCGAGGTGGGGAAGCGGATGTCATGGGTGTCGACCGCGATGATGCGGGCGGGCGTCCGGGACACGGGGGGCCTTTCGTCGGTCGGAGCGAGGGGCGGGGTCAGTCCTGGGCGCGGCCGGTCGTCACCCGGGCGATCATGAGGGCGACCAGGATGATCCCGCCGTAGATGGCCTGGATCCAGAACGACGGCACCTGCGCGAGGGTGAGCAGGTTCTGCACGACCCCCAGAAGGAGTACGCCGGTCAGGGCGCCGAACATGGTGCCCTTGCCGCCGTCGAGGGCGATGCCGCCGATCACCGCGGCCGCGAACACCGTGAAGATCATGTTCTGGCCCTGGTTGGCGCTGATCGCGCCGACGTACCCGGTCTGCATGATGCCGCCGACCGCGGCGAGGACGCCCGCGACGACGAACACGCCGAGCATGACGCGCTCCACGCGGATGCCCGCCGCCCGGGCCGCGTCGGCGTTGCCGCCGATGGCGTACAGGGCGCGCCCCACCCGGTGGTACTTCAGGACCAGCCCGGCGACGGCGAAGGCGAGCGCGGCCAGCCACACCGACAGCGGCACGGTGAGGAAGGTGGTGGTCGCCAGGGAGTAGAAGCTGTCGGGCATGCCGAACAGCGTCTTGCCCTTGGTCGCGCCGACCAGCAGGCCGCGCAGCACGATCAGCATCGCGAGCGTCACGATGAACGCGTTGAGCTTGAACTTCACGACGAGGACGCCATTGAAGGCGCCGACGGCCGCGCCGGCGACCAGGACGGCCAGGAGGGCCAGGGCGGCGGGGAGTTCGGTGCCCCAGCCGGACTGGGCGGCGGGCAGCACGAGCAGCGCGCCGACGGCGGGCGCGATGCCGACGACCGATTCCAGGGACAGGTCGAACTTGCCGGTGATCAGCACGAGCGACTCGGCGAGCACGACCATCGCGAGGGCGGCGGAGGCCCCGAGGATCGAGATCAGGTTGCGCTCGGTGAGGAACGAGTCGTTGACGATCGCGCCGAGCACCATGAGCAGCAACAGGGCCGGTACGAGGGCGAGTTCGCGGGCCCGGCGCACCAGCACGGTCCTCGCCGACCCTGGGTCGGTCACGCGCACCGGCTTCACCGGTGGGGCCTTGGTGTCAGCCATGGTCCACTCCTTCGATGGAGGCGATGAGCTCGTGGTCGCGCCAGCCCGCGCGGTGCTCGGCGACGACCCGGCCGTGGAAGAGGACGAGGACCCGGTCGCAGCGCCTCAGGTCGTCGAGTTCGTCGGAGACGACGAGCACGGCGGTGCCGTCCTCGCGGGCGCTGTCGACGCGGGCGAGCAGGGACTCCTTGGACTTCACGTCGACGCCCGCGGTCGGGTTGACGAGGACCAGCAGCCGCGGGTCGGAGGCGAGGGCGCGGGCCATGACGACCTTCTGCGCGTTGCCGCCGGACAGGTCCGAGACGGGCTGCTCGGGGCCCTCGGCGTGGATGTCGAGCCGTTCGATCAGGGCGGTGGCCACGTCGCGCTTGCGGTCGGCGCCGACGAAACCGAAACGGCCGAGGCGTTCCAGGACGCTGAGCGTGGCGTTGTCGCCGATGGACATGCCGAAGACCAGGCCCTGGTCGTGCCGGTCGCGGGGCACGAAGCCGACACCGGCCTCCAGGGCCCTGCGGACGTCGCCGAAGGGCAGCGGCGCGCCGTCGAGCAGGGCCGTCCCGCTCGTCGGGGTGTGCAGTCCGGTGAACGTCTCGGCCAGTTCGATCTTGCCGCTGGCGCTGGATCCGGCGAGTCCGACGACCTCGCCCCTGCGGACGGTGAGGTCGACGTTCTCGTACGCCGTCGAGCCGAGCCCCCGGACGTCGAGGAGGACGGGGCCCGCCGCCTCGACGGCCCGTCGCCGCTCGGCCTGTTCGGCGACGGTCTCCCCCGCCATGGCCTCCACCAGGGCCTGGCGCGGGAGGTCGGCGACCGGGGCGGTGGTGATCCAGCGGGCGTCGCGCAGGACCGTGACGGTCTGGCAGACCTCGTACACCTCCTGGAGGTGGTGGGAGATGAACAGGAAGGTGACGCCCGAGTCCTGCAACGCCCGCATGCGGGTGAACAGGCGCTCGATCTCCCGGTTGTCGAGCTGGGCGGTGGGTTCGTCCAGGATGATGAAGCGGGCGCCGAAGCTCAGGGCCCGGGCGATCTCCACCATCTGCCGGTCCTCGACCTTGAGGTCGGCGGTGCGGGCCTCGGGGTCGACGCGCACGTCCCAGGTGTCGAGGAGCGCGGCGGCCTCCGCCTTCAGCCGGCGCCAGCTGATGAACCCCCGCCGCAGGGGCTGCCGGTTGATGAACAGGTTCTCGGCGACGGTCAGTTCGGGGACGACCGTGGGGTGCTGGTAGACGCAGGCGACCTTGCGGCGCCAGGCGTCGCGGTCGGTGAGCGGGGGTGCGGGGTCGCCGTCGAAGCGGACGGTGCCCTCGTCGGGTGCCTGGAGTCCGGTGAGGATCCTGACCAGGGTCGACTTGCCGGCGCCGTTGCGGCCGACGAGGGCGTGGGACTCGCCCGGCAGGACGGTGAGCCGCCCGTCGGCGAGCGCGGTGGTGGGGCCGTACCGCTTGACGATGCCCCGCGCTTCAACCAGTGCGGTACTCATGCGACTCATTCGACCGTGTTGCCCCAGAGCTTGGGGTCGTCGACGTTGTCCTTGGTCACCAGCGGCGCGGGCAGCTGGTCCTCCAGGATGCCGCTGGGCAGCTTGACGATCGTGGAGTCGTGGTCGGTCGGGCCGGGCTTGAAGGTCTTCCCCTGCATCGCGGCCTTGATGTAGTACATGCCGTACTTGGCGTAGGCGTCGGCGGGCTGGGAGACGGTCGCGTCGATCTCGCCCTTGCGGATGGCGTCGAACTCCTGCGGGATGCCGTCGTTGGACACGATCGTGATGTGGCCCGGCTGCCCGGCCTTCTTCAGCATGCCCTTGGACTTGAGGGTCTGGAGGGTGGGCGCCAGGTAGACGCCGCCCGCTTGCATGTAGATGCCCTTGATGTCCGGATTGGCGTTGAGGAGGGTGTCGAGTTTGGAGGCCGCGGTGTCGGACTCCCACTTGGCCGGGATCTCCAGGACCTTCAGCTTGGGGAAGTTCTTCTTCACGCAGGCGCGGAACGCCTCGGAGCGGTCGCGGCCGTTGACCGAGGCGAGGTCGCCCATGATCTGCACGACCTTGCCCGAGGTGATGTGCTCGCCGAGGTACTGGCAGGCCTTCTCGCCGTAGGCCACGTTGTTCGCCCGGACCACCATGGCGACCTTGCCCTTGTCGGGCGCCACGTCCACGGCGACCACCGGCACGCCCTTGCGCTCGGCCTGGTCGAGGCCCGCCTCGATGGCGGCGCTGTCCAGCGGGGCGACGACCAGGCCCTTGACGCCCTGGTTGAGCTGGTTGTTGATGTCGGTGATCTGCTGCGAGGGGTCGCTGTTGGAGTTGACGGTCTTCATCGCGTCGACGCCCTCGGACTTCGCCATCTTGGGCACGTAGTCGTTGTACGACTGCCAGAACGGCGAGGTGAGCAGGGGCAGCACGACCCCCACCTTGCCCGTGCCGTCACCACCGCCGGCTCCCGAGGCGCCGGTGTCCTTGGTGCTGCCGCACCCGGCGAGCACGAGACTGGCTCCGGCGGCGAGGGCCACCGCGCCGACGATCCGGGATTGCTTCCGCTTCCGCACTGTGCTTCCGGGCATCTCTGGGTGCTCCCATCGACCGGTGTTCCAGCAGATGCCCGCATACTTATCAGACCACTCCCCCGCCAGAACACCCTGCGACGCCACATTTCCTCGCCTGGGACGCATAGTGGTCCGACCACCCTGCTGGTTAGACTGCGCCGGAGCGCTGTGATCGGAGGACGGGCGTGGACGACGAGACAGCCCCGCAGAAGGGCACCGTGACGCAGCGCGCCATCGAGCGGATCAAGGCGATGATCGGCGAGGGCCGGCTGGAGCCGGGCCAGCGGCTGCCGACCGAGCGGGACCTGGCCGCGCAGCTGGGCATCTCCCGCAGCTCGATGCGGGAGGCGATCCGCGCGCTGACGGTGCTGGGCGTGCTGGAGGCCCGGCACGGGTCGGGCATCTACGTCACGCAGCTGGAGGCCGGCGACCTGCTGGAGACCTTCGGTGTCGTGGCGGACCTGTCGCGCGGCCCGCGCCTGGTGGAGCTGCTGGAGATCCGGCGGATCCTGGAGTCGACGGCGACGGCGCTGGCCGCCGCGCGGATCACCCCGGACCAGCTGGCCGAGGTGGAGAAGCACCTGGCGGCGATGAACGCCACGGACGATCCGGAGGAGATCCTCGCCCACGACCTGGCCTTCCACCGTGTGATCGCGGCGGCGGCGGGCAACGAGACGATGGCCGCGATCCTGGAGGGCCTGTCGTCGCGGACCTTCCGCGCCCGGGTCTGGCGCGGCTACCAGGAGGAGGGCGCCTTCACCCGCACCCGCCGCGAACACGCGGCGATCCACCGCGCCCTGGCCGCCCACGACCCGGAGGCGGCCCGCGCGGCGGCGGCCGCACACGTGGGCGAGGTGGAGGAGTGGCTGCGGGCGCAGCTCGGGCCCTAGGCACACGCCGAGGGCCCGCTGGCCCGTTGTGCGGCCGCTACTTGAACTGGCCGGGCCGGTAGTCGCCCGCCGGCTGCTGGAGGATGACGTTCAGCCGGTTCGCGGTGTTCATGAAGGCGACGAGGGTCACCAGCGCGACGAGCTGCTCCTCGTCGTAGTGCTTGACGGCCCGCTCCCACACCTCGTCCGGGACCCCGCCGGCCCCGTCCGCGATCCGGGTGCCCTGTTCGGCGAGTTCCAGGGCGGCGCGCTCGGCCTCGGTGAAGACCGTGGCCTCACGCCACCCCGCGACCAGGTGGAGGCGTACGGAGGACTCGCCCGCCGCCGCGGCCTCCTTGGTGTGCATGTCGATGCAGACCGCGCACCCGTTGATCTGACTCACGCGCAGCGACACCAGCTCCCGGGTGGCGGCCGGCAGCGCCGACTCCACGACCAGCCGTCCCACGGAGGTGAACTGCTTGACGAGCTTGCTCCCGCTCGGGGTGGCGAAGACGTCCAGACGCGCGCTCATGGTGAGCTCCTTCGTCGTTGTCGTTGCTTACGCCCTTATGAGCCGGCGGCCTCACCCGGATGTGACATGCACGGATGTGACCTGCGTCTCTCCCTCCGTTCGAACGGGGTCACAATGGACCGTATGCGGCGACGGGGTACCGCCTGTGCCGCCGCCGGACTGCTGCTGGCCGTCGCGCTCGGCTGCACCGGCGGCGGGGGCGAGGACACGCCCGAGCCGTCCCCGGCACCGTCCCGGGCCACGAGCGAGACCCCCCGCGGCACGCCCTCCCCCACCTCCACCTCCACCTCCGCACTTGCCGATCCCGTCTCCCTCCCGGCCCTGATGCGCCGCGAGCACACCGGCTCCGGCCTGCGCCTCGGCTCCGTGCTCGACCGCACCTCCGCCTACACCCGGTACGCCATCACGTACGAGGCGAACGGCCTGACCGTCTCGGGCATCATGAACATCCCCGAGGGCGAGGGCCCCTTCCCGGCGCTGGTGCTGGCGCACGGGTACATCGACCCGGACGTCTACGTCAGCGGCCAGGGCATGCCCCGCGAGCAGGACCGCCTGGCCCGCGGCGGCTACGTCGTCCTGCACACCGACTACCGCAACCACGCCCGCTCCGACGAAGACCCGGACAACGACGTCGACCTGCGCCTCGGCTACACGGAGGACGTCATCGGCGCCGCCCTGGCCCTGCGCGACTCCGGGCGACCGGAGATCGACGGCGACCGCATCGGCCTGTTCGGCCGGTCCATGGGCGGCGGGGTCGTGTACAACACGCTGGTCGTGGCGCCCGGGCTGTTCGACGCGGCGGTCGCGTACGCGCCGGTGAGCGGACGGCCGCAGGAGAACATCGACCACTTCCAGCGGCCCGACGGCGACCCCGTCGTGGCCGAGATCGAGGAGAAGCACGGCACGCCCGAGGAGGACCCGGCCTTCTGGCGCGATGTCTCGCCCCTCACCTTCGCCGACCGGGCGACGGAGCCCCTGCTGATTCAGCACGGCACCGCGGACGACACGTGCCCCCTCGCCTGGTCCCGCGAGGCCGCCGCCGCGTTCGAGAAGGCGGGCAAGGACGTCGAACTGCGCGCCGTTCCCGGGGAGGGCCACACGTTCGGTTCCCGCTGGGCGTCCGAGATGGACGCCACCGAGGCCTTCTTCGCCCGGCACCTGCGCTAGCGACTCACACCCTCGACCGGTACAGCCCGAACTCCGCGATCCGCACGGCCCCTCGCGCCCCGGTCACCCGTACCCGCCACCGGCAGGCCCGCACGGCCTCCGGCAGCAGCAGGGACCGCGCACCGGAGTTGAAGCGGGTGATCGGAGGTCCAGGGGGCGCCGGGGCGTGACGAGGCGCATAAAACAGCTCACTACCTCGACGTGCGCCCCCGGCCGGTGCACAGTTCTCCCTACGTACTCGCCAGTAAGCCCGTTTCCCTCCCCTCCGAGGAGCCGCTGTGACCACCTGGGCCGGCCGCACCGCCGCCGAGATTTCCGCCGCCGTCCGCGAGAAGCGGGTCACACCCCGGGAGGTGGTCGCCGAGCACCTCGCCCTGATCGAGCGGCTCGACGGCCGCGTGGGGGCGTTCCGTAGCGTGCGCGCCGAGGCGGCGTCGGCCGAGGCCGACGAGGTGGCCGCCCGCGGCGACCTCGGTGAACTGCCGCTGGCCGGGGTGCCCGTGGCCGTCAAGGACAATCTCGCGGTGCGCGGCGAGTCCCGGCGCAACGGCTCGGCGGCGACGCCGGACACGCCGGCCGCCCAGGACCATGTGACGGTGGCCCGGCTGCGCGCCGCGGGCGCGGTGGTGGTGGGTCTGACGCACGTGCCCGAACTGTGCGTCTTCGGCACGACGGACGGCGTGCTGGGCACCTCCCGCAACCCCTGGGACCCGGCGCGCTCGGCGGGCGGTTCGTCGGGCGGCAGCGCGGCGGCCGTCGCCGCCGGGATGGTGCCGATCGCCCTGGGCAACGACGGCATGGGCTCCCTGCGCATACCGGCCGCCAACTGTGGCCTGGTCGCCATCAAGCCGGGGAGCGGAGTGGTCCCGGCGGGCGAGGGCAGCACCTGGTTCGGCATGACGGAGCACGGCCCGCTCGCCACGACCGTCGAGGACACCCGCCTGATGCTCGCGGTCCTCGCCGGCACCGCGCCCGTCCCCCGGTCCGAGCCGGGCACGCTCCGCATCGCCGTGTCGTTGCGGAGTCCGCTGGCCGGCGTCACCATCAGCCGCCCGTACGCGGCGGCCGCCCGTGAGGCGGCCGGGGTGCTGATGCGGGCGGGCCACCAGGTCCGCCGCGCCGACCCGCCCTACCCCCTGTCCCTCGCCACGACCTCGCTGACCCACTGGACGGCGGGCACGGCCGCGGACGCCCAGGACCTCGACCCCCGCCTACTGACGCGGCGCACCCGCGTCCACGCCCGCGTCGGCCGCCCGTTCATGGCCGCGGCCCGCTCCGGGAGCGCCCGGGAACAGCTGCGGCGACGGCTGGAGCCGTTCTTCACGGAGTACGACGTGCTGCTCACCCCCGCGCTCGCCCGCCGCTCCCCCAAGGCCGGGCCCTGGCACGAGCGGGGCTGGCTGAGCAACGTACTGGCCAACACGAACTACTCGCCGCTGACGCCCGCGTGGAACCTGACCGGCTGGCCCGCCATGGCCGTCCCCTGCGGAACTCTCCCCTCCGGCGCCCCCTGCTCCGTGCAGCTGGTGGGGCGCCCCGGCTCGGAGTCCCAACTGCTGGAGGTGGCGGCCCAGTTGGAGGAGAGAAACCCGTGGCGGCGTACGGCGCCGGTGCACTAGAGTCGGCCGGGTGACTGCCGGGTCGGCCGTGGGCCAAGCACGAGTGAGGCGCCCGGCCTCGGCGTGAGCGCGGCGGGGGCGACCCCGCCCGGCCCCGCCCGAGTGCCGCAGCGGGCACGCGCCCCGCCTCCCGTCTCCGTTCCCCCTCTTTTCCGCGCCTTCTCGCGGCGCTTCTCACCTACCAGGAACCGGAGACGAACCCACCCATGTCCCCCGCACAGCACACCCCTGACCTGCCGGCCACCGTCGCCCGCCTCGACCACACCGCCGTGTACGCCTCGGACCGCCGGCTCTCGGCGGAGTTCCTGGCGGCGGTGCTGGGCCTGGAGGTGGGCGCCCCCTTCGGGCCGTTCCTGCCCGTCGACCTGGGCAACGGCGTGACCCTCGACTACTACGAGAAGAGCGACGAGCCGATCCAGTCGCAGCACTACGCGTTCCTCGTTCCCGAGGAGCAGTTCGACGCGATGATCGCCCGCCTGGAGAAGCTCGGAGTGACGTACTACGCCGACCCGAGCCACACCGAGCCGGGCCGGGTCAACGACCTCTTCGGCGGTCGCGGTGCCTACTTCGACGACCCGGACGGCCACAACATGGAGATCATGACCCGGCCGTACGTCCGGCCCTGACGGCCGCGGGCGGTACCGCCCGGGACATGACCCAGTGATGCTTGCCGAGGCGCCGGATCCGCTCGAAGCCTCGGCCCTCGAACAGCGTCACCGTGCCGGTGAACAGGAGCGACGCCGAGACCTTCCGGTCCTCGGTGTCCTCGGGGTAGCCCTCCACGGATCCGCCGCCGAGCCGCGCGATCTCCTGGAGGGCGCCTTCGAGGGCGGCGGCGGCAACTCCTCGCCCGCGGTGGGCGCGATCGACGAAGAAGCAGGTGACGCGCCAGTCCGGGAGGGTGTCGAGGTCCTTCTCGTAGGCGCGCCGGTGCTTGATGCGGGGCAGTTCGGCGGGCGTTCCGAACTGGCTCCATCCGACGCAGTCCTGACCGTCGTAGACGAGGGCGGCGTGCGCGCGGCCCTCGCGGACCCGGGTCTCCTTCTCGGAGCGGTTCTGCTCCGGGTCCTTGTCGCGGCTCAGGCCCTCCGGGTGGAAGGCCATGCACCAGCAGCCGCCCCACACTCCCTTGTGCCGCTCGACCAGACCGGCGAAGTCCGGCCAGGTGGCCACGTCGAGAGGTCTCACCCGAAGACCGGTCATGGGCTCCTCCGTCGGTCTACAGCGCCCGGTACATGATGTGCAGCCCCACCCGGCCGTGCCGGGGGTGGTCGAAGGCGTCCGGGACGGTACCGAGGATGGTGAAGCCGAGGGAGGTCCACAGCTTCACGGCCGGGTTGGTCTCGACGACGGCGTTGAACACCATGCCGCGGTAGCCGGCCGACCGGGCCTCGGTCAGGAGGTGTTCGGCGAGGGCGCGGCCGTGGCCCCGGCCGCCCTGGTCGGGGTCGACCATGAAACCGGCGTTGGCGATGCGGGCGGCGGGCCCGCCGTAGTTGGGGGTGAGGTAGGCGGAGGCGACGACGGTGCCGCTGTCGTCCTCGACGACGTAGACGCGTTTCGCCGGGTTCATCCACAGGACCCGGGCCTCCTCCTCGGAGGTACCCGGGTCCCAGGCGTAGGTCTCGCCCGCGGCGACGATGCGGTGCCAGAACGGCCAGATGCGCGGCCAGTCGTCCGCCGTTGCTTCCCTGATCAGCATGGGTGCGAGTGTGGCACGGCCGTACGGTCGGCGATCGCGGAGGGGCGCCCGCTGTCAGTCGACGCTGGGCAGGATGTGGGGCTCCGCGAGGTCGTCCTCGTAGCCCGCGAGGCGGATGGGGGCCGAACGGGCCCACACGTCGAGGCTGCCGAGCTCGTCGGCCCGCCGGCCGGCGCGCTCGCCGCGTTCCTTGGGGCGCTGATCGCGATTCGTCTTCTCCGGTGTCACCGCGCACTCCTTATGTGTCGGTCACCCTCGGGACGTCCGCGCCGGTCCTGCTGCGCCTGACGCCCGCTCGGGCTCTGATGTCAAATGCAGTTCGGACGCGGTGGCGCCGGTCGACTCACGGGAGAGCAGGCCGTGGTGAACCGGCTTGTCCCATGACGGACCGTGGGTGTGGGTAGGACCCCGTGTTGCTGTCCGTCCGCTCCAGATTAACCAAATGAGCGGGCCCCCGCTCGATGGGGCTGAAAACAGACGGTAACGATCGCGCGTCATCCCGCGTTCAGCACGGGTTTCCGTACCGTTTTGTCCACGCGGGGGCGTTGTGCGGATCGCCCGTTCGACGTAGCCGGGCGAGGGCGCTTTCGAGCCGATCCGCCCCTACCACTTCCCGGGCGCGTAGTCCTTCAGGAAGACCCCGTAGAGGTCCTCCCCCGCCTCGCCCCGCACGATCGGGTCGTACACCCGGGCCGCGCCGTCGACGAGGTCGAGCGGCGCGTGGAAACCGGCCTCGGCGAGCCGCAACTTGTCGTAGTGCGGCCGCTCGTCCGTGATCCACCCGGTGTCGACCGAGGTCATCAGGATGCCGTCGGTCTGGAACATCTCCTGGGCGCTGGTCCGCGTGACCATGTTCATCGCGGCCTTCGCGGCGTTGGTGTTCGGGTGCCCGGCGCCCTTGTACCCGCGGCCGAAGACGCCCTCCATCGCCGACACGTTGACGACGTACGCGCGTCCGCTCGCCGCCTTCTTCGCGGCCTCGGCCATCGCCGGCCGCAACTTGCTGATGAGGATGAACGGCGCCGTGTAGTTGCACAGCTGGGTCTCCAGCAGCTCCACCGGGGAGATCTGCTCGATGGTCTGCACCCAGGTGTTGGTGTCCACGACGTCGGGGACGAGACCGCCCGCGTCGATCGCCGTGCCGTCGAGGTGCCGTTCGACGCTGGCGTTGCCGGCGACCAGGGCGAGGTCGGCGACCTGCTGCGCGTCGAGGCCGCTGCTGCCCAGCGGCAGCGCGGCGAGGCCGTCGACCGCGCCGGAGTTGAACGCGCCGATGACATGGTGGGCGGGCAGCTCACCGGCGGGCAGCGGCGCGCTCTCGCCCTCGACCAGGGCGGCATAGGCGGACGGCAGGCGGCGCACGGTCTGGGTCGCGTTGTTGACGAGGATGTCGAGCGGCCCGGCCTCGGCGATCTGGTCGGCGAGGGCCACGGCCTGCGCCGGGTCGCGCAGGTCGATGCCGACGACCTCCAGGCGGTGGATCCAGTCCGCGGAGTCGTCCATGGCCTTGAAGCGGCGGATGGCGTCCTTGGGGAACCGCGTGGTGATCGTGGTGTGCGCCCCGTCGCGCAGCAGCCGCAGCGCGATGTACATGCCGATCTTGGCGCGGCCGCCGGTGAGCAGGGCCCGCTTGCCGGTGAGGTCGGCGCGGACGTCGCGCTTGGCGCGGTTCACGCGGGCGCAGGCGGGACAGAGCTGGTGGTAGAAGTAGTCGACTTCCACGTACCGGGTCTTGCAGGTGTAGCAGGAACGCGGGCGCTGGAGTATCCCCGCGATCCTGCCCTCCTCGGTGTTCGACGACGGCAGAAGACCCTCGGTCTCGTCGTCGATGCGCTGGGCGGAGCCGGTCGCCGTGGCCTCCGTGACCGCCTTGTCGTGGGCGGTCTTGGCGGCCCGGCGCTCCTGGCGGCGGCGCTGCTTGACCGTGCGGTAGATGCCCGCGGTGGCCCGGCGCACCGCGATGGCGTCCGGGTGGTCGATCTCCAGCTTGTCGAGTTCCTCGAGCACGCTGAGGCAGACGGCCAGGCGCTCCGGGTCGATGCCGGGTCCGTACGAGAGCCCGCTCGCCTCGTCCATGGCCTGCGGGCCGTCCTCTGTCACCGTCATCGCCGCTGCGTTCCCTGCTCTGCCGTCGCGGCGCGCCGGTCGCGGCCGCTTTCGAACGGCGGATTTTACTTCAGCGCCGGGCCGCACCGCCAAACTCGCGCCGATCAGGACCGGCAGGCCTTGATCAGCGTCGCCACCTCCTTGGAGACGGCCGTCGCGAACAGGTCCAGGTCGGAGACCGCCTCGCCGTCGGCGACGAGCCCGTAGTGGACGCCGCCCCGGTACGTCGAGACGGCGACCGCGAGGGAGTGGCCGGGGGCCAGCGGGGCGAGCGGGAAGACGGCGGTGAGGGGGTGGCCGCCGAGCTTCAGGCCGAGGCTGGGCAGGGGCACGCTGGTCACGAGGATGTCGAACCAGAGCCGGGCCGCCTGGCCGACCAGGGGTCCGCCGAGCCGGTGGGCGAGGGCGGGGACGTGATCGGCGAGCAGGGCTACGGCGCCCGCGCCCCGGTTGGGGCCGGCGTCCTTGTTGCGGTCCATGGCGGTGCGGACCGAGGCCAGGCGGGCCAGCGGGTCGGGGTCGTCGACCGGAAGCCGTATCAGGTACCCGGAGAGCCGGTTGCCCTGCGGGTGGGCGGTGCGCGGGCGGCGCTTGGAGACCGGGATCAGGGCCCGGGGCGCGACGCCCTCGCTGCCGTTGCCGCGCTCGTCGAGCCAGCGGCGCAGGGCGCCGGCGACGACCGCGATGAGGACGTCGTTGACGGTGCCGCCGACGGTCTTGCGGATCCGGTGCACGTCGTCGAGGTCCAGCACCACTCCGGCGGTGCGGCGGGTGCCGCTCGGCTCGCAGGTGAGGGCCGGGGTGGAGCGCACGTCGAGGGAGGAGCGGGCGACGGCGGTGCCGATGTCCAGGGCGCGGCCGACGTCGGACAGGGCGCCGCGCATGAGCCCGGGCAGGTCGCGCACGTCCGGCAGCACTCCGCGCGGGGGGTCCGCGGGACGGGGCCGGGGCGCGGGCATGTCCATCGGGTCCATGACGCCCGCGGCGAGCGTCAGCGCCCGCAGCCCGTCGGCCAGGGCGTGGTGGAACTTGAACAGCACCGCGAAGCAGACCCCGTCCTCCCCCGGCAGTACATGGGCCTCCCAGGGCGGTCGGCCGCGCTCCAGCGGACGCCCCATGAGCCGGCCGGCCTCCGCGTGGAAATCGGCGGTCGGCGCGTGCAGCCGCACGTGGTGCAGGGGGTCGAAGCCCGGGTCCGGCTCGCGGGCCGCGCCGCCGAAGGCGAGCGGGCGGCGCAGGGCGGAGGGCAGCGGCTGCCACACGTCGCGGATCCGCATCCGCAGTCCGGGCACGCCGGCGGCGCGGGCGGCGAGCAGGTCCGCCGCGTGGGCGCCCGCGGTGGGCGAGTGAGCGGAGAAGATCCCGAGCGCGCCGAGGTGCATCGGGTGGTCGGCGGACTCCATGTTCCAGAACGCCAGGTCGAGAGGAGCGAGCAGGTCAGCAGTCAAGGGCTTGCCTCGCGTCGACGACGGGTGGGCCAGCAGTCAATCGCCCCCAGCCGATTACGGTCAAGTACGATCAGGCTACGTACAGTTAACAGCGGATTAAGTCCCGCCCCGAGGAAAGGGGCGGGACTTATGGTGCATCTGCGGTCAGTCCAGCACAGGTTGCGGCGCCGGGCACCCCGTGGGAGTCACCCGGGAGGCGTCATGGATCAGCGCCTCGTGCGCGGCCCTGAGCCGGGCCGTGTCGGGTTTCAGCACCGCGCGGTCGTAGGTGAGGAAGCCGTTCAGCTCGCCCTCGACGTCCGCGATCTGGGTGTAGACGGCCCCGTTGCTCCCCTTGCAGACCAGCGCGCGGACCTCGTCCAGCTTCTCCAGGTAGTCCTCGGTGTAGGTGGCCGGGTCGACGTCGACGTACGACTGCTGCACCGACCAGGCGTGGCCGGGCACCGCGAGGCCCAGGCCGCCGTACTCGCCGCTGACCAGGGCGCGCTGCCCGTCGGGGCGGGGCGGCAGGGCCGGGCTCGGGTAGCCGTGCTCGTCCATGATGTCGCCGGTGCCGCCGTCGGCGCCGAGATTCAGCCCGGACTGGCCGTTGACCAGGCGGGTGGGGTCCCAGGCCTTGGCCTGCTCGGCGATCCGGCCCACGTCGTACTGGCCCCAGCCCTCGTTGAAGGTCACCCACATGACGACCGACGGGCTGCTGATGTGTTCGTCGATCATCTCCTTCAGCTCGCGCTCGTAGCGGGCCCGGGAGGTGGCGCTCGGGTTCACCCCGGCCGTCATCGCGGGCATGTCCTGCCAGACCAGCAGTCCGAGCCGGTCGGCCCAGTAGAACCAGCGGTCCGGCTCGACCTTGATGTGCTTGCGCACCGAGTTGAAGCCGAGCCGCTTGTGCGCCTTCAGGTCGTAGGCCAGCGCCTCGTCGGTGGGGGCGGTGTGCAGGCCGTCGGGCCAGAAGCCCTGGTCGAGGGTGGCCATCAGGAAGACGGGCTCGCCGTTGAGGAGCGTGCGGGGGACGCCGTTGACCTTCTCGACGGCGACGGAGCGCATGCCGAAGTAGCTGCCGACCCGGTCGGCGCCGACCTTGACCTTCAGGCCGTAGAGGAACGGGTCGTCCGGCGACCACAGGTGCGGGTCGCGCACGGTCAGCGTGAGCGGGCCGCCGGTGCGGCCGCTCGCGGTGGCCACCTCGCGCCGGCCGTCGTACGCCGTCGCCGTGACCGGTACGCCGCCTGGGACGCCCCGGACCTCGAGGGTGACCTTCTCGCCCGCCACGTCGGGGACGATCTTGAGGGAGTCGACGTGGTCGCGGGCCACCGGCTCCATCCAGACCGTCTGCCAGATGCCGGAGGACGGGGTGTACCAGATGCCGCTGGGGTCCAGGCGCTGCTTGCCCAGCGGCGGGTTCTCGCCGGAGGCCGCGTCGGTCGGGTCGTAGACGCCGACGATCAGCTCCTGGGTGCGGCCGGGTTTGAGCGCGTCGGTGACGTCGGCGCTGAACTTGTCGTAGCCGCCCTCGTGCGTGGCGACCTTCGTGCCGTTGACGTAGACCTCGGAGCGCCAGTCGACGGCGCCGAAGTTGAGCCTGAGCCGCTGACCCGAGCCGATCTTCCAGTCGCGCGGGACGGTGAAGGTGCGCCGGTACCACATGCGGTCCTCGTGCCGCTCGATGCCGGAGAGCTGGGACTCCACCGGGTACGGGACGAGGATGCGCTCCTTCAGCGTCCTGCCGACGGGCGGCTGCTGGCCCGGCTCGGCGGCCTCGAACTGCCAGCGGCCGTTGAGGTTGCGCCAGGCGTCCCGGGTCAGCTGCGGGCGCGGGTACTCCGGGAGGGCGTTGTCCGGTCCGACCTCGTCGGCCCAGCGGGTGCGCAGCTGGTGGGTGGAGTGGTTCGGGCCGGACGTCCAGAACTCCTTGACAACGTTGCCTTCGGCGTCGGTGAGGCCGCCTTCGCCGTCGTAGCGGACATCGGCCGTGCCGCGGGCCGTGCCCGTCTTGTTGCCGACGACCGGCTCGTCCAGGGCCACCAGCAGGGCGGTGGGGTCGGACGGGTCCGGGCGGGCCTCACCCAGGGGCCACGCGGCCCCGCCGATCACGGCGTCGAGATGGTCGGTGAAACCCGCCGGGGGTGCGGTGAGCTCCTGGGCGAAGTCGAGCTTGAGGGTGCGGCCGGTGGCCTGCACGGTGGCCGCTAGGGCGCCGTCGTAGTCGAAGCCCTCGGGGAGGCGGAAGGCCGACTGCGGGACGGGGGCCTTGGCTGCGCCGGGCTGGGTCCAGCGCAGGTGGAAGTTGGAGCCGCCGTAGTGCTCGAAGTACTCGACCTTGATGTCGTGGGCGCGGCCGGCGGTGAGGTCGACGGGCTCGGCGGTCTGCTCGCGGTCCCAGTCGTCGACCCAGTGGTCGATGGCGAGCCGGCCGTCGATCCAGAGGCGGAAGCCGTTGTCGGCGCTGACCGAGAAGGTGTGCGGCCCGCTCTTCTCCGGGACGATCCGGCCGGTCCAGCGGACGCTGACGTCGTCGGACTGTCCGGTGGTGAAGTTCAGGCGCGGCTCCAGGTTGTCGAAGTCGAGGTCCTGGTCGAAGGTCGTCGCCTTGAGGGTGTGGAAGTCGAAGGCGCCGGGGGCGGAGTGGGTGTAGTACTCGCCCTTGAGGCCGTGGATCTCGGCGGAGTCGTCCGCGAGCGCGGGGACTGCGCTCAGGCCCGTGAGGGCGAGGAGCGCGGCGAGCGGTAACGCGAGGCGGTTTCTGAGGCGTCGGGGACGCACGGAACCTCCATGCCAACGTTGTCATGTACAAGACGTCGGCATGACAGCACGGATCCCGCGCTTCGTCCAGAGGCAGGACAAAGTCCCTCCGGAGGCGTCTCGTCGAAGTCCCCCGGCTGCGTCGCGTCAGGTGACCAGCTGGCCCTTGCCGAGCGCGATGACGCCGCCCTTGGAGACTGTGTACAGCTCGGCGTCGCGCTCCGGGTTCACGCCGATCGTCGCGCCCGGCGGCACCTCGACGTTCTTGTCGAGGACGGCGCCGCGCACCACGGCGCCCCGGCCGATGTGCACGTTGTCGTGCAGCACGGACCCCTGCACCACGGCCCCCGGGTCGACCACGACACCAGGCGACAGCACGGACCGGGTGACCTGACCGCGGACCAGGCAGCCCGCGCTGATGATGGACTCGCTGGCGATGCCGCCCGCGTTGAAGCGGGCCGGCGAGAGCTGGTACGAGTGCGTGTAGATCGGCCAGCTGCGGTTGTACAGGTTGAAGGCGGGGCGCTCGGCGATCAGGTCCATGTGGGCCTCGTAGTAGGCGTCGAGCGTCCCGACGTCCCGCCAGTAGCCCTGGTCGCGCGTGGTCTCGCCGGGCACGTGGTTGGCGCTGAAGTCGTACAGCGCGGCCTCGCCCCGGTCGGTCAGCTGGGGCAGGATCGAGCCGCCCATGTCGTGCACGGAGGACTCGTCCTCGGCGTCCCGCTTGAGCGCCTCGATGAGGGCCTTGGTCGTGAAGATGTAGTTGCCCATCGAGGCGAACACACAGCTGGGGTCGTCCGCGAGGCCCGGCGGGTCGGCCGGCTTCTCCAGGAAGCGCTCCACCGTCTGCCCGTCCGAGCCCGGTGTGATCACGCCGAACGACGAGGACTCCGTGCGCGGCACCCGGATCCCGGCGACCGTCACGCCCGCACCGCTGTCGATGTGCTGGGCGAGCATCTGGCGGGGATCCATGCGGTACACGTGGTCGGCGCCGAAGACGGCGACGTACTCGGGGCGCTCGTCGTAGATCAGGTTCAGGGACTGCAGGATCGCGTCGGCGCTGCCCAGGTACCAGCGGGGGCCGAGGCGCTGCTGGGCGGGGACGGGCGTGACGTAGTTGCCGAGCAGGTTGGACATCCGCCACGTGGTGGTGATGTGCCGGTCCAGCGAGTGCGACTTGTACTGCGTCAGGACGCAGATGCGCAGGATGTCGCCGTTGACGAGGTTGGACAGGACGAAGTCGACCAGGCGGTACGTGCCGCCGAAGGTCACCGCCGGTTTGGCTCGGTCCGCGGTCAGGGGCATCAGCCGCTTGCCCTCGCCGCCCGCCAGCACGATTCCCAGGACCGAAGGACCACCACCACGCATGGCCGCTCCCCTCACGCCGATTTCCCGATGCCTGCCCCTGAGCAGCACGCACTAAGCCTGTTTGACGATCTCCTCGTAGAGCCGGACCGTGCGGCGGGCCACCGCGTCCCAGCCGAACTCGCCGACCGCGCGCTCCCGCCCGGCCTCGCCCATCCGCCGGGCGGTCTCCGGATCGCCCAGGACGGTGTCCATGGCCCGGGCCAGTCCCGCCTCGAAGCCGTCGCCCGCCGGGACGAGCAGGCCGGTCCGGCCGTCGTCCACGACCTCGGGGATGCCGCCCACCGCCGAGGCCACCACGGGCGTGCCGCAGGCCATCGCCTCCAGGTTCACGATGCCGAGCGGCTCGTACACCGACGGGCACACGAACAGCGCGGCGTGCGTCAGGAGCTGGATCACCTCCGGACGCGGCAGCATCTTCGGGATCCAGTACACGCCGTCGCGGACGTCGCTCAGCTCCGCGAACAGCTCCCGGAACTCCCGGTCGATCTCCGGCGTATCGGGCGCGCCCGCGCACAGCACGACCTGCGCGGCCGGGTCGATGTCCCGCACCGCGCGCAGCAGGTGGGGCACGCCCTTCTGCCGGGTGATCCGCCCGACGAACAGCACGTACGGGCGGGAGCGGTCCAGGCCGATCCGGTCCAGGGCGTCCGTGCCGTGGTCGGGCCGGTACAGGCTCGTGTCGATGCCGTTGTGCACGACGTGGACCTTCTCCGGGTCCAGCGCCGGGTAGCAGCCGAGGATGTCCTCGCGCATGGCCCCCGAGACGGCGATCACCGCGTCGGCGGCCTCGATCGCGGTGCGCTCGGCCCAGCTGGACAGCTCGTACCCGCCGCCGAGCTGCTCGGCCTTCCAGGGGCGCAGCGGCTCCAGGGAGTGCGCGGTCAGCACGTGCGGGATGCCGTACAGCAGCTTGGCGAGGTGGCCGCCGAGGTTGGCGTACCAGGTGTGGGAGTGGACCAGCTCGCGGCCCTGCAGGGCGGCGGCCATCGCGAGGTCGACGGAGAAGGTGCGCAGCGCGTCGTTGGCGCCGTCGAGCGCGGACCAGGGGCGGTGGCGCAGCACGCCGTCGGCGCGGCCCTCGCCCCAGCAGTGCACGTCCAGGTCGACCAGGGGTCTCAGCTCCCGGGCGAGGAACTCCACGTGGACACCTGCGCCGCCGTACACGTCCGGCGGGTACTCCCGGGTCAGCAGTCCGACGCGCACCCGCAACTCCCTGCTCTCAGCGGCCGTTCCCTTTCATGGTCACCCAGATGGGGCGCGTGGGGAAGAGCGGGGCGGCCTCGGGAAACAACAGTCGCCGCAGACGCCCCCGCCGGGCACCCGGTAGTACAGGCAGCAGCTGCGGCGCCGGAAGGCCGTCCCGGTGAGGGTTCCGGCGCCGTCGAGCAGCGGGTGCGCGAGGAGTTCCCCGGCCAGGGAGCGGGCCCGGGCGGCGGCGTCCGTACGGCCGTGCCCGCGCGCCCAGCGGTCGAACTCCCGGGCGGCGCCCGCCAGCGCGGAGGCGGCGTTGCCCCGCAGCAGGCCCGGGGCGAGGCGGTGGTGGGCGCGCAGGGCGGCCGAGAGGGGTTCGAGGTGGCCGTGCAGGACGGTGTCCGCGAGGGTCGGCGCGTCCCCCGGCAGCGGCCGTACGTCGGACAGCCACAGGTCGTCGGGGGCGCTGCCGTCGGCGTCCCAGCGCAGCAACCGGGCGTCGAGGTCGGGGATGCCGCCGTACAGCGCGGCGCAGCCGAGCGTCACCGACCAGAGCCGGGCCGCGAGCCCCTGGTGGGTCACGGACGCGGCCACCCGCAACTCCGCGGCGCGCAGGGCGCTCGCGACCTTGCGGACGCGGAAAATCAGCGGATTTCGGGCTCCATCCGGTGCCGGGTCGGCGTAGGCCTGTGCGAGAGTGGGAAGAGGCCCGGCCGCGGCCCCTTCCGTGCGCAGCACGAAGAAACCACCCAGCGGGCGGAGCGCGGCGAGGCCGGGGTCGAGGTCCACGAAGAGCAGTAGTACCAAGGCCCCTAAGGGACGCGACCCGGTGGTCCCCGACCGGCGTCGCCCACCCTGGGGATGACGGGGTTCCCGTCGTACTCCATCGGCAGTAGGACCCAATGAGTGCTCAGGGACGACGACGGGAAGACCTGGACACGGCAGGGTGTTGGTCATGAAAGCCGACCTATCGCCGCGCCGGGCCGAGCGCCCCCGCCTGACGCAGAGGAGCAGCCGATGAGCGCCCTCGCGTTGTCCGTCCTGCTCTCCCTCGTCTCCGCGGTCGCCTACGCGGGCGGGGCGATCGTGCAGGAGCGGGTGGCGGAGTCCTCGCCGGGCGAGGAGTACGCGCCGCTGCGTCGGCCGGGCTGGTGGGCGGCGGTCGCGCTCAACGGCCTCGGCGGTCTGCTGCACGTGGTGGCGCTGGCCTACGGTCCGCTCAGCCTGGTGCAGCCGCTCGGCGCGCTGACCATCGTGGTGGCCCTGCCGATGGCCGCGCTGTTCGTCGGCCGCAAGGCGGGTGCCACGGCCTGGCGGGGCGCGATCATGGCGACGGTGGGGCTCGCCGGTCTGCTGTCCCTGGTCGCCGCGTCCGACGCCCAGTCGCTGAACGCGGCGGAGCGGGTGGCTGTCGCCCTCGTGACCGCGGGTGTCGTGGTGGCCCTGATGATCGCCGCGCGTGCCGCGCACCGGCACCCGGCGGTCCGCAGCACGCTGCTGGCGACGGCCTCGGGTATCGCGTTCGGCATGTCCTCGGTGTTCACCAAGACCGTCGCGGTCGACTG
This sequence comes from Streptomyces olindensis, assembly GCA_000696115.1. Classification (GTDB taxonomy): domain Bacteria; phylum Actinomycetota; class Actinomycetes; order Streptomycetales; family Streptomycetaceae; genus Streptomyces; species Streptomyces olindensis. Next base: position 734,310 of record JJOH01000019.1, read on the forward strand.
GACCGGCGGCGTGTCGGCGGCGGACGTGCCGTCCCTCGCCGTGATCGGCGTCCTGGCCACGGCCGGCATGCTGCTGTCGCAGGCCGCCTACCGGGGAGCCGGACTCGCGGCGCCGCTGGCGACGCTGACGGTCGTGAACCCGGTGGTGGCGGCCGCGGTCGGCATCACGATGTTCGGCGAAACCTTCCGCTACGGCACGACGGGCACGGTGCTCGCCCTGGGCTGCGGTGTGGTGGCGGCGGGCGGACTGATCCTCCTGACGACGGAGCGGCTCGCGCACTCCGACCCGGAGGGCGAAGGGGCCGGGCTGGAGATCGCGGGGACCGGGCTGGTTCCCGTGGACACGGGCCTCGGGGCGACGGACTCCGTCCCGGCGGGCCTCCCGGGAGGCGGGGGCGTGCCCCAGCCGGTGGGCGCGGTGCCCGGGGTCGTGGGTGGAGTGGTCGAGCCGGTGGGTGGTCCCGGCGAGGGCGCGAGTGCCGAGGCCGAGGCGGTGCCCGGGGGTGGGCCGCTGCTCGTCGAGGAGGTCCTCGTGCCCGGCCCGCGGGCGTCGCCCGGGCCGGACGTCGCGTACGAGAGCGGGCAGCCGCCGGTGTCCGCCGACGCCCAACGCCCGCTCTCCTACCTGCCCTTCTACGGCATCCCGTACGTCCCGATGCCCACGGTGGACCGGCACCGCACGCGCGTCAGATCCTGACGCCGCCGGCCCTCAGATACGCCACCGGGTCGACGTCCGTACCGAAACCGGGCCCCGTCCGCACCTCGAAGTGCAGATGCGGGCCCGAGCTGTTGCCGGTGGAGCCGGAGCGGCCGATGCGCTGCCCGGCGCTCACCGTCTGCCCGTCCCGCACGGAGATCGCCGACAGGTGGGCGTACTGGCTGTAGCGGCCGTCGCCGTGCCGGATCACGACCTGGTAGCCGAACGAGCCGCCCCACCCCGCGGTGACGACCGTGCCGCCCGCGACCGACTTGACGGACGTGCCCGTCGGGACGGGGAAGTCGACGCCGGTGTGATAGCCCTGCGACCAGGCGGAACCCGCCTTGCGGTAAGGCGTGCCCAGGGACGCGCTGACGGGCGCGACCAGGCCCTGCCGGGTGGCCGTCGACCGTGCGGCCCGGTCCTCTTTCTGGCCCTTCGTCCGTTCCCTGGCACGCTCCTCGGCGCGGTCCTGGGCCGGCTTCTTCGTCGAAGGCTTCTTCGTCGACGGCTGCTGCGCGGACGGCTTGGCCGACGGGGACGGCTTGTGGGCGGGACGCGTCTTCGTGGTGCCCTCACCGCTCAGCGCGAGCCGCTGGCCGGGCACGATCAGGTCGGGGTCGCTCCCTATGGTCGAGCGGTTGGCGGCGTACAGGCCGCGCCAGCCGCCCCGGACCTCCTCGTCCGCCGCGATGCCGGAGAGGGTGTCGCCGCGGACCACCGTGTACATCTCGGCGCTGCCCGCCCGGGACTGCGGTGTGGACTGCGGCCGGACGTCCTCGATGGACGTCTGCTTCCGGTCCGTCTTCCCGCTCTGCTTCTCGCTCTTCTTCGCGTCGTTCCGCTTCGTGCTCGCGGCGGCCGGCCGGATGTCGGGCTCGCCCCCTCCCCGGGTCAGCCCGGCCCGGACCGAGCAGACCGGCCAGGCGCCCGGGCCCTGCCCGTCGAGCACCTTCTCCGCGACGGCGATCTGCTGGTCCTTGGTCGCCAGGTCCGCGCGCGCCGCGTAGGCCCGGCCGCCGTACGCCTCCCAGGTGGACTGGGTGAACTGCAGCCCGCCGTAGAAGCCGTTGCCGGTGTTGATGCTCCAGTTGTTGCTGGACTCGCAGGCGGCGACCTTGTTCCAGGTGCTCACGTCCGCCGCCTGCGCCGTGCCGGCGCCCATGAACGGGAGCGCCATGCCCGCGCCGCCCGCCGTGACGGTGAGTGAGGCGCGGTTGATCCTGTTCGGCTGATACCGGCGGTGCCGGCCGCGTACGGCCATCGATTGCCCCCCTAGACATGCGTCAGGAGGGGCAAAAGTAAGCGCTGCGAACCGGCCAGGACAAGGCGGCTATCGGCCGCCCGGATGCCCAAATGGCCGGTATGAGGCCCCTGTTGCGCGACGTGCGCCACGGCGGTGCATCGCGTACGCCACCCGGTGCCCGGGTGCGCCGTGCGCGGGGACGCGTACGGCGGCTGAGTGCCACGGGGCTCCTGTGCGTATCTGCCTGCACGACGTCGTACGACCCGCGCGTGCGGACGAAGTAGCGGCACGTCAGGATGGTCGACGGGGGCATGCTGGTGGGCAGCACCGGCAGCACCGGTACCGAGCTTTTTAGGAGCGAACCGAATGAGCAGTTCAGCGCAGATCGGCGTCACGGGTCTGGCGGTCATGGGCCGCAACCTCGCCCGCAACTTCGCCCGCAACGGCTACACGGTGGCGGTGCACAACCGGACGCCCGCGCGCACCCGCGCCCTTGTCGAGGAGTTCGGTGGCGAGGGGCGGTTCGTCGCGTGCGAGTCCGCGAAGGACTTCGTCGCGGCGCTGGAGCGGCCGCGGCGGCTGGTCGTGATGGTGAAGGCCGGTGAGCCGACGGACGCGGTGATCCGGGAGTTCGCGCCGCTCCTGGAGCCCGGCGACATGATCATCGACGGCGGCAACGCGCACTTCGCGGACACCCGGCGCCGCGAGCGCGACCTGCGCGAGCAGGGCATCCACTTCGTCGGCATGGGCGTCTCCGGCGGTGAGGAGGGCGCGCTGAACGGCCCGAGCATCATGCCGGGCGGCCCGAAGGAGTCCTACGACTCGCTCGGCCCGATGCTGGAGAAGATCTCGGCCAAGGCGGCCGACGGTTCGCCCTGCGTCTCCCACGTCGGTCCGGACGGCGCCGGGCACTTCGTGAAGATGGTGCACAACGGCATCGAGTACGCGGACATGCAGCTCATCGGCGAGGCGTACCAGCTGCTGCGGGACGTCGCCGGGTACTCCCCCGCCGAGATCGCGGAGATCTTCCGCACCTGGAACCAGGGGCGTCTCGACTCCTACCTGATCGAGATCACGGCCGAGGTGCTGTCCCACGTGGACGCGGAGACGGGCAAGCCGTTCGTGGACGTGGTGGTGGACCAGGCCGAGCAGAAGGGCACCGGCCGCTGGACGGTGCAGATCGCACTGGACCTGGGTGTGCCGGTGTCGGGGATCGCCGAGGCGGTCTTCGCGCGCTCGCTGTCCGGGCACGCGGCGCTGCGTGAGGCCTCGCGCGGACTGGCCGGCCCGAAGGCGAAGCCGATGGGCGAGGCGGAGGCCCGGGCCTTCGCCGACCGGGTGGAGCAGGCGCTGTACGCGTCGAAGATCGTGTCGTACACGCAGGGCTTCCACGAGATCGACGCGGCCCGCGCCGAGTACGGCTGGGACATCGACCTCGGCGCGGTGTCCGCGCTGTGGCGGGGCGGCTGCATCATCCGCGCGGCGTTCCTGGACCGGATCCGCGCCGCGTACGACGCCCGGCCGGACCTGCCGAGCCTGCTGTCGGACGCGACGTTCGCACAGGAGATCGCGGACGCGCAGGACGACTGGCGCGAGGTGCTGGTCGCCGCGACCCGGCAGGGCGTGCCGACGCCCGGCTTCGCCGCGGCCCTCGCCTACTACGACGCCCTGCGCGCGGAGCGGCTGCCGGCGGCGCTGACGCAGGGGCAGCGGGACTACTTCGGTGCGCACACCTACCGGAGGGTGGATCGGGACGGGTCGTTCCACACGCTGTGGGGCCAGGACCGGTCGGAGGTCTCCGCCTAGGCGCCGAGGCCATTCGATACGGGGCGGTGGACAGCGTGATACGGGGCGGTGGACGGCCGCGGGTGCCGTCCACCGCCCCGTTCTCGTACCCGGGTCAGGACAGCGGCGGCCCCGGCTCGGGGTTGGGTACGGGTTCCGGCCCCGGGGGGATCGGGGACGGGCTCGGTCCCGGCACCGGGTCGGGGCCGGGCGGGGTCGGTCCCGGCGGGGTCGGACCCGGTGGCGGTGGGGTCGGACCCGGTGGCGGGGTGGGGGCCGGCGGAGGCGGGGTCGGCTCCGGGCCCGGCGGGGGCTGCGGGTTCGGCACGGGATCGGGGCCCGGGGGCTCCGGTGGCCGGGGATCCGGGCCCGGTGTCGGTGCCGGCGGCACGGGGTCGGGATACGGGTTCGTCATGAGGTCCTCCAGCCAGTGGGACGACTCCGGCTCTGGACTACTCCCCCGCCTACCCGACCCCCGCTTGGGCAGTCACCCCGGGGCGGGAACGGGAGGGGGCCAGGTGGAGGTAGCGGTCGTGAAAACAAGCCGCCCCGGCGCGAGGCCGGGGCGGTTCGAGGGTGGGGCGGTTCGAGGGTGGTCAGAAGCGGTCGGGGTGGGCCCTCAGCCAGTCCTTCGCCGCGGTGAGCAGGGACTCGTCCGCCGGCGGTGCCTCGTCGGGGTGGCGTTCGGCCCACTTGGCGACGTAGGGGCACAACGGGGCGACCGCGCTGTGCTCGCGGCCGGCGATGGCGTAGAGCTCGCGTGCCAGCGAGCCCGCGATGCCCTTGCCCTCGTGGGCCGGCTCGACGATCGTGTGGACGGGCACGAGGGCACGCTCGGGGCTGTCGAGCACGAAGTACTCGATGCGGCCGACGACTTGGCCGTCGGCGACCGCCTCCAGCCGGCCCGCCGCCCGGTCGTCACGAATCTCCGGGTCGCTCATGGACACGCTCCTGCTCCTGTCGTCTCGGTCAGGCCCCGACGGCCTGCGGGCTGCGCTGCTGGTCCGACCCCGGCACCGGCTCGGACGGGTCGGCACCGAGGGCCACGATCCGGTTGTCGCCGTCCACGTGCACGACCCGGGGCGCGAGTGCCCGCGCCTCGGCGTCCGTCACCTGGGCGTAGCTGATGATGATGACGAGGTCGCCGGGGTGGACGAGGTGGGCCGCGGCCCCGTTGATCCCGATCACGCCGGAACCGCGCTCGCCCTCGATGACGTAGGTCTCCAGGCGGGCGCCGTTGGTGATGTCCACGATGTGCACGAGCTCACCGGGCAGCAGATCGGCGGCGTCGAGCAGGTCGGCGTCGATCGTCACGGATCCCACGTAGTGCAGGTCGGCCTGGGTGACGGTGGCACGGTGGATCTTGGACTTGAACATGGTGCGCAGCACGAATACTCCCGAAGGTCGGCTCCCTGCCTGCGTTTGTGCAGGTCAAGGGCTGTTTGCACACCTTACAGCGGGCACTTTCGATTCGGCTAGGGATCCCGGGAGGGCGCCGGCGGGTCGATGTCGCGAAAATGCCGGAGGATCTCCTTCTCCACCGCGTTCAGCGGCACGTCGGGACAGAGCCGTTCCGGATGCCCCGGGGGCGGGCCCTGCAACGGCTCCTCGGACTCGACGGGCGGGATCCACACCCATATCCGGCCGAAGGCGATCAGGGAATCTCGCGCCGCGCGCAGCAGCCAGGCGTAGACGGAAGCCATTCGTGCAGGGTGTTCGGCCCGGCCAAAGCGCGGCCAAAGCGGCCGGAAGGAGTGCCTGCGGCGGGTGCGCGACGGATATCCGGACGCCGGCAGTCCGGATTCATGGCTACCGGATACCACCCCTGCGCACCGTCACGAGAATGTAGGCTGGGCGCATAACATGAGACAGCCCGGATAATGCAGAACAAAACGGGCACACTTTTCCGCCACTGCGGGAAAGTGACCTTGCGCATCATCGCCCGATGGTTATCTTGTGGCCGAGATGCACAGCGCGGCTGAAATGTGCGGTCTGGAGTTGCTTTTGGCTTGCTTACCCACGGTACGCAAGCCCACGGGGGTGAGTATTCCGGAATGGCTTTTGTGAGTCGTGAGAGAGAACTCGGGGTTCTGAAGGCGGCTCTTTCCAGTTGTGGCCACGGCCCATCGAGAACGATCGTCATCACCGGCGGCGCGGGCGTCGGCAAGAGCGCGTTACTGCATGCCTTCACCGAACACGCCATGGCCTCGGGAGCCACCGTACTCAGCGCCCAGGGCCGGGCGGTGACGGCCAACCCGCCCCTCACCCTGTTCCATCAGCTGGCCGCTCACTTGTCGGCCTCCCTGCCGGAGGACCGGCCCGCGCCCGCGTCGTCGGCGATGCAGTTCGCCACCGCGCTGCCTCCCGCGGCCGACGCCGGCGTCGTGGTGATCTGCGTGGACGACATACAGGAGATTCCCTGGTCACAGCTGGATTTTCTGATCCAGACCGTCACCTGGCACCGGGACCGGCGCATCCTGCTCGTCGTCACCGACTGCCCCCACCTGCTGCACCGTGAGGCACCGGCCAAAACGGAGTTCCTGCGGCGTCCCAACGCCGAGCGCATCCGCCTCGACCCGCTCGACGCGCGGGGAGTCCGGGACATGATCGCGGCGGAGGGCGACCCGCCGCACGACCGGTGGGTGGCGCTGTTCCATCACCTGAGCGGCGGCAGTCCCCTGCTGCTGAGTGCCCTGCTCGAGGATTTCAAGAGCCGGGACATGAAACTTCCGCCGACCGGAACGGAGGAGTCCGCCGAACTCGGAACGTATGGCCAGGCGGTGATGTCCATCCTGCACCGCAGCGGTTCCGCGGCCGTGGAAATCGGTTGCCTGTTGTCCGTGCTCGGGGATTCCGCCTCACCGGAGCTGCTGTCCCGGATGAGCGGTATTTCCTTCTCCCTCATCGACCCGCAACTCGCGGCTCTCCGGGCCGCCGGCGTAGTCGACGGAATGTCGTTCCGGCACCGGACCGCGCAACGGACGGTTCTGGCCGATGTGGATCCGTCCGTGCGGACCGAGTTACACATCCGGGCGGCCGCCGCCCAGTACGGCGCCGGTGCGCCGGCCACGGAAGTGGCCCAGCACCTGCTGGCCGCCCGGTACACGGAGGAGACGTGGCAGCGGACCGTGCTGCGCAACGCGGCGGAGACGGCCATGGGCGAGGAGGACACCCGGCTCGCCGTCCGGTGTCTCGAACTCGCCCTCGAGGGCTGCCCCGAGGGGCCCGACCGCATCGAGATCCACATGCGGCTGGCCCTGATCGCCCTGCGGATGAACCCCACGACCGTGGAGGCCCGGCACCTGCCCGAACTCATGGAGGCCTTCCAGTCGGGCACGATGCCCGGCACGGCCTGCGACGGACTGGCGGATCTGCTCTTCGGCTGCGGCAGGCTGGAGGAGGCCTTCACGGTACTGCAGAAGCAGGGGGCGGAGACCAGCGCGGGGGACGTCCGCGCGGGCGACCATCCGAACATCGCCTGGCTGTGGGCCTGGTCCAGCTTCCGCTCCCCCGCCCACCCGGACGAGTGGCCCGCCGCGCCCCTCCGCCAGGCCGCGCACGAGTCGGCCACGGCCCTGTTCCGGACCGCCGAAGGGTCCTTGCTGATCGGCGACCGCGACGACTGGGCGACCGCGGCCGAGAACCTCCTGGAGGTCTCGGCCCTCTCCGACGCCACCGTCTGGTCGCTGTCCAGCGCGGTGAAGGCCCTGATCATCACCGACCGGCTGGAGTGCGCCTGGCACTGGTGCGAGCGGCTGGTCGAGGAGTCCGCCGCCCGGGAAGCCCCCGGCTGGGAGGCGGTCTTCGCCCTGCTGCAGGCCGTCGTGGCCCTGCGCCAGGGGAAGCTGACCGCCGGACTGGACTGCGTGCGGCTCGTGCAGAACGTCATCACCGAGCGCAGCAGCGCGATGGCCTGCGCCGCGGAGTCCGTGCTCGCCGCCCTGCACATCGAGATGGGGCGCTACGACGAGGCCGCCCGGGTGTTCGCCAAACCGGTGCCGCCCGCCTGGGAGAAGAGCGTCTACTGGCTCAGCTACCTGCGGGCGCGCGGCTGTCTGCTGATCGCCACGAGCCGGCCGCACGCCGCGCTCTCCGACTATCTGCGCATCGGCAAGCTGGCCGAGCGGTTCCACGTCGACCACCCGACGCTGGTGCCCTGGCGGTTGTTCGCCGCCGAGGCCTGGCTGCGGCTCGGGCACCCCAAGCAGGCGGCGTACATGCTGGCCGAACACACGGCGCGCGGCCCGCGCAGCTCCGGCCGGAACCACGCCATGGAGCTGCGGTTGCAGGCGGCGCTGGCCGAGCCGCACGCACGGCCGGGCCTGCTGCTCAAGGCCGTGCACGCGTTCCACGCCTCGGGCGACCGGCCGGAGCTGGCGCGGACCCTGATCGATCTGGGCCAGTCCCTGTTCGGCCTCGGCCACGGCACCTGGGCCGTCCTGGCCCGGAACACGGCCGTGCTGATCGCCCGCGGCTGCCTGGAGGACGCCGCGCCGGCGGCCGGCGAAGAGGAGGAGCCGGACCCGCCTCCGGCCACACGGCAGCGGCTCACCCGGGCCGAGCACCGGGTGGCCGAACTCGTGGCCAAGGGGCTCACCAACCGTCAGGTGGCGGGCCGCCTCCACATCACGGTCAGCACGGTCGAGCAGCACCTCACCCGCATCTACCAGAAACTGGGCATCACCCACCGCAAGGAGATCGGCCTCCACCTCGGCACCCGTACGGCGTGAGCGCGGGGACCGCGCCGCGGCACGCGGTCCTTTAGCGGAGCTTTGTCGGCCTTTCAACCGCCGTCCCTACCGTCGCAGACGTCAGATCACATCGAGTGCCCCCGGTGCGCTCTCCGCCGTGTGCCACGCGCTCTCGCACCCGGGAGGGCGGAGGAAGGCATGGCCACGGTGCCCACAGAGATCCCGTTCGACGACATCTGGCTGCGTCGCTTCGGCACGGCCCGGGAGCCGAGCGTCCGGCTGGTCTGCCTGCCGCACGCGGGGGGCGCCGCCGGCGCGTTCTTCGCGCTGCACCGCGAGCTGCCGCAGTCCGTCGACTGTGTGGCCGTGCAGTACCCGGGCCGTCAGGAGCGCCGCCACGAGCCGCCGCTGCGGGACGCCCGCGCCCTCGCGGCCAGGGTCGCCTCGGTGCTCGAACCGCTGACCGACCTGCCGCTGGTCCTGTTCGGGCACAGCATGGGCGCCGTCATCGGTTTCGAAACGGCCGGACTGCTGGAGCGCGGCGGCGGCAACACGCCCATCGGGTTCATCGCCTCCGGCCGGCACTCGCCCGCCACGCCCCGCCACGAGACCGTGCACCTGCGGGACGACGACGGGCTGATCGCCGAGATCACCGCGCTGAGCGGCACCGATCCGCAGATCCTGGCCGACCCGGACATGCGGGCCATGATCCTGCCCGCGCTGCGTGCCGACTACACGGCCGTGGAGACCTACCGCCGCGACCCGGGGCTCGTCCTGCGCTGCCCCATCACCGTCTTCACCGGCACCAGCGACCCGCGGGTCACCGACGCGGAGGCGCGGGCCTGGGAGGGGCTGACCACGGGCGGTTTCCGCCTCGAGCGCTTCCCGGGCGGCCACTTCTACCTGGACGGCGCGGAGCGGGCCGTCGCCGCCGCTCTCCTGCGCGATCTCCACGCCTTTTCCCACACCGCGGCGGCCGCGGCCCGTTGACCGTCCGTCGTGGGCCCGAACCCGGAAGGACCGTTCATGAACACGATCGACGATCTTGTCGTGCTGATCCGTGACGAGCTGGGGCTGGCGGTGTCCGTCCAGGACGCCGAGCGGCCCCTGGACGAGATCGCCGGCTGGGACTCCGTCCACCTGCTCTGGCTGACCGCGGCTCTGGAACGCCGTACCGGCCGCAGCGTGTCCCTCCCGGACCTGCTGGAGGCCGGGACCCTGGGGGGCATCTACCAGGCGGCGGTCGCGGCGTGAGCGGCTCCCGGTTCCCCGCGGAGCGGCGGCACACCCTCTACCACTGCGACGAGATCCGCGCCGCCGCCCCCGTCTACCTCGACACCGAGGTGGACATGAGCGGCGTCGAACGCCACCGGGCGGCGGCCCGCCAGGAGGGCCGCCGGTACTCGGTGGTGAGTTACGTCCTGCAGGCCGCGGGCCGGGTGCTGGCCCGCCATCCGGAGGCCAACGCGGCCGTCCGCGGCCGACTGCGCCCCCGGATCGCGCGCTATGACACCGTCAGCGGCAAGGTGACCCTGGACAAGACCCTGGGCGGGCGCCGCGTCGTGCTGGCGACCGTCGTGCCGGAGTTGGAACGGTCGAGCCTGGACGCCGTGCAGCGGCACGTGGAGCGGTTCCGGGACGGGGACCCCGAGCGCATGCCGGAGTTCGCGCCGGTGCGCAAGCTGCACCGGCTGCCCGTGCCGGTGGGCCGGCTGCTGTTCCGGCTGGCGACGCGCTCCCTGGCACACCGCACCGAGCTGGTCGGCACGGTGGCCGTCACCTCGCTCGGCCACCGCCCGGTGGACGGCTTCCAGTCGGTCGGCGGTACGACCGTCACGCTCGGCGTCGGACGCGTGGTGGAGCGTGCCGTCGTGCGGGACGGTGCCGTCGTGGTCGCTCCGGTGATGCGGCTGAGCATGGCGTTCGACCACCGGGTCGTCGACGGCGCCGAAGCGGCCGATGTGCTGGCCGAACTCAAGGAGTTCCTGGAGACGTACGGGCCGCAGGCGGCCCTGGTGCCGGACGGGGACCGGTCGGCCGTCTCCCGGGCGACGGACCCCCGTCCGGCCTCGGCCGCCGGCTCCTGACCCTCGTACCACCGCTCGCACGCTGCCGCGGGCCCGCGCTCCTGACGCGGGCCCGCGGCATCGGTGTCTCCGGCCCCGGTCAGCCCCGGCCCAGCTCACGGTCGATCAGTGCGAACATCTCCTCGTCGCTGGCCGCGGAGAGTTCCGCGCCGGGCTCCTCCCCGGCCGCCGCGGGGCCGGAGGAGTCGGGCCGTGTGTCCTCCAGCTGCCAGAGCAGCGACTTCAGCCGCTTGGCGAGCCGTGACCGCTCCTCGTCGTCGAGGTCGCCCGCGGCCAGCCGTCCTTCGAGTTCGGTGAGGCTCCCGATCCCGGCGTCCGGCTCGGACTCGGCGACCCGACCGGGCAGTTCCGCGTCGAGCAGAGCCGCGAGCGCCTCGGGCGTCGGGTTGTCGAACACCGCGGTGGCCGAAAGGCGCAGCCCCGTCGCCGCGTTGAGGCGGTTGCGCAGTTCCACCGAGGCCAGCGAGTCGAAGCCGATGGTCTTGAACGCGGCGTCACGGGGCACGGCGTTCGACGACCCGTGCCCGAGCACCACGGCGGCGTGCGTGCGGACGAGCTTCACCAGCGCCTCGGCCCGCTCCGCGGGCGGCAGGGCAGCAGCCGGCAGGCCCTGCCCCCCGTCCGCCCCGGCGAACGCGTCCGCGCTCGCGGCGCGGCGCGCCACCGGCCTGATGACCTTGCTCAGCACCGCCGGGACGTCGGCTCCCTGTTCGGCGCGCGTGCTCAGCCGGGCCGGCACGACCACGGCCTCGCCCTGCGCGACGGCGGCGTCGAGCAGCGCCAGGCCCTCGTCCGTGGCCAGCGGCAGGATGCCGCTGCGGCTCAGCCGGGCCACGTCGGCGTCACCCAGGTGCCCGGACAGCTCGCTCTCCTGCGCCCAGTAGCCCCAGGCCAGCGAGACCGCCGGGTGCCCGTGGGCCCGGCGGCGCTGCGCCAGGGCGTCCAGTCCGGCGTTGGCGGCCGCGTAGTTGCCCTGGCCCGCCGTGCCGAGGGTGCCCGCGATCGACGAGAACAGCACGAAACGGCTCAGGTCGAGCGGCCGGGTCAGCTCGTCGAGATGGCCGGCCGCGGCCACCTTGGGGGCCAGGACCCGGTCCACGGCGTCGGCGTCGAGGGCTTCGATCGTGCCGTCGGCGGTCACTCCGGCCGCGTGGACGACCGCGGTCAGCGGATGCGCGTCCGGGACGGCCGCCAGCAGCCGCGCCACGTCCTCGCGCCGCGACACATCGCACCCGGCCACCGTGACCGCCGCTCCGAGTGCCGTCAGCTCGGCCCGCAGTTCCGCCGCTCCCGGCGCGTCCGGCCCGCGCCGGCTGGTCAGCAGCAACCGCCGTACGCCGTGCGCGGTCACCAGATGCCGGGCGACCTGGGCCCCGAGGGCTCCCGTGCCGCCGGTGACCAGGACGGTGCCGTCGGGATCCAACGGGGACGGCACGGTCAGCACGATCTTGCCCGTGTGGCGGGCCTGGCTCATGAAACGGTAGGCCTCGGGGGCGCGGCGCACGTCCCAGGTCCGCACGGGCAGCGGGTCGAGCACGCCCGCCTCCAGCAGGGCCACGATCTCGCCGAGCATCTGCCGGATCCGGTCCGGGCCCGCGTCCATCAGGTCGAACGCCTGGTAGGTGACGCCCGGATGGTGTGCCGCGACGTCGGCGGCGTCGCGAATGTCGGTCTTGCCCATCTCGACGAACCGCCCGCCCTCGGGCAGCAACCGCAGTGAGGCGTCCACGAACTCCTTCGCCAGCGAGTTCAGCACGACCCGCATCCCGCCGCCGGAGACCCGCAGGAACCGTTCGACGAACTCCAGGTCGCGCGAGGAGGCGATCCGCTCCTCCGGCAGCCCCAGTTCACGCAGCAGCCGCTGCTTCGCCGGGCCGGCGGTCGCGTACACCTCCGCTCCCCAGTGCCGCGCGAGTTGCACGGCGGCCATGCCGACGCCGCCGGTCGCCGCGTGCACCAGGACGGCGTCGCCGTCCGCCAGCCGCCCCAGGTCACGCAGGCCGTAGTAGGCGGTGAGGAAGACGACCGGCACGGAGGCGCCCTGCGCGAAGGTCCAGCCCTCGGGCATCCGCACCAGCAGGCGCTCGTCCGCGACGGCCACCGGCCCGAAGGAGTGGGGCAGCAGACCCAGCACCCGGTCCCCGGGCTTGAGTCCGGTCACCCCAGGCCCCACCTCCATGACGACACCGGCGCCCTCGCTGCCCATCACCTGCTCCCCGGGGTACATCCCGAGCGCCATCAGCACGTCCCGGAAGTTCAGCCCGGCCGCACGCACCGCCACCCGGACCGTGCCGGGGCCGAGCGGCCCGGTCGTCTCCTCGCAGGGGACCAGCCCGAGCGATTCGATGGTGCCCGGCTCGGTGGTGTCCAGCCGCCAGGCGGCGGCGCCCGTGGGCGGGGACAGGGGCGGGTCGTCGCGCAGGGGGACGAGGTGGGGGGTGTGGAGGGTGCCGTGGCGCAGGGCCAGTTGTGGGGCTGTGGCGGTGAGGGCTTGGGGCAGGTGGGTGGGATGGTCGTCGGTGTCGAGGAGGCGGATGCGGTCGGGGTTCTCGGTCTGGGCGGTGCGGGCCAGGCCCCACAGGGCGGCGTGGGCCGGGTCGACGGGGTCGCCGGGGTCCAGGGCGTGGGCGTGGCGGGTGAGGATGATCAGGGGGGTGTCGGTCAGGCGGGGTTCGCTGAGGTACTGCTGGAGCAGGGCGAGCAGGGCGTGCACCGCCTCGCGGGACGCGATGCCGGTGGGTGGGGCGTAGATGACCGTCCGCGGGTGGTGGTCGTGGTCGGTGAGGAGGGTGGTCAGGTCCGGGTGGTGGCGGGTGCCGGTGAGGAGGGCGGTCGGGTCCGGGTGGTGGCGGGTGCCGGTGAGGAGGGCGGTCGGGTCCGGGTGGGGGGTGTCGGTGGGGGGTGCCGGGGTGGTGAGGGTTGCCCAGCCGGTGGTGTCCGCTGGGGTGGCGGGCAGGGGCTGCGGTGTCCAGCGCAGGGTGTAGAGGTGGTCGGTGGTGGTCGGTGTGTCGGTCGTGGTGAGGGTGCGCAGGGTCAGCTCGCCGATCTCGGCGACCAGACCGCCCTGACCGTCGTAGAGGGTGAGGGCGACCGTGCTCTCGTCCAGCTCACGTACGACCGTGCGCAGTCGGGTGGCTCCCGTGGCGTGCAGGGTCACGTCGGCCCACGCGAACGGTACCCGCACGTCCGTGGCCTCGCCGTCGACGAGGAGGGCGTGCAGGGCTGCGTCGAGCAGGGCGGGGTGGAGACCGAAGGCGTCGGAACCGCTGTAGCTGCCGGTGTTTTCGTCGGGCAGGGTGACCTCCGCGTAGCGGACGTCACCGGCACGCCACAGCCCGGTCAGGCCTTGGAAGCCCGGCCCGTACGCGTATCCGCGCCCGGCCAGCTCGTCGTAGGCGTCCGTAAGGTCGACGGGGATCGCGCCAGGGGGCGGCCATGCTCCCTGCCACCCTTCGCCGGACGTGTCCCCCTGCGGCGCGAGCCGGCCTGTGGCGTGGCGGGTGTAGGGGCGTGCCGGGTCGTCGTCGGGGCGGGCGTAGATCTCGACGGCTCGCCGGCCGTTCTCGTCCTCGTCGAACGGCTCGACGGTGAGTTGGAGTTGCAGGCCACTGGCGACCGGGAGTTCCAGGGGCGCTTCGAGGGTGAACTCCTCCAGCACCGGACAGCCCGTCTCCTCACCCGCCCGCAACGCCATCTCCACCAGCGCCGCCCCCGGGACCAACACCCGGCCCCGAATCTCATGCCCAGCCAGCCAACCATGGGAGCTGCGCGAGACACGGCCCGTGATCACCGTCGTGTCCGTACCGGCGACCGTCACCGCCGCACCCAGCAGACCATGACCGAAACCACCCAGACCCAGCCCCTCCGGATCACCACCCCCGGAAGACGACTGAAGCCAGTAACGCCGATGCTGGAAGGCATACGTCGGCAACACCACCCGACGCCCACCAACACCCGCGAACACCTGCCGCCACTCCACCCCCACCCCCGCGGCGAACGCAGTCCCCACACCCGCCAACAACGCCTCCGCCGGCGCCTGCGGCCCCCGCGACAACACCGACCACGTCACCGGCTCATCCGGCAGACACTCCTGCCCCATCACCGACAACACCGCGGACGGACCCACCTCCATGAACACCGACACACCCACCGAACGAGCCGCCCGCACCCCCTCGGCGAAACGAACCGGCTCCCGCACATGCCGCACCCAGTACCCCGGGTCACACACCGTCCCCGCCTCCACCACCCCACCCGTCACATTCGACACCAACGGGATCGCCGGAGCGTTGTACGTCAACTGCCGCGTCACCTCACGGAAGTCCTCCAGCATCGGTTCCATCAGCGGGGAGTGGAACGCGTGCGACACCGTCAGACGCCGTGCCTGCCCCCCGGCCGCCTCCCACCGCGCCACCAACTCATCCACCTGCCGACCCGCACCGGAGATCACCACCGAACGCGGACCATTGACCGCAGCCACCGCCACCTGCGGCACCCCCGCCAGCAACGCCTCCACCTCGCCGACACCACCCCGAAGCGACACCATCGCCCCACCCGCCGGCAACGCCTGCATCAACCTGCCCCGCGCCGCCACCAGACGACACGCATCCTCCAGCGACCACACCCCCGCGCAATACGCCGCCGCCACCTCACCCACCGAATGCCCCACCAACACACCCGGCCGCACCCCCCACGCCCACAGCAGCCGAAACACCGCCACCTCGAACGCGAACAACCCCGCCTGCGCGAACTCCGTCTGATGCACCAACTCGTCACTACCGGCCAGCACTTCACCCAGCGGACGGCTCAACAGACCGTCGAAACCCGCACACACCTCCTCGAACGCCTCCCGGAACACCCCGAACCCCGACAACCCCGAACCCATCCCCGGCCACTGCGCACCCTGACCGGTGAACAACAACCCCACACCGGCCGAGGAGATCGCCGGCGTGACAGTGGCCTCGGCCATGTCTGCCAGGCTCCGCGACAGTTCTTCGACATCCGAGCCGACGACGACGGCCCGGTAGTCCCCCACCGCCCGCGACAACAGCGACACACCCACATCCAGCGCATCCACACCCAGCGCATCCGCACCCAGCGCATCCGCACCCACGGCGAACTCCCGCAACCGCGCCGCCTGCGCCCGCAACCCCTCCGCACTGCGCGCCGACACCACCCACGGCACCGCCGGCAACGCATCCGCCACCACCACAGGCGGCTCCGCCGACTCCGGCGCCGCCTCCAAGATCACATGCGCGTTCGTCCCACTGATACCGAACGACGACACCGCCGCCCGACGCACCTCACCCGTCTCCGGCCACGGCTGGGGCTCCGTCAGCAGTGCGACATGTCCGGAGTCCCAGTCGACATGCGTCGAGGGCCGGTCGACGTGCAGGGTCGGC
The DNA here is from genome assembly GCA_000696115.1 of Streptomyces olindensis. GTDB lineage: Bacteria > Actinomycetota > Actinomycetes > Streptomycetales > Streptomycetaceae > Streptomyces > Streptomyces olindensis. Next base: position 750,215 of record JJOH01000019.1, read on the forward strand.
GGCAGTTCGCCGTGCCGCATCGCCTCGATCATCTTGATCACACCGGCGACACCGGCCGCGGCCTGGGTATGACCCAGGTTGGACTTCACCGATCCCAGCCACAACGGCCGCTCCGGCGTGTGCTCACGGCCGTACGTCGCGAGGAGGGCGTCGACCTCGATCGGGTCGCCGAGTTTCGTTCCGGTCCCGTGTCCCTCGACGACGTCCACCTGGCCGGCCTCCAACCGCGCGTTGGCCAGGGCCTGGCGGATGACGCGTTGCTGGGAGGGGCCGTTGGGGGCGGTCAGGCCGTTGGAGGCGCCGTCCTGGTTGACCGCCGAACCGCGCAGCACCGCCAGTACCTCATGACCGTTGCGCCGCGCCTCGGACAGCCGCTCCAACAGCACCAGACCGACACCCTCGCTCCAGCCCGTGCCGTCCGCCGCCTCCGCGAACGCCTTGCACCTCCCGTCCGGCGACAACCCCCGCTGCCGCGAGAACTCGACGAAGGTGTTGGGCGTGGCCATCACGGTGACACCGCCTACGAGGGCCCGGTCGCACTCGCCGTCGCGCATCGCCTGGGCGGCGAGGTGCAGGGCGACCAGGGAGGAGGAGCACGCCGTGTCGACCGTCACCGCCGGGCCTTCCAGCCCGTAGGCGTACGCCACCCGTCCCGAGAGCACACTCGACAGGTTGCCGGTGAGTGCGTAGCCCTCGATCTCCTGGTGCTCGGTCGACATGCGGGGGGCGTAGTCGTGGTACATCACGCCGATGTAGACGCCGGTGCGGGAACCGCGCAGGGCGTCCGGATCGACACCCGCCCGCTCCAGTACCTCCCACGACACCTCCAGCACCAACCGCTGCTGCGGATCCATCGCCAACGCCTCACGCGGCGAAATACCGAAGAACTCCGCATCGAAATCACCCGCATCATGCAGAAAACCGCCATGACGCGTATACGACTTCCCCGACCGCCCCGGATCCCCGTCGAACAGATCCGCATCCCAACCACGATCCCCCGGGAACTCCGAAATACCCTCCCCACCCGACCGCACCAGATCCCACAAACCCTCCGGAGAAGCCACACCCCCCGGATAACGGCACGCCATCCCCACCACCACGACCGGATCATCCACGTCGGCGGTCGAGGGCGAGGCGGAACGAGTCACGGGGGCGGGGGCGGAAGCGGCGGCTCCGAGGAGTTCGTCACGCAGGTGTCGGGCCAGAGCGGCCGGGGTCGGGTGGTTGAAGACGACCGTGGGAGCGAGCCGGGTGCCGGCTGCCGCGTTGACCCGATTGCGCAGCTCCACGGCGGTCAGCGAGTCGAAGCCGAGTGCCTTGAAGTCCTGGTCGGGGTCGATCGCTCCGGCGCTGTCGTGGCCGAGCACCCGTGCTGCCTCGGCACGCACGAGTCCGAGCAGTTCGGCATGGAGCGCCGGTTCGTCGACTCCGGCCGGCCCTGCGGTCAGGGCGGTGATGCCGGGCGTAGCGGCGGAGGCCGCCGCCCTGCGCACGGGGCGTGTGACGAAGTCCCGGAGGAGGAAGGGGACGTCGTCGTTTCCGGCGTGGGCGCGCAGTGCCTGCAGATCGAGGCGTACGGGGACGATGTTCGGGATGCCGGTGCGCAGGGCCGCGTCGAGTGAGGCGAGTCCGAGTGCGGGGGTCAGCGGGGCGATGCCGGCGCGGGCCCAGCGGGCCAGGTCGGCGTCGCCGAGCGCGGCACCCATGCCCCCGGGGCCGCCGGGCTCGCCGGTGTCGTCGGTCTGGCCGGTGTCGCCGGTCTTGCCGGTGTCCGCCCAGAGTCCCCAGGCGAGGGCCTGGCCCGGCAGTCCTAGGGCGCGGCGGTGTGCGGCCAGGGCGTCCAGCCAGGCGTTGGCCGCCGCGTAGTTGCCTTGACCCGGTGTGCCCAGCAGACCGGCCACCGAGGAGAAGAGCACGAACGCGTCGAGGTCGAGGTCGCGCGTCAGCTCGTCGAGGTGTGCCGCGGCGTCCACCTTGGGTGCGAGGACGGCGTCGACCGCTTCTGGTGTGAGGGAGGTGATCGTCGCGTCGGCGAGGACCCCCGCGGCGTGTACGACAGCGGTCAACGGCCGGTCCTCGGGCACGGCCGCGAGTACCTCGGCGAGGGCCTCCCGGTCGCTGACATCACACCGGGCGAAGGTCACCTCGGCACCCAACTGCCGCAGTGTGCTGCGCAGTTCTCCCGCTCCTGGGGTATCACCGCCGCGCCGACCGGTCAGCAGCAGGTGCCGCACGCCGTGTGTCGCCACCAGGTGGCGTGCGACGAGGCTTCCCAGGGCACCCGCCCCGCCGGTGATCAGCACCGTCCCGTCCTGACGCCAGGTCCCCGGTGTCCCGGGTTCCTCCCCCGGGAGGTGGAGGCGGGTGAGGTGGGGGGTGTGGAGGGTGCCGTGGCGCAGGGCCAGTTGTGGGGCTGTGGCGGTGAGGGCTTGGGGCAGGTGGGTGGGATGGTCGTCGGTGTCGAGGAGGCGGATGCGGTCGGGGTTCTCGGTCTGGGCGGTGCGGGCCAGGCCCCACAGGGCGGCGTGGGCCGGGTCGACGGGGTCACCTGGGTCCAGGGCGTGGGCGTGGCGGGTGAGGATGACCAACGGGGTGCCGGTCAGGCGGGGTTCGCTCAGGTACTGCTGGAGCAGGGCGAGCAGGGCGAGCACCGCCTCGCGGACCGCGATGCCGGAGGGTGGGGCGTAGATGACCGTCCGCGGGTGGTGGTCGTGGTCGGTGAGGAGGGCGGTCGGGTCCGGGTGGGGGCGGGTGCCGGTGAGGAGGGCGGTCGGGTCCGGGTGGGGGCGGGTGCCGGTGAGGAGGGTGGTCGGGCCCGGGTGGGGGGTGTCGGTGGGGGGTGCCGGGGTGGTGAGGGTTGCCCAGCCGGTGGTGTTCGCCGGGGTGGCGGGCAGGGGCTGCGGTGTCCAGCGCAGGGTGTAGAGGTGGTCGGTGGTGGTCGGTGTGTCGGTCGTGGTGAGGGTGCGCAGGGTCAGCTCGCCGATCTCGGCGACCAGACCGCCCTGACCGTCGTAGAGGGTGATCTCCACGGTGGCCGGGCCGGTCGGGACCGCCTTGACCCGCAGGTGTGTGGCGCCGGTGGCGTGCAGGGAGACACACGCCCAGGTGAAGGGCACCCGGAGGTCGGTGTCCTCGTTGTCGACGAGGAGGGTGTGCAGGGCTGCGTCGAGCAGGGCGGGGTGCAGGCCGAAGGCGTCGGAACCGCTGTGGCTGCCGGTGTTTTCGTCGGGCAGGGTGACCTCCGCGTAGCGGACGTCACCGGCACGCCACAGCCCGGTCAGGCCTTGGAAGCCCGGGCCGTACGCGTATCCGCGCCCGGCCAACTCGTCGTAGGCGTCCGTCAGGTCGACCGGTGTGGCCTCGGGAGGCGGCCATGCCCCGAGCCAGTCCTCGGCCACCCCGCCACGCTGAGGAGCGAGCCGTCCCGTGGCACAACGGGAGTACGGACGGGTGGGATCGTCGCCGGGACGGGCGTGGACGGCAATCGTGCGCCGACCGGTTCCGTCGCCTTCGAGCGGCTCGACGGTGAGTTGGAGTTGCAGACCACTGGCGACCGGCAGTTCCAGGGGCGCTTCGAGGGTGAACTCCTCCAGCACCGGACAGCCCGTCTCCTCACCCGCCCGCAACGCCATCTCCACCAGCGCCGCCCCCGGGACCAGCACCCGGCCCCGAATCTCATGCCCAGCCAGCCAACCATGGGAGCTGCGCGAGACACGGCCCGTGATCACCGTCGTGTCCGTACCGGCAACCGTCACCGCCGCACCCAGCAGACCATGACCGAAACCACCCAGACCCAGCCCCTCCGGATCACCACCCCCGGAAGACGACTGAAGCCAGTAACGCCGATGCTGGAAGGCATACGTCGGCAACACCACCCGACGCCCACCAACACCCGCGAACACCTGCCGCCACTCCACCCCCACCCCCGCGGCGAACGCAGCCCCCACACCCGCCAACAACGCCTCCGCCGGCGCCTGCGGCCCCCGCGACAACACCGACCACGTCACCGGCTCATCCGGCAGACACTCCTGCCCCATCACCGACAACACCGCGGACGGACCCACCTCCATGAACACCGACACACCCACCGAACGAGCCGCCCGCACCCCCTCGGCGAAACGAACCGGCTCCCGCACATGCCGCACCCAGTACCCCGGGTCACACACCGTCCCCGCCTCCACCACCTCACCCGTCACGTTCGACACCAACGGGATCCGCGGCGGCTGGTAGTCCAACTCCCTTGTGACACGGGAGAACTCTTCCAGCATCGGTTCCATCAGCGGGGAGTGGAACGCGTGCGACACCGTCAGACGCCGTGCCTGCCCCCCGGCCGCCTCCCACCGCGCCACCAACTCATCCACCTGCCGACCCGCACCGGAGATCACCACCGAACGCGGACCATTGACCGCAGCCACCGCCACCTGCGGCACCCCCGCCAGCAACGCCTCCACCTCGCCGACACCACCCCGAAGCGACACCATCGCCCCACCCGCCGGCAACGCCTGCATCAACCTGCCCCGCGCCGCCACCAGACGACACGCATCCTCCAGCGACCACACCCCCGCGCAATACGCCGCCGCCACCTCACCCACCGAATGCCCCACCAACACACCCGGCCGCACCCCCCACGCCCACAGCAGCCGGAACACCGCCACCTCGAACGCGAACAACCCCGCCTGCGCGAACTCCGTCTGATGCACCAACTCGTCATCAGCACAAAGGACTTCACCGAGCGGACGGCTCAACAGACCATCGAAGCCCGCACACACCTCCTCGAACGCCTCCCGGAACACCCCGAACCCCGACAACCCCGAACCCATCCCCGGCCACTGCGCACCCTGACCGGTGAACAACAACCCCACACCACCGCCGGAAGCCGCGGGAAGCACGGGAGTGTCGGCGACCCGCGCCAAGCCTTCCGTCAAGGCGGCCAGGTCCGAGCCGACGACCACGGCCCGGTAGTCCCCCACCGCCCGCGACAACAGCGACACACCCACATCCAGCGCATCCACACCCAGCGCATCCGCACCCACGGCGAACTCCCGCAACCGCGCCGCCTGCGCCCGCAACCCCTCCGCACTGCGCGCCGACACCACCCACGGCACCGCCGGCAACGCATCCGCCACCACCACAGGCGGCTCCGCCGACTCCGGCGCCGCCTCCAAGATCACATGCGCGTTCGTCCCACTGATACCGAACGACGACACCGCCGCCCGACGCACCTCACCCGTCTCCGGCCACGGCTGGGGCTCCGTCAGCAGCGACACCGCGCCCGTGCTCCAGTCCACATGACTGGTGGGCCGGTCGACATGCAAGGTCGGCGGCAGTTCGCCGTGCCGCATCGCCTCGATCATCTTGATCACACCGGCGACACCGGCCGCGGCCTGAGTGTGACCCAGGTTGGACTTCACCGACCCCAGCCACAACGGCCGCTCCGGCGTGTGCTCACGGCCGTACGTCGCCAGCAGGGCCTGTGCCTCGATCGGGTCGCCCAGGGTCGTGCCCGTGCCGTGGGCCTCGACGACGTCCACCTGCCCCGCGCCCAGCCCGGCGTTGGCCAGGGCCTGGCGGATGACGCGTTGCTGGGAGGGGCCGTTGGGGGCGGTCAGGCCGTTGGAGGCCCCGTCCTGGTTGACCGCCGAACCGCGCAGCACCGCCAGTACCTCATGACCGTTGCGCCGCGCCTCGGACAGCCGCTCCAACAGCACCAGACCGACACCCTCGCTCCAGCCCGTGCCGTCCGCCGCCTCCGCGAACGCCTTGCACCTCCCGTCCGGCGACAACCCCCGCTGCCGCGAGAACTCGACGAACATGCCGGGGGAACCCATGACGGTGACGCCCCCGGCGACGGCGAGGGTGCAGTCGCCGTTGCGCAGGGCCTGGGCGGCGAGGTGCAGGGCGACCAGGGAGGAAGAGCACGCCGTGTCGACCGTCACCGCCGGGCCCTCCAGCCCGAACGCGTAGGCCACGCGCCCGGACAGCACGCTCACGGTGCTGCCGGTGAGCAGGTGCCCGCCGTGGCCGTCGTGGCCGTCCGCGAGTCGTGGGCCGTACTCGTGGGTGGTCGCGCCGATGTAGACGCCGGTGCGGGAACCGCGCAGGGCGTCCGGATCGACACCCGCCCGCTCCAGCACCTCCCACGACACCTCCAGCACCAACCGCTGCTGCGGATCCATCGCCAACGCCTCACGCGGCGAAATACCGAAGAACTCCGCATCGAAATCACCCGCATCATGCAGAAAACCGCCATGACGCGTATACGACTTCCCCGACCGCCCCGGATCCCCGTCGAACAGATCCGCATCCCAACCACGATCCCCCGGGAACTCCGAAACACCCTCCCCACCCGACCGCACCAACTCCCACAAACCCTCCGGAGAAGCCACACCCCCCGGATAACGGCACGCCATCCCCACCACCACGACCGGATCATCCACGTCGGGGGCGGGAGCGGTGGTCGCGGTGGGGTCTTCGGCTCCCGAGAAGGAGGCGCGAAGGTGTGCGGCGAGGCGTTCGGGGGTGGGGTGGTCGAAGAGGAGGGAGCTGGGCAGGTCGAGTCCGGTGGCGTCGGCCAGGCGGTCCCTGAGGGTGACGGCGGAGATCGAGTCGAAGCCCAGGTCGCGGAAGGCCCGGCGGGTCTCCAGGGCCGACGGGTCGGTGTAGCCGAGGACGTCGGCGGCCTCCGCCGTGACGAGGGCGAGGGCGTCGGCCGGGCCGAGGTGCGCACCGGACGTGACCAGGGCCGAAGACGCGGCGGATCCGGGGAGGGCCGAGGACGCGGCGGATGCGGGGAGGGCCGGGGATACGGCTGATTCGGAGAGGGCCGAGGGCGTCGGCGCCGGGCCGGGGTGGGCCGGTGCCTGGGCCGGTCCCTCCAGCCAGTGGCGTTCGCGCTGGAAGGCGTAGGTGGGGAGGTCGACGTGGTGGGTGCCGGTGCCGTGGAAGACGGCCGGCCAGTCCACGGGGACGCCGTGCAGATGGGCGCGGGTCACCGCCGTGAGGACCTCGCGGGCCTCGGGGGTGGCACCCCGGCGCAGGGGGATCGCCGAGGTGGCGGGCAGGCAGTCCTCGGCCATGGCGGACAGGACGCCGTCGGGTCCGATCTCGACGAGGGTGGTGACCCCGGTGGCATCCAGGTGGCGCAGGGCGTCGTGGAAGAGAACGGTGTCGCGGACGTGGCGCACCCAGTGGCCGGGGTCGCCGATCTCGTCCGCTGTGAGTTCCCGGCCCGTCAGGGCGGACACCAGCGGGATGCGCGGCGGCCTCGGCTCCAGGGTGGCGGCGACGGCCGCGAAGTCGGCGAGCATGCCGTCCATGTGCGCGGAGTGGAAGGCGTGGCTGACCCGCAGCCGGCGGGTCTTCCAGCCCCGGTCGGCGCAGGCGCGGGCGAGACGGTCGACGGCGTCGGCGTCCCCGGACACGACGGTGGCGGTGGGGCCGTTGACGGCGGCCAGGTCGAGTCCGCGGATCGCGTCGGGACCGTCGAGCAGTTCCGCCACCCGGGCCGAGGCGGCCCGGACGGAGAGCATGGCTCCGCCGCCCGGCAGGGCCTGCATCAGCCCGCCCCGGGCGGCGACGAGCTTGCAGGCGTCGGGCAGGGTGAGCACTCCGGCGACGTGCGCGGCGGCGAGTTCGCCGATGGAGTGGCCCGCGACGACGTCCGGCTGGAGGCCCCAGCTCTCCAGCAGCCGGAACAGGGCGACCTCGAAGGTGAAGAGGGCCGGCTGGGCGTAGACCGTGCGGTGCAGGTCGGGGTCGTCGTCGGCGAAGAGGACGTCGCGCAGGGGGCGGTCGGTGTACGGGGCGAGGGCCGTGTCGAACGCGGCGCACAGCTCGTCGAACGCGGCGCGGAACACCGGCCATACGGCGTGCAGTTCGCGGCCCATGGCCGCCCGCTGGCTGCCCTGGCCGGCGAAGAGGTGGGCGATGCGGCCGCCACGGGGGGTGCCGCGCAGGACGCCGGGGGCGGGGGTGTCGTCGGCGAGCGCGGCGAGGCCCGCGAGCAGGGCGGCGGGGACGGTGTCCGCCCGGCCGGCCGTCGGCGCGGTGGGCAGGGCGGGGAGGACGGCGGCGCGGTACTCGAAGGCGGAGCGCGTGGTGGCGAGTGCCCGGGCGACGTCGACGGGCGGCAGCTGCCCACCGGTCTCCGTGAGGTGGGTGTGCAGGCGGCGGGCCTGGGCGCGCAGGGCGGCGGCGCTGCGGCCGGACAGCAGGAAGGGGAGCACGCCGACGGCGGTGACCGGTGCGGGGGCGGGCTCCGCGGGCGGGGGTGTGCGGCCCGGGGGTTCGGCGACGACGACGTGGGCGTTGGCGCCGCCCATCCCGAAGGAGCTGACACCGGCGATCAGCCGTCGCCCGGTGTGCGGCCACGGCCCGCGCTCACCCTGGACGCGCAGGCCCAGTTCGGTGAGGGGGATGGCGTCGGGCGCGGCGCGGAAGTGGAGGCTGCGGGGCAGTTCGCGGTGCTGGACGCAGAGCAGTGTCTTGATCAGGCCGGTGATTCCGGCGGCGCCCTCCAGGTGGCCCACATTGGTCTTGGCGGAGCCGACGCGCAGCCGGTCCTGGCCGGTCCGGCCGGTGCCGAGGGCCGCGCCGAGGGCCGCCGCCTCGACGGGGTCGCCGAGCCGGGTTCCGGTGCCGTGCAGTTCCACGTACTGGATGTCGCCGGGGGCGACGCCGGCGCGGTCGCAGGCCAGGCGCAGCAGGTCGGCCTGTCCGTGGGTGCCGGGGGTGGTGAGGGTGCCGGTGGCGCCGTCGTTGTTGACGGCGCTGCCCAGGATCACGCCGAGGATCCGGTCGCCGTGGTCGAGGGCGTCGGAGAGCCGCTTGAGCAGGACGATGCCGCCGCCCTCGCCGCGTACGTAGCCGTCCGCGCGGGCGTCGAAGGTGTGGCTGCGGCCGGCCGGTGACAGGGCGCCGAAGGCCTCGGTGACGTCGTAGCCCTCGGCGGCGAGGTTGAGGTGCACGCCGCCGGCGAGCGCGAGGTCGGACTCGCCGCCGCGCAGGCTCTCGCAGGCCAGGTGGACGGCCGTGAGCGAGGACGACTGGCCGGTGTCGACGGTGAGGCTGGGTCCGGTGAGGCCGAGTGTGTAGGAGACCCGGTTGGCGATGATGCCCCGGTGCAGACCGGTCGCGGTGTGCTGGCCGACGGCGTGCGGGCCGTGGCGCTGGGTGAGGCGGGCGTAGTCGTCGGCCATGGCGCCGATGAACACGCCGGTGCGGGTGCCGCCGAGGGTCGCCGGGACGGTGCCCGCGCGCTCCAGGGCCTCCCAGGTGAGTTCCAGCACCAGCCGCTGCTGCGGGTCCATGGCGGCGGCCTCGCGGGGGCCGATGCCGAAGAACGCCGGGTCGAACCGGTCGACGTGGTCGAGGAAGGCGCCCTTGCGGGTGGCGGCCCGTGTCCCGGGGCTGTCGTGCAGCTCGGGGCGGTCGGCGGGGAGGCCGGTGACGGTGTCACGGCCGTCGCGCAGCACCTGCCAGAACGCTTCCGGGGTGTCGGCCGACGGGAGACGGCACGCGGTTGCCACCACGGCGACGGCCGAGGTGCCGTCGGGTCGTGCGAGGTCCTGGGCCACCGGTTCCGACACGGTCCAACTCCGATCCGTCGGGCCCGGCGAGGCGCGCGGATGACCGTGCCGGGCGCTGTCGTGGTCATGCTGGGCAGCGGGGCTAAAGCGGGACTAACCGTGATCTGAGTGCCGTCGCGTCAGGTCAGGCCGGTCCGGCCGAGGTGCCGCGACGGGCCCGGCGCCGTGCGCGCAGCCGGGTGACGGCGAACCGTACGACCACCGCCAGCAGGGCGACCCCGACGACGGCGGTGAACCAGTTGGCGTACCGCTGCACGGTGTCGGCGTTGCGGCCGGCCGCGTATCCGGCGCTGAGCAGGGCGAGGTTCCACAGCAGCGTGCCGGCCGCGGTGAGGGCGACGAAGGGCAGCAGCGGCATGCGTTCGATGCCGGCCGGCAGGGAGACGTAGCTGCGGACGATGGGGACGAGCCGGCACAGCAGGACGGCCTTGGCGCCGTGGCGGTCGAACCAGCGCTCGGCCCGGTCCAGGTCGGTCTCCTGGACGAGCGGGATGCGGACGAACAGCGCCCGGGTGCGGCGCCTGCCGAGGAGCGCGCCGACGTAGTAGTGGACGACGGCTCCGACGACCGAGCCGACGGTGCTCCAGAACAGCAGGGCGAGGAAGCTGAGTTCACCCAGGCGGGCGGTGAACCCGCCGAGGAGCAGCACCAGTTCGCTGGGCACGGTGGGGAAGAGGCTCTCCAGCCCGGTGGCGACGGCCACTCCGGGGGAGCCGAGGTTCTCCATGAGGTCGGTGGCCCAGTTGCCGGGGCTGTCGGGCGGGGCGGCGGCCCACGTGAGGTGTTCGAGGATCATCGCACTTCCCGGGCTCGGCTGGGTGGGCGCCGGTGACCGGCGGGCGGGACGGCCCGCCGGTCTCGGGGCGTGGTACGGGTGGTCCGCGGTGTCAGCCGCAGAGCTTGATGGAGTTGAGCGACTCGGTGGCGCTGACCAGGGTCCAGGTCAGTTCACCGGTCTTGCCGGCGTAGCGGCCCTTCAGGCCGGCCGCCGGAAGCTTCTGGGTCTCGCCCGCGGCCAGCCGCGTCAGGTTGACGATGCCGGCGACCTGGATCACACCGTCGTTCAGCGTGTACTTGGCGGTGGAGAAGGAGAACAGCTCCCCCGTGGCGGGGTCCTGCTTGATGATGACGCCCTGGATGTCGTTGGTGCCGATGCGGTTGCGGTCCTCGTCGAGCACCGCGTCCTCGGTGATGACGACGTCCCCGACGCTGGGGCCGGCCGGGGCCACGTCGGTGGTGTCGGTGGTGACGAGCTGCTCGATGAACGAGACGGTGACGCAGCCGGAGCGGGCCTTGCCGCCGGCGGGTGCCGCCTCGGCCGCACCTGCGGCGGTGCCGGCCGGTACAACGAGCGCGGCGGCCGCGAATCCGGCCACGATGAGCCGGGTGGGGAACGATGATGAGCGCACGGGTGTCCCTTCTGACGGGCGGATGTGCTGGGGGAACGGGCCGGGCGAGGCCCACGACGGCAGGCCCGGTACCGACGCGGTCATGCTGTGCGATTGGCCTAAAGCCGCCCTTGGTCTCGCCTGCCGGTGCGGGGCGGACGCCCCGGGTCAGCCGGTGGCGGCGCCGAACCAGGTGGTGAGCGCGGCCCGCAGGACGTCCTCTCCCCAGCCGGCACCGTCGTGCCAGGCGACACAGCCGTCCGGGCGCAGCAGCAGGGTGGCCGGCCAGTCCGCCACGGGCTGGGCCCGCACCACGTCGACCCGGTCCGTCCAGCCGTCCACGTCCGGCCCGCCGGTGTGGCCGGACAGGTCGAGCAGGACACCGCGGCCGCCGTGCAGGGTCTCGGCCACCGCGACCTCCCCGCTCGCGGTCTTGACGCGCGCCCGCGGCAGCCGGCGGCCCAGCAGCCGGTCCCGCTCGGGCGGCTCCGGGAAGCCCTCGTAACGCATCGGGACGGCCGGGCCGAGGTTGGTCACCAACTCGGCCAGGAACACGTTGACGTCGTCGAAGGTGAGGAACTCCGCCAGCATCTCGCGCATGTAGCGGGCCAGCGCGCGGGGGTAGAGCAGGGCGAGTTGCGCCTGGATGTTCATGCAGGCCATGCGGCCCGCCGCGTGCCGTTCCTCGTGGTAGGTGTCCAGCAGGCCCTCGGGCGCCCAGCCGTGCACCTCGGCGGCGATCTTCCAGCCGAGGTTCACCGCGTCGCCGACGGCGGTGCCGATGCCCTGGCCGTTGTACGGGTAGTGGACGTGCGCGGCGTCGCCCGCGAGGAAGACGCGGCCCTCGCGGTAGCGCTCGGCGTTGCGGGTGATGATCGAGTAGTGGCGCAGCCAGTGCGCCTCGGTCGCCTTGAGTTCCGTCCCGGTGAGCCGCCGCACGACGGCGCCCAGCTGCTCCAGGGTCGCCGGTCCGTCCTCGAACTCCGGCGGGCGGGTGGTGAACTCGGCGCTGAACACGCGCATCGTCCCGGGGTTGAGCGGGGCACCGAGGAACTGGTCGCCGTTCGGGGTGTACGACAGGCCGTACTGTTCGGGCGCCACGTCCGCGCGGTCGATCGCGACGTCGCCGACGATCCCCCGCACGATCACCCAGTCGTCCCCGACGTAGTCGATGCCTGCCCCCTCGCGGACCAGGCTGTCCCGTCCGTCGCAGCCCACCAGGTAGCGGCACGTCAGCCGCTCCTCGCCGGAGTCCGAAACCAGGACCGCGGTGACGCGGGAGCCGTCGGGCGCCTGCTCGAAGCCGGTGAGCCGGGTGCCCCAGCGCAGGTCCACGCCGAGTTCGAGGGCCCGGTCGATGAGGGTCTTCTCCAGGCGGGACTGCAGCACCATGTGGGTCGCCTCGCGAGGCCCCGGCACCTTGTCGAAGGCCAGCGGCAGGTCGGCGAAGCGGACCTCGGGGAAGGTGACCGTGCCCTCCCGCAGCCCGTCGGCGAGGCCCCGCTGGTCCAGCAGTTCCAGGGTGCCCGCGTTGATCGCCATGGCCGGCGCCTCGAGGCGCTGTGCGGGATGGGGGTCCACGAGGACCGCGGGGACGTCTCGCATGGCCAGTTCGCAGGCGAGCATCAGACCGGCGGGCCCGGCTCCCACGACGACGACCGGCTCACTCATGACAGGGCTCCTTCGGGAAGAACGTAGGTCGGTACGGGCGCGTCGTTCACGTCGTCGGGGACGTGTCACCGGCGGGCGGCGCGAGGTCGGTCTCCGCGTCGAGCGTGGTCACCAGGTGGCCCGCCAGGGCCTCGGGGGTGGGGTGGTCGAAGATCGCCATGGGCGGGATCCGCACCCCGGACCGGGCGGCGATCCGGTTGCACAGTTCGAGGGCGGTGAAGGAGGAGAACCCGAGTTCCGTGAACTGGGCGTCCCCGGGGATGCCCGCCGCGTCCGCGTGGCCGAGCACCTCGGCGGCCGTGTCCCGCAGCAGGTCGAGCAGCAGGGCCGCGCGTTCGGCGGCGGAGGCGCTCAGCAGCCGGTGCCACAACCGGGCGGCGGCCTCACCGAGTTCGTCGCCGGTGCCGAGTTCGTCGCCGGTGCCGGGCTCGGACGCGACGCCGTCGGCCGCACCCGTTCCGTCGGCGTCCAGGAGGGAGCGCAGCAGCGAACCCGCCACGCCCTGCCCTGACTGCCCGGTCTGCCCGGCGTAGCGCTCCCGGTCGACGTCCACCAGGACGAGGCTCCGGGCGGGGTGCCCCACCGCCCGCACCAGCGTCCGGGCCGCGAGCCGCGGCGGCAGCGGGCGGATCCCCTGGTAACGCAGGTGCTTCCCGGCCGCGGTCTCCGCCCCGTCCGGCGCGTGCCAGGGGCCGCAGGCCACCGCCGTGACGGGCAGACCCCGCTCCCGGTACGTCTGCGCCAGCGCCGTCAGATGGGCGTGCACGGCGCCCTGCCCGCCGAGCCCGGCCGCTCCCAGGGCGCCCACCACCGACGTGCAGATCAGGAACGCGGCCAGGCCCCGCCGCGTGGTCAGTTCGCACAGCTGGGTCACGGCGGCAGCGGCCGGCCCGAGCAGACGGTGGATGTCCTCGCCGTCCACGGCACCGACCACGGTGTCGTCGAGCTCCGCGGCCAGGTGCACGACCGCCGTCAGCGGGTGCTCCGGCGCGACGGTGCGAAGCAGCGCGGCCACGGCGGCACGGTCGGTGAGGTCGACCGGCACCACGGTTGCCTCGGCACCCGACTCCCCGAGCGCGGCAACGAGTTCGGCCACGCCCTCCTCGGCGCCCGGGTCCGCGGCCAGCAGCAGATGCCGTACGCCGTCCCGGGCGAGCCGCAGGGCGATCTCACCGGCGAGCGCCCCCGGCACGCCCGTCACCAGCACCGTCCCGTCCGCGGCGAGGGCCGCGCCGGAACCCGCGCCGGTGAGGTCGACAGGCCGCAGCCGCCGGCCGAAGACGCCCTCGGGCCGGACGGCCACCTGGTCCTCGCGTGCGCCCGCGCGGCCCGCATGCCCCGTCAGCACGGTCCTGAGGCGCTCCCGCGTCCGCTCGTCCCCCGACCCGTTCCTCGGCAGATCCACCAAACCGCCCCAGCGTTCGGGGTGTTCGGCGGCGGCAGCGGACTGCGCCAGTCCCCAGACGCGCGCCTGGCCCGGGTCGGCGAGCGGGTCCGTGCCGACCGAGACGGCTCCCGTGGTCACGAACCACACCGGCACCTGCGCGGCCGCGTCGTCCAGGGCGTGCAGCAGCGTGGCGGACAGTTCCAGGCCGTCCGCCCCGTGCTGCTCGGCGTCGGCGCACGCGAGCAGCGACAGCACGCCGGATACCGGGTCGTGGGAGGAGGAGGTCAGCGCCGCACGCAGGTTCACGGCGAGCGCCGAACGCCCCGTGTCCCGCTCCACGGCGACCTCCGCGACGCCCGCACCGCCCTCGGCCAGAGCGTCCCGGACGGTCCGTACCGCCGGGTGCTCCTCGGCCCGCGCGGGCACCAGCACCACCCAGGTGCCGGCCGGCGGCGACGCCGGTGCCTCGTCCAGGGCCTCCCAGTCGAGCCGGTGGCCCCAACCCCGCTGCCGCCGCCAGGCGGCGAGCCCGGGCAGCGCCTTCCGCCACACCTTGACGTCCGTGTCCGGCACACCCAGCGCCGCCACCGCGCCGTCCACGTCCTCCCGCTCCAACGCCTCCCACAACTCGGCTTCGCCGGGCCGCGATGCGCTCGCCTTGGCGGGGTCGGGCCGGAGCCAGTAGGGCTGGTGTTGGAAGGGGTAGGTGGGCAGGTCGAGGTGGTGGGGGTGGGTGGGGAGGTGGGGGGTGAGGTCGACGCCGTGGTGGTGGGTGTGGAGGGTGGTGAGGGTGGTGAGGTGGGTGTGGGTTTCGTCGGGTTGGTGGCGGGTGGTGTGGGTGGTGGTGGGGAGGTGGGTGGTGAGGGTGGGGTGGCCTCCGAGTTCGGTGAAGAGGGTGATGTGTTCGGTTTCGGTGAGGTGGGTGATGCCTTGGTGGAAGTGGACGGGTTGGCGGATGTGGTGGGTCCAGTAGGTGGGGTCGTGGTGTTGGTGGGGGGTGGCGGGGGTGCCGGTGAGGTTGGAGATGACGGGGATGGTGGGGGTGCCGAGGGTGTGGCGGGCGAAGAGGTGGGTGAGGTGGGTGGTGAAGGTGTCGAGGATGGGTTCGGTGTGGGCGCTGTGGAAGGCGTGGGTGACGTTGAGGGGGCGGGTACGGATCCCGGCCGCGGTGAGTTGGTGGGCGAGTTGGTTGAGGGTGGGGGTGGGTCCGGCGAGGGTGGTGGCGGTGGGTGAGTTGTAGGCGGCGATTTCTATGTGGGGGTGTTCGGTGAGGTGGGTGGTGAGGGTGTGGGGGTCGGTGAGGGCGGCGAGCATGCTGGTGCCGGGGGGGAGGGTGTGCAGGAGGTGGGCGCGGGTGGCGACCATGTCGGCGGCGAGTTCGAGGGGGAGGGTGCCGGTGAGGTGGGCGGCGGAGATTTCGCCGATGGAGTGGCCGATGAGGGCGTGGGGGGTTGCGCCGTGGGTTTGCAGGAGGCGGTAGGCGGCGGTGTGGTGGGCGAAGAGGGCGGGCTGGGTGTAGAGGGTGGTGTCCAGCAGGGTGGCGAGTTCACTGCCCGGTTCGGCGAACATCACCTGTTGGAGCGGCACGTCGAGGTGGGGGTCGAGGGCTGCGCACACGTCGTCCAGGGCGCGGGCGTAGGCGGGGAAGGTCTGGTAGAGCTGGGCCCCCATGCCGGGGCGTTGGCTGCCCTGACCGGAGAACATGACCGCGAATCGGCCGTGGCTGCTTGCGGTGGGCTGCGGTCCGGTGATCAGGGCGGGGTGGTGGCGGCCTTCGGCGAGGGCGGTGAGCGCGGCTCGGAGTGTGGCGCGGTCGGCGGTGACGATGCCCGCGCGGTGCTCCAGGTGCGCCCGGCCCGTCCACAGGCGGGCGGCCAGGGTCCCCACGTCGGTCCGCGGGTGGGTGTCGATGTATGCGGCGAGGCGGTGTGTGGTGTGGGTCAGGGCCCGGGCCGTGCGGGCCGAGAGCACGACCGGGACCGGCATGGTCGTGTCGGTGTCCTGCTCCTCGGGCGCGGGTTCGGGGGCGGCTTCGAGGATGACGTGGGCGTTGGTGCCGCTGATGCCGAAGGAGGACACCGCGGCCCGGCGCGGACGGCCGGTCTCCGGCCAGAGCCGTGACTCGGTCAGCAGGGACACCGCGCCCGCGCTCCAGTCGACATGCCGGGACGGCTCATCCACGTGCAGAGTCGACGGCAGAACCCCGTGGCGCATCGCCTGCACCATCTTGATGACGCCGGCCACACCGGCCGCGGCTTGGGTGTGCCCGATGTTGGACTTCACCGACCCCAGCCACAGCGGCTGTTCCGCCGTGTGCTCACTCCCGTACGTCGCCAGCAGCGCCTGGGCCTCGATGGGGTCGCCCAGGGTCGTGCCCGTGCCGTGCGCCTCGACCGCGTCCACCTGGCTCGCACTCAACCGCGCGTCCGCCAGCGCTTGTTGGATCACGCGTTGCTGGGAGGGGCCGTTGGGGGCGGTCAGGCCGTTGGAGGCCCCGTCCTGATTCACGGCCGAGCCGCGCAGCACCGCGAGCACCGGGTGGCCGTTGCGCTGCGCGTCGGACAGCCGCTCCAGGAGCACGAGGCCGACGCCCTCGCCCCAGCCGGTGCCGTCGGCGGCGTCGGCGAAGGGCTTGCAACGGCCGTCGGGAGCCAGCCCCCGCTGCCGGGAGAACTCGACGAACACCCCCGGAGTGGACATCACCGTGACACCACCGGCCAGGGCCATCTCGCACTCGCCGTTGCGCAGCGCCTGTGCCGCGAGGTGGAGGGAGACCAGGGAGGACGAGCAGGCGGTGTCCACGGTGACGGCCGGACCTTCGAGACCGAAGGTGTAGGCCACCCGGCCGGAAGCCACGCTCGCCGCACTGCCGTTGCCGAGGAAACCGTCGTAGCCGCTGGGCAGCCGGTCGAGGAGGCGGGCGACGTACTCGCTGTACATCACGCCCGCGTACACGCCGGTCCTGCTGCCCTTCAGGGTGTGCGGATCCAGGCCCGCACGTTCGAAGGTCTCCCAGGCCGTCTCCAGGAGCAGGCGCTGCTGCGGGTCGGTCGCCGTGGCCTCCCGGGGGCTGATGCCGAAGAACGCCGCGTCGAACGCCGCCGCGTCGCGCAGGAAGCCGCCTTCGCGCGCGTAGCTCCTGCCGGTCGCGTCCGGGTCGGGGTCGAAGAGGCCGTCGAGGTCCCAGCCGCGGTCGTCGGGGAAGCCGGAGATCGCGTCCGTGCCCTCGGCGACCAGCGTCCACAGCTCCTCGGGCGAGCGCACTCCGCCCGGGTACCGGCAGGCCATCGAGACGATCGCCACCGGCTCCCGCGCCCCGGTCTCCAGGACGGAGAGCCGCTGCTGCGCCTCGTGCAGTTCGGCGGTGACCCATTTCAGGTACTCGACGAGCTTGTCTTCCTTGGACATCCGCACTCGATCCGGTCGTGGCGAAAGGCGAAGGCATACTTTCGGCGAGTTTCCGCACGGCTGCTAAAGCGGCCCTAAGAATTGCCGAAGTCCCGGAAGTGCCGGCTCGGCGCCGCGTCGGACATCGCGTGGAGTGACATGTCCGTATGGCCGCTGAAAACCCTCATGTGGCGGATGAGGCCGCTCGCGTCGATCCGCATCAGCGCAATCAGGGAGATCCGCACTATCTTTCCCTG
The DNA here is from genome assembly GCA_000696115.1 of Streptomyces olindensis. Lineage (GTDB taxonomy): Bacteria > Actinomycetota > Actinomycetes > Streptomycetales > Streptomycetaceae > Streptomyces > Streptomyces olindensis. The sequence goes on from JJOH01000019.1 coordinate 767,892, forward strand.
CGGCACCTGTTCGGGGCGGAGTTCGGCCACGATGGGAAGGGCCACGTGTTCGCCGTCGAGGGCGGCGACAGGGGTGCCAGGGGTCTCGTGGACGCCGTAGGCGACCAGGCCGGCCAGGTGGGAGCGGTAGGCGGCGCGGTCGGTGAAGGTCCTGTCGCCGACCGGGTCCTCGACGTGCGGCGGATCGGCGAAGAGGGAGAGGACGCCGTCCACGTCGCCCTCGTTGATCCGCCGGCAGTACTCCAGAGCGACGCGTTTGCGTGCGGCCTCGTCCAGCATGGGTGCTCCTCCCTGACGGCGCTGCGGGCTCGTCCGGCCCGGGGAGCATGCTGGGCGGCGCCACCAAAGCGACGCCAAAACGTCAGGGCGCGCCCGGCGCGGTGCCGACCCGGGCCGGCCGGTGGTGGCGGCGCGTGCAGGCGACGTCGGCGGTGTGTCCGCGCCGCCGTTCCTCCCGTGTGCGTCCGGCACCTCATTGCTCACACCGGCCGTGGCTCGTCTAGCCCGGACCAAGGCGGTCTTTAGCGGCCGCTCCTAGCTTCCCGTTCGTCAGATGTGGGATTCCGCGGCCGTCTCGGGCGCCCGATCGCAGAAAGGGATCGCCGTCGTGAAGCTGTCGGCACTGTGGCAGGACATGCGGATGCTGGGAAACCTGTTCCTGGTCCGTACAACGTCAGACCCCGAGAAGAAGACCGCGCGGCTGTACGAGATGTACCCACCGGACCGGCTCGTGGTCGAGGACACCCATTACTACAACCTCGGTTACTGGAAACCCGGTTGCACCACGCTGGACGAGGCCGCGGAGACGCTGGCCGACGTCGTGGCGGACACCGCCGAGTTCAAGCCCGACGACACCGTCCTCGACGTCGGTTTCGGCTACGGCGACCAGGACTTCCACTGGATCGACCGGTATGGGCCGGAAAAGATCATCGGCATCAACATCACCAAGATCCACATCCGGGTCGCGCAGGAACGGGCCCGCAAGCTGGGCCTGCTGGACCGGGTCGACTTCCGTGAGGGCTCGGCCACCGCGATCCCGCTGCCGGACAACAGCGTCGACAAGGTGGTGGCCCTGGAGTCGGCCTTCCACTTCGACACCCGCGCGGACTTCTTCGCCGAGGCCTTCCGCGTGCTGAAGCCCGGCGGTGTGCTGGTCACCGCCGACATCATCCCGATGGCGGGCGGCAAGGCCAAGGCCGACATCAGGTCCCACGCCATCAAGTGGATCCGCATCATGATCGACGACTCCAACTGGTACCCGCGCGACCGCTACGGCGATCTGCTGGCCTCCGCCGGCTTCGACACCGTCGAGGTCCGCTCGATCCGCGACAACGTCTACGAGCAGTGGCGGCAGTACCACGTGCGCCGGGTGCAGGACCCGTCCTTCCAGCGCCGCTCCAGCAAGCTCTTCTACAAGATGGTCGCCGTCGCGCACCGCGACCAGGACACGCTCACCGAGGAGCTCAAGTCGCTGGACTACGTGGTCGCCTCGGCCCGCAAGCCGGCCCTGTGACCACCGGCGGTCCGTGTCCCCTGGCGGGCACGGGCCGCTTCCCGCCGAACGCAGCCCCGCCGGTCCGCATCCGCGCGCGGGCCCCTGCCCCGCAGGGGTCCGCGGGCGCCGTTCCCGAAGGCGTTCCATGGCCAGCAACGAGGAAAAGCTCCGCTCGTACCTGAAGGCGGTCACCGCCGATCTGCAACAGACCCGGCAGCGGCTGCAGGCGATGGAGCAGCGCGAGCACGAGCCGATCGCGGTGATCGGGATGGCCTGCCGCTATCCCGGTGGGGCGGTGTCGCCCGACGCCCTGTGGGAGCTGGTGGCGACGGGCGGGGACGCGATCGGCGAGTTCCCCGCCGACCGGGGCTGGGACCTGGAGGCCGTGTTCGACGCCGACCCCGACCGGGCCGGCACGAGCTACGCCCGCCGCGGCGGGTTCCTGTACGACCTGCCCGAGTTCGACGCCGAGTTGTTCGGGGTGTCGCCGCGCGAGGCCATGGCGATGGATCCGCAGCAGCGGCTGCTGCTGGAACTGGCCTGGGAGGCGCTGGAGCGATCCGGGATCGCGGCCGACCGGCTGCGCGGATCGGCCACGGGTGTGTTCGCGGGGGCGTCGGCGACGGACTACGGGCCACGGCTGCACGAGGCGGACGACGGCGCCGAGGGCTACGTGCTGACCGGGACCACGCCCAGTGTCGTCTCCGGGCGGATCGCGTACACGCTCGGTCTGGAGGGGCCGGCGCTGACCGTGGACACCGCCTGTTCCTCGTCGCTGGTGGCCGTGCATCTCGCGGCGCGGGCGCTGCGTCTCGGGGAGTGCGGGCTGGCGCTGGCCGGCGGCGCCACGGTGATGTCGACGCCGGGCATGTTCGTGGAGTTCTCACGGCAGCGCGGGCTGGCCGCCGACGGACGCTGCAAGTCGTTCTCCGACGACGCCGACGGCACCGGCTGGGCCGAGGGCGCGGGCCTGCTGGTCCTCGAACGGCTCGCCGACGCGCAGGCGAACGGGCATCCGGTGCTGGCCGTGATCCGGGGCAGCGCGGTCAACTCCGACGGCGCGTCCAACGGGCTCACCGCGCCCAACGGCCCGTCCCAGCAGCGGGTGATCGCCCAGGCCCTGGCCGACGCACGACTCACCGCGCGGCAGATCGACGCGGTGGAGGCGCACGGCACGGGCACGACCCTGGGCGACCCCATCGAGGCCCAGGCGCTGCTGGCGACGTACGGGAGTGAGCACACGGCGGAACAGCCGCTGTGGCTGGGGTCGGTGAAGTCCAACATCGGGCACACCCAGGCCGCGGCCGGTGTGGCCGGCGTCATCAAAATGGTGCAGGCCATGCGGCACGGCCGCCTGCCGCGCACCCTGCACGCCGAGCGGCCCTCCCGGCACGTCGACTGGGCGTCGGGCGGGGTGGCACTGCTGGCGGACGACACCCCCTGGCCCACGGCGGACCGGCCCCGCCGCGCCGCGGTCTCGGCCTTCGGCATCAGCGGCACGAACGCGCACGTCGTCCTGGAACAGGCACCGCTCGAGCAGCGCGGGAACCCGGCGGAAGCAGCGGCACAGCCGCCGTCGGCGGAGCCGGAAGCCGGGCAGCGTGCCGACGAGGCACAGGGCTCCCGGACCGCGCTGTGGGTGTTGTCGGCCCGGTCGGAGGAGGCGTTGCGGGCCCGGGCCGGCGACCTGGCCGATGCCGTGCGCGGTGGGTACGGGGGTCGGGTCGGCGACGTGGGCTGGTCGCTGGCGACGACCCGGGCGGCCTTCGCGGAGCGCGCCGTGGTGCTGGGCGCCGGCGTGGACGACCTGGTGGCGGGCCTCGACGCCCTGGCCGTGGACGGCACGTCGCCGCGACTGGTGCGCGGGCGGGCGGTGCCCGGTGCGGCGCGCCCGGTGTTCGTCTTCTCCGGCCAGGGCTCGCAGTGGTCCGGCATGGCGGTCGCGCTGTGGGACGAGGAGCCGGTGTTCGCCGCGTGGATGCGGCGCTGCGGCGAGGCCCTCGCCCCGCACACCGGCTGGGAGCTGCGGAGCATGCTGGAGGCCCCCGCGGACGACGCGTGCTGGGGCCGTGACGACGTCGTACAGCCGCTGCTGTGGGCGGTGATGGTGTCGCTGGCCGAGCTGTGGCGGCACCACGGGGTCGCGCCGGCGGCGGTCGTGGGGCACTCGCAGGGCGAGTTCGCCGCGGCCGTGGCGGCGGGCGCGCTGTCGCTGGAGGACGGCGCCCGGCTGGTGGCCGCGCGCAGCAGGGTCGTGGGCGCGCTGTCCGGGCGCGGCTCCATGGCCTCGGTGGCCCTGCCCGCCGAGGAGGCGGAACGTCAACTGGACGCGTGGGAGGGCGACATCGGCGTCGCGGCCGTCAACGGGCCGTCGGCCACGGTGATCGCGGGCGACTCCGACGCCGTGGCGGCCTACCTGGCGCACTGCGCGCGGCAGGGCGTGCGGACCCGGCCGGTGCCCATCGCGTACGCCTCGCACTCGGCGCTGGTGGAGCCCGTGCGCGAGGAGTTGCTGCGCGAGCTCTCCGGCGTCACGGCGCGGGCCGGTGCGGTGCCGTTCTGCTCGACCGTCACGGGAGAGCTGCTGCCCACCGAGACGCTGGACGCCGACTACTGGTACCGCAATCTGCGTGCGCCGGTGCTGTTCGCGCGGGCGGTGGAGCGGCTGATGGACGCGGGGCACACCGTGTTCCTGGAGATGAGCCCCCACCCGGTGCTGGCGCCGGCCGTCGAGGAGTGCCTCGACGCGGCCGGGACCGACGGCCGGGCGCTGGGCACGCTGCGCCGCGGCGAGGGCGGTGAACCGCGGTTCCGGCAGGCCCTCGCGGAGGCGTACGCCGCCGGTGTGGTGCCCGACTGGCGGTCGCTCTTCCCCGGCGCGCGGGCCGTGCCCCTGCCCACGTACCCGTTCCGGCGGCGCCGCTACTGGCTCGCCGACCGGGCCGGGGTCGGGCCGGGGCAGGACCGCGGGCACGACGGCGACGAGCGGTTCTGGTCCCTGGTGGAGCGGGCCGACGCGGCCGCCCTGGGCCGGGAACTGCCCGGGGTCGGCGAGGACGCGCTGCGCGAGGTCGTCCCGGCACTGCACGAATGGCGCACGCGGAGTCGCGTCGACGCCGCGCTCACCGGCCGGCGTTACGAGGTGGTGTGGCGCCCCGTCACCGAGCGGCCGGTGCCGGGCCCCGCCGGGCACTGGCTGCTGGTGACGCCGGGCGCGTCCGGGGAGCGGTCGGCCGACTGGGCCGAGGCGGCGCTCGGTGCCCTGGCTGCCCGGGGCGCCCGGGTCACGGTGCTGGAGCGGACCGGCGCGGGCCCTGAGGACCGCGCGGGCATCGCGGAGCGGGTGGCGGAGGCGTCGGCGGGCGGACCGGTCGACGGAGTGCTGTCGCTGCTGGCGCTGGACGAGCGGCCGCATCCGGCGCACGGCGCGCTGCCGTCCGGCGTGGCGGCGCTGCTCGGGTTGGTGCAGGCGCTGGCCGACCTCGGGACGAGGGTTCCGCTGTGGTCGCTGACGTGTGGTGCGGTGAGTGCCTTCGACGGCGATCCGCTGCTGCACCCCGTCCAGGCGCAGGTCTGGGGCCTGGGCCGGGTGGTGGCCCTGGAGCAGCCCCAGGTGTGGGGCGGTCTGATCGATCTGCCGCGGGAGCCCGGCGCCGAGGAGTGGCGGCGGCTGTGCGCCGTCCTGGCGGGCGGGGCCGGCGAGGAGGACCAGCTCGCGATCCGTCCGGGTGGTGCCCGGGTGCGGCGGCTGGTGCCCGCCCCGGTGCCCGCCGGGGGCCCGGTGTGGCGGCCGGGCGGCACCGTCGTGGTCACCGGGGGCTCGGGGGCGCTGGCGCCGCATCTGGCGCGCTGGCTCGCCGACGGCGGCGCCGAGCACGTCGTCCTGGTCAGCCGCCGCGGGCCCGACGCGCCCGGCCACGCCGCGCTGTCCGCCGAACTCGCCGGTCGTGGCACCGGTGTGACGGCGCTGTCGTGCGACATCACCGACCGGGAGTCCGTGCGGGCGCTGCTGCGGGAGGCCGCGCGCCTGGGCGGCCCGGTGCGGGCGGTCGTGCACGCGGCCACCGCCACCCGGCTGGCGCCGCTGACCGCCACCGGTGCCGCCGAACTGGCGGACGTGCTGGGGGCGAAGGCGCTCGGTGCGGTTCACCTGGCGGAACTCGCGGACCCCGACGACCCGCCGGAGCTGGTGTTCTTCTCCTCCATCGCCGCCGTCTGGGGCAGTGGGGAGCACGGTGCCTACGCGGCGGCCAACGCGTTCCTCGACGCGTACGCCGAGCAGCTGCGGCAGCGGGGGCGCGCGGCCACGGCGGTCGCCTTCGGCGCGTGGCGCAGCGACGAACTTCCCGCGGAACTGGACGAGGAGCAGTTGGAGCGGCAGGGACTGCCCCTGCTGGAGCCGCGGCTCGCGCTGGCCGGACTCGGCCGGGAACTGGCCGCCGGCGGCGGTCGCCCGGTGGCTCTGGTGGACGTCCGCTGGGAGACGTTCGCGCCGGTGTTCGCCTCGGCGAGGCCCCGGCCGCTGCTCGACGAGATCCCTGCCGTGCGCGGCGCGCTGGAGCGGGGCGCACCCCCGGACGCCGGGGGGACGAGCGCCGACGGGGAGCGGCTGCGGCGGCTGGCGCGGCTGCCCGAGGCGGCCCGCGCCCGGGAGGTGCTGGACGTGGTGACCGCCGAGGTGTCCGCGGTGCTGGGCCACTCCCCCGCCGACCGGCCGGCTCCCGGCCGGACGTTCAAGGAGCTGGGGTTCGACTCGCTCACCGCGGTGGCCCTGCGCAACCGGCTGCGTGCGGCGACCGGTCTGCCGCTGCCCGTGACGCTGGTCTTCGACCATCCCAGTCCGCAGGCCCTGGCCCGGTTCCTGACGGGCCGTCTGGGCGAGGACGGCTCGGGAGCGCCGGCCGGGTCGGTGCACGAGCAACTGGACGGGCTGACCGCCGCCCTGGAGGCGGCGCCCGTCGAGGCCGGAGAGCGGACAGCCGTCCGCGACCGGCTGCTGGCGCTGGCCGACGCGCTCGCCCCGCCGCCCCCAGGTGGCGGTCCCGGCGACGCCGACGCGGACCTCGACGAGGTCAGCACCGACGACCTGCTGAAGATCATCGACCACGAGTTCGGAACCGACGGTATCGGCGTCGACTGAACCACGACCCGACGGAACGTCACCGGCCGACCGGAGCCGGGAGCGGCGGACGGAAGGAGCTGTCCCGGCCATGGCCGAGGAAGACAAGCTGCGCGACTACCTCAAGCGGCTCACGGCCGATCTGCGCCGGGCCACCCGCAGACTCCGGGAGGTGGAGGAGCAGCGGCGGGAGCCGGTCGCGGTCGTCGGCATGGCCTGCCGCTACCCCGGCGGCGCACAGTCGCCGGAAGAGCTGTGGGAGCTGCTGCGGGACGGCCGGGACGTCATCTCACCGATGCCCGGGAACCGCGACTGGCACCTCGACGACCACTTCGACCCCGCCCCGGACCGGCCCCACACCTCGTACGTGCGCGAGGGCGGCTTCCTGGACGACGTGTCCGGTTTTGACGCGGGCTTCTTCGGGATCTCGCCGCGTGAGGCCCTCGCGATGGATCCGCAGCAGCGGCTGCTGCTGGAGCTGGCCTGGGAGAGCGCGGAACGGGCCGGTATCGATCCGCACGCCCTGCGCGGCACCCGTACCGGCGTGTTCGTCGGCAGCAACCCCACCGAGTACGGCGGGCTCCTCGGGGACGCCCCGGACGGCGTCGGCGGGCACCTGCTCACCGGCACCGTGCTGAGCGTGCTGTCCGGCCGCGTCGCCTACACCCTCGGCCTGGAGGGACCCGCGGTGAGCGTGGACACCGCCTGTTCCACGTCGCTGACCGCGGTGCACCTGGCGGTGCAGGCGCTGCGCCGCGGGGAGTGCGCGATGGCGCTGGCCGGCGGGGCGACGGTGTTCTCGACGGTCGGGCCGTTCACCGAGATGAGCCGGCAGCGGGTGCTGGCCGCGGACGGCCGCTGCAAGGCCTTCGGTGCCGGTGCCGACGGCATGGGCATGTCCGAGGGCGCGGGCATGGTGCTCCTGGAGCCGCTGAGCGAGGCCCGTCGCAAGGGGCACCGAGTGCTGGCGGTGATCCGGGGCAGCGCCGTCAACTCCGACGGCTCCTCGAACGGGCTGACGGCGCCCAGCCGGCACGCCCAGGAGAGGGTCATCCGGGCGGCCCTGGCCGACGCGGGCCTCGCCGCCACCGACGTGGACGCGGTCGAGGCGCACGGCACCGGGACCGAACTGGGCGATCCCATCGAGGCGCAGGCGCTGCTCGCCACCTACGGCCGCGGCCGCGGCTCGGAAGGGCCCCTGTGGCTGGGCTCGGTGAAGTCCAACATCGGGCACACCCAGGCGGCCGCGGGCGTGGCCGGGCTGATCAAGCTGGTGCTGGCGCTGGGTCACGAGGAGCTGCCGCGCACGCTGCACGCCGCCACGCCCAGCCCGCACATCGAGTGGGATCCGGCGGCGCTGGCCCTGTTGAACGAGCCGGTGCCGTGGCGAGCGGGCGGCCGCCCGAGGCGGGCGGCGGTTTCGGCGTTCGGCATCAGCGGGACGAACGCGCACGTGATCGTCGAGCAGGCGCCGACGGCCGACGAGAAGACGGCGCCCTCGGGCGGAGCGCGCGGCACCGGCGCCGCGGACGGCGGTCCTCCCGGGACCGATACCGCCGGCGGCCGGTCTCCCGTCACCGATGCCGGCGGTGACGGTTCTCCGATCACCGGGGCCGTTGACGGCCGTTCCCCCAGCAGCGATGTCGTCCACGGCCGGTCTCCCAGCGCCGGAGCCATTGACGGCCGTTCTCCCGTCAGCGGCGTCGCGGGCCCGGGGAGGGGCGCGGTGGTCCTGCCCTGGCTGGTCTCCGGGGCGAGTGCGGACGGGCTGCGGGCGCAGGCCGTGCGGCTGGCCGGCCGGCTGCGAGCCCACCCGGGGCCGGGTGACGACGACGTGGCGCACACGCTGGCGACGGGCCGGGCCGCCCTCGGGCATCGTGCGGTGCTGCTGGGCCGTGACCGCCGGGAGCTGCTGGCCCAACTCGACGCCCTCGGCCGAGGCGAGAGCACGGCCGGGCTGGTCACGGGCGTGCAGCGGACCGGTCGGACCGCGTTCCTGTACTCGGGGCAGGGCAGCCAGCGTCCGGGCATGGGCCGGGAGTTGTACGCGGCGTTCCCCGCGTTCGCCGAGGCGCTGGACGAGGTGTGCGCGGCGCTGGACGAGCATCTCGACGTGCCCGTGCGGGAGGTGCTGTTCGCCGAGGCCGGCACCGAACGGGCCGCCCTGCTCGACCACACCCTCTACACCCAGCCCGCCCTGTTCGCCGTGCACACCGCGCTGACCCGCCTACTGGGGACGTGGGGCGTCCGGCCCGATCACCTCATCGGGCATTCGGTCGGCGAACTCTCCGCCGCCCACCTCGCCGGTGTCCTCCCCCTCGACGTCGCGGCCGACATGGTCGCCACCCGCGCCAAGCTCCTGCACACCCTGCCCGCCGGCACCGGCATGCTCGCCGTCTCCTGCGGTCCGGAACCGCTGGCGGAGTACCTGACGCGGCATCCGCAGGTGGAGATCGCCGCGCACAACTCACCCACCGCCACCACCCTCGCCGGACCCGGCGACTCCCTCGACCGGGTGGCCGTCGCGTTGACGGCCGCCGGGATCCGCACCCGGGCCCTGAAGGTCGCCCATGCCTTCCACAGCGCCCACACCGACCCGGTCCTCGAGGCCTACACCGACCATTTGGCCGGGCTGTTCGCCCGCCACACCCTCGGCGACCCGGAGATCCCGGTGATCTCCAACGTCACCGGAGCCCCCGCGACCGCCGACGAGCACCACGACCCCGCCTACTGGACCCGGCACATCCGCCGGCCCGTCCACTTCCACCAGGGCATCACCCACCTGTCCGGCCAGGGCGTCACCACCTTCCTGGAACTGGGCCCGGACAGCACCCTCGGCGCCCTCGCCCAAGCGGTCCTCGACGCCGACCCGGCGGTGGACGGTCCCGAACCGCCCCTCGTGACGTCGGCGCAGCGACGCGACCACCCCGAGGCCCCGGCCCTGCTGACAGCGGTCGCGCGGCTGCACGCCCACGGCACGGACGTCGACTGGCGCCCCCTCTTCGCCGGCCGCGAGGTGCGCCCGGTCGACCTGCCCACGTACGCGTTCCAGCGGCGGACGTACTGGCTGTCACCCGCCGCGCCGGCCGCCGCACAGCCCGGGGTGCGGGCCACCCGCCACCCCCTGCTGGGCGCGGTGCTCGAGGTCGCGGATCCCGAGCGGCCGGGCACGCTCTTCACGGGCCGGATCAGCACCCGCACGCCGGGCTGGCTGGCCGACCACGTCCTCGGCGAGACGGTGGTGCTGCCCGGTACGGGCACGGCGGAGATCGCCCTGTGCGCCGCACGGCACGCGGGCGGTTCCCAGGTCGAGGAACTGACCTTGCGCGCCCCGGTGGTGGTACCGGACGGCGGCGCCCTGGAGATCCAGGTGGGCGTGGGCACGCCGACCCCCGACGGCCGCCGCCCGCTGACTCTCTCCACCCGCCCCGAGCCGGACCCTCGCGACGGCTCCGCGGCCCCCGACGCCGGTGACCGTGACGGTGATGGTGGCGGTGGCGGCGACGCGGAGTGGACCCTGCACGCCACGGCCACCCTGGCGCCCGAACCGCCGGACACCCCGGTGCCGTGGGACGCCGCGGGTGCCTGGCCCCCTGCGGGCGCGACGGCCGTACCCCTGGAGGACCTGTACGACCGGCTGCACGACCGCGGGATGCGCTTCGGCCCGGCCTTCCGCTCACTGCGCGCGGTGTGGCGGCAGGGCGAGCACCTCTATGCCGACCTGGCGCTGCCCGAGGACCGGCACACGGACGTGGCAGAGTACGGCGTCCACCCGGCCCTGTTGGACGCCGCGTTGCACACCACGGGTCTGCTGGACGTGTCGGGGACGGGCCTGCGGCTGCCGTTCGCCTGGTCCGGCCTGCGGCTCCTCGGGCGGCCGGGGGCGGCCCGGCTGCGCGCCCGGGTGACGCCGACCGGTCCGGACACCCTGGCCCTGGACCTGGCCGGCCCGGACGGCACCCCGGTGCTGAGGGCGGACGAGGTGACGCTGCGTCCGGTGCCGGCGCGGAGCCTGGGCACCGTGACCGATCCGCTGTACGGGGTGGAGTGGCGGGAACTCGCCGCGCCCCGGGACGGTGTGGCGGCCATGACCGTGCCGCGGGAGACGGACCTCGGCGCCTGGTCCGCGGCGCCCACCGGCACGGACGAACCCGGCACCCTGGTGGTGCGGTGCCCTGCGGGCTCCGGGAACGGGGACGGTTCCGCCGCCGAAGGGGCCCGGGCCACCGCGGCCCGCGCGCTGGCCCTCGTGCAGAGCTGGCTCGCCAGGGACCCCTTCTCCGACAGCCGCCTCGTGCTGGTCACCCGCGGCGCGGTGGGCACGGCCCCGGACGAGGACGCGCCCGCGCTGGACACGGCCCCCCTGTGGGGTCTGCTGCGGTCGGCGCAGTCCGAGCACCCGGACCGGATCGTGCTGATCGACGACGATCCCGCCGACCGGGCCACCGGCTCCGGTACCGGTTCCAGTTCCGGTTCCGAGTCCGCCTCCGAGTCCGTCGCGGAAGCGGTGCGTCGCGCGCTCGCCGCCGGCGAACCGCAGCTCGCGATCCGCGGCGACCGCATCCTCGTCCCCCGGCTCACCCGGATCACCCCGGACGGCCCGCCGCCGGCCCTGGACCCCGAAGGCACCGTCCTCGTCACCGGGGCGAGCGGCGCGCTCGGCGGGCGGGTGGCCGGCCATCTGGTGACCGCGCACGGAGTACGCAGGCTGCTGCTGGTCAGCCGGCGCGGCGAGGCCGCCGAGTCCGCCCCGGCCCTGCGCGAGGAACTCACCGCGCTCGGCGCCGAGGTGACGTTCGCGGCCTGCGACGTCGCCGACGCGGAGGCACTGGCCGGCACGCTGGCGCTGATCCCGCCGGAGCACCCGCTCACCGCCGTGGTGCACGCGGCGGGTGTCCTGGACGACGCGACCGTCACCGAGCTGACGCCCGATCGGCTCGACGCCGTGCTGCGGCCGAAGGCGGACGGAGCCTGGCATCTGCACCGCCTGACGGCCGACCGGCCCCTGGCGGCGTTCGTGCTCTTCTCCTCGTTCGCGTCGGTGCTCGGCACCCCCGGCCAGGCCAACTACGCCGCCGCCAACAGCTTCCTCGACGCGCTCGCCCAGCACCGCCGGGCCCGAGGGCTGCCCGCCGTAAGCCTCGCCTGGGGCCTGTGGGACCAGGGCGGGATGGGCGAGGGCCTGGACCGTGCGGGACGGGCCCGGATCGCCCGGGCCGGCGTCCGTGCGATGCCACCGGACCGGGCACTGACCCTGCTGGACGCGGCGCTGCGCAGCCCTGCCCCGCTGACCGCGCCGGTACTCCTGGACCGGCGGGCGCTGCGCACCCTGTCCCGCACCGCGACCCTGCCCGCCGTCCTGCGGGCCCTGGCACCCGCGCCGCTGCCGGATCCCACGTCCGGCGCGGCGGCCACGGGGCCGGAGGCCACCGCCGCCGGGGCCGGCCTCGGCGCGCTCGGCGGCCCCGAGCGGGAGCGTGCGCTGCTCGCGCTGGTGCGCCGTACCGCCGCCATGGTGCTGAACCTCTCCGAGGGGGAGTCGGTGAGCCCCGGCCAGTCCTTCCGCGACCTCGGGTTCGACTCGCTCACCGCGGTGGACATGCGCAACCAGCTGAGTGCCGCGACGGGACGGCGGCTGCCGGCGACAGCCGTCTTCGACCATCCCACGCCCCAGGCCCTCGCCGACTGGCTGAGCGCCGAACTGTCCGGCTCCACGGACGCCGTGGCGGCCGGCGCCGTGGCGGCTCCCCTGGCGCCCCGGGCCACGGACGACGATCCGATCGCCGTGGTCGCCATGGCCTGCCGCTATCCCGGCGGAGTGGACTCGCCCGAGGCCCTGTGGGACCTGCTGCGCCGGGGCGGGGAGGGCGTCAGCGGCTTCCCGGAGAATCGCGGCTGGCCCGTCGACGCGATCTTCGACCCGAGCGGTGAGCGGCCCGGCACGACGTACACGCGCGCGGGTGGCTTCCTGCACGAGGCCGACCGGTTCGACGCGGAGTTCTTCGGCATCTCACCGCGCGAGGCGGCCTCCATGGACCCGCAGCAGCGGCTGCTGCTGGAACTGTGCTGGGAGTCCCTGGAGAGCGCGGGCATCCCCGCCGACCGGCTCCGCGGCTCGGCCACGGGCGTCTTCGCCGGGATCATGTACAGCGACTACGGCGGCCGGCTGCTGCTGCGCACCCCCGCCGAGTACGAGGGCTACGTCGGCAACGGCAGCGCCCCCAGCGTGGCGTCCGGTCGGATCGCCTACACGTTCGGGTTCGAGGGCCCCGCCCTGACCGTCGACACGGCCTGCTCCTCGTCCCTCGTCGCGCTGCACCTGGCCGCGCAGTCGCTCCGCAACGGCGAGTGCGAACTGGCTCTGGCGGGCGGCGCCACCGTGATGGCCACCCCCGCGGTCTTCGTGGAGTTCTCCCGGCAGCGCGGACTCGCGCCGGACGGCCGCTGCAAGTCCTTCTCGGACGCGGCCGACGGCACGGGCTGGGGGGAGGGCGCCGGTCTGCTGCTGCTGGAACGGCTGTCCGACGCCCGGCGCAACGGCCACCCGGTGCTCGCGGTGCTGCGCGGCTCGGCCGTCAACCAGGACGGCGCGTCCAACGGCCTGACCGCCCCCAACGGGCCCGCCCAGCAGCGGGTCATCCAGCAGGCCCTGCACAACGCCCGGCTGGCGGCGGGTGAGGTGGACGCGGTCGAGGCGCACGGCACGGGCACCACGCTCGGCGACCCCATCGAGGCGCAGGCGCTGCTGGCCACGTACGGGCGGGACCGCACGGCCGACCGGCCGCTGTGGCTGGGGTCGGTGAAGTCCAACCTCGGGCATACGCAGGCCGCGGCCGGTGTCGCGGGGGTGATGAAGATGATCCTGGCCATGCGCCACGGCGTCCTGCCGCGCACGCTGCACGTCGGCCGGCCATCACGGCACGTCGACTGGGACACCGGGGCCGTCGCCCTGCTCACCGAAGAACAGGACTGGCCGCGCCCCGGGGCCGGACGACCGCGGCGGGCGGGGGTGTCGGCCTTCGGGATCAGCGGCACGAACGCGCACGTGATCCTCGAGGAGGCACCAGGGACCGGGAGGAGCGGGGTGGCCGGGGACGCGGACCGGCCCGCTGCCGCGGACACGTCGTCGGGCACCGGCCTCACGCGTCGGCGGGCGGGCGAACGCCCCACGGAGGCCCCGTCCGACGCCGGCTCCGCTGACGAGCGGCTCACGGAAGCCGTGGCCGGCACCGAACCCGTCGGTGATCGGCCGACCGTGACTGCGCCGGGCACCGAACCCAACGGCGAACGGCCCACCACGACCACGCCCAGCACCACACCCGACGGCGAACAGCCCACCACGACCACGCCCAGCACCACACCCGACGGCGAACGGCTCGAGGAGGCCGGGTCCGCTGATGTCGTGCCGTGGCTGGTCTCCGGGGCGACCCCGGACGGGCTGAGTGCCCAGGCCGGGCGACTGGCCGATCACCTCGCGGCCCGGCCCGGGGTGGAGCCGCGGGACGTGGCCTGGTCGCTCGCCTCCCGCCGCACGGCCCTGCCGTACCGTGCCACGGTGTTCGGCCGTGGCCGTGCGGAGCTTCTCGACGGGTTGCGGACGGTGGCCCGGGGCCGGTCGGCGCCCGGTGTCGTCCGGACGGAGACCGAGCCGAAACCCGGCGGGCTGGTGTTCATGTACTCCGGCCAGGGCAGCCAGCGCCCCGGCATGGGAGCACAGCTGTACGCCGCGCTCCCGGTGTTCGCCGACGCGCTGGACGAGGTGTGCGCGGCACTGGACGAGCACCTCGACGTACCACTGCGCGAGGTGCTGTTCGCCGAGTCGGGCACCGAACGGGCCGCGCTGCTGGACCAGACCCTGTACACCCAGACCGGCCTGTTCGCCCTGCACACGGCACTCACCCGGCAGTTGCAGGCCTGGGGCGTCCGCCCGGACCATCTGATCGGCCACTCCGTCGGTGAACTCTCCGCCGCCCACATCGCCGGCGCCCTGCCCCTCGCCACCGCCGCCCGGCTCGTCACCGCACGTGCCTCGCTGATGCAGCGGCTGCCGCACCACACCGGCGGGATGCTGGCCGTCCAGGCAGGTCCCGACGCCCTCGCCGCGCCTCTGCGACGGCATCCCGAAGCGGAGATCGCCGCGTACAACTCCCCCACGGCGACCGTGCTCGCCGGCCCCGTCCCGGCCCTGACCGCGCTCGCGGAGGAACTGCGGGCCACCGGGCTCCGCACTCGCGCCCTCAGGGTCAGCCACGCCTTCCACTCCGCGCAGATGGACCCCGTCCTGGACGAGTTCACCCGCGCCGCCGGGCAGTTGCCCTCGCACCCGCCGGCCCTGCCCGTCGTCTCGAACGTCACGGGCACCGAGGCCACGGAGCAGCAACTCGGCGACCCCGCCTACTGGTCCGAGCACATCCGCCGCCCGGTCCGCTTCCAGCAGGGCATCACCCACCTCCTCGGCGAGGGCGCCACCACGTTCCTTGAGATCGGGCCCGACGCCACTCTGACCACCCTCACCCGGGCCACCCTGCCGGGCGGGGACCAGCACGCGGCCGTGGCGGCGCTGCGGCCGGCTCGTGCGAGCGCCGACGCCGCTCCCGACGAACCCACGGCGCTGGCGCACGCCCTGGCCGCCCTCCATGCCCGCGGCACCGGCCCGGACTGGACGAACGTCCTGCGTCCCGCACGGCCCGTGGACCTGCCCACGTACGCCTTCCAGCACCGGCGGCACTGGATCGACCCGGTGCCGGAGGAGGACCGTCCCGCATCCTCGGCGCGGTCCGGGCTGCACTACCGGACGGCCTGGGCCCGACTGCCACGCGGGGGGAACGCCCGCCTGGAAGGGACCTGGCTGCTGGTCGTGCCGACGGGGGAGGACGCGGGCGCGTGGGCGGAATTCTGCACCAGGGCCCTGCGGGACGCCGGGGCCCGGGTCTCCGCCCTGGAGGTCGACCCGGGCCGGGTGGACCGGACCGAACTGGCCGCTCGTATCACCGCGCGGCTCGCGGAGGAGGACGACGCGGACGGCGGGCACGTCGGCGGGGTGCTGTCCCTGCTCGCCGTGGCCCGGGCGACCGGCTCCGGCGTGCCGTCCGGGCTCACCGCGACGATCGCCCTCACACAGGCGCTCGGCGACGCGGGGGTGGAGGCCCCGCTGTGGGCCGTGACCCGGCAGGCCGTCTCCGTGGACGAGGGCGACCCCCTCGCCGATCCCGACGCGGCCCTGGTGTGGGGCTTCGGCCGGGTCGCGGCACTCGAAGTACCGTCCAGGTGGGGCGGATTGATCGACGTTCCCGGTACTCCCGAGGACCTGGGGGCGCGCGGCGACGGGGAACTCGTCCGCGTGCTGGCGGCCGCGGACGTGGACGGTGCGGCCGGAGGTGCTGCCCCGGCCCCCGAGGACCAGGTCGCGTTGCGCGCCGACGGTCCGCGGGCGCGGCGCGTCAGGCGTACGGCATCGGGAACGGAACCGTCCGCGTCGGCGGATGGGACCTGGCCGCCGCGCGGCACCGTCCTGATCACCGGCGGCACCGGCGGCCTCGGAGCCCATGCGGCCCGGTGGCTGGCCGCGAACGGCGCCGAGCACCTGCTGCTCGTGAGCCGCCGCGGTCCGGACGCCCCCGGCGCGGACGCGCTGCGGGACGAGCTGACCGAGGCCGGCGCCACCGTGACGATCAGCGCCTGCGATGTCGCCGACCGGGCGGCGCTCGCCGCGCTGCTGGACGCCGTACCGTCCGAGACTCCGCTCACGGCGGTGGTCCACACGGCCGGCGTCAGCGTCGACCGGGTCCTGGGCGAGCTGGACGCACGGCACGTGGCGGAGGTCCTGGGCCCGAAGACCGTGGCGGCCCGCCATCTGCACGAGCTGACGCGGGAGCCGGACGGCACCAGCCGGTTGAGTGCCTTCGTGCTGTTCTCCTCGACCGCCGGGGTGTGGGGCAGCGGAGGGCAGAGCGCGTACGCCGCCGGAAACGCCTACCTCGACGCGCTCGCCGAGCACCGTCACGCGCTCGGGCTGCCCGCCACCGCGATCGCGTGGGGTGCCTGGAGCGGCGGCGGCATGGCCGACTCCGAGGAGAACACGCGCCGCCTGCGCCGCCGCGGCATCCGGGGCCTCGATCCGCGGACGGCGGTGTCGGCACTCGCCGATGCGGTACGCGGCCGGGAGGCCCACCTCACCGTCGCGGACATCGACTGGGCGACCTTCGCCCTGGCCTTCACCGCCCGCCGCCCCAGTCCGCTGCTGACCGAACTGCCCGACGTACGAGCGGCCTTGGCAGCACCGACCGGCCAGGACGGATCGGCCCCGGCGAACCGGCGGACCGAGGCGGACCCCGGTGCGGTACTGCGCGGGCGCCTGACCGGGCTGTCGTCCGAGGAGCAGCACCGCGTTCTGCTGGAGCTGGTCCGGACGCAGGTCGCAGCCGTGCTCGGGCACACCTCGCTGGACGGCGTACGCCCCGGGAAGCCGTTCAACGACCTGGGTTTTGACTCGCTCACGGCCGTCGAGTTGCGCAACCGCGTCAACGCCGAGACAGGACTGGGCCTTCCGACGACCGTGGTCTTCGACCATCCGACGCCGGACGCTCTCGCCGAGTGTCTGCGCTCCGAACTCCGCGGCTCCGACGCCACCGGCCCGTCCTCCCTGCTGGCCGACCTGGAACGCCTCGACACCGTGTTCACCGGTGACGCTCTGGGAGACGCGGAGGTACGGCGCCGGGCCGCGGAGCGACTGCGGGGGATGCTGGACCGGCTCGACGCGGCGTCCACGTACGGGGGTTCGGGTGCCGACGGCACCGGGTCCCTGGCGAACGGGGCGAGCGGCGACCCTCGCGGCGGGTCCGGTGAGGGTCCCCACATCGGTTCCGGGGACGGCTCCCGCAACGGCTCCGGAGCCGACACCCGCAACGAATCCGATGACGGCTCCCGTGGCGGATCCGGCACCCACACCCCTGGCGGATCCCGCACCGACACCCCTGGCGGATCCCGCACCGACTCCCGTGGCGCTTCCGCCGAGCGGCAGGACCGCGATCTGGAGTCCGCCTCGGTCGACGACCTGCTCGACATCATCCAGACGGAGTTCGGCAAGTCGTGACTCCCGCCGACCACCGCGCACCAGCCCACCGATCGTCCGAGACCACCACTTTCGCCCCTCTCCGCGCTTCGACAAGGAGCTTGCGCCGATGACGAACGAGCAGAAGCTTCTGGACAACCTGAAGTGGGTGACCGCGGAACTCCGCCAGGCCCGCCGCCGCCTCAGCGAGGTCGAGTCGAAGTCCACGGAGCCCATCGCCATCGTCTCGATGGCCTGCCGCTACCCGGGTGGGGTCGGCTCGCCCGAGGACCTGTGGAACCTCGTGGCCGAAGGCCGCGACGGGATCACCGACTTCCCCACCGACCGCGGCTGGGCGGAGGACCTGTACGACCCCGACCCGGCCGCCGGCGGCAAGAGCTACACGCGCAGGGGTGCCTTCCTGGAGGGAGCGGACCGCTTCGATCCGGACCTCTTCGGCATCTCGCCCCGCGAGGCACTGGCCATGGACCCGCAGCAGCGGTTGCTGCTGGAGACGGCGTGGGAGGCGTTCGAGCGGGCGGGCCTGGACCCGACCAGGAGGAAGGGAACCGCGACCGGCGTCTTCGCGGGACTCAACTCCCAGGACTATCTGCTGCGCCTGTACCGGGCGACCGACGATCTGGAGGGCTACGCGGCCACCGGCAGTGCGGGCAGTGTGGCCTCGGGCCGGGTCGCGTACGCCTTCGGTCTCGAAGGCCCGGCCGTGACGGTGGACACCGCCTGCTCGTCCTCGCTCGTCGCCCTGCACCTGGCGATCCAGGCACTGCGCAACGACGAGTGCGACGCCGCGCTCGCCGGCGGCGCCACGGTGATGACCAGCCCGTCCGCCTTCACCGTCTTCTCCCGCCAGCGGGGCCTGGCGGCGGACGGCCGCTGCAAGGCCTTCGCCGAGGCGGCGGACGGCACCGGCTGGGGCGAGGGCGTCGGACTCCTGCTCCTGGAACGCCTCTCCGACGCCCAGCGCAACGGCCACCCCGTCCTGGCGGTGCTGCGCGGCTCGGCCGTCAACCAGGACGGCGCCTCCAACGGCCTGACCGCCCCCAACGGCCCCGCCCAGCGCAGGGTGATCGAGCAGGCGCTGGGCAACGCGCGGCTGCGGCCGGGTCAGGTGGACGTCGTCGAGGCCCACGGCACGGGCACCACGCTCGGCGACCCCATCGAGGCGCATGCCCTGCTGGCGACGTACGGGCGGGAGCACACGGAGGAACGGCCGTTGTGGCTCGGGTCGGTGAAGTCCAACATCGGCCACACCCAGGCGGCGGCGGGTGTGGCCGGCGTGATCAAGATGGTGCAGGCGATGCGGCACGGGGTGCTGCCGCCGACCCTGCATGTCGACCGTCCGTCGAGTCACGTCGACTGGAGCGCCGGGTCCGTCGCCCTGTTGACGGAGACCCGGTCCTGGCCGGAGACGGGTGAACCGCGTCGGGCGGCGGTGTCGTCGTTCGGAATGAGCGGGACGAACGCGCACGTCATCCTGGAGGCGGCCCCGGAACCCACCGAGACGCAGCCGCCGCAGGAGCAGTCCGGGCCGGTGCCGCTGGTGGTGTCCGCCCGGTCGCCACAGGCACTGGCCGACACGGCGGCGCGGCTGGCCGCGTTCGTGGACGCCCACCCGGAGGTGGAGGTCGGTCCGCTGGCCGCACGGCTGTGGCACGGACGGGCGAAACTGGACCACCGCGCCGGCATCGTCACCGATGACGCCGGTGAGCTACGTGACGCCCTCACCGCTCTTGCGGACGGCAGCGCCCACCCGGCACTCGTCGTCGGCCCGGGCGTGACCGAGGCGGGCAGGACCGCGTTCGTCTTCCCCGGCCAGGGTTCGCAGTGGACGCGCATGGGACACCGGCTGGCAGCGGAGGAGCCTCTCTTCGCCGCGCACCTGGCCGCATGCCAGGAGGAGCTCGCCCACTGGTGCGACTGGGACCTGCTGGACGTGCTCGCGTCCCAGGACGAGGATGCCCTGGCCAGGGTGGATGTGGTGCAACCCGCGCTGTTCGCGGTCATGACCGGCATCGCCCGACTGCTGGAGCACCACGGCATCACACCGGACGCCGTCATCGGCCACTCCCAGGGTGAGATCGCCGCCGCCCACATCGCCGGGGCGCTGAGCCTGCCCGACGCCATCGCCGTAGTCACCCTGCGCGCCCAGGCACTGACCCGGCTCGCCGGCACCGGCACCATGGCCAGCTTCCCGCTCCCCGCGGGCGAGTTGTCCGACCTGCCCGACGGCGTCCACCTGGCCGCCGTCAACGGACCAGCCACCACCGTCCTCGCCGGCGAGACCGCCGCGCTGAGGCAGCTGGTCGAGGAGTACCAGGGCCGTGGTGTGCGGGCCCGGCTCATCCCCGTCGACTACGCCTCCCACACCCCGGCCGTCGAAGCCCTGCGCGAGACGATCCTGACCGACCTCACCGACCGCGCACAGATCCAACCGACCCCGCCGACCATCCCGTTCTACTCCACCCACACCGGCGGCCTACTTCCGGAGGGGCGGCTGCTGGATGCCACGTACTGGGTCGACAACCTGCGCCATCCGGTGCACTTCCACGACACCGCACTCAAACTCCTCGACGACGGGCACCACACCCTCATCGAGTCCAGCCCTCACCCGGTGCTGGCCGCGGCCCTCGCCGACACGCTGACCACACACCCCGCCGACGCCCACCACTACCCCACCCTCACCCGCCACAACGACACGACCGTTCGGCTGCTGAGCACCCTCACGGCGCTGCACGCACATCACCACGCCGTCGACCTGTCCCGGCACCTGCCCTCCGCGCCGCAACAGGGCCTGGACCTGCCGACCTACCCCTTCCAGCACCAGCCCTACTGGCTCCAGACACCGACGCAGCTGACCGACGCCGGCGACCTCGGGCTGACCACCGTCGACCATCCACTGCTCAGCACAGCCACCCAACTCGCCGACACCAACAGCACCGTCCTGTCCGGACGCATCAGCCTCAAGACCCACCCCTGGCTCGCCGACCACGCCGTCACCGGAACCATCCTGCTGCCCGGCACCGCCCTCGTCGACCTCGCCCTCCACGCAGGCGACCACACCGGCGCCACCTACCTGGACGAACTCACCCTCCACGCACCCCTCGTCCTCGACGAGTCCGCGAGCCGCGACCTCCAAGTCGCGACAGTCCCCGACGCCGACGGCTGGCACATCACCATCCACTCCCGCCCCGACGACACCGAACCCTGGACCTGCCACGCCACCGGCACACTGAGCACCGCCGACCAGCAGGCCCAGCCCCTCACCCACTGGCCACCCGCGAACGCGACCCCCGTCGACATCGCCGACCTCTACAACCGGCTGGCTGAGGCCGGCTACCAGTACGGCCCCACCTTCCAGGGCGCCACCGCAGCCTGGACCCAGCCCGACGGCACCCTCCACGCCGAGATCACCCTGCCCCAGACGGCCGATCCCGCCGGACACACCATCCACCCCGCCCTCCTCGACGCAACCCTCCACCCCCTCGCCACCCGCACCACAACCACCGGCGAAACCCAACTCCCCTTCGCCTGGACCGGCGTCACCGTCCACGCCACCGACGCCACCCACCTACGCGCCACCCTCACCACCACCGACAACGACATCACCCTCCAGGCCTGGGACCCCACCGGCGCACCCGTCGCCACCGTCAACGCCCTGGCCACCCGCCCGATCGACCCCACCGCCCTGCACAAGAGCCTCAACACAAGAACCCGCAACAGCCTCTTCCACCTCACATGGAAGCCGGCCGAAACAGGCACTCAAGCGGTGGAAGCCGTGGATCTGGAGGAGGTCGACGTCCACGCGGCCCCCGCAGCCCCCGAAGACCAGAGCCCGGCAGCCGCACACACCACGACCGAGGCGCTCCTCACTCACCTGCAGTCCTGGCTGGCCGCCAACGAGGCCACCGAGCGGCGTCTGGTGGTCCTGACTCGGCGCGCGGTGGCCACTGGTCCCGCCGAGGATGTCCACCTTCCGCAGGCGCCGCTGTGGGGGCTGATCCGCACGGCACAGAGCGAGAATCCCGGCCGTATCCATGTGATCGACACCGAGGATCCGACAGAGACCTCGTTCATCGCCGCGGCCCTGGCGACGGGCGAGCCCCAGCTCGCCCATCGTCACGGCCAGTTGCTCGTGCCTCGACTGGAACGTGCCGAGGACAACGGCGTACTCGACGTGCCCGAGAGCACGTGGAAACTGGCTCCCGGTTCCACCGGGACCATCGAAGCGGTCACCTGCCGGCCCACCCCCGAATGGGACACCGCCCTGACCAGCGGCCAGGTGCGGATCGACGTGCGTGCCATCGGCCTGAACTTCCGCGACACCCTCATCGCCCTGGGCATGTACCCCGGCGAAGCACCACTGGGCAGCGAAGGCGCCGGCATCGTCACAGAAGTGGCCGACGACGTCACCGGCGTGGCAGTCGGAGATCGGGTCATGGGTGTCTTCATCGAGGGCGCCGGCGCGCAGACGGTCACCGACCATCGCCTGGTCACTCGTGTGCCCGAGGGCTGGTCCTTCACCACGGCGGCAGGTGTCCCCGTCGCCTTCCTCACCGCCTACTACGCGCTGTACGACCTCGCCGACCTGCAACCCGGCGAAACACTCCTCCTCCACGCCGCCACCGGAGGAGTCGGCTCAGCCGCACTCCAACTCGCCCAACACACCGGCGCCGACATCTACGCCACCGCCCACCCCACCAAACACCACCTCCTCACCGCACAAGGCCTCACCCCCACCCACATCGCCTCCAGCCGCACCCTCGACTTCGAACACCACTTCCGCACCCACACCCCCCACCACGGCATCCACGTCGCCCTCAACGCCCTCGCCCACGAATACACCGACGCCACCCTCCGCCTCCTCCACCCCGGCGGACGCTTCATCGAAATGGGCAAAACCGACATCCGCGACGCCCAAACCATCCACACCGACTACCAAGCCCACTACCAGAACTTCGACCTCATCGAAGCAGGCCCCGACCGCATCCAACAGATCCTCAACCACCTCACCGAACTCTTCGACACAGGCGCCCTCACACCACTTCCCACCACCTGCTTCGACATCCGCCACACCCCACACGCCCTGCGCCACCTCAGCCAAGCCCGCCACACCGGCAAACTCATCCTCACCCTCCCCCAAACCCTCAACCCCAACGGCACCGTCCTCATCACCGGCGGCACCGGAGGACTCGCCACCCTCACCGCACACCACCTCATCACCACCCACGGGGTCAGGCACCTGCTCCTCGCCTCCCGCACCGCACCCCAACACACCGAGCTGCGCGAGGAGCTGGAGGCACTGGGAGCCGAGGTCACGCTGGCGGCCTGTGACATCACCGATCCCCAGGCGGTCGAGGATCTGATCGCGTCGGTTCCGCAGGAGCACCCGCTCACCGCGGTCATCCACACCGCCGGAGCCCTCGACGACACCACCCTCACCAGCCTCACCCCCGACCGCCTCCACCCGGTGCTGGCCCCGAAGGTCGACGCCGCCTGGAACCTGCACCAGGCCACCCGCCACCTCGGCCTCGCCGCCTTCGTCCTCTACTCCTCAGCCGCCGGCACCCTCGGCAACCCCGGACAAGCCAACTACGCCGCCGCCAACACCTACCTCGACGCCCTCGCCCACCACCGCCACCACCACGGCCAACCCGCCACCAGCCTCGCCTGGGGCTACTGGAAACACACCACCCAACTCACCCACCACCTCACCGACACCGACCTCGCCCGCAGCAACTCCGCACTCACCACCGAAGAAGGCCTCCGCCTCCTCGACGTAGGTCTCGATGAACGCGCGGAAGCCGCCCTGGTCTGCATGCCGATCGAACCGGCGAGTCTCCGTCGGCGTGGGGATGTGCCTCCGCTGCTCCGGGACCTCGTACCGGCCTCGGGGCGGCGTGGGGCGGCGGCAGGTGCGAGCGCGGTGCAGCGCTCGGGTCTGGCTCAGCAGCTCGCCGCTCTGGGTGAACAAGAACAGCAGCGCCTTCTGCTCGATCTGGTCCGCAGCAACGTCGCCGCCGTCCTCGGCCACAACCGGCCCGAGACGATCGATCCGCAACGCCCGTTCAAGGACCTCGGCTTCGACTCCCTCACCGCCGTCGAACTCCGCAACCGCCTCACCAACGCCACCGCGCTCCAGCTCCCGTCGACACTGGTCTTCGACCACCCGACGCTCTCCGCGCTCGCCACGCACCTCCGAGCCAAGGTGCTGGACCAGCAGCCGCAGCTGCGTGCGCCCAAGGCGGTGCCCGCGGTCGTCGACGACGATCCGATCGTGATCGTCTCGATGGCCTGCCGCTACCCCGGGGGCGTGCGGCAGCCGGCGGATCTGTGGCGGCTGGTCGCCGAGGGCGGCGAGACGCTGGGGGACCTGCCCGGCAACCGTGGCTGGGACCTCGACGCCCTGTACGACCCGGATCCGGACGCGCCGGGCAAGATGTACACGCGCAAGGGGTCGTTCCTCTACGACGCGGGCGAGTTCGACGCGGACTTCTTCCGTATGAACCCGCGCGAGGCCCTCGCCACCGACCCCCAGCAACGCCTCCTCCTGGAAACCGCCTGGGAGGCCTTCGAACAGGCCGGCATCGACCCCACCACCCTCAAGGGCAGCAACACCGGCGTCTTCGCCGGTGTGATCTCCCAGGACTACCTGATGCGGATGCACGGCGCGCCGGATCACCTGGAGGGTTATTTGGCGACAGGCGGCTCCGGGAGCATCGCGTCGGGCCGGGTGGCCTACACGTTCGGTCTGGAAGGCCCGGCCATGACGGTGGACACGGCCTGCTCCTCGTCCCTGGTCGCCCTGCATCTGGCGGCCCAGGCGCTGCGCAACGGCGAGTGCGACATGGCCCTGGCCGGCGGCGCCACCATCATGGCCACACCGGGCACCTTCCAGGTCTTCTCCCGCCAGCGCGGACTGGCACCCGACGGCCGCTGCAAACCGTTCGCGGACGCCGCCGACGGCACCGGCTGGGGCGAGGGCGTCGGCCTCGTGCTCCTGGAGCGGCTGTCCGACGCCCAGCGCAACGGGCACCCGGTCCTCGCCACGGTCCGGGGCTCGGCCGTGAATCAGGACGGCGCCTCCAACGGCCTGACCGCCCCCAACGGCCCCTCCCAGCAACGCGTCATCGAACAAGCCCTCACCAACGCCCAGTTGACCCCCGACCAGATCGACGCCGTCGAAGCACACGGCACCGGCACCACACTCGGCGACCCCATCGAAGCACAAGCCCTGCTCGCCACCTACGGACAAGCCCACACCACCGACACCCCCCTCTGGCTCGGCTCCATCAAGTCCAACATCGGACACACCCAAGCCGCAGCCGGCGTCGCAGGCGTCATCAAGATGATCGAAGCGATGCGACACGGAACGCTGCCGCCGACCCTGCACGTCGACCGTCCCTCCACGCACGTCGACTGGGAGACCGGCAACATCGCACTCCTGACAGCGCCTCAGCCGTGGCCCGACACCAGTCGGCCACGCCGCGCCGCCGTCTCCTCCTTCGGCATGAGCGGCACGAACGCCCACCTCATCCTGGAGGCAGCGTCTCGGTTGACCGCGCCACCCGCCGAAACGTCAGACGGGGAGCCGCAGGAACGCTCCGGGCCGGTGCCGGTGATCCTCTCCGCACGGACGCCCCAAGCCCTCGCCGAGGCCGCCGGCCAACTGGCCTCCTTCGTCGAAGCCCACCCGGACGTGGAGGCGGGGCCCTTGGCCACTCACCTGTGGCACGGACGGGCCAAGCTCGACCACCGCGCCGGGATCATCACGGACGACCGCACTGAACTGCACGCCGCCTTGACCGCACTGGCAGACGGCAGCGGTCACCCCGCACTCGTCGTCGGCCCGGGCACCATCGCACCGGGCAGGACCGCGTTCGTCTTCCCCGGCCAGGGCTCCCAATGGGCCGGCATGGGAAGCCGCCTGGCAGCCGAGGAGCCGCTCTTCGCCGCACACCTGGCCGCATGCCAGGAAGAACTGGCACGCTGGTGCGACTGGGACCTGCTCGACGTCCTCACCAGCGACAACGAAGACGCCCTCGCCCGCGTCGACATCGTCCAGCCCGCACTGTTCGCCGTCATGACCGGCATCGCCCGACTGCTGGAGCACCACGGCATCACACCGGACGCCGTCATCGGCCACTCCCAGGGCGAGATCGCCGCCGCCCACATCGCCGGGGCGCTGAGCCTGCCCGACGCCATCGCCGTAGTCACCCTGCGCGCCCAAGCACTGACCCGGCTCGCCGGCACCGGCACCATGGCCAGCTTCCCGCTCCCCGCGGGCGAGTTGTCCGACCTGCCCGACGGCGTCCACCTGGCCGCCGTCAACGGACCAGCCACCACCGTCCTGGCCGGCAAGACCACCGCACTGACCGAACTGGTCGAGGAGTACCAGGGCCGTGGTGTGCGGGCCCGGCTCATCCCCGTCGACTACGCCTCCCACACCCCAGCCGTCGAAGCCCTGCGCGAAACAATCCTGACCGACCTCACCGACCGCGCACAGATCCAACCGACCCCGCCGACCATCCCCTTCTACTCCACCCACACCGGCGGCCTACTTCCAGAGGGGCGGCTGCTGGATGCCACGTACTGGGTCGACAACCTGCGCCATCCGGTGCACTTCCACGACACCGCACTCAAACTCCTCGACGACGGCCACCACACCCTCATCGAGACCAGCCCCCACCCCGTACTGGCCGCAGCCCTCGCCGACACCCTCACCACACACCCCGCCGACGCCCACCACTACCCCACCCTCACCCGCCACAACGACACCACCACCCGACTACTGAGCACCCTCACCACCCTCCACACGCACCACCACGGCGTCGACCTCACACCCCACCTGCCCTCCAGGCCGCAACACGACCTGGATCTGCCCACCTACCCCTTCCAGCGCCAGCCCTACTGGCTCCAAGCACCCGCCCAACTCACCGACGCCACCGACCTGGGACTCACCACCACCGAACACCCACTGCTCAGCACAGCCACCCAGCTCGCCGACACCAACAGCACCGTCCTGTCCGGACGCATCAGCCTCAAGACCCACCCCTGGCTCGCCGACCACGCCGTCACCGGAACCACCCTCCTGCCCGGCACCGCCCTCGTCGACCTCGCCCTCCACGCAGGCGACCACACCGGCGCCACCCACCTGGACGAACTCACCCTCCACGCACCCCTCGTCCTCGACGAGTCCGCAAGCCGCGACCTCCAAGTCACCACCACACCCAACACCGACACCGACACCGACGGCTGGAGCGTCACCATCCACTCCCGCCCCGACGACACCGAACCCTGGACTCGCCACGCCACCGGCACCCTCACCACCACTCATGAACCGGCCCGGCCCCTCACCCACTGGCCACCCACGGGGGCTGAACGGGTCGACGTGTCCGACCTCTACGACCGACTCGCCGCCAGCGGCTACGAGTACGGCCCCACCTTCCAGGGCGCCACCGCAGCCTGGACCCAGCCCGACGGCACCCTCCACGCCGAGATCACCCTGCCCCAGACGGCCGATCCCGCCGGACACACCATCCACCCCGCCCTCCTCGACGCAACCCTCCACCCCCTCGCCACCCGCACCACAACCACCGGCGAAACCCAACTCCCCTTCGCCTGGACCGGCGTCACCGTCCACGCCACCGACGCCACCCACCTACGCGCCACCCTCACCACCACCGACAACGGCATCACCGTCCAGGCCTGGGACCCCACCGGCACACCCGTCGCCACCGTCGACACCCTGGCCACCCGCCCGATCGACCCCACCACCCTGACTGCCGGCACGCACAACAGCCTCTTCCACCTCACATGGAAGCCCGCCGAGGCAGGAACGCACGACGTCGACCCCGATGAGGTCGACCTCTACCTGGCCGACACGGATCCCCAGGACGATCCACGGGCCGCACACGCCGCAACCGAGGCGCTCCTCACTCACCTGCAGTCATGGTTGGCCGCCAACGAGACCACTGACCGCCGCCTGGCCGTCGTCACCCGGCACGCCGTAGCCACCAACCCCACCGAGGACGTTCACCTGGCCCACGCGCCCCTGTGGGGCCTGACCCGCACCGCCCAGAACGAACACCCCGGCCGCATCCACCTCATCGACACCGACGACCCGACCGACACCTCAACCCTCACGCAGACCGTAGCCACCGGCGAACCCCAACTCGCCCACCGCAACGGCCAACTCCTCACACCCCGCCTCACCCGCACCACCACACCAGCCAACCCCACCCCCCAAACCCTCGACCCCAACGGCACCGTCCTCATCACCGGCGGCACCGGAGGACTCGCCACCCTCACCGCACACCACCTCATCACCACCCACGGGGTCAGGCACCTGCTCCTCGCCTCCCGCACCGCACCCCAACACACCGAGCTGCGCGAGGAGCTGGAGGCACTGGGAGCCGAGGTCACGCTGGCGGCCTGTGACATCACCGACTCCCAGGCGGTCGAGGATCTGATCGCGTCGGTTCCGCAGGAGCACCCGCTCACCGCGGTCATCCACACCGCCGGAACCCTCGACGACACCACCCTCACCAGCCTCACCCCCGACCGCCTCCACCCCGTCCTCGCACCCAAGATCGACGCCGCCTGGAACCTCCACCACGCCACCCGCCACCACAACCTCGCCGCCTTCGTCCTCTACTCCTCAGCCGCCGGCACCCTCGGCAACCCCGGACAAGCCAACTACGCCGCCGCCAACACCTACCTCGACGCCCTCGCCCACCACCGCCACCACCACGGCCAACCCGCCACCAGCCTCGCCTGGGGCTACTGGAAACACACCACCCAACTCACCCACCACCTCACCGACACCCACATCCACAAAGTCACCCACGGCACCTGGCCCCTCGAAACCGACCACGCCCTCCACCTCCTCGACACCGCACTCACCAGCCCACACGCCCACCACCTCTGCCTCCCCCTCAGCCCCGCCGCCCTCCGTGCGGTCCAGGGCCTCCCCGCGCTGCTGCGCGACCTGGTGCCGGCGAGCCGCCGCACCGCTGCCACGGGCGCGAGTGCCGGGGGCGGTTCCGCGCTGGTGGAGCGGCTGGCCGCACTGGCGGAGCCGGCCGAGAAACAGCGTCTGGTGCTCGATCTGGTCCGCACGCATGTCGCCGCCGTCCTCGGTCACGCCCGGCCCGACACCGTGGATCCGCAGCGTCCGTTCAAGGAGCTCGGCTTCGACTCCCTCACCGCCGTCGAACTCCGCAACCGCCTCACCAACGCAACCACCCTGCGCCTGCCCGCCACCCTGATCTTCGACCACCCGACCCCGGAGGCCCTGACCAGCCGGATCCTTCAGGAACTGGTTCCGGCGGCCGCCAGTGCCTCGCTGCGGGTGATCGGTGAACTCGACGCGTTGGAGGATGAGTTGACGCGGATGACGCCCGATGACGAGGAGCGGGCGAGGATCACGCTGCGGCTGCAGACGCTGCTGTCGAACTGGAACGACGCGCGACCGGCCGCGTCCGGGGACGTGGGAGACCGTATCCAGGAGTCGTCGACGGAGGAGATCTTCGACTTCATCGACCGGCAGCTCGGCCGCGCCGACGGTGCCGGCGCGGCCTCGGCCGGCGGTCACTGAATCCGACCGGACCCGCCACCGACTCCACGACGAACCGCCCCGGTGCCGCTTCGGCACCGGGGCGGTTCGTCGTCGTGAAAGGAACTACGGGGTTCGGCGCAGCACCGCCGCCTCCGCCGCGTTCAGCGGGGGCGCGCTCAGCGGTGGCCGTGCGGGGCCCTGCCGGAGGGCCGTGAGGAATTCGGGGGTCTCCAGGTGGGCGAGCGGTGCTGTCAGGGTCGTGACGGCCGTGAGGGCGTCGCACACCCGCTGGTTGACCAGCGACGTGCTGGTCACGAGGTCGGCGAAGCCCTGTCGCTGGGCGGCCTGGGTGGTCAGGCGCGGGTCGCTGACGTCGGCGCGGTTGTCGGGGTAGCACAGGTCCTGGGAGGCGGAGAGCAGCCAGGGTGCGTCGGCGGCGGCCGCGATCGCCTGCTGCGCGGTGCGGGCAAGGCCCGGTTTGAGGCCGCCCGCACGGCGGAGGCAGGTTTCCAGGGCGTGGGCGGACCGGGCTGCGACGCTCATGCCGTGGCCGTGGATGGGGTTGAGGGAGACCACGCAGTCGCCGAGGGCGACGAGTCCCTCGGGACGCCGTGCCAGGCGGTCGAGGTGCAGTCGGCGGTTGAGGGTGCTGCGGGTCGTGCGGACGGGTGTGAGGGGGTCGGCGGCGTCGATCAGGTCGGCGATCAGGGGGTGGCGCAGGGCGCGGGCGAAGTCGACGAAGTGGTCTTCGTCGGTGGTCGGTTCGCCGCCGCGGGTGCCGGAGAGTGTGATGATCCAGCGGTCGCCCTCGATGGGGAGGAGCAGGCCGTTGCGGCCTGGGCGGCCGGTGCGGTGGTCGGCGTAGACGCTGACGACCGGGAAGGGCCGGGGGGCGCCGGTGGGGGCGCGGAAGACGCGGGTGGCGTAGGTGAGTCCGGTGTCGACGCTCTCCTCGGTGGCGGGGGGCAGGCCCAGTGCGGTCAGCCAGTGCTTGAGGCGGGAGCCTCGGCCGGTGGCGTCCACGACGAGGTCGGCGGGGAGGTCGCGGGTGGTGCCGTCCGGGGTGCGGACGCGGGCGCCGGTGACGCGTTCGCGGTCGCCCAGCAGGCCCTGTGCCTCGGTGCCCTGCAGGACCTCGATGCGCGGGTCGTTCAGTGCCGCGTCCCGTACGGTCCCGTCGAGCAGGGGGCGGCTGCAGGTGAGGGCGTAGTGGGAGGCGGGGAAGCGGTGCTGCCAGCCGTAGGCGCTGTAGAGGACCATGTCCTGTTTGACGCCGATCCGGTGGGCGCCCGCGGTGCGCAGGCGGTCGAGGGTGCCGGGCAGCAGGGCTTCGATGGCCTCGGCGCCGCCGGACCAGAGGATGTGCGCGTGGCGGCCCTGGGGGACGCCCTTGCGGGGTTCGGGGCGGTCCGGGTAGGTGTCGCGTTCGATCACGGTCACCTTGTCGACGTGGTCGCGCAGGGCGCGGGCGGCCAGGACGCCGGCGAGGCCGCCGCCGAGTACGACGCCGTGCACCGTCTCCTGTGTGCGGGGTGCTGTTTCCGCCATGCCCGATCCGCCCTTTCCGTGTGGTCCGGTCCGGGCGGTTGCCGTATGCCGCCCGGCTCACCATGCGGGGCGGGTCTTGGGGGTGACTTGCCGGTTTCTAAAGCCTTTCGCGGCTTCGTGGCGGGCGGTCGAAGGCCTTACGCTACGGGCCTGTTCGGCAGGTCCGAGTCCGGAAGGATGCCCTCATGCGGGATTCGTCCATGCAGGTCGGAGTCGATGTGAACCGGTGCGTGGCGTCGGGCATGTGTGCGCTGCTGGCTCCCGGGGTCTTCGACCAGGAGGAGCGGACGGGCCAGGTGGTGCTGCTGGCTGAGCATCCGCCCGCTGCGGAGTGGGAGGCGGTGGAGGAGGCCGAGCGTTCGTGTCCCGGGCAGGTCATCCGCTTCGGTGAGGCGGCCGCCGCGCGGGGCGAGGCGGGGTAGGAGGGCGCGGCCCCGCGGTGCGTCAATCCGAGGCAAGGCGGGCTTAGGCGCGCGGCCCTGGGGTGCGTTAAGCCGAGGCAAGGCGGGCTTAAGCGCGCTGCCGGAGGCTGGGCGCGAAGGCGTGGACCGGTGTGGTCGTCGCCGCCGTCGCGCAGCGGTGTTCCGGGCGCGGGGCGGGCGCACCACCGTGCCCCGGCGTGCCCTGGCGCTCTGTCACCTGCCGGTTCCGTCCGCCCGCCGCGCCGGATTCGCCGGTCGCGGGAGCAGGCCGAGAAGGGAACCGAGATGACGGACACGCTGTCCACGCCGCCCCGGCGGTTGCCGACCGAGCGCACGCGTCCGCTGGATCCGCCCGAGGAGCTGGGCCGGCTGCGTGAGGAGGAGCCGGTGAGTCCGCTGCTGTATCCGGACGGGCATGTGGGGTGGCTGGTGACCAGTCATGCCGCGGCCCGCAAGGTACTGAGCGATCAGCGGTTCTCGGCTCGTGGCGACTTGAAGAAGGTGCCGTTCGAACTGCCGTCGGGGGGCCGGCCGTGGGAGACGGTGCCACCCGGTTTCTTCATGCACATGGATCCGCCGGACCACACGAAGTACCGGCGGCTGCTGACGGGGCAGTTCACCGTGCGGCGGATGAAGGCGCTGGAGCCGCGGATCGCGCAGGTGACGGAGGAGCATCTGGACGCGATGGAGCGGCAGGGGCCGCCGGCGGATCTGGTGCCGTCGTTCGCGCTGCCGATCCCGTCGCTGGTCATCTGTGAGCTGTTGGGCGTTCCGTACAGTGAGCGGCCGCGGTTCCAGGATCATTCGACGACGGTCATGCGGATCGGGTCGTCGCACGAGGAGGTGGCGGCGGCCTTCGGGGCGATCTACGGGCTGATCCACGAGCTGGTGCAGCTGAAGCACAAGGAGCCCGCGGACGATCTGCTGAGCGGGCTGATCGCCTCCGGTGAGCTGAGCGACGCGGAGCTGACCGGGGTGGGGATGCTGCTGCTGATGGCGGGGCACGAGACGACGGCGAGCATGCTGTCGCTGGGGACGTACGCGCTGCTGCGTCATCCCGGCGAGCTGGCGCGGCTGCGGGAGGATCCGGAGCTGTTCGGCAACGCGGTCGAGGAGCTGATGCGGTATCTGACGATCGCGCAGTTCGGGGTCCCGCGCACGGCGCTGGAGGACGTGGAGCTGGAGGGCAGGCTGATCAAGGCGGGTGACGGGGTGACGGTGTCGCTCGCGGCGGTCAATCGTGATCCGGGGCGTTTCGAGGATGCGGACCGGCTGGACGTGGGGCGTTCGACGTCCGGGCACATGGCGTTCAGCTACGGCATCCACCAGTGCCTGGGGCAGCAGTTGGCGCGGGTGGAGATGCGGATCGCGTATGCGGCGCTGTTCCGGAGGTTCCCGGGACTGCGGCTGGCGGTGGACGCGGACGAGGTGCCGCTGCGTTCGGAGGCGACGATGTATGCCGCGCAGCGGCTTCCGGTGACGTGGTGAGGCGGGCCGTGGGCGCCGGGCGCCGGGTGCGTCCGGTGCGGTCGGTGTGCCGGCCCGGGCGGTGGCCCGGGGTGGCCGTGGCGCGGCGGGGAGGTGCGGTGCGGTGCTGGTTCTGAACGGGCGTCCGGTGCTGCGGGTGGCGTCGGTGGGTACGGCGGCGCCGGGTCCGCGGATCGACAACGCCACGCTGGGGCGCCGTATGGGTCTGGGGCCGGCGTGGGGGCAGTGGGCCGAGGCGTTCATCGGGACGCGGTTCCGGCATCTCGCGGTGGATCTGGAGTCGGGTGAGCCGCGGTTCTCGCTGGCGGATCTGGGGGAGACGGCGGGGCGGCGGGCGCTGGCCGCGGCGGGTCTGGAGCCGTCGGACGTCGATGTGATGGTGATGGGCACGGCCATGCCCGACATGCTGATGCCGACGACGGTGAACGTGATCGCCGACCGGCTTGGCATCGACCAGGTGCCCACGTACCAGTTGCAGTCGGGGTGTTCGGGTGCGGTGCAGGCGCTGTCGCTGGCGGCGTCGCTGCTGTTGTCCGGGGGGCACCGTACGGCGCTGGTGCTGGGCGGTGACGTGTCGGCGAAGCTGGTGGACCCGGACATGGACGCCGCGGCGCTGCCGCCGGCGCAGTTGGTGAACCTGTTGCTGTTCGGGGACGGGGCGGGTGCGTTGGTGCTCAGCGCGGACCCGTCGCCGGGTCCGGCGCTGCGGGCGGTGTTCACGCGGCTGGTCGGGCTGGGGCGGGAGCCGGGTCAGACCCTGGACTGGTACGGGGCGAGCAGACGCTTCGACGGCCCTCCGGTGAGCGAGGACTACAAGGCGATCGAGGAGGCGGTTCCGGTGCTGGCCGCCGAGTCGGCCGAGGAGGTGCTGGACGGGCTGGAGTGGAAGCCCGGGGACCTGTCGTACGTGCTGCCGCCGCAGTTGTCGGGCCGGATGACGGCGCGGATCCGGGAGCGGATGGGGTTGCCGGAGGCGCGGGAGGTGTCCTGCGTGGAGGAGACCGGCAACAACGGCAACGCGCTGGTGTTCTTCCAGTTGGAGCGGCTGCTGTCGCGGCTGGCGTCCGGGGACCGGGCGGTCGGGGTCGCGATCGAGTCGAGCAAGTGGATCAAGTCGGGCTTCGCACTGGAGGCGGTCTGACGGTCCTACGTCCTGACGGTCCTGGTACGGCTGTGCCGTTCCGTTGCGTGTGTGTCGGCGCCGCGGCCCTGTTGAGGGGCCGGGGCGCCGACGTGCATGCCGGAGCACCCGCATTCGACGCCCGGTGATATATGGTTTTCATGAAACAGTGAACGAAAGTTCCGGTGCGTTCGTCCATCTCCCAGGCGTACGGCACATCGGTACACATGACGCGGAGGGATGCGCTGATGGCGGTCGCCCCGGACGGCACTCGGCAGGACACCGGCCAGGAACTGGCGGTGAGCCGCTTCATCGAGCAGTTCGCGCTCAGCATGGCGGGGCTCGGCTTTCCACGGATGGCCGCGCGGGTGTTCGTGGCGGTGCTCATCTCGAAGGACGGACTGACCGCCGTCGAGCTGGCGAACCAGCTGAAGATCAGCCGGGCCGCGGTGTCGCAGGCGGTGCGGTACCTGATGCAGCTGGGCCTGGTCGAGCGGCAGCGGGAGCCGGGGCAGCGCCATGACCACTACCGGGTCACGGACGGCATGTGGTACGAGATGTTCGCCCGCCGCGACGAGGTGTTCCTGCGGCTGGAGGACAACCTCGCCGACGGGATCGCCGCGCTGGGCGACGACAGCCCCGGGGCGGCGCGGCTGGACGAGACGCGGCGGTTCTTCGAGTTCATCCGCGGCGAGGTGCCCAAGCTCATGACGCGCTGGCGCGAGTCGCAGGGCGAGACACAGGGTGAGACGCGGGCCGAGGAGTCCTGAGCCGTTCGGGCGGGCCGGAGGTGCGGGGGCGGCCGCTTTAGGTGCCTGCAAGCCGGCGGCAAGCGGGCACGGTGAGGCTGGTGGCGCCCGCCCGGGGTGCGGTGCCGCGTCCACGGGTCGGGCCGCCGCGAAGCCTCGCCTGGAGGGTGTGATCCGTGTCCTCGGCCCCCGCTCCCCCGCCCGCCGCCGACCCCGTGGCGGACCTGCACCGGTCCGGCCGCCTGGCCGCCGAGTATCCGCGGCTGCCCGAGCTGCTGCGCGGGCTCGGTGACGACGAACTGCAGCGCGCGGGGCGGTTGCTGACGCGCCTGTCGCCCGACGAGGTGCTCGCCGAGCATCCGGGCCAGCCGACCGTGTCGGTCGCGGTCACCGGGCACGGCACGGTGAGCGGGCTGGTCCCGCCGCTCACCGCGGAACTGGCCCGGCATGGACTGCTGTTGCGCCCGCACGTCGGCGATTTCGGCAGCTGGCTGTTCGATCTGGCCGATCCCGCGAGCGAGGTGTACGCGGCCGGCGGTGACCTGGTCGTGTGCGTGCTGGACGCCGACGTGGTCTTCGACGAGGTCCCCTGGCCCTGGCGGCCCGAGGACGTGGAGCAGGTGCTGGCCGAGAAGGTCCGGCTCCTGGACAAGCTCGCCGCCACTCATGCCTCGGCCGGGTCGGGCACGCTCGTGTACACCACCCTGCCGCTCCCCCGGGAGTTCTCCGCCCAGTTGGTGGACCACCGCTCCCGCTCCCGGCTGGGCGCGGTGTGGCGGAGGGGGAACGCCCGGCTGCTGGGGCTGATGGAGGAGCATCCGGGGCTCGTCGTCCTCGACCTGGACCAGTTGCTCACCGGTCCGGCCGCCCTGGGCGACGCCCGCCTGGCGGCGTACACGGGAACGCCGTTCACGCCCGAGTTGACCGCCGCCCTCGCCCGCGACCTGGCCCACCTGGTGCGCGGGCGGTCCGGGCGGGCGAAGAAGGTGCTCGCCGTCGACCTGGACGGCACGTTGTGGGGCGGGGTGCTGGGCGACGACGGGCCGGAGGGCATCGAGGTCGCCGGTGGCCTGCGGGGCCGGGCGTTCCGGCAGCTGCAACGGGTGGTCGCGCAGCTCGCCTCGCGTGGGGTGCTGCTGGCCGCGGTCAGCAAGAACGACCTGGACCCGGTGCGGCAGGTGCTGCGTGAGCATCCCGAGATGACGTTGCGTGAGGACGACTTCGTGCGCGTCGTGGCCAACTGGGAGCCCAAGCACGGGAATCTGCGGGCCCTGGCGGAGGACCTCAACCTCGGTCTGGACAGTTTCGTCTTCGCTGACGACAGCGCCTACGAGTGCGGCCTGGTCGCCCGGGAACTGCCGGAGGTGACGGTGCTGCACCTGGACGGCGATCCCGCGCTGCACGCCCGACGGCTGCTCGCCGACGGCTGGTTCGACGTGCGGGACCTCACGGAGGACGACGTACGGCGACCTGCCCGCTACCGCGAGGAACTCGTCCGCAAGGACTTCCTCGACTCCTTCCCCTCGCTGGAGGACTACCTGCGCGAGCTGGAGGTGCGGGTGGAACTGGCCACGGCGAGCGAGACCGACACGCCCCGGCTCGCGCAGCTCACGCAGCGCACGAACCAGTTCAACCTGACCACGCGGCGGCTCCAGCACGACGAGGTCCGCGCGCTGGCCGGTTCGCCCGGGCAGCTGGTCCTGGCCATCAGGTCCGGCGACCGCTTCGGGGACAACGGGCTGGTCGGGGCGGTGTTCGTGCGGACCGGCGGGCCGGTGTGGCGCATCGACAACTTCCTGCTGAGCTGCCGGGTCTTCGCCCGGGGCATCGAGCAGGGCTGCCTGGCGGCGCTGCTGGAGCACGCCCGCGCCCGCGGCGCCGAGGCCGTCGAGGCCCGCTATGTGCCGTCCCCGAAGAACGGCAAGGTCAAGGACTTCTATCCGCGCAACGGCTTCGACGCACACGGGCACGCCGAGGACGGGTCCGCCCTGTTCCGTCATGAGCTGCGGCGGATCACGGCGGTGCCCGGGCATCTGGGCCTGACGGTGCGCTGGGAGCGGGAGGGAACACGATGAACGACGTCGCCGAGCTCAAGGAGTTCACGCGCGTCCACGCCCGGGCCCTGCAACTGCCGCCCGAGCTCTACGCGGAGGTGCTGGACCGGGTCACCAACGACGAGGACGGTGCCCCGGGGTCGTGGGCGGTGGAGTGGTCGGCGACGGCGGCCGCGCTGGCCGAGACCGGCCGGCTGCTGCCGTCGTTCCTGTGCTCGGCCATGGCCCGTTTTCCGTTCGTCGACGGTCCGGCGCGGCGCTCGGCCTACGAGCGGGCCCGGTCGGTGTTCGACCGGTGGCGCGGGCAGCATCCGGACATCGAGCCGGTGCGGGTGAAGTCGCCCGGTGGGGAGCTGGTCTGCTGGGCGGGTGGTCTGTCCGCCGCGGAGCCGAAGCCGCTGCTGCTGGTGACGGGCGGGATCGTCAGCGTCAAGGAGCAGTGGGCGCCGGTGGTGCTGCAGGCGGCCCAGCTGGGCATGGCGGTGGTCGTGACGGAACTGCCGGGCGTGGGCGAGAACTCCCTCGTGTACGACCGGGACAGCTGGCGGATGCTGCCGGCCGTGCTGGACGCGGTCGCGGACCGCGCGGACGTCTCCCGCACCTACGCCCTCGCGAACAGCTTCGGCGGGCATCTGGCGCTGCGCTGGGCGGGGCGGGACGCGCGGCTGCGCGGGATCGTGACGTCCGGGGCGCCGGTCAGCGTCTTTTTCACCGACGGCGCCTGGCAGCGTCGGCTGCCGCGCATCACCCGGGACACGCTGGCCCGGCTGACGGGCGTGGCGCCGGGTGACGACGGGGCGCTGGGCGCGGTGCTGGCCGACTGGGCGCTGACGCCACAGGAGCTGTCCGCGCTGGACATCCCGGTCTGCTACTCGGCCAGCCTGCGCGACGAGATCGTCCCCGCGGGGGATCCGGCGTTCCTGCGCCGGCACGTGCGGCGGCTGACCCTGAACGAGTTCGACGACGTGCACGGCGCGCCGGGGCACGTCCAGCAGACCGTGGAGTGGACGTTCGGTTCGCTGCTGGCCATGCGGGACGGTGCCCCGCCGTCCTGAGCGGGGCGCCACGCGCTCGAAAGGGCCGTCACCGGGACCGCGTCGGGGGATGCCGCGGTCCCGGTGACGGCTGTGCCGTCGCGGACCGGCCCTCAGCCGGGGGATGTCACTGGAGGGCCAGGTCGCGGCGGCGGAACAGGGCGGTGCCCGCGGCGGTGAGGACCGCCGTGATCACCAGCAGCACCAGCAGGGGGCCGACCGTGAAGTCGCCGCCGGGCAGACCGGGTACGTGACTGAACGGCGAGATGTCCATGACCACCTGCGGCAGGTCCAGCGTCGAGCCGATCTGGCTGATCAGCAGGCACAGCGCGAACGCGGCCCAGGGCAGGCCGATGGCCAACCGGGGCAGGGAGCCGAAGGTCAGCACGGCGAACGCGGCCAGCACCAGCACGGCCGGCAGGCGCACCAGCGCGGCCGCGACGAGGGAGCCGAACTCCGCTCCCATGTCCCCGGTGGCCAGGCCGTAGCCGACGGCGGCGCTGATCCCGGTGAGCAGCATCAGCACGGTGACACCGGCGAGCGTGACGACCAGATGGCCCGTCAGCCAGCTGAACCGGCTGGTGGCCGCGGACAGCACTGTCTCCAGTCCGCCGCTGGTTTCCTCGTGGCGCATCCGGTTCAGCGACTGCACGGCGAATCCGGCGACGGCGAGGCCCATCAGGCCGATGGTGGCGGACAGGTAGGCGTCCAGCAGCGAGCCGGTGCCGCCGAGTTGCTGGATGATCTCGGCGGTGCGCTCGCTGTCGCCGATCAGGTCGTTGATCTCGTCGCCGACGACGCCGAAGGCGAAGCTCATGACGGACACGCCGACGGCCCAGCCGGCCAGGGACCCGCGGTGCAGGAACCAGGCCAGACCGGTCGGGCTGAGCAGGGCGGGGGCGGCCTCGGGCGGGCGGGGCGACACCGCGCGCATGCCCATGCCGACGTCGCGGACGCGGGTGAGGGCGAAGGCCACGCCGACCTGGACGACGAAGGCGGCGAGCGGCAGGGCCAGCACCCACCACCGATCCTGGTCGTAGGGGCGGATCTGCTGGCCCCAGCCGATCGGGGAGAACCAGGAGGGCCAGGCGCTCTCGACGCGCAGGCCGCCGTCGGTGGTGCGGCCGGCCACGTCGCCGACGGCGCGCAGCATGAACGCCACGCCGAGCACGGCCGCCGCGGCGCCGTTGGCGGCCCGGGAACTCTCCCAGATCTGGGCGGTGACCGCGGCGACGCCGGCGAAGGAGACACCGACCGCGCCGATCGCGGCGCCGGCCGCGAAGGAGGAGCCCGGCGGCAGACCCGCCGACGCCAGTCCGAGGGCGCTGACGACCGCGAGCACCACGTTGGCCAGGACGGCGAGGAGCAGTCCGGCCGTGAGGGCCGCGTGCCGGCCGACGGCGGTGGAGCCGATCAGCTCGGAACGTCCCAGTTCCTCGTTCTGCCGGGTGTGGCGGACGACGGCGAGGGTGCTCATCAACGCGGCGGCCGCGAGGACGAGCAGCAGGGACTGCGTCATGGCCGTGGCGCCCTCGCTGGCGCCGGAGACCAGGCCGCTGAACACCAGGGAGGCCGGGTTGTCGGCGGCGCTGGTCTGGGCGGCGATCCGGTCCTTCTCGGTTGCGTACAGGCCGCTGATGCTGGAGGCCGTGGCCGTCTGCACCAGGGTCAGTCCGATGATCCACAGCGGGAGTTGGATCCGGTCCCGGCGCAGGGCGAGCCGGAGCAGGTCGCCGGTGCCGGCGAAGTAACGGCTCATCGCCGCGCTCCGGCCGTCTCGCGCTGGGCGGGCACCTCTTCGCCGTAGTGCCGCATGAACAGCTCCTCCAGCGTGGGCGGGGCGCTGGTCAGGGACACGATGCCGAAGTCGGCCGCGTGGCTGATCACGGCGCCGACCTTGCCGCTGTCGACGGTGAAGCTGAGCCCGTCGGCGTCGGAGCGCACGTCGTGGACGCCCTCGAACCGGTCGAGACCGGTCAGCTCGCGCTCCGTCTGGACCGTGATCGAGACCCGGGTGAGGTGGCGCAGCTCCTTCATCGAGCCGGACTCCACGGTGCGGCCCTCACGGATGATGCTGACGCGGTCGCACAGGGCCTCCGCCTCGGCCAGGATGTGACTGGACAGCAGCACGGTCGCGCCGCCCCGCTTCAGGTCGAGGACGCAGCTCTGGAACACCGACTCCATGAGGGGGTCGAGACCGGAGGTGGGCTCGTCGAAGATGTACAGCTCCACGTCGGAGGCGAGCGCCGCGACCAGGGCCACCTTCTGCCGGTTGCCCTTGGAGTAGGTCCGGAACTTCTTCGTGGGATCGAGTTTGAACCGCTCCAGCAGCTCGTCGCGGCGCCTCTTGTCGATGCCGCCGCGCAACTTGCCGATCAGGTCGATCGACTCGCCGCCGGAGAGATTGGGCCAGAGGTTCACGTCGCCCGGTACGTAGGCGAGACGGCGGTGCAGGTCCACGGCCTCGTGCCAGGGGTCTCCGTCCAGCATCCGAACCTCGCCGGCATCGGCCCGCAGCAGGCCGAGCAGGACCCGGATGGTCGTGGACTTGCCGGCGCCGTTGGGCCCCAGGAGGCCGTGCACCTCGCCCTGCCTGACCGCCAGGTCGAAACCGTCGAGGGCCCGCACCTGACCGAACGTCTTCACTAAGCCTGCTACGGCAATGGAGTTCGTCACTGTCACAACGTATCAAACTTCCACGACTTTGTGAAATCTGCGAAATCTCAGTTCGCGGGGCCGGGGCGGACGGGTGCAGCCCGGGCGGGCCGGGGTCCGTCCCCCTGCCCCCTGTGCGCCAGGCATGCATCGACAGGCGGGACCCTAGGGGGCTCTTAGGGGTGGGTAGGGGCTTCAGACGCCTTCCGCTTTCTCATAGCCTGCAAAGGCCTGCACGGCCACGGGAACACTTGTCCGGCACATCACACGGAGGTGGACGGGAGAAGCCTTGACATTCGCTTCACGGAAAGTACAGAAACGGAAGCAGCGTATTGTCAACGGGGGTTGAGTTAGTGCAATACGACATACTCGGACCGGTACGGGTGACCGACACTCGGGGCGGCAGGTTCGTCAGCGCCAGGAAGATGCAGGTGCTGCTGGTCCTCCTGCTCATCCGCGCCCGACAGGTGGTCTCCATCGACGAGGCCATCGCCGAGATCTGGGGGGACAATCCCCCACGCCGGGCAACGGCAGGCATTCACGTGTACATCTCCCAACTCCGAAAGTTCCTCGCGCAACCCGGCAGCCGGCACAATCCGATTCTCACGCGGCCGCCCGGATATCTGTTCCATCTCGGCGACGACGAGTTCGACGTCGACCGGTTCCAGGAGCTGCTCCACCAGGGGCGGCGGCACCTCAAGGAAGGCCGGCCGGAGAACGCCGTCGCCGCATTCGAGACGGGACTCTCCCTCTGGCGCGGCCCGGCCCTCGGCGACCTGTGCGACGGGCCGATCATCGAGGGCTTCGCCACGTGGCTGGAGGAGACCCGGCTGGAGTGCGTCGAGTCGCTGATCGAGGCGCAGCTCAGTCTCGGCCTGCACCGTGAACTCGTCGGCCGCCTCTACTCCCTGACGGCCCAGCACCCGCTGCGGGAGACGTTCTACCGCCAGCTGATGCTCGCCCTGTGCCGCTCCGAGCGGCAGGCCGACGCACTGCGCACCTACCAGCAGGCCCGGACCCGCCTCAACGAGGAGCTGGGTCTGGAGCCGTGCCGGGCGCTGCGGGATCTGCAGCAGGCCATCCTGATCGCCGACGAACGGCTGGAGCTGCCCACCGCGGTATGACCCGCGCCGCAGCCGCCACGGGGGCGGGCGGAGCCACCGGGCTCCGCCCGCCCTCGCCGTTCGTCACCGCGGAGCGGTCTCAGCTCCGCGGCGACCGGTGCGCGGCGCGCAGACGGTGCGTCAGCTCCGCCAGGACCCTCGGCCCGCTCTGGTCGCCGTGGACGAAGTAGTGGTCGCCCGGCAGGACCAGCAGCTCGAAGTCCGCGGTGGTCAGCGTCCGCCAGGCCCTCGCGTCCGCCTCGGACACCACCGGGTCGGCGGCGCCGTGGAAGGCCGTCACCGGCAGGTGCAGCGGTGGCTCGGTCAGGTCGTGGCGGTAGCTCTCGACGATCCGCAGGTCCGCGTACCCCGCGCCGTCCAGGGCCACCTCGGCCACGCCGGCCAGATCGTCGCCCAGTTCCGTGCGCAGCGCGTCCCGATAGCGTTCCGGCTCCGCGCGGCGCAGGCTCATCAGCTCCTCGTGACCGGGCATCTCGGTGAAGCCCAGGCTGCGCGTGACCGACCGCAGCCGCGCGCCCAGCGGATTCTCCCGCCCCGTCGGCGCGCTGAACGCGCTGACGAAGAGGTGGCGCAGCGACTCCCCGTACTTGGGGCCCAGCCGGTGCGCCAGCCGGAAGGCCAGCAGGGCACCCATGCTGTGGCCGTAGAGGGCGAAGGGCCGGTCTAGGTAGGGCTCGAGCGCCTGCGCGACGGCCTCCACCGCGTCCTCCACCGCGTCGACGGGATGCTCGTCCCCGCGTTCCTCACGGCCCGGCAGCTGCACCGGGCACACGTCGACCGCGGGATCCGCGGCGGCCGCCCAGTCCCGGTACAGCGAGGCCCCGCGGCCGCCGTAGGGCAGGCAGAACACCCGTACGGCGCAGTCGTCGCGCGGGGTGACCGGGAGCCAGCGGGCACTGTCCTTGTCGTAGGGGCGCCGGGGCCCGGCCACGGCGTGTCCCTCGACGGACGCCATGACGCGGTCCAGTACCTCGTCGAGGGTGGGCCCGGCGATGAGGAGGTCGACCGGGAGGTCGACGGCAGCCTCGGCACGGACGCGCCGGCGCAGTTCGAGGGCGGCCAGCGAGTCCAGTCCGGTCTCCGCCAGCGGCTGGGTGAACGGGACGTCCTCGGGCGGCAGTTGCAGCAGCTCCCCGACCATCCGCGCGAGGCGGGCCCGCAGGGCCGCGCGGCCGGACCGCCCGTGCCACCGCGCGCGGGCCGCGTCGGCCGCCGCGTCGGTGGGCGGGGTGTCCGGGACGGGGCCGCCGGGGCCGATGACCCTGATCTCGGTGCCGCGGGCCCAGCCGACCGTCCGGCCGTCCTCGGCGCACAGGAGGTGGTCGCCGACCAGGCGGTCGCGGGTGGCGGGAGCGGTCAGCCGTACGTGGCACCACAGCGGACCGTCCGCGCGGGCGCCGAAACCGGCCTCGCCGAGACCCGCGACCATGAACAGGTCGCGCTCGTGCAGGTCCCGCTCCGCGGCGAGCGCGTAGAGCGGGGCGCAGGCGTCCAGCACGCCCGGCGGCACCGGGAGTTCGGGGGCGGGACGGCCGGGTCCGCCGTGCGTCTCCTCGGCCGACGGGGCACGGAGCCGGGCGAGGATCTCGCCGTCGCCCAGCCAGGCCTCGGTGACCCAGGCGACCGACGGGCCGTACGGGACGCCCCGCTCGGCGAGGCGGCGGTGGAACTCGGTGCCGTCGATCCGCTCGAGGCAGCGTTCCCTGATCGCGGCGCGGGCCTCCTCGGCCAGCGGCCGCGCGTCGGCGGCGGGGTCCTCGGCGGCCGGGTCCGGGCGCATCCGGCCCCCGGCGTGCCGGCGCCAGGTGTGCGGTTCGCCCGGGCCGGACGCTTCGTCGGTGGCCCGGCTGTGCACCGAGAACGCGGACCAGCCGTCGCCGTCGGGCGGATCGAGCACGAGGTGCACGGCGCGTTCCCTCGCGCCGGTGAGCGTGAGTGCCTGTTCGAAGGTGACGCCGGCCAGCCGCAGTCCGCCCGCGGGGCGCGCGGCCGACGCCAGCATGTCCTGGTAGTGGCCGACGTGGACGACGCCCGCGGTGTCGGCGACCTCCGGCAGCAGGGCACGACTCACCGTGGTGGTGAACTGCCGCTGCTCGAGCGGGGAGGGCAGCGTCCGCAGGCCCAGGGTGCCGACGGGTGTGCCCGCGCCGGGTGCCGCCGGGGCGTCCGTCTCGGTGGGGGCGGTGCGGTACTCGCGGCGGCGGAAGGTCTGCCCGGGCAGGTCCAGCCGGCTCCGGTCGTAGCCGTCGTCGAAGGCGGACCAGTCGACCTCGTCACCCGTCAGGTGGCGGTGGGCCAGGCCGTCGAGGAGTTCGGTCCAGATGTCGTCGCCGGGCAGTCGCCACACACCGTCCGGGTCCTCCGGGGCCGGTGTGCCGCCGATGTGGACCAGGGTGTCGTAGCCGTGCGCG
>JJOH01000020.1 GCA_000696115.1 Streptomyces olindensis
GGGCGGAGGTGACGGCGGGCGCCGCGGCGGGGGCCGGCGGCAGCGTGGGCCCCGGGGCCGATTCGTCGGCGGCGGGGGCGTGTTCGGGGGTCGGCCCGGGACTGCCGAGGGGCACCGGCGGCGCACCGGCGCCGGAACCCGGCCGACTCGCACCGCCGGAGCCCGGCCCGGTC
The DNA here is from genome assembly GCA_000696115.1 of Streptomyces olindensis. Lineage (GTDB taxonomy): Bacteria > Actinomycetota > Actinomycetes > Streptomycetales > Streptomycetaceae > Streptomyces > Streptomyces olindensis. Next base: position 174 of record JJOH01000020.1, read on the forward strand.
ACGGGCCCGGCGCCCGGCCCGTCGGCCGACGCGACCCCGGCGTGCCCGGCGGCACCGGCCGCCTGCCCCGCGGCACCGGCCCCCTCCCCCACGGCCTCCCTCTCCGGGTTCTCCGCGTCCAGCAACCGCACCGCGTGGCGCCCCAGTTGGGCCACGAGGGCGCTCGGCAGCCAGGGGTCGAGGGCGCGGCCGTCGGAGACGGTGTCGTCCGCGCCCGTGCGCTGCAGGACGCGGTCGAGGGTCGGGCGGGCGGCGGGGTCCTTGCGCAGGCAGTCGCGGACCAGATCGGCGATGCCCTCCGGGACGCCCTCCAGGTCCGGTTCCTCCTGGGCGATGCGGAACATCAGGGCGTGCACGCCGCTGTTGGCGGTGCCGAACGGCAGGTTGCCGGTGGCGGCGTAGGCGAGGACCGAGCCGAGGCAGAAGACGTCGCACGCCGGGGTGATGCGGTCGCCCCGCACCTGCTCGGGCGCCATGAACCCGGGCGATCCGACGAGCGCGCCGGTGCGCGTGAGCCCGCCGTCGGTCACGGTCTCCAGGGCGCGGGCGATGCCGAAGTCGATGACGCGCGGTCCGTCGATGGTGACGAGCACGTTGGACGGCTTGAGGTCGCGGTGGACAATGCCGACGGCGTGGATGTCCTTGAGCGCGTGCGCGAGCCCGGCCGCGAGGATGCGGACGGACCGCTCGGGCAGGGCACCGTGGTCGTGCCCGACGACCTGCTGGAGGCTCGGCCCGGCGACGTATCCCGTGGCGACCCACGGCACCGCGGCCTCCGTGTCGGCGTCCAGCACCGGCGCCGTCCAGTACCCGCCGACCCGCCGCGCGGCCCCCACCTCCTGCCGGAACCGCTCGCGGAACTCCTCCTGCGCGGCCAGTTCCTCACGCACGAGTTTCACGGCGACGGTACGGCCCCGCTCCGAGCGGGCCAGGTACACGTGCCCCATGCCCCCCGCGCCGAGCCGCGCCAGCAGCCGGTACGCACCGATCCGCTGCGGATCCCCGGGCCCCAACGTCTCCATCGCTCCGCCGCCTTCCCCCCACACGCGAGCAACAGACCGAGAATAGTGCGGGGCCGGGGCCGGGCGACCTGGGAGACGTCTACGGTTCCGTAACAGGCGGACCCGTCGCGTCGAGCACCTTCGACAGCCGTTCCAGCACCCGGACCGCCTCCGCCAGTTCCGCCTCCCCGAAGGCCTCCGCCAGCCGGTCGGCGAACGCCGCGTGCCCCGGGTCGATCCGGGCGATCGCCGCACGGCCCTCCTCGGTCGGCGCGAGGAGCTTGGCCCGGCGGTGCGCGGGGTTCGGCCGGTACTCCGCGAGCCCCCGCTCCACCAGCAGATCGGCGATGCGCTGCACGCTCTGCCGTGTGATCCCCATGGCGCGGGCGATGCCCGAGACCGGCAGCGGCTCACCGAGGACCGCGCCGAGCACCTGCCACCAGGCGGCGGTCAGCCCGGCCGGCCGGGCCAGCTCCTCCGCGACGGCGAGGAACTGGCCGTTGAGCCGGAACACCCCGAGGGCACTGCGGCTGAGCAGGTCCTGACGCTCCCGGCTCATGCCGCCCCGGCCCTCTCCAGCACGACGTACGCCGACGCGTCAGAGTCGTGGAAGAGCCGGTACCAGGCGTCCAGCACCTCGCCCTCGTACACCCCGAGCAGCCGGAGGATCTCCCGGGCGAAGGCGACCGGCTCGGTCGGGCCCGCCGTGACCAGGCCGCCGTCGGTGACAGCGTCGGCCTCGACGTAGCGCTCGCCGCCCGCGTAGCCGGTCGCGGCGAGGTAGAAGGAGACCGCGCTGGTGTGGGCCCGGTCGTCGAGCAGGCCCTCCCGGGCCAGTCCGGCGGTGGCGCCGCAGATCGCGGCGACCGGCACGCCCGCCGCCAGGAACGCGCGGGCCGTGCGGGCGAAGGGGGCCAGATCGTCGCCCGTGTCCCAGAGGTCGGCGCCCGGGAGGATCAGCAGGGAGCTGTCCTCGGGCCGTACGTCGTCCAGGGCCAGGTCGGGCTGGATGCGCAGGCCGCCGATGCTGGTGACCGGGGCCGTGGACGGGCCGACCGTGCGGATCTCGTGGCCGGCGCGGGCGAGGTGGGCCGTGGCGTGGCCGGTCTCCCAGTCGGCGAGGGTGTCGTAGACGGCGAGATGGACGGGCTTGCGGTCACGGCCGGTGGTGGCTGGCGTGGCGTTCATGGCTCCTCCTCGGACCCTGTGCCTTATGACAGCATCCTTACATTTCGACAGTAGGCTGTCAATCCATTCCGTCCCGCCTGGACAACCTGTCGCGGAATGCCGCCGACGCCAGACAGGCCGCCGATACCACCGCCCTCCCCACGGCACCTACGCTCGCCCGCATGACCCCTCAGCCGAACCCCGAAGCCGGTGCCGCCGTGAAGGCCGCCGACCGTGCCCACGTGTTCCACTCCTGGTCCGCGCAGGAACTGATCGACCCGCTCGCCGTCGCCGGTGCCGAGGGGTCGTACTTCTGGGACTACGACGGCAAGCGCTACCTCGACTTCACCAGCGGTCTCGTCTACACGAACATCGGCTACCAGCACCCCGCGGTCGTCGCCGCGATCCAGGAGCAGGCGGCGCGGATGACGACCTTCGCGCCCGCCTTCGCGATCGAGGCCCGGTCGGAGGCGGCCCGGTTGATCGCCGAGCGGACCCCGGGCGACCTGGACAAGATCTTCTTCACCAACGGCGGCGCCGACGCCGTCGAGCACGCCATCCGGATGGCCCGGCTGCACACGGGCCGCCCGAAGGTGCTCTCGGCGTACCGCTCGTACCACGGCGGCACGCAGCAGGCCGTGAACGTCACCGGCGACCCGCGCCGCTGGGCCTCCGACAGCGGCACGGCCGGGGTGGTGCACTTCTGGGCGCCGTACCTCTACCGCTCCCGCTTCTACGCGGAGACCGAGGAGCAGGAGTGCGCGCGGGCGCTGGAGCACCTGGAGACGACGATCGCCTTCGAGGGGCCCTCGACGATCGCGGCGATCATCCTGGAGACCATTCCGGGCACGGCCGGGATCATGGTCCCGCCGCCCGGCTACCTCGCCGGGGTGCGCGAGATCTGCGACAGGCACGGGATCGTCTTCGTCCTGGACGAGGTCATGGCCGGCTTCGGGCGGACCGGCGAGTGGTTCGCGGCGGACCTGTTCGGCGTCACGCCCGACCTGCTGACCTTCGCCAAGGGCGTGAACAGCGGGTATGTGCCGCTGGGCGGGGTGGCGATCTCCGGCGCGATCGCGGAGACCTTCGGCAAGCGGCCGTACCCGGGCGGTCTGACGTACTCCGGGCACCCGCTGGCGTGCGCCGCCGCCGTCGCGACGATCAACGTCATGGCCGAGGAGGGGATCGTCGAGCACGCGGCCCGGCTGGGCGAGACCGTCGTCGGGCCGGAGCTGCGGGCGCTGGCCGAGCGGCATCCGAGCGTGGGCGAGGTGCGCGGCGTCGGCATGTTCTGGGCGCTGGAGCTGGTGCGGAACCGCGAGACGCGGGAGCCGCTGGTGCCGTACAACGCGGCCGGTGAGGCGAACGCGCCGATGGCCCGCTTCGCCGCCGCCGCGAAGGCCGGCGGGCTGTGGCCGTTCGTGAACATGAACCGGACGCACGTGGTGCCGCCCTGCAACGTCGGCGAGGCGGAGCTGAAGGAGGGCCTGGCCGCCCTGGACGCGGCACTCTCCGTGGCGGACGAGCACACCGAGTAAACACCTGTAAACCCGTCAGTAACAGACATCCTCGCGCCTCATTCGAACGCGTAAGGTGGCGTGCCCGTAGACATGTACGCGCACGCCACCCGAACGCGACGAGGGAGACGCCCTGACCATGCCCGGCAGCACCGGCAACGGCGCCGTCACGCGCAGCACCCTGCGCCAGCAGATCGCCGAAGCGCTTCGCGACGAGGTGCTGGCCGGGCGTCTGCAGCCGGGGCAGGAGTTCACGGTCAAGGAGATCGCCGAGCAGTACGGGGTGTCCGCGACGCCGGTCCGGGAGGCGCTCGTCGACCTGTCCGCGCAGGGCCTGCTCGACGCCGACCAGCACCGCGGCTTCCGGGTCCACGAGTACTCGGTCGAGGACTTCCGCGGCATGATCGAGGCGCGCGGGCTGGTCATCGAGGGGATGTTCCTGGCGCTGACCGCGGGACACCCGGGCGCCGTGCGGCCCGACGATCCCCGGGCCGCCGCCGTCGTCGCCGGGGTCCGCAGGCGCGGCGAGGAGGCGCAGCGCGCCGCCACCGCCGGTGACCTCACCGTCCTCATCGGCTACGACCTGCGCTTCTGGCGCGAGCTCGGCGCCTGCTTCGGCAATCCCTACCTCGCCGACTTCCTGCACCGGCTGCGCGTCCAGACCTGGGTGTGCGCGGTGCAGCACCTGCGCCGGCTCACCGACCTGCGCGGCGAGCTGTGGGCCGGCCACACGGAACTGGTCGACGCCCTGATCGCCCGCGACAACGACACGGCCCGGTCGATCATCGCCGGCTACAACGCCCACTCGCTGGCCCTGATCGAGCGCCTCGCCTCCGGATGACCTGCGTCGCCCGGGCCCGTCTGGGTATGGGACATGCACGGCGGGAGCCGTGAGCGTGCCGCACCGATACCCTTCCCTGACCACCGTGCTACCCGACCACCGCGCTGAGCGAGGAGCCTTCTTTGGCCTGTGACCTGTGGCTGGTACCGCTCGTCGACGTGTTGTGCCACACGCCGGACAACCCGTTCGCCGAGGAACTCGCGCAATACAACAAGGTGCTCGCCGAGGCCGGGCTCCCACCGGTGCCGGTGTACCAGTACATGCCGGGCCTGTCGGGCGACGTCGCCCCGGTCGCGGGCTTCGACTACGACGCCCTGCACTTCCTGCGCCGCGCCTACCTGCTCCAGGTGTGCGGCCTGCCGGTGACGCCGGTGGACGAACTGGGCGGGGACTACGAGCAGTTGCTGGAGATGTTCGAGTCGACGGCCCAGCAGTCGCACCTGGTCTGGCACTACGACCACGCGGGCGCCTACGTCCCGGTCGACTTCCCGAGCCCGCTCGCCGACGACGAACTCCTCGCGGGCGGCGGTCCGCTGGGCTCCTCGCACGCCCTGCTGCGGGAGCTGGAGCTGGTCGCCCCGGCCATCGGCATCGACCCGGCCAACCCGCCGGCGGCCCCCCAGCCGCCGCTCGTGCCCACGGAACTGGAGGAACCCGCCGTCCCCGCTCCGTACGACCCCAGTCCGTTCGCCCGCGAACGCCACGTCTGGCTCGGCCTGCACGCGGCCGTGACCCGGAGCCTGGCCCAGGGGTCGATGATCGTCTTCAGCTGATGCGGGCACTCACCGGATCTGGGACAGCCCCTTCTGCAGGTCCTCGAAGTTCATCACCGGCGTGTAGTCCACCTTGGCGCCGAAGTACTGGAAGAGCTGCTCGGTGAGCGGCGGCAGCTGGGACGAGTCCTGCATGTCGAAGACCAGGAACATGGTGCGGACCCCGTTGTCGGGGCCGAAGTAGGAGGCCTCCGGCTTGAACGACTCCATGATCTCCTGCATGACCTGCGGCATCTTGCCGCTGCGGATTACCTCGTTCGCCTTCTCCGTGTCGACATGGGCCTGAAGCAGTACGCGCATGACACACCTTCTCCTGATCGCCGATGAGCCGTACGACCTCACGCTATGGGCGGTATGCGCACTTCGCCCGTTCACTGCTCCATCGGAGCAGTGAACGGGCCCGTGACCTACCCGGTGTCCTACAGGAACGAGTTGATCTCGATCGTCTCGTCCCGGCCCGGGCCGACGCCGATCGCGGAGATCGGGGCGCCGGACATCTCCTCCAGCGCCTTGACGTACGCCTGGGCGTTCTTCGGCAGGTCGGCGAAGGTCTTCGCCTTGGAGATGTCCTCGCTCCAGCCCGGCAGCATCTCGTAGACCGGCTTGGCGTGGTGGAAGTCGGTCTGGGAGTACGGGAGCTCCTCGACGCGCTTGCCGTCGATCTCGTACGCCACGCAGACCGGGATCTGCTCCCAGCCGGTGAGGACGTCGAGCTTGGTGAGGAAGAAGTCGGTCAGGCCGTTCACGCGGGTCGCGTAGCGGGCGATGACCGCGTCGAACCAGCCGCAGCGGCGGTCGCGGCCGGTCGTGACACCGCGCTCGCCGCCGATGCGGCGCAGCGCCTCGCCGTCCTCGTCGAACAGCTCGGTCGGGAAGGGGCCGGCCCCGACGCGGGTGGTGTACGCCTTCAGGATGCCGATGACCCGGCTGATCTTCGTCGGGCCCACGCCCGCGCCCGTGCAGGCGCCGCCCGCGGTCGGGTTGGACGAGGTGACGAAGGGGTACGTGCCGTGGTCGATGTCGAGCAGGGTGCCCTGGCCGCCCTCGAACAGGACGACCTTGTCCTCCTCCAGCGCCTGGTTGAGGACCAGGACGGTGTCGGCGACGTACGGCGCGAGCTTGTCGGCGTAGCCCAGCAGCTCCTCGACCACCTGGTCCACGGCGATGGCGCGCCGGTTGTAGAGCTTGGTGAGGATCTGGTTCTTGACGTCGAGGGCCGCCTCGACCTTCTGCGTGAGGATCGACTCGTCGTAGAGGTCCTGCACGCGGATGCCGACGCGGTTGATCTTGTCGGCGTAGGTCGGGCCGATGCCGCGCCCGGTCGTGCCGATCTTCCGCTTGCCGAGGAAGCGCTCGGTCACCTTGTCCACCGTCACGTTGTACGGCGTGATGATGTGCGCGTTTCCGCTGATGAGGAGCTTGGACGTGTCGACACCACGCTCGTTCAGACCGCTCAGCTCGGAGAGCAGGACCGACGGGTCGACGACGACGCCGTTACCGATGACCGGCGTGCAGCCGGGGGACAGGATTCCGGAAGGGAGGAGGTGGAGGGCGTACTTCTGGTCGCCCACGACCACCGTGTGGCCGGCGTTGTTGCCGCCCTGGTAGCGCACTACATAGTCCACCGAACCACCGAGCAGGTCGGTGGCCTTTCCCTTGCCTTCGTCACCCCACTGAGCACCGAGCAGCACAAGTGCGGGCACGCGCGTACACCCCTTCCGGGCGGGGCATGTCCATGGTCGAGGGCGAACGCGGAGCGTCTGCAGCCGCGTGCACCGCGACCGCCGTTGGCCGCCAACCGTCGGACCGGATGCCCCGGAATAGACGAAGCCCCTGGCGCAATAGCGCAAGGGGCTCTTGCACAAAGATGCTACCCGAGGAAGCGAGGCATGGCCGAGGTGGCGACTTCCGCGACGTCCGAGCAGCTGCTGGTGGTCATCGACCCGGTCGCCCGTCGGTCGGACGGCGAGTCCGTACGGATCGCGAAAGACGTGCTCGGAGCGGGTGCCGCGGTGAAGCTCTGCCTGCCGGAGGGGCCGGAGGAGTTCGCCCGGGCATTGCGCCGACGGGGCTCGCGGCGCCCGGTGGTGGTGGGCGACGACCGGGCGCTGATCCGCGCGGTGTCGCTGCTGCACCGGCACCGGGAGCTGGCCGGATGCGCGCTGTCGGTGGTGCCGGTCGGGGGCGCGCTGTCCCTGGCCCGGTCGCTGGGCGTGCCGACGGGGACGGTGCAGGCGGCGCGGGCCGTGCTGGACGGGGTCGAGCGGCGGATGGACCTGCTCGTCGACGACAGCGACGGGGTGGTGCTCGGCGCGCTGCGGATACCGCCGGTGACGGCCGCCGCGCAGCAGCCGGACTCCGAGACGACGTCCCCGGGCCGTCCCTGGCTGCGGACCTGCCAGTCCCTGGTGCGCACCCTGGTCCCGGCCGGCCGCCCGTCCCGGCCCGCCTCCGCGCCGGAGCCCGGCCCCTCCCGGCTGCGGGTCGAGGTCGACGGCGAGACCCTCGTCGATCTGAACCAGCCGGTGGAGGCGGTGTCGGTGTCGCCGGGGGCCGCCGGCGTGGCCTCGGTGGAGGTCCGTCCGGTGTCCGTGGGCGCCGAGGCGTCGCCGCTGCTCGCACAGGGCCGGACGGTGACGGTGTCGGGCGCGCACTTCCGCTACCGGGCGGACGCGCTGGTGTCGGGGCCGGTGCGCACACGTACCTGGGTGGTGCGCGAGGGAGCCTGGGGGCTGACCGTGCCGGCGGCGGGGTGAGCCGGTCCGCGGCCGGGGTCAGCCCGGGCCGAAGGTCTTCTTGCGGTGCTCGCGCCAGCGTTCCATCAGGGCGGCCACCTGGCCCTCCAGGAACTCGAAGAACGCGAGCGTCTCGGCCATGCGACGGCCGGCCGGGGTGTCGGCGCCGAGGCTGGTGACGCCTTCGCGCAGGGTCAGGGCGCTCTCCCACCGCTTCAGGACGGCTTCGCGGTTGGTCAGCGCCTCGTACCACTGGTCGCCGTGCACCCGGTAGCGCTCCCGGCGCGAGCCGGGCTCCCGCTCGCGCGAGACCATGTGCGTCTGGGCCAGGTAGCGCACCGCCCCCAACCGTTGCAGCGGGGCAGCGTGCTCGGCTGGAGCATCGGCTTCTTCCTGGCCGGGGTCGTCTACGGCGGCATGACCCGGCGGCCAGGCGGGCCTGACGGACGCGTTCCTGCGTCCATGATCGGCATGCTCGGCCTGGTCGCGTCGCTGTACATCGTGGCGTCCGTGCTGCGGCTGCACGGCGAGCAGACCTCGGGCCGGGCGGAGCCGGTCCTCGCCAACGCCGTCGGGCGGCTGCGGTGGGCCGCCGGGCATCTGGCGGTCGCCTTCGGCGGCTCCGCGCTCCTCATGCTGCTGGTGCTTGCCGAGCACTCTGTGAGCAACCGGACGGATCACGTACATGATCATCCGAGCGGGTGATCAGCCCACCTCCACGCTGAGCCCCTCCAACCCCCTGATCACGAAGTTCGGCTTCCGCTCCGGCTCGGCGGCCAGGCGCAGGGTCGGTGCCTTCTCCAGCAACGCCTCCATCGACGCCGCCAGTTCGATACGGGCCAGGGGTGCGCCGATGCAGTAGTGGATGCCGGCGCTGAAGGAGATGTGGGGATTGTCGGCGCGGGTCAGGTCCAGCGCGGAGGGGTCCGCGAACACCGTCGGGTCGTGGTTGGCGGAGCCGAAGAGCATGGCGATCTCCGCGCCGCGCGGGATCGTCGTGCCGGCGATCTCGATCTCGTCCAGGACCCAGCGCTCGAAGAGCTGCAGCGGAGTGTCGTAGCGCATCAGCTCCTCGATCGCGGAGGGGATCAGGGAGTGGTCGGCGCGCAGCAGCTCCAGCTGGGACGGGTTGCGGAACAGGGCGTACCAGCCGTTGACCGTGGCGTTCACCGTCGCCTCGTGGCCGGCGTTCAGCAGCAGGACGCAGGTGGAGATCATCTCCTGCTCGGTGAGGCGGTCGCCCTCGTCGTGGGCGGCGATCAGGCCCGAGACGAGGTCCTCGCCCGGCTCCTTGCGACGGGCCGCGATCAGCTCGCGCAGGTAGTCGGAGAACTCGACCGACGCCCGGACCGCCTTCGCCGCCGTCTCCTCGGACGGGTTCAGCTCGTACATCCCGCAGATGTCCGCCGACCACGGGCGCAGCGGGGCCCGGTCGGACTCCGGGATGCCGAGCATCTCGGCGATCACCGCGACGGGCAGGGGCTCCGCCACGTCCTTCAGCAGGTCGCCGCCGCCCGCCTCGACCAGGGCCGCGGCCAGCTCGTCCGCCAGGCCCCGCACGTACGGCTTCAGCCGCTCCACCGTGCGCGGTGTGAACGCCTTCGACACCAGGCGGCGGATCCGGGTGTGGTCCGGCGGCTCCAGGTCGAGCATCCCGTGGTCGTTGAGCGTGTGGAACGGCTCGTGCTCCGGCGGGGGCGCGCTACGGCCGAACTCCTCGTGCGTGAAGCGGTGCTGGTACGTCCGGCCCAGACGCCGGTCGCGCAGCAGCGCCGAGACGTCCGCGTGGTGCGGGACGAGCCACTGGTTCGTGGGCTCGAACCAGTGCACGCGGCCCCGGGCACGCAGCTCGGCGTAGGCAGGGTACGGGTCGGCGAGGAACGCCGGGTCCCACGGGTCGAATACGGCAGCCATGCCGGGACGCTAGCCCCACATCCCCCTCACTGACCAGGGGCGTTCCTTCACATGGTCGACTCGGCCCGGCGAAACGAAGATCGTTGAGCTGGGGCTGGTGCCGCCCGGCCCCCGGCTAGCCGGGGGTCACCAGCCGCGCCTCGTAGGCGAACACCGCCGCCTGCGTGCGGTCCCTGAGGCCCAGCTTCACCAGGATCCGGCTGACGTGCGTCTTGATCGTCGACTCGGCGACCACCAGCCGCTCGGCGATCTCCGCGTTCGACAGGCCCTGCGCGATGAGGACCAGCACCTCCGTCTCCCGCTCGGTGAGATCGCCATAGGCCGCCTGCGCGGAGGGCATCAGGCTCGGCTTGTCGGAGAGCTTGGAGAACTCGGTGATCAGGCGTCTGGTCACCGAGGGTGCCAGCAGCGCCTCCCCGGACGCCACGACCCGCACCCCGTCCGCGAGCTGGCGGGCCGAGGCGTCCTTGAGGAGGAACCCGGAGGCTCCCGCGCGCAGCGCCTGGTACACGTACTCGTCGAGGTCGAACGTGGTCAGCACCAGCACCCTCGCCGCGCCGTCGGCGGCGACGATCTCGCGGGTCGCCTCGATGCCGTTCAGCTCGGGCATGCGGATGTCCATGAGCACGACGTCCGGGGCGAACTCGCGGACCTTGGCGACGGCCTCCCGGCCGTTCACCGCCTCGCCGACGACCTCGATGTCCGGCATCGCGTTCAGCAGGACCGAGAAGCCCTCTCGCACCATCATCTGGTCGTCCGCGATCAGGACCCGGATCGTCATGCGTCATCCTCGTCCGGCAGGGCGACCGGCAGGAACACCGTCACCTCGTAGCCTCCGTCGTCCGTGCGGCCCGCCGTCATCTCGCCGTTGAGCATCGACACGCGCTCCCGCATGCCGGTGATGCCGTGCCCGGCGCCGGGCGAGGGCTTGATCAGGCTCGGGTTCGGCGGCGGGCCGTTGACTATGCGCAGGCCCAGACCGCCGAGAACGTACCCGATCTCCACCCGGGCGGTCGCGCCCGGGGCGTGCCGCAGGCTGTTGCTCAGCGCCTCCTGCACGATCCGGTACGCCGACAGCTCCACGCCCTGCGGCAGCTCCCGCACCGCCCCGGTCACCGCCTTCTCCACGCTCAGCCCGGCCTCCCGCACGTTGGCCAGCAGCGCGTCCAGGTCGGCGAGGGTGGGCTGCGGGGCGTCCGGGGCCTCGTAGTCCTCGGCGCGGACCACGCCCAGGACGCGGCGCAGCTCGGTCAGCGCCGCCACCGCGTTCTCCCGGATCGTGGCGAAGGCCTTCTCCAGCTCCGGCGGCGGGTTCTCCACCCGGTAGGGCGCGGCCTCCGCCTGGATGGCGACGACCGACATGTGGTGGGCGACCACGTCGTGCAGCTCGCGGGCGATCGTGGTGCGCTCCTCCAGCAGGGTGCGCCGGGACCGCTCGTGGGCGGTGACCGTCTGCTGGGCGGTGACCTCCTGGACCGCTTCCCGGCGGATGTGCCAGACGGTGACGCAGAGCAGGATCATGGCCGAGAGGACCAGCATGGGGCCGGAGTTGGTGCCGTAGAGGTAGGTCGGGCCGATACCGCTGTCCGCAGCGAGCGCGTACAGCGCCGTGAGCACCCACATCCACCCGGCCGTGCGCGGCCTGGTGCGCATGGCCACGACCGTCAGCACGGTCAGGTGGCAGGCGAAACTGCCGGCCGCCCACGGCCACTCGCCCCAGTTGCTGCCGAGCATGGCGGCCAGCGGGGTGGACACCATGGACGCCCAGAACGCCGCGACCGGCCGGATCATGGTCAGCAGGACCGGGATCACCGTCAACGGAACGATCAGGAGCACCGCGTCGTCGGCGTCGACACCGGAGATGAGCAGGGTGATCAGGGCCGCCACGGCTATCAGGGCGTGCGGCGTCCAGGTCGCGTACTCCCGCAGCCGGGCGGGCAGCCGCCGGATGATCCGCCCGTCCACGCTCCGGCGCGGCAGCGGCCGGTAGGCGAACGCGTCGTGGAAGAGGTCCTGCCGCAGCCCGCGCAGGGAATCCACGGCCACCCGGTACTCCGGGCTGCGCGGCTTCATCCCGTCCCCCGGCGGCGTGGTCTGGATGTGAGTCGTCTCGGTCACGTACAGAACGGTAGGCGTACCCCCGGGTCGCGGTCGTCCCCAGTGAGAGGGGTTCCCCGGCGTCCCTCTCAGGTACTACGGGGTCCAGAGCAGGTCAGCACCCGTCAGTACACCGACAGCACCCATCAGTACCCCGACGGCCGCACCAGTCCCGACTCGTAGGCGAACACCGCCGCCTGCGTCCGGTCCCTGAGGCCCAGCTTCACCAGGATCCGGCCCACGTGCGTCTTCACCGTCTGCTCCGCCACGAACAGGTGCCGGGCGATCTCCGCGTTGGACAGGCCCTGCGCGATCAGGGCGAGCACCTCCGTCTCCCGCTCGGTGAGGTCGCCGACGCGCTCCTTCAGCGGGGCGCGGGGTCTGCCGTCCAGCCGGGAGAACTCGGCGATCAGCTTGCGCGTGATGACCGGGGCGAGCAGGGCGTCCCCCGCCGCCACCACCCGGACTGCCTCGGCGAGCTGCTCCGACGAGGCGTCCTTCAGCAGGAATCCGGAGGCGCCGGCGCGCAGCGCGTCGTACACGTACTCGTCGAGGTCGAAGGTGGTCAGCACCAGCACCCGGATGTCCGGGTGCGCGGCCGTGATGCGCTCGGTGGCCTCGATGCCGCCGACGCCGGGCATGCGGATGTCCATGAGGACGACGTCCGGAGCGGTGGCGGCGGCCTTGGCGACGGCCTCCTCGCCGTCCCGGGCCTCGCCGACGACCTCTATGTCGGGCTGGGTGCCGAGCAACACGGTGAAGCCCTGCCGGACCATGCCCTGGTCGTCGACGATGAGGACCCGGATGGGGTCGCCGGTGCCGCTCGTCATGGGGTCCTTCCCTCGCGGTCGGTGGTGCGGTCGGTGATGCCGTCGGTGACGCGGTCGGTGGTCGGGCCGGTGCCCGGGGCGTCGGCGGGCGGGGTGTCCGGCAGGAAGGCCGTGACCTTGAAGCCGTCCCAGTGCCACGGATGGGCCGTCATGGTGCCGCCGAGCATCGCCACGCGCTCCCGCATGCCGAGCAGCCCGTGCCCCGCCCCGGTCGACGGCGGCGGGGGCGCGGTCGGGCGGCCGTTGACGATCTCCACCTCCAGGCCGTCGGGCTCATAGGTGAGCCGGACGGTGATCCGCGCGCCGGGCGCGTGCCGCAGGGCGTTGCTGAGCGCCTCCTGCACGATCCGGTACGCCGACAGCTCAACCCCCGGCGGCAGGGGACGCCGCTCGCCGTTGATCTCGGTGAGGACCTCACGGCCGGCGGCCCGGGTGTTCTCCACCAGCGCGTCGAGCCGGTCGAGGGTGGGCTGCGGGGTGTGCGCGCCGGTCGTGTCGCCCGGGTCGGCGGACTCCCCCGGCTCCGGATGCTCCGAGCGCAGCACGCCCAGCACCCGGCGCAGCTCGGTCAGCGCCTCCAGCGCGTTCTGCCGGATGCCGGCGAGGTTCTCCTTCAGCTCGTCCGGCGGGTTCTCGACGAGGTGCGGGGCGACCTGCGCCTGGATGGAGATGACCGACATGTGGTGGGCCACCACGTCATGCAGCTCCCGGGCGATGCGGCTGCGCTCCTCCAGCAGGGTGCGCCGGGTGCGTTCCTCCGCGGTGAGCGTGGTCTGTTCGACGAGTTCCGCGCGGGCCTCGCGGCGGCCGCGCAGGGCGGTGCCGACGATCACCACGACGGTGGACAGGGAGAGCGCGAGCACACCGGTGGTGTCGTAGCGCTCCGCGCCCCGCAGCCCCTCCAGGGTGTAGGTGAGCAGCGCGGTCACGGCCAGGGCCGCGATCGCCGCCCGGGTGGGCACCCGCAGCGCGAGCAGCAGCAGCACGAACAGCTCGGCTATGAGGCCGGCCGCGGTCCAGGGCCAGGTGTAGGTATCCGGGTCGAAGCCGAGCCGGCCGCGCACGGCCACGGCACCCACGACGAAGGCGCCCAGGGACAGCCACCACGCCGGGACCGGCCGCCACAGCCCCAGGACCATGGCACCGCCCTGCCCGCACGCGACCAGGAAGGCCAGACTGGGGCTCAGGTGGCCGTTGTCGCTCATGTCGCCCGTGCCGCCGACCGTGACGCCGAACGCGGCCAGGCACACCAGGCCGTGCGGCAGCCAGCGCAGCCAGGTGGAGGGCGGCAGCGGGTCCGGTCTGAGGGTCCACAGGTCCGCGCGCAGGACCCGCAGCCAGCCCATGGCGCGCGCCCGCAGCACGCGCCCCACCCCCCTGTCCGTCACGCGGCCCAGCCTAGACATGCCGCGCCTCCGCCGCCGTCCCCCGGCCGGACGGGCGGTGGGCCCGCACCACCCGCGATCCCCGGCCCCGGCCGCCGCCCCGCTCGATGGAGCGGAACGCGGCCCAGCACACGGCGAGGGCCAGGGCGAACACCGGCAGCCACAGCAGCCGGGCCCCGACCCAGCCGAGGCCGTCGGGCCGGGTGTGCAGGCCGGGGAGCCGGCCCGCGAGGAGACCGGTGGCCGTGGTGGCCATCAGGGCCGTCTGGTGCCAGAGGAACACGGTCATCGCCGAGAGGTTCACGAGCGCCACCGCCGCCCAGGCGACGGCCCCGCGCATCACCCGGCGCAGTCGCTCACGCAGCAGCAGGGCGAGACCGCACTGGGCCAGGCCGAAGCAGACGACCGCCAGCGTCGGCGGGTCCAGGTTGGACATGCCCTCGCCCGGGACGCCGACCATCGACGCCGGGTAGCCCGCCCACGCCACCAGCGCCGCCGTCGCCGCCGCCCCGCCGGTGAGCAGCACCCAGCCCGCGCGGCGGCGCTCCAGCTCGCCCCGGGTCCAGGCCGCGCCGAGCGTGAAGGGCACCAGCCAGCCCGCCGCGACGTTCACCCAGCCCAGCCAGGAGGGACCGCCGAATCCGAAGCGCAGCAGGTCCACGTGGAGGACGACGGCCAGCGGCCAGAGCGGGTTGAGCCGGGCCAGCAGCGGGGTCGCCGCCGTCAGGGCCGCGAACACCACGAGGAACCACAGCGGGGACAGGGCCAGTTTCACCAGGGTCCGGACCGTCCCGAACTCGGCGCCCGACAGCAGCAGCGCCGACGCGGCGACCGTCCACAGCCCGAGGACGGCCAGGACCGGCCTGAACAGGCGGGTCAGACGGCCCGTCAGCCAGTGGTGGTAGGGAGCGCCCCGGGCGCGGGCCGAGGCGTACCCCCGGGTGGCGACGTGGCCGCCGACCAGGAAGAACACGGCGAGTGTCTGGAACAGCCAGGAGATGGGCGCCAGCCAGGGCATGTGCTGCAGCGGGCTCGCGGTGCGCAGGGCGCGGCCGTCGGCGACCAGGGCCGTCACCAGCCAGTGCCCGAGGACGACGCCGAGGACCGCGGCGGCGCGCAGGACGTCGACGGCCCGGTCGCGGTCGGCCGGGGTGGCCGCGCCGATCCGGTCGGCCTCCCGTCGCAGGGCGCGGGGGACACCGCGCACACCGAGGTCAGTCATGGGTCACCGCCTTGGTCTGGCCCAGGACGATCCGCGTCAGGTTGCTCAGGGACGTCGAACCGGGCTTGAAGTAGTCGCTGTGGCCGCCGTCGCCGGCCGCGAAGACCCGGGCGCCGAAGGCCCGGGAGACGGGGTCGGTGCCGAAGCCGACCGTGGTGCCGAACAGGCCGGCGCTGACGTGCGGGACGTGCGCCACCCAGTCGTCGGCGCCGCGGGCCGCCCAGACGCGGGCGCGGGTGTGCAGGGCGGCGGCGGAGTCGGCGCCGGTGCCGGGGCTGCCGACGAGCGCGATGTCGTCGACGGCGAGTCCGGCGGCGGCCCGTCCGCAGACGACCGAGCCGTAGGAGTGGCACAGCAGCGAGACCCGCGGTCCACCGCCCGCCACGGCCCGCAGGTCGGCCACGAGCGCGCGCAGCCGCGGGGCGGCCTGCTCCGCCCTGCCGGTCGTCGTGACCGTCGCGCTGACCGTGGCCGGGGTCTCGTAGCCCAGCCAGGCCACGACCGCGGTGCGTGTGCCCGCCGGGGCCTGCCGGACGAGCTGCCCGTACAGGGCGGAGGCGGCGGCGTGGAACCGCTCGTAGGTGTCGAGGCTCGTGTCGGAGCCGGGGACCAGGACGGCGATGCGGTCGGCCCGGGCGAGGTCGCCGAGGACTTCGGTCACCCGGCCGGAGCCGCGGCCGTCGAATTGGAGGAGGTGCCGGGCCGGGGCGGCCAGGGAACGGTCCGTCGCGGCCCGGTCCCGGTCGTCGTGGGCCGCGGCCGTGCGGGCCGCCTCGGCGGCGTTCGCGCGGTTGGCCGCGTACGCCTCGGCGAGCGTCGACGCGCTGAGAGGGGCCAGGGACGCCGGGGCCGGCGCGGGGATCTCCGGCCGCACGGCCCCGGAGAGAGGGAACACCACCGCGCCTGTGACGAGGGCGGCGAGCACGGCCCGTCGCCACCGCCCGGCCCGCCGGCGGAGTCCCGATGCGAACCCCATGGTCGTCCCCCCTCCACCGCACCCGGCCATCGGGTCCGTGTGGAAGGGAAGTTACGGAGCGGGCCGCCTCGTCCGCGTCCCACCGCGGAGCTCACCTCGGGACTGGCTCTCAGGTACTACGGGTATCACCGGGGAGGGACCCCACGGGGTCGTCGCGACGGCCCCGCGGTCGCACGGGAACGGCGACTCACCAGGCCCTCCCCGATCTCCACCGCAACGGCGGCTCACCAGGCCAGTTGCGCGATCTCCTCCGCCACCACGGCGCACGCGTCCGCCGCCGGGTCGACGAGCGGGAAGTGCCCCACGTCCTCCAGCAGCGTCACCCCCACCATCTCCCCGGACTTCGCCGCCGCGTCCGCGTACGACTCGGCGACCGCCTGCGGCACAACGAGGTCCGCGCGGCCCTGGACGAGGGTGGTGGCGATGCCGGTGGGCAGCAGCAGCGCCGGGTCCGCGTACGGCTGCCGCTCGGCGAAGTGCTCGTCACCGCCGAGGAGTTGGCGTACGGCACCCCCGCACACGTCCAGCTTGTCGGCGACGGCGAGGTCCGCGATCGGGGCGAGGGCGACGACGCCGCGCAGGGCCGCCGGGCCGCCGGCCCGCCAGGGCGAGTCGGCCGGCAGGACGTGCCGGGCCGCGCCCCACAGCGCGAGGTGCCCGCCCGCCGAGTGGCCGGTGAGGACCGTCCGGCGCGGGTCGGCCTGCGGCAGCAGTTCCCGGACGAGCGCCGGGAGGGCGTCGAGCGCGGCGGCGACGTCGTCGAAGGTGTCGGGCCAGCGGCCCGCCACAGAGTCGTCGCCGCCACCGCGCCGGTACTCGGCGCTGGCCACGGCGAACCCGCGGCGGGCGAGGAAGTCCGCGAAGGGGCTGAGGTGGCGCCGGTCGTACGGCGCCCGCCAGGCACCGCCGTGCAGCACGAGGACGACCGGGGCGGGGCCGCCCGGGCCGCCTTCCCCGCGCGGGGCGTAGAAGTCGATCACCTGGTCGGGATGGTCACCGTAGGCCGCGGTCGCGTCCGGGTCGACGGGCGCGTGCGAGAACACCGACTTCTCTTCCGCGGCGGCCCGTGCCGCTGCGACGTCGTCCGTCATGCTCCAACCTCTCAGCGATCGAACGTAGATGGCGGACCAGGTGGGGATCCGGCCGTTGGCCGGGACGGTATCAGGCGGGTGACGTGGGCGGACACGGGGATGTCACGCTGGGTGAAGAGCGAACGGCGAAGGCCGGACAGCCCCCGCGGCGGCAAGGGCCCTCCGGCAGGGGCCGTCCGATGCGGGAACGTCAGGCCAGTGTCCGGGCCAGCACCCGGGCCGCCCGCTCCACGTCGGCGAACCCGACGTACAGCGGCGTGAACCCGAAGCGCAGCACGTCCGGCGCCCGGAAATCGCCGACCACACCCTGCTCGATCAGCCGTTTCATCACCTCACCGGCATCGGCGCAGCGCAACGCGATCTGGCTGCCCCGCTCCTCGTGCGCCACCGGCGTCACGCACTCGACCCGTCCCTCGGGCACGTACTCCGCGACGCACTCCAGGAAGAAGTCCGTCAGCGCGAGGGACTTGGCCCGCACGGCCGCCACCGACACCCCGTCCCACACCTCAAGGGCCGCCTCCAGGGCGAGCATGGAGAGGATGTCGGGCGTACCGACCCGGCCGCGCAGGGCACCGGAGGCCGGCTCGTAGTCGGTCCGCATCCCGAACGGCTCGGCGTGGGAGTTCCAGCCGGGCAGCGGCGAGTCGAAACGGTCCTGCAGCTCCCGCCGCACGTACAGGTAGGCCGGTGAACCGGGCCCGCCGTTCAGGAACTTGTAGGTGCAGCCGACCGCGAGGTCCACCCCGTGCTCGTCGAGCCCGACCGGCAGCGCGCCCGCGCTGTGGCACAGGTCCCACACGACGTACGCCCCGGCCCGGTGCACGGCGGCCGTCAGCGCCGGCAGGTCGTGCAGCCGGCCGGTGCGGTAGTCGACGTGGTTGAGGAGGACGGCGGCGGTGCGGTCGCCCAGCGCGGCCGGGACGTCCGCCGGTGCCACGGGCCGCAGCGTGCAGCCGGTCAGCCGCGCGGCGGACTCCGCGATGTACCCGTCGGTGGGGAAGGTCGTGGCGTCGACGACGATCTCGTCGCGGCCCTGCCCGGCGAGCCGCACCGCTCCCACCAGCGCCTTGAAGACATTGACACTCGTCGAGTCGCCCACCACGACCTGCCCGGGCGCCGCCCCGATCAGCGGCGCGATCCGGTCACCGATCCGCTCGGGCGCCGTCCACCAGCCGCTCTCCTCCCAGGACCGGATGCGCAGCTCGCCCCACTGGCGGCGTACGACGTCCTCGACCCGCCCGGGCACGACGGCCGGCAGCGCGCCGAGCGAGTTGCCGTCGAGGTAGATGACGTCGTCGAGGACGAACTCGTCGCGCTTGCCGCGCAGTTCGTCGGCGGCGTCCAGCTTCTCCGCCCGCATCGCCTGCTCAGACATAGGACCGCGCCGTCCACAGCTCGGGGAACACGTTCTTCTGCGCGCGCTTCTCCAGCCATGCCACCCCGGCGGAACCGCCCGTGCCGGCCTTGGCGCCCATCGCGCGGCGCGTGGCGACGAGGTGGTCGTTGCGCCAGCGCCACACCAGCTCGGCGACATCGCTCAGCGCCTCGCCGAGGCGGGCCAGCTCGTCGCTCTCGTCACCGGAGTAGACGGCCGCCCAGGCCGCCTCCACCTCCGGCGACGGCTCGTAGCGCCGGGACACGTCGCGCCGCAGCACGGTCTCCGGGATGTCGTACCCGCGCCGCGCGAGCAGCCGTACGACCTCGTCGTACAGGCTCGGCTCGTGCAGCGCCTTCTCCAGCTCGGCGTGCACACGCGGCGCGCCCCGGTGCGGGACGAGCATCGACGCGGACTTCTCACCGAGCAGGAACTCCAGGCGCCGGTACATCGCCGACTGGAAGCCCGAGCCCTCGCCGAGGGCGCTGCGGTACGAGTTGAACTGGGCCGGGGTGAGCTGGGCCAGCGGCCTCCAGGAGGCGTTCAGCGCCTCCAGCTCGCGCACGGACCTCTTCAGCGCGGCTGTGGCGGTGGGTACGTCGTCGCCCCGGAGCGCGCGGGCCGCCGTCTCCCACTCGTGGACGATGACGGTGAACCACAGCTCCATCACTTGGGTGGTCACCAGGAAGACCATCTCTCCGGGGTCGTCGGAGAGGGTGTGCTGGAGGTGGGTGAGCACGTCCGCCTTGACGTAGTCCTCGTACGGCGTGGTGCCCTGGAAATCGAGATGCGGGGTCTCGGGCTCGTGAGCCTCGTGGGACATCGCTGTCTCCTGCAGATAACTCCGGGTAGCGGTCCGCCCCTGCCGATGCCGGCACGGGGGCCCCGGTCCCCACCGGCATACTCCGCAATCGTCCCCCGAAACCGCAAGGCCCGCCCGCTCGGGACGGGCGAGCCTCACACACTCGGGCCGCCGGTCAGCCCAGGACCTGCGCCGCCGTCGGCGAGGAGTCCTTCAGGAACTGGGAGCAGCGCTCGTACTCCTCCTGCTCGCCGATCGCCTGCGCGGCGCGGGCGAGGGCGTGCAGGGCACGCAGGAAGCCGCGGTTCGGCTCGTGCTCCCACGGCACCGGGCCGTGGCCCTTCCAGCCGTTGCGGCGCAGCGCGTCCAGGCCGCGGTGGTAGCCCGTACGGGCGTACGCGTACGACTCCACGGCCGCGCCCCGCTCGAACGCCTCGTCGGCGAGCTGCGCCCAGGCGAGCGAGGAGGTGGGGTGCGCGGCGGCGACCTCGACGGGCGATGCGCCCGACGCGAGCATCTCGCGCGGCCCGGGATCATCGGGCAGATGGGTCGGGGGCGGACCCCCGAGAAGATTCTCGTGAATGGACATGCCCCAAGTCTGCGCCATACGACAGACCAGCGGACACCCAACTCAGCTGCGGGCCATCGTGCCGCTGGGGCGGCACGGGTGGGCGGTGAGGGTCCCCCCTGCTCGAGCGAAGCCGAGAGCTTGGGGAGGCACCCCCGCTCCGCCTGGCTGCGGACCCACCCGGCCTCAGCACCAACGCCGAGCACCAGCACAACCGGGCCTACGGCAACCGCTTCCGCACCGGCTCCCCCTCCAACGGCGGCGCCGCCACACCCCCATGCCGCAGACACTCCGGCCGCTTGCACCCGGCCGGAGGCCTCCGCACCACCGCGACAGCCACCAACGCCCCCACCACCAACGCCCCCGCACACCACCCCATGGCCTTCCCGAACGCCGCGTCGAAGGCCCCCGGCGTCCGATAGGCCTCCTCCCCCATCCCCGCCAGCAACGGCAACGCCGCCACCGCCACCAGCCCCGCCGCCCGGGCCGCCGCGTTGTTGATCCCGCTGGCCAGCCCGGCCCGGGCCACGTCCACGGACCCCAGCACGGTCGCCGTCAGCGGCGCCACCAGCGTCACCATGCCCAGCCCGAGCACCACCAGCGCCGGCAGCACGTCGGCCGGGTAGGACGCCCCCGGCCCGACCCGCAGCATCAGCAGCATCCCCGCCGCGCACAGCAGCGGTCCCACCGTCAGCGGCACCCGGGGCCCGATCCGGTCGGCCAGCTCCCCCGACCGCGCGGACAGCAGCAGCATCAGCACGGTCGTGGGCAGCAGGGCCGTACCGGCCGCGAGGGCCGAGTAGCCCACGACCACCTGCAACTGGAGCGCGGCGAGGAAGAAGAACCCGCCGAGCGCCGCGTACACGCACAGCGTCACGAGGTTGACGGCCGTGAACTGCCGGGACGCGAAGATGTCCGGCGGCATCATCGGCTCGGCCCGCCGCCGCTCGACGACCACGAACGCGACGGCCGCGGCCACCCCGGCCACCGCCGAGACCGCCGCCACGGCACCACCCTCCCCGGCCTCGATCAGCGCGTACGTCACCAGAGCGAGCGCCACCGCCCCCAGCACCGCACCGAGCACGTCGAACCGCCCGTGGGCCCGCTGGTCCCCCGACTCGGGGACGTGCCGCAGGGCGACCGGCACGCACAGCAGCGCCAGCGGCACGTTCAGCAGGAACACCCACCGCCAGCCCGGCCCGTCCACCAGCCAGCCCCCGACGAACGGCCCGACCGCCGCCCCGATGCCGCCGAAGCCGGACCACAGGCCGACGGCCCGCCCCCGGTCGTCGGGATGGAAGGACGCCTGGATCAGCGCCAGCGACCCGGGCGTCAGCAGCGCACCGCCCACCCCTTGCAGGGCGCGCGCGGCGATCAGCACCTGCTCGTTCGGTGCGATCCCGCACAGCAGGGACGCCACCGCGAACCACACCACCCCGACGACGAAGACCTTCCGCCGCCCGAACCGGTCCCCGAGCGCCCCTCCCAGCAGGATCAGCCCGGCCAGCGTGACCATGTACGCGTTGACGGTCCACTGCAGGGCGGCCATGTCCGCGTCGAGGTCGCGGCCGATGCGCGGGAGGGCGACGTTGACGACGGTCGAGTCCAGCAGCGCCATGCTGGAGCCGAGGACGGTGGTGAGCAGGATCCACCTGCCCTGTGGTGAGGCCAGCCGTACGTCGGGCATGCAGGGAGCATACGGAAGAGCCCGGCACCTGGGCAGGTGCCGGGCTCGACGCGAATGAACCGGGTGGAACCGGATGGAACCAGCCGGAATCGACTGGAGCCGGCTGGAACCGGGACGGACAGGACTTACTTGATCTTCGTGCCGGTCGAGCGCAGGTTGCCGCAGGCCTCGACGACGCGGGCGGCCATGGAGGCCTCGGCCAGCTTGCCCCAGGTGCGCGGGTCGTAGGTCTTCTTGTTGCCGACCTCGCCGTCGACCTTCAGGACACCGTCGTAGTTGCGGAACATGTGGTCCGCGACCGGGCGCGTGAAGGCGTACTGCGTGTCCGTGTCGATGTTCATCTTCACGACGCCGTTCTCCAGCGCGGTGCGGATCTCCTCCTCCGTGGAGCCGGAGCCGCCGTGGAAGACGAAGTCGAACGGCGAGGCCTTGCCGAACTTGGCGGCGACGCCCTCGTTCAGCTCCTTCAGCAGCTCGGGGCGGAGGACGACGTTGCCCGGCTTGTACACGCCGTGCACGTTGCCGAAGGACGCGGCGAGCAGGTAGCGGCCCTTCTCGCCCAGGCCGAGGGCCTCGGCGGTGCGGATCGCGTCGTCGACCGTGGTGTAGAGGGAGTCGTTGATCTCGTGGGAGACGCCGTCCTCCTCGCCACCGGTCGGGGTGATCTCCACCTCGAGGATGATCTTCGCGGCGCGGGCCTGCTCCAGCAGCTCCTGCGCGATCTCCAGGTTGTCGGCGAGGGTCTCGGCGGAGCCGTCCCACATGTGGGACTGGAACAGCGGGGCCAGACCGGCGTCGACGCGCTTCTTGGACAGGGCCAGCAGCGGACGTACGTACCCGTCGAGCTTGTCCTTCGGGCAGTGGTCCGTGTGCAGCGCGATGTTCACCGGGTACTTCTCGGCGACGATGTGCGCGAACTCGGCCAGGGCGACCGCGCCGGTGACCATGTCCTTGTTGTACTGACCGCCCAGGAACTCGGCGCCACCCGTGGAGATCTGGACGATGCCGTCGCTCTCCGCCTCAGCGAAACCGCGCAGGGCCGCGTGCAGGGTCTGGGTGGAGGTCACGTTGATGGCCGGGTAGGCGAACTTCCCTGCCTTCGCCCGGTCCAGCATCTCGTTGTAGACCTCGGGAGTTGCGATGGGCATGCGTCCGCTCCTTGTATCTGCGGGTTGACGTACTGCTTTGTCTACGGCCCTGACCTAGACCTTGGGGTGCGACGTCATCGTCGGCCCCATCTTTCCAGACTTGGCCGGAAGGTCCAGGCCACCGTCCACGCCCTGGTCAGTCCCCGGTCGGTCCCCGGTCAGTCGAGGCCCAGCTCGTCCTTGGAGAAGGCGAACAGGTACGGCACCCCGGCGCCCTCCTGGATCTTCTCGGCGGCGCCGGTCGCCCGGTCGACGATGGTCGCGACGGCGACGACCTCGGCCCCGGCCTCGCGCACGGCCTCGACGGCGGTGAGCGGGGATCCGCCGGTGGTGGAGGTGTCCTCGACGACCAGCACGCGGCGGCCGGCGATGTCCGGGCCCTCGACGCGCCGCTGCAGCCCGTGCGCCTTGGCGGCCTTCCGCACGACGAACGCGTCCAGGTGCTTCCCGCGGGCGGCGGCCGCGTGCAGCATCGCGGCGGCGACCGGGTCGGCGCCCATGGTGAGGCCGCCGACGGCGTCGAAGTCCAGGTCGGCGGTCAGGTCCAGCAGCACCTGCCCGACGAGCGGGGCGGCCTCCCCGTCGAGGGTGATGCGGCGGAGGTCGACGTAGTAGTCGGCCTCCAGACCCGACGACAGGGTCACCTTGCCGTGCACCACGGCCTTGTCCTTGATCTGCTGCAGCAGCGCGCCGCGTGTGTCCGTCATGCCGCCCAGCTTAGAGGCGGCGCCAGCTCCAGGTGGTGGTGGCCTCCAGCGGCTCCAGGGGCGTGACCAGGCGCGGCAGGGTGTTGAGCCCGTTGGGCGGGCCGGTCTGCGGCTCCACGCACACGGCCTCCCGCTGCTCGTCGTAGACGACCACCCACTCCTCGCGGCTGGTCACCTTCAGCTCCAGCTGCCCGGGCCAGGTGAGGGTCACGTCGACGCCGCCGGGCATGCCGAAGCAGTCGTCCCAGGGGCCGGGCTTCGGGTCGACGCGGTTGCCGGTGGGCAGGTGGTCGTCGCCGCGCTCCTCCTGCCAGGCGGGGGCGAAGTCGAGGGTGACGTCCTCGCCGCCGAGGTTCCGGTTGAACCAGGGGTGCCAGCCGATCTGCGCCGGGAAGGACGACTCGTACGTCTCCACGGACATGGTCAGCGTCAGCGTGTCCTCGGTGAGGGCGACGATCTGGGTGACGCGGCCCGGGTGGGGCCAGGGTGCGGTGAGCTCGTGGGTGAGGACGGCCTCGGCCGTGCTCGTGCGGGCGGTGCGCCAGGCGCTGTCGCGGGCGGTGCCGTGGATGGCGTGCGGCGGGGCGTTGAGGGGCATCTGCCGTACGACGCCGCCGTCCAGGAACCGCCCGTCCCGGATCCGCCCGCACCACGGCACCATCGGGAAGCAGCCGAACCGCTCGCCCTGCCGCAGCAGTTCGACGCCGCCGATCCGCAGCCCTCCGACCCGGCCGCCGTTGCCCGGTTGCACGGTCGCCTCCGCGTCGCCCGCGGTCAGCGTGATGTCTTCGTCACTCACGGGACGACCCTACTGGGGTGATCAAGAGGGCCTCGGCGGTCGGGCCGCTTCGGCGACGGTACGGCGTGCTGCTGCGGCGGCGGTACGGCGTGCTACGGCAGCGCCGGCGCAGGCCCTCAGCGGCGCGGGCGGGCCCCTGGCGGCACCCGCACAGGCCCCTCGGCGGCGTCCGCGGGCGGCTCTTCAGCGGCGCCTGTGCAGGCTCTCGGCGGGGCGTCCATGGGCGGCCTTCAGCGGCATCCGCGCAGGTCCCTCGCGGCCTCCAGGTCCGCGCACGCCCCCGGCGCGGCGTCCGTAGGCGGCCTTCAGCGGCGTCCGCCAGGCCCCTCGCGGCCACCAGGTCCGCGCACGCCCCCGGCGCGGCGTCCGTGGGCGGCCTTCAGCGGCGTCTGCGCAGCGCCCGGACCGCCACGATGGCCGATGCCAGGGCCAGGGCCGCGGCGGGGGCGGCCCAACGCAGCGGGGCTGGCGGTGACACCGTCTGGGGCGCGGGGACGGGGGCGTAGCGACCGCGCGGCGGGGCGTGGTCCACCTCCTCGGCGCTGCGCCCGATCATCGTCCGCCGCGCGTGCGCCGCCTCGGCGACGCCCTCGGTGTCCTCGTCGTCCTCGTCGTCCTCCCCCGCGGGTTCGAGGGACGAGGGCGGGACCTCGGCACCGAAGACGGAGGCGGACGCGGAGGCGGATTCGTCGGCGGAGCCCGGAGGTTCCTCGGTGAGCCCCGGGTCGGGAGCGTCGTCGCCGCGAGCGGAGGGCTCGTCCTGGGGCGCTGGGCCGGAGGCCTCCGCCGAGCCGCCCTCCGGCCGCGTGGGAGCGGAAGGCGGAGGCGGGGGCGCGTCGTCGGCGTCCGGGGTGGTCTCGTGGTCCGTCGTGGCCCGGGGTTCGAAGTCCTGGGTGGCGAGGGGCGCGGTCGGGTCCGGCGCGGCCGTGGCCAGGTGCTCCGCGAAACGGTTCAGCAGCCGGGTGACGGCGCCCTCCACCGCGTCCGGAGGGAGGTCGGTGATGCGCCCCTTCGCCGAGGCCGTGCCGTCGAACGCCACGGTGCAGCCGTCGTCCGCCTCCCGCAGGGCGATCCGCAGCGCGAGCGTGACCGAGCCGCTGCCGCGCGACTCCTCCGCCTCGCCCTCGGCGGCGTACGCCCCGTCGTCCCGCCGGGAGAGCCGTACCGCTCCCCGGTACGTGACGGAGTGGCTGCCGACCCGGATCTTCAGCCGCCCGGCGACGGGCTCGGCGCCGACGTCCTGCTGGAGCCCGGGAACCGCCCGGGCGACCCGCGCGGGGTCGTCCAGCACCTCCCTGAGCCGCTCGGCCGGAACCGGAACGAACACCTCGTGCTCCATGTCGACGGACTCTACCCAGCACAGCCCGAAACGCACCCCCGCCTGAGGGATTCACGCCCGATCCGCCCCCACCAGGCGTATCCTCCCGGCCCGGCCGGACGGGCCCCGTCCGCTCCCGTCCGCTCCGACCGCTCCGACCGCTCCGACCGCTCCGACCGCTCAGTAGCGCGGATGCACCAGCGTCGACGCCGGCAGCCCCGCGATCCGTGTCTCCCGCGCCGCCCGCGCGCCCGCCGCGAGGGACGCGTCCGTGAGGACGCGGGGGCGCGGGCCGTTCGGGTCGAGGCGCGGCCGCGGCTCGGTGCGGGCGGCCAGGACGAAACCCCAGTCCCGGGGCGCGTGGGAGCGGTCGGCGGGCGTGCGGTCGGGCCCGACGGCGAAACCGGCGTGCCGCACGCCCGTGCCGTACGGGGCGGTGCGGAAGCCGGCCGCGCGCACCGTCGCCTCCACCGTCCAGTACACGCGGGGGCTGGACGCGACCGGCCCGGCGTGCACCACGAGCCGTCCGCCGGGGGCCAGCACGCGCCGCGCGAGGCCGTAGAACTCCTGCGAGTACAGCTTCGTGCTCGCCGTGATGCCCGGGTCCGGCAGGTCCGAGACGACCACGTCGTACGTCGCGGGGGGCGCCGAGCGGAGCCAGCCGAAGGCGTCCCCGGTGGTCACGTGCGCGCGGGGGTCGCCGAACGCGTGCTCGTTCAGCGCGGACAGGGACGGGTCGGTGCGGGCCAGCCGGACCACCTCGGCGTCGAGTTCGACGACGTCGACCCGGTCCACTCCGGGGTGGCGCAGCACCTCGCGGGCCGCGAGGCCGTCGCCGCCGCCGAGGATGAGCACGCGCGCGTGCGGCCCGTTCATCGCGGGGTGGACGAGGGCCTCGTGGTAGCGCAGCTCGTCGCGTCCGCTGACCCGCAGCCGACCGTCGAGGAACAGGTCGAGGGGACGGCCGGGCGTGCCGCCGGTGAGGACCACTTCCTGCACGCCGGACTGGAGCGCCACCCGTACGTCCTCTCCGTACACCGCGTGCCGGGCGGCCCGTTCGAAGTCGTCGACGAGGACGGCGGCCGAAGCGAGGATCGCGAGCACGAGGGCGTTGGCGAGCAGCAGCAGCCGGCGGGCGCGCCGAGTGAGGTCGCGGCGGAACAGGCCGAGCACCAGCGCGCCGCCGACGACCGCGTTGACGGCGCCGGTGAGCAGCGCGCCGGTCAGCTGCCCGAGGAACGACAGGAGCAGGAAGGGGAAGGCGAGGCCGCCGACGAGGGCGCCGACGTAGTCCGCGGCGAACAGGTCGGCCACGGCGCCGCCCGCGTCCTCGCGGCGGATGCGCTGGATCAGTTCCATCAGCAGCGGAATCTCGGCGCCGATGAGCAGCCCGGTCGCGAGGGAGAACGCGACGAGCAGGCAGCGCGGTCCGCTGGCCCACATCCCGCCCCAGTCGCCGGTCCAGGCGAAGACGGCGTACAGGGCCATCGCGCTGCACCCGCCGACGAGGGCGAGGGTGGCCTCGACGGCGCCGAAGCCGGCCGCGGCGAGCCCGCGCAGCCGCTTCGC
Source organism: Streptomyces olindensis (assembly GCA_000696115.1). Classification (GTDB taxonomy): domain Bacteria; phylum Actinomycetota; class Actinomycetes; order Streptomycetales; family Streptomycetaceae; genus Streptomyces; species Streptomyces olindensis. The sequence continues at coordinate 27,696 of JJOH01000020.1, forward strand.
GGCGAGGGAGCCGATGCCCATGGCGAAGACCATGACGGAGAGCACGACGGACGCCTGGGTGACCGAGTCGCCCATCAAGTACGAGGCGAGCGCGACGAGTTCCAGTTCGTACACGAGTCCACAGGCCGCGCAGACGAACACGCCCGCGAGCACCAGGAACCGTCCGGTGCCCGGCCGGACGGGCAGCCGCGCCGGGCCGCCGGGGCCGTCCGGGGCGCTCCAGGGCGGCGGGGAACCGGGCGGGGCGGGCACGTGCGGCTCGATCACCCTGCGACGTTACGTCACGTCTCCGCTGCGGTCCGTCACCCACACGTGTGGTGCTGGTTTACAGAGGACGGATATCGGTACGAGAAGGGGTTCGGCGGCAGTGCTCGGTCGGTCGGGCTCCGTCCAGCCCGCTCGGCCAGGACGCGGTGACCGCCGCCGGAACCCGAACGCCCACTCTGGTACGGGTCGCCACCAACTGGCCGTCCTGCGGGTACGCGTGCCAGGTCCGCCAGTGCACCTGCCCCTCGTGGTGCTGGGCCAGCAGCGCCGTGAAGGCGTGCGGGCTGCCGGGGAAGACGCCGGCGAGGCCGTGCGGGTGGTCGGCGACGAGGGCGAGCAACTCCTGGGCGCGGCCCGCGAAGGAGCCGGGCGAGAGGACCTCGACCCGGGCCGCGAACTCGTACTCCCAGTCGCCCACCCGCTTGGCGACGCCGAGCGGAAGCGGAGTGCTGCTGCCCGGAATGCACGCCACCGTCTCCGAGCAGACGCCCCGCTCCTCCTCCAGCAGCACCTGATGGGACGCGCCGAGGAGTCGCAACTGCAGTTTGCTGCCCGTCAGTTCGAGGTCGAGCGTGGCCAGGGCGGGAAGCGGCTCGCGCCCCAGGGCCCAGGCGAGATCGGCCGCGCGCGTGTCGCTGTAGGAGGTGTTCAGGGTCGTGAGCATGGATCGGCTCCGCAAGCACACAAAGGAGAGGGAGATGGGACCGCTGCGCCCCGGTCGCACCGGGGGATTGTCGGCCCGGATCAGACCGGTCGGCCGGTTTCAGGAAGGTGTCCGCGGGACGTCCGAGAGGCTGCGTTGGTGATTGAGAGGGAATCATGAACTGTGGCGCTGCCACAGCGTTTTTACCCAAGTTCGTAGGGTTTCCACCCCTCAGAGGGCTCCACTGCTCAACTGTTCAACCACGGCGTGTGCCGGTGCCGGGGAGGCGTGCGCCGGTGCGCCGTGGCGCGCACCCACCGGCCGGGACGGACCGGCGCCCGGCATTCCGCCTGACCACCGAAGTGGCCCTGTGACGCCCGCAGTTGCCGGAGTCACCCCCGGACGCGCCACCCCCTGGGCGCAGTTGTCCTACAGGCATGAGAAGTTGCCCGAATCCACGTAACGTCACCGGACAGAGGTTCGGCACATCCGCCGGTCGAGAACTCCGGCCCGACACGGGAACGCGGGGCCCGCCCCAGGTGCGGACCCCGCGCTCGCGCTCGCGCTCGGTGGATGCGGCTCCCCCGTCGTGAGGGCCGGCCGGTGTAGCGGTCAGCTGCCTCCGCCGCCGCATCCGCCCCCGCCTCCACCGCAGGACGAGCCGCCCCCGCAGGAGTGCCCGCCGGACGAGCCGGAGTCTCCCCCGCCGGCCCACCAGCTGCCGCCGCTGTCGTGACGACCGGAACCGGTGGACGCCCACGCCCCGCGACGCGTCGTCCGCCCGGATCCGCCCCTGCGGGCCTTGGACACGAGCGCCCCGATCAAGACGACTCCGATCACCGCCAGGATGATGCCGACGACCATGGCGTCACCCTCCTTCCGTTTCCCCCGAAGCGGCCCCCCGTGGGCGCCTCGCACTTGCGTGAACCGGTGATGCCCGGCCCTCGAACGCGCCAAAGCAGAGTTGAGGAACTCCAGAGCTTCGGCGCAGGATGACCGGCATGACCTCCAGCGCGCGCCCCCTCCTCAACCGTCGGCTCGCCGAGTTCGGGACGACGATCTTCGCCGAGATGTCGGCCCTGGCGCTGAGCACCGGCGCCATCAACCTCGGGCAGGGCTTCCCCGACACCGACGGCCCCGAGGAGGTCAGGGAGGCGGCCGTGCGGGCGCTGCGGGACGGCCGCGGCAACCAGTACCCGCCCGGCCCCGGCATCCCCGAGCTGCGCACCGCGGTCGCCGCCCACCAGCAGCGGCGCTACAGCCTGTCCTTCGACCCCGACACGGAGGTCCTGGTCACCGCCGGGGCCACGGAGGCGATCGCCGCCGCGCTGCTGGCCCTGCTGGAACCCGGCGACGAGGTGATCGCCTTAGAGCCGTACTACGACTCGTACGCGGCGTGCATCGCGATGGCGGGCGGACGCCGGGTGCCGGTGACGCTGCGCGCGGACGAGGGCGCGGGCCGCTTCCGCCTCGACCTCGACGAGCTGCGCGACGCCGTCACCGACCGCACCCGCCTGCTGCTGATCAACACCCCGCACAACCCGACCGGCACGGTCCTCACCCGCGCGGAGCTGGCCGCGATCGCCGAGCTGGCGGTGGAGCGGGACCTGCTCGTGGTGACGGACGAGGTGTACGAGCACCTGGTCTTCGACGACGCCGAGCACGTGCCGCTGGCGACGTTCCCGGGGATGCGCGAGCGCACCGTGACGATCGGCTCGGCCGGCAAGACCTACTCGTTCACCGGCTGGAAGGTCGGCTGGGTGACGGCGTCCCCGGAGCTGGTCACGGCGGTCCGCTCGGCGAAGCAGTACCTGACGTACGTCTCGGCGGGCCCGTTCCAGTACGCGGTCGCGGAGGCGCTGGCGCTGCCCGAGTCGTACTTCACCGCGTTCCGCGACGACATGCTGGCCAAGCGGGATCTGCTGTCGGCGGGCCTGGAGGAGGCGGGCTTCCGGGTCTTCCGCCCGTCGGGCACGTACTTCGTCACCACCGACATCCGCCCCCTCGGCGAAACGGACGGCTTCACCTTCTGCCGCGCCCTGCCCGAACGCGCCGGCGTCGTCGCCATCCCGAACGCGGTCTTCTACGACCACCGCGAGGAGGGCGCACCGTTCGTACGGTTCGCGTTCTGCAAGCGGACGGAGGTCCTTCAGGAGGCCGCGAAGCGACTCGGGGCGGCCTTCCAGACGCGTTCGGGCCGTCCCCGCCCCGTCGGTCAGGGTGGCCAAGTGCGCTCGACGCGGTCGCGTCGTACCGCGTAGGCGTCCGGACCGCCCTTGCCCACTGCCCGATCTCCCCGGCCTCCCAGAGGTCGGTGATGGCCCTGACCGGGACCCGATTGGCGGCCACGACGGGAGTTCCGTGCCCGAACCTCGGGTCGATCACGGCGGGTACGGAGTCCGGGTACTGCCTGAGTCGCAGGCTGGATGGGCGTCTGACCGTCCCGCGCCCTGCGCAGGTCGCCGAGGCCGGGCTCGACGAAGATGTCCACACCGTCCGTCGCGATCCGCTCCGACACGAGTCCGTACGGAGTGGCGAAGGCGTCCCGTACGGCGGCCGCCGCTTCCCTGATCTCGCTCGTCCGCAGTCCCAGGGAGCGCAGGGAACGGAGCACATGGGCCTCGGCCACCGCGATGAACGGCACCGAGGGCTGTCCCTTCCGCAGTGGCTCGACCTGGTGGACCAGGGGCGCCCCACCTCCTCCTGCCCGTCGGCCCGGTACCGGTTTTCGCGTCGTCGCACATCAAGCCTGCCACCCAGGGGCGGACAGCACACCGGACGGCACATCCCACGGCACACGCACCCAGGGGGTCAGCCGGCCGCACGCAGGTTCTCCGCACCCACGCGCTCTCGGCAGCTCCGGCAGTGTCCGGGCTCCGGGGCGCGGAAGGCACGCTCACAGCCGTCGCAGGTCTGGAAGGGCAGTACGGCGGGGTGCTCGGCGATCGTGGGCGGCGGGGGTGGGGGCGGCGTCGGCAGCGGCGTTTCCCGGAGCCGGAAGGCGAGGACGCTCGCGGGTCGGGCCCTCCCGGTTCTTTCAGGAGGTCAGCGGCCGACCGGCCCCTCGCGGACAAGGGTCCGGCGAGTCCGGAAGACGGACGGCGGCCGGGAACCGGCTGCCTCGGATGCGGCGCCCCGGCCTTCAACTCGCCTTCGAGGGCGGCCCACCTCGTCCGCGAACAAGCAAACGGCGCGTACAGCACGCACCCGTTCGTACGCGCCGACGCGCCGTGAGAGGCCCGCTCGGGGGCCCTACTCGTCGTCCTCGGGCTTCTCCGCCTCGTTGATCTCCTGCTCCAGGCCGAGCTGCTCGACGAGCCACTTGTCGAACTCGATCGCGGCGCGCACCCAGCTGACCGTCGAGGAGACGAAGTGCTCCAGGCTCACGCCCATGCCGATCAGCATCTGGGCCTCGCCGATCAGGCGGACCGTGCCGTCGTCGTGGGTGTGGCTGTAGACCTTGGGCCACAGGGTGCGGCGGTTCCAGTCGTCGATGGACTCCAGGATCTGCGGCTTGGCCTCGATCTCGTGGGGCCGGTCGTAGAACGTCCGCACGGAGAAGACCTGCTGGTCTCCCTCTCCACGGAACATGAAGTAGGTGCGGAACTGCTCCCACGGCGCCGCGAGGTCTCCCTCGTCGTCGACGACGTACTTGAGCTCCATCTGGTCGAGGAGCTGCTTCACGAGGTCCTGATCCGGGACGACGGGGCCCGCCGGTCCTTGCGGCTGCGGCTCGGGCTGGCCCCCGAAGTTCGGAATCGAGGACGGGTCGATGGTCACCGTGAATTTCCCTTCGTACGGATTCCGCCATCCTCCCCCATGCGGGGAGGGGGGTGGCAAGCCCCGACAGGCCCTGTCAGCCCACGGCTGACACGATCCGGTCAACCGCAACCTCCGGGTGCCGGAACCCGTCTCCCCCAAGGGTGGACGAAGGGGGCGGCGGCCATGGCGGCGACGGGCCGGGGGCATACCCGGTGGGGGCTGATCCTGCCGTTTCTGGCAGTACCGGTGCTCCTCCTCGGGTTCCTCGTCATCGGCCTTTTCATGTGGGGCCAGACGGACGAGGACGACACGCGCGGGGGAGGCACGGCGACGGTGCCCTGCGCCGAGGCGCTGGCCTTCGGCGGGGCCGAGCGTCCCGGGGGCGCGGAGGCCGGCCACTGCGCCGTGCAGCGGGGCATCGACACCGCGTACACGGCGGTGCTGCGGATGCCGCGTGCGGACGTGCGCGACTGGCTGCGCGCCACGTACCCGGACGCCCCCGAGGCCCGTACGGGTGGTTCCTGTGCGGCGCTCTGTCTGGATGTGACCCACGAGGACGGCCTGCCCGGCGCGGCGGAGGCGCACGTGGTGCAGGTGAGGGTGGAGTACGTGAACGCCGAGACGGCGCGGGTGCGCTTCTCGGCGTTCACGACGTGACGCCAGGGACCCGGGCCGCCTACAGCATCTTGGCCGTGGCCGGGCCCACCAGGAGCCCGTCCTCGAAACGGTCCACCCGGACCGTGTCGCCGTCCTTGATCTCCCCGGAGAGGATCTCCTTGGCGAGGCGGTCGCCGATGGCCGTCTGGACGAGGCGCCGCAGCGGCCGGGCCCCGTAGGCCGGGTCCAGGCCCTCCTCCGCGAGCCAGGCCAGGGCCTGAGGCGTGATGTCGAGGGTGAGGCGCCGCTCGGCGAGGCGCTTGGCCAGGCGGTCGATCTGGAGCTTCGCGATGCGCTCCAGCTCGGGCTTGGTCAGCGCGGCGAAGACGACCAGGTCGTCCAGGCGGTTGAGGAACTCCGGCTTGAACGAGGTCCGCACCACCTCCAGGACCTGCTCCTTCTTCTCCTCCTCGCTGGTGATCGGGTCGACCAGGAACTGGCTGCCCAGGTTCGACGTCAGGACGAGGATGGTGTTGCGGAAGTCGACCGTGCGGCCCTGGCCGTCCGTGAGGCGCCCGTCGTCCAGCACCTGGAGCAGGATGTCGAAGACCTCGGGGTGGGCCTTCTCCACCTCGTCCAGCAGGACGACGGAGTACGGCCGCCTGCGCACGGCCTCGGTGAGCTGGCCGCCCTCCTCGTAGCCGACGTATCCGGGCGGGGCGCCGACCAGCCGGGCCACGCTGTGCTTCTCGCTGTACTCCGACATGTCGATGCGGACCATCGCCCGCTCGTCGTCGAAGAGGAAGTCGGCGAGGGCCTTGGCGAGTTCGGTCTTGCCGACGCCGGTCGGGCCGAGGAAGAGGAAGGAGCCGGTGGGGCGGTCGGGGTCGGCGATCCCGGCGCGGCTGCGGCGTACGGCGTCGGACACCGCGCGCACCGCCTCGGTCTGGCCGATGAGCCGCTTGCCCAGCTCGTCCTCCATGCGCAGCAGCTTTTGCGTCTCGCCCTCCATCAGGCGCCCGGCGGGGATACCGGTCCAGGAGGCGACGACGTCGGCGATGTCGTCGGCACCGACCTCCTCCTTGACCATGGTGTCCTTGGCTACCTCCTCCTCGGCCTCGGAGGCGGCCTCCAACTCCTTCTCCAGCGCCGGGATCTCGCCGTAGAGCAGCTTGGAGGCGGTGTCGAAGTCGCCGTCGCGCTGGGCGCGTTCGGCCTGACCGCGGAGTTCGTCGAGGCGTTCCTTCAGCTCGCCGACGCGGTTGAGGGACTGCTTCTCCTTCTCCCAGCGGGCGGTGAGGCCGCGCAGCTCCTCCTCCTTGTCGGCGAGGTCGCGGCGCAGCTTCTCCAGGCGCTCGCGGGAGGCGGCGTCGGTCTCCTTGCCGATCGCCAGCTCCTCCATCTTCAGCCGGTCGACGGCGCGCTGGAGTTCGTCGATCTCGACGGGCGAGGAGTCGATCTCCATGCGCAGGCGCGAGGCCGCCTCGTCGACCAGGTCGATCGCCTTGTCGGGCAGGAAGCGGGAGGTGATGTACCGGTCGGAGAGGGACGCGGCGGCGACGAGCGCGCTGTCCGCGATCTGCACCTTGTGGTGGGCCTCGTAGCGGCCCTTGAGTCCGCGCAGGATCGCGATGGAGTCCTCGACGGTCGGTTCGGCGACCAGCACCTGCTGGAAGCGCCGCTCCAGCGCGGGGTCCTTCTCGATCCGCTCGCGGTACTCGTCGAGGGTCGTGGCGCCGACCATGCGCAGCTCGCCGCGGGCCAGCATCGGCTTGAGCATGTTGCCGGCGTCCATGGCGGAGTCGCCGCCGGCCCCGGCGCCGACGACGGTGTGCAGCTCGTCGATGAAGGTGATGATCTGTCCGTCGGAGTCCTTGATCTCGGCCAGGACGGTCTTCAGGCGCTCCTCGAACTCGCCGCGGTACTTGGCGCCCGCGACCATCGCGCCGAGGTCGAGCGCGACGAGCCGCTTGTCCTTCAGCGACTCGGGCACGTCGCCCTTGACGATCCGCTGGGCGAGCCCCTCGACGACGGCGGTCTTGCCGACGCCGGGCTCGCCGATCAGCACGGGGTTGTTCTTGGTGCGCCGCGACAGCACCTGCACGACGCGGCGGATCTCCTGGTCCCGGCCGATGACGGGGTCGAGCTTCCCGTCCCGGGCGGCGGCGGTGAAGTCGGTCCCGAACTTCTCCAGGGCCTTGTACTGGCCCTCGGGGTCCGCCGTCGTCACCCGGCGCTGGCCCCGGGTCTTCTGGAAGGCGGCCTGGAGCTTCTTGGCGTCGGCGCCCTGCTGGGACAGCACCTCGCCGGCCGCGCCGCCCTTCGCGGCGATGCCGATGAGCAGGTGTTCCGTGGATAGGTACTCGTCGCCGAGGTCCTTGGCGCGGGCCTGCGCGTCGGCGACGACGGCGAGCATCTCGCGGTTGGGCTGGGGCGGCGCGACGGTCGACCCGGTCACGCTGGGCAGCCCGGCGAGCACGCGCTCGGCGCCGGAGCGCACGGCGGCCTGGTCGGCGTCGACCGCGGCGAGCAGGTCGGTGATGTTCTCGTTGTCCTGCCCCTGGAGCAGTGCGAGGAGCAGGTGGGCGGGGGTGAGGTCGGGGTGCCCCTCGGTCACGGCCCGGTTGCTGGCAGCGTTGATCGCGTCCCGGCTCCGGTTGGTCAGCTCGGCGTCCACGTTCGCGTTCTCCTCCTTGCACTGACCCGAACGACTTACACAAAGTTGAGTCTACTGCACTCAAGGACGCGCCGGGAGCCCGGACGGTACTCCGCACGTGGTACCCCCGTCCGGTTCACATACGATCCCGCGACCCGGCTCGCTCGCCGCCGAACCCGGCGCGCGCGGTCATCGAGAGGGAGCTGACGCGCACGATGGGGCGCGGTTGAGGGAAGTGAAAATCCACACCGGTGATCGACTGGTTCCAGCCACCGGGGAACTGGGCGGATACCCGGAAATGTCCCCACAAACTGCAGCGGCGTCACCGTGTTCAGGTCACGGTGACGCCGCTGCGGGGGGAAGCACCTGAGCGATCTGTTACGACGGGGGAATCGCGTCAGGCACTGCGGGGGGTGGCAGAGATGGTCCTCGGGGCAGGGGAGTCGGCCTCCACCTGCTGATGGTCCCTTTGGTCCAGGTTCACAAAGATCATTCCGTACCGTACGGCACATCGCACTGGCTGCGGCGCCCCCCGAGGCCGCCGCAGACACCGGTACGCCCGTACGTCTCCGTCCTCGTCCCGCGTGACGACGACCGGCTCTCCGAACACGGTCACCATCAGCGAGTCACCGCTGTGGGGGATGGCGGTGACCAGGTCGATGAAGTGCCAGCCGGAGCGGTAGGCGGTCGCCATTTCACGGCGGAAGGAGCGGTCGTCGGGTGGAGTGGTCACGGTCAGCTCCCGGATCCGGCTGCCCCGGAGCTCGGCCAGCTGGTGTTGTTGATGCCGCTGCTGGTCTGAGCCACCGACGGCCAGCTGGTGTTCGCCCGAACATCGCTCTTCGCTTCGGAGAAGCCGCTCAGTACGCCGAGGGCTGCAACGGCGGAGAAGGCGGCGACAAGCACCGAGCGAAGCATTCTGTTCCGCATAGTCGGCTTCGTCCTCACTTGAAGGTCCCCTTTTCCCCCGTCGAGTACGACGATGGCTCATTCGGGCACGTCATGGCCACACAATCGATGCATCATGTTCCTGCATGTTCAGGACCCTGGGGGGTGGAGATTTGGCAACGAATCCGGCAAGAGGGACACATCCCCATGCGATGACCGAGTGGTGCGAGGAGGGCAGCCGTCTGTATGCCTCCGCTCTGCGCACCGGGCGCATCGCTCGCGCGGAAGTGGAGCCGGCCCCTTGCCTGGTGGAGTTCGCCCTCCTCCACCCCGATCCGGACGATCCCAACTGGCTGCGCCCCGTGCCCCCGGTCGTCGCCCTGTCCCGGCAGCTCAGCCCGCTGGAGAACGAGATCGCCGAGCGCAGGCGCCTGGCCATCAGTCTCGCGGAGACCTTCCAGCCCTTCATGGCCATGGGTACCCACACGGCCACGAGTGACTCCATCACCGTGCTGGAGGGCGGCGAGCGGATCAACGCCGCACTCAACATGGCGACGGCCCAGTGCAGGACCGAGGTGCTCACGCTCCAGCCGAGCGACCGTATGTCGGAACGCAGCCTTCTGAGAGGGCTGGAACGCGACAAGCCGCTCATCGAACGAGGTGTGCGGATCCGGACGGTGTATCAGCACACCGCCCGCTACAACCCGGAGCAACTGGCCTACGCGGCGCGGCTCTCCGACGGCAAGGCGGAGTACCGCACCATAGACGAGCTGGTGGAGCGCCTGATCATCTGCGACGAGACCGTCGCCTTCATCCCCGCGCGTGACGACCAGCAGGTCGCCCTGGAACTGCGCCACCCCGGCCTCGTCCGCTACCTGATCAAACTCTTCGAGTACCTGTGGGACCGCGCCGTCCCGCTGAGCACCGGCACCCCGTACGAAGCGGCGTCCGGCGGCATCACGGAGATCCAGCACTCCATCGCCAAGCTCCTGGTCGAGGGCCACGTCGACGAAGCCATCGCACGCCGCCTGGGCATGAACGTACGGACATGCCGCGCCCACATCGCCAAGCTGGCCTCGGCCCTGGGCAGTGGCAGCCGGGCGCAACTCGGGTATCTCATAGCACGGTCGGAGATCCTGAAGCAGGACGACGGAACAGGAGGTAGTCCCGCGTGACGTCGGCGCCCCACCCGGAGCACGACGCGGACGAACTGTGCCCCGACGGCATGGCGCTGTACGAACGCGCCCTGCGCGAAGGGCACACGACCGTGGACGCCGCCCGCGCCGCACCCTGCCTGATCGGCTTCGGCCTGCTGCACCCCGCCGTCGACGACCTCCACCGGCTGGAGCCCGTGGCGCCGGCCGTCGCCCTCCACCGGCTGCTGCGGACCTCCGAGGAACGGATCGCGCGGGAGCGGCGGCGCGAGGAACAGCTGGCCGAGACCTTCGGGCCGCTGATGGCCGCGGAGGGACATCACCCGGCCGCGGACGCCACCCCGACGCTCAGGCTCCTCGACGGGAAGGAGCAGATCAACACGGCCATCACCGAGGCCATGGCGGACGCCTGCCGGGAACTGCTGACCGTCCAGCCACGCAGCGGGCTCCCCGGGGCACGGGTCGAGGCGGCCTATGCCCTCGCCACCCGCCGCGACCAGGCGCTGCTGGACCGCGGCGGCCGCATCCGCACCCTCTACCAGCACACCCTGCGCCACCACCCCACGACCGTGGCGCACCACGAACGGCTGAAGGGCGACATCGAGGCGCGTGCGCTGGACGAGATCACCGACCGGCTCATCATCGTCGACCGGGACGTGGCGTTCCTCCCCGCCGACGACAACGGCAGCCTCGCCCTGGAGATCCGGCACCCGGCCATCGTCGGGTACCTGGCCACCACGTTCGACCGCTTCTGGCGCCTCGCCACCCCGCTGTTCCCCGAAGCCGCCCCCCAGCCCTCCCACAACGGCATCACCCCCCGCCAACGCGCCATAGCCGCCCTCCTCGTCGAGGGCCACACCGACGCCGTCATCGCCGACCGGCTGGGCATGAACGTGCGCACGGCCCGCGTCCACATCGCCAAACTCGCCGCGACGCTGGGCAGCCAGAGCAGGGCCCAACTCGGCTACCTCATCGGGCAGTCCGGGATTCTCGGCGAGGAACGCTGAGGGGCGCGGCCACCTGGGGCGGCCCGTCGAGCCCCACCTGGGCGATGCGCACGCCCAGTTGGGTACGGCTCGCCGCCCCCAGCGTCTCCGACAGCCGCGCGATGTGCGCCCGGCACGTCCGTACGCTGATGCCCAGCCGTTCCGCGATCACGGCGTCCTGATGCCCCTCCGCGAGCAGGGCCGCGATCGACTGCTCCCGGTGCGAGATGCCCTCGATGCCGGTGTCGGGGAGCGGGGCCGTCAGGGGGATCGCGAGGCGCCACAGCCGCTCGAAGACCGTGACCAGGTACTCGACGATCGCGGGGTGCCGCAGCTCCAGCGCCATCGTGCGGTCGGTGTTGGCGGGGATGAAGGCCACCGTCCGGTCGAACAGGATCAGCCGGTCGATGACCTCGTCCAGCGTGCGCGCCTCCACCGCGTCGCCCATCAGCTCCAGGTAGGTCAGCAACCCCTGCCCGTGCCGGGCGACGTGCGTGTACAGGTCCCGCATCCGCACGCCCCGGCCGCGCAGCGCCAGCGCCCGGTGCAGCCCCTCGGAGAGCTCCGCCTCGCGGCGGATGCCGCCCGGCTGCACCGTGAGCACCTCGGTGGTGCACGCCTGGGTCGCCTCGTCCATCGCGGCCTGGATCCGGGCGAGTCCGTCCAGGACCCGGATCGCCGGGCCCTCCGTGGCCGACGCGGCCGGCTGCACCTGGCGGCCCAGCCCGGCGTACCACTCGAAGGCGGCCACCGCCGAACCCACCCGCCGCTGGCTCGCGCTGACCTCGTCGTACATCCCGCGCAGCAGCCGGGTCATGACCTCCTGCGGGGAGGTCGGCACCAGCCAGTCCATGTCATCCGGGTCCGGGTGCAGCAGGGCGAGTTCCAGCAGGCAGGGCACCGGCTCGGCGTCCCGGCGCGGCACACGGCCCCGCCGTACGGCCCGGGAGTACACGCGATCCCCGGCTTCGCACAGTCGGTCGGCACCGTGTGGATGCTCCTCCGCCCCGTGCCCGGCCATCGACCATCCCACCCCCGGTTTCGCCGTCCTTCGCAGCGCAACTATGCGCGGCCGGGACCTGCTCCGCAACACGGCTCCCCCGCACCCGCGTTCCTTTTTGAGCCGTTCGATCCCTGAATCCGCTCGCCGTCAGCCGGCCTGTTGCCCCAGGATGGGGTGGCGTGCGCGCGGTCGGTGTGCGACCTTCTGTGATCGCGGGCCGGGACCGGGTCCGCCTGCTCGCGAGGGGGAACGGTGAACGACCCGGGGGGACCGGCGGGCCCGCGACGGCTGCCCGCCGTCGACGCGCTGCGGGGCTTCGCCCTGTTGGGCATCCTGGTGGTCAACAGCGCGCAGATCATGAGCCCTTACGAGGCGGAAGGGGTCCGGGATCCCGGGGCGGCCCCGGTGGACCAGGTCGCCGCCTGGCTGGTGGCGGCGCTCGCGTCCAGCAAGTTCTACCTGCTGTTCTCGTTCCTGTTCGGCTACAGCTTCACCCTCCAGGCGGCCTCCGCCGAACGGGACGGGGCCCGCATCACCGCGCGCTTCCTGCGCCGGTCCCTGGGCCTGGTGCTGCTCGGCCTGGTGCACGCCGTCCTGCTGTACACCGGCGACATCCTCCTGACCTACGGCGTCCTGGGCCTGGTCCTGCTGTGGGCGCGGCGGATCAGGCCGGCCACCGCCGTGAAGGCCGCCGCCTGGATCTACGGGGTGTTCGGTGTCGTCCTCACCGGTCTGGGGGCGCTGGCCACCGCGGTGGACGACGAGGAACCCGTCCCCCACCAGGCGATCGCGCAGGCCGTGGCCGCCTACCGCGGCAGTGCGGGCTCGGTCGTGCGGGAGAACCTGGACCGGCTGCCCCTCGCCCTCCTCGGCGTTCTGCTCATGGCCCCGGGCGTGCTCGCCGCGTTCTTCCTCGGTCTGGCCGCGGGGCGGCGGCGCCTGCTCGCCCCGGGCGGCACCGACCGCTCCCGGCTGGTGCGCGTCACGGTCGTCGCTCTGGCCGTCGGAGTCCCGGGCGCCGTCTTCTTCGCCTCCTCGGCGCAGGGGCCGTTGGGCGACCGCTGGCAGCTCCTGGGCATCGGCGTGGGCATGCTGACGGCGCCCGCCCTGTCGGCCGCGTACGCCTGCGTGCTGCTGCTCCTGCTGGACTCGCCCCGGGGGGACCGGGTCCGGCGGCTGTTCGCCCCGGCGGGCCGCCTCGCGCTCACGAACTATCTCGGGCAGTCCCTGATCATGATGTTCGTCGCCACGGCGTACGGCCTGTCCCTCTACGGGGAGGTGGGAGCGGCCGGCGTGCTGCTGCTCGCGGTCGCCGTGTACGCGCTCCAGCTCGCCCTCAGCACGGCGTGGACCCGGCGCTTCGGGCACGGGCCCGCCGAGTGGCTGCTGCGGGCCCTCACCCTGGCCGGACGCCCCGGAAGGGCCGGCAGGAGGCGTGCGCCCGAACCGGCTACTTGAGGCCGAGGGACTGGCAGGCCGCCTTGTACTTCGCCGTGCAGATGTCCGACACCTGGTAGATGTCGTCGGCGACGACCGTGTCCTTGATGTTCTCCCGGGTCAGCGCAACCACGGGCACGAGCTGTGCGGGGATGCCCTTGTGGGTGGGGCTGTCGACCTTGTCGCGGGTGAGGGCGGCGAACTGGATGTCCCGGCCCTGGACCTTCGCGACCGCCATCTCCGCGGCGCTCTCCGCCTCCTGCGGGTACGACTTGTACACGCTCATGTACTGGTCACCGCTGATGATGCGCTGCACCGCGGCGAGTTCCGCGTCCTGCCCGGTGATCGGCGGCAGCTCGGTCACGCCGGCGGCCTCCAGCGCCTTGACGATGCCGCCCGCCATGCCGTCGTTGGCGGAGTACACGGCCGCGATGTTGTCCTTGCCGATCTTCTCGATCGCCTGGGCCATGTTGGCCTGCGCGTTCTCCGGCTTCCAGTCCTTGGTGTCGAAGGACTCGGCGATCGTCACCTTGCCGTTCAGCTCGGACATCGCCCCGGCCTTGAACTGCTTGGCGTTCGGGTCCGTCGGCGAGCCGTTCATCATGACGATCTTGTCGGAGAGGCTCGCCTTCTCGCCGATGGCCTCCAGCAGGGAGCGGCCCTGGACCTCGCCGACCAGTTCGTTGTCGAAGGAGATGTACGCGTCGATCGGGCCCTCGGCCAGCCGGTCGTAGGCGATGACCGGAATGCCGGCGTCCTTGGCCTTCTTCACGCCGCTCGCGATGGCCTGCGAGTCGACCGCGTCCAGCAGGATCACGTCGACCCGGTCGTCGATCATCTGCTGCAGCTGGCTCGCCTGCTTGTCGGCGCTGGCCTCGGCGTTGGCGTACTCGACGCGGCCCTGGTCGTTCGTGAGGGACTCGACCTTCTGCTTGATGATGGGGTAGTCGAAGTTCTCGTACCGCGTGTTCGCCTTCTCCGGCAGCAGCAGGCCCACCGTGATGTCGTTGCCCTTGGTCGGGCTGGCGTCGTCGCTGCTCCCGGTCGCGTTGAGCACGCCGCAGCCGGCGAGCGTGACGGACATCGTGGCCGCGGCCACGGATATGGAGATACGACGACGCATGCGGGAGCTCACTTCGCGTGTGATTCGGACGTGGGCACAGCTTTGTGGCCCATGTGACTGAAAAGCCAACGCGGACGCGCCCCTCAGCGTCAAGCGGAAGCACTTAACGAGATGACAACACCACGCTCCGCAGTGGTTGTGAAGACGGTGCGGAATCGTCTCCAAGTGCTCCGCACTGGTCAGTCATGGACAGGGGACCGTGCGAAATCGGGTCAAGGCATGCGAAAGGGGCCGGGAGTTGCCTCCCGGCCCCGCATCACACGCGGACACGCGCGTACGCGTCAGTCCGCCTGCTGCTGCCGCTTCGGCCGCCACACCACCAGCGCGCTGGTCTGCTGGACCTCCTGGTACGGCACCAGGTCCCGGCGGTACGACGCGTGCACCGCCGCCTCGCGCTGCCGCATGGCCGCCGCCGCGCCGTCGAGCGCGTCCTCCAGCTCGGCCACCCGGGCCTGGAGCGCGGCGACCTGGTTCTCCAGTTCGATGATGCGCTTGATGCCCGCCAGGTTGATGCCCTCGTCCTGCGACAACTGCTGCACCTGCCGGAGCAGTTCGATGTCACGGGCCGAGTAGCGGCGGCCCCGGCCGGCGGTACGGTCGGGGGAGACCAGGCCCAGGCGGTCGTACTGGCGCAGGGTCTGCGGGTGCAGGCCGGACAGCTGGGCCGCCACCGAGATGACGTAGACCGGGGTCTCCTCGGTCAGTTCATACGGGTTGCGTCGACGACCGTCCATCTGACTCATGCTCCCTTCGCGGCCTGGAACAGATCCGCCCGCGGATCCTCGCCCGCGGTCGCCTCGCGATACGCCTCCAGTGCGTCACGAGCCTTCCCCGTCAGGTCCTTCGGGACACTCACCTCGACGGTGACCAGGAGGTCGCCGCGGGTGCCGTCCTTGCGGACCGCGCCCTTGCCCCGGGCGCGCATCGTACGGCCGTTCGGCGTGCCGGGCGGCAGTTTCAGCGTGACGGGCGGGCCGCCCAGCGTGGGCACCCGGACCTCGCCGCCGAGGGCCGCCTCGGCGAACGTCACCGGGACGGTGACGGTGAGGTTGTCGTCCTTGCGGCCGAACACCGGGTGGGAGTCGACGTGCACCATCACGTACAGGTCGCCCGCCGGGCCGCCGCGCTCGCCCGGCGCTCCCTTGCCGCGCAGCCGGATCCGCTGGCCGTCGCTGACCCCCGCGGGGATGCGCACCTGCATCGTCCGCGAGGACTTGGCCCGGCCGCTGCCCTTGCAGATCTCGCAGGGGTTCTCCGCGATCAGGCCGCGGCCCTTGCAGTCCGGGCAGGGATCGGTGAGCGAGAAGCCGCCGCCGCTGCCCCGGGCGACCTGCCCGGTGCCGACGCAGGTCGGGCACACGCGCGGCGTGCCGTTCTTGTCGCCGGTACCCGAACAGGCCTTGCAGGGCGACTGCGACGACATCCGCAGCGGGACGGTCGCGCCCTCGATCGCCTCCGTGAAGCTGAGCGTGACCTCGGACTCGATGTCCTGGCCGCGCCGGGGCTGCGTACGCGTCCCCGGTCCGGCGCCGCCCCGGTTGAACAGGCCCCCGAAGACGTCACCGAGTCCGCCGCCGAAGCCGCCGGCCCCGCCCTGGCCCTGGGCGCCGCCTCCGAAGAGGTCGCCCAGGTCGAAGTTGAAGGAGCCGCCGCCCGCGCCGGGCCCCGGGCGGAAGCCGCCGTTGCCGAAGAGGGCGCGGGCCTCGTCGTACTCCTTGCGCTTCTTGGGGTCGCCGAGGATGTCGTTGGCCTCGGAGATCTCCTTGAAGCGCTCCTCCGCCTTGACGTTGCCCTTGTTGGCGTCCGGGTGGTACTCGCGGGCGAGCTTCCGGTACGCCTTCTTGATCTCGGCCTCGGTGGCGTCCTTGGGGACGCCGAGGACCTTGTAGTAGTCCTTCTCGATGAAGTCCTTGGTGCTCATCCTCGACGCCCCTCCTTCCCTTCGTCTACGTCAGCCCTCGTCCGGGCCACCGCTCTCCTTGTCGTCGGCTTCGGCGGCCTCGTCCGCCTTGACCGTCTGCGCCCCCGGCTGGGGCTCGGCCACCGCCACCCGCGCGGGGCGGATGGTGCGCTCGCCGATCCGGTACCCGGGCTGCAGAATCGCCACGCAGGTCGTCTCGGTGACGTCCGGTGCGTAACTGTGCATCAGGGCCTCGTGGATCGTCGGGTCGAAGGGCTCGCCCTCCTTGCCGAACTGCTGCAGGCCCATCTTCGCCGCGGTGCTCTCCAGCGACTCGGCGACGGACTTGAAGCCGCCCACCAGTTCGCCGTGTTCCCGCGCGCGGCCGATGTCGTCGAGCACGGGCAGGAGCTCGGTCAGGAGGTTCGCGATGGCGATCTCCTTGACCGCGATCCGGTCGCGCTCGACCCGACGGCGGTAGTTCTGGTACTCGGCCTGGAGGCGCTGGAGGTCCGCGGTGCGCTCGCCGAGCGCGGTGCGCACCTGGTCCAGCTGGGCCACCAGACCGGCGTCCTGGCCCGTGTCCCCGGCCGGGGCCGCCTTCTCCTCCGGGGAGGAGGCGGCGGCCTTCGGCTCGGCGTCGTCGGAGGTGGCGCCGGAAGGGACGTCGGGCTGCTGCTCGTCGAAGCCCGGGGTCTCCTCCGTCACGCGGCACCGTCCTTCCGGTCCTCGTCGACGATCTCGGCGTCGACGACGTCGTCGTCGGCCTTGGCGTCACCGGCACCCGCGCCGGCTCCGGCGGAGGCACCGCCGGCGGCCTGGGCGCCCTGGGCGTCGGCGTACATGGCCTGGCCCAGCTTCTGGGAGACGGCCGCGACCTTCTCCGTGGCCGTGCGGATCTCGGCCGTGTCCTCGCCCTTGAGCTTCTCCTTCAGCTCGGCGACGGCCTCCTCCACCTCGGTCTTGATCTCGCCCGGGACCTTGTCCTCGTTGTCCTTGAGGAACTTCTCGGTCTGGTAGACGAGCTGCTCGCCCTGGTTGCGGGACTCGGCGGCCTCGCGGCGCTTGTGGTCCTCCTCCGCGTAGCGCTCGGCCTCCTCGCGCATGCGGTCGACCTCGTCCTTCGGCAGCGAGGAGCCGCCGGTGACGGTCATCTTCTGCTCCTTGCCCGTGCCCAGGTCCTTCGCGGTCACGTGCATGATGCCGTTGGCGTCGATGTCGAAGGACACCTCGATCTGCGGGACGCCGCGCGGCGCCGGGGGCAGACCGGTCAGCTCGAACATCCCGAGCTTCTTGTTGTACGCCGCGATCTCGCGCTCGCCCTGGTAGACCTGGATCTGCACGGACGGCTGGTTGTCCTCGGCGGTGGTGAAGATCTCGGACCGCTTGGTCGGGATCGTCGTGTTCCGCTCGATGAGCTTGGTCATGATGCCGCCCTTGGTCTCGATGCCGAGGGACAGCGGGGTGACGTCGAGGAGCAGGACGTCCTTGACCTCGCCCTTGAGGACACCGGCCTGGAGCGAGGCGCCGATGGCGACGACCTCGTCCGGGTTCACACCCTTGTTGGCCTCCTTGCCGCCGGTCAGCTCCTTGACGAGCTCGGCGACGGCGGGCATACGGGTCGAGCCACCCACCAGGACGACGTGGTCGATCTCGCTGATGGAGATGCCGGCGTCCTTGATGACGTTGTGGAACGGCGTCTTGCAGCGCTCCAGGAGGTCCGCGGTCAGCTGCTGGAACTGGGCGCGGGTGAGCTTCTCGTCGAGGTGCAGGGGGCCCTCGGCGGAGGCGGTGATGTAGGGCAGGTTGATCGAGGTCTCGGTGGACGAGGACAGCTCGATCTTCGCCTTCTCGGCGGCCTCGCGCAGACGCTGCAGGGCCATCTTGTCCTTGCCCAGGTCCACGCCGTGGCCGGACTGGAACTGCTGGACCAGGTAGTCGACGATCCGCTGGTCCCAGTCGTCACCACCGAGGTGGTTGTCACCGTTGGTGGCCTTCACCTCGACGACGCCGTCGCCGATCTCCAGCAGCGAGACGTCGAACGTACCGCCACCGAGGTCGAAGACCAGGATGGTCTGGTCGTCCTTGTCGAGGCCGTACGCCAGGGCGGCGGCGGTCGGCTCGTTGACGATGCGGAGCACGTTCAGACCGGCGATCTCGCCGGCCTCCTTCGTGGCCTGGCGCTCGGCGTCGTTGAAGTACGCCGGGACGGTGATGACCGCGTCGGTCACCTTCTCACCGAGGTAGGACTCGGCGTCCCGCTTCAGCTTCTGCAGCACGAAGGCGCTGATCTGCTGCGGGTTGAAGGGCTTCCCGTCGAGCTCGATCTTCCAGTCGGTGCCCATGTGCCGCTTCACCGAACGGATCGTCCGGTCCACGTTCGTGACCGCCTGGCGCTTGGCCACCTCGCCCACGAGGACTTCGCCGTTCTTGGCGAAGGCGACGACGGACGGCGTGGTCCTGGCGCCCTCGGCGTTGGTGATGACGGTGGGCTCGCCGCCCTCCAGAACGCTGACGACGGAGTTAGTCGTGCCCAGGTCGATGCCGACCGCACGTGCCATGGTTGATTCCTCCAGCTGACTTGAGTGGAACGGACTCAAGTGTGCACGACGGCTCCCGACCGGTCAACAGAGCTGAGTCGAGCGGACTCAACTCTTATCCGCTCCTTACACGCAATGAGGCTCTGACCTGCGGCGATACTGTGCGTCGATCGGCGTACACGGGTACACGCGAGAGGGCGAACACCACCACGAGAGCCACGCCCGGGACCCACCACAGGGCGTCGGCCCCGACCCAGCCGACGTGCGCGAGTACCCCGACGAGCACGCCGGAGAACGCCCCGAAGCCCAGCAGCAGCGTGACGCCCGGCACGGTCGCACCGAGCCGCCGCAGCCGGTGCGCGAGATGGTCCGGCCCGCTGCGGACCACGGGCCGCCCGCTCAGCCGCCGCGCCAGCAGGACGAGTACGGCGTCGGCGCACGCCAGGGCCGTCAGCGCGAAGAGCACCCCCGCGCTCTCCCCGATCCCGAACCCGGCCCGGACGTGCACGAGGCCGACGGCGATCACGAATCCCGCCGCCATGGACCCACAACTGCCCAGCGCCACGCGCGCGGGGTGCCAGTTGTGCAGCAGGAAGCCGGTCAGCGCCGCGGCCAGCACGCTCATCAGCACGGCGATCCCGTCCAGCACGTCGATCGCCGCGCAGGCCGCCACCCCGAAGGCGGCGACGACCCCGACCGTCCCCGCGAGCCCGTCGGCGTGGTCGAGCCCCCGGAAGGCGAAGGTCACCCCGACGACCCACACGACGGCGAGCAGCCCGGTGCCCACCCCCGTCTCCCCGTACGGCACGAGACACGCGGCGGCCACGCCCGTACCGCCGGCCAGCACCCGCCGCCGCAGCCGCCACACGTCGTCGACGAGCCCGAGCAGGGCGACCACGCCGCCGGCGACGAGCAGCCCGTCGATCCCGCTCCCGGCCGCGCCCCACTCCGTGACGCCGACGACCGCCCCGGTGACGACCACCACGGCCACGCCCCCGGACAGCGGCACCTCGCGCTGCCGCCGCCGCTCGACCAGACGCAGCCGCAGGGCGGGCACACGAAGGGCCGCCGCGAGAAGGGCGGTGAGCAGGAGGGCGGTGGCGGCGGCGGTGATCCCGTAGAGCACGGATATAAGTTAGGCGTCACTATGACAATTCGGTATGAATAACACGACGGGATCCGGGTCGAATCCGGATGGTTCCTGAGGCAACCCTGAGCGATTCAGATCACTGCCCACCCGGCTACAGTGCGGCGGAAGATAGGGGTAGTCTCAGACGGACTGCATAAGTTACCGCTTAGTAATTTCGGGGAACCCTTCGGGAACGACAGGTCACCCCGACGAAACCCCTCGCAGGCCCGAGGAGCCCCCATGCAACTCGCCGCGATCATCGTGTCGCTGGTACTGACCGTGGTCGGCGTCGCGCTGCTCGCACGCGCGATCGGCCAGTTCGTCCGGTACTTCAAGCTGGGCCAGCCCGTGCCCGCCGGTACCCGGACCGACAACCCCTACCAGCGCAGCGTGACCCTGGTGAAGGAGTTCCTCGGCCACACGCGCATGAACCGGTGGGGCATCGTCGGCATCGCCCACTGGTTCGTCGCGATCGGCTTCCTGACGCTGCCGCCGACCCTCGCCCAGGCCTTCGGGCAGCTGTTCCAGGCCGACTGGGTGCTGCCGGTCATCGGCACGTTCCTGCCGTTCGAGCTGTACATCGAGTTCATCGGCGTGATGACGGTCCTGGGCATCGCGGTGCTCATCGCGATCCGTCTGCTGAACCTGCCGAACCGGCCCGGTCGCAAGTCCCGCTTCGCGGGCTCCAAAGCCGGTCAGGCCTACTTCGTCGAGTACGTCATCCTCACCATCGGCCTGGCCATCTACGTGCTCCGCGGCCTGGAGGGCGCGCTCCACCACGTCGACCACTACGAGGCCTCGTACTTCGCCTCGTACCCCCTGGTGCTGGCTTTCAAGGGCCTGTCGGTCACGGCGCTGCAGAACCTGGTCTACCTGGTCGCGATGATCAAGATCGGCACCTCGTTCATCTGGATGATCGTGGTGTCACTCAACACCAACATGGGTGTGGCCTGGCACCGCTTCCTGGCGTTCCCGAACATCTGGTTCAAGCGCGAGGCGACGGGCGGGACGGCGCTGGGCGCGCTGCAGCCCATGACGTCGGCCGGCAAGCCGATCGACTTCACGGACCCCGGCGACGACGACGTCTTCGGCGTCAGCCAGGTCGAGCAGTTCTCCTGGAAGGGCCTGCTGGACTTCTCCACGTGCACCGAGTGCGGCCGCTGCCAGTCGCAGTGCCCCGCCTGGAACACGGGCAAGCCGCTCTCCCCCAAGCTGCTGATCATGTCTCTGCGGGACCACGCGCACGCCAAGGCGCCGTACCTGCTGGCCGGCGGCGGCAAGACGATGGAGGGCGAGGAGAAGGCGTCCGAGGAGCAGCTGGCGGGTGTGCCCGCCGCCGCCCTGGCGGAGGCCGAGCGCCCCCTGATCGGCACGCTGGAGGAGAACGGCGTCATCGACCCGGACGTCCTGTGGTCCTGCACCACGTGCGGTGCCTGCGTCGAGCAGTGCCCGGTGGACATCGAGCACGTCGACCACATCGTCGACATGCGCCGCTACCAGGTGATGATCGAGTCGGCGTTCCCGTCCGAGGCGGGCACGATGCTCAAGAACCTGGAGAAGAAGGGCAACCCCTGGGGCCTGGCGAAGAAGCAGCGCCTGGAGTGGCTCAAGGAGGTCGACTTCGAGGTCCCGGTCGTCGGCAAGGACATCGAGGACCTGTCCGAGGTCGAGTACCTGTACTGGGTCGGCTGCGCCGGCGCCCTGGAGGACCGCGCGAAGAAGACGACGAAGGCCTTCGCGGAACTCCTCCACATCGCGGGCGTCAAGTTCGCGATCATGGGCGGCGACGAGAAGTGCACGGGTGACTCCGCCCGCCGCCTCGGCAACGAGCCCCTGTTCCAGGAGCTCGGCATGGAGAACGTCATGGCGCTGAACATGGCGTTCGGCGAGGAGATGGACGAGGACGGCAAGGTCACGCCGGAGTCGGCGAAGCCCAAGTCTTCCAAGAAGATCGTCGCGACCTGCCCGCACTGCCTCAACACGCTCGGCAACGAGTACCCGCAGCTGGGCGGCGATTACGAGGTCATCCACCACACGCAGCTGCTGCAGCACCTGGTGGACGAGGGCAAGCTGATCCCGGTCACGCCGGTCGAGGGCATCATCACGTACCACGACCCGTGCTACCTGGGCCGCCACAACAAGATCTACACGCCGCCGCGCGAGATCATCGCGTCCGTCCCCGGCATCCGCAACGAGGAGATGCACCGCCACAAGGAGCGGGGCTTCTGCTGCGGCGCGGGTGGCGCGCGGATGTGGATGGAGGAGCGCATCGGCAAGCGCATCAACAACGAGCGCGTGGACGAGGCCCTGTCGGTCAACCCCGACATCGTCTCGACGGCCTGCCCGTTCTGCCTGGTCATGCTCACGGACTCCGTGAACGGCAAGAAGAACGACGGCAAGGCGAAGGAGTCCATCACGGTCGTGGACGTCGCCCAGCTCCTGCTGGACTCGGTGAAGACGCCGGTCCCGGCGGAGGTCGACGACGACGGCGACGGTGACGGAGAGCCGCCGGCAGGTTCGGCGGACTCGGAGAACGCACCGGCGCCGGAGCCGGTGAAGTAGGCGGTTTTTCGAGGGTTGCGGTCGGCGCCCCCTGTCCGAGTGGTCGGGCAGGGGGCGTCGGCGTTGTGCGGCTGCTGTCGGCCTCGGCCTACGGATGACAGGGAGACCGCTACTGGCCGTTCCTCCGCCCCCGGCTCTCCGCGACGCGCAGGACGTCCCGCAGGGCCTCGGTGAGCCGCTCGGCGAGGAAACGGAGTTGGCTCTCGGTGGCGTCGGGGAGCAGCTCGTCGGCGTGGGCGAGCAGCCGGGTGCCCATGTCGAGCTGGGTGACTTCGGTGACGTCGGCCAGCCGGGAGACGCGCCCGCCGCCGTCGGTGATCAGGAAGCACGGCTTGGCTTCCGGGCCGGTCCAGGGGAGGAGGCGGAGGGTACGGCGCGGGGTGGTGTCCATCAGGCGGCCTCCACGCTGCGGGACCGATGCGGCCCGGCTGCGGGCAACAGCACTTCGCGGTCGCCCAGTTCACGGCACCGCTGCCGCTGCTCGTGCGCGACGAGGTACGGGCGCACAGCCACGGTGGAGGCGCCGTCGATGAGCGTGTCCGCGCGATAGGGGCTACGGAGGGCAGGCAGAGGGGGGTGTCCCAGGTGCGCATCACTGGGCATGGAGCGCGGTTCGCATAACGGGTGGCGATATGCCCGGCGGGGCTTGCGCGGAAGGCCCGCCCAGGTGAAAAGACGGCGAAGCAGTTCGACCATGCGCCGACCTTATCGCTATTCGCGAAAGGCAGCAAGGCTGAGAGGTCCGCGGAGAACCCCTGGCCACTGAGTCGCTTACCGTGTAAAGCGGCAAGGTCGGCGGGGCTGTCAGTCGGGAGGACATCGTGAGCGCGAGCAGGTGGGTCAGCACGTCGATGCCGTATCTGACGCCGCGCGAGCGGGGACAGGGTGACGCCTGGCGTGCGGACGCAGCCGCTCAGGGCCGACGCGGAACTCAGCGCATCATCCATGCCGGAGAAGTCCCCGCACCGGCCGAGGTCACACGACTCCTCGACGTCCCGGACGGAGAACCGGTCGTCGTACGACGGCGCCTGATCCTCCTCGACGACGAGCCGAACGAACTGACCGACACCTACTACCCCGCCGCCATCGCCCGCGGCACGCCGCTCGCGAGAACGGCGAAGATCCGCGGCGGAGCCATCACCCTGCTGGCCGAGCTGGGACACGTCGGCGCGCTGGTCAGAGAGGACGTCACGGCCGACCTGCCCGAGGCAGAGGAGCAGGAGACCTTGGGGCTCGCCGCGACAGAGCCCGTCCTGCGCCTCACCAGGCTCACCCTGGACCGCGACGACCGACCGATCCAGGTCGACCGTATGGTGATGCCCGCCCGACGCCAGCAGCTGCGCTACGAAATCAGAATCGGATGACCGTGCCCAAGGCCGAACCGGAATCCCACGACCGCCGCTCGCTGCACGAACGGATCGCTGCCGACCTGCGCGACGACATCATGACCGGCGAACTGCCGCCGGGCGCGAACCTGCCCTCGACCGCGCAGCTCAGAACCCGCTTCGACGCCTCGAACGCCACCATCCGGAAGGCGCTCCAACTCCTCAAGGACGAGGGCCTGGTGGTCGGACGAGCGGGCGCGGCGGTGACGGTCCGCGAGCACAGGCAGCGGACGATACGTCCTGCCGCATCCCTTGCTCCGGCGGCCCCCGGAGAGCCTTACCCCTGGCTGACCGAGGCAGCCAAGCACGGCACGGACGCCCGCATCATCCTCCTCGACGTGACGGAGACGGCTCCGCCCGCGGACATCCGCACGGCTCTCGGCCTTCAGGGGAATGCCAAGACCGTACTGCGCAGCCAGCTGCTCCTGATCGACGACGAGCCGGCGGAACTCGTGAAGGCCTACTACCCGCTGAACGTCGCCAGCGGCACACCGCTGGCGAAACCCCACCGCATCAAGGGCGGCACCGCCACCCTGCTCAGACAACTGGGCCACACACCCCACCACTGCGTGGACCGCGTCTCGGCCCGAGTCCCCACCCAGGAACAGTTCGAGGCGCTACGCCTTCCCGGCAACCTGCCGGTGCTGTGCACGTTGCGGGTCGTCCACATGGCGGACGGACGCCCGATCGAGGCGACATCGATGGTGAAAGCGGGGCATCTCTACGAGTTGCAGTACGAGTTCGTACCGCAGTGACGCTCTCCAGCCGGAGTCATGACTCCTCGGAGCGCACGGCTTCGCCGAGTTCGCCGACGGCGGTCCAATACTGATCGAGAGCCGTGTGCTCTCTGACCGTTCAGGTACCCGCAGAAGACACCCCCGCCCTCCCCAGCAGGCGCTGTCCGAGGGTTCTACCGACGGGGTGGATGAGCACGCGGCCGTGGATCTTCTGGCCGGTCAGTTCCACTCGTAGCGTCACCGGCGTATCGGACGGCGTCGGAGACTGCCGGTGCTTGATCCTGCTGTGCGTCAGCTGCAGGCCGTCCGTGTCGACCACGATGCCCGGCCGCGTGACCAGGGTCAGGGTCTTCCCCGTCATCGCCACCTCGATCCGCAGCGTGTCGTGCGTGATCACCGCTTCGGTGAAGTCGAGCGTCACCTTGCAGAACGTCACCGCGAGCTCCAGCTTCCGCGGTACCACCCAGCGCCCCGCACGCACGATCGGGCCGCTGTGCACCTGCTCGATCCGGACGACGTCCTTGGCCTCCGCCCCGGCCGCACCGGCCTCCGCAAGGGCGGGCGGAAGGTCCGCGGTGAGGGGCGCGAGTTCCTTCAGGGTCCGGGCCGACAGGGCCGTCTCCAGGCGCTCGTCCAGCTCGTCCGCGGTCAGCAGGCCGTCCCCCGCCGCGATGCGCAGCACGTCCACCACCCGGTCCCGGTCGATATGGGAGGCGCGCAGGTCGGGCGTGGAGCCGGAGCCGTGCTGCTTCCCGGTGGGCGAGATCTCTCCCGGCATGCTTCCGTCCTGCTTCCGTCCTGAGGGTGGCGAACGTCGACGCGCGACGCGGGCAGCGGCACTCATCATGCCGAGCACCGGCCCGGGCAACAACCGTGTCCCGCCGCCGCGTTCACCGGTCGGCGGCACGCAGAGGGGGGCTCGACCTCCCCGCGCTCCCCACGCTCCCCACATGAACCTAGGATCAAACGCACGAACGATCCAGGGTCGCGGCTAGCGCTGCTCCGTTTCGTGGAGCGCGCGCAGGAGTGCGACCTGGCACGAACCCCTCGGTGGATCGCGGACGAGGAGCGCCGCCGGGCGGAACGGCGGCGCGGCCTCCTGGCCCGACCGTCCGCACCCGACTGGCTGATCGAGCGCGGACTGTCCGGACAGGAGGCCGTGTACGTGCACGTCGGCGGATGTTGGAACGCAGGGCAGCGCAGCGGGCGCGTCGACCGTGAGCACGCCCGGCGGGCCCTCGCCGACGGCGTCAAGGCCTGCCCGCAGTGCCGGCCGGACACGGCCTTCGGCTTCATGGACGGGTAGTCCCCCGGTCCCGCCTGCCTCAGCGCCCCACCTTCACCACCTCCGACACCGCCCCCCGGAACGACTCCGTCGCCTCGAACCGCGCTCGGAAGTAACCGCGTCGCACATCCGTGAGGTCCGCCGAGAACGCGTGTCCCTCGCCCGACCAGTTCGCCTCCGTCGTGCGGAGGTTCGTCCAGCGCTTGCCGTCGCGGGAGTGTTCGATGTGCACCGGGATGACGCCGGGCGTCCAGCCGTCGGGGAAGTCCATCGCGCCCTCGACGTGGACGCCGCCCTCCTGCGCACGCGTGGCCGAGAACGACGTGAAGACCGAGGCGCGCAGGACCGTGATCTCAGGGCTGTTCGCCGAGGCCGGGGCGATGAACGGGTCGTCGCTGTGGGACGCCACGCGGAACGTGCCGGTCTCCCACGGGGTGTGCGTGAAGCTGGCCTTGCCGTCCGCGCCGGTGGTGAAGTAGCCGACGCTGGCCCAGTGCGTGCCCTCGGATGCCTCGTAGAGGACGCCGCCGCTCTGGCCCTCGAAGGGGACCCAGCCCTGCGGGGTCTCGCGCTCCAGGGTCGCCGTGACGGTGACCTGCTGTCCGTAGTCGATCGTCCGGGCTTCCGCCGGGGCCTGGAAGGTCCAGCGCGTGGCCACCTGCCGGATGCCGATCGGCGTCGGCTCGGACTCGCCGTAGAGGACGTACGGGTTCGCGGTGTCGTGCCGGTAGACGGCCTGGACCGGGACCGCGTCGTTCACGGTGACCGTGCCGGAGAAGCGCCCCTCCGCGTCGGTGCGGACGGTGTTCTCCGTCCAGTTGTCCACGTCGAGGTCGACCCGGTGGTCCGCCAGCGGCTTCAGCTCGCGGGTCGCCGGCCAGCGTCCCTTCAGCGTGCCGTCGACCCGCACCTCGCGGTGGTCGGTGTCGATCTCCGTGCGGTCGGGGCGCACGTCCTCGAACACGGCCGCGACGTAGTAGGCGAGCGAGCCCGCGGAGTTGTCGACGGTGCGGTCGCCGTCCGCGTCCGTGGCCTCGACGCGGACGTCGTAGCTGCCGAGCGCGGGCAGGTCGAGCGGCTGCTTCGTGCGCCACACGCCGTCGGCCGCCGTGCCGGAGGCCAGGGTGAACGCGTCGTACTCCACGACGGCGACCTCCTGCTGGGTGGACGCCGAGACGATGTGGGCCCTGATGTCCGTGAGCGCACTGTCGGAGCTGACGGCGACCTGGAGGGTGCCGAGGTCGCTCGACACGCTGCTCGCCCAGCGGACGTCCGGCGCCTGCCCCTCCGCGGTCCCCGCCGCCTCCGCCGTCCCCGCCCCCTCCGCCGCGTGCGCCGCCGGCACGCCGGTCAGCAGGAGCGCGGCGGTCGTACCGATGGCAGCCCAGGCCGCCCGTGTTCTGAACAAGGTCCCCCCAGGGATGCGTCGAAAGCCGCACCACAGCAGCGGGTACGGCCGAACAGTGTTTCTACCGCACACATCTGACAGCGGTCCCGCGAGTTTCCGCCCCCTCCACCAGCCGACAGACCGCAGGGGTGGTACGTGGGGCGCACTCGAGGGGCGCGTTCGATTCGCTACTGCACTCGGCCACACCGCTCACCTATGAGTCGCGTCACTGTGGAGTTGTGAAGATCCAGCATCCACACCGCACTTGACGTGCCCTCACTCACCAATCGCCCTCACCTGCCCTTCCCTTCTCAGATTGCGAATCAGTAAAGGGGGTTCCGTTCAGCGAATAGTTGTTTAACCATGAAGGTCCACAGATGAGGGGGATTTGTGAAGATCACCGGTTGCGCTTCGCGCACGGTCGGGCAGGGGGCCCGGGCGAACCGGTGACGCGGTGCTGGTGCCGTTCCCACACCGCTTCTCACGCAGTACCACGCCACGGCCGCCTGCCTCAGGAACAGGCGGCCGTACTTCAGGGGTGAGGAAACCACCATGCACATATGTGTGCTGGGGCAGGGCTACGTCGGCCTGCCCCTGGCCGTGAGGGCCGCCGAGGTCGGGCACACCGTCACCGGCTACGAGCCCGACCGGACGCGCTGCGCGGCGCTGGCCGCCGGGTCGTCGTACGTCGAGGACATCGGCGACGGCCGGCTCCGGGCGGTGCTGGACTCGGGGGCGTACCGCGCCAGTTGCGACCCGCAGGACCTCAAGGGGTTCGACGTCGCCGTCATCACCGTTCCGACACCGCTCACCGACCGCGCGCCGGACCTGAGTTGTGTCCGGGACGCCGGTCGCGTGCTCGCGGAGTGGATCGAGCCGGGCGCCACCGTCGTCCTGGAGTCGACCACCCACCCCGGCACCACCCGTGACGTGCTCGTACCGCTGCTGGAGGAGGGCTCCGGCCTCGTCGCCGGGCAGGACTTCCACGTCGGTTTCAGCCCCGAGCGCATCGACCCGGGCAACGCCGACTGGCGGCTGGAGAACACGCCGAAGATCGTCGCCGGGCTGACCGAGGACTGTCTGCGGCGCGTGCACGACTTCTACGACACCGTCACCGACGTCACCGTGCCCGCCTCGGGCCTCGAAGAGGCCGAGCTGGCCAAGGTGTTCGAGAACACCTACCGGCACGTCAACATCGCCCTGGTCAACGAGCTGTCCCGGATGGCCCACACGCTGGGCGTGGACGTCTGGCACACGCTGGAGCTGGCCGCGACCAAGCCCTTCGGGTTCACCAGGTTCCTGCCCGGGCCCGGGGTCGGCGGGCACTGCCTGCCCATCGATCCGGTCTACCTCAGCCATCACGTCAAGGCCCGGCACGGGCAGACGTTCCGGCTGATCGAGCTGGCCCAGGACATCAACGAGAGCCAGCCGGACTACGTGGTGCGCCGGCTGCAGGACGCCCTGAGCCGCCGCTTCCGACGGAGCGTGCACGGGGCGCGCGTCCTCGCCCTCGGCGCCGCCTACAAGCCGGGCACCTCGGACGCCCGCCAGTCGCCGGCCGTCGAAGTCACCGACCGGCTACGGGCGATGGGGGCGGACGTCACCGTCGTGGACCCCTATCTGCCGGAGACCGGCGGAGGTCTCCGCGACATCCCCTTCGCCGGGGCAGGCACGGGGACCGACACCGTCGCCGGCTTCGACGCCGTCGTCCTGCTCACCCCGCACGCCGAGTTCGACCTCGACCGGCTCGCCGCCGAGGCCGCCTACGTGCTCGACACCCGCGGCGTCATGCCCGCCGCACCGCACATCGAACGGCTCTGAGAGCCACGGAAGGAAAGAGGAACACCATGTACGGACAGAACGGTGTGGGCGCCGCCATCGGGACCGCCACCGGCGGAGCCGCCCTGGCCGCCACTGGCGGCACGGCGCTCGGCTGGATCGTGCTGGCGGCCATGCTCCTGGTGATCGGCGGCGTCGCGGTCTTCCGCACGGCGACCCGCGGCAAGCGAGCGACCGCTTGAGCGCCTACCCGGGCCGCGCTTCACGGGTGAGGTTCACCGTCGTGACCCTCGTGGTGGTGGCGGCCCTGGCCGCCGCCACCGCGGTGGTGCACGTGCAGTCGAAGAGCCCGGTCCTCACCTTCTACTGGTGGCTGGGCATGACGGTGATCGTGCTCTGCCTGGTCTCGTTCCTGAAGGGCCGGACCTTCACCCACCTGCCGGTCGCCCCCGGTCGGACGGTGGCGATCATCCCGGCGTTCGAGGAGCCGTCGGAGAACCTGCACCGCACGGTGCGGTCCCTGCTGGCCCAGACGCACCCCGTCGACGAGATCCACGTCATCGACGACGGCTCGCGGCAGCACCCCGTGGAGCCCTTCGACCACCCCCGCGTCTTCTGGCACCGGCAGGAGAACAAGGGCAAGCGCGGGGCCCAGGTCACCGTGCTGCGGCACCTCCAGGAGCAGGGCAGGCACTTCGAGTTCGTCCTCACCATCGACTCGGACGGCGAGCCCTTCCCGGACGCGCTCGAACAGCAGCTGCGGGCCATGAGCAACCCGCGGATCCAGGCCACCACCGGCATGATCTACGTTCGCAACTTCGAGGAGACCTGGGTCTCCCGGGCCGCGGACATCGACATCGGCACCTCGTGCGTGATGATGCGGTCCTCGCGCTCCATGCTCGGGGCCCTGGAGACGACGTCGGGTGCGCTCGCGCTCTACCGGGCCGAGCTGCTCTACGACCACCTGGACGCCTACGAGGTCGAGTGCGGCACCGGTGACGACCGCTGGCTGGCGCTGCGGGCGCTGATGCGCGGCGAGGTCGTAGCCGTCAACGAGGCCGGAGTCGTCACCGACATGCCGACCACGCTGCGGAAGACCTACCGGCAGCGGCTGCGCTGGGCCCGGTCGTGGTGGTGGATGCTGCCGTTCGTGTACGCGCGGCTGTCCCTGAAGCAGCTCATCTCGCCGACCTTCGGCCTGCTGCAACTGGTGATCACGCCGGTGATGCTGGTCTGGACCGTCGTCATGACGCTGCTGACCCTGGGCGGGCGGTACCACAACCCGGGCGTGGCGCTGGTGTACCTCGGCGTCTACCTGGTGGTCCGGTACGGGCAGTCGGGGCTGTACGTGCTGATGCGGCCGGACATGACCGCGCGTCAGCGCTGGCGCTCCTGGCTGGTCGGCACCCCGGCGGCCGTGTTCATGAACATCGTGCTGCTGTGCCCCACCCGCTACTGGGCCCTGTTCAAGCTGCGCGACAACGCCTGGCAGTCGCGGGGGCTGACGGCGAGGACGGCGCTGCCGCAGGGCGGTCGTCACCGTGCCGGTCCGAAGAACCTGCAGAAGGCCTGAGGAGACCGGGCGGCGGTCCGCGATGAGTTTCGGGCGCGGGGGCGGTCTATGGATGCAACAGGGCCGCCCCGGGCCCCGGACGGATGCACCAGGGCCGCCCCGGCCCCCGGACCCACGGGAGATCGCATGACCACCGTCGTGATGCACAACGTCGTCTCCGTGGACGGCTTCATCGCCGACGCCGACGACCAGGTCGGGCCGCTCTTCGAGTGGTACGGCAACGGCGGCGTCCCGCTCAACGAGTACGCCAAGGTGTCCCGGGCCTCCGCCGACTACGTGGGACCGGCCATGGCGAGCATCGGCGCGCTGGTCGTCGGGCGGCACGTCTTCGACATGACCGACGGGTGGGGCGGCGTCCCCCCGGCCGGCGAGCACCTGGTGGTCGTGTCGCACCGGCCCCGGCCCGAGGGGTGGCACCCCGAGGCGCCGTTCCACTTCGTCGACGGCGTGGCGGAGGCGGTCGCCAAGGCCAGGGAACTCGCCGGTGCGGACCGGAACGGCATCGACCGGGTCCTGCACCTGCGCTACCGCGTGCGGCGGCAGCCGTGACCGTCCACGAGGAGAGGTCGACCGGCATGGATCCAGAGACCGCGGCCGGCGAGGATCCGCAGACCGCCGCCCGCATGGACCCACAGACCGCCGCCGGCAAGGTGCTCTGGCACTTCTCGATGTCGCTGGACGGCTTCGTCGCGGGCCCCCACCACACGATGGACTGGATGACGGGGGCGACCTTCCGCCCCGGCCTCGTCGAGGAGTACGCCGGGACGACCGGCGCGGTGCTCGGCGGCCGGACCGGCTGGGACGCCTACCCCGACCCCGGCGGGATCTACGGCGGCGCCTGGCAGGGACCCGTCTTCGTGCTCACGCACCACCCGGAGGACGCCCACCCCACCCCCGGGGTGACGTTCCTGAACTGCGACGTCGCCGAGGCGCTCCGCATCGCGCTGGAGGCCGCCGACGGGAAGAACGTCGAGGTCTTCTCGCCGACCATCGGCCGGCAGCTCCTGGAGCGCGGGCTGATCGACGAGATCGACCTGCACATCGTGCCCGTCCTGCTCGGCGACGGAATCCGGCTGTTCGACAACGCCGGGGGCGCACCCGTACGGCTGGAGCTGCTCGTCGGCAGCGACCCCAGGGCGGCCGTCGACGTGCGGTACAGGCCGGTGCGGTCGAGTGACGGAACCCCGCCTCCCGACCGCCCCGGAAATTAACCGAACTCACGTACAACCCTTACGTCCCCACGTGGGTCTCCTGATCGCCGACCACCCGTGAACGCCCGGACAACTCCCGGCGAACAGGGCCGGTCCCGGCACCTCATCGACGGTGGATGCCCGCCAGGCATCCCGCATGCCGCAGGAGACCCAGCATGCCCCAGCACGAGCGACGCGCCCCCGGGCGCCCGCACCCGCGCCCCGACCCACCTCGGGACTCCGCAGCCACGCCCTGGGCCGGCCCCCTCTCCGCCTGAGCCCTGCCCCCTCTCCCCCGGAGCCCCGCTTGCGCAAGCGCACCCTCATCCTGGCCGCGGCCCTCACCACCGGCCTCCTCACCGCCACCCCGGCCTCCGCCGCCCCCTCCGGCCTCGCCGGGGACTTCAACGGCGACGGATACCGGGACGTCGCGGCCGGCGCCCCCTGCACCGACGTCGGTCCGGCCTCCTGCGCCGGCGCGGTCGTCGTGCTGTACGGCTCGGCGTCCGGTGTCTCGGCCGCCCGCAGGGCCGTCATCACGCAGAACTCCGCGGGCGTCCCCGGCACCGCCGAGTCCGGCGACCTGTTCGGCGCCGCCCTGGCCGCCGGCGACCTCGACCGGGACGGCTACTCGGACCTCGTCGTCGGCGCCTCCAACGAGAGCATCGGCGACCGGGACGGGGTCGGGTCCGGCACCGTCCTGTGGGGCAGCGCCTCGGGCCTGACCAGCGGCAAGGGCCTGCCGCAGCCGTCGACGCTCGCCGAGTACGGCAACTTCTCCCGGGGCATCGCGGCCGACGACTTCGACGGCGACGGCGACCCGGACGTCACACTCACCGGCCAGAGCCACACCCGCATCTACCGGGGCCCCTTCACCCGGGCCGGCGGCCCGTCGAGCCACTCCGTCGTCGGCGAACTCGGCACGACGTACGAGGTGATCGCCGGGGACATGACCGGCGACGGCGCGGCCGAGCGCGTCTACCCGTTCAACGTGGACGGCGACACCGGCGGCCAGATCAACTACTTCCGCTGGACCGGCACGACGTACAAGATGGCCGAGCTGCAGAACGCCGACGGCTACCCCGGTTCCATCGGCGACATCGACCGCGACGGCTACGGCGACCTCGTCCTCGGCGACCACACCGACCCCTACGACCTCAAGCCCGGCGGCCACAAGGGCGGCCAGATCACCGTCTGGTACGGCGGCCCCACCGGCCCCGACCCGGCGCAGCAGCCGACCGTGATCCACCAGGACACCGCGGGCGTGCCCGGCGCGGGCGAGACCGACGACGGTTTCGGCCGGGCCGTGAGCACTGGCGACATCAACGGCGACGGGTACGCCGACGTCGTGGTCTCCGCCCCGGGCGAGGACCTCGGCGCGGCGAAGGACGCGGGCTCGGTGACCGTGCTGTTCGGCTCCGCCGCCGGCCTGACCACCACCGGCGTGAAGTCGTACACCCAGGACACCGCCGGGGTGCCCGGCTCCGCCGAGTCCTGGGACGGCTTCGGGTCCGCGGTCGCCCTGAAGGACGTGACCAGGGACGGCCGGGCGGACCTGGTCGTCGGCGTCGCCGGCGAGAACTCCACGGGCGGCCTGTGGACCCTGCGCGGCTCCGCCTCCGGCCTGACCACGAGCGGCGCGCAGGGCATCACCACCACCGCCGTCTCCCTCAAGTCCGGCTCCGGCCTCGGCTCCGTCGTCGCCCAGTGACAGCCCGTCGACCGCCGCGCGGCTCGGCGTCCGCCCCGACCTCCGGGGGCGCGACGGCGTACGCCCGGAACACGGCGGGTGTGCCCGGCGGCTGCGAGCACGACCGCACCCACCTCTCGACCAGCACCTCCGACCCGACAGGGACCCCGATGCGCAAGCGCACCCTCCTCCTGGCCACGGCCCTGACCACCGGCCTGCTCACCGCCCTGCCCGCGCAGGCGGCCACCGCCGCCCCCGCCGGCGGCCCGACCGCCGACTTCAACGGCGACGGCTACGGCGACGTCGCCTTCGCCGCCCCGTACGCCAAGGTCGACGGCCAGGGCATGGCCGGCTACGTCGCCGTCGTCTACGGCGGCGCCACCGGCCTCGACCCGGCCAAGCGCACGGTGGTCAGCCAGAACACCGCCGGTGTGCCCGGTGCCGCCGAGGCCGAGGACACCTTCGGCGACGCCCTCGCCGTGGCCGACCTCAACGGAGACGGCTACACCGACCTCGCGGCCGGCTCCTCCGGCGAGGACGTCGGCACGGACACCGACGGCGGCTCCGTCACCGTGCTGTGGGGCTCGGCGAGCGGCCTGAAGAACGGCACCACGATCAAGGACCCGGCGGTCTCCGGGCACGACCACTGGGGCCGGCTGCTGACCACCGGCGACTTCGACGGCGACGGCAAGGCCGACCTGGCCGTCGGCACCGGCTCCTCCCACGTCTACGTCGTCCGCGGCCCCTTCACCACGACCGGCACCAGCGGCGCCGCGCGGAAGATCGGCACGCCGGAGACGGCGTACAGCGTCGACGCCATGGACGCGGGCGACACCAACGCCGACGGCAGGTCCGACCTCGTCCTCACCTACCGGGTCCGGCTGAACGAGGACGGGACGGGCAGCTGGTCCAAGGGCGTCGCCTACCTCGGCACCCCCACCGGCCCCGACACCTCCGTCCCCCGCCCCCTGAACGGCGGCACCTCCCTCGCCCTCGGCGACATCAACGGCGACGGCTACGACGAGATCGCCCTCGGCAACGTCTTCTCGAAGGAGGACGACCACAGCGGCAGCCTCGGCGGTCAGGTCGTCGTCATCCGCGGCTCGGAGGGCGGCCCGGTCAACGGCGACGCTCCCATGGCGGAGCTCACGCAGGACTCCGAGGGCGTACCCGGCGGCGACGAGGCGGGCGACGGCTTCGGCGGCGCGGTCTCCATCGGCGACACCAACGGCGACGGCTACGGCGACCTCGCCATCGGCGTCGTCTTCGAGGACGTCTCCACCACCGAGGACACCGGCGCCACCGTCCTGATGAACGGCTCGGCCACCGGCGTCTCGCGCACCGGCGCCCGCACCTTCACCCAGGCCACCGCCGGCGTCCCCGGCTCGGCCGAGGCCATGGACTACTTCGGCTCCGACGTCCTGCTGGCCGACCTGACCAAGGACGGCCGCGCCGAGTTCACCATCACCGCGGGCTTCGAGGACGAGGGCGTCGGCGCGCTCACGACCCTGCGCGGCTCGGCCACCGGCCCCGTCACCGACGGCGCCCGCTCCTTCGGCCCGGGCAGCCTCGGCCAGACCCGCTCGTACGGCGCCTTCGGCACCGGCCTCATCGGCTGACGCACCAGGGAGACACCATGCGCAGAACCACCACGACCGCCCTGGCCGCCGCCCTGCTGGCGACCGGCGTCACCCCCGTGTTCCTCACCGCCCCCGCCTCCGCGGCGGTGGCGAAGCACTACGACGACTTCAACGGCGACGGCCGCCGCGACCTGGCCTACGGCGGCTACAACGGCGACGGCCGCGAGGGCGGCACCGTCACCGTCCTCTACTCCACCGCCACCGGCCCCGACACCTCCCGCGTCCAGCGCGTCCACCAGGACAGCGCCGGCATTCCCGGGTCCGGCGAGGAGGACGACCAGTTCGGCGAGTCCCTCGCGAGCGCCGACCTCAACAAGGACGGCTACGCGGACCTCGTCGTCGGCAACCCCACGGAGCACGTGGGCGCCGACGACTACCGCGGCACCGTCACCGTCGTCTGGGGCTCCAAGTCCGGCCTGTCCGGCGGCACCAACCTCGCGCCCGTCGGCGGCGCGGCCGACCACTTCGGCCGCGACCTGGCCACCGGCGACTTCACCGGCGACGGCTCCCCCGACCTGGCCGTGATCGGCGGCGAGGAGGCGTGGCTCTACCGCGGCCCCTTCACCAAGTCCGGCACCACCGGCAAGGTCAGCAAGATCGACAAGGGGTCCGGGGGCTGGTACTCCTCCGCCCTCGCGGCCGGCAAGGTCGACGGGGACGGCCGGACGGACCTCGTGGTGATCGGCACGGAGATCACCGGCAGCGACATCCGCGAGCGCGCCTGGTACCTGAAGGGCACGTCCACCGGCCTCGCCTCGGGCGCGTCCCGGACCCTCAGCGACCGGCAGCAGGGCCTCTACCCGAGCCCGGTCATCGGCGACTTCGACAAGAACGGCTACGGCGACATCGCCCTCGGCGTACCCGACAAGGACGGCGGCAAGGGCGCGGTCACGATCTGGCGCGGCACCTCCTCCGGCCCGGGCACCTCGACCACCCTCACGCAGGCCACCTCGGGCGTCTCCGGCAGCCCGGAGGCCGGGGACGACTTCGGCTACGCGATCTCGGCCGCGGACGCGAACGGCGACGGCTACGCGGACCTCGCCGTCGGCGTGCCCCACGAGGACGTCGACGGCCGGGAGGACCAGGGCGGCGTCCACCTCTTCCGCGGCGGCTCCGGCGGCCTCACCGGCGCCCGCTCCTCGTGGATCGCGCAGACGGTGCTCGGCCCGGCCGACTCCCACACCGCCTTCGGCTACACCCTGCGCCTGCGCGACCTGACCGCCGACAGCAAGGCGGACCTGGCCGTGGGCGCGGCGAGCAGCGCGCTGCTGATGCGGGGCACCGCCACGGTGCCGACGAAGACCGGCGCGATCACCCTGCCGGAACTGGGCGGCACGCTGCCCGACTGACAGGGGGCGATGCCCGACTGTCGCGGCCGCGGGGGGCCGGGGCAAGGGACCCGGGGCGAGGCCCGTACGGCCGAACCCTGACACCCCACCTGGCCCCAAGGCCCGTACCCCTTAAGGGATGTCACAGCTCGGCCGCAAAGCCGGGCCCGGAAGCCCGGGCCCGGCACACCACCGCCGGGGACCAGGTACGTTCGAAGACGTGGCTGGATTCAGGATCGGACGCGGCCGGAACAACGGCGCTCCTCAGACGCGACCGCACAACCCTCCGAACGGGCAGCAGACGCCGCAGGGGCCGTCGTACGGCTACCCGCCGGCGCCGCAGCCGTACCCGCAGCAGCCGCCGTACGGCAACGGCGGCGGCCCCACCTGGCCGCAGCCGAACGCCGGACCCGGCGGCGGCTACGGCGGTCAGGGCGGTCACGGTGGTCACGGCGAGCCGGAGTACTTCGGCGACGGCGCGTACCCGCCCGGCCCGCAGGGCCCGCACGACCCGTACGCGGCGAACAACCCGGGCCACACCCAGGCCTTCTCGGTCGGCGAGGACCCCTACACCCAGGGCGACACCTACCGCGCCGGCTCGGCGGCCCCGCCGCCCGGCCCGATCGGCCCGCGCCTGCACTGGAAGGCCCTGCTCCGGGGGATCGTCCTCGCCCCGAACCAGACGTTCCTCCAGATGCGGGACTACACGATGTGGGGCCCGGCCCTGATCGTCACGTTCCTCTACGGCCTGCTCGCCGTCTTCGGCTTCGACGGCGCCCGCAAGGATGCGATAAACGCCACACTGTCGAACGCGATCCCGATCGTCCTGACGACGGCCGTCGCGATGGTGCTGAGCGCGTTCGTCCTCGGCGTGGTCACCCACACCCTGGCCCGTCAGCTCGGCGGCGACGGCGCCTGGCAGCCCACGGTCGGCCTCTCCATGCTGATCATGTCCCTCACGGACGCGCCCCGCCTCGTCTTCGCGATGTTCGCGGGCGGCGACGCGACGTTCGTGCAGCTGCTCGGCTGGGCCACCTGGGTCGCGGGCGGCGTGCTGCTCACCCTCATGGTCGGCCGCTCCCACGACCTGCCCTGGCCGAAGGCGCTGGGCGCGTCGGCGATCCAGCTGATCGCGCTGCTGTCGATCGTGAAGCTGGGCACGGTCTGAGGCCTGCCGCACGT
The DNA here is from genome assembly GCA_000696115.1 of Streptomyces olindensis. GTDB lineage: Bacteria > Actinomycetota > Actinomycetes > Streptomycetales > Streptomycetaceae > Streptomyces > Streptomyces olindensis. The sequence continues at coordinate 65,519 of JJOH01000020.1, forward strand.
ACGTACGTACGAGAAAGGGGCACCCCGGCTGGGGAGCCCCTTTCCGGCACGTCACGCCGCTCTCAGGCGTCGAGAACCTGCCCGGTGCGCCGCACCACCGGCGGTTCGACACTCCACGGGAAGTTGATCCAGTCGTCGGTCCGCTTCCACACGTACTCGCACTTCACCAGCGACTGGGACTTCTCGTAGATCACCGCGCTGCGCACCTCGGCGACGGTGTCGAGGCAGAAGTCGCGCACCAGCTTGAGCGTCTTGCCGGTGTCGGCGACGTCGTCGGTGATCAGCACCTTCTTCTCGGAGAAGTCGATGACGTTGGGAACGGGCGCGAGCATGACGGGCATCTCGAGAGTGGTCCCCACGCCCGTGTAGAACTCGACGTTCACCAGATGGATGTTCTTGCAGTCGAGGGCGTAGGCGAGCCCGCCGGCCACGAAGACACCGCCGCGGGCGATGCTCAGCACTATGTCGGGCTCGTACCCGTCGTCGGCGATGACCTGCGCGAGCTCGCGCACGGCGGCCCCGAACTGCTCGTAGGAAAGGTTCTCCCGCACAGAGCTCATGCCTGTACCGCCGCTCATGCCTGTGTCGCTCACACCTGGGTCCGATGGAAGTTGAGGAAGGACCGGGAGGCGGTCGGCCCGCGCTGCCCCTGGTACCGCGACCCGTACCGCTCGCTCCCGTACGGGAAGTCGGCGGGCGAGCTGAGCCGGAACATGCACAGCTGCCCGATCTTCATGCCCGGCCACAGCTTGATGGGCAGGGTGGCCAGGTTCGACAGCTCCAGGGTCACGTGCCCGCTGAACCCGGGGTCGATGAACCCGGCGGTGGAGTGCGTCACCAGCCCCAGCCGCCCCAGCGAGCTCTTCCCCTCCAGCCGGGAGGCGAGATCGTCGGGCAGCGTGATGACCTCGTAGGTACTGGCGAGCACGAACTCCCCCGGGTGCAGGATGAACGGCTCGTCCCCCTCCGGCTCCACGAGCCGGGTCAGGTCCGCCTGCTCGATGGAGGGGTCGATGTGGGGGTACCGGTGATTCTCGAACACCCGGAAGTAGCGGTCCAGCCGCACATCGATGCTCGACGGCTGCACCATCGCGTCGTCATAGGGATCGATCCGCACGCGCCCGGCGTCGATCTCGGCCCGGATGTCCTTGTCTGAGAGAAGCACGCCCCGAGGATACGCAAGGCGCGCGGAGCGCCCACAACCGGACGACTCCGCGCGCCTGCGCTGCTTGCTGCTGTCGCTCTGTCCGCTACCGCTTCTGGTAGCTCACGGGCACCACGCTCCTCAGCCGCGCACAGCGCGGACACCGAAGAAGCCGGCCGGGGCCGAGTCGCTCGGCCTGCTGCATCGGGAACGAAGCGGTGGTGAACACGTGCCCATCCGCACAGCGGACGACGGTGCGCTCCATCAAGTCCAAGAGTCCCTTCCCCAAGAGCCGCGTCTGGCTGCTGCTTGCCTGACGACAAAAGCCACAGTACGGGATCAAAGGGACGGCCCTCCAGGCGGCACTCCGGTCCCGCCCGGACCCTCCTCGACGCCCACACGGTACGCCCCAACTCGGTTCCCGCGCAGCCGCATCCCAGTCCTGAAACACCCTCAGGCCCCGCGGCACGAACACCGAGGGCCTGGCATGAGGTAGAGTGGGCGAGCATTCGGACACCGACTCCGGTCGGCGTCTTACGCGGGTGTAGTTTAATGGTAGAACATCAGCTTCCCAAGCTGAGAGCGCGAGTTCGATTCTCGTCACCCGCTCCATGTGAAACCCCCAGGTCAGAGACCCGGGGGTTTCTTTGTTGTCTAGACCGGCGGGCCGGTCGCGCACCATAACCGCACCATTAGCCCTCGGCAGCCTCGTCGCTGTGGTGCGCGGGGTCGTCCTTGTGGGACTTCGCACGCTCGGCGCGCACGAGGTCGTCAAGCCCGGCGGCCACCTCCCGCTGCCGCTCCTCGTCGGAGTGCTGGTAGATCAGCGCGGCCTTCTCGGAGGACTGCCCGGCACGCACCATCGTGTCCTTGAGGGTGGCGCCGGAGCGGGTCGACAGAGTGTGCCCGGTGTGGCGGAGGTCGTAGAAGCGGAAGCCGTCCGGGAGGCCAGCGACCGTGCGAGCGCGGCGCCACTTCCGACCGAAGGAGGTACGCCGGAAGGGGGCGCCCTTCTCGCCGACGAAGACCAGGCCATCAGGGCCCTTCTCGGCGTACCAAGCGAGGTGCCGCTTCACCTCCTTGTGAAGGAAGGCCGGGAGGACGACCGTGCGGACGCCCGCATCGGACTTGGTCTCCCCGGGGGCACGTCTGCCGTTCGTCCGCTCTGGCTCGGCCACGCGGACGCGGATGACGAGGTTGTCCAGGTCGACGTCTCGGCGGCGAAGGCCGGCCAGCTCTTCCGGTCGCATCGGACCGTACGCGCCCAGGTAGACCATGAGACGCCAGCGGATGCCGATCGCGTCGGCGAGCGCGTCGACCTGGGCCACAGAGGCGATACGACGTTCGGCGGCTGACTCCTTACCCGCGCCCTTGATCCGGCACGGATTGCGGCTGATCAGGTCGTCATCCACGGCCGTCTCCAGGATGGCTTTGAGGAGGCGGTACGCCTTGGCTACGGCTGTCTTGGCCCCGGTGGTGCGGAGTCGCTCCGCTCGCCACTCGCGGACGCGGGGAGCCGTGATCTCGTCCAGGTCGAGCGCGCCGAAGGTCGGGAGGATGTACAGGCGCAGGAGATGCTTGTACAGGTCGTCGGTGCGAACGGACAGCTCCCGCTCCTCGACCCACTTCTCGGCGTACACACGGAAGTTGACGGCTCCGGCATCAGGGGCGCGCCAGTCCCCGCGGCTGAGGTCGGCCTCTACCTGGGAGAGCCAGATCTCGGCGTCCTTCTTGGTGTCGAAGGTCTCGTCCGCCCGAATGCGCTCACCGTTGGGCCCGAGGTACGACGCGGTCCAGCGGCCGGACCTGTACTGCCGCACCGCACCGAAGCGGCGACGCCTCCCCTTCTTGTTCGCCATCAGGCAGCCCTCCGAAGTGCGGCGCGACGAGGCTTGATCGGCTCGACAGTCCTGGACCGGACGAACTCCTCTATGGCGCTCTCCGGGATACGCACATGCCGGCCGACCTTCACGTACCGGATCCGCCGCTCCTCGATGAGACGCCGGGGGAAGCGGGGAGTCGTGCCGAACAGCTCGGCGACCTCGTCGACGGACAGGTAGCGGTCGTTCATGTGGTGGGCTCTCCTTCCGTTCCGGGGGCGGGTTCGAGGGATGTGGCGAGCCAGGCTTCACCGGTGCTGAGGCCGGTTCCGGCGAAGACCCAGTGAGCGAGGACGAGCGTGGTTTCGCCGTCCTGGGGAGCGGCCGTGGCGGCTCGGGCGCGGCGCCATTCGGCGCGGGCGTCGCGGAGGGCGCCGAGGGTGGTGGAGTAGCGGCGGGACTTGGTGGAGAAGTGGCCGCGGAATCCGAGCATGTGGGCCCAGGCGCGCAGGCGTAGGTGTTCGAGATCCTTCCGCGCGCCGAGGGTCCAGGCCGTCCGGATCATGCGGCGGGCGTGGTCGGTGATCCGGGCCTGTGCCAATTCGGCGAGGAAGCGGATCGGCCGGTCCAGTGTGCCGGTCGCTGTCTCGGCGCCTTTGGTGGCGTACTTGGCGATGTACGCGGCTACGGTCCGTTCGGTCAGCTCCTGGCCGCCGTCGAAGTCGGCGGAGCGGATGGTGCGTACGCCGAGTTGGCGGCCGAAGGTGAAGGTGTGGGCGCGGCCATCGACGTGCGGTCCGTTGACGCATGTGGCGGTGGCTGCGGCATGGATGGCGTCGGTCAGCAGTTCGGCGGACGCCCAGGACGGAGGGGCCGTGTCGCCGCCCTCCGGCCCGTCGAGGCGGATGACTGCGTGGAAGTGGACGGCGCCCCGCTTCTGGTACTCGGCGACCTTGGCGAAGGAGACGCGCGCGTGCTCGCGGAAGGCCCGTTGGGTGAGTCCGGCGCGCTTGGCGATCTCGCGGCGCAGGTAGATCGAGAAGCGCCGCCAGAGGGCTCCGGCGTGGGCGTTCCAGAGCACGGCCGCTTCGTAGTCGTACGCGTCCGGGTGGAGGGGCGTACCGAGGGCCGGGTCTGTGTCGTCGTGCCGGGCACCGCAGCAACAGGGCCGCCCGCTGGAGGGGCGGTTGTGGACCGGGCCAAAGCTCGGCGCGGTGAAGGTCGCGAAGACGCGCGGGTGTGAGCCGACCTGCTCGGCGGTGCCCTTACCGCCACGGAGTCCGGCGGTGATCAGGTGGAAGGTGTCTCGGCGGTAGACCTCCGCGCAGGCCGCGCAGCGGGTGGCGCGGCGGTTGTTGCAGCGGACGAGGAGGCTTCCGGCGGGCAGGGAGGACGAGTCGAGGTGGTGGAGGAGGCGCCCGATCTCTCCGGTGGTCCGGTCGACCGCGTACTCGGTGCGGTGGCCGTCGAGGCGCACGGGGTTGGTGCAGCCGCCCAGGCCGGAGAGTTGGCGGGCCAGCTCGGGCATGGTGCCAAGGGAGGCCAGCATGGAGAGTTCCGCCAGCGGGGGCGGAGTCTGCCGGGTGATGATGGGTCTTCCTTTCGGCTGTTTCGGCGGTTGGGAGGTGCGGCCCCGGGGCGGCGGGATGCTTGGCGGCGTTTGCCGCCCCGGCGGCCGGTCAGCGCCTGTTCGCGCCGGTGACGAGGGAGCGCAGGACCACGGCGGCGATGGCCACGGACACGGCCGAGACGGCGACCGCCGCCAGGAGCGCGGTGAGGACGACGCCGACGACGACCACGGCGGCGACCGCACCGGCGCCGACCCCGAGGAACGGGGCTACCGAGCGGCCGGCGGAGGGAGCCGGGGCGTGATCCTGCAGGATGTGAGTGGTGATGCTCTGGATGTGCGGGGTGTCGGGCAGCTTGGGGCGGAACATCGCGGGACTCCTTGTCGGTCGGGGTGTCATTCGTGGGTGCCGTTGACGACGTCGACCCCGGTGCGGGTGCCGGACTCGATGGCCGGGGCGAGGATGGTGTGCGAGAGCCAGAAGCCGAACAGTGCGATCACGACGGCGACCCAGAGGCGGATGCCGAGGAACTTGATCGCGGCCCAGGCGATGACGCCCAGGACGAAGACGAGCGGCAGCGAGACAGTCACGGGAACTCCTCAGCGGACGCGGCAGCGATGGGTGCGCGCGGCCAGCTCGGCGGCGGCGCGGCTGTCGTAGTCGGTGGAGAAGCCGCACCGCGGAGCCGTGCAGGCAGCGGTGTGCTTCTCGCGGCCCCGGCCGTCGTAGTACGTGCCGACCTGGACGGGGCCGATACGGACGACGCGGCGGAAACGGCGGTTGGCGGACATCAGGGCATCTCCTTGTCGGACAGGCCGGTGAAGTCGGTGACGTGGTCGGCCAGCCAGCGCAAGATCTCGTCGCCCTCGTAGCTGTCGGCGGCGAGGATCACCGGCTCGGCGATCAGCACGGCTTCGGTCAGGCGGTTCTGTCGGGTCAGCTCGGCGGCGCGCTTCAGCGCGCGGAGCGTGGACGGGCGCAAGGGGGAAAGTCCTCCGGGTCAGGTGAGTTGAGTGGTGATGGCTTCGGCGAGCGGCATCGGGACACCGAGCCGAGCGCGAAGGGTCGAGGTGTCGATGTCGGTTCCGGTCCGGGCGCGGTGTTCGTCGGCAACCTTGCGGGCGAGGGTGACGAGCGCGGGCGGTACCGATGAGGGAGGCGGTGGAGCCGACTCCGGTGCAATGGCTGGCAGTTCGGACGCAACCGTGGGCGGCTCGACCTCTGCGGCGGTCGGTTCCGGCGCCTGTGCCGTCGAAGGGGGTTCCGGTGCCATCGCCGGGTCCGCGCTGGGATTCGTTGCTCCGTGGGCGAGCAGCGTGCCGCCGAGGAAGGCAACTGCGGGCCAGCCGGCGACGAGGATGCGGAGCCAGGCCGGTACGTTCTCCAGATCGAGCAGTCCGGCCGTTGCAACGTTGGCGCCGAGGGACGCCGTCAACGCGACGAGGAACCAGCACCATCCGGCCGTTTTCGCTTCACCGGAGCGCAGGCGTCGCCAGGCCGCCACCAACAGCAGGTCGACGGAGACCGGATAGGCCCACGCCTTCCAGCCGTCCTGTCCGGCGGCCAGCGCCAGGTCGTGCAGGTGAGCGAAGGACAGCGCGGCGGCGATCAACGCTTGGACGAGTACGGCGTCCACGCGGACGGACAAGGCGCGCACGGCCACTCCTTCCGATTCGGGCATGGGTGGGGTAGGGACTTGGCGCGGGACGGTCGCGCCGGCCGTGGGAGCGGGTTGGCTACTCGGTGATCGGCTGAGGAGTGGCCAGGGGGCCGGACTCCTTCACCGGCACGGGAGGGACGTAGGGCCGGAACGGCGCGAGCGCGGGAACGTCCGGGGCGAGGTGCGCCGTCTCGCGGCAGGTGGCCGCAGCGTCGGCGAGGGACAGGTGAGGGGTGCGGATGCGGGACCAGCCGCCGGAGGTGTCGCCGACGACGGCGAGGCCGGGCAACTCGGCAGCGATGGCGCAGGAGGCCAGGACAGCCTCAGGGGCGATGTCACCGAGCGCCATCTTCGCGGACGCTTCGTCGTTCACTCGATGGCACACCCGCCCGGTGAGTTGAGCCCGGAGCATGGTCGCTCCCTTGCCCAGCTCGGCCCCGAAGCGCTGCCCGCAGACCTCCAGGTAGATGCCGGCCGCGCGGCCGAGCTGGGCGAGCCGGATGAGCTGGGTGACCATCTCGTCCCGCCGTTCCTCCTCCTTCCTTGTGGCGACGAGGAAGAGCTCTGCTACCTCGTCGATGAACAGCACGATGGGAGCCGGGCGTTCGTCTTCCGGCAGGCCCCAGACGTCCGAGGTGATCAGCTCATCCGGAGTGCCGGGGGCGATGCCCTGCCGCGCTTTGATCAGGTCGTATCGGTCCTCCATTTCCTTGACGAGCACGGGCAGCAGCTCGGCCGCCTGCTCCGGATCGGTCGCCAGCGCCGAGAGCCGGGGAGCGAACGGCGCCAGCTCCACCCCGCGCTTGCAGTCGATCCCGACCAGGACCACCGGCTGAGCAGCCAACCCGGCAAGCAGGTTGCGCAGGAACATGGACTTGCCGGACAACGTGGCCCCGAGCACGAGTTCGTGAGGTACAGCCCGGTAGTCCCTTACAAAGGCGGTCGCGTCCTCCCGCAGAGCCACCGGCACGCGGAGCGGACCAGCTTCGGCCCGACGCGGCATCCGCACCTTCCGCAGGACGTCGAAGCCGACGAGCCGCAGTTCCACGACACCGGGCTTGACGTCCCGCACGTACACGGCGTGAACGCCCCACGCGTGCCGCAGTCGTTCGGCCGAGGCCGCCACGTCCGCCGGTTCCTGCCCCGGAGCCAGCCGCAGCCGGAGCCGCAGACCGGTCGAGGTGGGCCGGATCATGCCCCGACGAGGAGGCACCGGCCGGACCTCACGGCGAGTCGTGGCCTTGACAGCCAGGGCCCGCCACCGGGGCGGCTCGACCGTCAGGCCGCACGCGTCCATGGTGGAGGTGTACGAGGCCAGCAGCCGGGCCACTGAGACGGGCAGCCCGACCGTGGACCAGTACGCCGCCGGATGGGCATGCCGGGCGTAGGCCGCGCCGCCTATCGCAGCGAGCGACCCGCCCAGCTCGGCCCACGTCACCAGGTCGGTCACGACGATCAGCCCGCCTGCTCCATCGGGAAAGCGCCGGGAGCAACGGCGGTCGCGCGGTAGGCGATGCCGTGCCGCTGCTGCCCGTTGAAGACGCTCTCCCACGGCCGGGCGATGAGCCCCGGCAGCGAGACCGGCGCCCCGACGGTCAAGCCGTCCGTCACACCGCTCTCGGGGACGGTGACCTGGATCAGCGACGACTCACCCTCGTCGATGTAGACGACGCCGACCGTCATCAGCGCCTCACCGCTCACGGCGTCCTTGGCAATCTCACCGGTCTGCCGGTCACGCACCTTCGGCGCCGGCGCTTCGGTGAGCAGGATCGTGGCGGCCGAGGCGTCAATACGAATCACACGCACAGATTTCTCCTCCTGAGTCGATCAACCCGCCAACCTGACAAGTTGACTTAGCAAGTTCGAAGCTACGGATGCCAGGTTGACTTGTCAAGTGACTAACGCGGGCGCAGCATGTAGTCAGAGCACGCAGGAGGGGCGCGTCATGAACAGGAAGCACCGCGCTCAACAGCAGCCATCCTGGGGTCCACACACTCCTCAGGAGCCGACACCGTCGTCGAGCACCTGGCAAGGACCACAACAAGGGCCACCGCCAGGTCACCCACGAGACCAGAAGGGCACGGCACCCCCGCCGAGGAAGCGGCACCGCGTCTTCTTCTGGGTCTTCCTGGCAGTCCAGATTCTCTTTCTGATCTTTGTGATAGTCGGCGCCTCAACCGGTAGCGGCACCCCCGAAGAGTGCCGTGGCCTGACAGGCGAGGAGCTGGAGGTGTGCGAAGCCGCGGGTGATGTCGGAACCACGATCGGAGTAGGGCTCATCATCGGCCTGTGGGTAGCCGTCGACTTCATCTTGGCACTCACGTATGTGATCTACCGGCTGGCGAGCCGAGGGCCACGCTCCTGATAATGCAGGGCCACGTCAGCCACGCCGGCGTGGCCCTACCGGGCCCTGTCAGGTGAGTCTGTAGGTGTCTTCCAGTTCCTGGCGGTCGGCAGGAAGCAGCACGTCAGAGACTTGCAGAGCCTGTCCGGAAGCGTCGCATGCGATGACCAGGACGCTGATGACCGGAACCCCCTCAGGAAGATCCAGAAGCTCCGCCTCGTCACGCTCGGACAGACGGGCCGAGACCCGTTCCGTCACGTGGTCGAAGCGGACCTTCTTGCGCGCCTCCAGGTGTACGCGGGTGCCGCCCGGCAGCGGTTCGGCACTCTCCAGCTCAGTGCCCTCGACCAGGCCGGCGGGGAAGTACGACGACACCAGCTCAATCGGTTCGCCGTCCTCTTCGACCAGGAATCGGCGCATGAGGACCTTGGCCCGCTTGGGCAATCCGAGTGCGGAGGCGACTCGCACAGGAACAGGGACGTAGCCGACCTCGACCAGGCGCCCTGCCGCATGTGACTCGTCGCGGGCGAGCGCTTCGCTCCCCCGGCGGTCCTTCTGCTCGACGACAGCCGGGCGACCTCGCACGATCGTGCCGTACCCCTGCCGGGACTCCACCCAGCCGTCACGCTTCAGCAGTTCCAGCGCCCGGACCACGGTCGGCCGGGACATCCCGAAGGCTTGCACCAGTTGGTTTTCGCTGGGCACCCGCGTGCCGGGCGGATACGTGCCATCCTCAATGCGGCGCTGGATCGTCTGCGCAAGGCGCACGTACTTCGGTGGCTCCACTTCATACGCCATGAACGCCGCCCGTCGGGATTGGCCAAGTCAACTGGTCAACCAGACTAGCGAATCTTCGATTATCGAAGTAGAAGCGGAGCGAACCTTTACCTTCCGGGCCAGGCATCGGCCACCACGAAGGAGACGACCGTTCCGCCGAAGCGGCTCGGTGCGGCGTGCCAAGACTCGGCCAACGAATCGACCAGGAGCAGCCCCCGCCCGTGGGCGTCATTGGCGTCGGGGCGCCTCAGTCGCACGTTCGCCGGAAATCCTGGGTTGTGCACGTCGACCCGAAGCGAAGTGCCCTCACGGAACCACTCGACCCGGACGAGCCAGGGCTCGTCCGACTGACCGTAGATAATGGCGTTGGTCACCAGCTCCGAGATCATGAGCGCGCAGTCGTCGATGGAGCAGGCCGGACTGTACGGGGCGATGAACTTCCGAAACCAGCGCCGAGCCCGCGGCACAGACTCAGCGACCGGGTGCAAGGTCATCGCACCGAGACGCGGTGAATCCTCAGACGGGTAGCGGTCGATCATGTAGGCCATGGGTGCTCACTTCCTGCCGCTACCGTCGCAGTCGAGGCAGCGCCGCTTCGATGTGGCAGGGGTGCGGTCGGCGGCGGTGGCAAGCGCCAGGGTCGTTCGCGAGGCGACACGCTTCCAACCGCGCCCCCGGCAACCCCGGCAAGTTAAGTGCGTGCCCTGATCCGGCCGCCGACTCGTCACACCGCGCCTCCTTCCAGTGAAGTGGCCTTAGCCACTTTCTGGATAGTGGCATTAGCCACTTGGTCGACGCAAGCGATTCGCTGCAACTGGCCCCCTCAGGTGAGCGGGTAACCCTGCTCGAACGCCCAGCGATGCGGCGGGTAGGTGGCCTCAGCGAACTCCAACGGCCGGTCCTGGAGGTCGAAGACGACGTGGTGCACGATCAGGACGGCGGAGCCTGCGGCCAGTTGCAGGTCCTCGGCCTCTTCCTCCGTGGCCGCACGCGCACACATGCGATCTTCCGCGTAACTCCCCTGCCGTCCGGTCATGTTCTCGACGTACAGCAGCGTCCCCTCTTGGATCCGCTCCGGCTCCAGAAGCTTCGGCGCACGCTGACCGACATCCGGAGCGAACCACGAGGTGGACAACGTGATCGGCCCATCCTGATTGTTGGTCACACGCCGCCGATGCACCGCCCGCCGATCCCTGACCAAGCCCAGCGCCTCAGCCACGTGATCCGGCGCCTCCAGCCAACCGGCAGAGGTGATCACGGCGTACTCGCCAGGCGTGTAGATCTTCCCGGTCTGCCGAGCGCGCCCGTACAACTCACGAGCCCGCCGGTTGACTTCGAGACTCCGCACATACGTGCCCGATCCCTGGCGCTTCTCGACGAGCCCTTGATGGCTCAGCGCCTCCAAGGACCGTGCAGCCGTGGGCCGCGACACCTTCCAGTCCGCCGCCAACTGCCGCTCCGACGGCACCTCGTCGCCCGGTCGCAGGTCACCCCGAAGAATCTGATCACGGATGTAGTGCGCGATCTGGAGATACTTCGGCTGAGCCTCCTCGATCTGCGGCATCAGTCCTCCTCACCCAAGGCGAGCCCCAGGCGAGTAGTCGGGAACCCCGCTACCAAGACTGAGGCCTGCTTCTCGATACAAGTGGCTATGGCCTCTAGCCACTATAGGGTGAGTGGTCAACCCCCCACCCCGTAGGCTGAGACGCATGACGCGGTTGATCGTCGCAGCAGGAGGAGGGGGCGACGCAGTCGCCGCCGCAATGATTCACGCCGCCCTCTACGGCGACGAGGACCAGGCGGTGATCCTCACGTACGCGTGGGACCGCCTCCTGATCGACCCGGTACCAGGCCCCCGAGGACCAGAAAACTTCACCGGCCTCCAACCCCTCACTCCAGCGGTCTGGGCAGTGCCGGCCGAGGCCCGGCCGATCGCTCCGGCAGGCTCGACTCTCCCCCGGCTTGCAACAGAGCTCCCGCACACGTTCGCGCTGATCGATCCGCGCCATGGAGTTGAGGGCGTTACCCGCCAACTCGAAGTGCTGGTGGACCACTTGTCACCAGAGTCGATCGACCTCCTGGACGTGGGCGGCGACATCCTCGCCCGGGGAGATGAGCCGACGCTGAAAAGCCCCCTCGCCGACGCCGTCACCCTCGCAGCCTGCTGCCAGGTGAACGCGCCCATCCGCCTCCTGGTGACGGGCCCTGGTCTCGACGGCGAACTCCCTCTCGACGATCTGCGCAGCATGCTGGGCCAGCTCATCCACACCTTCACCGCGAAGGACGTCGAGCCGATCAGCTCGGTCCTGGAGTGGCACCCCTCCGAGGCAACCGGGATGCTCGCAGCGACAGCCCGAGGCGTACGCGGGACCTGCGAGATGCGAGACGCCGGCCTCCCGGTCCCCCTCACCGATGAAGGACCGACGGTCCACGAGGTCGACTTGGACGAGGCATTGACTCGCAACCAGTTGGCCCGCGCCATCCTGACGACCGCCACCCTGGACGAGGTCGAGGCACACAGCCGCGAAATCTGCGGCTACTCGGAGATCGACTACGAGCGCAACAAGGCCGCATGGCTCAAGGACCAGCCACCGGTACAGCTCGACCGTGAGGCCGTACTGTCTCAGCTCGACCAGTTCGAAGCAGAAGCCCACAGCCGCGGAGTTACCCACACGACGTTCCGCCGCATCACCGAGGCCCTGAACCTCAACGGCTCCTTGCGCGAGGACCTGCGCCAGCTGCTCATCAACAACCGTCCGAAGCAGTACGACGCTCCCTTGTGGCGCATCACAGCCGCTACTGAGTAACGACCTTCTTCACGGGTTTCAAGGGCGGCTCGCTCCGCTCACCGCGCGCGGCCCGGCCCCCGGCCGGGCCTGCGCTCCTGTCTCCGCCCCGCTCCAGCCCGGCCGGCGCCCGTGCCGCGCGCAAGCAACCGGCCGCCTGACCTCAGAGAAGGGGTACGTCGTGGCTGGGGCGGTCGGCTCCACGGCTTTACGGAGCCACTTTGGCGCGAGCCTCGAAGATCATGGCCCCAACATCGTGCTTTACCGGGCAGGTCCACAGACTGCCCGACGCGCCGAAAGCTTACGGGGCCATGATCACTCGCGCCAAAGCAGCGCCACCCCAAAGCCGCTCCGTAAGGTGTTTGGCGGTCCGGAAGAGTGGGGTGTGGCTCTAAAGTCGCTTGCCCCCGGTGGCTCCGGTGGAGTGGCCGCCCCGCTCTTCGGGACGCCCGGGCCGCTGATTGAGATGTGCGAATCGGTCGCTGTTTACGGAGCTGACGGCGGGGTGTCCTCGGACCGGAACGACACACTGCCCGAGGCCGAGGAGACACACATGACCACACAGGTGCCCTGTTTATGGGTCGGTATCGACGCCAGCAAGGCCCACCACTGGTGGGTCGCCATCGACGACACCGGAACCACCGTCTGGAACCGGAAGGTCAGCAACGACGAGGCCGTCATCCTCGCCGGCCTGAGCGAGATCCTCGCACTGGCCGGTGAGGTCCGCTGGGCAGTGGACCTCACCGGCACCGCGCCCGCCTTGTTGTTGGCCCTGCTCGCCGACCACGGCCAACAAGTCGTCTACGTGCCAGGCCGAACGGTCAACCGGATGGCCGGCGCCTACCGGGGCGAGGCCAAGACCGATGCCCGCGACGCCTACGTCATCGCCGAGACGGCCCGCCTGAGGCGGGACTTCGCCCCCGTCGAGGTGCCCACGAACCTGGTTGCCGACCTGGCTCTGCTCACGACCCACCGCTCCGACTTGATCGCCGACCGGGTCCGCCTGCTCAACCGTCTCCACGACGTGCTCACCGGCATCAGTCCTGCCCTCGAAGCGGCCTTCGACTACGCCGACCACAAAGGCGCCCTGATCCTGCTCACCGGCTACCAGACCCCCGGCGCCCTGCGCCGCTGCGGCCAGGCCCGCCTGACCCGCTGGCTCGCCGCACGAGGCGTGCGCCACCCCAAAACGGTCGCCGCCACCGCCCTCACCGCCGCACATGCCCAGCACATCCAACTGCCCGGCCAGGACACGGCCGCGGGCATAACTGCAGACCTCGCCGCCCAAGTGCTGGCCCTGGACGACCGGCTCAAGCAGCTCGACCGGCAGATCAGCGACGCCTTCCACGCCCACCCGCAAGCCGCCGTCATCGAGTCGATGCCGGGCATCGGCCCCATCCTCGGCGCCGAGTTCCTCGTCGCCGCGGGTGACCTGGCCGCCTACCCCGACGCCGGTCACCTCGCCTCCGCCGCCGGCCTGGTCCCCGTCGCCAAAGACTCCGGACGCCGCACCGGCAACCTCCGCCGGCCCCAGCGCTACAGCCGCCGCCTGCGCAGAGTTTTCTACCTCTCCGCGCAAACCAGCATCATCCGCGACGGCCCCAACCGCACCTACTACCTCAAGAAACGAGCCCAAGGACACAAACACATACCCGCCGTCATCGCCCTCGCCCGCCGCCGCGTCGACGTCCTCTGGGCCCTGCTGCGGGACGACCGCCCCTTCACCACCAGCCCACCAGCCAGGACACCGGCCGCTACAGCAGCTTGACTCGGCCATTAAGACTCCACCGACCTACTGTCAGGCGGTAGATCCACCCACCGTTTCCCAAACAATCTTCAGCGTATCTGCGGAGTAATTCCTATCGGAGGCATTGGCCCACGCTTCTACAGGCTGACTGGCAACCCATGCTCGCGCTTCTTGAAATGAGGTGAAACGCGGAGCGCGAGCACCAAAACTCTTCGCAGCCGCTCTAGGTACACCCACCATACGAAGCGGGAGCGCACTGATGCTATTGACTCCATAGAAAGACATTGCAGGAACATGGAAAGCAGCGGACGTCTCTTCCGGGTTACTGCCAGACAGCTCGATCAACTGTAGAGCACCGATACCCCAGGGGAGATATCCCGCCACATCTCTAAATAGGTAACGCCCCGCGAAAGTCAGCGGTTTATCCATATGGGAGAACCAGTTTTCTGCGATCTCTGGGAGGCTCTTTCCAGAGACCCAATCCCGTAGAACGCCAGCCACCCTCAGTGCATTCAACCCGCCAGCCTCGTCAGTGGGAGCCAAGGACATTTCTGGCACTTCGGCAAGGACTTCAATGACCTGCATAAGCGGGTTTAGGTTGTCTCCGAACAAATTCTCGGGCGCCCAAAATTCTGGCTCCTTGAAAACACGAGGAGACGAAGCAGAAAGCAGACCTACACTCGGTAGAGATAGGCCAGTAGTGTCAGCTACACCCAAGAAGGAGTTTTCCCTGAACTCCTCCATGAACCCTCGCGACCATGAAACCAGTCGTTCAGCCAATTCACGATCAGCCGATTGGAGACCATGAAAAACCAGAGACGACCGAAGGATCTCTTCCACCTCAGCGCTCGCGGATTCGAACCCGCCGACCTTCAGAGCATGTGCAAGATACTGGAAGAAGTGACTAATTTGCGGATTTGCGCGAACAAGCCTCAGATTGTACTCCGGGCGACGCTCATCTAGGAGCTTGATTACTTCAAGGAGAGCGGAAACCACTTCAACCGCTTCACCCTCGAGATAACGGCGAAACTCTTCATCTTGCGCTTTTCCGGTCGACGGGTAGATAACTACCCCGACACGGTCACGAAGTGCGCGCCCCGCTCGCCCTGCAATATTCCAGAACTCAGAATATCGAAGGGGTCGGTACTTCTGGCCGCGGCCTTGCGGAACTTTCAAGGCCTCTATGACAACTGAAGAAAGGGGAAAGTCTACACCTTGCGCAAGAGTGGAGGTGCCAGCCACAACGCGGATGCACCCCTTATCCAGCAATACTTCTACAAGACTGCGAACTTCGGGAGGAAGACCAGCGTGATGAAAAGCAACACCCGACGAAGCGTCTCAGCTAGAGGGTAGTCCACACCCAGTTCATTTTCGATGTAGTCGATTGCAGCGGCAAGAAGATCGGGATCTGGACAGTCGTCAAGTGCTGTCCTAGGTAGACTCTCAGCGACCTGAGCAGCACGCTTTTCCGCTTTGCCTGGGCCTCCTGTCAGAATGAGCGCCCCGCCGGAGCGTTCACTCATTGAGATAGCAAGTGAAGCAGACATCGCCTCACGCTGCCGAGTCTCACGAAGGACTGCAGCCGGCCCCAGGTCCATTTCGACCCCATCCCAGTTGGATGGCTGCGTCGCAGAAGGAAGCAGTTGCAAGGTATCGTGATATATCTTCTTACCTCGCCTGCGACTCCAATGGCCTAGTGCACGGATCTGCTCACTGGGCTTCCAATTCAGCTCAATGGCTGCGCCTTCGCCAGTACCCAACCACTTAGCCAGATCCGACGCATTTGGCAAGAACGGCGTCAGCAGCAAGAATCGACACCGCCGACCCTTCTCTCTCTTCAGAGTTGCGAGAAGTAGCTCTAGCCGTGGGCCTCGCGTCTCATCTGAAATGTGGTGTGCTTCATCAACGACAACGAGTGATAGCTCGCGGACGCTGGGATGGCTCGCTTTAACCAAAAGGTCCAATTTTTCTGGAGTGGTTACGAGTACATCCGGATGCAGGGTTAGCAGTCGGCTTTCTGTAGGGTCTAGCTCGAAGACAGGCGCAGCTGCTTCCACAGAAATATCTGAACCATCTGACCTGGCTCCGGCGAGATCGTTTCGGAGCCGACGGGTCATCTGATTAACGAGAGCCCGAGTTGGCACCAAGTAGGCAACCGTTGACCCGGGATTAAGCGCAATATTCTGAACGATGGAAAATTCAGCCAAGAGCGTTTTACCGGCACTGGTCGGCATTTGTACGCTGATGGCTGTCTTGAACGGGTCTAGCAAGCTCTGTGAAAGAGCTTCCCTCTGCGACCACCACAATTCTGATACGGGACTACCCTGATCACCGGATGCAATCTGTCGCGCGAATTCACGGGCAGCCGAGGAGAGCCTAGAGGTGTTGTACCAAATCGAGGCCTTAGCCATGGCCGTGGTCAAGGGCTCCAGGGACTCCCCCACACGTTCAAGCTCGATATCACCGCTCGAGCCTAGTAGCAATCGTGCATTCTCGGCGTGCCTCTGCAGCGTAACGAGTACGCCCTCCGGATCACCTGTTCGCAGATAGCTACCCAGGACGACTAGCGCTTCTCCGATGTGATAGAGACCGAGTAGCTTGCACTTCTCTTTATCTTCCCGCCAATCCGAAAGGTTCGCCTCACCGAAAATTCGAGCTTCGGCATCTCTCTGAAGGCTAGATAGCGTGGTGAGGTGATGAATTCCTTCTTCTACGTCTTCCCACGAGCGACTCTTTCGAGCAAGCATGCCTAGCGCGATAACGCAGCTAGACCAAACCTGTTCGCTCCAGTCGCGGCTTTTTTTAAGCCGAGCTACGCTGCGAAAATTATTGCTGTTGAGAAGAAGCCTCAATTCAGGCTGCCGTTGTGCCAAAGTTCCAGACACTACCAGCATCCAGAGTTCATAAAGCGAAGAATTGGGTAGCGTGGACCATCTTGCTGCCCGGAGGTGGAACGCTCGCTGGGCAAAATCAGCGATTTTACTCTCGTCTGAACCGGACCTAGCAGCGTTGATGGCTAGAGACTCAAATGACCAAGCGATCTCATCGATCGATTCAGGATCCAGCTCCTCCGTCTCTTGGGTAGCAGCTTCTAGGAATTGAGCCAGATAGGAAAGTCGCGATGAACCTACAAAATCATCACCACCTTCACTTAGGAAAGCGTCAACGAAGATTTGGTTGCGGTCCATCTATGCTGCCCCCTCTCTGGCTATCCGATAAACGTCCTGGGCAATATCGAACAGATCGCCCTCAACGACAATACTAACCCACCTAATCGGGTGGCCGAAATCGTCTGGATCAGACTTGAACTTGCCTGGGTCATCCTCATGGTGGGTATCCGCAGTACGAACCAGGAGTGGCGCAAGCACGAGTTCAAGCTGGTTTCTCTTTAGGATGAACGAGGCATGGATGCGGGAGCATACGCCCGCGAACTCTTCCTCGGAGTGATCGCGAAGCCAGCACAATTCCTGCAGAAGCGCCCGCCGTGAGCCAACAAGTTCGGCGAGCTTCACTTCCATTCCGGTTACAACGCCGGGAGGTGTCTTGCGATCCTGGGACCCTTTCACTTCACCGAGCACAAGGGTAACCACTTGTTGACGCTCATTCTCTAACCCAATGACGTCAGCACCCCTGGTTTGTTGATCGGGGATTTCTTTGTGCTTGATTCGTGAAGCCGGTATAACTGTCCCGAATATCTGCTTCAGAACTTCAGCAGCTATGATTTCACCGAACTCGCTTCGCTGAACATCGAAATGCTTGCCCCTGTCGCCTTTCCAAGCGGCAGGTAGAAGCGCATCCCTCTCCTCCGTCAGGGCTAGCTGAACGTCTTCTTCCGTTATTTCGAAGGACTCACTGCTGAACAAGGTCAGTTCCTGCGCCGAACGAAGGAGACGCGCTCTGGCCTCAACTTCATCGAAGTAGTGGGCAGTAACTAGCGGGGCAAGCGCTCGAGCAAACGTAGCGGTGTCCGCCGGCACCACATGCACGTACCTGTGCCCACCGACCGTTTCGTCTGAAATGACTCTAAATAGATCAGTCAACTGTTCCCCCCGTCCCCGCCCCCGCGGGTATACACGTGGTCCGCCGAAGGCCGTGGACCACACCCACCGTCTCTAATCTACGGACGCGATACCCGCTCGGGAACAGTGCGTACCCAGCTGTAACTCTTCCGTGCGACGTCCTGCCACCTGTTAGGGACGCCCCCCGCGCGCTGTACAGCGTGCATCCACGGGGTCTGCACCGTGCGGGATGAAGAGCGCTGGCTAGCAGTCGTGCCAGATGCTGCGAGGATTCACGAGGAACAAGGGACATCGCGGCATGGCCCCACCATGCCGCCGCCAGAACTTCATCCCAGGTCAGCAAGGCATCTAGCCCTAGATCACCTTAGCTTTCCAAGCTCAGGGCGCAGTGACGTCTGGGCTGACGTACAGGTCTTCTCGCATGCGCGCCCGAAGCACAGCAAGCGCATCGTCATATGTCCGGCGTCCCTCCAGGTACACGGGATCAGTGACCAAGACTCCCTCCATCACGCGGTCGCGGAGGTCGCGCAGACGGCGGAAAGCCTCCTCCGAGGCCTCTACGACGAGACTGGGAGCACTGATGGTCATCTGGTACCTCAGTCCGATGCATGGCCCGAACGCTTCCCGAGCCATGGTGCGGCGCGTCGAGGGTTCCATGTCCGGGTCCCGAGCCAAATTGCCGCAGGCGTGACGGGCCTCGGAGAGGCCGGCCAGGTAGTCCCCGTACAGGGTGCGACGTGCTTGCGCCTCGCGATCCGAACGCTCCCGCTTCCACCGTTGACGGTCCAGAAGCATGGCGGACCCTGTGGCGATCGCCGCGCCAACTACGGTGCTGATCAAGGTGATCCACTGCATGGACCGACCGTAGCCACTGCCCCGATGCCCGTCGGCCCGCACCACAAGCGCACCAGGTCGAGCGGGGAACAGCGGGGAACCACGGTGAAAGCAACCATGTCCGACGACGCCGCACTTCAAGCGTTCGCACAGGTCAGCGCCCCAAACAGCCCCAAATGCCCGCAGCTTCCCAAGCTGAGAGCGCGAGTTCGATTCTCGTCACCCGCTCCACGTGAAACCCCCAGGTCAGAAGCCCGGGGGTTGTTTGTTGTCTAGTCCAATTTGAGGGTGGCGTGCCCTTACGGCGATCGACAGAGCCGGTCAGGTTCCGTCGATGAGCCGCTCGGCAACGTGCCAGCCGGGATGCCCTGGCCAATCCCGCAGGAACCGTCCGAGTCTCCGGGGTACTTGATCCACAGCAGGTAATCGGCTCCGGCGACACCGATCGAGCTGGGGATGCCGAGGCGACGGCCAGCCGGATTGCACCAGTTGACGTGCTGGCCGACCGCGTCCATGGCACCGTTGCCGTTTCGGGCGGTGTCCACCACGAAACCCTTCCCGGCCACGCCGAGCCGCGCCAATGTTCGAGCGCTACTTGGGCACGCCGGCGCCCAATCGTCTCGAATACCGAGACCCATTTCAGGTCAACTGGGCCAGCGTTGATGCTGCTATGCATGGAGTCGCCTCTTGGAGGAGCGCGGCTTGGCTCCTGCCACCGTCGGCCGTTACGACCGGACCGGCACCGCGTCAGGCGGGCACCGAGGGCGAGGCCCCTCGGAAGTCCCTGCGCAACGGCATGCCGGACCGGCCGTCATCGCCGGTCCTGACCGCCAGCACCTGGTTGACGCCCATCGCGTTGTTCTCGAACCCGACCGCCGAGGCCGCCATGTAAAGGCGCCACACCCGCGCCCGCCCGGGCGAGGTCAGCTCGACCGCCTCGTCCCAGTGCGCTTCGAGGTTGGCCACCCACTCACGCAGCGTGAGGGCATAGTGCTCGCGCAGGGACTCGACGTCGCGCACCTCGAAGCCCGCTTCCTCCAGCAGCGACACGGTGGAGCCGACGGGAGCCAGCTCGCCGTCGGGGAAGACGTACCGGTCGATGAAAGGATCCATTCGGTACTTGCCTTCGTCCCGCACAGGGCGCCGCGCTATCTGGTGGTTGAGCAACCGCCCGCCGGGCTTGAGCAGTTGGTGCAGTATGTCCGCGTACGCGCGGTACCGCTTCCCGCCCACGTGCTCGGCCATGCCGATGGAGGAGATCGCGTCGAAGGGGGAGTCGTCGATCTGCCGGTAGTCCTGCACCCTGATCTCCACCCGGTGCTCAAGCCCCGCCGCGGCGACACGCTCGCGAGCCAGCGCCGCCTGCTCGTCCGAGATGGTGACCCCGACGACCCGTACGCCGTAGCGTTCGGCCGCGTGCATGGCCAGCGAGCCCCAGCCGCAGCCCACGTCCAGCAGCCGCTGCCCCTCGCGCAGGGCGAGCTTGCGGCAGACCAGGTCCAGTTTGGCCTCCTGGGCCCGCTCCAGGGTGTCGCCGGAGCCGGAGGAGGGGTCGCTCTGCCAGTAGGCGCAGGAGTAGACGAGCGAGGGGCCCAGCACGAGGGCGTAGAAGTCGTTGCCCACGTCGTAGTGGTGACTGATGGCCGCCTTGTCACGGCGCAGGCTGTGCGCGGGACCGCGACGGCGCACCACCTCTTCGGCGGGCGGTGCCGGCGGGAGCCCGATCCCCGCGAGGCCGAGCGTCCGGCGCACCGTACGCAGGCTGGCGGGTGTGGTCAGCACGCTCAGCGCCCGGCGGAGCGCCGCCGTGCGGCTGCCGGGCTCGTCCCGTTCCCACAGCAGCGTCGAGATTCGCTTCAGCAGTTCGTACAGGTCGCCGTCGACTTCGAGGTCTCCGGCCACCCAGGCGCGGGCGAGCCCCAGCTCGCCCGGCCGCCACAGCAGACGCCGGAGGGCGTCAGGGTCGCGCAGGACGAAGGCCGGCCCGTCCTCGGGACCGGCCGTGCTGCCGTCCCAGAGGCGGATTCCCACGGGCAGGGGGAGACCCAGCACCTGTTCACTGAACCGGGCCAGAACCGCTGCGGCTGCTTCGGCCATGCGTATCCTCACAGTCCAACCAAGGGGCCCCGCCCGTTTCGTACTGCGGTGGGCCTGGCAAGGTTCCACCGCGGCGCGGCCGGCGCCGGTGAGTATATGCAGACATTGATTGAAACCTGAACAGGTCTTTTTTAGGCAGCCGATGGGGGCATGGTCGGGTTATCCGGTCCGGGTCACGACAGGATCCCTGCGTCAGGCCGTCGCGACCGCGGCTCCCCTCTCCTCCGCCAGCCGCAGCGCCGGCCGTGAAGCCCCGCTGGGGACCGGAGCCGCGGTGCGGCGTCGTGATCGGGGGCGGCGACCTCAGGCCATGGCCAGGACGGCTGAGACCAAGGCCCGCAGGCAGACGCGCTCGGCTTCCTCGTCCGGCAGGGAGAGGTGCTGCATCGTCAGTCCGTCGAAGCCGGCCAGGAAGAACCTCGCGATCGTCTCGGCGGGCTGGCCGAGCTGGTGACCGGTGCGTTCGGCGGCCTGGTCGACCAGTTTCGTCGTCACTGCCAGGACCTCGCTGTAGTGGCTCTGAAGAGCCTCCTTCAGGTGTGGCGTACGCATGGCGAACATGCTCAGCTCGGTGAGCAGCTGGTGCGAGGCGGGCTGTTCGAGCACGGTCCGCCAGAGCGCTTCGGCGAGCGTGACGATGGTTTCCTCGAAGCTCGCGTCCGGGGGCGCGGCTTGTGTCACCTGGGTGATCAGGTCGTGCGTGAGCTGTTCCATGACGGCCCGGTACAGCTCCTCCTTCGTGCCGAAGGTGTAGTGCACGGTCGCCTGTGCCACGCCGAGCTCGGTGGCGATGGCGCGGGTGCTGCCGGCGGCGACGCCCTCCCTGGCCATGAGGGCGATGGCCGCCTTGATCAGTTGGGGGCGGCGCTCCGCCGCGGACACATGAGCCATGACACGATTCTATCCGACTCAGTCTGTCGATCAGGTCGCTCGACAAGGCCAGGAACCGCCGCCTGTCAGAGGGCGATCCTCGATGCCTCGGAACGGAGCAGGACGTCCGGGGTGGTCATGAGGTGCGCCCACCGGCTCTGGACCGGGCGGAACTCGAAGGTGTTGGTGACGTCCTGGAGCGGGGCGAAGCCGGTGCCGGTGTCGACGCGGCGCTTGAGGGGTTCGATCTCCCTGACGGTCCAGACCAAGTCGGTCTTGAGGGGGCCGAGGGTGCGGTTGCGCTCGGCTTAGGTCTTGCCGACGGTGGCGACGCCGTGGTGGTCGGTGACCTCGATGGCTCCGGCGACCCACTCGGCGTACCGGTCGGTGCGGGAGATGACGTTCCACACCCGCCCGAGGGGGCGGCGATGACGGCCTGTTCGGATCGTGGTCCCTGCCGCGCTCATCACGTGTGCCGGCGTCTTCGGCGCAAGCTCGACGACCGCTTCACCGTGCCGGGCACCGAGTCCCAGCCGCGTGGGCACGTTTCGGCAGGACACTGCCCGCAGCCCAGCCCCCGGAGCGGGCGCCCAGCTCGTCTTCACGGCCCCTGAGGGACACCGCGTCACGGACGCCCCGTACCTAGCGGCCAGGCCGGATCCGAGGCGGTGGTCGCGAAGGCGCCCCAGATCAAAGCCGTGATAGGCCCAGGCCTTTCCGTGGCTGTCCCGGCCGACCGGAGCACGGCGATCGTGCAGGTGCAGTACTCGGTGCAGCGGGCCGAGGTACGCCCCTCGTCCCCGGACGTGATCGAACGGGCGGCCGAGAAGAGCGGGCTCAGGACCTCAGTCGGCGGCAGTGCATACGGCAGCAACGGCGCGCCCCCAGGCCCGTCATCCGGCCTCTGCCCAAGCGGTGGGTGATCGAGCGGACCACGCCGGCGAGCCGGCCGCGCTCCGCTACGGGATCGTGCCGGACGGATGGTGATTCGCCACCCACCAGGCGGCGACCCGGGCGCGGGAGCGGAATCCGAGCTTGGCCAGGATGTGCTCGATATGGCGGTCCACCGTGCGCGGTGCACAGGCCGAGCGCCGAGGCGATCTGCC
This sequence comes from Streptomyces olindensis, assembly GCA_000696115.1. Taxonomy (GTDB): domain Bacteria; phylum Actinomycetota; class Actinomycetes; order Streptomycetales; family Streptomycetaceae; genus Streptomyces; species Streptomyces olindensis. The sequence continues at coordinate 88,291 of JJOH01000020.1, forward strand.
GGTTGCTCATGCCCTCGGCCACCAGCGCGGCCACCTCCTTTTCCCGGGGTGTCAGGGGGCATGAGTGGGCAGCTGAGGCACTGCGCCCGGCGTCGGCCGACGCCGCCCGGGCCAATTCGACGGCACAGGCGCCTGGCGCCGACGGACCGCGCGGTGAGAGGAGCCGCCTGACGGTGTCGCCGATGCCTCGTCCAGGGCCTCGCGTGGTCCGAGAAGCGCTGTCACGTTCCCCTGCAGTCCCTGGCCCTTCGCCTCACTCACCGGCCCACGACGAGTCTCCGCACACAATTTCCTTCACTCGACCATGTCAAATAACCTAGTCAGACGACATTGTCACTCGACAATGTCTGCCTGTAGGTTGGCGGTCATCGCTTGCCAGCCGTGATCGAAAGGCACGCTCATGTCCCCTGCGCCCCTGTCCGAAACCGAGCCGATCCCCGAGCGCCCGGCTCTTCCCCTGATCGGCCATGCACTCGACATCCCCGGCGGGGCCGAAGGTCTCGCCTATGTCATGAAGGAGGCCAAGGAGCTGGGGCCGCTGTTCAAGCTCCGGATCTTCGGCACCGAGATCAACTTCGTCTCCGGCCTGGATCTCGTCTCCGAACTGGCGGACGAGAGCAGGTTCCGCAAGAACGTTCACCCCGACCTCGTGATCCTGCGGGAGATCGGCGGAGACGGGCTGTTCACGGCCTATGGCGACGAGCCCAACTGGCGCAAGGCGCACGACGTCCTGATGCCGGCGTTCTCCCTGGGCGCGATGCGGGGTTACCACGCGACGATGCTCAAGGTCGCCCGTGAGCTGATCGCCAAGTGGGACCGGGCGGCCGGGGAGCTTGCGGTGGACGTGGCCGCCGACATGACCCGGCTGACCTTCGACACGATCGGGCTGTGCGGCTTCGGCTACGACTTCGAATCCTTCCGCCGTGATGAGCCGCATCCCTTCATCACGGCGCTTGCGAGGGCACTGGACTTCGCTCAGGCCAAGGGCGAGTCCATCCCCGGGGCCGAGTTGTTCCAGTGGAAGAAGGCGGAGCAGTTCCGCAACGACGTCACCCTGATGAAGGACCTGGTCGACGATGTGATCCGGCAGCGCAGGGCGGACGGCGACCAGAGCACCGACGACCTGCTGGGCCGGATGCTGCACACTCGCGACGAGGTCACCGGCGAGCCCCTGGACGACGTCAACATCCGCTACCAGGCGATCACCTTCCTCATCGCCGGCCATGAGACCACCAGTGGCCTGCTGTCGTTCGCTCTGTACTACCTGACCAAGCACCCCGCGGTGCTGGCCCGCGCCCAGGCGGAAGTGGACGCCCTGTGGGGCGATACGGCCGACCCCGACCCGCAGTACGCGGACATCGGCAAGCTCACCTACGTCCGCCAGATTCTCAACGAGAGCCTGCGGCTGTGGCCCACGGCGCCGTCGTACGCGGTCGAGCCCCTGGCCGACACGGTCATCGGCGGCAAGTACGCCGTGCGCCAGGGCGAGTCGCTGATGGTGCTGATCCCTCAGCTGCACCGGGATCCCGCCTGGGGGGACAACGTCGAGCTGTTCGACCCGGAGCGGTTCTCAGCCGAGCGGGAGGCCGCACGCCCGGTCCACCTGTTCAAGCCGTTCGGCAACGGCGAACGGGCCTGCATCGGCCGCCAGTTCGCGCTGCACGAGGCGACGCTCGTCCTCGCCCTGCTGATCCACCGGTTCCGCCTGATCGACCACACCGACTACCAGCTCAAGATCAAGCAGTCCCTCACCCTCAAGCCCGACAACTTCACCCTGAACCTGGCCCGACGCGACAGCGGCGAGCGCCGCCTGCCCACAGCCACCGCTATCGGCGCACCCGCTGAACGAGCGCGGCCCGCCGCCCGGCGTGCGGCCGGTACGACACTGAGCGTGCTGCACGGTTCCAATCTCGGGACCTGCTCCGGCATCGCCGCTGACCTCGCCGTGGACGGCGACGAGCACGGCTTCGCCACCGCCGTCGCCCCCCTCGACGACGCCGTGGGCGAACTCACCGCCACCGGCGGCCCGGTGGTGATCGTCGCCGCCTCCTACAACGGCAGGCCCACCGACGACGCCGCCCGGTTCGTGTCATGGCTGGAGGAGTTGGAGCCCGGCTCGCTCGACGGCGTCCCCTACGCGGTGCTCGGCGTCGGCGACCGCAACTGGGCCGCCACCTACCAGCGCATCCCGACGCTCATCGACGAGCGGCTCGCCGCCGCCGGTGCGACGCCCCTGCTGGAGCGTGGCGCCGCCGACGCCGCGGGGGACTTCGCCGGCACCGTCGACCGGTGGACCGGCGACCTGTGGAACGCTCTGCTGGAGAAGTACGGGAGCCCGGTGCAGGCCGGCGCCGAACCGACCGGACAGAGCGGCGAAGCCGACGCCGACCAGGGGCTGTACGAGCTTCAGGACGCAACGGAGTCGGTCACCGGCCCGCTCGCGGCACGGCACGGCGTACAGCCGATGGAGGTGCTGGACGCCTACGAACTGGTCGACATGGACCACCCGCTCGGTCGCTCCAAGCGCTTCATCCGGCTGCGGCTGCCCGACGGCGTCACCTACCGCACCGGCGACCACCTCGCGGTGCTCCCGCGCAACCCGGCCGCCCTCGTGCAGCGGGTCGCCGACCGCTTCGGCCTCGACCTGGACCGCACCGTACGGCTGAAGGCGCGCCGCCGCAGCCGGGGCGCGCTGCCCGTCGACCGTCCGCTGACTCTGCGTCAACTCCTCACGGAATTCGTGGAGCTGCAGGACACCGCAACCCGGGAGCAGGTCGCCGTACTCGCCGAGCACACCGCCTGCCCGCCGGAGCACCGCCCCCTTGCGGAACTCGCCGAGGCGAAGCCCGACGTCTTCCGCGAGCAGGTCACCGACGCCGGGTGCAGCCTCCTGGACCTGCTGGAGCGCTACCGGGCCTGCGAGCTGCCGTTCGAGCACTTCCTGGAACTGCTGCCCGTGCTGCGCCCGCGCCACTACTCGATCTCCTCGTCCGCCGCGGCCGCGCCCGGTGAGGTGGACCTGATGGTGTCGCTCCTCAAAGCCCCGCACCGCAGCGGTGAGGGCACCTTCCACGGCATCGCCTCCCACTACCTGCAGACCGTCAGCGCGGGCGACACCCTCCAGGCGCGCGTGCTCCCCTGCAGCGAAGCCTTCCGTCTGCCGCAGGACCCGGCCGTCCCCGTGATCCTGATCAGCGCGGGCACCGGAGTGGCACCCTTCCGCGGCGCCGTCCTCGACCGGCTGCACGGCAAGGCGACCGGGACACTGCTGTGCTACTTCGGCTGCGACCACCCGGACGTCGACTTCCTCCACCGCGAGGAATTCCAGGCGGCCGAGGACGCCGGAGCCGTCAGCCTGCGCCCCGTCTTCAGCCACGCCCCCGAGGACGGCGTCCGCTTCGTCCAGGACCGCATCGCCAAGGAGAGCGCCGAGGTCTGGTCGGTCCTGCGGGCCGGAGGACGGGTGTACGTCTGCGGCGACGGGCGCCGTATGGCCCCCGGCGTACGCAAAGCGCTCCAGGCCGTCTACCGCGAGCACACCGGAGCCGACGCCGACGAGGCCGCCGCCTGGCTGACCGCCATGACGGAGTCCGGCACGTACGTCGAGGACGTCTGGGCCGGCTGACGCCGGTCGGCGCGCACTCCGCACATCAATGACCAAAGCCTTGCATCAGTGACCAAAGGACAGATCATGACCGATACGCAGAGCACTGCGGCCGCAGACCACCGCGGGAGCCGCACCACCGATGTCGTGGTGATCGGTGCGGGGCTGGCCGGTCTGACGGCGGCGCGGGAACTCGTCGCGGCGGGCAAGTCGGTGGCCGTGCTGGAGGCCCGCGACCGGGTCGGCGGCCGACTGCTCAACCACGACCTCGGCGACGGCCAAGTGACTGAGGTCGGCGGGCAGTTCGTCGGCCCGACGCAGGACCACATCCTGGCGCTGGCCAAGGAGGTCGGCGTGGCCACGTACCAGGCCGCCGTCCCCGGCGAGACCGTCTACGTCAACGACGGCAGGGCCAAGCGGTTCACCGGGCACACCCCGCCGGACCTGTTCGCGCTGCCGGACATGGGTATCGCCCTGGCCCGGATCGGCCAGGCCGCGGCCAAGGTGAACCCGGCCGCCCCGTGGCAGACCCCCGACGCCCGCGAACTGGACGGCATGACCTACGAGACCTGGCTGCGCAAGGCCGAGATCACCGGCGACGCCGTCGACATGATCAACCTCTTCCTCAACTCCGCCTACGGCGGCGAAGCCCGCGACGCCTCCGCCCTGTTCAGCCTCTGGTACGTCTCCACCTTCGGCAACGAGACCAACCCCGGCACCATGGAACGCGGCACCGGCACCACCGGCGGCGCCCAGGACAGCCGGTTCGTCGGCGGCTCCCAACTGGTTGCCCAGCGCCTCGCCGAGGAACTCGACGGCCGGGTCCACCTGTCGGCGCCGGTGCGGCGCATCAGCCAGGACTCCACCGGTGTCACCGTGGTCTCCGACGCCGGCGACTGGCGGGCCGACCGAGTGATCGTCGCCGTACCGCCGCTGGTGGCCTCACGGATCGTGTGGGACCCGCTGCTGCCGGCCCAGCAGGACCAGCTCTTCCAGCGGCTGCCGTTCGGCACCCTCATGAAGTGCGTGGCCGTCTACGACAAGCCGTTCTGGCGGGAGGACGGGCTGTCCGGCATGGGCCTGCTGCGCGGCGGCTCCCCCATACGCGAGATGTTCGACAACACCCCGCCCGACGGCGGACCCGGCGTGCTCATGGGCTTCCTCGGCGGCAAGGAATGGCGCAAGTGGGCCCACCGCCCGGCCGCCGAACGCCGCGGCGCCGTGCTGCGCTGCTTCGCCCAGGTCGTCGGGGACCGCGCCTTCGACACCATCGACTACGTCGAGCAGGACTGGACCGCCGAGCAGTGGACCCAGGGCGGCCCCACCTCCGTCGCCGCCCCCGGCGTGCTCACCGACTTCGGCCAGTGGATGGGCCGCCCCCACGGCCACGTGCACTGGGCGGGCGCCGAGTTCTCCCCGTACTGGAACGGCTACATGGACGGCGCTGTCCGCTCCGGCCGGACAGCGGCCGCCGAACTCCTCGACCGCGACTGAGCCCAAGAGGCACCGACAAGAGAGGGAAACCACCCATGAACCACTACGTCGTCACCGAGACCGCCGTCATCGACGCCCCCCTCGGGCGGGTGTGGGACGTCATCTCCCGCACCGACCGGTACGCCGAGTGGGTCGCCGGCGCCATCGAGGTCACCGACCACCACGGCGTCGCCACCGTCGGCAAGACCTACGCCGAGCGCAACCGCACCCTCGGCCCCCTCAAGACCGACTCGGTCTGGACCGTCAGGGAGATCGAACCCCTCAAGCGCCGCGTCGACACCGGCACCGGCTTCGCCCCGCTCCAGGACGTCACCAACACCTTCGAGTTCCGCCCGGTCCAAAGCCCGGACGGCCGGGACACGACCGAAATGACCTACCAGGTGGAGTACACCATCCCCCTCGGCCCACTGGGCCTGCTCCTCGACTCCATACAGCAGCCCGCGATGCGCGCCGGCATGCGTACGTCCATGGCCAACCTCAACACCCTGATCCGATCGGAGGACTCGGGCACCGGCCGACGGTGACGCGGGAGCAGCGGTCGCCCGCCGCTTGCGGGCCGGGGTCCTCGCCGCCCCTGGCCCTCCCGCCCCTCCCCTCCCCTCCTCCTGCTCTCCCCTGCCCTTCCGGAAGGTCCATCCCCTTCTCAGAAAGCCGAGGTTCACATCATGTCCACCACCATGCTGGCCGGACGCCTCCACCTGGACACCCGCACCTTCGCGGTCGAAGAGGTCCCCGTTCCCGTCCCCGGTCCCGGAGAGGTGCTGATCGAGGTCAGGGCCGCCGGAGTGTGCCTGTCCGACGTCCACCTGATCGACGGCAGCCTCACCCCTGCCTTTCCTGTCGAGGCGGTCACCCGTTCGGGCGCGGTCACCCTCGGCCACGAAGTCGCGGGCGTCATCCACGCGCTGGGCCCCGGCCTGTTGGGGGACTGGGCCCCCGGCATGCGCGTCGCCCTGCAGGCCGGCCAGGCGTGCGGAGCCTGCACCGACTGCATGCGCCGCTCCCCCTGTCCACGGCCGCTCACGCGCGGCGTCGACTACGACGGCGGCTGGGCCGAGTACGCCGTCGCCCGGGAGGACACCCTCGCCCCCATCCCCGACCACCTGCCCTTCGACCAGGCCGCCATCATCCCCGACGCGGTCTCCACCCCGTATGCCGCGATCATCGAGACCGGGGCGGTCCGGCCGGCGCAGTCCGTCGGCGTCTGGGGCGCCGGCGGTCTGGGCGCCCACGGCATCCGGCTCGCCCGCCTGGCCGGCGCCGCGCCCGTCATCGCCGTCGACCCGCTGCCCGAGGCCCGCGAACGGGCCCTCGCCTTCGGCGCCGACCTCGCGCTCGACCCCGCCGACCCGGGATTCGCCGCAGCCGTGGGCCGGGCCACCGGCGGCCGCGGCCTCGACGCCGCCTTCGACTTCGCGGGTTTTCCAGCGGTCCGCGAGCAGGCTGCCGCGCTCCTGGGCGCCGGCGGTGTCCTCGTCCTGGCCGGCCTCACCCCGGAACCGCTCACCATCACCGACAGCACGTCCTTCAGCTACCGCGGCAACCAGATCCGCGGTCAGTACGGTTCCGGGCCCGAACACGTGACCCAGCTCATCCGCCTGGCCGCCGCCGGCAGGCTCGACCTGGCGTCTTCCATCACCGATCACATTCCCCTGGCCGAAGCGGCCGACGCCGTCACCCGGCTGGAGAAGAAAACCGGCAACCCGATCCGCCTCGTCCTCACCCCGTGAACCATCGACGCGTTCAATAAGGTGTCAGCATTCCGCGACCGGCACCATTCGGCCCGTCGAACACGAGGCCAACTGCCACGCTCAACACCAGCCCAACCGGCTGCCCACGCGGGGAATTCACCAATCAGTCGATCACTCAGCGAATGGCTACGAACGAGTCCGGTCACCAATTCCCGGCCGGTCGATCCTTTCTGAGGATTACACGTGTCGTGTGACCGTCCCTTTATCAACTTCCCATACCCAAGTCGGCGTCAGACTTGCTAGATTGACGCCCGCGCCTCCGAGACGAAGTCAGGTGGGTCTCGCAGTTCCACAGAGGCAGAATTCCCCCCTAAGCCTTGACCGAGGCTTTCTCTGGATGCCCGAAAACCGTAACGTCTGAGCCTTGCTGCTTCCAGCCACGCCCTTCGGCACCCAAACCCCCAACACATCAGAAAGCGCGCAAGTGATGAGATCCTTTCAGCGTTTCGGCCCTCCGCTGGCCGTCTCCGCCATGGCGGTCGTGCTGAGCACGCCCGGACTGGCCGCCGCCGACGAGGCGACCGGCGGCAAGGACACCACGTACTACATCTCGCTCGGTGACTCCCTGGCTTCTGGCTACCAGCCGGACGTCGACAAGGACACCGACGTCGCCTACACCGACCAGCTGTACGCGCAGCTCAAGCAGCGCACCCCCGGACTGAAGCACATACGCCTGGGCTGCACCTCCGAGACCACGGAGTCCTTCATCGACGGCGGGAAGTGCGACTACCCGGACGCCAAGTCCCAACTGGACGCCGCACTGAAGGCCATGGCCCAGCACCAGGGCAAGGTCGCCTACGTCACCCTCAGCGTGGGCGCCAACGACATCCTCCTCAACTGCGTCACCCCGGCCCGCACCCTCGACGGCGCGTGCCTGAACAGCAAGAGCCAGACCATGGCGAAGAACCTCGCCCAGATCGCGGGCACGCTCCGCAAGGCGGGCACGGACAACACCCAGTTCGTGGGCTCGACCTACCACAACCCGTTCCTGGGAGCCTGGCTGCAGGGCCCCGCGGGGCAGCAGGCCGCCAAGGACTCGGCACCCCTGCTCAAGGCCGCCAACACCGGGATCGCCCAGGTGTACAAGTCCACCGGCTTCAAGGTGGCGGACGTGGCCGGGGCCTTCTCCTCGGACGACTTCACCACCCAGGTGAACGTGCCCGGTGCGGGCGAGGTGCCGGCCAACGTGGCCAAGATCTGCCAGCTGACCTGGGCGTGCACGAAGCAGGACCCCCACCCCAACGCCGACGGCCACAAGGTGATCGCAGGCGCCTTCGCGGCGGTTCTCGCCGAGAACGGCGCGCCCGGTGCGGGAGAGTCCCCGACCCCCAGCGAGCCGGCCACGCCCGGTGCGAGCGAGTCCCCGACGCCCAGCGAGCCGGCCACACCTGATGCCGGCGAATCCCCGGCCCCCAGCGAGTCCGCCGCCCCCGGGGCCGGCACCGACTCGGGCGCGAACAGCCCGACCGTCAACGGCGATCTCGCCGAGACCGGCGCGTCGAGCAACACTCCCGTCCTCGCGGGTGCGGGTCTCGCGGTCGTGGTGGTCGGCGCCGCCGCGGTCTACTTCGCGCGCAAGCGCCGTACAGGTGAAGAGAGCTGACCGTAGTCGGTAGACCGCCTCAAGCAGCAGGCCGCTCGCCGTGTCGCGGGCGGCCTGCTCGGCTCGGCTGCGGACGGCCGGGGTCCAGACCCCGGCCAACCGGGGGAACCGTGGGGGATCTCCGCGTACGTGATGCGGGTGACGATGCCGTGGGCCTCGAACTGGCGCAGCCTGCTGGTACAGCTTGCCGGCCCGCTCGGTTGCATCCGCCTGTTCGTCTTCTGCTGCGCCGTCCAATACCTCCTCGGCAGCCGCCTCGTCCTCGATGTCGACGCCGAAGTCCGTTGCCAGACCCGCCAGACCGGCGTCGTAGCCCTGGCCGACGGCCCGTAGTTTCCACTCTCCACCCCGGCGGTAAAGCGCACCGAAGATGAACGCGCTCACCTTGCCGGCATGCTCGATCGCGAACCGGAGCAGGTTCTCGCCGGAGCCGTCGGCCAACGTCAGCCGCAGATCGTCCAGTTCCCCGAAATGGGCTCCGTCGTACCGGCTCGCGGCCACCACGATCCGATCGATGTCGTCCCGGATCGCGGTCAGGTCGAAGCTGATCCGGTCCTTGTTGCCGCTCACCGTGGGTGTCTTGCCCAGGAGCTGCACGCTCCCGTCCAAGGCAACCGGATTGTTGTAGAAGTAGAAGTCGGCGTCACTGCGCACCTTGCCGCCTGCGTCCAGCAGCAGAACGGAGACATCCGCGTCGCCCTCACCCGTCGGGCTGCTCCAGTCCAGCCCTGCGCGACGGCCTGACCCCCCTGCAAGCGGCGCGCACCTGCCGCCTCGGCCCCTTCGCCGACCTGCCCGACGCGGAACGCATCGTCCTCAACCTGCACCGCGCCTACGCCGACACCACCGGCCACCCCTTCGACCTTCCCCAGGCATTCACCGACGCGATCACCTACAACGCCGGCCCCCTCCACACCCAGGTCTGACCGGCATCCGCCTACCTCACGAAGCGGCATTGCCCCAAACCACCACCTTCAACGACTCGCTGGCCTCCTTCCCGAAGTCAGCCGGCGCTATCGCCTCGGCGGTGTCCACCCCGAGCAGGCCCACGTTGCCGGGGGAACTCCGGGCCGCCTCACCCGCGAGTTGTTCAGCCGCCGCTGATGCCTAACGCATGCGCACCTGCAATGGCGGGCGTCCGGCCAACGCTCGCTTCCAGGGCTCGGCCTCGCGTCAACCGCCAGGAGGGCCCTGCACCCCTCCGCGCCGACGGCGTGCCCATTGCGTGCCCTGAAGCCCGGTAAACCACGGTCAACAGCGGTGCAATCCCACACTCCCGGCCGTTTCACTAGACGACATAATATTCACGCCGATCCGCGTCGGGCGGGGCGTGCTCAGGCGGGCCGGGTGGAGGCTCGTAGTTCGATCTCGTATCCGCCCTGTGGGGTGGGTTCGGCGGTGAGGGTGCCGTCGAGCAGTTCGGCGCGTTCTCTCAGGCCGATCAGGCCGTGCTGGGCGCTGGGCAGGGCGACGGACGGGCGGGTGGGGGCGGTGTTGATGACGGTGACGCCGAAGTGGTGCGCGTCATGCCACAGGCGCACCTCGGCACGGGCGCCCGGGGCGTGCTTGCGGACGTTCGTGAGGGCTTCTTGGACCGTGCGGTAGACGGTGCGTTGGGCGGTTGTGCTGGTGCCGGGCGGGAGCTCGCCGGTCAGCGTGGTCTCGATGCCGCTGTTGGCGATCAGCTGCTGGAGGTCGGCGAGGGTGGGCTGCGGGGTGAGTTCGGTGTCCTTGCCGCCGGAGGCGCGCAGCAGGGTGACCATGTGGCGGAGTTCGTCGAGGGTGTTCACGCTCAGGGTGCGGATGGTGCGGGCGGCGTCGCGGGCGTCCGGGTCCTTGGCGGCGACCTGCAGGGCTCCGGCCTGCACGGCGATGAGGCTGACCTGGTGGGAGACGACGTCGTGCATCTCGCGGGCCAGTTGGGCGCGTTCACGGGCGAGGACGGTCTGGGCGTACAGGGCGCGTTCGTGTTCGCGGGCCACTTCGACCTCGACGAGTTGGCGGGCCAGGTCGTGTCTCGCCTGCACGAGCTGGCCGCACAGGATCGGAACGAAGGCCATGGCCAGCGTGTAGACGAACTCGATGAGCGTCCAGGTCCGGTCGCCGGGAAAGGTGTCGCCGGAGAACGTGTCGGACAGGGGCCAGGCGAGGGTGGTCGCCGCCGCGTTCAGCAGGGCGCATCCGGCCATGAGCGGGCGGTTACGGGTGCGCGTGGCCAGTGTGTACAGGGCGGCGATCGGCGCGACTGCCACGTCCATGAACAGGGTCATGGGCAGTGTCAGCAGGAAGACGGGCAGGGGAAGGCGCCTGCGCAGGAACAGTCCGGCGCAGCCGAGGGTGGCGCAGGCCCACATGAACGCTGACGCCTCGCCGTAGAGGTTGATCCAGGCGTCGAGGGCGGCGAGCACGACGAGGCCCGCGTCGACGGCCCAGAGGGGCACCCGCCGCCACTGTGCCTGACCCGTGTTCATCGTCCGTTGCTCCGTGCCGTGTTGGCGTCGTCGCCGCTGAGCAGTCCGGCCCGCTCCGCCAGGAGCGCCGCCTGGACGCGGCTGGAGACCCGGAGCTTGGTCAGGATCGAGCTGACGTGGTCCTTGACGGTGCCCGCGCTCAGGTGGATGCGGGTGCCGATGTCGGCGTTGGACAGTCCTTCCGCGATCAAAACGAGGACGTCACGTTCGCGGTCGGTGAGCAGGTTCACGCGCGCCACGTCCGCGTCGTGGGGCGTGTCCCGTCCAGGATGGCCGCGCAGCAGGGCACGCGAGGCTTTCGGGGACATCACCACCCCGCCCGCGGCCAGGGTGCGTACGAGGTGGGCGAGTTGTTCGGGCTCGGTGTCCTTGAGCAGGAAGCCCGCGGCTCCCGAGCGCAGCGCGGTCAGGATGTACTCGTCGGTGTCGAAGGTGGTCAGCATGGCCACCGTCGGCGGCTCGGGCAGCGTCTGGATCTCCCTCAGGACGGTCAGGCCGTCCACGTCCGGCATGCGGATGTCGAGGAGCACGACGTCCGGATGCTCACGCCGGATCACGTCGGCGGCCTGCGATCCTTCCGCGGTCGCCACGACCTGGATGTCGTCGGAGGCATTCAGGATCAGCTGGAACCCGGACCGCACCAGCGCCTCGTCGTCCACCACCACTACCCGGATCACCGGCGTTCCGCCTCACACTCGTCTGCTCTGTCCAGCTTCTCGACGACCAGTACACCCCGCGTCGGGGCGTCCACATACTCGTACGGTGATCGCTCGCTGCCGACAGTACGTCCGGCCGGGCGCGCGACGGTGCGGCCGCTGTGGACTCCCGCCACCCGGCAGGTCGGTTCCAGCCGTTCGGGGGGAGCGCTCCGGCCCGTCGGCGGGCGGGTGAGCGAGGTCCGGCGGATGGTGTCGGCGGTTCTCGTCCGGTGGGATCGGTCCGTCAGCCCGACCAGAGTCTGTCGGCCGCAGTCGATTTCCGAACCCTTCGAGGATCACCCAGCCATGCCCGAGTCGTACCTTCGTCAGCCTGTCCGTGCTCTGCGCCGTTGTGCGGCGCAGCCCCATGTGCTGTTCGGGGGCGTGTACGGGGCGGTACTGGCCAGCTCCATGGTGGCCGCCCTGACAGAGCAGGGTGAGACGGCGCCCGCCGACCGGTTCATCAGCGCCCAGTGGCTCCTGATCACGGCCGCCGCGTCGGCCTTGGCGCACGGTTACGCACATCTGATCGCCCTGCGCGGCGACCGGACCCATCACGGTGTGCGCGCCGCGGTGCGGCTGTTGCTGTCCGAGTGGCCGTTGGTGGTGGCGACGGTGCCGACGGTGGTCCTGCTGCTCGGCGCGGGCTGGGGGTGGTGGCCCTCGGCGGGCATCGAATACGTGGCCTTCGCCGTGAACGTGGTGCTGCTGTTCGTCTGGGGCCTGCTCGCGGCCCGCGCTGCCGGTCGCACGTGGAGTTCCGCCTTGATGATCGGCACCGTTGACTCGTTGCTCGGGCTTACGGTCGTGGTGGCCAACGCCGTCATCAAGTAGGCGGTTGGCCGTCCGGGCCCGCCGGCCGGCCGCCGCGGCGCTGTTCCGCCGGTCGGCGGGGCGGTACCGGCCGGTCGGCGGGGGCGTTACCGAAGCCTGCCGGATGGTCCGCCTCCTGACGGGCACGCGAGATTCGCCGTATGACACAGACACAGCCGCCACAGGAGACGACGGCTCCGCAGGAGAACTCGCCTCCGCCGCCCCGAACCTCCCCCGAGTCCGCCGCGCCGGCCTCGCCCGGTCCCTCGATGGGACGCCTCGTCGGGGTGGACCTGGCCCGCGCACTGGCGGTGTTCGGCATGTACGTCGTGCACATCGGCCCCCCGCTGTCCGCCACGAGCGGCGTCGGCAGCTGGATCCGGTACATATCGGACGGTCACTCGTCGGTCCTGTTCGCCACCCTCGCCGGGTTCTCCCTGATGCTGCTCGCCGGCCGCCGCGAGCCCAAGACCGGCCTGGCCGGCCGGCAGGCGAAGGCCCGCATCGTGATCCGTGCCGTGATCCTGCTGGCACTGGGCACCGTGATGGCGATGGAGTTCGGAGGAGTGATCATCCTCGGCTTCTACGGGGTCTACTTCCTCCTCGCCCTGCCCCTGGTCCGCCTGAGCGCCAGGGCCCTCGCGATCATCGCGGCCGTGCTCGCCCTCGTCACACCGCAGCTGGCGTTCCTCCTGAACTCGCTGCTGACGTCGTCGGTCCAGGAGAGCATCAACGCCTACGACCCGCTCCGACGCCTCAGCGAGGTGGGCGTCCTCGATCTGCTGCTCACCGGCTTCTACCCGGCGCTCACCTGGATGTCGTTCGTGATCGCGGGCATGGCCCTGGGCCGCCTCGACCTGTCCTCCGGCACCGTTCAGAAGCGCCTGGCCGCCTTCGGTGCCGCCCTCACGGCGGTCGCGTACGGCATGTCCCTGCTGCTGGCCGGCAAGGGCGCGTTGAAGAGCCTCGCGGAAGGCGGGTCGTCGTCCGGCGGCTCCGGATCAGTGCCCCTCGACAGCGGGTCCCTGCCCGACATGCCGGCGTCGTTGCTCCTCAAAGCCGGGCCGCACAGCGGCACCACGTTCGACATCATCGGCAGCGTCGGAGTCGCGATCCTCGTGATCGTGGGCGCGACCGTGCTGATGGACCGTCTGCCGCGACTACGCCGCCTGGCGAAACCGGTCATCGCCGTGGGCACCATGTCGCTGACCGCCTACGTCGGCCACTTCGTCGTACAGCCCATGCTGCCCGTGCCCGCCGGGACCGGCACCCAGCAATCCTGGGTGCCCCTGATCATGTTCGTCCTCGGGGCGATCGTGTTCGCCACCATCTGGTCCCGCTTCTTCCGCCGCGGCCCTCTGGAGTCCCTGCTCAACGCCGCCACCAAGCCGGCCAAGTACATCCGGTGAGGTCCGGCCGGGGTGGGACGCCTGCACGTCCCGCCCCGGCCTGGACGGCCTGCCCGGCCCGCAAGGGGGATCGCCCTTGCGGGCTTCGGCCGTGGTCCCGGCCGACCGCTGTCAGCTCCGTCTGTCGCCGACCGGCCGTCCATGGGCAGGGTCCGTGCGACTGCGGGACATGCGTGGGCATGCGTGGGCATGATGCCCGGCGCGGCCCGGGGCAACGGCTGGTGCGGGTCAGGAGACGGTGGCCGCCGGTGCAGCTGAGACCACGACGGCCACCCGGGCAGGTATGGAGACTCTCGGTGTCGCACCGGGCAACGCCGGGGAAACCCATCCGGTCGTGGACACCGCCCTCCTCGACCGCGTCCACGACGACGTCGCGGACAGCCGCGACATCGACGTGGTCCGACTCGTCCGAGAGCTCCAAGTTCAAAAAGGCGCCCGTCATCGGGCGCTATGTGGTGGCCGAGCTGCCGCTCCCCGAGCAGGGGAAGAACCTCCCGCAGCTGCTCTTGGTCCAGCAGTCGCCGTACGCGGACCTCGTCGTGTCCGGTGTCCGGGAGGTGCTCCAGCGGCACCTCCTCCGCTTTGCGCGCACGCCCCCACTCGGTGCTCGGGTTGATCATGACTCGGCGCACGTACGCGCCGGCCCGCGCCTGGTCACGAATGCAGGCCGCCCGCCTGCGTGCGCAGGAGGGCGGCCTGCAAGGAGGTCCTCGGCGTCGCAGGCCCGTCTCACCCGCCGGGGCGTCCCGCCGTGGTCAGGAGCTGCGTCGCCGCGAGCTGCGCGTACAGCTCGTCCTCTGCCACCAGCTCCTCGTGGGTGCCGACCGCGCGGACCTTGCCCGCGTCCATGACGACGATGCGGTCGGCGTCCGTGACCGTCGACAGGCGGTGGGCCACCACCAGCACGGTGGTCTCGCGTGCGGTCTCGGCGATGACCTCCCGCAGTGCCAGCTCGTTGACGGCGTCGAGCTGCGAGGTCGCCTCGTCCAGGAGCAGCAGCCGGGGCCTGCGCAGCAGCGCGCGGGCGATGGCGATGCGCTGGCGCTCGCCGCCGGACAGTTTCGTGCCGCGGTGCCCGACCGGGGTGTCCAGGCCGTGCGGGAGACGCTCGACGAGGGCGTCGAGCCTGGTCCGGATGAGGACCTCGCGTATCTCGTCGTCGGTCGTGCCGGGCGCGGCGAAGACCAGGTTCTCCCGCAGCGTGCCGGCCAGCACCGGCGCGTCCTGCTCGACGTATCCGATGACGGACCGCAGCTCGGGCAGCGGCCACTGTGTCACGTCCTTGCCGTCGACCAGGACACGGCCGCCGGTCGCTTCGTAGAACCGCTCGACGAGCGCGAGGACCGTCGACTTGCCCGCGCCCGAGGGGCCGACGAACGCCGTCATCCCGCCGCCCGGCACCTCGAAGTCCACCCGCTGGTGGATGTCCGGCAACCCGGTCCCGTAGCGGAAGGACACCTCCTCGAAGCGAACCGACGCCGGACGTGGCCGCACCGTCCTGGTCGCTGCAGGCCGCGCCGACGGGTGCCGGTCCTGCTTCTCTGTCGCCAGGCGGTCCACCTGCGCGATCCGGGCGATCGCGGCCGCACCCTCCTGGTAGTGGGTCGCTGCCTCGACCAGCTGGTACACCGGCTCCATCAGGAAGAAGAGGTACAGCAGGAACGCGATCAGCGTGGACACGGGCATGTCCCCGGACGCCACCCGCGCCCCGCCGACGGCGAGTACCGCGAGGAACGCGAGCTCGACGGCGAGGTTGTCCGCCGAACCCAGCACGGCCTCCCACTTCGCGCTGCGCACGCCGTGGCGCCACGCCCTGCGTGCCGCCGCCTCGACGCGAGCGGTCTCCCGCTCCTCGGCGCCGGACGCCTTCACCGTGCGGAACGCGCCGAAGACCCGCTCCAGGCCCGTGGACATCTCCCCGACAGCCGCCTGTGCACGCTCGGCGGCCTGCCCGATCTTCGGCATCACCAGCACGGCACCCACACCGACGACCGCGACCACACCGAGCGTGACGCCCAGCAGGACGGCATCGAGGAACGCCATCACCACGACCGCCGCGACCAGTGTCACCGCCCCCGTCGCCGCGGAGACCACCGCCTGGGTGCTGACCGCCCGCAACAGCGTGGTGTCGGAGGTCACCCGGGACATCAGGTCGCCCGGCTGCATCCGGTCCACCTCCGTGAGGCGCAGCCGCAGCAACCGTCCGATGAGGCTGCGGCGGGCGGCGAGCACCACCGACTCCGCCGTCCGTTCCAGCACATAGGCACCGAACGCCTCGGCCACCATGCTCAGCAGGACCAGAACGGTCATGGCCAGCAGGATGGTGCCGATCGTGCCACCGGACGAGAGCCGGTCGACCAGCGCCTTCGTGGCCAGGGGCTGGAGCAGCCCGCCGGCGGCCCCTGCCAGCGCCAACAGCAGACCGAGTACGACGGCCCACCGGTGCGGGCGGACATACCCGTACAGCGCCTTGAGCGTCTCGCGGGCGCGCAAGGACTCGGCACCCGTCGCCTCCGGGGCGGATGCGGTGTTCACAGAATTCCTTTCCTACGTGGTCGGCCGCGCACCGCCTCGGCGGTTGCCACAGCCCTCGTAGCGAGCGTGTGCACAACGGCATCACGGAGATCAGGGCGTACGACGGCCAGGCGCCTGCCCCGAGAGATCTGCGGTCGCAGGCTCAGTGGACCAGTGAGACCGCCCGCGTGGCGAAGACGTGCACCCCTGCCTCGTAGAACTCAGGACGGACGACGAACAGGACACCGGCGCCCGCCACCAGCGTCAGGCCGAGAAATTCCAGCGCTCCTTGTCACGAACGTGCTGTGTCATGTCTCCAGGCTGGACGCCCGGCCGCTCCGCGCACATCCGGCGACTGTCGGGTCCTCCCCCGCCGAGTGGCTGGAAAGACCGGACTGGAGGAGGAGGAGGAGCACATCAACCCTGCGTGGCGACGACCCGTGAGTCCGGCTCGTCGGTCCCCGGGGAGCCGGGGCCGCCCCCGGCCGACGGTGGCGGGCCGGTCAGGGACCGGGCGATGACCACCGAACCACCGCCGTGGAGCAGAACGCTGCCGAGCACCGTCAGGGTCATGGCGTACAGGGCTGTGTCGGCGTACCGCCCGTCCGGCAGCGCGTTGAACGCGAGCAGGCCGAACACGATGGAGGTGGTGCCGCGTGGTCCGAGCGCGCCGACCATGAGCCGTTCTCGCCAGGTGAACTTCGAGCCGAGGAAGGCGAGCATGATCGGAAGGATGCGCACGACGGTGAGCGCGGCGACGCAGAGCACGATGGCGGGCCAGTCGATGCCCTCGCCCAGGGCGAGCACCACGGCGTTGCCGAAGAAGAACCACATGCACATGGTCATCATCGAGTTGGTACCACGGTGACCGGAGTGAAAGTGAGCGTCAGCGAGGCGATCAGTGCGGCGAACGGCCCGGCCCAGGCCCGTACGATCCGGTGCAGCAGCCATACCGTGAGCACGCCCTCGATCACATGGGGCAGCGCGGCCGCCCAGGTGTGCGGCCCGAAGATCCATACGGAGACGGCATCGGGCCAGAAGGCGCCGGAGACCTTGTCGAGGGTGATCGAACCGCTGGTGTGGAGACCGCCGAAGAAGAAGGCCCGCCAGCTGGTGGCCATCGACCGTATCGCCGCGCTGTAGTAGGGGTGGATCGCGATGCCCAACACCGCGGCCGGCGCCGGGCGTTCCCAGCGCGCCGGAGCTTCCGGCCGGTCGGCGCGGCGATGCGATTCCTGGCGGATGCCATGCGAGCCGGTGCTCCGGGCGGTGGGGATGGCGGCCAGGGCGAAGGTCCTTGGAGTCAGAGTCGAGGCGGAACGGCAGGTGAGAGGCGGAGCTGCGCGGAAGCCGCGGGGCTACGGCCTCCGGCGCCCGCACGCCGGAGGCCGACTCACGCTCGGACTTCCCGTGGTGCCAATCAGAGGCTCAACGGACGCGACTTGCCAGTTTCGTAGCGTTGTTGAGCAGGTATTCCAAGGGGCCGCGGCGGAAGAAGCGGGACCAGAGGGCCGCGAACGCGGTGGCCCCGACGATGAAGCAGAGCAGCAGTTCGAAAGAGGCGGACTGCGGCGGGGTGGCCGCTTCACCGGGCAGGGCGAGGATTGCCAGGATGTGGCCCACGTAGAGGGTCAGGGACATGGTGCCGACGGCGATGACCGGCGTTGCCGGCCGGCGCAGCCACGGCAGTCGGTCCAACGCCACCGTCGCGCACAGGATCACGGTGATCGCGGTTCCCAGGCAGCCGACGAGGTCGAACGTGGAAGCACTGTGCGGCTCGGCCGCCAGCAGCCCCCATGCGTCGGGGCCCCACAGCCCACTGCCGACCGGCAAGTCGAAAGATCCCTCTGCCATGCCGGGATCCTTCATGGCACCGAGCTCCTTCATGGCGCCGAAGTCCTTCATGCCAGGCATCCCGGCCATGGTCTTCTCAGCGCCGCCGGTCAACCGCAGCGCCAGCCACGAGACGCCGTATCCGAACGCGATCAGCGCGGGACCGAGCACGGCCAGCCGCCGCCGCACCGCGCCTGAGGCGAGGTCCAGTCGGCCCAGCGCCATGCCGGTGACCACGAACGTCATCCAGGTGATCGCCGGGTAGAAGCCGGTGAGCAGGAAGTCGAGCACGCCCACGCCGGAGAGGCGCGCGATCGGGTCGTACGAGTCGATGGTGTTCACGATCGACTCACTGAGCAGCGCTCGAAGGGCGTACGCCAGCTGCGGCGTGACAACCGCGAGCGCGACCGCGATGAGCGCGAGCGTCCTGG
Organism: Streptomyces olindensis; assembly: GCA_000696115.1. Classification (GTDB taxonomy): domain Bacteria; phylum Actinomycetota; class Actinomycetes; order Streptomycetales; family Streptomycetaceae; genus Streptomyces; species Streptomyces olindensis. Next base: position 106,912 of record JJOH01000020.1, read on the forward strand.
CCCGCAGCCGCAGCAGGGGCAGGGACAGCAGGAAGTACACCGCGTAGTAATTGATGATCACGGCGCCGCCGAAGTCGGTCATCGCCAACGCGGTGCCCACCACCAGCAGGATCACGGCCCGGATCACGATCCTGGCCTTCGCCTGCCGGCCGGCCGGTCCGGTCTTCGGCTCCAGGCGACCGGCGATCAGCACCAACGAGAACCCGGCGAGGGTGGCGAACAGCGCCGAGGCCCGGCCGCTCGCCAGCCAGACCAACCATTCGCCAACGCCGCTGCCGGACGTCGGGAAGGGATTGAAGGGGCCGGTGTGCACGGCGAACATCCCGAACACGGCCAGTGCACGGGCGAGGTCCACCCCGACCAGCCGCGCTGTCGACGAAGGGCGTTCCGTCGCCGTGGCGGACTGGGACGCGGGTAAAGGCTGGCGAGGCGCCTGCTCGGCGCTTTCGATCTCGGTCATCGGGACAACCTCGCCGAGGCGGGGGGCGGTCGACCATCCGCCGGGCTTCGGGAGATGTCCCGCCGGTCAGCCGACCGGCCCCCTCCGATCGGCGGGGGTCGGTCTCGGCCGCGTGGCAGGCTCGTCGCTGCCGGCGCCGAAAGGCGGCATCTGACCTGCCCTTTCGCTGTGCCATCCGCATCAGTCGTGCCCGGAAGCCCTCAGCCTGCCCGTCCCCTCGGGAAAGCGGACGGTGGTTGTGGACGCCGCAGCGTTGTTGGTCGCCCAACTCATGCCCAAGAGGCAGTACTTCGACTGACGCGCTGGTGGCCACGAAAGGGCCGGACGACACGCAGGCCCGGCGGAAACGTCTCAGACGATGTCGTGGATGTTGTGCTCGGTCAGGTCGGATGCGTGCCGGGCGATGGCACGGTAGTCGGCGTCGTCGTGGAGGACGGCGAGGCCGTGGTGGGCGGCGGTGGCGGCGATGACCAGGTCGACCGCCGAGGCACTGCGGTGCTCCCCGGCCCGGGCCATACGGTGCTGCACCGCGCCGATCCAGCGTCCCGCGTTCTTCGGCACCGACACGTCGGGGTACAGGTCGGTGAACATCTCCACGATCTCGCCATACTCGCGTCCGTTCCGAGCACTGTGGAGGAACTCGGCGCGTTGCACATAGCAGGATGCGATAGCCCCGGCGTCGATCGCGTCGTACCAGACCGCTTGGAGTTTCGGATCGCGGAGCAGGCGGACCAGGCCGGAGGTGTCGAGCAGGTAGATCACCGGCTGTTCTTCTCCGCCCGGTGCAGGCGCTCGGCGTCCTCGACAGCACCCCACTCACGCGCACGCTCGAAATGACGGCTGATGCGCGCCGCACGCTCCTGCTGCTCGGCATAGAAGTTCAACGCGAGATTGACCGCCTCCTTCTTGGTCCTGACCTTGGCCAGAGCCATGGCGCGCTCCAGGGCGTCATCGTCGATGTCGATCTGGGTCACAGACATACGAGCACTCCTACGCGATGTTGGTGATGTACATAGAAAAGTATGTCACCAACATTGGTGATGCCACACCTGAACGTCGGATCAGCAATCGCAACGGACACTCCAGATCGGTAGAACGGAACCCCAGGTCAGAATCCTGGGGGGTTTCTTCGTCAGTGGGCTGCCATAACCGGTTCCCCTGCCTCCCTGTCCGGCTTCGTCCCCGCTTCGGCAGGGGCGGCCGCGATCGCCGGTACATGCCGCAGCAGTGTCGTCACCAGGACCGCCGTCACCAGGGTGAGTACCGCACTCGCGGTGGCCGCCGTCTGCAGCCCGGTGGTGAAGGCGGCCTTCGCTGTGGCCAGTAGCGAGGCGCCGTCCGGGAGGCGTTCGGCAGCGGCGATCGCTGCGCCCACAGTGTCCTTGGCCGCGGCGGGCGCTTCGTCCGGGATCTCGCCGCGGTAGACCGCGACCGCGAGGGTGCCCGTGACCGCGATACCCAGGGCGAGGCCCAGGTCGTAGGCCGTCTGGCCGGTCGCCGCGGCGGCACCCGCCTTCTCCACGGGCGCGGCGCCGACCGCCAGGACCGTGCCGAGGACGCTGATCGGGGCGACCCCGAACATGATCACGGCCAGCCCCAGCGAGGCGGTCAGGACGCCCTCGGACAGGGCGATCGCCGCGTAGCCGATGAGGGAGAGCAGCAGGCCGCCGACCAGGACGTACGCCGGACGGATCCGGCGTGCGAGGACCGGGGTGAGCTGGGAGCCGGCGATCAGCCCCGCGGCTCCGGGCAACAGCCACAGCCCGGCTTCCAGCGGCGACTGTCCGGCCACGGCCTGCAGATACTGCGGGACGAGATACTCGACGCCGTTGAGGGCCGTCATCCCGATCAACAGGGTGAGGAGCGCCCCCGTGAAGGCCCGGTCATGAAAGAGCCGCAGATCCAGCAGCGGCGTGGCCAGCCGGTTCTGTCGGCGTACGAACGCGACAGTGCAGACAACCCCGGCCGCCGAGGCGACGGCGGGCTGCCATGCGGGGGCACCCGAGGCCAGGCTCTTGATGGCGTACACCATCGGCAGGACGGCCAGCAGGAACAGTGCGACGCTCGCCAGGTCCAGACGTCCCGGGGTCGGGTCGCGGTACTCCGGCAGCAGCACCCGAGCCGTGGCCAGCGCGAGCAGCATGATGGGTACGCCCATGAGGAAGACCGAGCCCCACCACCAACGCGTCAGCATCACACCGCCGACGAGCGGTCCGACGGCCAGGCCGACCGAGAGGGCGGTCACCCACATCGCGATGGCCGTCGCGCGCTGGCGAGGATCGGTGAACATGTGGCTGATCAGGGAGAGCGTGGACGGAAGCACGGCCGCTCCGGCGACGCCGAGCAGCGCGCGGGCCGTGATCAGCACCTCCGGGCCGGGGGCGTACGCGGCGATCAGCGAAGCCATGATGAACCCGGCCGAGCCGGCCATCAGCAGCTTGCGACGGCCGATACGGTCGCCGATCGTGCCCATGATCACCAAGGTTCCGGCGGTCAGGAATCCATAGATGTCGGTGGCCCACAGGAGTTGGGCGCTGCTGGGCCGCAGATCGGCGGCGAGATAGGGCGTGGCCAGCCACAGCACGCCCAGGTCGGCGGTCATCAGGGTCACAGGGAGCAGCAGCGTGGCGAGCCCGAGCCACTGCCGGGCACCTGCCGTCTCGGGGGCCTGGGTTGCAATGTCTGAGGTCATGGGACGACTGTGCGGGGTGGTGTTTCGGATCCGGCTCGGACGGTGTTGCGGTGGTGTTCGGGAGGGCACACGGCGTCTCGCCTGGGGTGTTCGGGCATGCGCCCCACCTTCCGTTCGACGGCGCGGGAACGGTGAACGCCGCAGCCACCCGGGTGGGTACCGGGTGGCTGCGGCGTTTCGCGGAGGGGGCGACCGTGCTGAGCCGATCGAGCCGGAGAGCGTGCTGAACGGCTCGTCCGGCTGAGCGGTCCGGGGCGGTCACGCGACGGCGTGACCGGCCGGCCGTCAGCGGGGCATGCGTTCTTCCAGTGCCTCGCCGGCGGCCGTGAGCACCTCCCTTACCCGCGCCGATCGCTGCGCCTGTGGGACGCCGGACAGTTCGGTGCCGTGCAGCAGACGCACCGACGAGTCGACGATCCCGCAGAATTGGGAGACGCCGGCCCGCAGTTGGATGTCCATCGCGGAGTCGAGGCCGGTCTTCGCGTAATCCGAGTCGGGTCCGCCCGCGAGGCCCAGCCAGAGCATCCGCTTCCCGGCGAGCCGGGGCTTGCTGCGGCCGTACGCGAAGCCGTAGTTCCACACCCGGTCGATCCAGCCTTTGACGACAGCCGGCGGCGCGAACCACCACACCGGGAAGACGACGAGGATGTCGTCCGCGGCGGCGATACGGTCCATATGGGCATGGACTTCGGGCGAGTACCTCTTCTCCCGGTCCTCCCAGTCCGGTTCGTCGACGGGCGTCAGCCGCGGGTCGAAGTCCTCCGCGTACAGGTCGAGCACGTCGACCGTGCCGTCCGCCTCCTCCATGCGGGCCTGCAGATGGCCGGCGACCTGGGCGGTCAGCGAGTCGGACCGGTGGTGGGCGAGGACCAGCAGGGTGTGGGGCATGGGTGTCTCCGATCTTCTCCCGTGGGTGAGAGCCTGTGTCGGTCAGATGCCGAGGCCGGAGCCTCCGCTCACGTCGATGTTCTGGCCGGTCACCCATCGGGCGTCGTCGGAGGCGAGGAAGGACACGACGTCGGCGACATCGGCGGGTTGGCCGACCCGGTTGAAGACGGAGAAGCCGGCGGCGTGCGCCTTGGCCGCGGGGTCGGCCATCCAGGGGTGGATGTCGGTCTCGACCGTGCCGGGGGAGACCGCGTTGACGGTGATGTCGCGGGAGCCGAGGGTCTGCGCCAGGGTGAGGGTCAGTACCTCGAGGGCGCCCTTGGAGGCGGCGTAGGAGGTCATGCCGGGGAAGGCGACCTTGGTGACGCCGGAGGACACGTTGATGATCCGGCCGCCGTCGCGCAGGCGTTCCAGGCCCTTCTGGATGATGAAGAAGGGAGCCTTGGCGTTGATGGCGAAGACCTTGTCGTAGGTGGCCTCGGAGACCTCGTGGATCAGGCCGGGACCTGCGATGCCCGCGTTGTTGACCAGGATGTCGAGGCCGTCCGCGTGCGCGTCGAACGCCCGCCACAGTGCCTCCGCGTCGCCGGGGACGCCCAGTTCGGTACGGATCGTGAAGGCGGTGCCGCCGGCCGCCTCGATGGTGGCCACGGTTTCCTTGGCAGCCGCCTCGTTGCTCGCGTAGTGGACGCCGACACGCGCGCCCTCGGAAGCCAGACGCAGGGCGATGGCACGGCCGATCCCGCGACTGGCGCCGGTGACGAGAGCGGTTCTGCCGGTGAGTTTGCTCATGGTGGGTCCCCTTTGACGGGCTCAGTGATCGCTGCTGTCGGGGAACACCCTCGGGCGCGATGCTTCGGATCAGGCTCGGGCGGTGTTACGGCCCTGTTCGGGGCGGCTTCCGGCACTCCCTGTCGGAGTCGTGTGGGAAGTGTGCCCGGCCGGTTCGGGGACCGTCTTTCACCAGCTCGTCCCCGGCACGGGTTACCGTGACGCCATGCGATTCGGGGTGCTGGGGGAGACGGCCGTCTGGACCGATGCCGGGCAGCCGGTCCGTGTACCCGAGCTCAAGGTGCGGGCCCTGCTCGCGTCCCTGCTCGTCGCCCCGGAGCGGCCCGTGGCCGCCCACCGGCTGATCGACGACCTGTGGGGCGACGAGCCACCTGGCAACCCGGTCAGGGCACTTCAGGCCAAGGTCTCCCAACTGCGCCGCGTCCTGGAGGAGGCCGAGCCGGGCGGACGCGACCTGGTGGTGTCCCGGGCACCCGGCTACCAGCTGGTCGTGGCGGAAGGAGCCCTGGACGCGGACCGGTTCGCCAGGCTGGCGGCTCGGGCCAGGGCCGAACAGGACTCGCGCTTACGGGCCGGGCTCCTCGCCGACGCGCTCGCCCTGTGGCGGGGGCCGGCGTTCGCGGACTTTGCGGAGGAGACATTCACCCGGGCCGCTGTGAACCGGCTGGAGGAAGACCGGCTCGCCGTCCTGGAGGACCACGCCGAGGCCCGGCTCGACAGTGGTGAGCACACCGAGCTGGCCGGGGAGCTGGCGGAGCTGGTCGAGCGGTATCCCCTGCGGGAGCGGCTGCGGTCGGTGCAGCTGCGGGCGCTGTACCGGTCAGGGCGGCAGAGCGAGGCACTCGCCGGATACGAAGAGCTGCGGACTCGGCTCGCGGAGGAGCTCGGTCTCGACCCGAGCCCCGAACTGGCCGCACTGCAGCGGGCGATGCTCCAGCAGGACCCTGGACTGGGCGCCGTCCGCCAGGACACTGCTCCCGTCCGTACCAGGACGAACATCCTCACCCCGCTCAGCGGTCTCATAGGCCGGGAGGGCGAGGTCGCCGACGTACGCGAACTTCTCGGCACCCGGCGGCTGGTCACCCTCACCGGGCCCGGCGGCGTCGGCAAGACCCGGCTCGCGGTCGCCGTGGCCGAGCAGCTGAAGGGCAGTTTCCCGGATGGGGAATGGCTGGTCGAACTCGCCGGATCCGGTGGTGACCTGGCTGACGTCGTCGCGGCGACCATGGAGTTGCGGGACGACGGGATCTGGGGTGTACGGCCCGAAAGGGAGCGGCCGCTCGACGCGGCGGACCGGCTCGCCGAGGTGCTGCGTGACAAGCGGATGCTGCTCGTCCTCGACAACTGCGAGCATGTGATCGACGAGGCAGCGGCACTGGCGGAGCTGCTGCTGCGGTCGGCTCCCGGGCTGGTGCTGCTGACGACCAGCCAGGAGCCCTTGGCGCTTGCCGGGGAGACCCTGTGGGCCGTGCCGCCGCTCGCCGCGCAGGACGCGGTCGACCTGTTCTCGGCGCGGGCCGCGGCCGCCTCGCCCGGCTTTGTGCTGGATCCGCTCACCGCGGACGCGGTCGGCGCCATCTGCCGTCGTCTGGACGGGATTCCGCTGGCCCTCGAGCTGGCCGCGACCCGGGTGCGGGCACTCGGTGTGCACCGGCTGCTGGAGAGACTCGACGACCGCTTCCGGCTGCTGAGCGCCGGGCAGCGGGGTGCGCCGGCACGCCAGCAGACACTGCGCGCGGTGATCGACTGGAGCTGGGAACTGCTGAGCGGGCCCGAACAGGCCGTGCTGCGGCGGCTCGCCGTGCACGCCGATGGGTGCACGCTGGAGGCGGCCGAGGAGGTGTGCGCGGGCGAGGGGGTCGACGCAGGGGACGTACTGAACCTGCTGGTGCGGCTGGTGGACCGGTCGCTCGTGGTCGCCGTCGACGCGACTGAGGGGCCTCGGTACCGGCTGCTGGAGTCCGTCTCCGCGTACTGCGTCGAGCGGATGCGGGAAACTCGCGAGACGGAGCCGGTACGAAGGCGGCATCGCGCGTACTACACGCGACTCGCCGAGACGGCGGAGCCCGAGCTGCGTGGACCCGGGCAAGGTGCGTGGCTGGCACGGTTGGACGCCGAGAGCGCGAATCTGCGCTCGGCCCTGGACGGTGCGGTCGAGCGGCGCGAGACGGAACACGCGCTTCGGCTCGTCCACGCGCTCTCCTGGTACTGGATCCTGCGCGGTCGGCTCGGCGAGGCGCGGCGCTCGCTCACCGCGGCTCTCGCGCTGTCCGGCGGGGACGCGGCACTGCGGGCGAAGGCCGGCGCGTGGCAGGCCGGCATCGCCGTCCTGACCGGCGACGGCACCGACCGGGCGGCCCGGATCGGGACAGCGCTCCAGGCGTGCGAAAAAGTCGGTGACCCGGTGGAGTCCGCGTGGGTGCGGTGGTTCCTGGCGCACGCGCTGTGCGCGACGGGAGATGTCCTGGAGAGCGAGGCGCTCACCGAGGCCTCCCTGGACGGCTTCCGGGCGCTCGGTGAGCGTTGGGGAGAGGCGGCCGCGCTGGCGGACCGGTCCGTACAGCGGCTGCTACGGGGCGATCTGGCCGGTACGGAGAAGGACGCGGGGCGCAGCGCGGAGCTCTTCGGGGAAGTCGGGGACGCGTGCGGCCGGCTGTGGTCGGTGTACCCGCTCGCGTCGGTCGCCGAGATCCACGGCGACTACGAGCGGGCGGCCCGGCTGCGGCAGGGCGGGCTGGACACCGCCGAGGAGTTCGGCCTGTCCACCCAGGCCGCGGACCTGCTCTCCGGGCTCGGGCGGACGGCACTGCTCACCGGCGACGTCGGCAGGGCTCGGGAGTACCACGAGCGGTCCCGGCGCCTCGCCGCCGAACTCGGCTTCCGTGCGGGCGAGATCAACGCAGAGCTGGGGCTCGGTCTTGGCGCGCGTCGCGAGGGGCTCCTCGACGAGGCGGAGATCCGGATGCGCACGGTCCTGGAATGGCACCGCCAGGTCGGTCTCGACGGGGCGAACGCCCTGATCCTGGCCGAGCTGGGCTTCATCGCGGAGCTGCGCGGCGACGCGCAGGGTGCGCTGGCACACCATGAGGAGGGCTACGAAACGGCCCTGGCCACCGGTGACCCCCGGGCGGTCGCCCTCGCTCTCGAGGGCCTCGCCGCGGCTTACGCCCTCGCGGACGACCTCGGGACCGCGGCGCTCCTCCTCGGCGCCGCGTCCGCCGCCCGCGCCGCCACGGGCGCGCCGCTCCCGGCCGCGGAACGGACGGACGTCGACCGCACCACCACCGCGGCGACGGCGGCGCTGGGGGCGGCAGGGTTCGCGGATGCCTTCACGAGGGGGGAGTCGCTGTCGCCGGAGGCAGCGCATGCGCAGGCGCGGACGTCGCGGATCCTGTCCGGACACCAGCAGGCCGCCCGCGGAGCGGACCCGGAAAGCGGGTGATGACTCCGTTGCTCGTCCCCGTCGGCCGCTGGTGGCGGCCGTGCCCACAGCGTGCCCGTAAGAGCAGACGACCACGGTCAGCAGCGGTGCGATCCGACCCTCACGAGCACCTCAGAGGGACAGCATCTGCGCAGGTCAACGCCATGGTGCCCGCCCGAGCGCCGTCGCTTCCCAAGCTGAGAGCGCGAGTTCGATTCTCGTCACCCGCTCCATGTGAAACCCCCAGGTCAGAGACCCGGGGGATTTTTGTTGTCCAGACCGGTGGGCCGGTCGCGCACCACAACCGCACCATTAGCCTCCGGCAGCCCCCTCGCTGTGTTGCGCGGGCGAGTCCTTGTGGCGCTTCGCACGCTCGGTGCGCATCAGGTCGTCGAGCCCGGCGGCCACCTCTCGCTGCCGCTCCTCATCGGAGTGCTGATGGATCAGCGCCGCCTTCTCGGAGGACTGCCCGGCGCGCACCATCGTGTCGCGGAGGGTGGCGCCCGAACGGGTCGAAGGCCCGGACACCTGCATCGGACTCAGCATGAGACGCCAGCAGATACCGATCGCATCTGCGAGAACGTCGACCTGGGCGACGGTGGCGATACGCCGCTCGGCGGCGGACTCCTGACTCCCGCAATGAGACCAGGGCCTGTCCGGGTGGCGGGGAGGAACACCGGACAGGCCCTGGTGGATTGGGGTGAGGTCAGCCCCGGTGCAGCCAGGCGGTGGTGTCCGGTGGCAGCAGGCCGTCACCGTCCATCGGCCCCGAGACGAGGAGGGGGCTGTGGCCGGTGGGGAGGGGGGCGGGCTGGTCGGACAGGTTCACCGCGCACAGCAGCCCATTGCCCCGCTCGAAGAGCAGCGTGCCGTCCGGGCTGTCCAGCCAACGGAACTCCTCACCGCGCAGGCCGGGTTCGGTGCGGCGCAGGCGCAGGGCGGCGCGGTAGAGCTGGAGCATGGAGGCGGGGTCGGCCTGGTTGGCCTCGGCGGTGTACGACTTCCAGTCCTCGGGCTGGGGAAGCCAGGGCGCGGCGCCGGAGGTACTGAAGCCGAACGGCGGGGTGTCACCGGTCCACGGAAGGGGGACACGGCAGCCGTCGCGGCCGCGGAGGGTGTGGCCGGAGCGTTCCCAGATGGGGTCCTGGAGGAGTTCCTCCGGGATGTCCTCGACCTCGTAGAGGCCCAACTCCTCACCCTGGTAGACATACGCACCTCCCGGCAGGGCCAGCATCAACAGGGCCGCCGCCCGGGCGCGGCGGGTGCCGAGCACGAGGTCGGTGGGGATCGGCCGGTCCCGGAACAGGGCCTGGACGCCGGTGTCGGCGCGGCCGTAGCGGGTGACGTGGCGCGTCTCGTCGTGGTTGGACAGCACCCAAGTGGCGGGCGCGCCGACGGCGGCGAGGCTGGTGATGCTGCGGTCGATGACCTCCCGCAACGCACCCGCGTCCAGAGGGCACTTGAGGAAGTCGAAGTTGAAGGCCGTGTGGAGCTGGTCAGGGCGGAGGTACTCCGGCATGCGGCAGGGTCGTACGTGGGCCTCGGCGACGAAGACGCGGGGGTCGGGGTAGCTGTCCGCGATGGCGCGCCAGCTGCGGAAGATGTCGTGCAGTCCGTCGCGGTCCCAGTGCGGGTGGTCCTGCTGGCCCTCGCCCGTGAGGACGGAGAACTCGGTCAGCCCGAGGTCGGGCAGCGCCGGGTCCTTGACCATGCCGTGAGCCACGTCGATGCGGAAGCCGTCGACGCCCAGGTCGAACCAGAAACGCAGGATCGACTCGAACTCGGCACGGACCTCGGGGTTGTCCCAGTTGAGGTCGGGCTGTTCGGGGGCGAAGAGGTGCAGGTACCACTGGCCGTCGGGCGTGCGGGTCCAGGTGGGGCCGCCGAAGGCCGCGTGCCAGTCGTTGGGGGGCAGGGAGCCGTCCTTGCCCTTGCCGTCGCGGAAGATGAAGCGGTTCCGTTCCGGTGAGCCGGGGCCGGCCGCCAACGCCTGCTGGAACCAGGCGTGCTGGTCGGAGGTGTGGTTGGGGACGATGTCGAGGATCACGCGCAGGCCCAGCTCGTGGGCCTCCATGATCAGTTGCTTGGCCTCGTCCAGCGTGCCGTAGGCGGGATGGATGTCGCGGTAGTCGGAGACGTCGTAGCCGCCGTCGGCCAGCGGGGACGGGTACCAGGGGTTGATCCAGATCGCGTCGACACCGAGGTAGGCCAGGTACTGCAGGCGGGAGCGGAGGCCGGCGATGTCGCCGGTTCCGTCGCCGTCGCCGTCGGCGAAACTGCGTATGTAGACCTGGTAGATGGCGGCCCTGCGCCACCAGTCGGCATCGGCTGCGGCTTCGGCGGGCATCGCGGTGGGGGTCGGGTTGCTCATGGGTGCTCGGTCCTGACTGTCTGAAGATGAAAGTGGGGGTGGTGGTCAGCCCTTGACCGAGCCCTGGAGCAGCGCCTTGACGAAGTGGCGTTGCAGGACAAGGAACACGAGGATCGTGGGGGCCATGATGAGAAGGGCACCGGCGTTCAGCAGGACCTGGTCGGTGCTGTATTTGGTGGTGAACGCCTGGAGCGCGCCTGCCATGGTGCGCTTGTTCGGGTCGTCGATGAGCACCAGGGCGAGCAGGAACTGGTTCCAGGTGGACAGGAACATCAGCAGGGCGAGAGAGGCGATCGCAGGGCGGGCGAGCGGCAGGTGGATGTGGAACAGCGCGCGCCAGGGGCCGGCGCCGTCCATGCCCGCCGCCTCGGACAGCTCCTTCGGTACGCCCACGAAGTGCGCCCGCATCCAGAACACCGCGAACGGCATGTTCATCCCGATGAGCGGGAGGATCAGCGCCCACTGGGTGCCCAACAGGCCCATGGACCTGGTCTGTTCGTAGAGCGGGACGATCACGATCTCGTACGGCAGGGTCAGCGTCAGGACGAGGACCGTGTAGAAGACGCCGCCCAGCGGGATCTCCAGTACGGCGATCGCGTACGCGGCCATCGTCGCGATCAGGACCGCGACAGGGACGACGCCGAGCACGATGAGCGTGCTGGACTTGAGCAGTGTCGTGATGTTGGCGACGTTCCAGGCGTCGACGAAGTTGTGCCAGTGCGGGTCGGACGGCCAGCTCAGTCCTGAGGGGAACGTGCCCTGGGGGGCGAGGGCCGCGCTGACCATGCTCAGGAGCGGTACGACGGAGTAGAGCGCGGCGGCGGTGATGAGGATGAGTCCGGGAGCGCGACGGCGAAGTGCGCGTGCGGTCTGCGTGCGTTCGGGCATCGGACTACTTCTCCCGGAACAGGCGCTGGAGCGGGACGACGACGGCGATCACGACCAGGGCGAGGACGACGGCGAGCGCGGAGGCCGCGCCGAGGCGAGCGTCGTTGAAGGCCAGGTTGTAGACGGCGACACCGGGGACCATGGTCTGGGTGCCGGGGCCGCCCTGGGTGGAGAGGTAGACGACGTCGAAGCTGGCGAGCGCGGCGATGATCGTGATGGTGACGCAGACGCCGATCTCGTTGCGCAGACCGGGCAGGGTGACCGCCAGGAACTGGCGGATGGGGCCTGCGCCGTCGATGCGCGCCGCCTCGTACAGGCTGTTGTCGATCTTTCCGATGCCCGCCAGGAGCAGCATCGTGCACAGTCCGGTGGAGAGCCAGGTGCCGATGAAGCCGACCGCGGTCAGGGCCCAGGTGAAGTCCGCCAGCCAGGGGCGGGCGATGTCGTCGAGGCCGATGGCGCGCAGGAGTTGGTTGACCACGCCGTTGTCGGAATACATCCACGTCCAGGCGACACCGGCGGCGGCCCCGGGGATGATCTGCGGCAGGAAGAGCAGCGTGCGGGCCAGTGCTCCGGTGAAGCGGCCTTGCAGTTGCCGTAGTACGGAGGCGGTGATCAGGGCGATCGTCACCGGCAGGATGGTGAAGAACAGGATCAGGTAGAAGGCGTGCAGCAGGGAGGAGAACTGCTCGTTGTCCGTGAAGACCTGGGTGTAGTTCTTCAGGCCCACCCAGGTGGAGGCGCCGACGCCGTCCCAGTCGTAGAAGGAGTACTGGACCGACAGCAGGACCGGGTAGAAGTTGAAGACGCCGTAGAAGGCGAGGGCGGGGAGGGCGAAGAGCCAGCCGGCCCACCGCCGGGCCCGGAGCCGGTGGCGGCTGCGGGTGGCGGTGGCACCGGCGGGCGACTTGATGGATCGCATACTGCTCAGCTGCTCTTCAGCGCGCCGGCGTAGGTGGTCTGGAGGGTCTCGACCATCGCGGCGGGCTCGACCTTGCCGGAGACCAGCAGCTGGAGCTGCTGGGTCAGCTTGGTGTTGAGGGCCGGGGCGGCGTTCTGGAGCCAGCTGTCGAAGCCGTTGTCGGCGGCGATCGCGGCGTAACCGGCCTGGATCTGCTCGGTCAGCGTGCCGGACAGCGACGGCTTGCCCGGGGCGGCTGTGCCGGAGGTCAGGGCGGCGTAGCCGTTGTCGACGGCGACCTTCGCGGCCTCGGGGGTGGTGAGGAAGTCCAGGAACAGCGCGGCGGCGTCCTTGTTCTTGGAGCGGGCGGCGATGGAGAAGGCGAGGGTGTTGCTGGTCATGCCCGCGTACGGGCCGTCCTCTGTGGCCGGCGGCATCGGGAAGACGCCGTACTTGCCCTTGAAGTTCTTGTCGAGGGTCTGCGTGATCCAGCTGCCCTGGAAGAAGAACAGGCCCTTGCCGCCGGTGAACTGCCCGTACGACGCCTCCTGGTTGAGGGCGTTGACGTCGGAGGCGAAGTAACCGGCCTTGATCCACTTGTGGAGCGTCTCCGTGGCCTTGACCGCCTCCGGGGTGTCCAGGTTTGCGCCCGGCTGGTGGTACACGATGTCACTGAGCTTCTCGGCGCCCATGTAGTCGCCCAGCAGCAGGTTGTAGAGGTGGCCGATCAGGCCGTCCTGGTTGGAGGCGACGATCGGGGTGATCCCGGACTTCTTCGCCTTGGCCATGACGGCTTCGAGGTCCGAGATGGAGCCGGGCACCTTCTTCATGCCGACCTTTGCGGCCAGCTCCTTGTTGTAGAAGACGCCGACCAGCGGGCCCGCGGACCCGCCCGCCTGATACAGCGGACCGCCGCCGACCGCACCGTTCGACACCCGTCCGGGCGCCAGCGCCGAGGCGGGGACCTTCGAGCTCCAGCCGTACGCCTTGTCGTAGGCGTCGAGGTTGGTGAGCAGGTTGTCCTTGACGCCGCCGAGGAGGTCGTAGGGCTGGACGAGGTCGGGCGTGGAGTCGGAGGCCAGCAGCCTCGGCAGGACGGTGTTGTAGTTGTTGTCCGCCTCCACCCGCAGCTTCACCTTGATCTTCGGGTACTTGGCCATGAAGGCGTCCGCCAGTCCCTGCTCGTACGTCTGCAGGCCGGCCGCGGAGAACAGGGTCAACTCCGCGGGGGTGTCGGCGACGGCGGTGTTGACGGCGGTCGGCGTCGGATTCGCCGCCGCGCCGGAGTCCGAGCCGGAGCCGGGAGCGCTGCACGCGGCCAGCGTCACCAGCGCGGACACCGCGGCGACGGACGCCAGCGGGGCACGCAGGCGTCGGCCGGCGATTGTGACGGGGGAGGTGGGGTGCTGCTCGGGCATGATGCCTCCTCGCATCCATGCGGCTGCCGATCCAGGGCACGGTCGGCAGACAGAGGTCGGCGAGCTTCCCGACCGGGCCACAGGGGGTGCGAAGGTCGTTTCGGAAGCGTTTCCGTTCCGGAAAGAGTGAGGCGGCCGAGCAAGCCTGTCAAGTAACGAAGCCGCAACTTACATTTGACGTGCTGAAACGATCAGACAGCCGGTCAGGTCAGCGATCATCATCACCGAGAAACTCGGAAGCCATTCCGAAGATTCCGGAAGCGTTTCCAATCCGCTCGGCTGGTGGGTTAGCCTTCCGGCATGGCGCAGAGCTCCCAGAAGATCAACATGGCCGACGTGGCCCGTGCCGCCGGCGTCTCGATGGCCACCGCCTCACGCGCGCTCAACAACGACTACGGCGTCTCGGAAGCCACCCGCCGCCGCGTCCTCGCGGTCGCCGAGGAGCTCTCCTACGTCGTCTCCCCCGAGGCGTCCCGCCTGGCCGGCGGCGCCACCGGCCGGGTCGCGGTGGTCGTACCGCACATCTCCCGCTGGTTCTTCGCGGCGCTGCTGGAGGGGCTGGAGTCGGTACTGCGCGCGGCCGACCTGGACGTGCTGCTCTACCACGTCGACGGCATCGAGGACCGCCACGACTTCTTCCACCGCCTGCCCGCCCGCCGCAAGGTCGACGCCGTGGTGGTCCTGGCCTTCCCGGTCGGTGAGGAGGAGCAGCGCCGCCTGGAGCTGATGGGCGTCACGATCATCGCCGCGGGCGGCCAGCACGCGCCCTACCCGAACGTGTCCATCGACGACGAGATCGCCGGCCGGCAGGCCATGGACCATTTGCTCTTCCTGGGCCACCGCCGCATCGCGATGATCGCGGCAGTCGACCCGGACCAGCCGGACGAGGTGCAGCCGTCGGGCCGCTCGAACGCGTACTACGCCGCTCTGCGCGACGCCGGCATCCCGGTCGACGAGCGGCTCGTCGTCACCGTCGACTGGGGCGGCGACCAGGGCGCCGACGCCATGGCCAAACTCCTCAGCCAGCCCGAGCCGCCCACCGCCGTATACGCCCACTCCGACGAGGTCGCCCTCGGTGCCATCCGCACACTCCGCCGCGCCGGACTGCGCGTCCCCGACGACATCTCCGTCATCGGCATCGACGACCACCCGGTCGCCGAGCTGACCGACCTGACCACGGTGCGGCAACCGGTACGAGAGCAGGGAGAACGTGCCGGGCGGATGCTCCTCGACATCCTGCGCGGCGAGGAGACCGAACACGACGTCGTCGTACCGACACAGCTGGTGATCAGGGGTAGCACGGCGCCACCGCGCGGGTAACCGTGTCCGCCCGTCGGCGCAGATTCCGTACGTGGGGCGCCAGGCGCCAGCGGCGTACCTCGAAACATGGCGACGCGGCGAGCGGCATCCTGAGGCATGGCGACTGAGTGGAGGTCATGGAGTCCGGACTGGCGCAGGCTGGACTGCCTTGCCGGATGCGGGGAGTTGGTCAAGCGAGCCCGCCACTCGTGGGTCGAGATAGGCGGCACGCGCTCGGGTAGTTGGTTGATCGGAACGCGCGTCGACGCGCACAGGTCCTGTCTTACAACCGCTGTGGCGCTTCTCCGCACTGGCAGAGCCCAAGTTGCCGGCTCCGCCTGGCCACTGCCCCTTCTGCTTGGATCCACAGGGGCAGCCCACGGACGAGGACATCTACCCGAAGTGGCTCGTACGCGAGATGAAGCGACACGGCATTCGGAGCACGGACCCGCAGCGGCGGCGTATCAACTGGCCGACGACACCTGCCAGCACTGCAACCACACGTGGATGTCGGCCCTGGAGAACGACGTCATGCCATCCACAGCATGGCCTGTGTGGTGACACCCAGCAGGGTGGCGTCGAGATCGATGTCGAAGAAGAGTGCGCCGCCGGCCCGCAGGTCGGCCAGCCGGCGGGCCGCTGTGGCGGACGACCAGCCGGTCGCCGCGGCGAGGTCGGTGAGGCCAGCCCGGCCGTCGCGCCGGAGGGCGGCGAGCAGGCCGGCGTCGGCCGGGGTGAGGGCCTGCTGCGCGGGACGGGCGGGCGCGATGGCGGGACCCTTCGGCCGCATCTCACCCGCATCACCCCACATCCGTACGACAGCACAACAGCCGCACGAACGAGCATTCCGCGCCCATCGTCACCCCGCACGGAATTGGGGCAGCTGAGTCAGCGCCGAATCCGAAGAGGGTTCGCGGCGGCCAGGGATCCGTGCACGGGTTGGAGGTAGTGCAGGAACGCCTGGTGCGTCATGCCCGGCTTGTGACGGATGGCGGCGATCAGGGTCGGCGTCGGCATCCTTCGTTTCTCCGGTGGAACGAGTGGCGATCGGCATCGCGGGGATATCCGCGATGCCGATCTCGACGGGTGTGTGGTTCTCGTGGTGGACCGGCACCGCGTGGTCAGCCCGCCGTCTGCTGGATCGGGTCCGGGGCGGCCGTCCGGCGGCGCCGGGCGGCGAGGCCGAGTGCGGCGGTGGCGACGGCCCCGGCGAGGGCGAGTACGCCCAGGGCGTTCGCCAGGGTGCCGACGGCGGAGGCGAGCGCGAGGACCACGAGCGGGCAGATGAACTGGCCGAGGAAGAAGAAGCCCGTCCACAGACCGGTGCCGCGGCCGCGGTCGGCGTAGTGGAGCTTGGACATGGCGAGGGTGAGCAGGCTCGGCAGCATGATGCCGCTGCCGAGGCAGTTGATCACCGCGCCGGCGGTCAGTACGACGGGGTTGGGGGCGAGCCAGATCACCGCGAAGCCGACGGCGCACAGGCCGAAGGCGGTGGGCAGCCAGGCTTGCGGGCTGCGGCCGGCCTTGGCGAAGACCACGGCGCCGATCACGACCGCGGCACTGGAGCCGGCGGTGGCCAGTCCGATCACGCCGGGGTTGCTCACGCCCATGTCGTTCAGGAGGAATGCCATCTCCACCTGGACGGTGTAGAAGAGGACGGCTCCGAAGAGGGTCAGCGCGCAGGTGCCGGCCAGCGGACGCCAGGGGAAGGGCCGCTTGGCCATCGGTTCCGAGGCGGTGAGGGAGGGCTCGTCCGCGTGGTCGGCCGGTCGGGGCCGCGGCAGGAAGGCGGCCATGGCCGGGGCGAGCAGCAGGCTCACCGCGTAGGCCCAGAACGGTGCGCGCCAGCCGGCCGATCCGGCCGCGCCGCCCAGCACGAAGAAGGCCGTCGCGGAGATCGAGGCGCACATCGTCTGCATCGCGAGGTAGCGATCGCGTTGCCGGCCGGAGTAGTAGTCGCCGATCAGCGTGGTGCTGCAGGTCATGATGGCGGCTTCGGCGACACCGACGAGGGCGCGACTGGCGACGATGGCGCCAAGGGAGTCCAGCCACAGGGGGGCGGTGCCGAGGATCGCGTACAGCACGGTCGAGACGACGAGCAGGCGTTTGCGGCCGAGCCGGTCGACGATGACGCCGGCGAAGGGGGCCAGCAGCGCCAGGGAGAGGGCGGGGATGGTAAGGGCCATGGGGACGAGCGCGTCGACGCCCGGCACGTCGGCGAAGTGGGACTGCATCTGCGGCAGGACGGGGGCGATGAGTACGGCGCCCAGGATGGGCAGGCAGCTGCCGGCCATCAGCAGCATGAGGCGAAGCCGGTGGCCGGGGCCGGACACGGCCTGCTCGGTCGGGGTGTCCTTGACGGCTGTGGGCGTCGGGGACGGG
Organism: Streptomyces olindensis; assembly: GCA_000696115.1. GTDB lineage: Bacteria > Actinomycetota > Actinomycetes > Streptomycetales > Streptomycetaceae > Streptomyces > Streptomyces olindensis. The sequence continues at coordinate 124,424 of JJOH01000020.1, forward strand.
AGCGGGGGCACGGGTGCAGGCATGCGGGAACTCCACGTGGCGGGTCGGGAGGGGGACGGGATGGTGCGGCCGTCGTGGTCGGGCCGCCCGGTATCTGTGGGGAGCGGGGGGCCGATGACTGCCGGGCGTCGCGGCGGGCCGGCTCGCCGGGCGCCTGTCCGGTCCCGGCAGCGGAGGATGGTGTGGCTCCGGCGCCGGGTGGAGACGACTATGGGCCAACGGACAGGTCCTGCCTAGCCCTCATCCGATCGATATCGAAGATGTGGATCATCCAGACCTTGGATGCCAGGCACCTGCACGGGCCCGCTATCTCGGTGCGACTGTGGCGATACGGCCGGGCTCCGAAGCGGCCAGCTCCGCTCCCACGCGGGCCGCTGTCTCGCGCAGCCAGATGTGGGCCGCGTCGTGGGTGTGCACCGGGTGCCACCACAGTGCCTCCTGGAGAGGGACCGCCCCGTAGGGAGGTTCCATGAGGCGTACGGCGGCCACGCCGCGCAGCAGCTCGGCCAGGCGCTGCTGGACCAGGGCGATCCGGCGGGTGCCGGCGATCAGGAAGGGCAGCGCCTGGAAGCTGTCGACGGAGATCTCCACGCGGGGATCGACACCGAGCATGCTCAGCTGCCGGGCGGCCGGGGCGTCGTAGGCACGCTGGTAGATGACCCAGGGCAGTCGTGCCAGGTCGTCCATGGTCAGCTGGTCGCCGACCTCGTCGTTCGTCTCGGCGACCAGGAAGGCCCAGCGGTCGGTGAACAGGTCGACGGCGGGGAAACCGCCGATGATGCCGCGCGGCATCAGCAGCCCGTCGGCTGTGCTGAGCAGCGGTGTCGTGTCCTCGGTGACGTCGATGGGCGTCCGCTGGAAGCGCAGCCGTACTCCAGGGGCCTCGGCGTGCACGGTCCGGGCGAGCTCGGCGCCGAACACGGCGAGGGCGTAGTCGGAGGTGAGCAGGGTGAACTCGTGCTCCTCGCTGCCCGGGGCGAAGTCGGCCCTGCTGCTGAAGACCCGTTCCAGCAGGTCGCAGGCGGTCGAGGTGCGGTCCAGCAGGGCGCGGCCGAGGGCGGTCAGTTCGTACTGTTTGCCGACGCGCGCGAGCAGGTCGTCGTCGAAGTGGCGGCGCAGGCGGGCCAGGGCCGCGCTCATCGCCGGCTGGCTGAGCCCGACGCGCTGCCCGGCGCGGGTGACGTTGCGTTCCTCCAGTAGGGCCCGCAGGGACAGGACGAGGTTGAGATCGAGGCCGGAGAGGGACACGACGCCTCCAGAGCGAGGCCGCTTGCGGCGGCAGCACCATTTGCACCACAGATGATCAACATCTAAAGAATCTATTTCCCAGATTACGCGCTGGGGTCCAGATTGGTCCCACCGCAATCTGGAGGACATTCCCGTGAAACCCGCAGCCGCTTCCGCGTCCTTCTCCGGACCCTTCGCCCTTGGCGTCCTCTCCGCCCCTGACCAGGCGGCTTTCCCCGGTCTCGTGACCCCCGGGGGGCGCGTGCTGGATCTTTCCACGGCCCTCGGAGAGCCGGCCCTGACAACCCGGGGGATCTTCGAGCGGTGGGACGAGGTGCTCCCTCGCCTGCACGCGCTCGCGGCCGACGAGACGGCCGACTGGCGGCCGTTGGAGCACCTGCGGGTGCACGCGCCGGTCGAGCCCCGCCAGGTCTTCCAGTCCGGCGCCAACTACCGGCAGCACGTGATCGACCTGGAGGTCGCCCACCGCTCCCCCGCCGACCCCCGCACGGTCGAGGAAGCGCGCGCGGAGATCGCCGCGGTCATGGACCGGCGGGCGGCCGAGGACCTGCCGTACGTGTTCATCGGCCTGCCGAGCGCGATCACCGGCCCCTTCGACGACGTCGTACTCCCCGACTGGGCCGAACAACCGGACTGGGAACTGGAGCTGGCGGCCGTCATGGCCCGGCCCGCCTACCGGGTGACGGCCGAGGAGGCCCTGGAGTACGTGGCCGGCTACACCATCGCCAACGACCTCACCGACCGCGCCACCGTCTTCCGCCGGGACATGAAGGCCATCGGCACCGACTGGCTGCGCTGCAAGAACGCTCCCGGCTTCACCCCGCTCGGCCCGTGGATCGTGCCCGCCGCGTCGATCGCCGACCCCGGTGACCTGCGCGTCACACTGAAGCTCAACGGCGAGACCCATGCAGGACGAGTCCACCAAGGACATGCTCTTCGGCATCGCCCGGCTGGTGTCGTACATCTCCCAGACCTCCCGGCTCCTGCCCGGCGACCTGGTGCTCACCGGCAGCCCGGCCGGCAACGGCATGCACTGGGGACGGCTGCTGCGCGACGGCGACGTCATGGAGGGCTCCATCACGGGTCTGGGCGTGCAGCGCACCCGCTGTGTCGCCCAGGGGACCGCGGCGTGACGGCCCCGCCCGACCCCGCGGACGCCGAGGGCGCCATCGCCGAGGCCGCCAAGCGGTACTCCAACTGGGGGCGCTGGGGCGAGGACGACGTGCTCGGCACGCTGAACTTCCTCGACGAGGCCAAGCGCCGTGAGGGTGCGGCACTCATCCGCCGGGGGGTGAGTTTCTCGCTGTCGCAGCGGTTCGACATGAACGGGCCGCAGAAGGGCTGGCGCCGCCGCACCAACCCCGTCCACACCATGCTGGACACGGGAACGGACGCGGCGCTGGGCAACCAGGGCTTTCCGCACGGCATCGGCGGCGCCGACGACGTGATCGCGATGCCCCTGCAGTGCTCCACCCAGTGGGACGGGCTCGGGCACATCTTCGACCACGGCAAGGCGTGGAACGGACGCGACGCCGCGAAGA